>NZ_BMMK01000114.1 GCF_014645795.1 Longimycelium tulufanense | reverse complement strand
TTTCGGCCGCCCTCCCGTGACCCGGGCACTTGCCCTCTGCAGCAGCTTCTTTCTGGTCTCGCCATCACCGCAGGGGTGGTTGATCAGCAGCGACGATGAGCCGCTGGGCATGCGGTTTCCGCTCCACGTAGCCACCGGGGCTTCGGCAGGGCTGTCCCGGCTGGGCTCGGCAGGACGGGAGCGGGCAGGCAACGGCCATGACATCGCTAGATGGCTTCTCCATGGGACGAACCGGGTCTTGGTGCAGCAGGCAGCGCCCGTCCTTGCGGACCTGGCCGGAGCAACGGGTGCCATTCGATCCGACGTATGTGCACCGGCCAGCCTCAACCGGGGACGAAGAGGGCAGTACTGCAGGAGGCAAGCGCCTGTTCAAACCGACCGCAGCCTTCATGCGAGCCATATGTGGCCGGCAAGGCTTCCCATGGCGATCTCTACAGCGTCGCCCACCAGCGTCCAGCGATCGATCAGCTCGTCCTGATCCAGCTCCTGCGCCATGCGCGGACGCTACTGCC
>NZ_BMMK01000113.1 GCF_014645795.1 Longimycelium tulufanense | reverse complement strand
TGCCGCGCCAGCAGGGCCCGCAGCTGGTCGGGCTCGGTGTCGTACGGGGCGGCCGTGGCGTTGGACCAGACCGGGAAGGTGGGCGGACGCAGGTCCCGGCCGGCCAGCTCGGTGCCCAGCAGGGCGGCTGCCCCGGCGACCAGCGGGCTGTGGAACCCGCACGCGACCGGGAGGCGGGTGGTCGTGTGGCCGCGTTCGGCCAGCGCCGCCAGTGCGGCGTCGACCGCGGGGGTGGTCCCGGCAAGGACCACCTGTCGGGGGCCGTTGTGATTGGCGATCACGACGCCCGGGATCGCGGCCAACGCAGCTCGTACCTCATCGGGGGTCGCGGCCACCACAGCCATCGTCCCGGGGTCGGTGCCGTGCTCCCCGACCGCGGCCAGGATCGCCTCCGCCCGGACCGCACTCAGTGTGATGAGGTCCTCGTCCCCGAAGACCTCGGCGGCGCACAGTGCGACCAACTCGCCATAGCTGTGGCCGCCCGCCATGTCGGGTCGCACGCCGAACTCGGTGAGCAGCCGATGCACGGCCAGACCCGCGAT
>NZ_BMMK01000112.1 GCF_014645795.1 Longimycelium tulufanense | reverse complement strand
GGGAGGCCGTCCCCGGTCAGGTCCTGCAAGCCCAGCGCGAGTGTCCAGGAACGGGCCGCCACATCCGACAGCGCGGGGCTGACGTCGGTGAGCGCGGGCCTGGTGTCCGGCTGTCCGGTCGGCCTGGTCAACAAGAGGCGGTTGACACCGGCGTTGCGTGCCAGCCCCATCGAGTCCTGCATCCTCATCCGGGAATCGACGGCGGCCGTGGTGTCCAACACCCTGGCCCCATCGGGAAAGTAGTTCCCCACCAACACATCCAGGTGACCGTCACCGTCGACATCACCGATGTTGAGGTTGGTGGAGTTCCACACCTGCATCGGCTCGATCAGCTCGACAGCGCGGAACGGCCCGGGCTGTCCCTCGGGGCGCGGGCCGCCGGTGTTGAGGAACACCGCCGGGGAGCGTCCCCAGTAGTAGACGAGGACGTCGATGTCGGAGTCCTCGTCGAGATCGGCCGGGACGCAACCCATCGGCGCCATGGTGGCGTCGTAGGCCAGGCCAGCCGGTTCCAGTCGCACCGGCGGGTACATCGCGCCGCCGCCCGCGGCCAGGGGGCGTAACGTCACCGAGTCGTCCCGCGGATCGACCAGGCAGACGTCGGCATCCCGACCCAGCCC
>NZ_BMMK01000111.1 GCF_014645795.1 Longimycelium tulufanense | reverse complement strand
CCGCGGCGTCTTCCTGGGTTCCGTAGGTGGCCGCAACCGCTTTCCGTTCCCGCCACAGGTGGTAGAGCGCGACGCCGAAGATCACCGAACCCACAACGTTGGCGAGGAAGTGCCACCAGATCCGGTACGTCCACAATCCGGATCCAGGATCAAGGAGCCCGAACCAGGTGGACAGACCAATCGCCTGCTTGGCACCCAACGCGATCGAGAGTGTCAGGACCAGGTGCTCCATACCGTGGACACCCTGCATCCACACACCCATCTTCGCCCACCTGCGAGAGGTGAGACGCAGTGCCCGCCGCGTGACGAGGAAGATACCGACCAACCCTGCCAGGAAGATGAAGTTTCCGGTGAGGTGCAGGATCTCCATGCCCAGTGCCGGCCTGGAGACGTCCACCTGGCCCATCCCGTCGGCCAACGCGGTACCCCACGGGGTCATCCACGGTGGCTCGTTCGAGTTCACGACCCAGTAGCCGGCCTGCGCAACGTGTTCCTGGAGGTGTCCGACCTGACCAAGAACGCCGAGCAAAATCACTCCAACGGACGCCCGGTACTGCCATCGCCGAGCAGGTCTGCGCTGGGCGCATGCCAGCACCCACACTGCCGACCACATCACGACCGCCCAG
>NZ_BMMK01000110.1 GCF_014645795.1 Longimycelium tulufanense | reverse complement strand
GTAGCGGCTGGTGAGGGTGGCGACCGCGTGCTCGATGCCGCCGTCGGTGAGGGCGGCCAGGATGGCGGCACCGGTCGGGTTCAGGTGGTAGATCGTCCCCTCAGTGATGAGGGTCAGGCCGTCATCCACTGGGGCGGTCGAGACGCCGGGGGCGAGCCTGATCGCCGTCGGCGGGCGGCGTGCAGGGTGTGGCCATCGGATGCGCAACATGGTGGGCGGCCTCCGGGAATGGTGGGGTCAGATCGCGGAGCCAACGCTCGATCGCGTACAGCTCGGTCAGCCAGACGGGCGGCAGCCCGCGGGGGCCGAGGGTGGTGAGGGCCTGGTGCAGGGTCTCGGGGTTGATGAGTCCGTACTCGGCCAGCAGGGAGCGGCGGGCGAGAGTGGCGAGCTGGTCGCGGTGGATCGTCCAACCGTGCAGGATGTCGGCGTTGTAGTGCCCCTTGGTCCTCCTGTTCAGAAGCCGTTCGGCGATGGTCCCGGCGAATGCGGCCCGCAGCAACGGTTTCGGGGCCCACGGGTCGGTGCGCTGCCACGGGTGTACCGCGAGGGCGGCCTCGATCACTGGCCGGTCCAAAAATGGCATGGCGACGGCAGGGAGCCCGGCGGCGTGCATCGCGTCCCGGTA
>NZ_BMMK01000109.1 GCF_014645795.1 Longimycelium tulufanense | reverse complement strand
GCCCACGGGGGCAGCAGGGGCGGGGCCTCCCACCCGGTCACCGCGTCGGCGACCGGCGGCTCGGTGTGCAGGTGCTCGGCGGCCCAGCGCAGCCACGTGCCGTAGGGCTGGCGGCGCCATGCGGCCCACGCCATCCTCCACACTGGACTGTGTTTCAGGGCGGCGTGTCCGCGCACGTGCCGCCACCCCAGCCGGGGCACGGCGCGCACTGCGGTGCCGAGGTAGGCCAGCGGGGCGAGCAGCACCTCGTCACCGCCCTGGCCGTTGAGATGCAGCCGAGTGCCATGCTCGGCCAACAGTCGCGCCGCGTAGTGGGTGCGGGCGGCCCCGGCAGCAAACGGGGCGGGCTCGTCCATCCCGGACAGCGGCGCATCGGGTTCGGCGAAGAACTCCGGGGCCTCCTCGGCGCTGACCACCCGATGCGCGGCGCCGGGGAAATGCTCGGCCACCCGCCGGGCCCATCGGAGGTCGTCGTCGATGGGGGAGCGGCCGGCGGTGGTGAGCAGCAAGGGACGGGCCGGCGCGGCCAGGCAGGCCAGCGTGGTCGAGTCCAGCCCGCCGGACAGTTGCACGCTCACCGGCCCGTCGGCGTGGTCGAGCCGGCCGGCCACGGCCGCGGCCAGGGCCTCGCGGAACGCGGCGGCCCCCTCGGTGACCGAGCGGTGCGCGGCCGGCGGTGTC
>NZ_BMMK01000108.1 GCF_014645795.1 Longimycelium tulufanense | reverse complement strand
ACAGGCGTGAAGCCCCTGGTAGGACTGGATGTTGCGAAGATCAAGTCCCAGAGAACCAGAGGCTCCACGTGATTGCCTATCGTGCCACGCTCGACCTGCCCCGTGAACTGGCCTGGTACCTGGCCGGCCTGCTGCGCGCTGACCAGCGGCAACGTCGCACACCGAAGGGTCGGCGAGCCCTGTCGGTGTTCCGGCACGCGGTGCTGGCGCTGCGCTGGTTCCGAGAGGGCACCCGGGTTGCCCAGCTGGCCCGTGACACCAGCATCAGCATCGCCACCGCGTATCGCTACCTGCACGAAGCCATCGACGTTCTCGCTGGGCAAGCACCGGAACTGCCGGACGTGCTTGCCGACTGTCTTCGGGAGAACACTCCCTACGTGATTCTGGATGGCAAGCTTGTGCCCACCGATCGGGTCGCGGCGCGCGCCGACGAAGGACACCACCTGTGGTACTCGGGAAACCATCACAAGTTCGGGGGCAACATCCAGTTCGTGGCCGCCCCCGATGGGTTCCCGCTGTGGGTCTCCGACGTCGCGCCCGGCTCCTTCGTGGACCTGCCCGTGGCCGTTGACCAGGCGCTCGGCGCGCTCTACCACGCCGCGGCCCAGGGACTTCCCACCCTGGCCGACAAGGGCTACCAAGGTGCTGGGATCGGCGTCCACACCCCGATCAAGAACCCCCGAGGCGGCAACGTCCTCGATGTCGACAACCGCTGCCACAACACCCTCCTCACCCGCCTCCGCTGCCGCGGCGAACGCGCCATGGCCCTGCTGACCCAACGCTGGAGGCCACTCCAGAGAATCACCCTCTGCCCCTGGCACATCGGCGACA
>NZ_BMMK01000107.1 GCF_014645795.1 Longimycelium tulufanense | reverse complement strand
TGACGCCCCACCCGCTCCGGCACCCCTTTGCCCCCGACCATGCCGGCACACACCAGGTGGAAGGCGTCGGCCTCATAGCGGGCCGAACACGGCTCACACACGCTGGACCGGCGGTTGTTGCAGGCCACCAACAGCCCACCCCGGTACTCCTCCAGCCGCGCCCCCGAGGCGTTCTCGAGCGCCCATTCCCCGAACAAGCGCACCGGTTTCGCGCACCCACCGGTGGCCTTCACCTGCTGCCGCCACACCCGGAACCCGGGCGAGCGCATCAAGGTCACCAACTGCGCATCCTGATCCGGGACACCGGCGGCAGACACACCGCCCGCCACCGGCCCCACCACACCCCGGCCCGTCATGCCGCACCCCGCACCCGGGCCACCGCCGCGCGCTGGGCCGCCAAGATCGCCGCCTCCGGCATCACCACATAGCAGCCCCGGCCGCCACACCCCGCGCACCGCTCGTTCCACCGCCAGGGATGCGCCCCCGACCCCTGGCACTGTCCACAGTGGATCTGTGTTGCCGTGGTCATGCGATCACCGCCACAGCCTCCACGCCCCGGTCGGGCCGTAGTTCGGGCACCGTCACCGGCTTGGCCACCGTGGCGAACGCAATCGCGTGTGCCAGGTCCTCCCGACGCAGACCGCCATACAGCGCCGACGCCGCCGACACCCGACCCGCACACCGCAACGCCCGCGCCCGCTGGTCCGCTTCCCGAATCGCCCCCACACCGCGCCGCAGGATGCCCACAGCCGCCAGACGCACCGCGTCCTCAAACGTGGTCACCTCACGCGGCAGCTCCACACCCGACCACGCGACCGCCACCGCCAACTCCCCGTAACTCAGCCCAGCAGCCATCACGCGCGCGGCCTGCGCACAACCG
>NZ_BMMK01000106.1 GCF_014645795.1 Longimycelium tulufanense | reverse complement strand
AAGTGGTTGCAGATTCGGCCCGCGATGGTGTTGGCCAATGCCCCGGCCAACGACTCATCACCCGGTTCCGGGAACGGTTGCTTGACCTGGCGTTCGAGGGCGGCCAGCACCTCGGCGTGTGCGGGTCCGGTGATCCCGGCTTGGGTCAGCGCCGCGAGCGCGGCGCGGCGCAGGAAGGGCCAGCGTAGTCGGAGTATGCCGGCTCTGGTGAACTCGCCGGTGAGGCTGTTGCCCAGCACGACCCCGACCCGGTCCCGGTCGAGACCCTCCCCGTTCGGCATGCCTGCGTCGGCCAGTGCGTCGGCGGCTGTTTCCAGTGCCAGCCAATGGGTGTGGTCGGCGGCGCGGTGCAGTGGCCCGGGGACACCGAAGCGTTCCCGGGGAAACTCCCATCCCCGGAGCACGCCGGCATGGCTCAGGTAGGTCAGGTCGGGTGCGTCCCCGCGGTAGTCGGCGCCGAGCCGTTGTGGTGGGAGGCGGCGAAAGGCCCGACGTTGTCCCAGGACGTTCTCCCACAGCTCGGTGGGGCTGGTGGCGTCCGGGTAGCGGCAGGCCACGCCGACGATCGCGATCCGGTCTTGCGCACTCACGGGGTGACACCCCCGACCGCTTCGACCGCAGTTCCGCGCTTGTGGTTCTGCCCTACCGTGGCGCGCCACCGCTGCAGGTGCGGTACGGACAGCAGGACCACGCCGCGCAGCAGGCAGGTGATTACCAGTGCGAAGAACAAGCCGAAGGAGATGCCCGAGATCACCAGCAGGCCGTAGACGGCGGCTGCGGTGGCGCCGAAGACAACCTGGTGGTGGGGGCGCGTTGGGGTGGTGCCGGGGTCGGTGATCATGTAGTTGGTGAACAACACGAAGGCCAACCCGGTGAGCGGGATCAACGCACCGAGCAGGGAGTGGTCCAGCAG
>NZ_BMMK01000105.1 GCF_014645795.1 Longimycelium tulufanense | reverse complement strand
ATGCCGTGACGTGCAGCGAGCTCGGTCATCGGCTGGCGTCGACGGTGAGTGTGTTGGTGGTCGGACAGCAGGCCAGCGACGGCGCGGACGGTGTCCTCGAGGATCGCGGGGCGGCCCAGGTGTCGGGTGAGGGTGCGCCAGTTCTTCAGGTGTGCGATGCCGTGCTCCACGCGGATGCGCCGGGAGGAGTGATCTCTGCACTGTTGGGCATGGGCCTGGATGTACCAGTGGGGCGGGTTCTTGCGGAACTTGCGGTGCGGTGGCGTGATCACCTGGCCACCGGTCTGCGCGCTCAGGCCCTGGTAGCCGGCGTCGGCCAGGATCTGCAGGCCGACGGTGTGGCGCAGCAGGTCGGGCAGGCCAGCCTGACGGGCCTGGGTGATGTCTGGACAGCTTCCCGGCCGAGTCTGCCCGCAGAACAGGACGCGTCCGGCAGGGTCGGTGAGGACCAGGGCCTTCACGGCGTTCTGCTTGCTCTTGCCGGAGATGAACTGGTCACGATCCACCCGCCCCACTGCCGGTCGGCGAACCCGGATCTCAGTGGCGTCCATGACCGCACTCTGGCCACACGCGCCGAGATGCTCAATGACCTCGGCCAACGTCCGCAGCCGCCGGCCGCCTTCGATGCGGCAGCCGCGTTCAGCCAGCACGGGACGGATCTCGTTGATCGCACGCGTGATCGTGGAGCGGTCCACCCGGAACCACGCAGCAAGCACGTCATGGGTGGTGGCATGGCGCAGATACACCAGCGTCGCGAGCAGGCGATCGACGAAGACCAGCTTGTACTTCGCCCCGGCTCCTGGTGCGCGGCGCCGGGGACGATCAGCCCGCCGGGCGTCCTGGCGAGCCTGCCACACCGGACCCACCTCCGCCACCAACTCCGCGACCAGACGAGCTGACAACCCGGTCACCCTGCGGTCCCGCAGCA
>NZ_BMMK01000104.1 GCF_014645795.1 Longimycelium tulufanense | reverse complement strand
CGAGGCAATCGCCTGGTACCGGCCTTCTCTCGACACGAACGGCCAGCCCGACACCACCTGCAGCGACCCCTGGATTGTTCTCACCGATGACGAGGAGTGGGGCATCGACTACGACCTCGTCAGCGAGGCGGACGTCGCCGACTTCATCCCCCTCACACCGGTCGAGGGAGGCGAGCAGTAGTGCACTTGGACTGGCGCCACCAAGCCGCCTGCAAGAACGAAGACCCCGAACTGTTCTTCCCGATCGGCAACCGCGGCCCCGCCCGCCAGCAGATCATCGAGGCCAAGTCCGTGTGTGCCCGCTGCCCGGTGCGGCCCGAGTGCCTGACCTGGGCCCCGGAGTCCGGACAGGACGCCGGTGTGTGGGGCGGCATGAGCGAGGACGAGCGACGCGCCCTCAAGCGCCGTAATGCCCGCAGGCAGGCGCGAGGCGGTGTCCGTGGTGTGTGACGAGAACTGCCCCCTCTGCAGCAACGGGCTGATCTGGACCGGCGGCGAGCCCGCCCAATGCCCCAACCCGCGCCACATGCCACCGCAGCAACCGAAGAAGGACGTCGAGCGGAAGGACCGCAAGCCGTGACCGAGAACCCGCCCGCCCGCCGTACGCCACCCCCGCCGCTGGAGCCCGCAATGCCGGACTGCTCGGTGTGCGGCGAGATCACGGACTTCTACGACGAGGCGTATCGCTGTGATTCCTGCGGGGCTGCGTGGCGTCCCGAGGACGCCTACCGGGACCAGGGTCGGTGGTGTGACCCGGACACCACGCAGTGCCCCTCCGAGATCAGGCCGTGGCCGAATGACTCACGACCCGCAGTGCGGGACGCCGCGTTCCGATGCCTCCACACGGAGGGTCACAAGGGGATGCACATTGATCCCTATGGCGTCGCCTACGAGTGGACCGACGACGACATTGCCCGCAAGGACGGTGCCGCGTGATCCGAACGACCTGCCGCGTGGCCCGTAAGACCCGTCTGTGCG
>NZ_BMMK01000103.1 GCF_014645795.1 Longimycelium tulufanense | reverse complement strand
CGATGCGTGACCTCGCCCCGTTACCGCGTTGGCGCGAGACCGCAATCTGCAGCCAGGTCGACCCCGAGCTGTTCTTCCCCGAGAAGGGTGGATCCACCCAACCCGCCAAGCGAATCTGCAAGGGCTGCCCACTGCGGGACCAGTGCCTCGCGTGGGCCCTTGAGCATGACGAGCGCTTCGGCGTTTGGGGTGGCATGAGCGAGAAACAGCGCCGCAAGCTGAAGACGAGGACACCATGAGGACCGGCAGCCTCTTCAGCGGTTGCGGCGGCCTCGACCTTGCCATCGCCGAGGTCCTCGGTGCCGAACCGTCATGGCACTGCGACAACGATCCCGCCGCCGCGAAGGTTCTCGCCAACCGATGGCCGGACGTTCCCAACCTCGACGACATCACCACCGTTGACTGGGACCAGGTCGAGCCTGTCGACGTACTCACGGCCGGATACCCCTGTCAACCGTTCTCCGTTGCTGGCAAGCGGAAAGGCACCACCGATGAGCGATACCTGTGGCCGGAGGTGGCCCGAGCCCTTCGCGGTCTACGACCCAGCCTCGTCGTGCTGGAAAATGTGGCGGGTCACGTTGTTCGGGGATTCGGAGACGTGGTCGGAGATCTGGCCGCGCTCGGGTATGACGCGCAGTGGACATGCCTACGCGCGTCCGACATCGGCGCCCCGCATCGACGGGACCGGTTGTTCCTCGTTGCTGCCGACGCCGACAGCTCAGGACGGGTCGGGGCGTGGTCATCCGGGCCCGAACTACGTCACCCGGACCGGACGCCCGCTGGACGAGGCAATCCACAAGCTGTTCCCCACCCGGAAGGCATCGGATGGCGCCAAGGGCGGACCGAACCAGCGGGGCAGCAGTGGGGACCTCACGTTGCCCTCGGTGGTGCAGTCTCTGCTGCCCACGCCCATCGTCGCGGACGCGAAGGGCACGCGAGCGACGAGAGGTGGGAACCGATCGAACGAGCCGCTCCTGACCG
>NZ_BMMK01000102.1 GCF_014645795.1 Longimycelium tulufanense | reverse complement strand
CGATGCGTGACCTCGCCCCGTTACCGCGTTGGCGCGAGACCGCAATCTGCAGCCAGGTCGACCCTGAGCTGTTCTTCCCCGAGAAGGGTGGATCCACCCAACCCGCCAAGCGAATCTGCAAGGGCTGCCCACTGCGGGACCAGTGCCTCGCGTGGGCCCTTGAGCATGACGAGCGCTATGGCGTCTGGGGTGGCCTCTCCGAGATGCAACGCCGCAAGCTGAGGGCGAGGACGGCATGAGAGCCGGCAGCCTCTTCAGCGGTTGCGGCGGCCTGGATCTCGCCGTGGCGGAGGTGTTCGGCACCGAACCCGCCTGGTTCTGCGATCCCGACCCCGCCGCTGTGGCAGTGCTCGCCCACCACTGGCCGAGCACGCCCAACCTCGGCGACATCACAGCCGTCGACTGGGACCAGGTCGAACCAGTCGACGTCCTCGTCGGTGGTTTTCCCTGTCAGGACATCAGCAATGCCGGTAAGCGTGAAGGGATAGCCGGTGAGCGCTCGGGACTCTGGACTTACTTCGCGCGTGCCATTGGCGTGCTACGACCTCGCCACGTCGTCGTGGAGAACGTGGCTGCAGTCCTTGTTCGAGGTTTCGACACCGTCGCGGCCGACCTGGCCCGTCTCGGGTATCGCTTCGCATGGACTGTGCTGGCTGCTTCGGAGGTCGGTGCGTGTCACCGGCGCAACCGGTTGTTCCTCGTTGCTACCGACACCGACAGCCCGGGACGGGTCGGGCCGTGGTCACCCGGGCCCGAACTACGTCACCCGGACCGGACGCCCGCTGGACGAGGCAATCCACAAGCTGTTCCCCACGCCGAAGGCATCGGATGGCGCCAAGGGCGGACCGAACCAACGGGGCAGCGGCGGGGACCTTACGTTGCCCTCGGCGGTGCAGCATCTGCTGCCCACCCCCAGCGTCGCGGACGCGAAGGGCACGCGAGCGACGAGAGGTGGGAACCGATCGAACGAGCCGCTCCTGACCG
>NZ_BMMK01000101.1:292-1127 GCF_014645795.1 Longimycelium tulufanense | reverse complement strand
GCCCAGGAGTCCAGCAGCTCGAACAGCAACGCGGAGGCATAGCTCACCACGACCGCGAGGATCGGCACGATCGGCGCCTGCTCGAAGCCGAGTACGGCGTGCCCGAGGATGGTGAACACGGTGATCGAGATGGCGAACCGGGTCAACGCCCGGACACGCACGTCGACCGGGCCCGGTGAGGGACGGTCCCCGCGGCTCGGGTTGTCCGTGGCCGTGGTGGAGGCCACCGAGGTCGTGGTCATCGTGTCACCGCCGTTCCGTCCGGGTTGAGCACCACGGTTCGATGTCCGGGTCCGATCTGGATCCTCGCCCGGTGTTGCCCGGCCTCGTCGACCCACGACACGATCGCTTCGTGGTCGGTGGTGTCGGGGAGCGCCAGGTGCAGCGCTGTCGAGGACACGCCGGCATGCCCGTTGGCCGGGTAGAGCTGGGCCTTCCCGGACGAACCGGTCCCGGTCAGCTCGATCTGCGCGCCGATCGCCGGACGAGAGGTGCCGTTCGCCGTGGGCAGGACGAGCCGTACGTCGGCCGCCGGCCCCGCCGCCGTCGAGGTGTTGCGGAGCAGGCGCGAATCCTGCCACTGGTTGGCCAGGACCGCATCCAGCCGGCCGTCGCCGTCGATGTCGCCGAAGGCGAAGCCACGAGACACGTCAGGTTGCCCGAGGCCCAGTGCGTTCGCGATGTCGAAGTAGCGACCGTCGTCGTCGCGGACCCAGAACGGGTTGTGCTCGCGGCCCGACAGGTCGTCGCCGGGCTGGAAGTTGGGCCACACCTGTGGGAACCGCAACAGCTCGTCGTTGCCCATGGCGAGTTCCTGCAGCTCGGGCCAGCGGTT
>NZ_BMMK01000101.1:0-209 GCF_014645795.1 Longimycelium tulufanense | reverse complement strand
CCGCTGCGGGACAGTCCGAGTTCCTCGCCCCGGTCCCGGTAGGGCAGCCGACCGTCCAGCAGGTCGGCCCCCCCTCCGGTGGGAGTGAAGGCGAAGTTGCTCTCGTGCAGGGCGAAGGGACTGGTGATGTTGCTGACCACCATCATCGGCAGACCGCGTCCGTCGGGGTAGGTGAAGGTGATCCCCATTCCCTTGAACGAGTCGTTGCC
>NZ_BMMK01000100.1 GCF_014645795.1 Longimycelium tulufanense | reverse complement strand
TACGTCATACCTCCTGGTCAGGAACCTACATAACCCCTGAGCCACAAAGTCTGACGCGCGACACATCACCTCCATCAGCGCCTTGTCCTCGACACGGGCCTACGCACGGCTGAGGGGCCTAGCGGACACCGCACGGCCCTTCACCCATCAACCCACAGTCGCGGAGCTGCAAGAACGCATCCGCGACGCGCTCGCCGCAGTCGCGTGACCACCACGCCACGACCCCCTGGTGCACTTCCTGGCCTGGACGCCCTGCAGGAGGTGTGCCGTTGCTTCGGCGTGGACACCACCGGCCCTCGCCTGCTGCACCACCGCTCCAACGCGGTCTATCTCTTGCCCCGCGAGCAGATCGTCGTGCGCATGGCACCCAACACCCCCCTGCGGCGGCAGCGCGCAACCACCGTGATCACCGTGAGCCGCTGGCTGAGCGCATCCCCGGACCCGATCGCGCTGGCACCACTCCCGGGCCACCAACCGGTCATCGGCGAACACGCCGTTGCGACGTTCTGGCCGCACAAGCCCACCAGCGATACGCCCACCCCGAGCGACCTCGCCCGGCTCCTACGCCGGCTCCACGCCCTGCCCCACCCTCCATTCCCTGTCTCCCCGTACCAGCCACTGCACCGTCTCCACGAGGCCCTGACCCTCGACCAAAACCGGTCCCACCCGGCGCTGACCCATGAGGACCAGGCATGGCTTCGCGATCGCACCCACGCCCTCGTGGAGACCGTCGCTACCACGGACTTCCCTCTCGGCACCGGTCTCGTTCATGGCGACGCCCACCCCGAAAACCTGCTCCACGATGGCACCAGATGGGTCCTCATCGACTGGGACCAGGCGTGCCTGGGCCCCCGCGAACTCGACCTCGTCCTCGGCCTACCAGACCACTTCCACGAACCCGAACATGACAGGAGGAAGTTCCTCAACGCCTACGGATACGACCTCACCCAATGGCCACAATGGACACTCCTACGTGACCTCTCCGAACTCCACTCCCTCGCCTCCTACATCCGCCTCGCACCCAGCAAACCCGCCGCCGCACACGAACTCGACACACGAATCCGATCGCTGAGGACCGGCGACACCACCACCCAGTGGCGGTCGATCTCGGGACTGTCTGATTAGCGGTGGATCGCCTGGAGATGGCAGGTTGGCTCGACTGACCTGCCAGG
>NZ_BMMK01000099.1 GCF_014645795.1 Longimycelium tulufanense | reverse complement strand
GCGGGCGGCCCAGCGGAGGGCTGCGGCGGTGTTGGTCCAGCCGTGGAGTCGGAAGGTGCTGGTGGCGAGGTTGCGTAGGGAGGCCAGGACGCGGGGTGCGGTGCCGGTGCGCACGCGGCTGGCGTCTTCGCCGTAGGTGACGTCGCGGACCCAGTGCAGGCGGTTTTCGATCTGCCATTGGCCCCGGATGAGTGGGGCGAGGGTGGCGGGATCAGTGGTGAGGCTGGTGACGCCGAGTACGGCGTGGGCCGAGTGGGTGCCGGTGGCATGGCAGGTGGTGTAGCGCTCGACCAGAAAGGCTTGTGCGGCATGGGGAAACCCGATGTTGTCGGGAGTGGGCAGGACTTGGATGGTGCGCCGTTCGGTGCGGCCGTGGCCGACGTCGACGGTGGTGTGCTTGGGTGCGTCCTGCCAGGGTAGGGCGTCCAGGAGTGTGAAGAGCCGGTGCTGGTTCTCCTTGACCGTGAACACGTAGTCCGCACCGCGGTCGACCAGGTAGCGGGCGTGGTCACGGGTGGTGTGCAGGGCATCAGCGGTCACCACCATCCCGGTGATGTCCACGGTGTCCAGCAGGGGGGTGAAGTGGGTGATCTCGCTGGTGCCCTCGGTGACGTGGCGTTGGGCCAGCACTGTCCCGCTGCCGTGGGTCATGGCTGCGAGCAGGTGTACCCCGGTCCCGCCGGTGCGGCCGTAGGTGCCGCGCAAGGACTTGCCGTCCACGGCCAGGGCACGGGGCGTGTCCGTGGTCGGCACGGTGTCACGGACACGCTCGCCCAGCCACACGCTGACCGCGGCGTCCACCGAGTCACCGTCCAGCAACTGCACCGTCCGTCGCAGGGTGGACTCATCCGGAGCCACCCGGCGGCCGTGGCGCTCATCGAAGCGGGCACGCACCGCGGCCAACACCTGCGGGGAGGCATCCGCGGCCCACTCGGCGATCGCGGCAAACGACCGCGCCCCACCCGCCACCGCCGCCGCAGCCAGCAGCAAAACCGCCACCAACGGGTGACGCCGCCCGCGCCGGCTGCGGGGATCGGGCACCACCGCCAGACATTCCGCCAAGTCAGCAAGACTCTCCGGGCTGGCGGTGGGGGTCAGGCACTCCAACCCGGCGGGGATCAGGGAAGATGCAACAGCAGGCACGGCTCTCTCACACGATCACGGGACATCAGCAACCC
>NZ_BMMK01000098.1 GCF_014645795.1 Longimycelium tulufanense | reverse complement strand
TGAGCCGTCCGCCGGTGTTCCCCGCCGAGGACAAGATCCGGATTGTGCTGAGCGTGCTGTCCGGGGAGATGACGATCGCCGAGGCCGCCCGCCGGAACAAGGTGTCTGAGCAGTCGGTGTCGCGGTGGAAGGCCCAGTTCCTCGACGGCGGCCGAGCGCAGGTCGCCGCGGGCGGCAAGGCCGGTCCGTCGGGCCGTGAGGAGCAGCTGCTGGCGCAGGTCGACGAGCTGACCGCGGCGTTGGGCGAGGCCCATGTTGAGCTTCGGGTGTGGAAGAGATCCGCTGAGCGGCACCGCCTGGCCCCTTCGAGGACCTCGAGGTGATCCGCCAAGCCGCGGCGATGCCGGTCTCGAGGTTCTGCGCCCTGATCGGCATCCCGCGCCGCACCTACACCCGCTGGCTGGCCAGGGCGCGGGCCGGCAGCCCGCCGAAGGGGCCGTGGCCGGCCCCGGCGACTGACGCGGCCGAGCCGCTGGTGGAGAAGTACGCCCAGGCGTGGCCCGCGTGGGGCCACCGCAAGATCGCCGCGCTGATGCGCGCCGACGGCCACCAGGTGTCGCCGTCCACCGTGGAGCGGGCGATGAGGCGGCGGAACTTGTTGCAGCCCAAGGAATACCAGGCCGAGCGGCGCGAGCTGGCCAAGACTCGCAAGGCCGCCTTCGCTGACCCTCCCACCGCGCCGAACCAAGTCTGGCAGCTGGACTTCAGCGAGTTTGAGACCACGGTCGGCGGGGTGTGGCGCATCGCCGGCGTCGCCGACTACTGGTCGAAGTACGAGTTCGGCTGGCACCTGGCCACCACCTGCAACGCCGCCGACGCCCAGCAGGCCGTCTGCGTGGCCATCGCCGAGGCCGAGCGGCTGGCCGGACGTCCGCTGGCCGAGCAGCTGACCGACCCGGAAACCGGGAAGGTCAAGCGGATCAAGCTCGTCACGGACAACGGCGGGGCGTTCAAGGGCGCGCAGTTCGCGGCGTTCATCGCCTCCAGGCCCGAGCTGCGCCATATCCGAACCCGCCGCAAGAGCCCAGGCCAGAACGGCGTCCGGGAGCGGGCGTTCGGATCACTGAAATACGAACACCTCTACCGGCTGGAGATCCCCGACGGCCAGACCCTGGCCATCGAGGCCGAGAACTACCGGCAGGTGTTCAACCACATCCGACCGCACGAGGCCCTCGGCTTCGCCCGACCCGCCGAAGCCCACC
>NZ_BMMK01000097.1 GCF_014645795.1 Longimycelium tulufanense | reverse complement strand
AGCCGTGCGAGTGGTGCGACACCGAGGTGCCCGCGCCGGCGGTCGCCGGTATCTACTGGGACGCGGTCGACGCCCCGTCCGGTTTGGTTGAGGTCTGCGTCAACTGTCTTCCGGACGCCGTCGAGTACGCACTCGAGGACGGCCTCGACGATACGGACGTCATGGTCGAGCTGGAGCTGCACGAACCCGCGGTCGCCATACGGGTGGAGCGTGCCGCATGAGCAGTTCACCGGCTGCGCTTCCCTCTGCTGGCGGTGCTGAGATGGAGTTGCCGCGCCCGGTGCTGGTGGTTCCGCGTGACGCCTCCCTCGATGAGTGGGTAACGGCACGGCGTGACGGCATCGGCGGCTCGGAGGTTGCCCAGGCCGCCGGGATCAGTCCCTTCGCGACTCCATTCCAACTGTGGCTGCAGAAGACCGGCCGCGTTGAACCGGACTTCGACGACAACACGCGGGAGCGCATGTACTGGGGCACGGTCCTTGAGCCGGTGCTGCTGGCCGAGTTCGCCCGCCGGCACCCGGACCTCACCCTCGTTCCGCCCGAAGGTACGTACGCCGTCCCGGGGCAGACGTGGATTCGTGCCACCTCGGACGGCCTGGTCGTCGATGACGGGACCGTGGTCGAGCTGGTCGAGTGCAAGACCGGTGACCACCGGCAGCTCGCCGCCTGGGCCGACGACGACGTTCCTGTCCACTACGTCGCCCAGTGCCAGTGGCAGGCCCACGTGATGGGTGTGGAACGGGTCCGGGTGGTCGCGCTGCTGGACACCTCTACCTATCTGGAGCGCGTGGTCGAACGGGACGATGAGCTGATCGGCATGCTGCTCGATGCCGCCACCGAGTTCTGGCATCACGTGCAGGCCGATACCCCGCCGCCGGTCGACGCCAGTGACACCGCAGCCCGGATGCTCGCCGCAATGCCGGTCGAGCCTGGCCGGGCCGTCGAGTTGCCTCCGCACTGGGACAAGACGATCCGTCGGCGCCACGAATTCGATGAGCTGATCAAGGCCTACCGGGCGGAGCGCGACGTTCTAGACAACGAGTTGCGGCTGGCAATGGGCGCCGCCGAGGAGGCGCACCTCGACGGCCGCCGCGTGGCCCGGTTCCGTGCCCCGTCCCGGCCGTCGCGGTCCTGCGACTACGACCGGCTCGCCACCGAGTTCCCCGACGCCTACGCCGCCTGCGTCGCCGAAACCGCATCCTCCCGCCGCCTGACCTACAGCAAGGAGACCTCGTGAGCAACGAGACCGCCAAGGCTGCTCTCGCCCAGCG
>NZ_BMMK01000096.1 GCF_014645795.1 Longimycelium tulufanense | reverse complement strand
AAGAGGAACCACCGAGTGAGCGAGAACACTGCCCAGACTGGAACTGATGATGCCCTGGATGGACCCGAGCAGCGGGTGGGGGCGGTTGTTGATGACCAGCTGATTGGTGAGCTGGTCGCGACCGCCCGCGCGCAGGGGTTGCAGTTGACCGGTGAGGGTTCGCTGTTGGCGGGGTTGACGAAGAAGATCCTGGAATCCGCCCTGGAAGGCGAGATCACCGATCATCTCGGCTATGAGAAGGGCGCGGGTGCGGCGAGCCCGTCGGGTAATGCCCGCAACGGGAAGCGCTCGAAGACGGTGACCACCGAGATCGGGCCGATCGAGATCGACGTGCCCCGGGACCGGCACGGCAGCTTCGAGCCGAAGATCGTGGCCAAGCGGCAACGCCGGCTGTCCGGTGTGGATGAGATGGTGCTGTCGCTGGCCGCGAAGGGCCTGACCACCGGGGAGATCTCGACGCACCTGGCCGAGGTGTATGGCACGAGTGTGTCCAAGCAGACCATCTCCACGATCACCGACAAGGTCCTGGACGGGATGGCCGAGTGGCAGAACCGACCCCTGGATGCGGTGTATCCGGTGATCTTCATTGATGCGGTGCACGTGAAGGTCCGCGACGGTCATGTGGCGAACCGGCCGATCTACATCGCCTTGGCGGTCACCACGGAGGGCACCCGCGACATTCTCGGGTTGTGGGCCGGCACCGGCGGGGAAGGAGCCAAGGACTGGCTGGCCCACCTCACGGAGCTCAAAAACCGCGGCCTCCAAGATGTGCTCATGGTGGTCTGTGACGGGCTGCGCGGGCTGCCGGAGGCGATTGAGACCGTCTGGCCCCAGGCGGTGACCCAAACCTGCGTGGTGCATCTCATCAGGAACAGTTTTCGGTATGCGGCCCGGCAGGACTGGGAGAAGCTGGCCCGCTCGCTCAAGCCGATCTACACCGCGCCCACCGAGGCCGCGGCCATGGAACGCTTCCTGGAGTTCACCGAGGACTGGGGCACCAAGTACCCGGCAATCATCAGGTTGTGGGAGAACGCCTGGGCCGAGTTCGTGCCCTTCCTGGCCTTCGACACCGAGATCAGGAAGGTCATCTGCTCCACCAACGCCATCGAGTCGGTCAACGCCCGCATCCGCCGGGCCGTGAAGGCCCGCGGCCACTTCCCCAACGAGACCGCCGCGCTCAAGTGTGTCTACTTGGCGGTCATGTCCCTGGACCCCACTGGGACAGGCCGGAAACGCTGGATCACCCGGTGGAAAGCGGCACTGAACGCCTTCGACATCGCCTTCGACG
>NZ_BMMK01000095.1 GCF_014645795.1 Longimycelium tulufanense | reverse complement strand
GGGTGCCGGTAGTGGGTCTTGGTGCGGAGCATGGCGTGGAGGACGTCGATGCGGCGGCGGGCTAGGCAGATGAGGGCGGCGTTGTGACGTTTGCCTTCGGCTCGTTTGCGGTCGTAGTAGGCGCGGCTGACGGGGTCGGCCAGACTGGCGAAGGCCGACAAGAACAGCGTCGATTTCAGGGCGCGGTGGCCGCGGTGGGAGCGCGTCTCGCCCTTGAGGGAGGTGCCGGAGCGGCGGGTCACCGGGGCGAGGCCGGCGTAGGCGGCCAGGTGGGCTGCGGTCGGGAAGGCGGAGCCGTCCCCGATCAGGACGAGAAGCGTGGCGGCGGTCCTGACGCCGATGCCGGGCATCGAGGTCAGGACCTCGGCAAGAGGGTGCTTGGCCAGCCTCTCCTCGACGTCGTTGGCCAGGGTTCGACGTTCGGTGTGGACTTGGCGCAATTGGCGGGCCAGGCCGGCGATGACCCGGCCGAAGTCGGTGGTGCCGGGGATGGTGACGGTCTGGGCGGCCAGGGCCGCCGTGATCGTGGCGGGGAGGGTCTTGGCCAGCCGGGGCGAACCACCCTCGCGCAGGATTTTGGTCATGCTGTCCGGATCCAGTGTGGCCAGGGCCGTGGGTGTGGGCGCCTGGGCGAGCAGGGCCAGGACGCCGGGCCGGTCGAGTTGGGGGCCCAGGACGCGTTCCAGGGCGGGGTGGATGTGCAACAACGCGTCCCTGAGTCGGTTGGACAGCCGGGTGGCTTCGGCGGCCAGGTCGTCGTCGTAGCCGACCAGCACCTCCAGCCCGGCCAGGGTTTCGTCGTCGGTGCTCACCCGCCGCAGGGTGTGTGGCAACGTTCTGGCGGCATCGGCGATGACGTAGGCGTCACGGGCGTCGGTCTTGCCCTCACCGGGATGGAGGTCGGCCAGGCGTCTCATGGCCAGGCCGGGCAGGTAGGCCACCGTGATGCCCATGTCGCGGGCGAGGGCGATGGCCAGGGCGCCGATGGCGGCGGGCTGGTCCACCACCAGCAGCACCCGGCCATGGTCGGCCAGTTCACCGAACACCTGCCGCAAGGCGGCTTCGTCGTTGGGCAACGCCCGATCCACCAGTCGTTTCCCGGTGGTCGTCAGGGCACAGGCGTGGTGGTCGCCCTTGCCGACGTCCAGGCCGCAGAACACCTGGAAGTCACCGACCTGGTTGTGGGGTTGCGACAACGCATGCCTCACTTTCGACGTGTCAGGCCGACCGTGGACATCCGTGCCGGCAGCCACGTTACGAGCAGACCACGTGTGGGCCAGGTCTCTATCAGCGGTCACCGATGCCCCCGGCCCACGGTGACAACACCCCCCAGATCATGGTCGACAGGGG
>NZ_BMMK01000094.1 GCF_014645795.1 Longimycelium tulufanense | reverse complement strand
GCGAGGGTGACCGGGTCGGTGCCGCCGACCAGCAGGTGTCCGGTGTCCAGGCAGAGTGGTAGGTCGGAGTCGGTGAGGAAGCGTTCGACCTCGGCCTGGGTTTCGATGTGGGTGCCCACGTGGGGGTGCAGCACGGTGCGCAGGCCCTGGCCGGCGGCGATCTCCCGGATGTGGGCGGCGGTGTCGAGTAGGGTTTTCCACTCGGTGTCCTGCAGGGTGGGGCGCTGGTCGTAGCCGCCCAGGCCGGTGGCCGCGGCCAGCACGAGCACCTCGGCGCCGCCGGCGGCCAACACCGCGGTGGTGCGTTCGGCCTCGGCCAGGGTGGCCGGGACCTGGGCGGCATCGTGCAGCGGCACCGCCAGAAACCCGCCCACCAGGGTCAGGCCGTGCCCGGCCAGCAGGGTACGCAGCGCGGCCGGTTCGGTGGGCAGGTAGTGCGGCGGGCCGAGTTCGGTGGCGGTCAGCCCCAGCGCGGCCATCTCGGCAAGCACCGTGGCCGGCTCCAGCACGTGTCCCCAGCCGGGGACCTCGCACACCCCCCAGGAGATCGGGGCGGCGGCCAGCCTGAGCTCGGTGGTGGTCATCGGGCCACCACCCCGACCGGGGCGTCGAGCCGCACCGGGGCGCCGGTGCGGGCCGAGGTCTCACACGCCTCGGCCAGCTGCAGGCTGACCAGGCTCTCCCGCGCCGGGGAGGGGTTGGGGGCGTGGCCGGCTACCACGTCCCCAAACACCCGCAGCTCCTGCAGGTAGGCGCGGTGGAACCGTTCCGGGAAACCGGGATAGGCATCCGGGCCCACGGTGGGGCCGGTGGGTTCCAGGGAGGTCAGCGGGGTGCGCTCGTCCAGCCCCGCGGTCAGGGTGTCCTGGCTGCCGAACACCTCGATCCGGCAGTCATAGCCCAGCGGGTCGTGCCGGCCGGCGGTCAGCAGGGCGTGCGCGCCACCGGCGAAACGCAGCATGGCCACCGCGTTGTCCACGTCCCCGACCCGGGCGAAGGCCTCGTCCACCAGCACCGAACCGGAGGCATAGACCTCCACCACCGGCTCCTGGACCAGCCAGGGCACGCAGTCCAGATCGTGGATGAGGCAGTCCCGGAACAGCCCCCCGGAGGTGGCCAGGAACTCCAACGCCGGCGGGTGGGCGTCGATACACACCGACCGCACCAGATAGACCGTGCCCACCTGGCCGGCACGCAGCCGCCGGTGCAACTCGGCGATGGCCGGGTCGAACCGACGCTGGAACCCCACCAGCACCTCCACCCCGGCCGCATCAATCTCCGCGACCAGGGCCCGCATCGTGGCCACATCCTCGGCCAGCGGCTTCTCACACAACACCGGCACCCCCGCCGCGACCGCGCGACGCAGCATCTCCGGATGGGTGCCGGTCGGGGTCGCCACCACGACCCCGGCGCTGCCCGCCAGCAACCCGTCCAGATCATCGACGTGCCGGACCCGCTCCCCCAACTCCACGGCC
>NZ_BMMK01000093.1 GCF_014645795.1 Longimycelium tulufanense | reverse complement strand
CACGGACATCGGTCAACGCCACCGCCGCGCCCACCGCCGAGATCCAGTGCCTGATATGGTCCAGCCCCGGAGCCACCGGTCGTTCGTAGCGTGCGCCAACCGGAACAGTGTTGACATCCTCCACAGCGAAGGCATACCGCGAGGCCAGTTCCCGAGCCCGCTGCTCGCTCAGAGCGGGACGAGCAACCAGAACCCCGAACGCAACACACAGTGCCAGCGCAACCACAGCCGGAACAACACGACGCACCCCACGAAAAATCAGCATGACACGGCCTCCACACAACGACGGTCGATCGCATAGTGATCAGGAATGCCTGGCCCGCAACCGGGAACGCCACTCCAGATACGCCCCCAGATCCGTACGAGCCCCCAAACCCGCTGCGGTCTCCTCCGTCCAACCAGCCGCCGTCCCGGCATCCACCGACAACACCTGACGACACGCACGCTCGGTATGCTCCGGAACCACCCCAGCACGGACCCGCGCACCCGCCGCAAACATCAACCCCTGCGCAAAATGAGCCAAATACTCCCCAGCCGCAGCCGCCAGCCGATCCCGCCCCACCTCCCCCACAGCCCCCGCATACCCCATCGCCAACCCCACCCCACTCCACAGATGCGAACGCGCTTCCTCATCGGCCTCCGCAATCCGCTGCGCGACCCCATCCGGATCCGCGCACTCCACGAACCACAACGCACGACCACAGCCGGCCAACCGCACGGCCCGATGCGGATCCGGTCGTCCCCGCGAATACCGGCGAATCATCCGCTCACCACCGAAGAACGTTGCCCCGAACCCTGCGCCATCCAGGGCCAGCCACCGCAACAACGGCGTCGGGGGGAGGGGCACCGGAAGCCTGATCCCCAGCGGAGCGAACACCCAGCCCGCACCGACGTGCACCAGATGCGTGTAGCAGTCACCGGGCCCGGCAAGGAGGCGACGCAACGCTCCCGCCCTACCAGCGGTGACCAGATCCCGCATCGCGGCATACATCCCAGCACCCTCGTAGGCGAAACCACGCTTTTCGCCAGGAACCTCGGCGAGCGCCCGATGGGGGGACTTCCAGTGGGCAGCGGCGATGTTGAACCCACCTAGGAAGGCCCTCGCACAGCCTTCGAGGATCGCTCGTTCTCGTGGACGATCAACGCGGAATCCTCGCGCCTCGAAGTCGGCCATGTCCATCGGTAGGGAGATCAGGTTCCTGACTTGCCGGCTGCCTCGCTCGGTGCCAGTGAGGAGCCCGTGGTCGGGAAGGTTCGCCAGCCCGGCCTCCCGATGCATCCACTTGAACACAACAACCTCCATGCGTGCCTGTCGGTCATCTGGAGACACGGGCGAGCACCCGGATCCCGCCGATTCGGCGGATCGTCGTTCGAGGAAGAAGGTAGGTCAGCGGACAGCTCGTGAGGAAGGTTCGCCAGATGCCGGTACTGAACGTGCCAGCCGGGAGGTGTGACGGGGCTGACGGGTGTGTCAAGTTAACGGTGGATCGCGTTGATGTGGTTACTTCCTTGCTGCGGACAGTCGTC
>NZ_BMMK01000092.1 GCF_014645795.1 Longimycelium tulufanense | reverse complement strand
CACCTACAACCATCACCGCCACCACACCGCGATCGGCGGCCCACCCGCCCACCGCATCCCCAACCTCACGGGACAGAACACCTAGCCCTCGTTACCGACGACCACACACGGCCGACGGGTTGTCCACTGTGGAAACTCACCGTTTCGCCTGGTCACGGGCGTACGGCCCGCGGGATCGGCGTCGCCCTGGCGCTCGTCGACCCCCGGCTCCCGGGGCGGCCGGTCGCACGCGCGCGGGCCACGCGGCGACCGGTCGCCGACCGCAGGGAGCGCAGTCAACGACCGGCCGTCCTCGTCGGGGGAGTAGTTGCCGCCTTGACTCCCGGAGTCCGTTACTCCGGAAGTCCCGGATTCCGGGAGAACAGGAGTCCCAAGCCGCGCCGGGGGAATGCGGCTCGTGGGTGGGCTGGCGGCCCTGGCACGCTGAAGACCAGCCCGGCACCGTGGGTGCGCGGGCGAGTCGCAAGGCCAGGTGGCCCGGGGCAGACCGGGAGCCTGGCCTTACGCATGTCCGGGCCCACTCCGTCGTCAGTCGACGCCGGGGCGGGCCACGGCCAGACCCGCCGAGCGGGCGGCCTCGGCCAGCCGGTGGTCGTAGGTGACGAACGCGGCGAAATGGGCGTCCGGCTGCTCGGCCAACGTCTGCGCGGTGGCCAGGTGGATGGCATCCAGCGAGCGCAGCGCGGGGGTGGGGTAGGCGGCGGCGGTCTGCCGGATCGTGTCGTCGATCTCCAGGCGGTAGAGCCTGGCCAGCACCGAGGGCACGCCCGGCAGGGCCTCGGGTGCGCTGCGCCGCAGTGCCCGGGGAAGCTCCACTTCGATCAACGCCGAGGACACCCAGGGCAGGCCGGCCTGCTGCGGCTCGTTGAGCCAGGCCACGAGATCAGCAGTGTGCGCTTCCTGGCGAACGAGCTTCACCGCCGCCGCGGTGTCCAGGTAGATCACCAGCGCTCGTCCTCGCGGGCGGCGGCCACCACGTCGGCGACGCTGACGCGCGGGTCACCCAGTACCGGCGGCGGGGCCACGGGGGCGTGGAGCTCGCGTGGCGGCACGGCACGGCCCGCCGCCACCAACCGGTCGAGCACCGCAGGGGGACGGCGCTGCGGCGGCAAGAACTGGTGTTCCATCTCGACGCGCAGGGACCGCAGCCGCTCTGCGTACTCGATGAGGAAAGGCGCGGGCAGCCCGCTCTCGGCGAGATGGTCGAGTGCCTTCCTCAGTCGGGCCAGTTCGTCGGTGGCCTCGTAGTACAGCCGCTGCTCACCTGCCGCACCGTTCATACCGCGACGGTAGACCCGCGGGGAGGGTGTCGTCGGCGTGATGTGCCCCTTGGCCCCGCCGCCGACCTGGCCCGTACCCGTGGGGACACGCTCTCCACCCAGGCACGGGTCGTGTACGGGCGTGTACGCACGTTCAGGACTTGCCGAAGCCGACCCCCAACGCCTTCTTCAGCACGCCGCTGTGCTGGGAGATCACCCCGAGTGCACGACGCAGCCGGCGGGCCTGTTCCGGGCTGGGCTCACCGGCGGGCAGGTGCTCGGCCAGGGCCGCCATCGCCTCGGCGACCTCGCCGGCCCGGGCGGCCGTCTCGGCCCATCCACCCCGGGCCGGTCCGCCCCGGCCG
>NZ_BMMK01000091.1 GCF_014645795.1 Longimycelium tulufanense | reverse complement strand
GCACCGTGCCGGGCTGGTCCTCGTCCTCGAACAACAGCAGCACGGCGTTGGCGTGCTGCTCGATGGCGCCGGAGTTGTGCAGGTCCGACAGCACCGGCTTCTTGTCCGCGCGTCGTTCCACTTCCCGGTTGAGCTGGTGAATGGCGATGACCGGGACCTCGAACTCCAGGGCGGTGACCTTGAGTTGCCTGGTGGCCTCGCCCAGGGCTAGGTCGTGGCGGTCGGCGGCCGGCAGCGACATCAGGCCCAGGTAGTCGAGCACGACCAGGGACGGCCGTTGGCCGCGCCGGTCCAGGCGGCGCAGCCGGGAGCGCAAGGTGCCCAGCGAGTAGGAGGGGGTGGCGTCGATGTAGAGGGGGCCGCCCCGCAGGCGCTCGGTGGCGAATGCCAGGCGGCGGCGGTCGTCTTCGGTCAGCTCGGGGCGGTTGCCAGGAAGCAGCTTGGTCACCTCGACGTTGGCCTCGGCGGCCAGGATGCGGGCGTTGACCTCCAGCTGGGTCATCTCCAGGGAGGCGAGATAGGCCGGCAGGCCGTGGGTGTAGGCGACCTCACGGGCCAGCCGCAGTCCCATCAGGGATTTCCCGACCCCGGGGCGGGCCGCGACCACCACTAGGTCGCCGGGTCGGATCTTGAGCACCCGGTCCAGGTCGGGCAGGCCGGTGGGCAGGGTGGCGACGTCGGCCATCTCCAGCTCGGCCATGTGGGCCTCCCAGCCGCCGGACAGGGTGGGCTCGGCCTGGAAGCCGCCGGTTCCGCCGGTGGCCACGGCGTCGGTGAACGCGTTCTCGACCTCGGCGGCCACCGCGTCGGGGTCGTCGGCCCAGTCGCCGACCAGGGCGCGTTGCTGGGCGCGGACCAGGCCCTCCAGGGTGCGGCGGCGGCGGATGCCGCCCAGCAGCAGCTCCAGGTGGTGGCGCAGCGACGCCACCGGTGGGGCCTCGGCGAGCAGGGTGTGCAGGTAGGGGGCGCCTCCGCAGCGGTCCAGTTCGCCGCGCCGTTCCAGCACGTGAAGCACGGTGATCGGGCGGGTGGTGCCGTTGCGGTCGGCTGCCTCCAGCAGGGCGGCCAGGATGGCCTGGTGCGGTGGCCGGTACAGGTCCTCGGGCCGGACGTACTCGTTGATCGTGTCGCACGCCTCGGCCGACAGCATCGCCAGCCCGAGCACGGCGCGTTCAGCGGCCAGCTCGGACTCAGTCGGGTCGTAGCCGGTCACCGGCTCCTTGGCGGTCATGCGGAACGCTCCTCGTCGTCGGTGGGGGCGGCCGGGTCGGACAGGTGCTCGGAGAGCGCGGCCAGTGCGGCCGAGCGGTCCACCTCGCGTTCGGTGACGGGCGGGGGAACCGGCTGCGCGAGGCCAGGCTGGGGAACCGGGCGGCGCCGGGCCATCACCTCGCGGGTGCGGGCGCTGACGCGGTCCCGCCGTTCCCGGTAGCCCTCCGGGTCCGGGTGGCAGGTGCAGGGCTCCCACTCCCCGGTCTGCCGGTCCCGCACGATGCGCTTGTCGGGAATGTCCTCGCCCCGCGGGTCACACGTCCCGCACCACGTCGGCATCGCGGGCCCGGCCGGCGGCGACGCGACCGGAACCTGCTCCTGGCCCTGCTCGACGAGGGGAGCCTGCTCAGCCCGGACCGGCAGGGGAAGGTCGGCCAACGCGCCGCTGAGGTAGTTCGCCGCGCCACGCTGCGACTCACAGCGGCGTATGGCGGCCGTCAGACACCGCTCCAGCTCGGCCTCAGCGCGGCCTGCCGCCAGCAACCGGTCAATCTCGGCGCCGACACGGGCCTGGACCTCCGGCGTCAACGAGACCCCGTGCCGGTTCTTCTCCCACGGCAGCCGATCCAGCAACCACAGCGCGGCAGGGGAGCAGTCCACCGCAGGGGCGGGCGCCGCCGCCTTCGGGCGGCGGGCGGCGCCCGCCTTCGCTCGATCGTTCCCTCCTTCCTTCAACCCACCTACGAAAGGTGGGTTGAAGGAAGGAGAGAGAGAAGGAAGACGGGAACCAGGTTCCCGTCCCAGGTCACGCCAGTGCGGAACCAGGTTCCC
>NZ_BMMK01000090.1 GCF_014645795.1 Longimycelium tulufanense | reverse complement strand
ATCACCCGCGCCGCACTCGTCCTCACCCACGCCGAACACGGCAAATTTCACTGAGAAAACCTCAGTAGTCGGAGGGCGGGAAAGCCGTCTACATGGCGAAGGGGTCCAGCGGATTCATGTATGGGAGGGACTGTGATGGTCGGAGTCACCGTTGAATAATGGTGAACCGTGGCCAGACGCCGATGTGGCGTGGTTTCGGGTACGGCGGATGCAGACCAAACTGCACCAGTGGGCGGCCAGCGATCCTGGCCGCCGGTTTGATGACCTGTTTAACCTCGTCTGTCACCCGGACTTTCTCACCGTGGCGTGGGGACGGGTGACGGGGAACAAGGGCGCGCGCACGCCCGGAGTGGACCGGGTCGCTCCCTGGTTCATTTCCGAGCCGGTCAAGGTCATCGAGTTTCTGGGCGAAACCCGGGAGCTGCTGAGGCAACGGGAGTTTGTCCCGCTCCCCGTGCGGGAGCGAAGGATTCCCAAGCCCGGACAGCCGGGCAAGTTCCGAAGGTTAGGAATCCCGACGGCCCGAGACCGGCTGGTGCAAGCGGCCCTGGTGCTGGTGTTAGAACCGATCTTTGAGGCGGACTTCAAACCCGTGTCCTACGGGTTCCGCCCCCAACGTCGAGCGCAGGACGCGATTGCGGAGATCCACTTCTACGGGACAGGTTCCCGCAGCTACGAGTGGGTGTTCGAGGCCGATATCGCGGCCTGCTTCGACGAACTGTCGCACACGGCCATCATGGATCGAGTGCGGCGTCGGATCGGGGACAAACGCATCCTTGCCCTGGTCAAGTCCTTCTTGAAAGCGGGCGTTATGTCCGAAGGGGGACAGCATCAGGGCACGGTGGCCGGCACCCCACAAGGCGGTATCGCATCGCCGCTACTGGCGAATACCGCTCTCTCCGCGCTGGACGAGTACTTTCTCGCCAAGGACGACCACGGCACGCCGTGGCGGCGGGAGGCGCACCGCAAACGCGGTGGCGCACTCTACCGGATCGTCCGCTACGCGGACGATTTCGTTATCCTGGTGAAAGGAACGCGAGAGCAGGCGGACGCGCTCTGGGACGAAGTTGGCCAGGTGCTTACCCAACTCGGGCTGCGCCTGTCAGTCGAGAAGACCAGAGTCTGCCGCCTCGACGAGGGGTTCGACTTTCTCGGGTTCCGCATCCAGCGTCGCCGGAAGAAGGGAACCAGCACGTGGACGGTCTACACCTATCCGTCGAAGAAGGCTCTGCTTTCCGTGATGGGTAAGGTGCGGGCGTTGACGAACAGGGTCAAGCAAGCCTCGTTGGAGAGGTTGTTGAGACAGCTGAACCCGATACTCAGAGGATGGTGCGCCTATTTCAGGCACGGGGTGTCCAAGGCGACTTTCGGATACCTGGACATGTTCGCCTGGCGACGTGTCACCGCGTGGCTGAGGAAACGGCACCGCCGAATGAACTGGGAACAGCTCTACCGGAAATACCTGACCGGAAGGCCAGGGAACCGGCCACTGGAGAACGGGGTTGGCATGTTCGACGCCACAACGGTCGAAGTCACCCGATACCGGTGGCGGGCCAGCAATATCCCCACTCCGTGGACACAACAACCTGCCTGATGACACGGGAATCCGTGGAGCGCCGGATGCGTGGAAACACGCACGTCCGGTGCGGTGAGCGGGCCGGGGAAACGGGCTGGAAGAAATTCCGGAACCGCGCCCCGGTCCGACTCTCCCTCATCGGCGCACACGGCCGCTCGGCCTGCATCACCCTGGTCGAACGCGTCTCGAGGTTCCTGGTCATGCTCCCGGTCACCGGCCTGGACTCCGCCACGGTCACCGCCCAGATCGCCGACCACGTCCACGGTCTGCCCTTCCTGCTCCGGAAATCGTTGACATGGGACTGTGGCAAGGAGATGGCCCGGCACGCCGAGCTGACCCTGGCCACCGACCTGCCGGTGTACTTCGCCCACCCACACTCGCCGTGGGAACGCGGCACCAACGAACACACCAACCGTCTCATCCGCGAATACCTGCCCAAGGGCACCGAGATCACCATCAACCGCGGCTACCTGGCCAGCATCGCCACCGAAATCAACATGCGACCACGCCGTATCCTGGACTTCCAAACCCCAGCAGAAGTCTTCGCCGACCTACTCACCAGCGCGAATGCTTCCACCGGCTGAAGGCGCCCCCCTCCTCATCGACCTGCTCATCTGCCCACCCGTCTACTCACCCATCTTCTCGTTAACCGGGAAACCCCCAGACTCGGCGTTGTTGCAGGTCAAAGCCGCACTGACCCCTTCCTGGCCATCCCAAGCCTCGGTACCCCACGGGAACCTGTTGACGACTGGAAGGGAAGCGCGTGGGTGGCATCAATCGGGGCCAGCCTCCCCACTACTACCGTCCAACCCCTCAAGGTTCCAACCAAGAGGCTTATTCACGATGGGGTGGAACAAGCATCTGTCCGGTGTGTTGACATAGACGACGGCCCG
>NZ_BMMK01000089.1 GCF_014645795.1 Longimycelium tulufanense | reverse complement strand
TCGTCGAGTGGCTGATGGGCCTGCCCGAGGGGCACGTCACCGCCGTCCCCGGCCTGAGCCGAACCGACATGCTGTGTCTCCTCGGTAACACCGTTGTTCCACAACAAGGTGCTGCCGCTTTGCGGTGGCTGCTCCCCTACGTCTCTCGACCACTGATAGCCGAGCCGGTATTCGAACAGCCAGCCTGACCGGAGGTACCGATGAGCACCGGCAAGCAGTTACGAGACCGAGGATTTGCAGAAGTAACCGCCGCCGATAGGGCGGTGCACCGCAACGTGGGTGAGCGCATCAAGGCCGCCATCGACCAGCTGCTCGCCGAAGGCGGTGAATGGACCGCCGAAGACGTCCGCGCCCGCCTCCCCGAAGGCGTCGAGCCCCACAGCCCGAACCTGCTCGGCGCCATCATCGGCAACTACGCCAGCCGCGGTCTCATCCGCCGTGTCGACCTCCGCACCAGTCGCCGACCGTCCCGGCACGCCGCCGAGATCAAGGTGTGGGCGGGTACGCGAGGTGACGAGGAGCGGGTCGCATGAAGCCGCCGTTCGCCTACTACGGCGGGAAAACGGGGCTGGCACGACGAATCGTCGATCTCCTGCCGCCGCACCAGCACTACGTCGAGCCCTTCGCCGGGTCGCTGGCCGTCCTGCTGGCCAAGCCGCCCGCCCCAATGGAAACCGTCAATGACCTCGACGGCGACCTCATGCACTTCTGGCGTGTCCTCCGCGACCGTCCGGCGGAGCTGATCCGGGCCTGCGCACTCACCCCGCACTCCCGCGCCGAGTACCAAACCGCCTACAAACTCGCCGAGGATGAGCTGGAGCGTGCTCGCCGTGTCTGGGTCCGAATCTCCCAAGGTCGGACCGGAACCCTGGCCCGAACGGGCTGGCGGTTCTACATCGACCCCGCGGGAAGCAGCACGAGCATGCCGGGCTACTTGGCCGGCTACGTCGAGCGCATGGCGTCCGCCGCCCAGCGGCTGGCCCGCGTCTCCCTGGAGTGCCGGCCCGCGCTCGAACTCATCGAGGCATACGGCTCGTGCCCCGATGTCCTGCTGTACGTCGACCCGCCCTACCTCGGCCAGACCCGCACCGGCACCAACTACCGCCACGAGATGAGTTCGGAACGGGAGCACCGGAAACTCGCTGAGGCACTCAAGGGCTGCCGGGCGGCCGTGGTGCTCTCCGGCTACCACTCGCCGCTCTACGCGGAGCTGTACCGGGATTGGCACGTCACCTCGCTCGCGTCGGCTACGGCGCAGGGCGGCACGTGGTCGCCGCGAACCGAAGCCTTGTGGAGTAATCGACCGCCCCAGGGGTCGCTGTTCGACCACGTCGAGGTCGCGTCATGACCGCCGGCCCCGCCGAGGTCCCGGGCGGCGTCAACGCGCACGCCGCCCGGGCCCACCTCGTCGACTACGTCGCCAGCCTCCGCCGTGACGCGGAGCTGCTCGCACGCGACGGCAACACCGACCTCGCCGCCGCACACCACCGCATCGCCGAGGACCTCAGCGCGCTGCTGCGCCGCTGGGACATCGCCCACGGCCCCCACAGCTAACCACTGCCGCCGCAAATTCTGCAGTAACAGGAGTTCCCATGGCCCGCATCCGCACCGTCAAGCCGGAGTTCTGGAGTTCCCCAGCCACGGAGGGCATGAGTCCCTGGGCACGACTGCTGTTCATCGCCATGTGGAACTGGGCCGACGACCATGGCCGTGGCTCGGCCAACCCCGGCGAGCTTGCCGGGTTCGCCTTCCCCAACGACGACCTGTCCTCGGCGGACATTCGGCGGATGCTCGGCGAGATCCGCCGAGGGTTCGGTGTGAAGTTCTACAAGGTCGGAGGAAGGCCGTTCTATGCGATCCCGACATGGGCCAAACACCAGAAGATCGACAAGCGGTCTGGTGCCAAGTACCCGACGCCCGAGGACGGCGATGAATGGGACCCCGATCCGGAGCACACCGCTGACCAGCACGAACAGCAAGCCTCGACGGAGTCCGCCGAGCCTCCGCCAAGCCTCCGCCAAGGGTTCGGCGGCAATCGGTTGGATACCGGACGAAGTTCTACGGAAGGTCCGGGCGAGCTATCCCGTGTGAACGGAAACAGTGTTTCAGGGCACCAGTTGGCTAATCACCGTCCTCCAGATATTGATCGTCAACTCGACACGGATCTAGGGGTTGACCTGCCTGAACGAGGCGCCTCGGCGGGTTCCGCCGAGTCTCCGCTGAACCCTCGGCGGAGTTCGGTCGCTGGAACAGGGGAACAGGGGAACAGGGGAAGGGGGTTGCGTAACGGGGGTACGTCACCCGCGCACGCGCGCGAGGAACGTCCCCGCCTGAATGAGATCAGCGGGACCGCGCACTCCCCTGCAGCCCACCGTCTCGTCACTGCCTACGCCAAGAGCTGCCGGAAGCGACCGCCCACAAGCGTGCTGCAGAAGCTCGGTCCGCTCGTGGACCAGCTGCTGCGGGACGGCTACACCGAAGATCAGATCGGCCAGGCGCTCAAGGTGTGGGGTCGCAAGGGCATCGGCACCCACCTACTGCCG
>NZ_BMMK01000088.1 GCF_014645795.1 Longimycelium tulufanense | reverse complement strand
AGCTGATGAACGGCGCAGATCCCCGCCTGCCACGCCAGGAGCAGGTGGCCCAGTTCTCCCGCGAACTGAAGCTCCTCTCAAAGGAGCTACGGGTGCCGGTCGTGGCCTTGAGCCAGCTCAACCGCGGCCCGGAACAGCGTACGGACAAGCGCCCCACGATCGGCGATCTTCGCGAGTCCGGCGCGATCGAGCAGGACAGCGACATCATCGCCCTGCTGTGGAAGGACCCGGCGCCAGACCACGACGGCGAGATCATGTTCATGATCGCCAAACACCGGCAGGGCCGGTGCGGTGACGTGTACCTGCAGTGGGCACCGCACTACGCCCGAGCCCGGAACCTGCGCGCAGTCTGACCGAGAAACCCTGAGATCGCGCAGAAGCCTTCACCCGTTTTGCCCCTTTCCCCCCTCGCCTCCGCTGACACTCGGCCGCCAGCAAGGCAATCGACGGTCTTCTTGACGCCCTCCCCTGTGTGTCCCCCGCATCTCTTGTCCGATCCCGCCCCCTGCCCGGGGGGCTTCTTCACCTGATGGAACCAAGACCCACCCCCTTGTTTGTTTACGGTAGTTGACATAAAGTGTGTCCTGCGCGAACGGTCACCGACTCCTCATCGAGAGGGAGATTTCGATGCACACCAACAGGCTCTACGGGCAGATCGCCCGCCGCGAGCACCCCACCAAGAGCCCCAAGACCGCCGCCAAGGCCGCGAAGTCGGCCGAGCGCGACCAGGTGCGCCGCGAGGTCACCGCCGAGTTGGCCCGCCTGGGCGTCATCACCGTCACCGGCGCTTAGCAGACCTCCGGTCCGGCCGTGTTGCCCCCTCCGCGGCCGGACCGGACCCCCAACCCCACAACAAGCAGGGCGGCCGGCCGCCCGGACGGCACCCGGAACGACCGGCCTTGACCAGAGAGGACAGAATTCTCATGGCCCGCCAACAGCCTATGCAACGGCCTTCACCGGAAGCACGCGAGTTCGCTGCGGCCGAGCTCGAGCGGCTCGCCAACACGTTCGCCGAGTACGGCCCCGGCAGCATCATGTTGCTCGACGACGTTGCGCACATCCTTCGGAACGCAGCGAAGAACCACCGCCGGAAGGCGCAGGACCGTAGGGGCGCCCGGTGAGCGCCCGCGACATCAAGGCCGGTCAGCGAGTGCGCATCACCCGCACCTACACCGACTGGCGTGGTACCACGCGTCACGAGTTCCAGGGCATCATCCGCAGCGCCACCCCCGTTCCCACCGGATGGGCCGTCATGTTCGACGACCCCCAGGTCCGCAGTTCATCCCTCCACATCGGCACGGTGCGAGGCAGCGGGTGGGAGCTGGTCACCACGGCAACGGTACTCAACGAACCCGCCGGCGGTGCCCGATGAGCGCCCCGACCGTATCCGCTGACACCACCGTCGCCGCCCTGCGCCAGCAACTCGCCGCAGCCCAGTGCGAAAACCATCTTCTCCGCGTACAGCTCGGCGCGGTCGTCGACCACATCGTCGACACCGCCCTCATCGGCTGCCGAAACCTCGGCGAACACCAGCCCGACACGGCCGAGCAGAACCGGATCGCCGAACGCGTGCGCACCAACGTCATGCGCATCGCCTACGCCGCCACGCAAACCACCCGAAGGACCATCCATGGCTGAGAACACCATCCTCAACCTTGACTGCCACCTCTCCTGGCCCGCCAACGGTGGCACCGCGACCGGAAACTGCATCCAGTCCGTCGCCGACAACGGGCTCATCGTCAACACCCCAAGCCCCTTCTACGACTACGGCGGCGAGGTGGTCGCGGTCCCCGACGTCACCCTCACGGGCACCACTCTGACCTTCGACCTGACGCAGTGGCAGCTCGTCGACATGCGCTTCCGTCGGACCGTGACGATCGCCTTCCACACCACCACGCCCGGCGCGCCCAAGTACCGGGGTATCGCCGCCCGCTACGTCCGTGAGGCCCGCCATCTGATGGCCGATCAGGTCGAGACCTGGGCTGCGCAGATCATCGCCGAGGACAACCAGCAGGCCAGCAAGGAGGCCGAGCAGTGAGCAACAGCCATACGAACCTCGCGGCTCAGCAGGCCGCCGGTCTCCGTGCCCTTGCCGACATGATCGAGGCAAACCCGAAGCTGGCGGAGAACTTCAACTACGCGCTCACCCATTCCGGAATCCGCGCCCACCTTCGATGGGGCGACCGGGCAGCCGAACTCGGGCACATCGCACGGATCGCCAAGCGCCACGGGGCGACGGTCAGCAAGGACATCGATGATCAATGGCATAACCTTGCGCTCAACGTCGGTGGCATCAAGGTCGAAGTGCTGGCTCGCCGGAACGAGGTGTGCGAGCGCATCGTGGTCGGCACCCGCGAGGTCGTCGAAGAGGTCCCGGACCCGGAGGCGATGGCCGCGGTGCCTACGGTGAAGCGGAAGCGCACCGAGGAGATCGTCCGCTGGGAGTGCCGTCCGCTACTCGCGCAGGACTCCGACGAGACGCGGGACGGTGCGGCATGATCTACCGCGACGGCACCTACCTCGCCCGGGCCGGGGAGAACCCGCCGGAAACGGCCGCGCAGCACCGCGGGCAGGCCCTACGGCTGCTCGACTCCGCGGAGTACGG
>NZ_BMMK01000087.1 GCF_014645795.1 Longimycelium tulufanense | reverse complement strand
GATCGCGAAACAGGCCCCTAGATCGTCCGTAGGACGATCAACCCCCGCTCTCCGGTACCCACTACCGATCACCGTCCTAACACGCGCCTACGGCGTTGTCGGCGGTGTCTTTGTGGGTGAGGGGGTCTTGACCGGGTGGGGCACCGGGGGAGGATGGATGGCAAAAAGACCTGGCGGGGGTCTGTGCGGTGAGTCGCGCGATCCCCGCCGCGCGTCACTGCCGGTGTCGGACACGGATGGCGTGCAACACAGCGGAAGGCCCTACCTGGCTGGCTGTCCGGTAAGGGCCTTCCGCCTGTTCGTTCTGGCGTTTCAGTCGCGGTAGATCTCGCGGCGGTGTCCCGCGTCGATCACGATGATGAGGAGCACCGCGTCGTGGATCTCGTAGACGATGCGGTAGTCACCGACCCGGATCCGCCAGGCGTCGTGTCCGGTGAGTTTGACGCATCCGTGGGGACGCGGGTTGGTGGCTAGCCCCTCAATTGCGGTCAGCACCCGCCGCCGGATGGGCTTGTCCAGCGCTTGGATGGTCTTGGCAGCGGCCCGGGTGATCTGGACGCGGTAGGTCATCGCTGTGGGCCTTCGGTCTCGGCTAGCAGCCGCTCAAAGGAGATCACGTCGTCCTCACCGGCCGCGAGGCGCTGGCGGGCGTCGTTGGCCCGTCGTGCCCAGTAGTCGTCTTCGATCTGTTCGTAGCGTTCGGCGACGTCGGCCGCCACCAGTGCGGCGACCCGCTGTCCGCGTCGGGTCAGGTAGACGAATGTTCCGTGTTTGGCGGCGTCGACCAGGTCGGCGAGGCGGTCGCGTGCGTCGCTGAGGGGGATCTCGATTTCGCCGGAGACGTCTCCGGCGTGCGTCTCGGCAGTCATGTACAGATTGTACAACTCTCCCGGGTTGTACGGTTGTCTCACAATGTGGAGGGAAGCCCCACCCGTTCGTGACCGGGTGGGGCTTCCCTCGGTGTCAGATGATGTTGAATCCGGTGCGGAAGTTGCTGATGGTGAGGGTGCCGCGCAACAGGTCCCGTCCGTCCCGGGCGCGCTGGGCGGCATAGGCGCCCAGGATTGCGGCCGACAGGGCTTCTTCTGCGCCGGCCTGGTCTCCGCGTCGCAACAGGTCGACTACCCCGTCCAGCTCGCGGCGTAGCTCGGTGTCCACGTGCAGGGTGCCGATGTTGCGGGTGCCGGCGGGCTTGCCGTTGTACTCCACGTCCACGTGTCCGCAGGCCAGGGCTTGGGCGTCGGCGAGGGCTTCGGCGTCCAGCCATGCGTTGGGCGCAAGTCCGGTGACCATGTCGACCCGCGTGGAGCGGGGCGACTGGGTGCCCTTGAGCCAGCGGCGGGCGGTCTCCCGGGACACTCCGGCCTGCTCGGCGAGCCACCGGGTGGCGCGCTTGCCGTGCGTGCCCCGGATGGCCTTCACGCTGTCTTTCCAGTCGCGTGCTTTGGTGACGCGACGAATGGCGTCCCACATCTTGCTCATGGGATGACCTCCTCGCGCTCACGGTGCGCGGCGTTGATCGCGTCCCGCATGGCGTAGGGGGACAAGTCTTCGTGAGCCGAGATCATTTCTTCGGTTATGTCCGCCCACTTCTCCAGTTTCCAGTTGCCGCACTGCCACCGGTTTTCTTCGGTGGCCAGCCTCAGTCCTGGGGGGGTCCACGGGGCGGTGTCGGTCAGGTGCCACGCGGTGTCCCGGCACATTCCTAGAGGCGGATTTGTTGGCTGTTGTCCAGCGCGGATCGCGGCGCTAATCTCCTGATCCTTCGCTGTTGTGGGGAATCCGTAGGTGGCCCGATCTAGGCTTCGGAAGGCGTTCGCCCACGTGAGTGCGATCAACTGATCCGACCAGTCCCTTCGCATCGTTCCCGTGTGGTTGTACCGCTCGGAGCGGAGCATTCCTCCGTAGGTGTTGGCATACACATCCTTGACCGCTCGGAGAGCAATCTTGGCCACCGGTTCAGGCCGTGAGAGAAGCTTTTCCCGTGCTTGCCGGAAGATCGCTGCGTGCTTGGCGAGACGGCGCCCGTGCTTGTACCAGACCACCACTTCGGAGGCGCGGACGTCCACGCCCCGGCTCACCAGGTAGTTCACCAGCGGCATTGGAATCCACGTGCTTTCCGGGATGTCCTGGAACGCGGGGTGAGACGTGTTCAGGGGCTCGGCTAGGGACACGTATCCGGGTAGCCCGGTCAGTCCTTCGAGGCTGCGCGGGTTGTCGTAGTGCTCGGGTTCGCCGTCGCCCAGCGAGACCGTCCCTGCGGCGGCCAGGAACTGTGCCGAGACGTCGTGTCCCACCACTTTTCGGCCGATTTCTGGGATCTGTTCCGGGTCGAGGTAGTCACGGTGCCGGATCATGTGCCCCTCGGTTGAGATGGAATTGACCAGATCGCTGTCGCAACGGTCCGGTCGGGGCATGTTTTTGTGTTGGGAGAGCAGTCGGTAGTAGGCGGCCAGACCTACCTCCCCGGGGTATGAGACCCAGCGCAAGCCACCTGTCGCCCAGTGCCAGGCCCGAAGCGAGCGAAGCTCGATCTCGGGCTCCAAGATCAACTCTTGGCGCTTGAGCCAGTGCCGCCAGCGCTTCAGCTCGACCTCGTCGCCGACCTGCGCCAGTGCGGCGTCGTGCTTTGCACG
>NZ_BMMK01000086.1 GCF_014645795.1 Longimycelium tulufanense | reverse complement strand
TGCTCTGGCCGTTGACCTGCAACTTTCCGTTCGCCCTGGTGCTCACCGTGTCTCACCCTCTTGGGTCTCGTCGGGGGCAGACTTGCTCAGCTCTTCCAACAGTTCGTCGGGGTGACGCATCGCGACAGCTCGATCAGCACGGGCGATGTCGGACAAGGTCAGCTTCCGGCCGACCTGAGCGGACAGCAGAAGCACAGCGTCCTGAAGGGCCGCCCTTACCTCGCGCGTCATGCTGACCGAGACGTAGGGGGTCTGCCGGCGGGCCAAGGTCACTCCACATGTGTCCATGACAGGGGACTGTACCAACTGTCTTAGTAGTTGGTACAGTCCCATCTGTCTCTATAACTAGGGCAATCCCGAGCGTAGAGGCCATCCCGGACGGCACGGGTGCACGCGTGCACAGCACGCGTGTCGCACGCGTGCACAGCACGCCCGAAGAAGGCGCGTGCACGCGTGCACAGCACGCGTGTCGCACGCGTGCACAGCACGCCCGAAGAAGGCGCGTGCACGCGTGCACAGGAAGGAGAGGACACCGTGACGAAGAGGGGATATGCAGCCGATGATCCTATGTCTGAGACCACAGCGCACAACCTGAAGAGCACGCGTGCACAGCACGGAGAGCACGTGCACAGCACGCGTGCTCCCGACGACAGCACGCGTGCACAGCACACGGCAGCACGCGCGTGCGGCATGACCGCAGAGGAGTGGAAGGTCGCCAAGCGGCAGTCGCGGTCGCACCGGTTGCGAGGGCGGATCGGGCACCAGCGGCCCGCAGCCTCTCTGTGGGATGCGGTCGACGGTCAGGCCGCGCTGTTCCCGGAGACGCCAGGCGACACGCCGTGAATCGCTCCCACCTGGGGGGTGATCTCGGTCTAGCGTCGACAGATCCCAGAAACGCCGGAAGGCCCCCTAGCTGAGAGGTCTGGGGGCCTTCCGGAATCCCATCCACCTGCTAGCACCAGGAAGGAGGGGTCACGCCTTGATACGGCGACTCCAGAATACCCACAACACCGGCAGCGACAACACCCGCGTGGGTGTGTCTCCTGATCCACTTCCCGAGCTGGGCGACTGGCTCGCCGGAGTCACCACCCTGCCCCAGCGGCAGCAGCGGCAGGCCGTCCGGACCGTCGCACCGCTCCTGACCAGGGCAGACAGCGCAACCCGAGACGCGTGGACAGCAGCGATCGTCGACGCGGGGATCTACACCACGCGTGGTCTCTCCCGCATCATCCCCAGCGCGACCACGCCGGCCGGACTGGTCGAGCCCGCGGAACAGAACGCCAGTCCCCAGCCCGACCCGAAGGACGTCCAGGCGTCCGCAAAGCGCGGCCTGAACTCAAGTCCGGCCGAGACCTCCGGCGAGGCAGACCGGTCGCCCCGGGGACGGTGGACCGTGCCCGGGGCAACGAAGGGCTGGACCTACACCCCGGGTGAGGGGGTCTGGGTCGAGGGACGGCGGGTGCTGGACTGGTGCCCGGAAGTGACGCGGCACCTGGTGGCGCTCAACCCGAGGGGTGAGATCACCGAGCGGCGCGTCACGATCACGGTTAGGCCGTACTCGGCGACCGTGCCCATGGCGGACGTGGATAACGGCAGCGTGTGGGACGCCCGTTTCGTGGCCCCGGGCGCGGCCGAGTCCCGCACCCAGGACGCGCTGCGCAACATCGTGAACGCCCAGGCTCAGGAGCTGCCGGTCACGCCGTTGCACCCGCGCTGGGACGCCGGGCGCCTGGTGCTGCCGCCAGCGGACACGATGCACGCCGGATACCGGGAGACCGCCGGCACCTGGGAAGGCTGGTGCGACCTGGTGCGGCGCACCATGGACGCGCCCAAGGTGGCCCTCACCCTGTCTCTGGCGCTGGGTGGGATCTACCTCGAACCCATGGGGGCGCAGTCCTTTGTTGTCCACCTAGCGGGTGGCGCGCGAATTGGGAAAACGACGTCCGCCATCGTGGCTGCCAGCCTGTTCGGCAACCCCGACCACCTGATTCGACCCTGGAACGCCTCCGGCAATGGCACAGCCGCATGGCTGCGGGATCTTCGTTGCCTGACCGGCTTCCGTGACGAACTGGGAGCTGGTGGATACAGCATCGAGCAGCTTTCCGCGATAGTGTTCCGTGCGACTCAAGGCGCGGAGCGGGACGTCTCCACTCGCACAGGGACGTTGCGAGCCAGCCAGGGCGGATGGCACGGCGCATTGATCTCGACCGGCAACGAAACGATCGTGGGCCGAGTCACCAACGAGGGAGTCGCCGCCCGGGTAATCGAGCCTTCCCCGCCGTTCACTCTGTCCGCAAAGCAAGCGGAGATGTTCGAAGCCGCAGCAAAGCAGAACCACGGGCACGGTCTAGATGCCATCGCGGCGCATGGGTTGGAGCCAGCCGACTTCGTCGACTGGGTGCGTCAGGCAGAGAACGATCTCAAGATCCCAGGTGGCGGACCGGCGCGCACCTTGGGAAAGCACCTCGCTGTTGGCCTTGCCGGAGCACGTCTGCTTAGCGAAGTTTGCGGAATCGACGGATTCGACGACACTGTACGTGACGCCGCCACAGTCACGCTGACAGAGTTGGCCGCCGATCTAATCGAACGTGGATCAACCCCCGGACAGCGTCTGATCACTGCAATCGCGAACGCGGTAGCAATCAATCCTTCCGCGTTTCCTACACGCGAACAGTATGCAGTTGCCATTGAAGGTGACTTTCGCGTACCTGAAACGTGGGGATGGGACCTCAGCAAAGACAGTCACCCGGGTGACGTGGCAGTGATCCAGGGCAAGCTTCGAGCGATCGCGGAAAGCTTCGGAATTGCCGACGTCACCGTTGCTCTCAAAGAGCTAGCCAAAGCGGAACACGGCGGACAGCTACACCGGAAAGAACGCGGGCGAGACCTCGCGATGCTGCTCAGGGTCGGCGGCAAGCCGCGTCGTGCCTACGTGTTCGACGGTGTGTTCAGCGAGAATCTGATCCCCCAGCAGGGTGGCAGCAACACAGCCGTAACGGCGGGCTCGACGCCGGTAACGGCGCCCGTCACGACATCGGTAACGGCCGTTGACCGGGGTGGTAACGAC
>NZ_BMMK01000085.1 GCF_014645795.1 Longimycelium tulufanense | reverse complement strand
GGGCCGGGACGCGTTCCTGGAGAAGCGCGATCCGGACTGGTCCCGCTTCCCCTACCACTACTGACTCCCTTCTCCTGACTGTGTACGTGTCACGCGAGGTGTCGCCGCTGCCGGTTCCGTCCGACAGCGGCGCCCTTGCGTTTACCGAGATCATGTCAATCTCGCGAAGACACAGACACCTTGGCTAGTAAACGAGGGTCGTGCAGGTTCCCAGCGTCCTCACTATTGGGGACTAGCGGCAGTTGATCCGTTACTCGGACGATCGATGCCTGACCGTGTGACCGTGCCGTGCTGGTGGTGACCGAGAGTGTGCCAGCAGCACGAGATTATTAATGTTTCGTTCCATCCAGGTATTGGAGTAGCACCACGGTGCGATCAGGTAGAAAGGAGCATGGTCATGCGCAGATCACTCGTTGCGGTCGCTGCGGCGGCGTTGATCGCCGGTTTGCTCCCAATCTCCGCCTCCAACGTCTCTGCGGGAGCCGCTAGCACTACTACTGACCTCATGACCTGCCCGGTCAACGCGGACGTCGTGATCGACCCCGCCACCTCCCATGCCGTGTTCAATGCTGCCTACGTCGGTTGCGTCGTCAACCCCGGCGCAGAAAATGTCTCTGCCTGGACCATCACGTGGGCCACGGGCAACGTGTCGTGCCTGCACGGCGGCAGACTTTTCCACCTTGAGGCAAACAATTTCTTGATCGAGTGGACCCGCCGTGACCTGTCCACCGCCACTGGCACCGCCAACGCGATCGTCGAAGTGGACCTCAACTCCGCAACCCTGATCCGAATGGACGTCCACATCACCTCTGGCCCCTTCGCTGGCGCGCACGTCCGTGCCATCGCCCCAGACGGCCCCATCGTCGTCGACGGCCTCGGCTGCCCCGGTATCAACCGAATCTCTTTCTACAACGTGCAGACCGTCTACAGCACCTGAGCAGTGCCCGCTCCGGCGCGTCTGCACCGGGGCGGGGCGCATGTGGACTTTTGGTCGATGCACCGATTCCTGACAACTGACTCCAATTATCGTCGAGGATCGCCAAAAAGCCAAAAGCGACCTAAAAACTCGTACACGAAACCGGGGCCGCTATACGCCCCGATCTAGGGATCCCCCAGGGGAACCCTCCCCTGGGGGACAATACGTAACGATGCCAACCCACACGCTAGCGGGAATGCGGGGAATGCGCAACCGCCAAAGCGCGTAAAAGTGCAGCGCGCTACCCGCGTACCCCGGTGCAGTGCGCCTATCGAGCCCGCCTGCTGCCTGCCCTGCTAGCGCGCAGTTACCCCAGCGTGCGTGCCCTGCACCAACGCCCTAGCACTGCGCCAGTGGCGCCATACCGGTATCTGACTGCCCGTGCGGCCGGTAGCGCTCTCAGCCGCGCGCAGGGCGCGGTTTCTGCGGATGCAACGGGTGTTTCCCGGGCGCCCACACTCCGTTTTCTGACCCGATTCCTTCCGTGACCAGCACACTTGACGTCTGGGTTCCGGTGGCGTAATGTTGGCACCGCCAACGGGGACGGACTCGAAAACGGGAAGGTCTCCGAAGGGCGAGAACTTTCAGAACTTGAGAACGACCGGCAACCTTGGTGGTGTTTCGCTGGTCAAGCTCGGATGATGAGTCCGACTTGATGTCTGGGTGGATATCCGCTAAGGTTGACGCCAGCCGATCGACACGCCTTGTCGAGTCTCTTTGGGTGGTTGCGGGAACCCTACACGCGCCTCGGGTTTGAGAGCAGCAGAGCAACACTACGTAATCGCCTCCCGAGAACTTGACGTCTGGGTGCTTGAAAGGCTAGGGTCGGAAACATCGAAGTCGGCTCCCGATGCACCGCGCGCCAAATGGAAGGCGGAGCTCGTCTGGGCAACTCTCGCGATACGGGTTGCGGAGCTGAATCCTGTTCCTTGATAACCGAATGTCTGCCCTGGCAGACGGGTAACAACACGTCTTCCATGACCGTGGCGTGTGTCCTCTCGCGATTGACCAAATCAAGGTTGGTGAGCGTGAGGCAGCAGGCCGAGCCGGACACTGGGAGCGCCAGGGGTAACGGAGTCTCGCGCGATCTTTGGGCACGTCACCACGGGCATGGTCCGTGGTGACCTCCGAGGGATCGAGCTACGGCGGTTCTGGGCCGACGCAAGTTGGCCCTTCTCTTCGCCTCATTACTTGATGTCTGGGTGGTATGATCATGTCACGTATCACGAATCGCATGGTTCCGGCACTAGTGGACAAGCGGCGGGACTTCCACAACGCGCGACGGTCGCTGTGGGCGACTCATGCGCCGCGCATGTGCGACACGGGAAGGCTTGACGAGCACTGGCAAGAGCGTTGGCGCCGGGACTTCCCGCGCATCGCGTACGTGGTCTACAGCTACCAGACCCCGATTGGCTGGGTTCTGCATGACGGGTCGGTCCTCCTGGTCGACCAAAAGTTTTCGGTCACGACATCGCGTCACCAGACCTTGGTGGCACTGGGTCTGTGAGTCGTTCGCGTACTCCGTCCAACACGAATCCAAGGGTTCGTGCTGGGCGGTACTGGAACGAACCACGGGAGAAACAAATGAAATGTCGTCTGATCACTGCTGCGGGTGTGGCCTTGGCGTTTCTCGCCGGAGCAGTTACAGCATCTGCCGTCACTCAAGACTCGGAGTCGTGTGACCTGTCCGAGGTCTCGGTTTGGCGCGCGGATGGTCAGCAACTGTTCTTTGCCTTCGACGGAACCGCAAGGGTGACCACGTCAGCCAACACATGGCTCTTGTTGGACGAACCACACAACGTGTGGGTTCGGGAATCGGGTGAGCCAGTGTCGACCGAGCGGGGCGCATGGGTGCCCGGTCAGTTGTGGTGCGGGATTGGTGACCCGGCTGAGTGAGTCGGTAGGCCGAGGACACAGATATGTGCTGTGTCCTCTCTTATCCACTCACTTCACTAGGAGATTTAGAATGCAACCGAGCTACGTCTACTGCGCTTGCCGCGACTGCTTTGAGATCACGATTGGCTATGTGGGAGTGCGCGAGCTTTGTTCTTTGAGGCTTATTCACGATGGGGTGGAACAAGCATCTGTCCGGTGTGTTGACATAGACGACGGCCC
>NZ_BMMK01000084.1:3070-3436 GCF_014645795.1 Longimycelium tulufanense | reverse complement strand
GGCGATCTGGTGGACGAGGCGCTGGAGCGGTACACCCAGCCCCGGCCACCAGCCCTGTCGACCGGATGGTGCGACATCGACGAGATCCTCGACGGAGGCTTGCGGCCCGGCCAGATGTGCGTCGTCGCAGCCCGAACCGGGATCGGCAAGACCGTCATCGGCATCAACCTCGCCGTGGAGGCCGCCCGGCAGGGCAAGGGCAGCGTCATCGCCTCGCTGGAGATGGCACGCGAGGAAATCACCGACCGGATCATCGCCCAGGTCGCCGCAGTGGAGCTATCCAGGCTCACCACCCATCGCCTGGACCCTCACGACTGGGCTCGGGTGCGCACCGCCCAACGTCAGCTCCGGGACGTCCCGCTGCGG
>NZ_BMMK01000084.1:0-3031 GCF_014645795.1 Longimycelium tulufanense | reverse complement strand
GCCTCGGTCTGGTAGTCGTGGATTACCTGCAGCTGATGAACGGCGCAGATCCCCGCCTGCCACGCCAGGAGCAGGTGGCCCAGTTCTCCCGCGAACTGAAGCTCCTCGCAAAGGAGCTACGGGTGCCGGTCGTGGCCTTGAGCCAGCTCAACCGCGGCCCGGAACAGCGTACGGACAAGCGCCCCACCATCGGTGATCTCCGCGAGTCCGGCGCGATCGAGCAGGACAGCGACATCATCGCCCTACTGTGGAAGGACCCGGCGCCCGACCACGACGGCGAGATCATGTTCATGATCGCCAAACACCGGCAGGGCCGGTGCGGTGACGTGTACCTGCAGTGGGCACCGCACTACGCCCGAGCCCGGAACCTGCGCGCAGTCTGACCGAAAAAGCCCTGAGATCGCCGTAGAGTGCCCGACACTCCCACCCAAAACATGTCCGCAGCCTGATCGTCCGCCAGCGACGCCCCTGGGCCGCTTTCCGGCTTGCCCCACGGCTTCTTCCACGTCTTGGTTTCGGATCTGCTGCGGGATCGCGCCGTCCAGGTTCTCGACGAAGTCACTCGATCGGCCCATGGGCTATATCTTGTGACGTGACGCTTGTTTACATACGATGGACATCGCGATCAGTCGCCACCCCTCACCGAGAGGGAGAAATCAGATGCACACCAACCGCCTCTACGGCGCCATCGCGCGCCGAACCCACCCGACCCAGTACCGTCGCCACGCTGCCCGCTCCGTGCGGGCCGCTGAGCGCAACGAGATTCGCCGCGAGATCACCGCCGAGCTGGCAGCCCTGAAGGCGGTGACCGTCTGATGTTCCGCATCTGCACAGCCGTCGCGGCCTTCGTCTTCGTCCTCACCGTCGTCCCTCTGTTCCCACTGCTGGCCCTCGCCGTCGACACCGCAGTCACCCGACTGGCCTGGGCGCACGCCGGCATCAGCTTCGCCGTGTTGGCTGGGGTGGTCCTGGCTGGCTACATCGCGTCCGACTACGTGGGTTCCCGCTGCACCCGGGCCGGCGGTGCCCGATGAGCGCCCGCGAGAAGCGCCTGACGTTCCGCTTCACCCAAACCGGTGCGACGATGCTGCGCCGCTACACCACCGGCGATACGGCCACCCTGCGCATCGTGTTCGAGCCCGGCGAGATCCACGCGATCTGGGGTGACGGTGACCCCTACGCCATGGACGCCGATGCCGAGGTGCTCGCCCAGGCTAGGCGCTTCTATCGGTCGCAGGGGGCGAACTTCAGCGGCTGGATTGTTGAGTGCGGACAGGACTACTCCAACCCGATCCGCGACAAGAGCAACGCTGAGAGTCAACTGCTCGATGCCGTCGCCGATGAGCTGGGCGGAGCCTGGGTGCCTGCTGCCAAGGGCAAAACCGGGAGTGCCCTATGAGCGCCAGCGCCGCAGTCGAGGTGTCTCGTCAGCTCAAGGTCACCCTCGCCAAGCAGGGCCTTGCTGTCCGGGAAGTGGTGGCTTGGGGGCCCGAATGTCACCGGGACAAGCGCGGTGGCCGTGTGTCGGTGTGGACGTTGTTCGTGTACGTCTCGCCTGCGAGCGTGCAGCGCGTACTCGACGCGTTGTCCACGGTGCCGGGGTTAGCGGTGTCTGGGGTCGCAGGTGACCAGAAGTGCGTGTATGTGCACCAGAGGCAGAAGATCACTGGGGGTGTCCGGTGAGCGTCTCGTCCGCCCCCGCCGGGACTACCACGATCGCTGGCGTGGCCGAGCAGTCCAACCGTGCCGCCCGTATCCGCATTCGTTTTCTTCACATCGCCAACACCGCCACCCTGCTGATCCCTGGGAGCCGCCATGTCTGAGAACAGGACGCTCGACCTCGCCGCCCGGCAGGCCGCCAGTCTTCGTTCCCTGGCCGACATGATCGAGGCCAACCCGGAGTTGGCCGAGAACTTTAGCGGTTACAAGAACACGATCGCGATCACCGTGCACACCGATCTGTTCGACCGCGTCGGCAGTCTCGCCCGGTTCGCTCGAGCATGCAAGGCCGCTGGGGCGACGGTCGCCAAGGAGATCGACGACAAGTGGCACAACGTTGTTGCCACCTTCGCCAACAGTGTCGAGGTCACGATGCTCGCCTACCGCGAGGAGGTCTGCGAGCGCGTGGTGGTCGGCACCCGCGAGGTCGTCGAAGAGGTCCCGGACCCGGAGGCGATGGCCGCGGTGCCTACGGTGAAGCGGAAGCGCACCGAGGAGATCGTCCGTTGGGAGTGCCGTCCGCTACTCGCCCAGGACTCCGACGAGACGCGGGACGGTGCGGCATGATCTACCGCGACGGCACCTACCTCGCCCGGGCCGGGGAGACGCCGGAAACGGCCGCGCAGCACCGCGGGCAGGCCCTACGGCTGCTCGACTCCGCGGAGTACGGGGACACCACGCACCGTCTGATCGCCGCAGCAGTGCACGCCATCCTGGCGCTGGCCCCAGCCGAGGAGACCCAGCGTGCCGTGGACACGCGGACCGCGGCCACGCTGCGGCGGCTCGCCAACGAGTGGCAGGGCCAAGAACCCGTCACCGCCGACCGCGTGCTGATTGCGACCGAGCTGCGGCTCACGGCGAACGAGTTGGACGGAGACTCGGATGGCTGCTGTGCGCATCAAGGTCCGTAAGCGCCCCGGCTACCGGGCGTGGGACTGGGACTGCACCGCCGAACCCTGCCCCTACGGATGCGGCCAAGGCTGGGACGCGGGACACGCTGGCGACCAGGGCCGGCGCCATCTTGCCGAGATCCACCAGGGCAGGCCGTGATGCCTCGCCACCTCCAACAGGGTTCCTGGTGGGATCGCCACGACGCCGTGATGTGGTCCATCGCCACCGCCTACGAGCACTGGGCGTGGATCGCCTGGATTCTGCTGCTGGTCGTGTTCACCGGCTGCCAGCGCTGACCACCTGGCCGGTCGCCGGCCGGTTCCCGCCCCGGCCGGCGACCACCCTCCACAGCCCTCACCGAAATTCCATTTGGGAGACAGCCATGCCCGACTACGGAGATGTGCGCATCCGTCCCGACGGC
>NZ_BMMK01000083.1 GCF_014645795.1 Longimycelium tulufanense | reverse complement strand
CGTGGCGGGCAAGCTTCAGCCCCGGTTGGACGGTCTGGCGGATGCGTTGGTGCGTGCCCAGGCTCAGGCGGGCGGGAGCTACGGTGAGCTGGGCCTGGCGCTGGACGTGCCGCGCAGTACCGCCCAGCACCGCAGAGACACGGTGACCGGCCGGGAGCCGACCGTGTGGGAGGACTGGGCCACGGGTGCCCTTCAGGAGCGGATTCAGGCCGCCATCCCGCCCAAGGAGTGACCGGTTCATGTTCGTGATCGCGAGGGGACCGGACTTAGGCGGCTTCTCTGTCTTGTCTGGTGTCACCTTCACCATTTTGTTCCTGGCGTACCTGGTGGCCCACCAGATCGGAGACCACTGGGTCCAAACAGACCGGCAAACTGCCGACAAAGGCGAACCCGGTTGGCAGGGCAGACTTGCGTGTGCCCAACATGTGACCACCTACACGCTTACCACGTCCGCCTTCGGTGTCGCGGTCTGGTGGGCGTTCAGCCTCCCGATCTCAGTTCAAGGTTTTGCGTTGGGGCAAGGAATTTCCGCCCTGACGCACTACTGGATTGATCGACGCTTCACCCTGGCCCACCTGGCGCACCGGTTAGGCAAACTCGACTTCTACAACATGGGTGCACCGCGACCAGGACGCGACGATAACCCGACGCTGGGGACCGGATCGTACGCACTCGATCAGTCCGCACACTGGTTCTGGCTCTTCGTCGCCGCGTTCGTCACAGCCGCAGAAGTCCCCTAAAGATAAGGAACAACCACGATGGACACCTCTTCTACCATGCACGGCTACCGCAACGGTGAGCGCGTACGGGACACGCGTGACGGAGCGACGGGGACCGTTCGGTTCCTAGAGTGGAGCGACCCCGACGAGGCTCGCGCGGAAATCGTGTGGGATAACTCCTTTGTTGCGGATGAATTGGCCGACCACATTCTCCCCTACCTCGCCCGCGTCTGACCGAACACATGGAAAGGCCCCGGGGTATCCCGGGGCCTTTCCTCATGCCGTTCGCTGCTATCGAGCAAACCAGTTACGTGACCAACTGTTCAGCGAGAGCCACCAGGCGCGCACCGTACGAACGGCGCGGGATGCTTCGCGGGTGAGCCGCACCAGGATTCCGACTATGACCGATGCCAAGATGAGTGACCACGGCATGGGCAGGCTCACCACCGTCACCACGGCACGCACGATCCAACTCGCGACAATGAACCCGAGCGCACCGGTAACCAGCACCGCCCCGGCAGTGATAATGGTGGGAACCCAGGCCGGAAACGGGATCTTGTCCCACCAGTCCGACAGTGATCCCTTCAGGCGCTCGGAGCGGGTTTCCGGTGCCGGGTGAATACCCTCGTTCATCGTGTCCGCTCCTTTTTATTCGTTGGCAGCCTTACTCTTCGTTGCCTTGGGTCGGTTTGCCTGCCAGTTCTTCAGATCACCAACCCGATACAGGAACTCCTGCCCCCGGTTGCCGCGCGGCTCAGGAAACGGGTTGCTGGGTCGGTCCGCCTTGCGCGCGGCGCGGACGTTTTCGACAACCTTCTTTTCCAGCTCGTCAGCTGAGGCGTTCGGCCAACGCTCATTCGCTTCACGGACCAAGTCCATGAGTACACCGGAACGGACTGCCTCCACAATTCCGACCAGCTCGTCATCAGGGTCTCGCACGACTCGCAGGTACGGCTGCCCGTCGCTCCCCTCGGGCACCATCCCAGGCTTGTTGTCCTGGTGGGGGCGGGGGGCAGGAACGTGGGAGGCTGGGAAGGCCGCCGGAGCAGGAGCGCCCGACATCGCCCACTCGTACGCCTCCTTCTCCGTCATAAACAGCACCTGAGTCTCATAGGGTGTGTCACCTAGAATCACCTGAGCGCGGCCCGTGTGTCGCGTTCGCTTGGGCATCGGCACATCTGAGGCCAGCATTCGCCACGCGTTCGCGCTGTACCGGGCAAGAATGCGGGTGGTGAAGTTCTCCCGCATTTCCGGTCCGCCCAGAGAGTTGGCCGTACCGTATTGGGCCACCATCAACACATGCATCTTGACGGCGCGTCCCATGAACATGAGATCTCCCAGCGCTTCGATGGCTGGGGACTCCTTGGGGTCGTTCTTGGTACGAATCTGCGTCCAGTAGCGGCGCAGCTTACCAATCGTCGCGTTGGCCTCTTCGAACACAATGAGATGACGGGGACCCACCGGGGCGTCCCGGTCATCACCTCTCCACTCATCCACAATCAGGTTGCGGCGTTCGCCTTCCTCACCCAACGCGATCAGCGCGTCGTGGATCTCGGGAAGGAGCTTGCAGTAGTGGACAGCGGGAATGTCATAGGCCCACTTGTGAGAGTGGCGCTTGCGGTCCAAAAACGTTGCTTGCGCACCGTTATGCAAAAACTGAGACACGATCGCGCGGAGCGTGACCGACTTACCGCCACCCGTGCCCGCGTTGACAAGGATGTGCGGGGATTCGGTATCCAAATCGATCGACACCGCCCGGTCTTGGTGCGAGAGACCAATCATCGGAGCCGACTCAGGAGCGGATTCGACCCGTGCCCGAACTGCGGGATCAGCAAAGAGGACCTTAGCGGGCGGACGCGGCGTCTGCCGTGCCACAAGGTAGTGATTCCGGCCGTCCAACTTGAACGAAAAGGACACATCCTGCAATGCGAGCTTCGTCGTAATAATGTTGGTGATGTCCTGCTTGCCCTCACCGGTGAAGTCAGCAGGCAACTCGACCCGTAGCATGTCACCGGTAATCTCGGTGAAGTGAGGCGGGACCTTCAGATACCGCAGGGACGCATCCCGAGGAAGCTGAAGCCTGGCGTACAAGGCCAAGTGAAGCGGCCACACCCAATTACGGCGATGACGCCAGGTCACCGCCCGATCCGTGAGCACATACCCGAGCCACAAGCCCACTGCACACGCGGCCATCGTGCCCAGCGTGGCCAATGCGTTTCCGGTCGTGTTCGCGTCCTGGGTGTAGGCGTAGAGAATCACGAACAATACGGCGAGAAAGGCCCACCGAATGGCCATCCTCGTTCCACGCGGAAGATGGTCCCATCGGGTGGCCGCTCGGGAGTCCTCCCGCACCGATCGGGTGGCGTTGTGCGTCCACGTGGCATCTGTCCGGGGACGGCCATCCATGGGTGCCCCAGTGGCGAACCTCCACAGCAGACGGAACGGCCACCAGCGCGGCCGGGCCGTGCGCGTGGTGACGTCCGCACCACTGTTCTTGCTGGTCAGCAGCATCAGCAGCAGGCCGACACCCGCGAGAGCCGCCAGGGCGACCGGGGGCGCGCTAGTGACAGCGGAAAGGATGCGGCGGGGACCTTCTAGCACATCACCCGGTGCGCCAGTCCCCCCGCTCCCGGGTAGTGCCGCCAGCACAGCGGCAGGGATCATGTTCATCGCCCAGACCTCCATCTGGGAAGTGGACGGGGGAGCTTGGAGTAACGGCCTGCTCCCCCGTCCGCGCCTCGATCAATTGCAACACGAACCACACACAGATTTGGTCCTTACGAAGGACACTTACGCCTACTTGGACGCCTCCCACGGGGAGGACAGCTCCAACCTCGCCAGCGACGCGGCGTGCCGAAGCGTCGCCAGTTCCGCCAACATCCGGGCGCGACGCTCCGGATCATGCGCCACGTTGGACACCCGCAACGCCCGGGTGAGACGGGACCGGCGGAACGGAGTCCACCGAGACGCCAGCGCCAGCCGAGCAGCCCGCAACGCGGCCCGATCCCGCGTCCGCGCCAACGCGTCCCGCTCGTCATTGGCCAGGCCCAACCGGGACAACAGCCGCTCGCGCAGCTCACGGCCGATCCGTGCCCACGTCGTCATGCGCATATGGGTAGACCGGATCTCGATCCCCAGCGCCAAGTGCAGCATCACCAGACCCAACAGGGGACCCAAGATCACCCGGGCCACACCCGCGACCGGACCGGCCAACGAGACCGCCGCGAACCCAGCGAACCCACACAGCCCCCAGGCCACCCATCGGGCCGGGCCGGGCCGACCCGTCCGGCTCCGCACACCCGCAGCCATCGCGACACCACACGCGATCAACGCGGCTTCCATCACCGTGAACAGCGCGGCCCGCTCC
>NZ_BMMK01000082.1 GCF_014645795.1 Longimycelium tulufanense | reverse complement strand
GGCGTTCCTCGCCTCGCTCGCCCGACTCGCAAGCCTCGCCCGGCTGACCCGTCGGGCGTTCCTCGCCACCTCCTCCTTTACGTCATGTGACGGAACGCATCGCTGTCCGCGATCTATGCCACGAGCAACTGAAGTTGTTCGCCTGGCTCGCCGCTGGGGGTGCCTCCGGTTCGCCACAGCGGGTCGCGCATTCCTCGGTGGATGGTGCGCGGTGCGTTCGTGGCGGTCTCGTGGTCGACGGTGGTCGCGGTGCCTGCTCGGATGCGGTCGGCCGCGTTGGCGATGAGTTCGCGTCGGGCGAGCCACTCCAGCCAGGCAGACAGGTCAACAGTCGAGAGCTTGTCCAGTACGCGCCGGCGGATCGCTCGGCGCTGCTTCTGCTGCTGGGGTGTGCGAGAGCGCCACCATTGCCGCTGGTAGTGCAGGCTGCGGAGCGTCTTGGCGGCTGGGTGCTGGCTTTCGGCGTAGGTCTCCCCCGTGGCTTCAGTGGCCGCTGAGAGGGTGAGACGGAGGCGCCAGAGCTGGCGGGCCTCCTGGGCTTCGCGGGTGAGCCGGCGGGGGGAGGCGCCGCCGGGGGGAGGGGGGGTGCTACAGCTAGTGGGGGAAGTTTCGGCCGTGGTGCGCGCGGCGGCCACGGATTCCTGGGAGGCGGGACCGAGGGCGTAGCGGTCGCAGTCGTCGGTGCCGCCCTGGTACCGGTGGGGCAGGGTGATCACCTCCGCCTCGACCAACGTGTCGCGGGCGGCCCGCACGGTCTTGGGGTCCAACCGGGCGGCCAGGGCCAGATCCCGCACCGAGATCGACCCATCCCGCTGCACCAGCGCGGGGACCAGGGCATGCAGCAGGGCCGCGGCACTGTGCCGGCGCTGCGGCCGCACGCCGGCGGCGGTGAGCCGCTCCTCGGCGACGGCCAGCAACCCCCGGCGCACGGCCTCAATCTCCGCACGCTGCGCCGACGTCGACCCCCACGGCGCGGTGTCCTCGACCCGGTAGCGGCGTGGCCGATCCCGCTCGGCGTCCCGCTGCGCCGGCCGCCACAACCGGACGCGCCACCCCTCGCGGCCCAGCATGCGACACCGGGACCGGCACGCAACCTGGGACCGCTGCCACGCCTCGGCTTCCTCGACTCCCTCCTCGGCCGCGACGGTGACCACGGCCGGCAGCCACACATACCGGCGCCACCCGAGTTCACCACGCTCGGCCGCCTTACTGCCCGGCCGGTTCTGCACGGCCCACGCCTGCGCCGCGGTATAGCCGGCGCGGACCATGGCGCACGCCTGGCCAAACTCCCGGCCAGAGCGGGACGTGTCGCGGCCGCCGGGCCGGCGCCGCACCGGGACCGGCCGTAGCCGACGCCGCACGGCCGCCCGGTGCGCGGCGGCCTGGTCCTCGACCACGTCCAGCACCGCGGCCGGGGTCAACGTGCCGCCGACCACGGGTGCCTGCAGGCCGAGACGGTGCGGCGCCGACAACAACCGCAGCGCCATCCCGGTCCGCACCATCACCGGCACACCATGCCGGCGACCAGCCTCCGCGCACACCTGCGCCCACTCGCACGCCACCGCACGCGAACCAGTCACCGCAAGCACGTGCCGCCCACCCGCCCGGCCCGACTCCCGCACCAGATAGGGAATCCCACGGGCGACACACCAGGCGACCAGGTGCTCAGCCACAGCGTCGCCGAGAACCGGGTCGACCTCGGCATCCGCCGGGTCCACATCGGCCGCCAGCACCCCGGCCCGCAGCGTGCCAGCCACCGACGCAGCCTCACCCCGACGCACCGCAGCGCGGGCCTCATCGAGCGAGTCGACACGCTGCGGGGAACTGTTGTCCGCAGCGACCAACACAAACGGCGCCCGGAACAGGACGCGATCCAACGCCGCGGGGTACCCGCGGACGTACGGCTCGGCCGGCGCACACGAACCGAGCCCGAATTCGCCCGAACCGACACCGCTAACCGGCGTGTCGGAGTGGGGAGAAGTGGAGATGACGCGAGGGTGTGCGCTACCCTGGCGGCAGCCAGCGAACAAATCTGCCTCCGTGCCAGGGGGCACCACGGCAGACGAGCTGCCAACTCGTCACCGTGTGCGGGGCCGGGAGTTCTGCCAAAACTCCGGCCCACTGACCGTCTCTCGCCAATCCCGCCCTTGCCAGGGGACGGGTCTGTCTGCGGTCGGTTCGCCGTGGTGCCGATGTTCAGTTAGCTCTGTGCGGTTTCGTCAACCGGTCGGTCGCAACACCTCCTGTTCACGCGGCCGGCGCTTCTCACGCTCGGTTCTGACCCTCGCCAGCGCAGCGGAGGCGAGCTTGCGCAGCTCGTCAAGTTTGATCGGAACAGTGGGCGTCCCCTTCGGGACGTCCAAGCCGCACGCGCAGGCCATCACGAGAGCCACGAAGTCGCTGCGGCTTAACCCAAAGTGGGCGCGCACCTCGTCGAACACCTCGCGGTGTTCCAACTCCGTGCGCACGGTGAAGGCGCCTGTGTCCTCATCCGGGCGCAGCTTCTTCGGCGGCATACCGATCAACCTATCTGGTTCACGATCGTTTCGGGCAAGCGACACGCCGGACAGTGTTAGCGCCATCGCCTGGCGTCACGTGATCGTGGCCACTTCGGACTGATCACGGTTCGGGCGTGGTCCTCGTCGAGCTGCTGCCATCGCTGCACGGCATCGACAATGGCGGCCGGCAACCGCTTGGACTGGCGACCAGCCGTAAGGCTGTCAACGACGAACCGCAGAGTGGAGACGTAGGCGGGCCCACATCGGCCGTCGCGGTGCTGCTCGGCGAGTTCGTCGAGCCACTCGGCGGTGTCCTGGTCCTCGTCGAGCTGGTCGCGGTGCTCGGCCAACCATGCGGTTTCGACTCGCTGCCGGATGCGGTCGGCACGAGCGCGTTTCTCGTCGCGGCGGCTTCGTCGGTCTCCTCGGCCGGGATGCTTCGCGGCACGGTGTCAGTGTTTCACTGACGGTCCGGGCGCCTCCGGCCATCCCTGGCGTGCAAGAGAAGAGGGGCCGGCGCGAACCGGCCCCGGTGTCGTTTGTGGACAGTTATCCGCTGGTGAGGGTCCAGTGGTGGGGGAGGAGGAGACCGGCGGCGCCGGTGTCGGCGTGCCGGAGGGTGACTGTCCATGCGGTGGCTGGGGGTCGGCCGGCGTGGTGCCAGTCGGTGACGAGGGTGGCGAGGTGGTCGTGGAGGTGGTCGGCGCCGGTGAGGGTCATGGTGCCGTCGTGGTGGATCCAGGCGGCGCCGTCGGTGGGGTCGACGAGGGCGCAGGCTCCGTGGCCGGGGTCGAAGGTGGGATCGGCGGGGTAGGCGCGGGTGATGCGGGGGTCGCGGATGCCGAGGTAGCACCACAGGTCGTGGTATTGCTCGGTGGTCATCTCGGTGTCGGTGCCTTCGGCGGGCCGGAGGCGGGCGGCGGGGATGTCGTGGGCCGGGTCGTGGTGAAACAGCTCGGCGGGGCGGAGGTGTCCGGCGGCGGGCATGAAGTCGCCCCAGATCACGACGCGGCCGACGAGGTCGCCGTGGTCGTCTCGGCGGGCGGTGAGGATGGGGTGCACGCCAGCGTGGGCGAGGGGGGCGAGGATCAGCCCGTCGGGGACGAGAAGTTGGTCGAGCCAGTGTGGGGGGATGCCGGCGATGCCGCAGGTGGCGATGATCCGATCATACGGGCCGTTCGGCGGGTGGCCGTCGTAGCCGTCACCGTGGATGACCTGCACGCGGTCGGCCAGCTCAAGCGCGCGGATGGTGTCGGCGGCGCTAGTGGCGGCCGCGGCGCCGGCCTCGATGGTGGTGACGGGGGCGCCGGTGATGTGGGTGATGAGCGCGGCGTTGTAGCCGGTGCCGGCGCCGATCTCCAACACCCGGTGCCCCGGGGCTAGGTCGAGCGTTTCGAGCATCTTTGCCATGAGGGATGGGGCGGAACTGCTGCTTGGGGGGTCGCCGTCGCGGCCGGTGTGGGTGATCAGTGAGTTGTTGGCGTAGACGATGTCGAGCACCGCCTCGTCCGGCATGGTGTCCGGGGCGAGGGTGTACTCGTCGGCGCGGTAGCGGAATCGGCGGAGGCAGCGGTGGCGCGGCACCGCCGCGAATGCGCGT
>NZ_BMMK01000081.1 GCF_014645795.1 Longimycelium tulufanense | reverse complement strand
CTCCCTCATTCCAACATCATCAGGCTGTCGTGCCCGTCACCAACCTCTATGGGCAGTACACCTAGGCCACCCATTTCTGAACTGGTGTTTACCCAGTTTTCGAACGGTGGTTCACTTACCGTGTGGCGCGGCCGCGGAAGATCAGTGACGAACGCCTGCTGGAGGCCACGACGGTCGTTGTCGGCCGGGTCGGGCCCGGCTACACGCTCGCGCAGGTCGCGGAGGAGGCGGGTGTCGCACCGGCCACCCTGGTGCAGCGGTTCGGTTCCAAACACGGGTTGCAGCAGGCGCTGTCGCGTTCCGTCAGCGCCGTCGTCATCGACCGGCTGAGGTCGGCGGCCGCATCGGCGGACGATCCGCTTGACGCGCTCCGCGTCGCCCTGCTGACCTGGTACGACTGGGCGGACAGCCCAACGGAGGCCGGCAACCACATCGCGGCGCTCGGGGTGGACCTCGTCGACCCCGACCTGCGCGATCTGCTCGCCGACCACTTCGTTGCGGTCGAGGGGGAGCTGGCGGCGCTGGTGCGGAGGGCGACGGCCGCGGGCGAGCTGCCCGCCGCACCGGGGGTGCCGGTGGCCACACGGATCCTCACCGCGCTCGTGCACGGAACGATCCTGAACTGGTCGGTGCGAGCCCGGGGCAGCCTGCGGAACCGGCTGCGGCGCGACCTGGACGTCATCCTCGACGCCTGGCGTCGAAAATCCACAATGGATACTGGGGAGGAAGATCGGTGAGCAAGCCACTCGACGGCAAGGTCGTTGTGGTGACTGGCGCGAGCCGAGGTTGTGGTCGCGCGATCAGCATCGAGCTCGGTGCGCTCGGAGCGACGGTCCACGTGACCGGTCGCACGACGCGCGAGCAGCGCAGCGAGCTGAACCGGCCGGAGACCATCGAGGAAACCGCCGAGCTGGTGGACAAGGCGGGCGGGGTGGGGATCCCGGTGCGGGTCGACTTCACGTCGACGGCGGACGTCGACCGGCTCGTCCGTCGGATCGAGGACGAACAGGACGGTCGGCTCGACATCCTGGTGGACGACGTGTGGGGCGGCGACCACCTCGCCGAGTTCGACAAGAAGTTCTGGGAAGGCGATCTCGACAAGTCGCTGCGAATGGTACGCAACGGTGTCGAGAGCCATCTGATCGCCCTGCACCGCCTGCTTCCGTTGATGGTGCGGCAAAAGAGCGGCCTGGTCATCGAGGTCACCGACGGTGACAAGGACGAGTTTGCCGCCGCTTTGCCCTACTACCTGGTGAAGTCCGCGATCCGCCGCATCGGGGAGGCGGTGGCCGCGGAGGTTCGACCACACAAGATCACGGCATTGATCGTCACGCCGGGCTTCTTGCGTTCGGAGGCCATGCTGGAAGAGCATTTCGGTGTGACAGAAGAGAATTGGCGCGACGGCATCACCAAGGACGAGCACTTCGCGATGTCGGAGACGCCGCACTATCTCGGACGCGGCATCGCGGCGCTGGCGACCGACCCGAGGGTTGACCGGTGGCACGGGAAGATCACGTCATCATGGGAGCTGATGCGCAACTACGGCTTCACCGACCTCGACGGCACCCGGCCCGACTGGGGCGCCTACGTCGAGCGCCGTTTCGACTACGCCGGCGACAACGTCAACCCCGACGACTACCGCTGAAATCGCTCGCCCCCGCCCGCCCACGGTGTCGGGATCCGCACGCTGTGCCGTGCCCCACCCACCGGTGACGCGAGCTTGCCGCATCTCCGGACTGCCGATGAAGACCTCGGGCGATGCCTCGTCCAGGCACGTGCCCGTCTTCGGTTGTCCATCGCCGTCTCTCCCGTTTCGGCGGTCCTCCCGAGCCTCTGCCCGAGCGGCGTGGCGGCGGGGGTGGTCGACGGCACCGGCCCGACACTCTCACCACGTCACCTGTCGACCAACGAAAATCAAAGTCCAAAGTGGCTGTTCCGTGAGCGCGACGCCCAACTCGGCAGCCACGCCCGCAACGTCTCACCGCGAAGCCACCCGAGTGGCGAACTCGATGACCGCGTCCTGCATCTGCTGAAGGCCGGGTTGTTCGAGTGGGTAATGCCCGGCACGGTCGAGCATCACCACGGTCTTGTCGACCTTGGTGATGCGGTTGAGGAACGGTTCGCTCAGGTGCAGCGGTGACCACCGGTCCTCGGCGGGCTGGGTGAGCAGGATCGGACAGTGGTCGAAGTCTTCGGGCTCGACGGCGGGGGTGTAGTTGAGGTAGCTGTCCAGGAACCGGAGGGACACCGAATTCCCGGCGGAGGTCCGGTCCGCGAGGAACACCTTCATCGCTCCCGGGTGGTTGGCCAACGCGCTCATCTTCGACACCAGACGCATTGGTGTTCTCAGCCGGAACAGCGGTGTCCTGGCGGCGGCGCTCACCAGGAACGCGCCGCGGGCAGCGACCTTGTTGGACGCGGTCTCGTCACGGACCTGCTGGACGTTCTGGTCGAGGAAGGTCATCCCGACGATTCCGGCGATGTCCCTGTCCCTCGCCGCCACATGGTAGGTCAACATTCCACCGGCGCTGAGCCCGTAGAGGACGATCGGGCGCGGGTCGCGGGTCCGCTCGTAGGCGACGTAGTCCACGACCAGGTCGACCCAGTCGGCATAGGTCGGAGTCTGCCCGGCGCCGACGACGGTCAGCCCGTATCCGAGATTGTCCAGGGCAACGGTTTCGATCCCGCGCTTGGCCAGCGGTGCCCCGAGCACGAGCGACATCTGCCTGCCGTTGGTGCCCACCCCGTGATGCAGCACGACCTTGACCGGCGAGTCGGGTTTGACATAGCGGTCCAGATGGACGTCGTTGCCCGACCAGCTCCAGAACTCCTCGGCCGGCACGTCGTCCGCACCGAGGCGCAGCTCGGGGGGAAGGAACTCCTGCAGGTCGCGCCAGGACTGCTGGTCGCGATAAAGACGGGGACTGGCGGTTCGGTCGGACATGACGGCGTCCTTCCTGCCGAGTGGACTCTCAGTATGTGCCGAGTGGACTGTCATCGCCGGCGATCTGGTTCGCGGTTGCCTCGATCAGCAGCGCAATGTGTTCCACGAGCCGTTCCCGATCGAGATCGAGGTGACCGCCGATCCACCCGACGAACAACTCGTTGGCGGCGGCGACGAGCCCTACCGCCAGTGTGTCCGGGTCGATTCCGCGTTGCACGGCGGCCGGTGGCAGCCAAGCGAGCAGCAGGTCGGCAAAGGCACGGAGACCTCGCTGGCGCCGCTCCTCCGCACACGGGCCGGCCCCGATGACTTCGATCAGCTTCACTCTGGCCTTGCGGGGATCGTGGGCCGGCACTTCGGTCACCGCCCGGATCGCACTGCGGATCTGCTCGCCCCATGACGCGGCGGGGTCGGGCGCGGCCACGACCGCGGCTACCAGTTCGTCGCCGCCGTACAGGCCGGCCGTGCGGGCCGCCAGTACGGGCGCGACAACAGATCCGGCCACTCACACCTACCGGCGCGCCGCCGATCAGGTCTCGCCGGGGCGAACCAGCCCGGTCTCGTAGGCGAGCACCACCGCCTGCACCCGGTCGCGTAGATCCAGCTTCGCCAGGATGCGGCCGACGTGTGTCTTCACGGTCGCCTCGGACAGGAACAGCTTCTCCGCGATCTCGGTGTTCGACAGTCCCTTGGCGATCAGCACCAGCACCTCGCGCTCCCGCTCGGTCAGCACGTCGAGCACCTTGGCGTCGCGCAACTCGCCGCCGCTGGCCCCCAGGAACCGGTCGAGCAGCCGCTTGGTCACGCTCGGCGACACCACGGCATCCCCGCTGGCCACCGACCGCACCGCGGAGACCAGGTCCGCCGGCGGGGTGTCCTTGAGCATGAACCCGCTCGCGCCGTTGCGCAGCGCCGCCAGCGCGTACTCGTCCAGGTCGAAGGTGGTCATCACGAGCACCTTCGCCGTCTCCTCGGCCACGATGCGCTTGGTGGCCTCGACCCCGTCGAGCACCGGCATCCGGACGTCCATCAACACCACGTCGGGGCGCAGCTCGGCGGCCATCCGCACCGCCTCCGCGCCGTCGCCGGCCTCGCCGACGACCTGCAGGTCCTCCTGCGCGTCGAGCACCATCCGGAAGCCCATCCGCATGAGTTCCTGGTCGTCCACCAGCAGCACCCGGACCATGCCCGAAGCCTAGGTGTACTGCCCATAGAGGTTGGTGACGGGCACGACAGCCTGATGATGTTGGAATGAGGGAG
>NZ_BMMK01000080.1:2500-5244 GCF_014645795.1 Longimycelium tulufanense | reverse complement strand
TTAGCTTCCGAGTTCGGAAAGGGATCGGGCGTCACCCCTCCGCCAACACCACCGAAACACCCTGGACACAACCACCACACCCAATGGTGTGCTGATTCTTCCAGAACCACACAGTGAATGCGAGTCATCTCCATGGTCAAGCCCTCGGCCGATTAGTACCCGTCAGCTCAACACCTCACGATGCTTCCACCTCGGGCCTATCAACCCCATCATCTCTGGGGAGCCTTACCCCCACACGGGGGCGGGAGACCTCATCACGGAACAGGCTTCCCGCTTAGATGCCTTCAGCGGTTATCCCTTCCGAACATAGCCAACCAGCCATGCCCCTGGCGGAACAACTGGCACACCAGAGGTTCGTCCGTCCCGGTCCTCTCGTACTAGGGACAGCCTTCCTCAAGTCTCCAACGCGCGCGGCGGATAGGGACCGAACTGTCTCACGACGTTCTAAACCCAGCTCGCGTACCGCTTTAATGGGCGAACAGCCCAACCCTTGGGACCTACTCCAGCCCCAGGATGCGACGAGCCGACATCGAGGTGCCAAACCATGCCGTCGATATGGACTCTTGGGCAAGATCAGCCTGTTATCCCCGGGGTACCTTTTATCCGTTGAGCGACACCGCTTCCACCAGCCAGTGCCGGATCACTAGTCCCGGCTTTCGCCCCTGCTCGACCCGTCAGTCTCACAGTCAAGCCCCCTTCTGCACTTACACTCACCACCTGATTGCCAACCAGGCTGAGGGAACCTTTGGGCGCCTCCGTTACCCTTTAGGAGGCAACCGCCCCAGTTAAACTACCCACCAGGCACTGTCCCTGAACCGGATCACGGTCCCAGGTTAGACATCCAGCACGACCAGAGTGGTATTTCAACAACGACTCCACCACCACTAGCGTGACAGCTTCACAGTCTCCCACCTATCCTACACAAGCCGAACCGAACACCAATACCAAGCTGTAGTAAAGGTCCCGGGGTCTTTCCGTCCTGCCGCGCGAAACGAGCATCTTTACTCGTACTGCAATTTCACCGGGCCTGTGGTCGAGACAGCGGAGAAGTCGTTACGCCATTCGTGCAGGTCGGAACTTACCCGACAAGGAATTTCGCTACCTTAGGATGGTTATAGTTACCACCGCCGTTTACTGGCGCTTAAGTTCTCACCGTCGCCCCCGAAGGAGCTAAGCGGTCCCCTTAACGTTCCAGCACCGGGCAGGCGTCAGTCCGTATACCTCGTCTTACGACTTCGCACGGACCTGTGTTTTTAGTAAACAGTCGCTTCTCCCTGGTCTCTGCGGCCGACCAGCCCTAGCCCGCACGGGGCTTCAAGCCACCCGGCCCCCCTTCTCCCGAAGTTACGGGGGCATTTTGCCGAGTTCCTTAACCACAGTTCACCCGAACGCCTCGGTATTCTCTACCTGACCACCTGTGTCGGTTTCGGGTACGGGCCGCATGAACACTCGCTAGAGGCTTTTCTCGGCAGCATGGGATCACCCTACTTCACCACAACGGCTACGCATCAGGTCTCACCATTACCATGGGCACGGATTTACCTACACCCACTGGCTACACCCTTACACCAGTACCACCACTCACTGGCGGAGCTACCCTCCTGCGTCACCCCATCGCTTGACTACTACCAGCTCAGGCCCCACGCAACCCCCACCACAACCCGAAGGTCACAGCAGAAATCGGGTGGTTAGTCTCCCTGGCCTCACCATGGACGCATCCACACGGGTACGGGAATATCAACCCGTTCTCCATCGACTACGCCTGACGGCCTCGCCTTAGGTCCCGACTTACCCTGGGCGGATGAACCTAGCCCAGGAACCCTTGGTCATCCGGCGGCAGAGGTTCTCACTCTGCTCTCGCTACTCATGCCTGCATTCTCACTCACACCACCTCCACCGCTGAGTTCCCTCGCGGCTTCCCCGGTGGCATGACGCTCCCCTACCCACCCACACCACTGGATCCACACCACAACAGCATGAACCAATGACTCGTGTGAGTGCCACGGCTTCGGCGGTGCGCTTCAGCCCCGCTACATTGTCGGCGCGGAACCACTAGACCAGTGAGCTATTACGCACTCTTTCAAGGATGGCTGCTTCTAAGCCAACCTCCTGGCTGTCTCAGCGACCCCACATCCTTTCCCACTTAGCGCACACTTAGGGGCCTTAGCCGGTGATCTGGGCTGTTTCCCTCTCGACGACGAAGCTTATCCCCCGCCGTCTCACTGCCACACTCACCACGATGGTATTCGGAGTTTGGCTGACTTCGGTAACCTGGTAGGGCCCCTAGGCCATCCAGTGCTCTACCCCCACCGTGAACCATGTGACGCTGCACCTAAATGCATTTCGGGGAGAACCAGCTATCACGGAGTTTGATTGGCCTTTCACCCCTACCCACAACTCATCCCCCAGGTTTTCAACCCTGGTGGGTTCGGGCCTCCACCCGGTCTTACCCGGGCTTCACCCTGGCCATGGGTAGATCACCCCGCTTCGGGTCTCGGACACGCGACTCACACGCCCTCTTCAGACTCGCTTTCGCTACGGCTACCCCCCACGGGTTAACCTCGCCACGCACCACGAACTCGCAGGCTCATTCTTCAAAAGGCACGCCATCACCCCCGAAGAGGCTCTGACGGATTGTAGGCACACGGTTTCAGGTACTCTTTCACTCCCCTCCCGGGGTACTTTTCACCTTTCCCTCACGGTACTCGTGCACTATCGGTCACCAGGAAGTATTTAGGCTTACC
>NZ_BMMK01000079.1 GCF_014645795.1 Longimycelium tulufanense | reverse complement strand
TGGCCCAGCTCGGCCTGGCCAGCGCGGACAAGGCGCTGGGCTCGGTGGAGCCGGAGTACGACAGCGTGGAGGGCGCGATCCGGCTGCGCGACTTCATTGCCGAGGACACCAACCGGGAGGCGTTGAGCAACCTGGAGCTGACGCTGCTGGCCTGGGTCGTCTCCCGGGTACGCGCTTCGCTGGGCGCGCACTCCTACCAGCTCGACGGCTTGGCCGAGGTACTCGGCGCCGGCCGGATCTGGACGCCCCACGTTCCCGAGATCGCCGCGATCAAGGACGCCACCGACGCGGCCCTGCCGCTGCGGGCGCTCGGATCCCGGGGCACCCGCCCGGCTGGCGTGTTCCGGGACCTCGCCGGACGCCTGGTCGAGGGGGTGGCTGCCTGATGGCCAAGGTGCCCCGCAGCCGCCCCGGCGGCGGCCAGCTCCAACCCGCCGTCGAGCCGATCCGCATCGGTCCCACCACCAGCCCACCCACGGAGTCCCGGACTGCGGAAGTCCCGCAGTCCACGCCGCCGCGCACGCCCGATGGGGAGGGGCCCCGCTACCTGCAAATGGCCCGGATGGATGCCCGGCTGCGCCCCGACCAGGTCGAGGAACTGTCCCGGCTCCGCCGCCGCCTCGCCGGCCGGAGGCAATACCGCGGCGAACGACTGACCGAGAACACGCTCCTACGGGTCGCGGTCGACCTGCTGCTCACCCACGCCGACCAGCTCGCCGGTGACACCGAGGATGAACTCCGCGACTCGGTACTCCCGGACTCCGGTACCTCGGAAGTCCGGGAGTCCGGCACCTGACGGGCGGCGGATACCCAGGCAAAGCAACGGGGCCCCACCAACTGGTGGGGCCCCGTGCCTCTTTTTTCAGACTACGACAGGGGTCCGAGAGTTCCCAAAACGTGCAGGTCACAGGCTCACGCGGTGTCGCTGTGTGGGTACAGCCTCTCGGCTGGCTGGAGGACCAGCGCCCCGTCGCGCAGCGCGGCGCCGGTGAGCATCACGTCGACGACTCGGGCGGTGCGCTGATGGCCGGTGTAGGTGCGGGTGGTCAGCGTGTCGCCGGCCGCGGCGAGGGCCTGGCGCACGGCCTGTTCGCCGACGTGGTGGGCGTCGCGTGCGTCGACCCCCTCGGAGTCCAGGAAGACGGTCACCGCCACCGGGTGGCGGCTCAGGGAGTCGGTCATCTGTGCTGGTCACGCCTTTCTTCAGTAGTCGAGACGGCTGGCCAGGAACGCGGCCGGGTGCTCGGCGTGGGGCGCCCACGCGAGGTCGTCGGGGTCCAGGTCGGCCAGCAGGGCGGCCGGCTCCGCGCCGGTCGCGGCGGCGCGGGAGAGGTGCCAGGCCAGCGCGCCGAACGCCTCGTCGTCGAGCACGGCCTGGGCCAGCTCGGGGTCGAGGGCGGCGTGTACCGCCTCGGCGGCCAGGGCCTTGCGCTCGCGGGTCGGCATCACGATTCTAGATCGCGATAATCGATGCTTATCGCGATCTAGAATCGTGGGGTGAGCGATCTTGAGCGTGCCCCCGTCCCCGCGTCCGACACTCGCCCGGCGCCGGCCGCGGCTGCCCCTCGTGACCGCCAGGTGTCGCCGGAGACCGCGCAGCGGCTCGCCGATGCCGTCTCCCCCAACACCCAGCGGGCCTACGCCCGGCAATGGCGGCGGTTCGAGACCTGGTGCGCCCGGCAGGGCCGCGTCCCCCTGCCGGCGACCGCCGAGACGCTGACCGAGTACGTCGCGCACCTGACCCGCGACGACCAGACCCGGCCGCCCGCCCCGGCGTCGGTGACCCAGGCCGTCGCGGTCATCCGGTCCCGCCACACCAAGGCCGGCTACCCCGGCCAACCCGCCGGGGATGCGGCCTACCTGCTGCTGCGCGACTACCGACGGCGGCGGGCCGATGCCGGCCACCGGGTCCGCAAGGCCACCCCGATCACGGTCGACGCGCTGCGCGCGATGATCGCCACCACCGATCCGGGCACCCTGATCGGCCTGCGGGACCGGGTGCTGTGCGTGCTCGGCCTGGCGCTGTACGGCCGCCGCTCCGAGCTGACCGCGCTGCAGCTGTACGACCTGGTCGAGGTCGACCACGGGCTGCTGGTCTACATCCGCACCAGCAAGACCGACCAGGCCGCCCGCGGTGTGGAGGTCGCCATCCCCTACGGCACCGATCCGACCACCTGCCCCGTCCGCCTGGTCCGCGCCTGGCGCGCCACGCTGGCCGAGCACGGGATCACCACCGGGCCGCTGCTGCGCTCGGTGGACCGGCACGGCAACCTCGGGCCCTCGCTGTCCACCGACGGCCTGCGCCGCATCGTGCAGGGCCTCGCGCGCCGCGCCGCACTGCCCTACCCCGAGACCTACTCGGCGCACTCGCTGCGGGCCGGCGGCGCCACCTCCTCAGCCCAGGCCGGGGCCCCGGTCTCCGCGATCGCCGCACACGGCCGCTGGTCTCCCTCCTCCACCGTCGTCCACAACTACGTCCGCGCCGTCGACCAGTGGCGCGACAACCCCCTGCGGGGCGTGGGTCTGTAACTCCCGGACTTCGGTACTTCGGAAGTCCGGGAGTCCTCACGCGTTCGGAGGGGAGCAGGGTGGCTCCAGGTGCACCGGGTTCGGGCAGCCGGGGATCTCGCACCGGTACACCCGGTGCCCGCCGCGGTGGTCCAGGCAGGGCCGCCAGCCCACGGTGTGGCTGCGCGGACGCAGCGGATGCTCGGCCTGCCAGCTCTCGCCGGCTGGGGCCGCGAGGGTGTCGGTCAGTTCTGCTCGGCGTCGGACAGGGTGGCCTTGGCCTCGTCGATGAGGGCCTTGGCCTGGCTGATCAACCGTTGGGCGTCGCGCCAGGCGTCCCCGCGCGCCGACGGCAAGGGCGTGCCGAGCGGTCGCCAGTCCGAGGCCAGCCAGTCGCGGGCCTCGGACAAGCCGGACCGGGCGCGGTCCAGGCTTTCCAGGGTCTTGCGGGTGATGCCGGCCTGGGTGGGTAGCTCGTGTTCCTTCACCGCTGCTCCCCCTCACCGTCGTTGAGGTTGAGTGGGGGCAGTGGACGCAGCCTCGGCGGGGGCGTCGGCTCGTCCTTCTCGGCCAGGTACAGGTGCCCCACGTGCGTGTGGGCCTGGCCGAGCCGCTCTGCGGCGTCGGTGAACCCGTGCTCGGCGTCGTAGCACAGGGCGTCGGCGGCGTGCGCGGCCTCGGCGGCCCGGTGGGCAGAGACCCCGGGTGGGTCGTCGCGGTGGGCGTCGTGGCGCAACCGCCCGGTCTCGTGGTGCCGCTCCAGGGTGTCGGCGACGCGGGTGGCGATTTCGGCCAGCCGCGTCGCCGCACCCTGGGCCGTGCCCACCACCCGGTACAGGGTGGCCGGCGCGTAGGGGCCGCCGTAGGCCAGCGCGGCCTCCAGGTAGTCCAGCAGGTGCCCGGCCACGGACGCGACACGGGCCAGGTCCTCGTCGCCGGGGTAGGGGCCGTCGGGATACAGGGCGACCGAGTAGTCGGTGAGGTGGTCGATCGCGTCGGCCAGGTCACTCATCGGGCGTCTCCTTGTCCGTGCAGATGTGGTGGACGGGTCGGTCCTGGGGTATGGGGTCACCACTGGTCGAGAGTCGTTCCGTGGGGGCAGGGGTCGCCGGGCCGCAGCGCGGTCGCGACGTGACCGGGCACAGCGACGAGCTTGCGGGGGCTGCCCTTGCGTCCCCGGTGGCAGACCACGTAGGTCCCCTCGGGACCGCGCTCGGGGTGCCCGGCACGGGCGGGGTGGCCGATGCTGTCGTAGGTCCAGTCCGTCAGTGGCGGGCCGTCGTCAACGGCGGGGCCGGGCTGGCAGCCGGCGACTAGGACGGCGGTGGCCAGGGTCGCGCCGAGCAGAGCGGGTAAGGCGGGGCGGGTCATCGGGCCCTCACCTCCCTGGCCGGGGTGTGGCCGCCCAGGCGGCGGAGCTGGACCCGGCCGGCCGGGGTGGTCACCACCGGCAGGGCGTCCCACAGCGCACCGTCGTAGCGCAGCCGGCGGGGCCGGCGGCCCAGCTCCAGGTGCCCGGAGCGCATCAGGTGCAGCAGCGCCCGATGTTCGGCGGCGGTGGGGGTGCGCGGCACGCGACGCGTGTCGGCCCCGGTCAGGGGTGCGGCGGCCAGGGGCCACCACAACGTGTCGTCGCCCTCGTCGTCGGCCGGGTCCAGCTCGTCCGGGGCGGGGGCGACGTCGATCACAACCAGCGGGGACGGAGCCTCCCGGTCCTCGGCGCCCGCGATGGCGGACAGGAGGTGGCGCACCGTGCCGATCAGGTGGTTCATCCCTCTCCCTCCTCCCGCGGTGGCGTGCCGGGCACGGCGAGCTGGCCTCGCTCGGCGGCGGCGATCAGGTCCGCGATCGAGGGCAGGCCCGCCGCCTTGAGCGCCTCCAGCAGCGCGGTCCGCACCGTCGGGTCCACCCGCCCGGGGATGGTCAGCGCACCCTCCAGGTAGCGCAGCACGTCGCGGAGCTGGGTGCGGGCGTGCTCGCCCTGCCGGTAGCGCTCGGGCGTGCTGACCACGGCGGCAGCCTGGCCGTCCCGGGTGACGATCAGGGACTGGTCCGGCAGATCCGGCAACCGCTCCAGGTGAGCGGCCAGCCGGTCCCGGAAGTCCCGCATGTTCGTGGTTTCCATGGTCCCGAGTGTGTACGCAATTGCGTACACGCACTAGGGCCTTTCGTGTGAATCAACGGCCGAATATCGGAACCGATCAAGGCCCCGCGCGAGACGGTCGCAGCACCCGGTGCACGGGTGCTGCGGTCGCAGCCGCGCAGCAGCGCCGCGTCGCAGCCAACGCGCGGCGGTTGAACAGCGAAAACGCGGCGCCGGGCGCGCCCGCTACGCCCGCACCCGCCCCCGGGGGGCCCTGGGGCCGGGGCCGGCGTGCACCCGGGGGGAGGGTGCACTGGGAGCAGCCGCGCACCCGACCCCACTCCCCCTCCCCCGGCCCGCGACCCACACCCGAGGCACTACTCCATATGGGGTATACCCGGGGTTGGGCCATACGGGTGATGCCGGGAGGACGTGGGCGAGGGCCCGGGGGAGGGGAGCGGCACCCGGCCTCCCCAGCCCCGGGCCCTGACCAGGGGCTGGCCCCGACCCCGGGGCGCCGGCGGCCCTGGACTCCTCCGACCCGACCCGAACCGCCCTTCCCCGGGCCCGCCGTGGTTCGGCGGCTCCCGGTGAGCACTTCTCCCCCGGCGCCAACCCCGCACCTTCTCCCCACAACCCGCCGCCCGCACCGCGCCGCCGCTCCCCCTCGTTTGCTCCGCGCCGCGCACCGCAGCTCCCGGTTCGACGCGTGCTGCTCCCCCCGCCCTTCGGCCGCCGCGTCGTGCGCAACGCTCGCGCCCGCGTGCCCCCGTCCGGTGGGCCACCGACGCATCGGTGGTGTCGCAGCCGGCCCAGTGGGGGAGGGGAGCGGTAGGTGACCAGGGACAACGTGGTCCTAGCTGTACTGCCCATAGAGGTTGGTGACGGGCACGACAGCCTGATGATGTTGGAATGAGGGAGG
>NZ_BMMK01000078.1 GCF_014645795.1 Longimycelium tulufanense | reverse complement strand
ACGACTGTCCGCAGCAAGGAAGTAACCACATCAACGCGATCCACCGTTAACTTGACACACCCAGCCGGTTGGCGTGGGCCAGGCGTTGCACGTAAGACCAGACGAGTTCGCCGGTCACCAGACGCGGTGCGACCGGAAGCGGTCGCAGTGGGGGTCCCCGTAGCACTCGCCGAGAATCGGGCGGATATGGCCTGACCAGGGCTTATCGCCGGTGGCGGGGGCTGGACAAGACCTCGGTGGCGTCATGGACGGCGGCCAGGCCGGGTTTGACGTAGCGCTGTACCGACCGCAGGGACTTGTGACCGGTCTTGGTCATGATCACGTTGGCGGAGACGTTGGCCTCGCCGAGGTGGGTGGCCGAGGAGTGCCGGAGTTGGTGCAGCCGCAGCCCGTCGCCGTAGTGGGCCAGCAGGATGCGAGCGCGGTCGTAGCCGAGCCGGACCCGGTCGGTCCCTGGGCAGATATCGTCGGGGTCGGTGGCGGCGCGGCGGTGCGGGCCGGGGCGGTGTTCGGACAAGAACAGCGGACCCTCGGTGCGGCCGGCGGTCAGCCTGGGGAGCAGGTGGGCGGTGTCGGTGTCCCAGGTGATCCACAGGGTGTCGCCGCCCTTGGCGGTGATCTTGGCTTGTTTGTTGGGCAGGTCTAGGTTCTCGATGTTGAGCGCGAGCACGGCGCTGGCGTGGAACCGCAACCGGTGAGCGCGTCGCCGATCTCGTCCTCGGCGACGGCGCCCATGTCTCAGGACAGGTCAGGGCGGGCCCCGCGAGACATGCGCATCCAACAGGGGGAGACCCTCGAGATCGTTTTACTTAACATAATGTAGATTATCGGCGTAACGCTGGCCTGGGGTTTTGGGTTCGAACAGGCGCCTAAACGACCGCCGTCTGGCGGTAGCCCACCAACTGTCCAATTAAGCTTCCGAGCAACGTCGGGCGTGACGCCGCCGTGGCTGGCCTGGCGTGCGGCAGACGCACGAGCTCCGGTGCGGTGGAGCCGCCTCGGACACGTTGCGCGGCGAGATGGTGTCAGGATGCTGGCCGGGAACACAGTCCCGCTGATTGTGAGCTGATTCGGGGTGGACGCGCCCGCGTCCCCGTCATCTGCAGCCCACCTCCGCTCCACAATTTGTCACCGTGACATAAGTTATGCGTGGGGGCTCCAGGTAGGAGACGCCGTTGCCGGTGGTTGCCCTGCGGCTCAAGCTGATCGTCGTCAGCGCCCATTCGACCGGACGTACCCGAAGAGCTCGCAACCTCGGACCACCGACACGCGATCTGCGGAGTCTCCATGAGCACCAGCGCGGCCCCAGTGTGGACAGACCGCGCGTTGGGAATGCGTTGCGACGAACGAATCGCCTCGCGAACCGACCTATGTCGTGCGAGACTGCCTTCCACGGTCCCCCACGGGACCGTATCCGTCTCTGCCTACTTTTCGTGCATAATCGCAATTATGCACGAAACCGGCAGTTGGGCGAGTTGCGAGCTTGCGCTTACGGTCGACCTGTCGTTTCCCTCTCGGGCGTTGACGAGTGTGTCGCAGTGCGCAAACGGGCCCGTCGCGAGCTTCCCCGGCTGAGTCGTCCAGCGATTTGCTGCTGGCGCAGGAGGTACTCCCCTCCCCCTGACGCTGTCGATCTTCATCGCAGGTGCGTAATTTCTTTTCCTCGACTGAAGGTTGCTGGTCCGGGTGCCTCCCCTCCCCTGCTTGTCCAGGTGGCTTCGCACTATGCCGCGTTCCGCGGCACATCATAGGACTAACCAACGTTAGTACTATGCAAATGTCTATAACTGACGAGAAGTCGGAGTCAGACGCCCTGGCCACGGTCGGGACGCTGTTGCCGGCCAAACAAGAACCCGATGCTGTGCGGCGTGCCGCGCAGGTCAGACCAAATCCCCTTCCTTCAGTGACGGGAGCAGTCAAAGCCATACGTAGCCGCTACTCGTACCCCGGTGTGTCGGGGGTCTGTTCCTCGGCGCCCGCGGTGTCGGTGTCGATCTCGCGGTGGTTCATGGGCCCTCCCGGTTCGGCCTTCTCCCCCGCTGGGGATGCGAGGCAGAGGTGGTTCCGGTGTCGGGGTACCCGTGGGGTGCTGCTCACTGGCGGGTTTGCGTTCTCGGGTGTGGCCCACCGGATGGGTGCTGCTGCTCCCGTGGCTTTTCCTTGCCGGTGTCAGTGGGTAATCGACCGACAGCGCGGTGAAGGGAGTCCTCTCATGGCGTCGACGAGCGTGTCCAGGGGTGCTGCCGGGTCCACCGATGCCTCGACCCAGGAGCTGGTGGAGCGGTTGAAGGTGCAGCTGCGCCGGTTGGCCCGGGATGAGGTGCGGCTGGCGCGGATCGAGATGCAGCGCCGGGGGCGGCGGGCCGGCGCTGGGGCGGGTCTGCTCGGTGGTGCCGGTGTGCTGGCCTTCTACGGCGGGGCGGCGTTGGTCACTGCGGCCGTGTTGGGACTGGCCGTGGTGTGGGCGGCATGGCTGGCGTCGTTGGTCGTCGGCTTGGCGTTGCTGCTGGTGGCGGCGTTGGCTGCGCTGGTGGGTCGTGGGCAGGTGCGGCGGTCGATGCCACTAGTGCCCGAGCAGGCGTGGGACCGGCTCCGGCAGGACATCGCGGTTGTGCGGGAAAGGGCCCGGTCATGAGCGCGGAGCAACGGCGGGTGCCCGAGGTCGGTGTGTCGGCGGAGCCGTCTGCACCGGACCCGGATCGGGCTGAGGAGTTGTTGGCCGATGCGGTACAGGCCAGGCAGGAGCTGGGTGAGATCCTGGCCGAGCTGGAGGCGCGGTTGAGTCCTCGGGCGTCGGCGGCTCGAGTGGCCCGGGACCGGCGGGTGTTGGTGGTCGTGGCAGCCGTGGTTGTGCTGGTGGTGGTGCGGTGGTTGTTGCGGCGTCGTCGCTGAGGGGCGCCGTGGTTCGGCGTCGGCAGGAAATGCCCGGGGTGTTGACCACTGTGGAGGGCGGCACGATGGGAAGCACCGAAAATGTTCCGTTCCAGTAGTACGACCAGCTTCCGTTAGAGGCGTTGCGGCATCGGATCCGGTCGTGAGCGGGGTCACGGGCCGGTGAGGGCGGTGGAGGGACGAGTCGTAGGCTTGGCCTCGTGACCGCTGCGCAGTTGATCTCGTTTGCCCGTGGAGCTCCGTCGCTGGACATCGTGGACGTTGAAGGGTTGAAGGCCGCCGCTGTGCGGGCGTTCGACGCTGATCCGGCGGGTGTGACCGCGTATGGTCCGGCGGGTGGCTACTTGCCGTTGCGGGAGTGGATCGCGGCCAAGCACGGTGTCGATGTTGACCAGGTGCTGGTGACCAACGGGTCGCTGCAGGCCGATGCGTTCTTGTTCGGGCAGTTGGTGTCGGCCGGGGACCGCGTGGTGGTGGAGCGGCCGACCTATGACCGGACGTTGGCGAACCTGCGGTCGATGGGTGCGGTGGTGCACCAGGTGTCGACCGGTCCGGATGGGATCGATGTCGAGGAGTTGCGGGCGTTGCTGGTGTCGGGGGTGCGGCCGGTGCTGGCGCATCTGATCCCGAATTTCCAGAACCCGTCCGGGGTGACGTTGTCGCTGGAGAAGCGGCGGGCGGTGCTGGAGCTGGCGCGGGAGTACGGGTTCGCGGTCTTCGAGGACGACCCGTATGTGGACATCCGGTTCCGGGGTGAGCCTTTGCCGTCGATGTTGTCGTTGGACGGTTCGGGTGTGGTGGTGCACGCCTCCAGCTTCACCAAGACGGTGTGTCCGGGTGTTCGGGTTGGGTATCTGGTGGGGCCGAAGACGGTGATCGCGGAGGTCGCGGCGAAGGCGACCAGCCTCTACATCTCCCCCGGCATGGTGGCGCAGGCGACGGTGCACCAGTTCTGTGTGTCCGGTGACCTGGAGGCGTCGATCAAGACGGTGCGCGCGGCGTTGGCGGAGCGGGCGTCGGTGTTGGCCGGGTCGTTGCGGCGGCATCTGCCGGAGGCGCGGTTCACCGAGCCCGATGGTGGCTACTTCCTGTGGGTGGAGCTGCCGGAGGACGTGGATGTGGCCGCGGTGGTGCCGGCGGCGACCGAGCGGGGTGTGGCCGTGGTGAAGGGCAGTGACTTCCTGCTCGAGGGTGGTCGGCACGCGTTGCGGTTGGCGTACTCGGCGGTGACGGTGGACCAGATTGACGAGGGTGTGCGGCGGTTGGCCGAGGCGGTGGCGTCGGTGCGCGGCTAGCAGCGCTGCCGCTCGTTTCTTTTCTTTCTTGCGTGTGGCGAGGCCCCGACGGTGGGTGTGTGAACTGGTCCTCTGATGTTGGACTGGTTAAGTGAGAGCTTAGGGGGCTAGGCGGCGAGGGCCTGGGTCCGGTACTGCACCGGGCTCAGGCCCTCGAGCGTGGTGTGGCTGCGGTCGTTGTTGTACCAGGCGATGTACTTGTGCAACGCGGTGGTGAGCGCGGCGGCGTTGAGGAACGTGGCGTGGTGGAAGAGTTCTTCTTTGAGGTGTCCGAAGAAGCTCTCGATAACGGCGTTGTCGAGGCAGTTGCCCTTGCGGGACATGGACTGGGTCGCACCGGCGCGCGCCAGCAGCGTGCGCCACGAGGCGTGCCGGTACTGGAACCCTTGATCGGAATGCACCAGCGGCGCCTGGCTGGGCTCCAGTGTCGCGAGGGCGTCGCCCAGCGCGGTGTTCGTCAGCGTGAGGGTGGGTGAGCTGCTGACCTGGTAGGCGATGATCTGGCGGTCGAACAGGTCCATGATCGGCGACAAGTACACCTTCTCCTCGCCCACGGTGAACTCCGTCACGTCGGTGACCCACTTCTGGTTCGGCGCGGTCGCGGTGAACTCACGGGCCAGCAGGTTCGGGGCGGTCTTGCCAACCTCGCCCTGGAAGGAGTTGTACCGGCGTCGGCGGCGGACCCGGCAGATCAGAGCGAGCTGCCGCATCAGCGTCAGTACGGTCTTCTTCGCCACCCGCCAGCCCTGCTTGACCAGCCCGGCATGGACACGGCGATGCCCGTAACGCCGCTGACTGTCCTCGAACGAGGTCGTGATCGCGGCCTTCAGCTCCGCCTGCGGGTCACCTCTGCGCAAGCGGGCCTGGTGATAGAAGAACGTTGACCGGGCAAGCCCGGCCGCAGCCAGCAGGTCGTCCAGCGCGTGTTCAGCCTTGAGGGAGACGACGGCCTGGACCTTCACCGTCGTCCTTGCTCCCTCAAGGCCCGCAATTTTCCCAGGTAAGCGACCTCCGCCCGCAGCCGGTCGTTCTCCCGCCGCAGCCGCTCCAGCTCACTGGGCTGGCCACTCGGGTCATCCGGTGGTTTGCGCGGGCGGCCCTTCGGCTTCGGACGCAGCCCGTCCGCGCCCTCCCGCCGATACCTCCGAGCCCAAGTCTTCACCAGTGTCGGCGACGACAGGCCATGCTCGGCGGCCAACTCGGCTGCCGGCTCACCAGCGAGGAAGCGTTCCACCACCGACAGCTTGAACTCGAACGAGAACGACCGCTTGCCCGGCTCACTCACCAGCGCCGCCCTGCCACGGATCCTCCACCGCTGATACAGGCTTCGGACTGGCCACCGCGCCACCCCGAGCAAGGTTGAGACCGAGTGATCGGCCAAGCCCTGCTCGAACCACGCTACAACGGCCTCCCGCTGCGCCTCAGACAACGAACTACGCGGATCCATCCGACTAGCTCCCCGGGAGTCGGAACTGACTTTTCAGTCCAACTCCCGGGGACGGGACTGTCTGATTAGCGGTGGATCGCCTGGAGATGGCAGGTTGGCTCGACTGACCTGCCAGG
>NZ_BMMK01000077.1 GCF_014645795.1 Longimycelium tulufanense | reverse complement strand
AGATCGTCCACGAGTGGAGATCATCTACCCCACCTCAACGATCTACCAAGTGAGACACGCTCTAAACAGCGCGCGCCGACTGAACTGGGCACCATCGAAGCGGGCGTCTCCGCTGAACTGGGCGCCACTAAACCAGGCTTGCGCGCCGAATCGAGCATCAGTGAAGCAGGCGTCTCTGTCGAACTGAGCATCACCGAACCAGGCGCCCGAGGGAAACTCGGCCTGCTCGAACCGGGCGTCTCCGCCGAACTGGGCACCATCGAACCAGGCGCCCGAGGGAAACTCGGCCTGCTCGAACCGGGCGTCTCCGCCGAACTGGGCACCACCGAAGCGGGCGCCCCCACGAAACTGCGTACCTGTGAACCGGGCGTCTCCGCCGAACTTGACGTTATCGGCGTCGATCCACTGTATTCGGCATCCGCTCAGACCAAAGTCAACGAGGGTGGCATTGCTGAGGTTGAGTGAGATTCCGCCCCAGAACGTAGCCACGGGTTGTTGGTGCCGGCCGCGGAAGAGGTATCGACCGGGGCGGAGGTGTCGGGTGAGGATGTCCTGGGCCGCCAGCCTCACCTGAAGCTCCTCCATGCGCGTGTCCTTCTCACTGCTGGCGCCGCCGTCATCCTGACCAGCAGCGAGACGAAGGCATGCACGGCGCGTCGGGCCCGGTCGGACCGGGACAGGCAGCCCGAAGCGACGCGCGGTGTTCTCGCGCGGAGGCGTGTAGGGCATGCGCAGGTAAGCGCAGATCACGTCGACGATCGTCTGCCGGTGACTTGGGTTGTTCTGCGCCAACCGCTCCAACGCATACAACCCACCAAGCCGCACCGGGGCCTTGTCCGAGCCAAGTTGCTCAACCGCCTTGGTGTACAGCTCGGTGATGCGCCGCTCGGAGGCGTCGTCCTCGTTGTGGGCCTGGGCGCGTTCACTCAACCACTGCTTACGTGCCGCCAGCAGCAGCACGACCCCACCTCCAGTACCAGCGCCCACCGTCAGAGCGGTCCGCATGGCCTCGATACGCGCCCGGCTCGGATCAGACGCACCAGCGGCTTCAGTGAGCAGCCAGTGGGCAGCCCACCAGGTGGTGCCCATGACCAGAGCGACTCCGAACAAGACCATCCACCAGCGCATCACCCGAATCGGCGGGCGCTCGTCGACCAACTCCGGCTGGCTCTTCCGCCGCCGATGCTGGCGAGTCCGCACCCCCACGACGACCAACCCGACCACGCTGAGCACGAGCAGATGTGCGGACAACGACCGTCCCCACACCCAGCGGGCCAGCGCTGGCCAGTCCACGAACTGCCACCAGCGCTCCACCGCCACCAGCAGCACGGCCACGCTTACTGCTGCGAGCACCGCATCAGGTCGGCGTAGCCGCAGCAGACCGCGCAGTCGATCTCTCATACGTCCTCTGTCGCGCCCCGCCATTCCGGCGCTACACCCCGCGATCACCACCGTGCGCAGAACGGCGGAAGCGCCACGCCGATCACATCCACAGCTCAGTTCGGAAGCAACCAGCCACCCGAAGTCCCTCGAGGAGGACCCGTGCCCACCACGAGCGACGCGAAATCCCGCGCGCTGCGCACCCTCGCCCAGAACCTGCTGTTCGACGTCCTGCTGGCCGTCGTAGTCGTCGTCCTTCCACTCGTGCAGGCCGATGAGGTCGACTACCACCTCATCCTCGGATCCGCGCTCAAGACCGCAATCGTCACAGCGCTGGCGTTCCTCCAACGGACCCTCGAAGCACGCCGTACGACCACCTGACTTGCCCGCCGTTCCCTTCGGCGAGCTGCGTCCGCGCCTGGTGGCGGGCGTGGACCACACGGCGCCCCTCGCGCTCCCGCCCCTTCCCCGGGTGGTCGAGCGCGAGGGGCCTCCTTATCATTCTGCCGACGTGCGTCCCCGGAGTGCTCGGTTCACGGTGGACTCGTGACGATGCGAGAGCACCGCAACCGGCGCGACGCCGAACGACTCCACGCTGCCGCGGCGAAGCTCCGTGACACGACTACCCAAGACGGGTATGCGGGCCTTTCCCGGCCCGAGATCGGCTACACGGTTGCCGAGTTGCTCGACGCCGTCGCCCGCTCCATCGACACAGTCGGCAACGATGTCCGCCTCGCGGCGACGGGCATCGCCGACTACGTCCTCGCACCGTCGACCGGAGTAGAGGACGTCTGGACACGTAGCGACTGAGCAGACGCTCCGACTGACCGAAGGTCAGCCCGAGATCGGCCCCTTGAAGTGCAGCCGGTTCGTGGTCGACTCCTGCCCCACGTTCGCGTACACCTCCAGCACCAGCTCAGTCGCGTCCGCCGGCACCCGGAACTTCTGCTTGATCGTCACACTCTCCCCGGGAAGTACCGGCGGGACAGGACCACCGTCCGCGACCGGGGGCGCCTCGACCGTGCCCACCCGGCCGGAAAAGCTCACCCGCGCTGGCCCGGTTGCCTTGTTGCCTACGAGCACGTCGGCCACCAGGTACCGCGAACCCTCTGGGGCTGGCTCCTCGAACGGCTTCGGCTGCGAGACCTGGATGTAGACGCCGGAGCTGTTGCCACCCTCGTCCCAGGACAAGACCCCGGCTGTGGCAGCGGAAGGCGACGGACTTGGCGGCGCCGCCGTGGTCGGCGGGTTCTCTGCCGGCGTTTCCTGGCCTCCGCCGCAGGCGGCGAGGAGCAGAGCAAGGATGGGGAGAGCAAGACGCGGCACAACCAACCTCCACGGGGAGTAACAATCTGCTCACCGTGTCTCTTCAGGGGCTGCTGGCGTTACGCACTGGTGTCGCACTTCGTGTGAGTCGGGCATGGTGACCCTGGGGGCCGACTGGTGGTCGTTCGCGCTTCTAGCGCCGGCCCCGCCCACGGACTCCTTGTTGCACCGCTGCCACCAACCAGGATCAACCCGCCGTTTGCCCACCGAATATGAGGCGCAGACCGTGAGGCCGACGAGACAGACGGCGGCACCAAGACGCAGGCGGGACCCGAAGCGGGACTAGTCTCTGCACGTCAGGCCAACACAACGGGCAGACGGGGGCATCGATCAGGGCAACGGCGTCTCCCGGAACGCACACCCGTCCAGTGTGCGTTCGAGTCGCACCGGGGGCACACACAGCATCTACACAAGGCGCCTGCCGTCGGTGCAGGCGTTTCTTGTGTAGTGGGCATGGTTTCGTGAATCCGTTCGGCGGCGTGGGCGATCTGGGGTAGTTGGTCGGCGGGCAGCCGGATGGTGAGCCTCGAGCGGCCCGCGCAGCAGCGACTCGGGCGCCGTGGCGAGGTTGAGCGCCAGGTAAGGCAGGGCGTCGAGTAGGGCGATGTCGTCGGTGCTGGGGCGGGCGGGTTCGGCCGGGTCGGCGGCGTCGAGCGGGGCGATGGCGGCCAGTGCGGTGGTCTTTTCGGCTTCCGAGAAATCGGGGGAGGCTCAACAACGAGCTTGGGAAGACACGACAACGACAGGTTGATCAGCCTCGCACGGAGGCTGATCAACCTGTCGCTTGTCAGGAGACTAGCAAGTCAAGCTACCGCTTTACCGCTGCTCAACGATCGGGCCGTAGATGGCCATCGGCACGTTGTTGGTGTAGGTGTTCGGCAGGTTGTTCACCAAGTCGTTGGTCACCGGCACGGTGTTGGTGACAGGGCTGGTGTTGGTCGCCGGCTGGCTGATGGGCATCGGCGCGTTGTTGGGCAGGGCGTTGGGGATGCTGTTAGGGATGTTGGCGGGGTAGTTCGGGTTGTTGGGGTAGTTGGGGTTGTTCGGCATGTTGCTGGGGTAGTTGGGCAGGTTGCTGGGCTGGTGGGCCGGGAGACTGGCCGGCATGCTGCTGGGGTAGTGGGAGTAGTTGGGCAGGTTGCTCGGCTGATGGCTCGGAAGGCTGGCCGGCAGGTTGCTCGGATAGTTGGGGTTGTTGGGGTAGTTCGGGTTCACCGGCCCGGCGGGCTTGGCCGGACCGGTGGTGGCGAGAGCGGGCATGGCCGTGACGAACGTGAGTAGCCCGGCCGACAGCATCGCAGCGGCAAAGAACCGAGCAATTATTTTCATGACTCCCTCTCCTTTACCCTCTCCCGGATCTTCTGAAATTGTTACCAGAAATACGGTCTACTGACCCTGGGGCGTCCTGTTGACCGCAAGCACAGGATTCAACCCGACATTGTTCGGAACATTGGCCCCGATAGGGGTGTTGAGGAACGGGTTGAGCTGAGGGGCGATAGGCAGAGCAGTTCCCTGGGAAAAGGGAAGATTGACCTGCTGCACGGGTTTCCCACTGGCGTTCGGGAGAATATTGTTAACGCCGTCGTCCGCTGCTGCGGGCGCGGCCGAGGCCAAAGCGAACAGCCCGGCAGGCAGCACGGAGGCCACACAGACACGGATACTTTTCTTCATGAACACTCCATATCGTCCCCTCTCCCCCAGACCCCCAGGGTATTGGCCGGAAGAGCAAGTGGTCATTTCAGCGCTGGATCGTAACCTAGCCCTCCGGTGTTACGGCACACGCCGCACAACCCGATCAAGTGATTCCTGACCGAAACCACCACATTGGGCGATCACTGGAGATGTCGCGCGTCACGCATTGCGACTCCGGGGTTGTGCCGGGTCTTGGGCAGAAGTTCGCTGATGAGCTGCCCTTCGGGGTTCCCGGTGGCGGACGAGGTTCGGGTGGTGTCGAGCGTGCGGTTCGGGGATGTGGGACGCGAGTGCTCGGCGCGCCACTCCGCAGGGACGGCGATCGTGACGGCTGTGCGACGGAAGGGGAGCTGCGGGCGGGCGATATCCCGGGGGAAGCCCCAATCCCTGTTCCCCACCCGGGGGAACGGCCTCCGTGTCCGCGGCATGTCCCCGGGCGTAGGGTCCGTTCTGGTCGGTGTGCCAATGCTTCCTCCCCCCGGCACCGCGGAAGTCCCGTCAGTGTTGCCGCGGTGGCCATCAACCGCCAACGACCTCGGGGGCGTCGCCGGGATCGTTGGGGTGGTTCGGATGGTTCTTGGGGTAGCTGAGTTACTTGGGGTGGACAGGGACGACGTTGTCGAAATGGTGGGCCGGTTAACTCGTCACTCGGACCAGGATCAGCCGCGGTGGATGCGGCCGGGACCAAGGCGAGCAGCGACAAGACAGACACGAGCGATTCTCTTCAGCAGCACTCCAAGTTCCTTCCCCCTCCACCAACCCCCTTAGCGTGTTGACCAGAGGAACGAGCGGTTGTTTCAGGGTTGTGATCTTAGGCACTGCCTCGGAGCCATGGAACGGGAATCCATAACTCAATCAGGTGGCTCCTACTCCAAAGCACCTTATTGGGCGATGAGGCTCGCGCGGCCACGCCGCGATCTCGTCCAACACCTTCAAACGGCGTCACCAGACCGGGTTTGCTTGTTTTCCCCGACGGCACCTCCAGCAGGTAGCGTGTGCGGTTTCGGCCTGCTCGGCGAACTGTCGTGCAGGGCGACGTTGAACGGTTGCGGCGGTGTGGTGCCGGCTTCGTCAGCCGTCCCTTCGCCTCGCCTGACGGTTCCCGGCAAATCAGCTGTTCACCGACCTCGCCGGGGATGAGCCGCATGCCCCGGGGTCGCCGACACCGCCTCCACGAGCTGACGCAACAGACGCTCCGCGGCAAGCTGTTGCAGGACATCGTTCCTGCGTCGTTCGTGGTGCCGTTTCTGCCGGAAACGGCACCACAACCGTCCAAGTGCCCAGGCACGACGGACAGCACGAACCCGTCCTCACTTCGCCGGCAGATTTCCCAGCACCATGGTTGTGACCTCGTCGGCCCGACCGCACAGTTCGTCGCCATTGGGTTGAGTGCTCACCGGTTCCGCGCCTGTTGGCTCCGTGCGGGATACGGCATCGAGCAGCTGACCGGTTGCCACATCCACCGAGAGCGTACGGAGTCGGGTCCGGTCCGCTTCTGGCATCCGAACTTCGACGGCCGGATAGCCCTCGATGGTCAGCTCGCGTCGTGTCCCTCGGACTTGGTCCGGGCCCCATGTACGCCAGTCCACATGAGGGGCTGAGGACGATGCCGACAACGGCCAGGGGCTCGCCGCGGAAGGTGCAGGCGGCGCTCTCCAACTCCTGACCGGCACCACCGGCCGTCCCTGCTCAGCCCGGAAGCCATTGACGCCTTGTTGGCTGACCGAAAGCGTCGGGCACGCCGGTCGACGGCGCCGATGGGCTGCTGAGCCAGTTGACGAAGGCCATGTTGGAGCGGGCATCGGCCGAGGAAGTGATGGGGCATCTCTGGACCCCGGCCATCAACGTGGCCAGCGCAAGCAGGCGGGCCCCGGATAATCCGAGTAGTTGGGTGTGCCCGGTGACTGGGCCGGGGATGAGGTCTGCGAGCCAGCCGGTGG
>NZ_BMMK01000076.1 GCF_014645795.1 Longimycelium tulufanense | reverse complement strand
GCCACACCAACCCGACAACACCCCAGCCGCCGCTTGACAACCGACATAGAGACACCCCCCACCCCGCCCATCCCCTGCCGCCAACCCCACCGGCCACGCGACACCCAACCCACACGTGCCAAGCCGCGCCGGCTAGTTCACGACCCAATTCCTTTGGCCAGCACGGCAACCAGCACCGGCACTGCTCCGGAGCAGCTTGGCCCGCAGCACACATCACACAATCCACCTCTGCGACAGGCACCCCGCCACCAACGCCCCAGCCAGATCCGGCCCACCGCGGGGTGACCCTTCGGACCCCATGGCGCTACCGCCCCTCCATAGCCGGCGCTTGACCAGCAGTGACCCTGTGATCAGGACCGTGGGCTCGTATGCCCGTGCGGGCTACTCCGGATCGAGCGTGCTCCCACCAACGGAGCCATGGCATCGCGTCTGACGGGGCTCCCCGCCCTCGTCCCGGGAATGGCGGCATCAGGTGATACGCGGCCATGCCGGCCACGATCAATGCCACACCGAAGGCAGCGAGTTCGATCACGGACACGCTCCTCGTAGGGAATAGCGAGAGGAGAACGACTCCGGAGGACGCAGGCGATCCACGTCGCCGCACCGGTCCAACTGTTACACCACGACCTCCCTGTCAATGCGCGAATAACGGACACAGTTCAGGCACCGGACGAGAGCACGGCGATAAAGACGCTCTTGAGGCAGGACAAACCACCGAGGCGCCGGTAACCCAACAGCGGCTCCCGCATACCGGCCCGGTCTGTCCCACCCGTCATGACGGAGACGGCACCATCCCGGCCGCCCCGTAGAAGAACAGCTACCCACTCAGATCGCCGGCTTCGCGCCGGCCAGGGTCTCGAACGCGGTGACTCAGACTCACCACCAGCAGGGGGCAACCCCTCCGCGTCTACCGCCGTGCCATCCACTTACACGACCTCTTGGCCGACGGAGACAGGTCGCCCTGTCACACCATCACCTCGAACCGCATTCGTACCAGTACCTAGGGTAGCGAAGACCGCGAGACGATCAAGCCCTTTACCGCGATCGTGGGCGCTTTTGCCGAATCGGACGCGATTGCGGGATCAAGCAACTCGGGGCCGGCCGGATTCCCTCGAAACCAGCACCGGAACCACGAAGTGGATCAAGCCAGTGGTGAGAGGATCCAGTGACCAGAGGATGAGGGCACTCGCGCCCACTCCGCCGGCTGCCCGGGACCCGCACATGGCAGAGGCCCCGGACGCGGCGTACGTCCGGGGCCTCTGGCCTGCGGAGGATGCGGGATTTGAACCCGCGAGGGGCTATCAACCCCAACACGATTTCCAATTCCGCTCCCCAGCGTTCACGCGGTGATCAAGGGGGCCTGCGCTGCTGGTCGGCGACACGGCTGCAACGCTGGGGCATGGTCCGAACTGAGCTGAACTGAGACGACGACTGAGACGCCGCGCTCCCTCCGCCATCACATCGCGCCTCCAATTCGACTGCTCGACCTGACACCAAGATCAGGTGTCAGGTGTCAGACACCGCGGTTTCCCCAGGAAGCGTGCGGGTGCGCACGTGCTGACACCGTGTCTGACACCATCGCTGACAGGTCCGCAACGGTGTTCTGACCCCATGCCCGCAGCCTCGCCGACCGGCCGCCAGCCGGACCCTGGATGCCGAACGACGGGGGCGTGAGTCAGTGGGGGCGGCGTGAATAGTCACTACCCAGCTCGTACGGCTCGTTCACGCGGGCTGACGTGCGGTGATGGTGTGCACGTGAATGGGTGAGTGGTGTGGGAGCAGCCCGGCCGGAGCGTGCCGGGTGGGCGTGTTGCCGCCCGCGGCCCGTTCACTCACTACCGAGCCGCGCTGACCGCCCGCCCGACCCGCTGATCGGTTGCGGTTCAGCCGCAACCGGTCGCGCCATCGCGACCCGACCCGCGACCGTCCTGGTCAGCACCGACACTGCTCGGTCGCGGGTCGCGCCTCCCGCCTTTCCTGCCTCAACACTGGCCTCGGAGGCGCTGTCGTGATCCTGCTCGTCGCGACCGCGACAGCCGCGAACGCGGTGCGGCCCGGTCTGCTCCCCTCCGGCTCCAGCTCACGGAGCGGAGCACAGATGGGCTGAAACAGTGGGGGCAGGGGAACGGCAGGAGCGAAACGCTCCGGAACGGGGGAACGCACCGAGGCATCGGTCATCCTCGGCCTGGCCGCAGGGGGGATCCACTCCAAAGCACAGGGGAACGCGCCTCTACGGCGATCTCAGGGCGCGTTTAGAAGCCCTGTGCCGTGCGTTCCTGCCGGCCCGACGCTGACTCCGGCCGGTGTGGGCTGGGCCGGCTACGGCGCTCCTGGCGTCGTGGTTCGACAGGCTGGAGCCGGGGGATCTCCCAACCCCCCGGCTCCAGCCGGATACCTCACGCTCCGGCTGCCCCGGCCCGCTCGGTGTGCCCGGTTGGGGCTGGAGCATGGTGGGAGGCAGGCGGCGGGTGGCCCGAACCTCACACCATGCTCCAGCCCCTCACGCAGCCCACCCAGGCGCGTTGCCTCGGCCGCCCCACCCATCGTCACCGGTGAGGGTGCGTGACGCCTGACGAGACGACGCGTCAGAAACGCTCCCACCCCGGTTCCAACGCGTACGCGCGCACACGCGCACGAAGACCTGTCAGAACACCGTTCTGACAACCGCCTGACGCGTCAGGCGGCATATACGGACCGTGACTTCCTAGAACCGCCGGCGGCCGTATCCTCGACGGTATGAGCGAGCAGCCGGTCACCGTCTCCGCCGACGACCTCCACACGGTCAGCCGGCAAGCGGCCGTGTGGGAACAGGCCGTCCGCCGCGCCGAACACGGCGAAACCGTCCCGGTCATCGCCCACGGCGAGCACGTCGCCGACGTCGTGCCCTCCGGCGAGCTGGACCGCCTCCGCGAGACCATCGACGTGCTCTCCGACAGCGACCTGGTGCGCGACCTGCGCGACGGCCTCGCTGACGCGCGCGCCGGGCGCGTGGTCACCGCCGAGCAAGTCGCCGCGGACCTAGCCGCCCGCCGTACCACCGGCGAATGAGCCACCCCGTGCCCTATGCGGTGACCTTCACCGCTGCCGCCAGGCGCGGCTTGGACAAGCTCCCCTACCCCGCGGCCGTCGCACTCTATGAGCACCTCACCGGTCCGGTGGCCGGCAACCCCTACCGGCTGGGCAAACCGCTCAATGCCCCGTTGGACGGGGTGTGGAGCACCCGACGCGGCGACTACCGCGCCCTCTACACCATCGACGACGACACCCACAGCCTCACCGTCGTTGCCGTCGCCCACCGCCGCGACGCCTACCGCACACGATGACACGGCCCCCCTGTTTCAGCCTTCTCCCTCCCCAGCGCATGACCATGATTCGACAGACATCCAACCGCCCCGCAGAGGACAACACTGAGCCAAAGCCCGTAGCCTTGGCCTGTGCCAGGAGCGATGAGGGACGTCACGAACTCTAAGCAGTTCAGCGCTCAATCGAGCCTGAACGTGCTCCGAGCAGCGTGTGACCTGGTTGGACTGTCGGACAAACACGCCGAACTGATGCGCCTAGGCGAAAACGCCCTGTACAACCTGCCGGATTTCCACGTCGTTGTCCGAATCGCACGAACGATGGACTACTGGGCTGACGCAGAAAACGAGGTAGCTGTTGCTCGTTGGCTCGCGTCGCACGGCTTCCCCGCAGCAGACGTCGCCGACTTTCCTCAACCGATCGAGGTTGACGGGCACCCTGTCACGTTCTGGCGTTTCATCCCTGGTCGCGAAGGTGACCGAGAGGATATCGCGACACTTGGCACAGTCCTGCGTCGGCTGCACTCGACCCCTCTACCGACAGACTTTCGTTTGCCAGCGGAAGACATACTTGGACGCGTCGCACCGCGAATCAAGACAGCACCGGTGTCAACAGCAGACAGGGACTTTCTTTTGGTCAGGCTTGCCGAACTCAGTTCCGCTTTGACACATTTGAGCTATCCACTCCACCCAGCGCCAACACACGGTGACGCACATACGGGCAACCTCATGATTTGTGAAGGTCAACCCATTCTCATTGACTTTGAACGCGTCGCATGGGGGCAACCCGAATGGGATCTAGCTGTGTCCGCAACTGAGTACCAGACTGCCGGATGGCTGACTGAGGAAGAATACCGAGATTTCGTCGACGCCTACGGGTACGATGTTACGACCTGGACAGAAGGTTTCGACACGCTACGTGCGGTGCACGAACTGAAGATGACTACGTGGCTTATGCAGAACGTCAACGAGTCGCCCGATATTGCAGAAGAGTACCAGGTAAGAATGCGCACGATTCGTGGTGACAGGTCGTCGGGTTGGCGCCCGTTCTAGTCGCGATCAAGTAGGATCAGTCCTGGATGCTTTTCACGAATGAAGCTGGTGAACTGCTGTACCGCCGGATGAACGGCGTAGCCTGCGGTCAGCGAGTTGTGAAAGTCGGCGACGTAGCGAAGGTACCGATTGGACTGCAATCCCTCGGCCATCTTCACCGCATCCGTCGCGAGGGCGATTGATTCTTTCAGGCTACGGGCCGTTAACGCACCGGCCGCGCTCACCATGCCGATAAAAGCTCGTGTTCTGGGTGGAGTGCGCACCGGGTCAATCGCTTGAGCGACAAAGAGCTGAGTTTCGCGTGGCTTGCCAAGGTCTCGGAAGCAGTGTGACGCCTCGCCCGCAAGCTCCAAAGCATCGAAATAGCTGATCCAGTCAGGATCGCTATCAGGGTTGCGCTTCTCAAACTCTTGCTCGGCCTGGTGGAGGATCGTTATACAGCCGCGCGTATCTCCCATACTCGCCAGTGCGCGAGCCTCCATAGCGAGGAACATTGCCCGCACGGTCGCTGACGCTTTACGCGATGTTGCGGACTGCGCAGCTCTCGCGTACTGTAAGGCGTCGCTAAACTCCCCTACGTAGTTCGATTGGTGACTTAGGTTAGAGAGGATCTGACCAGCCATAAGCGGGTCATCTGCCTCACGAGCCAAGCGGAGACCTTGTACGAAATAACATTGAGCGGCGCGATGCCGGCCAGCATCGTACGCGCTCCACCCAAGAACCTCAGCCGCATCGGCAGCAGCTCTAAATATCTCGCGTCTGATTGGTTCGGGGTGGCGTTGCCGAAGTGCTGGCACAACTTCTGACTTCCAGTAGTGCAGCAACATGGTCCGGGTGTGACCGCCTCCGAACTGAAAGTCCAAGTCAGTAAGGTGTCGAATGGTGGCCCGTATGCGCGAAGCTACACTAACCCCGGACTGCGTTGGTGGTCTCTCTTCGTCGGACGCCAGTCGGCCCGAAAAGAGATAACCTGTAATTACGCCTGGTGCAGTAGTAGGAACCCATTTTGACGTCATGACCGGCGAGCTGTCGGTGAGATCTGCCGATGTGAGCTTGTCTAACAGATCGACGGACCGTTCAGGCTGCTCATGGTATTGGGTCCCCTCATCCAAGACATCTACATCGGCAGCGGCCTGAATTTCGCCAAACCCGATCTCAGCCAGGGAGACAACCCGACCCAGCTTGGCGCTGAGCGCTGCCGCGATCCATCGAGCCGTCCTATCCCGAGGACGAACACCGTCCAGCCAGCGGCGAACCGCCACGTGGTCGGCCGCGATCTTGTGTCCGGCGCGGCTGGCCTCATCACACACTCGTCGCGCGAGACCCTTGTTGCTGAGCCGAGCTTCGTCCATCACCGCTGCTAGAAGGCGGTTCGGCTCCCGTTGGGTGCTCACCTGATCACCCCCTCAGAGCAGTAAAGCACCCCCATGCACCCCCCAGGTGCACATTTGCACCCTCCGCGCACACTGTTGAGCCCCCGGGATTGGCCGGTTCCATGGTGGCCATGACAGCGACGACAGCAACGACCGGCGACCCAGCGGACGTGCCGACGGCACTACTTCGCCGACAACCGCTCTTCCAGCGCGATCAGGCGTCCGTTGATCTCGTGGAGCAGCCTCAGCGCCTCTTCAAGCTCGGCCGAGCTAGGCCCATCTCGCAGCAGTGTCGTGTCCAGCCTGCTCAGATCGAGATCAGGACGGACGAACGAGCCCGTTCCGTGCCGGGTGGCGATGACCGAACGGTCACGCAACAGAGCGAGAGCACTCTTCACGGTGCCGATGGCAACGCCGTACTGCTCTGCCAGGTCCTTGAGGGACGGAAGCTTGTCACCCGGCTTGTACCGCCCTGCTTCGATGCCCGACAGCAAGTCCTCAGCCACTTGAACGTACGGCGGTTCGATGCCGTCCAACGTCAGTTTCCCCATGTCATCGAGGGTACGGAAGAGTCAACTACCTCAGTTAGCCAGAGAGAGTTGACTCTCTCTGACTCAGTCGGCTAGCGTGTCTGCTGTTGCTGGAACCCCAGTGACAGCCTCCAGAAGCAAAGATGCCCCGGTGGTGCTGGCACACCGACCGGGGCGTGCATCCGAAGTGGAGACCTCACGATGCAGGGCAAGGGTACCCGGGTGTTCCGGGTGAAGGCAGTGGCCGAGATGTTTGACGTCTCGGTGTCGACCGTCTACCGGGAGATCAAGGCCGGTCGGTTGGACGCGTACAAGATCGGGAACGCGATCCGGATTCCGGAGGAGGCGTTGCGCGCGTTCACCAA
>NZ_BMMK01000075.1 GCF_014645795.1 Longimycelium tulufanense | reverse complement strand
AGGTCGCCGAACCGGTGCGGTTCGTGGACCAGATCCAGGCGATGCACGCCGCCGGCGCCCGGGTGTTCGTCGAGGTGGGGCCGGGTCGGGTGCTCACCGGCCTGGTCGGCAAGATTCTCGGCGACCGCCCGCACACTGCCGTTCACTGTGACGAGCCGGGGAAGCAGTCCCCCGGCCTGCACCAACTGCTGCTCGCCCTGGCCGAGCTGGCGGCCGCCGGGGTGCCCGTGGACCCGCTCCCGTTGTTCGCCGGGCGGGACGCGATCCCCATCCAGACACCGCCCACGCGCCCGGACTGGATCGTCAACGGCCACCTGGTCCGCACCGGGGACGGCGGGTATCCGACCAACGCGCTCCGTCCCGCCCAGCGGATCACCCCTCCGACAGGAGAAGCGATGGCAGCGGCAAACGGCGACGGCGGTCGAACGGAGCATGGGAAGCCGGTCCCTCCCAATAGGGTGCCGGCACGTGCCACCAACACGGCCGATCCCGCCACGAAACCGCGGGTGGCAGCCAGCCGTGAAGCGGCTGTACTGGAGTATCTTCGCAACGCTCGCGAGCTCATCGCTGCGCAGCGTGACGTCGTTCTCGGCTTGCTGGGCAGCACCCCGACACCGGGTTCACCTGCGGTGCCCGCCACCACGGCGCCGGTCGTGTCGGGGATGGCCGATGCGCCGGCTCCCCGCCCGGCGGTCGACGGTGAGATCGCACCGCCGCCCGAGCCCGAACCCGAGCCTGCACACGAGATCCCCGGCCCGGACCGGGTGCGTACCTCCGTGCTGTCCGTGATCAGCGCGCGGACCGGTTACCCCGAGGACATGCTGCACACCGACCTCGACCTGGAGGCCGATCTGTCCATCGACTCCATCAAGCGGATGGAGATCGTCGGGGAACTGGCTGAGCAGCTCGGGTCGGTCGCTGACGGCACCAAGCTGGACAGGTCGATCGTGGAGCAGATGGCCCGGATCAAGACCATCGGCGAGATCGTCACCTGGATCTGCGGTCACCTGCACGCCGGAACGCAATCCCCGGACCGTTCTCCGGCGGAGTCAGGTGATGATCAACAGGATCCGCTGCCCGAGCCCGGGACGCCACCGGCCGGACACGCCAGCGGTGATCCCGCGGTCGGTGGACCGCGGGAGGTACCGGATCCGGTGCAGGGCGCACCTCGTCGTCACGTGGTGCACCTGGTGGATCTGCCGGAGCTGCCGGCACCGCAGCCGGGTTCCATGCGGTTGGCCGGTGAGCGGTTCGTGATCGTGGACGACAGTTCCGGTGTCGCGCTGGAGCTGACGGACCTGTTGGAGCAGCAGGGCGCGCAGGTCCGTACCCTGTCCGAACCCGACGGCCGGGTCGACGGGTTGATCCACCTGGCCGCACTGCATCCGGGCGATGATCCGACACTGCCCGGTGCCTACGGAGGAATCCGGGATGCGCTGCTCAACGGGGTACGCCGGTTGGTCCTGGTGACTGGTTCGGGCGGCACCTTCGGCCACCGGTTCGACGGCACCGGGGCCGACGACCCGACCTCCGGGGCGGGCCTGCACGGGCTGGCTCGGACGATCGCCCGGGAATTCTCCGAGGTGCTGGTCCGTGCCGTGGACATCGACCGCAAGGACTCGCCGGGATCGGCTGCCCTGCACATCCTCACCGAGCTACTGGCCGACCGAAACCCCGTGGCGGTGGGGTACGAAGGTGGTCGGCGGCGCGGCCTCGCGGTGGTCCCGGCCGATCCCGTCGACTCCGTGCCACTCGCCCTCGGCGCGGACGGTGTTGTCCTCCTGACGGGCGGAGCCCGGGGAATCACCGCGCGGATGGCGCTGGCACTGGCCCGTACCACCGGTTGCCACCTCGAACTGGTCGGTCGTACCGCCCTGCCCACCGACGAGGATCCGGTGCTGTCCCGGGCACGGGACGAGGGGGCACTGCGTCGCGTGCTGGTGGCGCAGGGCGTGCGCACGCCGGCGGAGATCGAGGCGACGATCAGGCGAATCATGGCCGAGCGCGAGATGCGGGCGACCCTGATGGCACTCCGCGATCTGGCGGCCTCGGTGCGCTACCACGCCGTGGACGTACGGGATCCGGACGCCGTCCACGCGGTTGTCGAGGACATCTACGCCCGGCATGGACGGCTCGACGGCGTGATCCACGGTGCCGGACTGCTGGAGGACCGGCTGATCCGGGACAAGGCCCCCGAGTCGTTCGCCCGGGTCTGGCGCACCAAGGTGGACGGTGCCCGCGCCCTGGCCTCCGCCGTGCGGCCCGACGTGGGTTTCTTCGTAATCTTCGGCAGCGTCTCCGGTGTCTACGGCAACCGCGGCCAAGCCGACTACGCCGCGGCCAACGACGCCTGCGACACCCTCGCCCGAGTCTGGCGCACCCGGCTGCGGGGCCGCGTGCTGGTGGCCGACTGGGGACCGTGGGCCGGAGGCGGCATGGTCACTCCCGAACTGGCCCGGGAGTACGCCCGGCTCGGGATCGTGCTGCTTGAGCCCGACGCCGCCGTCACCGCCCTGCTGAACGAGATCGCAGCCGGGAACGAAACGCAGGTCCTCTTCACGGGGGCACGCGAATGACCCCCATCGCGATCGTCGGGATGGGGGCGATCTTCCCCGGCGCGGGCACGGCCCGACAGTTCTGGCAGAACATTCGGGCCGGTACCGACGCCATCACCGACGTGCCGCCGCACCGGTGGGATCCGGAGATCTACTACGCCCCCCACTCCTATGCCGATGCCCCGCGAAGCGACCGAATCTACTGCTGTCGCGGCGGATTCATCGATGACCTGGCAACGTTCGACCCGCTCGATTTCGGAATCATGCCGGCGACCGTCGAGGGGATCGAACCGGACCAACTGCTGGCACTGCGCACCGCCGCCGAGGCGATCGCCGACGCAGGGGGCATCGAACGGCTGCCGGATCGATTGCGGATCGGTGTCGTGATAGGACGCGGCGGCTATCTCACACCCGGGGCGGCCCGCTACGACCAGCGGGTACGCACCTCACACCAGCTCGTGAGCCTGCTCCGCGACCTCGTCCCGGGCATCGACGAGGAACGACTGGAACAGGTGCGCAGGGCCTTCTGCGAACAGCTCGGCCCCGACCAGCCGGATGCCGCCATCGGGCTGATGCCCAACCTCACGGCATCCCGGATCGCCAACCGCTTCAATCTCCGTGGCCCCGCCTACACGATCGACGCGGCCTGCGCCTCCGCGCTGCTGGCGGTGGAGCATGCGGCGGCGGTGCTACGTGAGAACCGGTGCGACGCCATGCTGGTCGGTGCCGTCCACCACGTCCACCACGCCACCTTCTGGAGCGTCTTCAGCCAGCTACGGGCGTTGAGCCCATCCGGACGGATCAGACCGTTCGACCGTTCCGCCGATGGCACTCTGCCGGCGGAAGGCACCGGCATGGTGGTGCTTAAGCGCTTGGCGGACGCCCAGCGGGCAGGTGACCGGATCTACGCCGTCATCCGCGGAGTCGGCAGCTCCAGCGATGGACGCGCCAGCAGCCTGCTGAGTCCGTTGGCCGATGGCCAGGTTTTGGCGCTGGAACGCGCCTGGCAGGATTCCAGACTGGATCCCGGTGTGCCCGGAGCGGTCGGGTTGGTGGAGGCGCACGGCACCGCCACCCCGGTCGGCGACCAAGCCGAGCTGGAGACACTGCGTCGCGTCTTCGGCCCGCACGGACCGCCGATCGGGCTGGGCACGGTCAAATCTATGATTGGCCATGCCATGCCGGCAGCCGGGATGGCCGGGTTGATCAAGGCGGCCTGCGCATTGCACGATGGAGTGCTGCCGCCCACCCTGGGCATCGACGACCCGCACGCCGCGTTGGCCGGAACCCGATTGCAGCCCATCCGTGAGCAGACCAACTGGGAGCGGGCTCCCGGTGCGCCACGGCGGGCGGTTGTCAACGCCTTCGGCTTCGGTGGCGTCAACGCCCACGTGATCCTCGAAGAACCCCCCGGGAACTCCGTTCACTCCGGGCGCACTACCCGCCCGCCGGCTTCGCTCGTTTCGCCGAACGGGGATCCCTCGGCCTCGGTCGCACTCGCACTTCGCGAGCTTGGCGAGGACGAGGTGATTCTTCGACTGGCAGCCGAGTCCGCCGAGAAGCTGGCGGAACTACTCGCGGTGCCGGACGAGGAACTGTTGACGCGGGTCGGCCAAGAACCGCCGGAGCTGCCTTGCCGGCTGGCGATGGTGTCGCCGACGGCACGACGGCTGAAACTGGCCCGCGCCATCGTCACCCGTGGTATTCCCTCACGGGGCCGCAGCGACATTTGGTTCACCCCCCGCCCTCTGCTTGCGCCCGGCCCTATGGCGAGCCACCAGGCGGGGGGTGAGGCTGGTTCCCCGGGTGGGCGGGTGGCCTTTCTTTTCCCGGGCTTCGAGCCGGTCTTCGAGCCGCGGATCGCTGACGTCACGGTGCAGCTCGGATTGCCCCAGCCCAAGCTGACCGGCCGAACCGACCTGCTCGGCCAGGCCGCCGACGTGATCGCGGTGGGTCGCCTGCTCGACACGGCGTTGCGCCGGCTCGGTGTTGTGCCCGACGTCGCCGCCGGGCACAGTCTGGGCGAATGGACGGCAATGATCGCCGCGGGCGTGTACCCGCAGGACGCCGTCGATGCCCTCATCACAGCCCTCGACCACGATGTTCTCGACGTGCCCGATGTCGCGTACGCCGCGCTCGGGTGTGGGGCACACGGCGCCGAGGAGGCAATTCGAGGTCTCGAGGGGGTGGTCGTCAGCCATGACAACTGCCCGCACCAGTCGGTGATCTGTGGCGTGCCCGGGGCGGTGCGGCAGGTCCTCGCCCGGTTGACCGCCGACGGCGTGCTGGGCCAGGAGTTGCCGTTCCGGTCCGGCTTCCACACCCCGATGGCCGAGGCATACCTGGAGCGGGTACACGCCCTGTTCGAGACATCACTGGTCCGACAGCCCGACGTGCCGCTCTGGTCGGCAACCACGGTCGCCCCGTTCCCGGAGCAGCCGGAGCAGGTCCGCGCGCTGATCATTCGCCACCTGCTCGAGCCAGTGCGGTTCAGCGCTCTGATTGAGCGGCTGTACGAGACCGGGGTACGAGCCTTCGTTCAGGTTGGGCCCGGCAGCCTGACCGGCTTCGTGACGGACCGGCTCGGCGGCCGTGAGCACCTGGCAATAGCCGCCAACGTCGGCAAACATGACGGACTGGCGCAGCTCCGTCGTGCCATCGCCGCGTTCTGGGTCGAGGGCTATGTCACCACGAGCCACCGCACCTCGGCCGACGTCGAGGGGCGACCGGCTACGGGCCGGAGCGACGGGCAGACCGGACAGGGAATGCGGCTGGACCTCGGGACGCGCATCGTCCGCTTGAATGGGGCTGTACCGCCGTTGACTAGGCCGGGATGTGGCCGGCCGGAGGTGCCCACGGACGCACCGGTGCTGGCCGAGTTCGACGCATTGCTCCGGGATACGACGGCTACCGCCGATACCGTGCTGAACGCTCTGGGGACACCGACGCAACCCACCGCCGAAGGCGGCGAACTCACTACCTCACGGGTGTTTTCCCTGGAGACCATGCCGTATCTCACGGACCATTGCCTGGTCCCCCAGCGTGCGAACTGGCCCGAGCCGTCCGACCGCTTCCCGGTGGTGCCGTTGACCACGCTACTGGAGGTGATGGCCGAGATCGCACGGGAGCTGCGACCAGGCCAGGTGGTGATCGGCTTCGAGAACATTCGGGCCATGCGCTGGGTTGTGGCCGCCCCACCCACCGTCGCCAGGATCCACGCACAGCTGATCGGTCCGGGACGTATCGAGGTAAAAATCGAAGGCCACACTGACGGAATCGTGCTGCTCGCTGAGCACTACCCGGCGGCTCCGCCCGCTGACCGTACCCCGCTCGCCGACGAGAAGTTGCCCCCCGTGACCGCGGAGCGGCTCTACTCCGAGGGGTGGATGTTCCACGGTCCACGCTACCAGGGAGTCGTTGAGATCTCCGCACTTGCCGCGGACGGGGTGCGGGGTCGGCTGGCCTCGTTGTCCACCCCGGGAGCACTACTGGACAGCGCAGCTCAACTATCCGGCGTCTGGATCCAGGTGTACGGGGACAAGGACCAGATTATGTTCCCGCTCCAGGTTGAGCGGATCACTTGGTACGGCCCGTTGCCACCAGCAGGGGAGCGGCTGGACGCGACTATTTGGAATCGCACGGTCTCCGGCGCATTCATGGTCGGGGACATGGAGTTGGTCCGGCCCGACGGCTCGGTATGGGCTCGTGTCGACGGCTGGACGAGCCACCGGTTCTTCACCGACGGTTCCGGCTGGCGTATGAGGTTTGCCCCGGAGTTCTTCGGGTTGGGCGAGCCGCAGCCCGATGGCTGGTGCCTGGCCCGCAAGCATTGGAGCGATGTCTCGTCCCGGGACCTGGCCATGCGGAGGTACCTGTGCGCCGCCGAACGCACCGAGTACCACCGGCTTCCCCCACGAGACCAGGCTTCCTGGTTACTGGGCCGGATCGCGGTCAAGGACGCCATACGGCAATGGCTGTGGGAACGGGGATGCGGGCCACTGTTTCCCGCTGAGCTAACGGTACGAGACGACGCTACCGGCAGGCCCGAGGTGACCGGACCGATCACCGAACCGCTGTTCGTGTCTATCGCCTACACCACTGATCTGGGCGTAGCTCTTGTACGACCCGCGTCCCAACCGGCAGCCATCCACATCGAGAGCGTTCAGGAGCCGGGCGATGCGGTCGAGGACGTCGTACTGGCCGAGAACGAGCAGGCACTTGTGGGCCGGCTACCTGGCGACCGGGCACTGACGCTGACCCGGCTGCGGGCGGCAAAGAAGGTTGCCGCCAAGGCGGCCGGCACCGGACCACCCAGCCATCCGCGTGACTTCGTTGTGACGGCTGCCGACGGGAACCGGTTACTGGTGGCCACGGAGACGACGGCGACAGCGGTCGAGAGCCGTCTGCTGGACAGTCACATCGTTGCGTGGACCGTCGCAGCAGAGAACAGCACGAGGAACAGGACGCCCCATGGACACAAAGAACGTGACAGCTACGGAATCTGACGCCAGTGACGTCTACACCGATATAGTCGGGATGCTCATCGACGTGGTGGGCGAGGATATCCTGCTGGATCTCGAGGTCGGGACTAAGAGCGTGTCTCACTTGGTAGATCGTTGAGGTGGGGTAGATGATCTCCACTCGTGGACGAT
>NZ_BMMK01000074.1 GCF_014645795.1 Longimycelium tulufanense | reverse complement strand
CCTTTCTGACCTTGGCCGCCGCCCTCACCTGCTACAAGAGACTCACCAAGTGAGACACGCTCTAACTGACCCGCTTCTTTCGGGCGATCAACTCGCACGATCGCACCGCTTCCGTAGGTTGTGTTAGTTACTTACGTGTGATACTGACGAAAACGCGTGGATTGTGAAAGTTTGACACCGAGGTAAGCGCTCTTAGTTTGCTGTTGGCACAATCAAAGTCCTCGAGCCCTACGCATAACTCATTGGGGGTATTGCCCGAGTGAGAGTGACCTATGCCCGGGCGGCGCGGCTCGGGCAAGGCTCACCGCTGGCTAAGCGGCTAGGAGGACGGAAGCCGTATTTAGGATGGAGGTGTCCGGCTAGCTGCGCCATAAGTTTGATCAGTTCTCTGGGCAGTAGTCACGACGTCGGCTGTGCTCTTGTTGGCATCAGTCCGGCGGCCGCTCACATCCCAGCAGGAATCAGCGATGCTCCAACAGGCACCGCTCCCTCGCACGGTCACGGGACCCCAGGTCGCGCCGTGATCACCACGAAGCCGTGCCTGCACCCAAGATCACTTCACCAAAGCACTGAACCCTGCGGGAAGGTCACAAGTAATCATTGACCGCTACCTGCAGTTGCGGTCAGTAGAGCTTCCATATTGGTTGCCACATCTGATTATGAAGCTCTGCATTAAAGTTTACCGCACCGGGTCGGATCACGCACGATTAACCGGAATCTACCACCCCAGAGAATGTACCAGTGCCACTGCTCACCCGCTTTCTCGGAGGTATATTACTGGCGCAGTTATCTGTCATTTGACGGAGAGTCGATTATTGGATTTCTGGATGTCCTGAGTTGTCTCACAAAGATGTTTCAGGAGTAGCGACACGATGACGGTGAACGTAGTTGGGTACCTTGAACTATATGAATCGCCTCCGCCTAGCGGAGAGCTAGGCGGAGGCGAATGTTGCGATATTGATCGATCTTACTTAACGATCGTGGCGGTGTAGTCACCGCTGGTCCCAGGCGGTGCGCCCTGCTGGAAATTGATCTCGGTGAAGTACTCAGAACCTTCGGCTGGCTCGCCGGAAGCACCCTCCTGGAGAGGGTTGGGGGCATATGCACCAGACATTGCCACAGCCGCAATAGCGCTGAACTCGCTGCCGCCGCCTAGCGCCTCAGGCAGCGTATCGCCGACCGGGCGAACCGTGATCTTGACGCAGTGGTTGAGGAACAAGGTGCCGCTCTCCCACCGGCTCTCCTCCTGCCGAGACGTGGGGCAGGGCACATCGACAAGGGTGTACATGCCGATGGCAACCCCTCCGAAGAAGACAAGCCCCGTCTGAGTGTGTCGCTCCACCTTGGCGAGAACGATATTGACGTCGCCGGTCGCCACGAAGTCGATCACGATCCCGTTCAGTTCATCCTTGACGGCTACAAGGTCAAACCTGAGCCCGCCGGAGGTAGTGATAGCTCCCTTGCCAACGCAAAGGCAATGGTGAATAACACTCATGGCGCAAACCTCCACCTTTATTCTGGTAACTCTAATTTTCTGGGGTTGAATATCTTGACTGCTGCGATCCGCACTGTCCTTTCTGTGGCGGATGATTCTATGATGTCAAGTGTCACCTCCTGGGTAAAGGTACGGTTCATGCTGGTGTTGGATGTTCCACCTGGGTTTCGCCTATGTTGATCGTGGAAGTGTGATTGTTGAGACGCATATCGTCGGAGGCTCCTGCGGTTAAACCAGTTTCTTGGGTGCAGGCGCATAGGCCGACAGTGCATCGTCGAGCTCAGCAGGGATGTCAACCGGGTGTACCCCGTCCTCACGACACAGGCAGGCCACGACCTGGGTTCCGGTGGCGACAAGCTCACCGTCCCTGCGGAACTCGAAGTGCATGGTGATTCGCCCGCCTCCCTTGTCACGCAGGCTCATCAGCACGTCGATCTCGTCGAGTGCGAAGCACTCCTTGTAGAAGTCCATCGAGCACGACACTGTCGCGAGTGCGAGCTCGCCTGTCTTCAGAGACTCGACGACCGAGGGGGCGTGTTCGGCCAGAAACCGTTCCCTGCAGTGACCCTGCCAGTGCAGGTACTGCGCAAAGTAGACGTTCCCGACGAGGTTGGTCTCGTCGAACGTCACGACGTGATGGTAACGATAGGTTCGCACGTGGCTCACCGTCCTTTATGGATAGCGATCGCCACCGTCACTGGTTCCAACGACGCGTCTGTGATCAACCGTGCTGTCACGACCCTGATTGGTCCGCTGTGGAACACGACCATCTGGTCCTCGGTCACCTCACCCCGTACAAGCGGCGCTGCGGCGATATCCTCGATTTCTCGCAGAGCCTGTCGCGCCACCAAGACGCGGTTGAGGGCGTGTCCTGAACGTTCACCAACGTCTGTCGCGACGGCCTCGAACAGCCGTTGATCCTCTTTGGAGGGAGGCTCAGACGTACTTGCGGCCGAACCCGCCTCCCAATGAACGCCGATGGGCTCCGAGGACTCAGCCAGCAGGACATGCCCACCCACTCGAGTGGCACTGGTAGACCTAGTAGTTCTCCCAGTCGCTACCGGAGTGTCGTTGTTGCCCGAGACTGTTCGGACTTGCTGTGTCCAGAGGTCGATGTCGTCGTGTTGTTCCCCTTCGCTGACCACCAGTTCCACGTGATCACCCAGGCCCTGCTCGATGAGGCGTCGCGAGAGCAGCGGGCCGACAAGCTGGATGGGGAGAGCGCTTTGATGCTCGTTCGGTCCGACAGCATGCAGCTGTAGTCCCTGCCAGGCCGCGACGCAGCTCCCGTCGAGCTGGCGTACGACAATGTCGAAGACATAGTCATCAGCGGTGTGTGAACGCTCGACGGCGTCGACGACCAACGTGCCGACAGGCTTCTTCCACACCGTCATTCGCTCTGCGGCAACCGGAAGTGCTCGCCGATGCGGCACACACGCCAAGAGAACGTGAATGGCCGCATCATGCGCACCAGGGTCGCCGAGCAGCAACTCGCGAGGATGGAAGTCGGAGAACCATGTCTCGTCCCTGGCCTCGATCCAGGCTCTGACACTGAAGGCAGACAGAAGGTCGTAGCCCAGTAGTCGCTGGAAGCGGCCGCTGTGGAAGAACACCGGCCCGTAGAAGGGATGGGGAGCGGGAGCATCGGCCAGCGGACCGGACACCTCTCTATGCTGTTTCGGGGGTACCGGTGCCGGCACGACCTTGGCGGAGAGACGGTCGCTGTCGAACCGGTCGCTTTCCTCACGAACGACCACGTCGACCTCGCCCCGTCCCGCTGACAGTGCGGCCACCCGTAGCGAGGTACTCCCTTGCTCGGGTACGACGACGGCAGAGGGAAGAGCGAGCCCGGAGAACGACCAGGCGCCAGTCGTCTCACCGTCAACGAGCCTGGTGGCCTGAGCCATGGCCTCAAGCCCGAGGACGGCGGGAAGCACGGCGGTACCACCGATACGGTGCTCGGTCAGGTAAGGGTCGCTCCCCAGAGACAGCTCGGTCTCCAGCACGGCTTCCACGCCGGGGGTGTGGGTCCGCGTGCGCTCGGCAAACCGGAGGAGTGGCTGGGCAGGACCCTCGATGGCCAGGGTTGGGCTGTGAGGGATGCGGGAGGTCACCAGCAGGGTGGTGGGAGCCTGCGCATCGGTCAGGATCTGCAGCAACACTTCCACGCCGTCATGTGGTCGGATCGGCTCGACGCCCATCTCGCGCAGGCTGTCGAGTACGTCGAGGCGTACACCCATGCCGATGTCGGACCACACCGACCACTCCAGGAGATGGACGCGGCAGTCGGGATGCTCGTCGGCCCAGCCCTCGAGCTCCACACGCATCCAGTCATTCGCAAGGCAGTACTCAGCTTGCCCGACAAGGCCACGACGACCGATGACGGATCCATATCCGACAACCAGACGAAGCTGGTCGCCGACGACGGACAGTACCGATCGCAGTCCTTCGACCTTGGGAGCCATGGTGCGCTCGAGGGAGTCGGCGGTCACCGCCGCCAGGCGCTGCGGCTCGTTGATCCCCGCACCATGAAGCAAACCGCGCACGTTCCCGTGTTCAGCGGCGCGGGTTACCGCGGTACGGACAGCCTCCCTGTCGGAAACGTCGCAGCTCAGGTAGTGCGCACGAGCACGACGACGTAGGTCTGTCAGCATAGCCCTCACAGCTGGGTCATCCGCGGGCGTCCTGCCCAACAACACCAGGGTGCAACCCGTACGCTCAGCAAGTGCCGCTGCCGAGAAGGCGGTGATGCCCCGCACTCCACCGGTCACCAGACAAACATCTTCCGGCCCCAACGGCACGGGGGATGATTCGCGAGGTTCGTAGGGCATGGTGGCCAGCCGCTGGACCTCGCCGTCCGGTCCGACGCGCAGATCCAGATAGTCGTTCTCCGGGAGGTGGCTGAGGGACAGCGTGCGGACATCTTCGGGGACCTGCAGCACCGTGACCGAATGTGGGGAGAGTTCTACCGCCGCGCTACGGCCCATGGCGGCCGCACCCGGATGGCCGTGGTGCAGCACCAACAGATGGTCTGGGCGCTCCTGCTCCAGATCGCGGAGGAGCTTGGTGATCTCCGCTGGACCCGACTGGGGGGTCAGCAGGACGGCCAACGCCTCGCGCACGTCACCTGACGCGTTCGTGAGGGCCGAGTGCAACCAGTGGTCCGCCGGGGCCCACACTTTCCAGTTCGTTGGCTGGGGCCGAGACTTCCCGACGGCAGGGACCCATCGGTGTTCGAAGGCGTGAACCCAGGGTCGGACACCATCGGCGGATGACTCCGCCGCGTTCTCGTCCCTGCTCGGAAGATCGAGAAGTGACTCGGCAGCCTGCTCGACCGTCGTCTCGGCGAGGGAAGGCGGGGTGGCGGGCGGCTGCTTGCCGAGGTGCTCGGCCACCGCAGCAATGGTTTGGATCACCTGAAGTGAGTTCAGGTGCAGATCACCGAGCAGCCTGCTGTCCGGCCGGATGCCGGAAATCGGCAGCTCCAGGGACCTGGCCAGGTGCTCACGGAGGATCTCAAGTGGGGAGGAATTCTCAGGCGTCGGCTTTCGGGGGAGCCGTTTCCCGGTCACGTTCGCGTCACCGGTATGACCTGTGTCCTCTTGAGGGAGGGCCGAAGAAGCGGCAGCAGCGGCCGCCTGGCCGGCAATCGAGGTCTCGCAGGGGTTGGTGAGGAAGTTGAGGGGTTCGTCCAGTCGTAGTGGGCGGTAGGCGCGGCCGGCGAACCAGGGTTCGAGGTCTCCGGCGCCGGCTACGGCGAGGGTGGCGGTGGCCAGGGCGTGTTGGCGGGTTGATCCGCCGCAGTCCAGGCTCACGGTGGGAAGGTCGGGAGTGGTCCGGGCGGCCAGGGCGGTGAGGATGGTTCCGGGGCCGACTTCGACGAGCAGCTCGCAGCGGTGCGCGAGTTCGGTCAGGGCGTCGGTGAACCGTACCGGAAGTGTGAGTTGGTCGATCAGCAGGTGGCGCAGGTCATCGGAGTTGGACAGGGTGCGACCGGTGATGGTGGATACGACTGATCGTTGCGGTGGCCCGAACTCGATCTGGCTGAGTTCCCTTCTCAAGGGCGCCTCGGCGTCGGACATGGCCGGGCTGTGGAACCCGTGGGAGACGGTGAGCAGGCTGGCCGCGATACCGGCGGCACGAGCGGCGGTCACCACCTCGTGGACCGCGTCCGTAGGCCCAGAGATCACGGTCTGGTCGGGTGCGTTGTAGCCAGCGATGACCGCTCGAGTGCCAGATACGAGCTGCACGGCGTGCCTTGTGGTGGTGTTGAGCGTGGCCATGGTGGAGTCGGGATCGCCGTGCTCGGCCATCGCTTGGCCGCGGCGAACCGCCAGTCGCAGTCCAGCGTTTGGGTCTAGTACGCCGGACCAGATCAGGGCGGTGATTTCGCCGAGGCTGTGTCCGACGGCGGCGACGGGTTCGCAGCCCAGTGCTTGTAGCCATGCGAGTCCGGCGAGGGACTGGCGGACGATGGCGGCCTGCGCGATGGCGGTGTCGGTGTCGCCGTCGCGTATGTCCAGGTTGGCTGGTAGTGGTGGGACGGTGAGTCGTGTGGCCCAGGTGTCGAGTCGTGCTCGTACGGGTGCGGCTTGGCCGGGGAACAGCAGTCCGACCGCTCGTTGTCTCCGTGTGCTCAGGGCGAATCCAGCTTCGTGGTCCACCACGAGTGTGTGGTGCCAGTGCTGGGTGCGTTGTGCTGCGGCGGTGGCGGCGCGGGCAAGGGTTTCCGGCGTGTCGGCGACTAGTGCTGTTCGGATGGTGGCTGTTCCGGTGGTGGTGTGGTGTTGGGTGCAGGCTAGGTCGTGGAGTTCGGCTTGGCTGAGGGTGTTGGCTTGTTCGGCGAGGAGGTTGAGCTGTGTGGTGAGTTCGTTGGTGTTGTTGGCTTCGATGAGCACGATGTCGTGTGGGGGTGGGGGTTGTGCCCATCGGTGTGTGGTGGTGGGTAGGGTGGTGTGGGGGGTGGTGGTGGGGCCGGTGAGGACGAGGTGGGTGTTGATGCCGCCGAATCCCATGGCGGATACTGCTGCCAGTGGTGTTGGGTTGGGCCATGGTTCGGGTTCGGCGAGCACGCGGAGGGGTACTTGTGGTTCGCGTAGTAGTGGGTGAGGTTCGTGGCAGCCGGTGGTGGGTGGGAGGGTGCGGTGGTGGATGGCGAGTGCGGTTTTGATCAGTCCGGCGATGCCGGCGGCGGCTTTGGTGTGGCCGATGTTCGCTTTGATGCTGCCGAGGGCGGCAGGGGGTGTGCCGGTGCCGCGGATGTGGGTGAGGGCGGTTAGTTCGACTTGGTCGCCCACGGTGGTGCCGGTGCCGTGGCCTTCGATCAGGTTGACGGTGTGTGGGGAGAGTCTGGCCATGTGGTAGGCGCGGTGCAGGGCCAGGGTCTGGCCGTTGGTTTCGGGTCGGGTGAGCCCGCCGGAGCCGTCGGTGGAGGTGCCCCAGCCGGTGAGGTAGGCGTAGATGCGGAGGCCTAGCCGGTGTGCGTCGGTGGCGCGGGTCAGGACTACCATCCCGCATCCTTCGCCGGGTAGGAAGCCGGTGGGGTGGGCGTCATAGACCCGCATTTCGGTGCTGGCCAGGGCGCCGAGTCGGGCGAATCCCACCAGTTCCAGAGGATCCAGGCTGAGGTCGACGCCACCGGCCAATGCGATGTCCAGTTCGCCGGTGCACAGTGCCTGTGCGGCGGTGATCACCGCCAGCAGGCTGGAGGCGCAGGCGCCGTCCACGGTGTAGCCGGTGCCGTGGAAGTCGA
>NZ_BMMK01000073.1 GCF_014645795.1 Longimycelium tulufanense | reverse complement strand
CCACCATCACTGGCATACATCCGGCACGCTGTTGAGTTCTCAAAGAACACACGCACACCATCACAGAACCGCGCTCACACGCAGCCCGATCCGGGGCGATTGTGTTTCGGTGTTTCTAGCTTAGCCGGTCCGTTTCTTCCCGGTCAAATCGACCCCTCGGGGTCATTGCCCTGGTTCCGTCCCGACAGCCACACAAGCCTACCCGGTCCGATCCGCGGCGTCAACCGCTCGGCCCGGGACACTCCGCCCCCGAAACACCTGGCGAGGGGGATTCGCTCGACCGTCCTGTCCGGGCCCTTGCGGGCCCCCGTCCGGCCTCCCGTGCGGCACGAAGAAAGTTACGCGCCTCTGTCGCGACAAGTCAAATCGGCTGGTCAGCGGCTTGTGGATCGTGAACGGCGATCGACATCGGGGTGGCGAGAACGATCAGAAGGCGATCAGCGGGCTCGGTTGACGACGGGGCCACCACCGCGGCAGCAACGGCACGACAGTCCGCCAGGAGCCTGTCGTGCCGTGCCCCGTGAGCGAACTCGCCGCCGGGACCGATCAGCCGGAGCGATCCTTGGGCCGCAGCCACAGCGATGCCGTCGCTCCCGGCCCTGCGGTCTCCACCGCGCCCAGGACGTCCTCCGGGCTGACCGGTGCCGATCCACCAAGGGCCACCAGGTCGTATCCCCAGGTGCCGAACTCCCGCAGCGCCGCCGCCGGGTCGTCACCCAGCTCCGCCGTGGCCGACGGGGAAAACGCGCACACCACGTGCGGACGGTCCCGACGGAGCAGCCGGACCAGGCCACCCAGTGCCCGGTGGCTCGCGCCCGGCGCATCCACCTTCACCACCGACAGGCGCAGGTCCTCCAGCGCGGGGATCGCTTCCAGCTCCTTGTCGAGCCGAACTGCCCGCACACTCGTCCCGCCCGTCCTGGCCGCCGGATCGGGCAGGTTCGTCACGGGCTCCCCGTTGTTCGCCGCTTCGACGGCCGAGGCGGCGACCGCGACCGGCTGGGGTCGCACGTTCACACCGCCGGTCAGCGCCGGGACCACTTCGATCTCGGTGGGCGTGTCCCACGCTGCTGCCTCGACCACCGTCAACCCGCGAGCGACCTCGGGCGCGACGTTGGTCGCCACGTTGTGCCGCAACAGGGCGCGTGCCCGGCCGCACGGTTCGACCGCGACCACGGTGCCGCGTGTGCCCACCCGGCTGAGGACGCGCAGCGTGTGATACCCGACGTACGCGCCGACGTCGAGGAAGACGCCGTCCGGTTCGAGCAGCGAGTCGATGAGCGTACCGACGTCGGGCTCCCAGACGCCGTGCGTGGAGAGCCACGGCAGCATCAGCCCGTCCTCGGCCGGCAGCCGCAGCACCCCCGCGTCGCAGAGCACCATGGACGTCGCGATGCCGGCGAGGTCCTCTCCACGTGGCTCGCTCTCCCAGCGGCGTTCGTGCTCGCGCACCACCACGCGTCGCAGTGCGTCGGTGGTGCGGACCGCCTGGCTCGCCGCGCGCATGCCGGACTCCATGCGCTGGTCCCGTTCACGCAGCGACTCCTGGACGGTCGTCTCCAGCGCGTCGATCCGGTCCAGGGTCTTGGTCAGCGCGCCGGCGAGCCGGTCCAGTCGTTCGGCGAGGGCATCGATCTGCTTGCCGCGCTTGGCGGCCTCGGCGGCGACGACCTCCTCGACCATGGCCAGGCGGCGGGCCTGGCTTGCCAGGTCGGCCCGGGCGCGCAGTACGCCGTCGTCGGCACCCACGAGCTGGTCGGCGAGCTGCTGTTGCCGGTCTGCCAGCCGGGCCAGGTCCGCCCGGACGTCGTCCAGTTCGGCGAGCCCGGCGCTGTGCGCGACTTCGTCCTGCCGGCGTAGCAGTTCCCCGGCGGTGCGTTCCACCCCGTCGACCAGGGCGCCCATCATGTCGCGCAGATGGGCGTCGTAGTGCGCCAGCACCCGGAGCACCGCCTTCCGCAGGGCGGGGGCCATCGGGATCCTGCTCTGGGCGTCCACCTCGGGCTGCCGGTGCAGGGCGTGCTTGGCAACGAGTAGGGGGCGCAGCGGGTCGTCCGCCTGGTTCAGCCGGTCCTGGGCGAGTCGGCCGCGCCAGCTCCGGTACGCCTGCTCGACCCGGTGCCGGAACTGGTCCGCGGCGTTGACGGCGGTGCGGGTGCGTAGCACGTGCTCCCGGCCGAGCCGGCCGATCTCGCGGGCGCCGTCCCGGTCGTCGGCGATGCCGCGCAGCAACCGGGCGGCGGACCGGACGTCGGGTTCGACGCCCCCGTTGTGGCAGGGCACGAGCACGGCGACGGCGCGGTCGAACAGCTCGGCCACGGCGCCGTGGTCGCTGGCCAGCACGGGGATACCGCGGGCGGCGGCGGTGGCCAGGAGCAGGGCGGTCCGCTCGCCCACCCCGGCGGTGTCGCCGCCGGGGTCCTGTGCGCGGTGCAGGGCCGCGACGCAGTCCGCGGCGTCGAGCAGTTCCTCGGCGCCGGTGCCTTCGACGAGGACGATGCGCTGGTCGGAGGCGGTGGCGAGGCGTAGGCGCTCGGCCGCCTCCGGGTGGTCGGCGGCGCCGGTGACGGCGAGCACGAGGCGGGCGTCGTCGCGCTCGCCGAAGGCGGCGAGGAACGCGGAGACCAGGCCGAGTGCGTTGCCGCACCGCTCCTCGGTGTGCTCGGCCGCTCCCAGGAAGACGGCGTGGTGGTCGTCGAGGCCGAGCCGGGCGCGGGCCGCCTTGCGGGAGGGCAGGTCGACCTCGCCGCGGTCGGGGACCGGGAGTGCGACGGCGTGCACCGGGACATCGAGCCGGTGCAGGTCGCGGCGCGCCGTTTCGGAGAGCACCCACAGTTCGGAGATACCGGTCAGGTCGAGGTCGGCGGTGGCGTCGGGGTGCACCTCGACGACGTAGCGGTCGGTGGGCGGGGCGGGTGCGCCCGGGCAGCGCACGACCACCGGGTATCCGGCCTCGGCGGAGGTGGGCAGTCCGGACGCGTGTGCGGCGGCGCGCAGCTCGTCGGCGACGGTTCCGGTGCCGAGGACTGTCACGCCGAGCTGGTCGACCATGGGCGGCGCCTGGACGGAGGGGGTGCGTACGGCGTTGGGATGCAGCCGTCCGGAGGGCACGCCCTGCTGTGTGCACCAGTGTCGGAAGGCCGCCGCGTCTGCGCCGAACGGGTCAGGGAAGGTGCGGCGCAGTTCGGGGTCGTCGGCCCACAGCGCGGCGGACCAGCGGGAGCCCCCGGCCGTGCGCTGCCGGTCGTCGGCGGGTTCGCAGGCCCACGCGACGAACTCGGCGACGTCGCCGGGGTCGTGTGGGGCGTCGCCGGCGCGGAATGCCGGGGGCGGCGGCGGGGTCCCGTCGCGTTCGGCGGCCAGCCACGCCTCGCGGTAGGCGCGGCGGAGGGCACCGGGCAGCGGGGTGCCGTCGGGAAGCAGGTCGAAGCGGTAGCCGGCGTCCCGGGTGTGGCCGGCGCGGACCAGGTCGTTGCGGTAGGCCGCGCAGATCTCGGCGAGCAGCGGGTGTTCGGAGAGCAGGACGCGGGGACGGTCGGCGACGTCCGCGGACAGCAGCCACGGGCGTTGCGGGTCGAACCCGTGCAGGTGGGCGGTCCGCAGCCGGGCGCCGGTAACGCGGGGCACGCCGGTGTCGTCCTTGGTGAGCTCGCGTTGCGCGGCGTTCCATACCGACAGGCCGACGCCCGGGTCGCGCAGCACGTGGTGGTCGATCAGCGCCAGCGCGCCGTCGAGGCAGGCACCGACCTCGTCCGGGCGTTGCCGGACCAGGTCCGCCCAGGTGTGCAGGAACGGCTCGGCGGTCGGCGCGACCCCGAGGAAGCCGGGGTCGAAGAAGCCGGCGGCACGCAGCTCCGCGGGTGTGGGGCGCAGGCCGTCGCGGGGCAGTGGCTCCAGCACGCGGGGTACCAACAGCAACGGGCGCTCGCGCAGCAGCGGGCGGACCAGCTCCTCCAGCCGTCCGAGCACCACCACGCTGGGGTCGAGATGGAGTACGGGTCCGCCGGCGGGAAGCAGGTGGGTCAGGAGACGGGGGCGCAGGACTGCGCGCAGCTGCTCGGCGGTGCAGGCGGTGCCGAGGCGGGCCAGCTCGGTGGCGTCCACGCCCAGGTCGGCGGGGCGGAGTAGCTCGACCGCGCCGGCGGGTGGGGTTCCGCCGCCGGGCAGGTCGACGAGTAACGCCACGAAGCGGGCGCCGGGGTGGTGGCCGAGGAAGGTCTCCCCGAGCACCCGCACGGCGGCCAGTTCGCCGCTGGTCGCCGTGGTACAGGCGATCAGCGGGGGCTCGGCGGCCTTGACGGCGAGGGGGGCGGCCGTCCGCTCGGGGTCGATCACCGGGATCGGGGCGGTTGTCTCGGTCTCGGTGGGCTCGGGTTCCGGGGCACCGGTCTTTTCGGTGCCCTCGCCCGGGGGCCAGTCGGCCGGATCCGTACTGTCCGGCCCGCACGGCGCGGGGGTGTCGTCGGCTTGCTGGTTCGGGTCGGGATTGCCGTGCTGCACGTGCCGAACCTATGCCGTCTGTCCAGAGGCGTCGGGGTGGCGACACACCCTCCCCGGACAGGCAACAAACGTGAGTTCCGCACGGAAACGCATGCGGCTGTGACGTATGGCGGCGTGGGCACCCGCGTCACCGCCCGGGCGCTCCCCACACGGTTCCGCGTTCGGGTCGGCTGAATCCCGCGACTACCAGGAATTTCGGCCGGCCCAGCTCTTCGGCGGGGCCTGCGCCAGGCATTCGGCGTAGCGCGGGGGCAGGAAGGCTCGGGTCGCAACCAAAGCCATGTGGCCGGTTGTCCCCGCAGCTGCGGGGACAACCGGCCAACCCAGAGCCGTGGGCCGATCGGCCGGCGCTGCGTCCTGCCGCCCGGCAAGCCCTGCGCCTCCTACAGCATGGGCAGGTAGGTGCGCAGCTCGTAGGGCGTGACCTGACGCCGGTAGGCGTCCCACTCGGCACGCTTGTTGCGCAGGAAGAAGTCGAAGACGTGTTCCCCGAGGGTCTCGGCGACCAGCTCCGAGTTCTCCATGACGGCCAGTGCTTCGGCCAGGTTTTGCGGCAGGCTCTCGTAACCCGCGGCGCGGCGTTCGGCCTCGGTCAGCGACCACACGTCGTCCTCGGCCGCCGGCGGTAGCTCGTAGCCCTCCTGGATGCCGCGCAGCCCGGCCGCCAGCGTCATCGCGTAGGCCAGGTAGGGGTTGCAGGCGGTGTCGAGGCTGCGGATCTCCACCCGCCGCGAGGACGCCTTGCCCGGTGAGTACATCGGCACCCGCACCAGCGCCGAGCGGTTCGCGTGGCCCCAGCAGACCGCGGTGGGCGCCTCGCCGCCGACGATCAGCCGCTTGTAGGAGTTGACCCACTGGTTCGTCACCGCGGTGATCTCGCGGGCGTGGCGCAGCAGGCCGGCGACGAACGCCTTGCCGGTGGCCGAGAGCTCGTAGGGGTCCTCGCTGTCGTAGAAGGCGTTGCGGTCGCCCTCGAACAGGCTGACGTGGGTGTGCATGCCCGAGCCCGGTTGTTCGGAGAAGGGCTTGGGCATGAACGAGGCCCGCACCCCCTGCTTGATGGCGACCTCCTTGACGACGTACCGGAAGGTCATCACGTTGTCGGCCATCGTGAGGGCGTCGGCGTAGCGCAGGTCGATCTCCTGCTGGCCGGGAGCGCCCTCGTGGTGGCTGAACTCCACCGAGATGCCCATCGCCTCCAGCGCCTCGATGGCGTGCCGGCGGAAGTGCGGGGCGGCGTCGTGGCTGGACTGGTCGAAGTAGCCGCCGGAGTCGGCCGGCTCCGGCGGGGTGCCGTCGGTGGTGAGGTCGGTGAGCAGGAAGAACTCGATCTCGGGGTGCACGTAGTAGGTGAAACCGGCCTCGCTGGCGCGGGCCAGGGCACGCCGCAGCACGTGCCGGGGGTCGGCCCAGCACGGGGAGCCGTCGGGCATGGCGATGTCGCAGAACATCCGGGCCGAGTAGTGCTCGCCGTCCGGGGTCTCCCACGGCAGGACCTGGAAGGTGGCCGGGTCGGGCCTGGCGACCATGTCGGACTCGTAGACCCGGGCGAACCCCTCGATCGCCGAGCCGTCGAAGCCGATGCCCTCGGCGAAGGCGCCCTCCAGCTCGGCCGGGGCCACCGCGACCGACTTGAGGAAGCCGAGCACGTCGGTGAACCAGAGCCGGACGAACCGGATGTCGCGCTCCTCGAGGGTGCGCAGCACGAACTCCTGCTGGCGATCCATGCCGGCAGCGTAAGGCGTGGCCAGGGGGTGGCGCCGGCCACGGCACGCGGATACGGCCGGCGCGCGCGGGGGTGGCTGCCTACGATCGGCGGCATGATCCTGCGCTGTGCCCGGCTGGGCGCGTTGGTCCTGCTCGCCACGCTGGTGGCGGGCTGCACCGACGATGCGAAGCCGGCCCAGTCCCTGCCTGACGGTGGCGAGCTGCTGCGGCAGTCCGCCGCGGCGATGCGCTCGGTGGAGAGCGTGCACTTCACGATCAATGCCGACGGTGCGGTGGCCGGGTTGCCGCTGCGCGGCGCCGAGGGCGATCTGACCCGGGCGGGCAACGCCCGGGGCAAGGCCCGGGTGCAGCAGGCCGGTTCCGTGGCCGAGCTGGACTTCGTGCTGGTCGACCAGGACATCTACGTCAAGGGCCCGACCGGCGGTTACCAGCGGTTCCCCGCCGGGTTGGCGGCGACGCTGTACGACCCGAGCGCGATCCTGGACCCGGAGCGCGGGGTGGCCAAGCTGCTGTCGGAGGCGTCTGGGCCGCGGACCGAGGCCGAGGAAGAAGTGGCTGGTACCAAGTCCTACCGGGTGGCGGCGACCGCGCCGAAGGACGCTCTGTCCGGGTTGCTGCCCGGGATGACCGAGGACGTGCCGGGCACGCTGTGGGTGGACGCCGGCAGCAAGCGGCTTGTGCAGGCCCGCTTCGACGTGCCCGGGGCCGACGGCGGCAACAAGGTTCCCGTCACCGTCGCGTTCTCCGACTTCGGTAAGCAGGTCGACATCCGGCCACCGGCGTGAGCGAGGTCCTCGGCCGGCGGAGGCGCTCCGTCGCGATCGGCGTGGGCGGGCTGGCGGTGCTGCTGGCCGCCCTGGACACCTACGTCGTCGTTAGCCTGTTCGTGGACATGCTGCGGGACCTGGGTGTCCCGCTGAACCACCCGGAGCGGGCGACCCCGATCGTCACCGGCTATTTGCTGGGGTACGTGGCGGCGATGCCGCTGCTCGGTCAGCTCTCCGACCGTTACGGCCGGCGCCTGCTGCTGCAGGGCTGCCTGCTCGGCTTCGCCGCGGGCTCGGCGGTGACGGCGTGGGCGGGTGACCTCTGGCCGCTGGTGGCGGGTCGGGTGGTGCAGGGTGTCGCGGGTGGCGCGCTGCTCCCGGTGACGTTGGCGCTGGCAGCCGACCTGTGGTCGGAGCGGCGACGGGCGACCGTGCTGGGCGCGGTGGGCGCGGCCCAGGAGTTGGGCAGCGTTCTGGGCCCGCTGTACGGGGTGGCGCTGGCCGCGCTCGTGCAGTGGCGCGGGGTGTTCTGGGTCAACGTGCCGCTCGCGTTGCTGGCGATGGTGTTGGTGCAGTTCTCGGTGCCGGCGGGTCGGCCGAGCGCGTTGCGTACGAGCGCGAAGGTCGACGTGGTCGGCGGTGCGCTGCTGGCCGTGACGCTGGGGCTGCTGGTGGTCGGGCTCTACAACGAGCAGCCCGACAAGTCGGTGTTGCCGCCCTGGGGGCTGCCGGCCCTGGGTGGCGCAGGCGTGGCCTTCGTGGGCTTTCTGCTGTGGGAAGCGAGGGCCCGTACCCGGTTGCTCGACCCCGCCGGCGTGGCGATGCGGCCGTTCCTTGCGGCGCTGCTAACGAGTGCGGCGGCAGGTGCGGCACTGATGGTGACGCTCGTCGACGTACAGCTGTTCTCGCAGACGGTGCTGGGTAAGGAGACCGCTGCGGCGACGGGCCTGCTGGTGCGGTTCCTGGCGGCGCTGCCGATCGGCGCGGTGCTGGGTGGCTGGTTGGCAGGGCGGTTGAGTTACCGGATCGTGACGGTCGCGGGGATGCTGCTGGCCGCCGCCGGATATCTGCTGGTCTCCGGCTGGCCACCCGATGTGTTGGCAGCCCGGCACGTGGTGGGCCCACTGTCCCTTCCCCGGTTGTCGCGCGTCAGACTTTGTGGCTCAGGGGTTATGTAGGTTCCTGACCAGGAGGTATGACGTAT
>NZ_BMMK01000072.1 GCF_014645795.1 Longimycelium tulufanense | reverse complement strand
GTTTCGGCGCTGGACGCCGTACCGGAGGTCGATGAGTTGGGCGCGGGCGGCCAGCAGGGCGAGCCGGGCGTGCTCGGGGGTCAGGCAGCCGTTCTCCTGCCATGCCTGGAGGGCGTCGCGGGCGCGATCCAGCAAGGGGCCGGTCAGCGCGGCGGCCCCGGGGTCGGCGTCGGTGAGGGCCTGGTCGTGGTCGTCCTGGCGGCGCTGGACGTCGGTGGTGAGGTAGCGGGTGATCTCCTCCCGCGCCAGGCGTTCGATCCGGTCGTCCGGGGACGGTTCGGGTTCCGCTGGGGCGGGGGGAGCGTCGGGGGTCATGGCCGGCGTTCCCCCTCCGCTGGTTTCGGCGGGGGGAGGGTGCGCATCCGGTCGAGTTCGACGCGGAGGCGTTCGACGTCGGCCTCGGCGCGTTCGGCGCGGGTGCGGAGGGCGGTGTGGGCCTCGTCGCGTGCCCGGAGTTCCGCAGTGTGGGCCTCGGTGATGCGCTGCATGGCGTCGGTCTGCTGGGTCCGCAGGGCGTCCAGGTCGGTGCGGTAGTCCTCGCGGGCCTTGGTGAGCTGGACCCGATGCTCCTCCCGGAGGGTGGCGAGGTCCTGGGTGTACTCCTTGCGTAGCTCGTCCAGCTCGCGGCGGTAGGCGGCCTGGTCGTGGGTGAGCTGTTGGCGGACGGCGGCGAGTTCGTTGCGGAGCCGTTCGGCTTCGTCGCGGGCGTCACGTTCGGCTTGGGCGGCGCGTTCGACCCGGCGGGCGGCGTCGTCGATCGCCTGGCGGGCCTTCTCGTCCGCCCGGTCGGCGTGGGCCTGGGCCTCGGCCACCTGGTCGGCGGCGGTCTTCTTCACCGCCTGGGCCTCGGTGTCGGCATGGGCCTTGATCCGTTCGATCTCGGTGGCGGCCTCGATCTTGGCTTTCTTGATCTCGGTGGCGGCGTCCGCCTGGGCCTGGGCGATGGCCTTCTCCGACGCTGCGGTGACGCGCTCCAGCTCGGTCTGGGCCTCCTGGGCGGCCTGCTCGGCGGCCTTGGCGGCGGCGCGGGCCTGCTGGACGTCGGCTGTGGTCTGGGCGCGGATGCGGTCGATCTCCTCTTGCGTCTGCGCACGGACCCGCTCGGCCTCGGCCTCGGCTTCTTCGGCCGCCGCGTCGGCTTCGGCGCGTTCGCGGTCGGCGACGTCGGCGCGGCGTTCGGCGTCCTTGCGGGCGCGGTCGGCGGCGGCGCGGAGCCGGTCGGCCTCGGCGACCTGGGCCAGGGCGGCGCGGTGGGCCTCCTCGGCTTCGGCGGCGGCGGCCTCGACGTCGCCGGCCACGGCGACGGTGGCGACCACGCGGTCGAGGTAGGCGCGGAAGTCGGCGATCCGCGCGGGAAGTTCGCCGAGTTGCTGCTCCAGGGTGGCCTTGGCGAGGGAGACCGGGGTGGAGGTGTCCTCGATGGCGGGGTCGACGGTCGCGCCGCCGCCCTGGGCCTGGGCGGCCTCACGCTTGCGGCGCTGGCGCTCGCGCCACGCGCTGCCCTTGTTGTGCACGGGGCCGCGGGTGCCGTCCGGGAGGACGTCGGCCTGTTCGCAGTAGAGGCTCGGGCGGCCGGTGGCGGGATCGGGTCGACGGGGGCGGGTGCAGCCGGGGTACTGGCACCAGTCGGGGGGCTGTGCCTGGCCGGCGGTCTCGGCGGGTGCGGTCGCTGCGGTGTCGTGGTCCACGTCACGATCCTACCGCTTACGTCTCTTCCGTCGCAACTTCAGTTTCGTCTTTAGTTTCGTCTTTAGTTACGTTTTTCGTATCTTAGATGACGTAACTAAAGTGACGAAAGATGCTGGGGTCCGATAAGTCCCAGTTATCGGACCCCACACAGTGCCCCAACTCGTTCGTGAGTTCACGAACTTTGCTGCTGGTTACTGATGGGCTGATCGAGTTAACCAGTGTCGGTGGTGGTGACCGTGCCGGCCGGTGATCGCTACGCTGACCGGCCATGGACAGATGGGATGCGTGGACCACGGGCCTGCTCGGCCTGCTGTTCGTCACCGCCGGGGTCGGGTTCGGGGTGTGGCTGGTGGCCCGGCACCTGGTGTGGGTGATCCCACCGCGCTGGGCGGCACGGGCCTGCCTGGTCCTGGGGTGGGCCGGGACCTGCCTGGCGGCCGGGACCGGCGCGGTGCACCTGCTCGCCGAGCGGCCGGCGGTGCTGGCGCTCGCGCTGTGGGCACTGCTGACGGTCCTGCTCGCGGTGCTAGCGGCGGCCACCGGGGCGTCCTCGGGCGCGCCCCGGTGGCGCGGCCTGGCCTCCGGACACCGCTGGGCCACGGCCGCCGCGGTCGCGATCCCCGGCACGGGGCTGGTCGGGCTGCTGTCCTCCCCCGACGTCGTGCTGCTCACCAAGCTCGTGGCGCCGGTGTTCGCCGTGCTCACCGCCGCCGCGACCGCGCTGCTGCGGCACCCGCCGGCCGACGACGACACCACCCCGGCGGTCCCCCGGGAGTTCCCGCGCCCGGCGCCGGTGCGCGACGAGGAAGAGCCACGGCATGTCTGAGGCACACCCGGTCGACGATTTGGGCCGCCTGTCCTTCCGCACCGCCGGCCAGCTCCGCCTGCTGGCCGAACGCCTCACCACGCTGGACTGGCAACCCGACGGCTACACCCCCGCCGACCTCGCCCGGCTGGCCGACGCCCTGGGCGGCATGGCCCTGCGCTGCGCCCTGGACACCGGCAACACCGCCCTGCTCAGCGAGCTGACCGGCCGCCACGTCCGCGACCTCACCGACGACGACCACCCCTGACCGCCCCCGCAGAAAGGGCCTTTTCGTCACCGTGACAGAGCATCCGGGAGCAAGAACCCCCGGGCGATCAACGAGAAAGGAACCCTGATGCAGCCGGCATCACCCGACGACCGGGACCCCACCACGACCGAGAACCCCTCGCTTCCCAAGGGGGTCAGCGTCGACGACACCACCCGCACCGTCCGGGTCCCGGTCCGGATGGTGCTACACGAGTTCCGGCGCGTCCTGGCGCTGGCCGACGAGTACGAGCGGGTCGAGATCGCCAGCAACGGCCGGGTCGTGCTCATCGCCCACACCCCCCACCCCGGGGAGGTCGCCGCCGACGAACTCGCCGGCCGCGGCCTGGTCCCCGCCGACTGGCGCACCCGGCAGGCCGCGCTACGCCGCCGCCTGGCCACCCTGCCCACCACCACCCGACCGGGCACGGTCGATCCGACCGCCGCAGTGCGCACCGACCGCCAGGACGACGGACGCACGCCGTGATCTACCTCGACGCCACCGCCCTGGCCAAGCTCGTCCGCCCCACCGACGAGACGGCCGCGCTGGCCGCACACCTCCAGCTCACCACCGACCCCCTGGCCACCTCCGACCTGGCCGTGGTCGAACTGCACACCGCGCTGGCCCACACCGGAGCCGACCCGATCGAACGCGACGCCGCCGACGCCCTGCTGGCCGGGCTGCTCGTCCTCCCGGTGGGTCCAGTCATGCCGGCCGCCGCGCGCCGAGCCGCCGCCGACCTACGCACCGTCGATGCACTCCACCTCGCCGTGGTCAACCAGATCCCCGGCGCCGTCACCGAGATCATCACCTACGACCCGGTCCTCACCACCGCGGCCGAACGCGCAGGCCTCCGGGTAACCGCCCCCACCTGACCGTCGGCCTGGGTAGCCGGCGCGGATTCCCCCTGTGCCGCAAGGAAAAACCCGTGACGATCACTCCACGGTGTCCACTGCCGTGCGATCACGAGAAAGGAAAACCCCTGATGCCCACCGACACCGTCCTGACCACCGTCGCCCTCACCGTGGGCCTGGCCACCCTGACCATCTGCCTACCCCTGCTGCGAAGGTGGCCCTGGCACGATGCGACCTTCCGCCACGGCCTGATCGCGGCCCTAGCCACAGCGCTCACCCTGACCGGCACCGGGGCCTACCTCCTGCTCCGCGTCGCCGACCAGCACCGCGACGGCGTCCTCGGCACCGTGGTCATCCTCACCGTCGTCGCCGCGCTCGCCGCGGTAGTGCTGGTGCCGTGGGTACGCAGGCCGCCGACGGCCCCCGACGCCCAGCGGTGACCACCTGGGCACCGCCTCACCCAACTTGCCCTTCTCCCCACAGTGGAACGGGCCGGTCTGCTCCCCTGTTGGGGGTCCAGCACAACCGGTCGAGCACCAGGACGGCCAAGCACCAGCGCGACACGAGCTGCCTGGGCGGCAACCAGGGATGTTCCGGGGCCTTCGACCAGCACGACAGGCCAACGCGGTGGAAAGCCCACGCTCTCCTCTCCGGTTCGCGTGATCCGCCGGGGGTCACGGCGAGCGGTCGCGCCACTGCCGGACGAATGCGGCGAGTTCCGCTTGCTCCCGGCGCTCGCGGTCGAGCACCCGGTTGAACTGGGCGCGGTCCAGGTAGCGGTCAACAGCGGCCAGGACGAGGCGGCGCAGTCGCTCGGGCGGCAGCGCCTCAACCTCCCACTGCACGGGGTTGTGGACGTCGTAGCCGTGGCGGGCGGCGAACTTCGGCCAGCGAGGATCACCCTGTTTCGCCGGAGCGGAGGGCAGGCCGTTCGCCTGCCTCTTCGTGACGGCCAGCCGCCGGGCGACCGACCAGCAGCCTGTCCGCTTCATCCAGTCGCGCTGGATGTCCTCGCCGGAGGCGTCCCAGTCCCCCACGTAGAGCAGCACCGCAGGGCGACCGTCGTCGAGCACCCGGTCTCGGACCTGGTCCACGTAAGACTGGCTCCCGAACCCCCGGCAGATGATCACCGGGATCCCCAGGGTCTCAGTCCACTGCGTGATCATGAGGCGGACGGTGTCCTTCTCCGCGCCGATCCACACCCTGCCGCACGTTGTCGATCAACGGCGGGAACTCACCGCAGCGGCGGGCCTCGGCCAGCCGGGCGGACAGCCGCCGGTACACCGGGTCACGGTGCGGGATGACACCGCGGGTGAACAGCACGTAGTACAGGGCGCGAAGCGTCACCCCGAATTCGTAGCTGGCCACGATCTCCCGGGCCTGGGAGACCACCTCCGGCCAGCGGATGCGATACATGTACCGATCCTGCGCCGGCCGGACCCGCACCGTCCCCCGCCGACACCCCACTGGGGGACCTCTCCCCCAGCGTCGAACGTCCTTCCCCGCTCCGGTGATGCAGCCGGCATCACCGCGTGCTTCGGTTGGCTCTGAAACCGCAGCGGAAGCTGCGTAGGCATTCGGAAGCCGAGTCGTCCGGTCAGGGGTCGGCTGCGGTGGATGCGCCACCACGTTCGACCGGTGGCGGGATGGATCGGTGCGAGTTCGGCGGCCAGCGTCTCCAGGTCGGCGAGCAGATCAGCGGGCAGACGAAGGCCCCAGACACCGGCGCGGGTGCCCAGGGCCGTAACTCTCTGTGGGTTACTTCTTCGGGATCTTGATTGGCTGGGTCGGGGACTCGTCGCCCTCGAACTCGTCGTCTCCGCCGAACGGGATCATCAGGTCACCTCCTCGTGGGTCGTGGTGGTGTGCGGTTCGGGGTGATGCGCCACCAGAACGACGACGTCATCCCGGTTACGTCTTGGCGCGGTCTTCACCAGCGCCTCGGCCGCCGTCTGCGGGTCGTCGGGGTGCTGCCGCAGAAGAGTGGCCATCGCGTCGGCGGCGAGGTCGAAACCGTCCGAGGTGAGCACCAGGACCGGTGCGGCGGCGATCTCAACGGCGTCCAGGCCGTAGCGGTCGATCCGGCCGAGACCGTTGGTGAGCTGGTGGTCGACCTTGCGGGCCTGGTCTTCCGGTGTTCCCTCAGAGCGAAGTCGTTCGCCGAGGGTGTGTGGGTCGGTGCAGCGGCGAACCTGCCCGGTGGGGTCGAGTTTCCAGGCCATACAGTCACCGGCCCATGCCACCCGCCATTCCCCGCCGGGTTCGCTGGTGGCGACCACAATCGCCCCGGACGGGGACGGGTAGTCGGTGGCGAGGTCGGCGCACAGTTCGTGGGCCGCCAGGACACCGTGCACGGGGGTGCGGCGGGCCGCCACGTAGGCGGCCGTGGCCGCTGCGGTGCGGGCGAAGTCAGCGACCTCGGGGGTGCTGCCGGTGCCATCGACGACCGCGAGTGCCAGTCGATCGCCGTGAACGACATGGGCGCAGGCGTCGGCGTTGAGTGGGCGGCGCGGGCCTTTCTCCGTCGCGACACCAACACGAGCAGTGATCATGGTGTGGAAGCCTTCCAGTTCAGCGGCTGCCGTACGCCGGCAGGTTGACGGTGATCGGTGGTCCGCTGGGGGCGCGAGTGTCGCAGGCTGCGCAGCGCGGCCAGTCCGGGCAGCCGGCACCGGGACTAACAGCAGGTAGTTCCTTGTCGCACAGGGTGCGAACGGTCCACTTCCCGGACATCGGTACGCCCTGGTAGGCGTGCAGCACGCCGTGTGCGGGAAACCAAGTGAGCACCGTCGACCTCCGCCCTGACGGTGCGGGCCGTCCGCAAGGCGCGCTCATCGCGTGACCTCCTTGCGTCTGGCGGCGTCGACCCGCTTGCGGCAGGCCAGCCACGACGACAGCGGGCGGGATGGCGGTCGAGGCGCGAGGCCGAACAGGGCCAGCGTGGTGTCGGCGTCAGTCGGAACCAGGACGGTAGGCACAGCGCATCTCCGGCTGATCGAGCGTGGGGGCGCGCCGCCCCCGCCCGGAATGTGGGCACGAGCGGGGCGGCGCGCGCATGGCGATGGGGTCTGCCTGCGGTGTCGGGGGAGGCGCGGGCAGCGTCCCTGCCGAGGGGGAGCGTGACCGAAGCCACTACCCATGTCTCGTAGCCTGGCGATCACGGCACGTGACGAGAAGAGGGATGCCGTCTGCCGCCGTCTACAACTGGTGGGGGTCGTGATGGGGTTGGGCGAGAATCTGCGCGCTGCACGGGAACACGCAGGGTTGTCCCTATCCGCGTTGGCGCGGCGCACCCACTACAGCAAGCCGTTGTTGGCCGCGTTGGAAACGGGGGGACGCCGGATCACGCGCCGCCATGTCCTGGCGTACGCGGTCGCGTTGGGTGTGTCGGTCGACGTGCTGTACGGGGACCCGACAGACCCGGTGCGGGCTGCTCACCGCTGGCTGGTGGAGGACTCCCCCATGGTGGTGCACTCCCGAGCGGGCCGCCGCATCGGGGCAAGCCTGGTCGAGGCAATGCAACGGCGGGTAGTGGAATTGCGGCACCTGGACGACACGGTCAGCAGCACCGAGTTGTATCCGGTGGTGCACAAGGAACTCGCCGAGGCACAGCAGGTCGTGGCCGGCGCGTCCTACACCGACACCAACGGAGGCAGGCTGTGGGGCGTGGTCAGCGAGCTGGCGCAGCTCGCGGGCTGGGTTGCCAGCGACACCGGACGCCACGCGCAGGCCGAACACACCTACCTTGCCGGGGTATCCGCGGCCCGACACGCCGGAGACCGGGTACTCGGGGCGCAACTGCTGTCCTGCCTGGCCTACCAGACCGCCAACATCGGGGACCCTTCAGATGCGGTGCTCGTGGCCCGCAGCGCCATCACAGGCGCCCCCGCCGCGTCACCGGTGGTGCGTGCCCTGCTGTGGGAACGCCTCGCCTGGTCGGCAGCCCGAGCCCGCGACACCGAAACCACTCGGCGGGCACTGGACACCGTTGACGACACGTACGCCGACCGGTCGACCGGCACACCCGAACCAGAGTGGGTGTATTGGCTCAACCGGGCCGAAATCGACGTCATGGCCTCCCGATGCCACATCGAACTCGGCGACCCCGCCACCGCGGAGCCGCTACTCACCCGCGCATTGGCCACCTACCCGGCCGAGCACGTACGCGAGACCGGTCTCTACCGGACCTGGTTGGCCGAAGCCTACGCACGCACCGGCAACCACGACGCCGCAGCCACAGTGTTGGTCGCTGCGGAACACGACGCCGCACGGGCACGATCAGCGCGGCTGGATCAGCGCATCACCGACGTGGCCTGCCTACTCGACTGAACAGGAGAAACCATGCGCAGTCACCAAGCCGGAAAACTCGATAAGCATTGGCCGCACACCTACAACTCAGCATCGACCCCCTGGCTACATCGGACCTGCCCGCGTTCGGCTGCTGATCACCAGTTTGGGCGGTCGATCCTGCCCGCATCGGCCGCCGCCCTTCGAGGACACGCCAGCATCGATGCCGGCGAATACCCAGTGCACCAGTGGGGACCGCGTGGGACTGTCTGATTAGCGGTGGATCGCCTGGAGATGGCAGGTTGGCTCGACTGACCTGCCAGG
>NZ_BMMK01000071.1 GCF_014645795.1 Longimycelium tulufanense | reverse complement strand
GATCGTCCACGAGTGGAGATCATCTACCCCACCTCAACGATCTACCAAGTGAGACACGCTCTTACTCAATCAGGTAGTTACTTCTTGGGTGGCGGGATGGGTGGTAATGGCTGCGTCGGGTTCTCGTCCCCCTCGTAGTCATCACCGTTGCCACCAAACCGGATGATCATCTGTCACCTCCTTCAACCTGTTCTTCCTGCTGCTGGGTGTCGGGATGCACCGCCACCAGTACAGTGATGTCGTCGCGGCTGCCTGCCTTCCGGGCGGCCTTCACCAGCAGTGCGGCCGCGGTCTGCTGGTCGTTGGGGTGGTCCCGCAGTATCGCGGCGATCTCGTCGGTTTTGAGCGTGAGTCCGTCGCTGGCCAGCAGGATTCGGGGCGTGTCGGCCGGCGAAGCCTTTCCGCGTACCCCACAGATGTGGATACGGCCGACGCTGTTGAGCGTCTGGTGGTCGTGCTTGCGCGCGACGTTCTCCGGTTCGCCGGCGTCGCGCAGCCGCTGCCCTTCGGTCTCCGGGGTGGTGATCCGGGTGACCGCGCCGTCATGGTCGACGGCGTAGGCGACGCAGTCACCGGCCCAGCCGACCAACCAGTACCCGCCTTCCTCAGCGGTCGCGGCCACAATCGTCCCGTCCGACTGGGGGATGGGGTTGTCGGTGTCCATGCAGGTTTCGGCCGCGTGGATGACGCCGAGTACCGGACCACGGCGAGCGGCGACGCGGGCCGTGGTGTCGGCAGCCTGGGCAGCGAACGCGGCGACATCGGGCGCACTGCCCGTGCCGTCGACGACGACAACGGCGAGCCGGCCGTGGTGGACGTGGTGGGCGTGCGCGTCAGCGTTGCGGGGACGTTTCGGCCCCTGCTCACTGGCACAGCCGAATACCGGGGCGTTGGTTGCTGTGGTCATGGGCACACCTTCTAACCTGGCCCGCCGCTCCCGAGCGGGGGACCCTGTTCGCTTATTCGGGACCCGCGTCGAAGAGCGACACCGGAGTCCGCAGGTGGTCTAGCGTGCTTGTGTTCTGGCGGCCTGTTGGGCTATCGCTGGTTGCGCCGGGGAAGTGGGAGGTGCCGGCGATCGGGTGGGGCTGGGAGAGTAGCGCCGTGGTCACGGTGATGAAGTGCCCGCCGCTGCTCCACAGCCGTACATCAGGGTCGGCCACAAACGGGTTGCTCGGGTTGAAGTCGCGGTCCCAGACGCGGTAGGCCGCGCACTCGTCCGGGCCGTAGGCCAGGACGACGTCACGGACGCCGCGCCACACTCGCGTGATCTTTACCGTGGCGACCTGGTGGTGATCGTCGTAAATCTTCTCGAACTGGAACCCGTACCGGCGCAACAGATCCATCTGGATACGTACCGGATCGCTCATCAGGCCGTCCGCGGCAACACATGGCTGTAGTGGCGGGATCGGCCGTCCGCCGTGAGCCGCACCAGTCTTGCGGGCCGGATGGCCTGGCAACACGGTTCCTGGCAGCGGCCTACCCCCAGCGGAACAACGATGCGCCGGTCCAGCTTGAGCCAGCGCGTCCGCGTGATCATCGTGAGCACCGCTTCCCGCTCGGCCGGCGTGGCTTCCACGGGCATGATCGAGCGGTCATCCAGCCAGACAACTAAGTCCGTGTCGTCGCTGGTGTCCACCAGGGCGAGCTGGGTTCGGTGCCAATGCTCGGCGCACGCCGCGGCCAACAGCCGCGGGACGAGGTCTGCCGACGCAAGAGACGTGGTCGTCATTGCGCCATCACCCCGGGCACTGCCCCATGGTGGGCTGGGCCGGGGTGGCCATCATCCGCCCTACGCTCCATTTCCAGGATCGCGTCTCGAACGGCGGCCCTGAATCGCCCTGCGTCCAACGGCGACATCATGACGGGTGGCCAGTGACCGGACTTCGGAGCAACTACCACCTTGCGCCGGCCGCACTCCCACACGGTCCAGGTCTCTAGCGTGTCCTCGCGTGCGATCTCGGTCCGCATCGTGCGGTGCCGGCGCATCCATCGCGTGAGCCACATGTCCGCATCCCCTTCACTTCACGGGAAGGCGGGGGCCGCTCCGGGTCGGGGGAGTCCGGGGCGGCCCCCGCCGCTTGGGTCCCCGGTGCCCAGGTACCCGGGGGGACACCGGCCGGGCACCGGGGGAGTCTGGTGGTCGGGGCAAGTGATTAATACCACTTGCTAGCATCTTGCCTGCAAGTTTCACGATCTTGTAGCGCCCGAACGGGTGATCGCCCGGACTACTCCAACGCTGGTATGGCAAGCGCAGACGAGGGAGCACAATCGCGTATGGCCTTGCGAAAGACTGTCCGGAGTAGGCGGCTGGGCAAACAACTTCACCGACTCCGCGAAGACGCACAACTCAGTCAGGAAGAGCTCGCGGAGCGGGTCAACAGCAGCGGCGCGGGAAAGCGGTTGACGACAACGCATCTCAGCCGTGTTGAGTCAGGTCTCGCCCGGATCACTGCGGACCACCTGGCGCGCATCGTCCAGGCCACCGGCGGACCGGCGAGCAAGGTGGACGAGCTCGAAGAGCTCCGCCACCGGGCCGACGAGCGGGGATGGTGGCAGGAGTACCGCCCGTATGTGCCCGAACCGGTCGAGATGCTGGCGGAGCTGGGGGAGGATGCCACCAGCATCCGAAGCTATGACCTGGCCTTCGTGCAGGGGCTGTTGCAGACCGAGCGCTACGCGGAAGCCGTGATCGGTGCGGCACGCGCACACGTGAAGCCGGTCGACATCGACCGCCTGGTGGATCTGCGGATGCGACGTCAGAAGCGGTTGTCGGACCCCGACTTCGAGGGCATGGCCGCAGTCATGACCGAGGGTGTGATCCGAACCATCGTTGGTGGCCACGAGGTCATGCGCGAACAGCTTCAGCACCTGATCAAGGTTGCGCACGACCTGCCGGTAGCCGTGCACGTGTTGCCCTTCGTCGCCGGCGCGCTACCTGGGTCAGATAGCTTGGTGATCTTCACCTTCCCCCATGAGGGGGACGGCGAGGCGGTGTTCGTCGACTCCGACACCGCGTCCCGCATCTACGAGGATCGGGACCCGGTGAAGCAGTGCACCTACACCGTGAACGCGGCGGTAGCCCAGGCACTCAGCGTCCGCGAGAGCCTGGATCTGATCGCCCAGGTAATGGAGGAGTTGTAACCGTGTCTGCACCACCCAACCCGTATAGGGACATCGACGACGCGCAGTACCGCGCGGTTGTCGACGCGCAGTACAAGAAGTCGAGCTTCAGCGGCGGCAACGGCGGCTGCCTATCGTTCGCCGCAGTGGACGACCTCGTCGGGCTCCAAGATGACAAGCTGCCCGCTGACGAGCGGAAGCACCGGACGCTGGTGTTTACCCGCGAAGAGATGGCCGCCTTCGTCGCTGGCGCGAAGGCCGGCGACTTCGACCACCTGGCGTGACTCCGTCGCGCAACCCGTATCCGAACATCACCACAGCTACGACCATGTGATCTAGCCCCACGCGAAACCGCGGCGGTCCTGGATCGGCGCGTGATCCAGGACCGCCGTTGCGTGTGACCAGCGGTCGCCCATCAGCCCACCAGCACAGCGGCGGGCTAGCTTGCCGAGTCCGGTACATCTGGACCCCGGTAGCGCGGACAGCGATCACCCGATCAGTTCCTCCGGGTGAGCCGCTAGCCTGGTCGCCCCCGACAGCCGGTCCCCCAGCGGAGGCGAGCCCCCGATGCGCCAGTCCGAGCCGATGTGGCAGCCGCTGGACATGCTGCCGATGATCGCGCGAATCGTGGACGAGCAAGTATCCGGCGCTCAGGAGCAGCTTCGCCTGCTGCGCGCCGCGGCCGACCGCGGGCCGTACGTGCTGGACGACGCCACCGTGAACCGGGTGGAGAAGGTCTATGGAGAGCAGGCCGCGGACCACTGGCTGTACGAGGAGCAGGTACGCCGCTGGCGTGTCGAGGCCCGCGACCCGGAGCAGGTCCGCGCCGTCGACCGGCTCGATCAGCGGGCCGCGCAGCTTCGGGAGGCCATTGGGGGTCCCCGTAGTACTCGCCGAAAATCGGGCGGATATGACGGGGATATGCCTCGGTAGGCTCCTGAACAGGGGATCTTTGGGCTGGTGGGAGGCTGTGCTTGGCGACGCGGGTGTTCGCGGACGAGGAGTTGGAGCGCCTGCGGAGGTTCCCGGAGATCGGCCGGGACGAGCTGTTCCGGTTCTTCACTCTCACGCCGGCCGATGTTGCGTTTGTCGATCCCGGCCGGGGCCGTGGCCCAGCCGACCGGTTGGGGCTGTCCGTGGCGCTGTGTGCGTTGCCGTGGCTCGGGTTTGTCCCGGACAACGTGGTCTCGGCGCCACCTGTAGCGGTGGCTCGGCTGGCCGGACAGCTTGGCGTCGACCCGAGCGTGTTGCGGACCTACGGACGGCGGGCGAAGACCCGGACCGAGCACCTGCGGCTGGTGGCGAAGTACCTGGGATGGCGGCTGCCGACCGCGCTGGAACTCAAGGAACTCGACGAGTTCCTCCTCGCGCGGGCGTTGGAACACGACTCGCCGACGCTGCTGTTCCGGCTGGCGTGTGAGTACCTCATCTCGGCGAAGGTGATCCGCCCTGGTCCGGTGACCGTGGTCGAGCGGGTCGCGCACGCCCGTGCCGAGGCGCAGCGGGAGACTTACGACCGGCTGGTGCACGAGTTCACCGAGCAGCGGTGCGCCGGGCTGGATTCGCTGCTGGTGGTGGACCCCGAGATCAGGATGACCCGGCTTCGGTGGCTGTCCACCGGCCCGGTGGAGGCGTCCCCGGCTGCGGTGCGCGCCGAGGTCGCCAAGCTGGAGTTCCTGCGCGGCCTGGGCGCGGACACCCTGGATCTGTCGGTGCTGCCGGCCGAACGCCGCCGGTTCCTGGCGACCGTTGGGCGCCGGCTGACTGCACAGGCCCTGGAACGACGCGACCCGCAGCGGCGCTACCCGATCCTGCTGACGCTGCTGGCGCAGTCGGCCACCGACGTGCTTGACGAAGTGGTGCAGCTGTTCGATCAGGCCGTGTCGGCGCGGGAGAGCAAGGCCGAACGCCGGATGCGTGATGCGCTGGCCGCGCTGGCCGAAACCGACCGCGAGGCCACCCTCGAATGCCTCAACGCCGCCACCCGCCCGTGATCATGACGACACACTGCACACCGTGCTGCGCCGGCGCGCGAACGGCGAATCGGTGGAAGACATCCGCGGCGACCACCGGCAAGCGCAAAGACCGCAACCCGACTCGCAGCAGGATCACCGCTGGTCAGCCATATCCGCCCGATTTTCGGCGAGTACTACGGGGACCCCTGGAAGTCCGTGGGTTCAGCGGGAGTGAAGGTCAGCAGCAGCGAACCCGAGGCCAGTCGCCCCGGAGGGTCGGGACTGATGCTTGGGTTCGCTGCAAGTCAGGTGTAGTGCTTGATCACCGCTGCGTCCACCGTCTTGGCGATCGTTTCGATGAGGTCGACTGTCTTCTCGGCAGGGTCTTTCCTGACGTCGGGCTTCTCTCCGCGGTGCACGATTCCGTGCCGTTCCTTGGTAACTCGGTCAAGTTCGGTGGCCGTGTCGATTTCTGTTTTGGAATCGAACTCTGACCACTTTAGTGTGCATCCGACGTGGTCAAGCGCGATCATCACTTTCTTGGGTCCGTGGAAGGACTGATTCTCAAGCCAGGCAGCGAGAGCATCGCGGAACTCGTCTCGACGTGACTTGTCGTCTGGTGCGAGACTGACCCTCAAGACGAGGCCGGGATCACTCTTGGCGATGGCGGAGAGCGCCTTCTGAACGTGTTCATTCTTGGGTGCGTGCTTGGGCACGATCTCCAGGATGAGATCACTGAGGTAGGCGTCAAGGGCGCCGACGGCGAAGACGAGGCTGCCTCGTAGTAGTTCTTTCTCGTCGTTGGTTGGTTGCCCTTGTCTGCGACCTTCTTCACCTTTGCCGAAGATCCGAAGGAACGCCCGCGCCCTGTTGATGTTCTTCTCGAAGACTTTGAGTGCCTCGGTCTTCGTCACCTTGGAGGTCATGGCTTCCGTGGATTCCTCTCGATACCGATTGATGGCGATCCATTGTCGCATTCATTCGCGGTCACCAGTAGTTGGCGGGCGGAGTTGGCGTAGCGGATGGCAGTCTTCTCGTCGAGGCCGAAGACGAGGGCCAGGTGCAGGGGGTCGGCTCGGTGGGTGAGGGCTTCCTCGAGTTGGCGGTCCATGCGCAGCCGGTCGAGGGTGGCTTCGTGGCCGCGGAAGGTGGTGTTGAGCCAGTAGCTGCTGACCGGGCCGGTGGTCAGGGCGGTGCGCATGTTGACCAGCAGATGCGGGTTGACGGTGGTGGGCCAGCGGGTGCGGCGGTAGTCGAGCCAGTGCAGCAGGGCGCGGCGGGTCATCTCGTCGAGAGGTCGTGTGCGCCCGGCGATGGTGAGTCGCCGGTTGCCGAGGTCGACGTCGTCGAGTAGCAGGGGTACGGACCGAATACGCCGGAAAGGGGCCGCGTTCGGGCGTAACCGCTGGTCGGGTGGGTGCACCTAGGGCGGTGCTGCGGGGCTAGGGTGTGCGGGTCCCGGTTGTGATCTTGTTGGGGTGTCGGGTTGGCGTCGATCGATCGCACGGCCTACCCGCGGTTCAAGCGTGCGGTGTCGGTGCGGGAGCTGGCCGAGGCGTTCACGCCCACGTCGGGTGAGATCACGTGGGCACGCGGTAAGACGCAGCACGAGCAGCACTTGTTGGCGCTGCTGGTCCGGTTGAAGTGCTACCAGCGGCTGGGGTATTTCGCGAAGCTCACCGAGGTCCCGGCCTCGTCGGGGGCTTTGCGTCGGCCTGGTCCTCGCCGAACCGCGGTAGAGGCTGCTCCGGGGGCAACCCCTGTGGGCAGTCGACCCGGCCGCGGGTCGACTGTCCACAGGGGGCGGCAGCCGCGGCCGCGTACCGAGTCATGGAACATCGGTTATACCGAACGCCCCCGGTTGGTCATCACGTCCAACCGGGGGCGCGGAATGTGGTGGGGGCTGTCAGCGCTGCTTGTGGCGCTTCCGGTGGGCCTGGCCGTTCGCCTGACGCTTGCGGAATGCCTTCACCTGGTCGTCGGTGGGTGGGAACGGCCTGCCGCCGTTGTAGCGCTGTTCCCATTCGGCCGCCTGCCGGGCGAACAGGTTGTTGAGCGCTGCGCTCATGTTGGGTGGTACGTCGCCTCGGGCTTGTGGGCTGCGCCCCAACCAGAAGATTGCGGCGCGCCACCGGGCAAATGGTTCGTCCTCCACGTAGAACGAGCGGTAGTCGCTGTGGCCGGGGACGATGCTGGGGTCATCGAGCGCTGTCACCCACTGGTCAGGGTCGAGCCTCTCGTTGGGGGTCTCGGTGTGCTGCTCGCCGGGTGGTGGGTCAGTTTTAGGTTCGATCGCTTGCTGTTCCTCACGCTTCTGCTTGTCTGGCTTGTTGGCGTCCTCGTCGGCGGGTGCCGGACGTTCGACGTCGGGGGTCTCGGTCGTCGCCGGTTCGTTGTCGTGGCGGGCCGTCTCTGCCTCGGGGAGTTTGGCGGGGTCGGGCACGCCATTCGCGGGGGCCGCCTGGGTGCTGGTGGGTGGCTGTGTCTTGTCGGGATCGATGGTCCGCCGTTCCCTGCGCTTGCGGAGTTCGTCGACCTTGCTCATGCGGTCACCTCGGTGGGCACGGCGGTGAGGATGTGATTGTGGAGGATGTTGCTGAACATGCCGGCTAGGTCGCGGGCCTGCGGGCCGGCGTAGGTGATGAGTCGCTCGCCGAGTTGGTAGCTCTGGTGAACTGTGGCGGGCCGGTACGGAATGTCTGCGATGATCTGTCCCCACTCGACGAAGTTGATCCCCTTGTCGTCGAGCTTGGCGCCGAACGCCTCGGCCGCATCGGCCTTGAGCACCTGATTGATCGCCGCGCGAAGATCCAGACCGGTGACGATGACGCCGGCCCACTTCAGTGGGTGGGCTTCCTGGATTGCCTGGACCCGGCCGCGGGCTTCCTGCGCCTTGGTGACAGCGGCCTCGGTACTGGCGATCGGGGCGTACGCCACATCCGAGGCGTACATGACCATGGTCACCAGCGCACCTCGACGGCCGGCGGTGTCACCCAGGATCAGCCGGAACCGGTGGTAGATTCCGGCAGCTTCCATAATGTCCCGCAGCAACCATGCCCACGCGTCACCGCTGAACGGCATCTGACTGAGTCCCTGCAACCCGCGTCCTGCGGGCACGAACCAAACATGCGGCCAGTCGGGACCGAGCGGACGAATAACCTCCAACAGCTTGGCGGCGCCGGCTTCGATGTCGTAGTTATCGCTGCCGTTCAGGACACCAGCGGCGATCAGGACGTCGGCGAGTCCCGGCGCGTTCGCGATCTCGGGGTCCTGCTTGGCGTAGATGTTGGTGAGGTTCTGCTCGGGGTCGGCATCCATCACCAATGTGTCGATGCCTTCGGCGCTGGCCTGCCCCGCTAGGTGGTACTGAAGGAAGCTCTTTCCTGTTCCTCCCTTGCCGGATAGCGCGGTAGCGGAGACACCGCGCGTCTTCTCGGCGGCATCCGCGCCGAGCTGGTCCAGTGCGGTCAGTGCCATTCCCTTGCCTCTCTTACTAGAGACGTGAGCCGGGCAAGTGTTGTGATGCGGTACATCACGGGAGAGCCTAGCGTTTCTGACCTTTCTTACTAGAGACATCACAAGAGTGTCGCTGACCCGTCGGGCGTTCCTCGCCTCGCTCGCCCGACTCGCAAGCCTCGCCCGGCTGACCCGTCGG
>NZ_BMMK01000070.1 GCF_014645795.1 Longimycelium tulufanense | reverse complement strand
GAGCACCAACAGCAAGGCACCGGCCGTGTCCCAGGCAGACGCAGCTTCACCCATGACGTGTTCCTCCTCACCTGGTCTCCTGAGGACTGGTGGCACCCAGCCAGTAGCGGTGAACGAGAAGTGTCGGGATCGGGATGTTCTACGAGCAATTGTCCACCCAGCACCGAACGCCGCGAGTCCCCTGAACTGGCTACTTGTCCCCCTGGCAAGATGCATCGGTCACGCGTCAGCTCACGTAAGCAATGTCCGCTAACCCCTCGACGCTCGTGCACGATGTGTTCCGTTCCGGTACCTGGGTGCAACCCTCCTTCGCGATCTTGTTCAGGGGAGCAGGATCTGTTGCCCCGGATGGATGAGATGCAAGTTGGCCAGCCCGTTCAGGTCCCGCAGCACATCCGCGGTGGTACCGTACTTCGCCGCGATCTCCGAGAGGGTCTCACCGGCCTGGACGATGTGCGCCCGCTTCCTACCGACCTTGGGGATCACAAGAATCCACCCCGGCCGAACCAGATTCGGATTATCACCGATCAACGCGCGGTTGGCGTGCCATATCTCCCGCCACGGGACACCGTACCGCTCTCCGATCGCCGACAGGCTTTCCCCCGGAAGGACACGGTGACTCACGAAGCCAGGACGGTGCTCCACAGGACCCGGCGAACTCGGGCCAAGATCGCTGCTCAGTGTCGAAAGATCGGTGAACGCGACGTTCAGGTCCACCGGACCCGAGATTCCGGGGACTCTGCCATTGTTCGTATACTGGTGCGCGACCACGTGGTCACCGCGGTAGCCAGGGTCTCCGATGGACCGACCCCAATGAGCGACCCACAGGAAAGTCCCGTTGTCGAGCCATCGATCTGGGCCAAGGCTGGAGTAGAACCACGAAGATGAGGAATAAATCATTATCTCGGTCCGACCGGTGAGTCGCCGAACCTCTGCTATGCACTCGGCAATCCAGCCAGGCAGTCCTGCTCGACCGACCTCGACGTCAAGGCAGGGAGGCAGCCAATCCGCCCCAGCAGCGCCTCGCGCAGCAAGTTCGGTGGCGAAGTGTTCGGCATCCGCACCCGGACCGTTCTTGTCGGGCCGACAGAAATGATAGGCACCAACCCGAAGTCCGGCCCCGCGGGCGCCAGAAAGGTTGACGTCAGCAAAGGAATCAACATACTTGACGCCCTCAGAGAGCTTGATGTAGGACCAGATGTAACCCGCGGCTCGAACACGCCCCCAATCAATAGGGCCCTGATGATTGGATACATCAACCCCGGGATGCATGGCTACCTCCTCACTACACTCCTCCTCGGTTCTCTGGTTGAGCACGACCAGAATGTGACTCATCGTCAGGCCGGAGGCTGTTCGGACCGATCATCGAGGCCGGCACGGAGCGCGGCCACCTCGTCAACGAGCTCCCGATTCTCCTCCCGCACGGTCGCGAGTTCCTTCTTCACATCGGCAAGTTCGTGGAACACATCTCGGGTGAGCTCCGCGCGTTCGTCGAGCAGCGTCCGAAAACCTGCGGTCAGAGTCGCGACGGTTCGCTCCGCTTCTCGCCGCTGGGCTGCGCGAAGCGCGCGGTGAGCGCTCAGCATACCGGCCAGCCCGCCGGCGAGAGCCGACAACGCAGTGACGAACCCAGCGATCACTTCCGGGGACATGGTTCCTCCCCAGATGCCGAGAGTAGGGAGCCTGTACCAATCCCTGTGGGCCAACTTGACGATTCACCGCTTCGGCATGACCTTGCAACGAACACCACCACGTCAACAACACAGCACGTGATCAAAAACCTTTCGATAGTGATCTGAACACGACGAACAACGCATCTTGCAGGATGTCGAGCTCAGGAACGCGCCACCCGGCATCGACCGGACCCACCACCCACCGGTACCGACCGCAGAGGTGCGGGCTGGGCGGAAGAGGAACCTGTTCCCCCGCCCCGTGGACACCCACGTTCAGAGCGGGGTGCATGCTACCTGTCGAACGAACGAACAGGAGGTAGCGGCCCAGCGGAGTCGCTGCCGCCGGGATCGATACCCCGGAAAGCGCCAACCGTGACAAGACCAGTTGCCCCTCCCCTGCACTGATCTCGACTGCGTCGATCCCGTATCCACAGGCAAGGAAGATCGCAGGTGCTTTACCGATCTCCGAGTCCCCGGCACCGTTCACAACCCAGCGCCCGACGCTGGAACGAGGCGTTGGGACAAGGGAGGACGTTTCTGGCACGACACGCCAGCCATGTTCGGCATATTTCGCGGCCCACGCTCGGGTGTCCAGTGTCGCACGCTCCTGTTCCAGTGTGCTTACCATGAGATCCATCCTGAAGTTGTCCGTACCGAACGTTACTCGCACAATCCTTCCTTCGCCCTGGTCAGTCAGAACCATGATGCGCAGGCATGAACACGAGGAGCCGGAGCCCGGTCCGAATCTGTACGGAGACTCCCACCACGTTCCGCCAGCCATACCGGGCATGACGAATCCGCCTGACAAAGTAACTGGCGGCCGGCGAGGGCTGGTATTCTCCCCACAACTCGCGGGCCCGTGGGGAGAGCTCCAACAAACGCGTGATGAGTTCGTCGAAGGCAGGGGCACCAGGGCATCGAGCGTACTCCGCCCTAAGCTCTCCTATCGTTTCCCGCCGCACGGCGTCGATATCGGAGAATTTTTCCGCAGCCTCCTCTGTAAACAACCACAGAACCATGTTCCGATCAGCTTCCGGCATGTTCTCGAAGTCCCCGAACCAGTCCCCGGCCGCCGGGTTGTGGCACAGCACGTTCCATGCCAGGTCCGTCAGCATGGCAGGGTTGGACTCCTGGCCCCGGACGAACTCGGCCAGATCCTCGTCCACCCGCGCGGGTGCCTCCGGAGCACGCCTGCCAGGCTCGTGACCCACAGCCAACAGGTACAAGCAGGTCCGATCAGCCTCGTCCATGCGCAACACACGCGCGACCGCCTCCAGCACCTGAACATGGGGCGCAGCTACCTCCCCACGCTCGAACGCCGCGTACCAGCGAGTGCTCAGGCCCGCCAGCATCGCCACGTCCTCCTGGCGGAGCCCCGCACCGCGACGACGATCGCCGACCGGCAGCCCCATCTCGGCGGGCGACAGCTGGGCACGCCGTGTCTGCAACAACAGACGCAGCTCCCGGCGTCGCGCGTCGTCACGCGATCCACGATGGCCTGGCTTCTTCTTCAGCAGCATTCGCGCACACCCGCCCTTCATACGACCAAGAACCCGTCCCCAGTCCAACCGCTCGACATCCCATGGCAACAAGCCGACACAAAACAGCGGCGCGTTTCCGACGAGCCGCCACCAACGGCCCGCAGGCCTGATCTTAATCACCACCTCGCCCACAGGATCTGCCCTCACCTCACCGTAGGCCGAGTGGCAACAAACACAAAGGATGTGTTTCTGCTAGCACAATTCGTTCCTAGCAGCAGAACCGGAAATGGGTGTGCCAGGAATCAACAGTTCCTGTCACCGGCAAGATCCTCTTGACTTCTCCGGGCTCCCCAGAGGGGCGACATCCGCATCGCGCGAGGAGCCTCCTGCGTTCGGGCCGATGGACGCGCAAGTCCACGGGCCTGCACCGAGCCGGAACCGCTTGCCGCCTCGGCCGTGGACACTCCACCGTCAGTCGGCAAACTGCGGCACAACAGCCAATAAGGTCAACACGCGCGCCTCGTGGACCGGCGCCCCCGAAGCGCAGTCCACCGCGTCCCAGGGCTCCCTGCTCGGTTGCCCGTGCTAGCAGGAAGCACACCGGCAACAGCGCGGTCTTCCACACAGCCCGTCCCGCTTGAGATCCTTGGCGCAATTGCGGGAGAAATTCGTGGGACCACCCGGACAACTCCACCACACTTGACGCCCTGAGCCCGGCTCACTCTCCTAGCGCGCACACCGCGAGTTGCCCACCATCACTTCCGTTCCACCAGAAGAGAGAGGACCTACGGCATGACCTTCACCGTAGTGGGCATCGGCGGATCACTTCGCGTTGGTTCTCAGTCAGAACGTGCCCTGCGGATCGCCCTGAGGGGCGCGGCGGAGGCGGGAGCCCGCACCCTCCAGATCAGCGGTCATGATCTGCTTCTTCCATTCTACGATCCGGTAACACCAAGGCGGACCACTGCTTCCAGGCACTTGGTGGAGGCGCTACGAAGGGCCGACGGTGTCGTCCTGGTCTCTCCTGCATACCACGGCACGGTGTCCGGACTCGTCAAGAACGCCCTCGACTATGTGGAGGACCTCCGCAATGATGCCCGACCTTACTTGGAGGGTCGGGCAGTAGGTTGTGTAGCCGCTGCTCAGGGATCGCAGGCGGCGGTGAACACGCTGAGCACCTTGCGGGCGATCGCACACTCGCTGCGCGCTTGGCCCACGCCCCTGGGCGTTTCGATCGACTCCACCGAGCTCAAGTTGCCGTTCGAAGGCAGTTGCCCGGACGTGACTCTGCGAAGCCGGCTACAGCTTGTTGGACAGCAGGTCGTCGAGTTCGCCCAAGCACGCCGCCAGGCCGTGTCGGTACGGCGTTAACCACGAAACTCTGAGGAAGAGAGCGATGCCACATATCGAGTTGCCGACCGCAGCGCCGGGAATTCTCGGTCTACTACAGTACCGCCCGGATACGGCCCGTCCGCTGCGGGAGCTCGCGGAAGTGCTGTTGCGTGGGCCGAGCACGCTCAGCCGTGGTGAGCGTGAACTTATCGCGGCCTATGTCTCCTCACGCAATGACTGCCAGTTCTGCACTCGTTCACACGCAGCCTGCGCCGCTGTCCAGCTTCCTGAGGGTCCACCGCTGGTCGAGCAGGTGCTGATCGAGTCGGCTGAAGCACCTCTGCCACCCAAGCTCGCGGCCCTGCTACGCATCGCCGCTGCCGTCCAGAAGAGCGGCAATGCGGTCACCCCTGAACTCGTGGCCGACGCTCGCGCGGGAGGCGCCACCGATCTCGAGATCCACGACACGGTGCTGATCTCAGCATTGTTCTGCATGTACAACCGATACGTCGACGGGCTCGCAACGCGGACACCGACCCACTCTGCGGCTTACCGACAACTGGCTAACCGTATTGCGGTGGAGGGATATCTCGCCGATTTCTGATCGACGAGTTCATGTCCACCATGCACGACTCCAAGCGCGTCGTGTACGCGCGTCGTCGCACTACACGATCACATTCGCAGACCTGGCACCGGGTGCAACATGGAGGATGCGCTATTGACACTGGTTTTTGGTTGTCCGGCGCCGCATACGCTCGTTGATCCTCGTCAGCAGATTACGACCTTCTCGGAGCAGCGTGGCCGGGAGACCACGCCGTCTGCTGACACACCGCCCCCGACCCTGGTGGCCAACCATGGTCAGGAAAGCGGCCCCGATCCGGATGACCTCCTCAGGGGCTTGGTCGGGTTCGGCCAGTCCCGCCGCGAGCGCAAGTAGACGGTGCTCTGCGGCCCATGCGGTACACACACCCTGTGAGTTGACGCCGGCATACTCGTCCAGCACCCCACGCAATGCCGGTTCGCTGGCGGCCAGCTCCCGCCATGCGCGGGTCACGGCCACCACACGGTCGAGGGACGGGTGTCTGGCGGCCGCATCGAGCGCCAGTTCGATGCGTGGCGCGAGCAAGAGCAACCAGCGACAGTGCAACGCGCGCAGCAGGTCCTCGCGGTCCCGATAAGCCTCGTGGAGACCAGGGATCTCATCGAACCGGATGGTAGATCCCGGGTTGCGGGCGTACCACTCCAGAACAGCAAGCAGAGCACCTCGCCGCTGGTAGAAATCGTTCCAGCCCATCTCACCCCGTTCTACGAAGCGGTGCCCCGCTCTCCCACCTGATCGATGTCTGTGGAAGACCTGGCCCCGGTCTACGGTTCGTCGCCTTCAGGCCGGGGTGTGCTTTACCGCGAAGGCACACCTACCGGCTGCCCGACCCACTGGCTCAGCGCATGTTTTTCGATGACTTCGCCAACCAGGGCGTGGTGTTCGAGGAGAAACCTTCCGGTCAGCGTCTCGTCACCCAGGGCTCGAGCGAGCCGTTGCCCGGACGGCGTTTGTGGAAGCCTGTGCTCGCGGGCCGCGCGGCGGAGCCACAGCAACTCCGGGATGTGCTGGTACAGGTGCTCTACCTCCGATACCCGGACGCCGAACCACGCCAGTGCGTCGGGGCGTGGCAGCCATTCCCAGACCGGCAGTTCCAGGAGACGCCGCCCGGCGTTCACCGTGATGAGGTGGAGTATCCTCGCAACCTCGCTCGGGCATCTCCGTACCCGGGAGGTCGTCTGTGAAGCGCCGGTGACGAAGGCGTCCGGCAGTACCGAGAGGTCAGAGTTCCGTCCAGCAGTCGTCCGGAGAACCGGTAGCCGGGAAGAACGCAGTTCGTTCGCCCACCACAGGGCGATGCGTGTCTCCACCGAGACAGCACCGGCAGGCTGAACCGTGATGGCCTCGACACCAGCGAGTTGCCGGACGTGTTGCGCCATCCACAGCGGCCGGATCGTCGGCACGAACACCACTCCCCGGCCACCCGGCCAGGTGGCGTGGCGCGCGATACCCGGCCGGGTGGCGAGGGAACAGTCCGGATCGGTAAGAACGAGCAACCCCTCAGCGCTGGTTCCGGGAAGGACCGGCAAGTCACGGAACACACAGAGGATGTCATCCTTCCTGACATCAACCATGTCGTCACCTCATTTCTCCAACGAGGCCAAACCGGAACACCGGCATGTGGTTACGCTGACCAGAGCCTGAACGAGTGATCACACCCGGAACCGCTGTCCCGGGTAGATGAGGTTTGGATCCGCGATGAGGTCCCGATTGTTCGCATGGATTGTTCGCCAGCTGGGTATTTTCAGCTTCAGTGCAATGCCGAACAGCGTGTCGCCGGGCAACACGACGTAGGCCGTGCCGGACAGGTCGTTATCGCTCTCGGGTGTCGGCTTGGTGGGGACGGCCGGGCTTGGACGCTCTGCTGGGGTACGAACCGTGGTACCTCGCAATCCGAGCTTCGCCGAGCAGGCAGGCCAGGCGCCCCAGCCTTGGCTACGGAGCACGCGCTCGGCGACGCGGATCTGCTGTTCCCGGGTTGCCTGGTGGGCGCTGGGGGCATACTTGCTCCCACCGAACGCGTGCCAGGTACTCGGCAGGAACTGGAGACCACCGGAAAATCCGTTGCCGGTGCTAATATTCCACTTTCCTCCCGACTCGCACCGGGCGAGTGCATCCCATGTGGACGTCGGCGTTGCATGGGCAAAGGTACCCACTCCGGCCGCCGCGCTCCCCAGTATGGCCACAAGGACCGCCCGGGTCATTAGCTTGCCAACCGCCAGCTGCTGCCGACGCTTCTTCTCATACCTCGTGGTCATCTTGTCTCCCTTCTATGTGGTGCGACGTGGCAGCCGCGACCTTGTTGTCCAAAGTTGTCGACCGCCGACATTTTCGTGAACCTTTCGCCAAAAACCGGGAAGTTCAACACAAAAACTTCACACCGGCTATCGACAATAGTTTTCCTGTCACTCGTTGAGTGCTGACTGCAAAACAGGAACCGCCACCGCCTGAAAATCGACTTCGGGGCATAGATCGTTGACCATCCCCTCGAGTACCAGCAAGGACATCAGGGGAAACACGAACTCTGGTGCGGCTGCGATGCCGTACTCCCGCTGGAGGTCAAAGAGGGAAGCGGCGAACGGGGCGAGACGAAAACTCTCGGCGCGCGACCCAGATGCCGAACGAACCAGGTCGGATATAGCACCACGAAAGGCTTCCACATCGTCTCGCCCTGACACATCCTCCGCACTGCGGAGTATCACCTCAGCACATTTATCGCCACGCCCCAGCGTCATATTGAGAAAAAACTCGGAGAAAAGTCTACGCACCTGGCGGGGGAGATGGACCACAAAACCAGCGTCGAGTAAGGCAATCTTTCCGTTCGGCGCCAGATAAAGGTTTCCCGGATGCATGTCACAGTGCACGAGGCCATCAACAAAAAGCATCCGGTAAACACCGCGCAGCACCGTTTCCACCAGCCTGCGGCGGATGGGTGGGCTCAGCTCGTCGGGTTCCAGGGTACGCAGTCCCTTGAGATATTCCATGACGAGTGCCCCCTCCCCACACGCACTGGAGATTGCTTGGGGGAGCTGAAGGTCAGGTAGCGGAGCCAGGTTGCTCCGCAATTTGCCGAGCGCCCGTGCCTCCTGATGGAAGTCGAGTTGGCGGAGCACGGCGTTACCCACCTGAACCACCATGCGTTCCATGGGAACACGCCGCAGTCGGGGAACACGCTGGAGAAACCTCGTCCCCACGCGTAGTAGTGCCAGATCCGCCGCCATCACACGCTCGATACCGGGCCGACGGAGTTTCACGGCGACCGTCCGTCCGTCGGGAAGGAGCGCACGGTAGACACACGCGATGCTCCCGCTGGCCACGGGCTCCCAGACGAACTGTGTGAACGGGTGACCATTCGGATAGGCGCGGGCAAGCGCACGCTCCGCGTCCGACATGCTCATCGGCCGGACCCGGTCGTGCAGGCCCTTCAGGGCGTCACACCAGAGAGGCGACAACAGATCGCGCCGAGTGCTGAGAAGTTGCCCACCCTTGATGAAGGTCGGACCGAGATCTTCGAGCAGCATGGGTAGGCGGGTCCGGAAGACGGTCCCCCATCGCCGAGGACGCCCGACCGCACACATGAGGGACATGCCTACGTGCCACGAAACAACGGCTGTCCAAATGATAAGTCTCCACAACAACCGAGTCGCCCGCACTTGCACGACGACCAGTTGCTGGCAGGTGCTGTTCCTTTCCCCACCATCCGCGGTCCCTGGCACTCGGGACACCCCTCTCGTCGACATGAACAACATGAGGCAGTCCTGATCCGCTGTGGACGACGACATTGCGGGCCACAGGTCCGCTCACCGTCACGCAAGCACCTCATCGAGCATGGCGTCTCGAATCCTCTTCTGGAAGGAAGAGCTACTACCTGCGTCACCGCTTCCCGTACGCATGGATTCTCCGACGTGAAGAACAATGGTCAGCCCGGGACTGTCTGATTAGCGGTGGATCGCCTGGAGATGGCAGGTTGGCTCGACTGACCTGCCAGG
>NZ_BMMK01000069.1 GCF_014645795.1 Longimycelium tulufanense | reverse complement strand
CCGAGCCACACCAACCCGACAACACCCCAGCCGCCGCTTGACAACCGACATAGAGACACCCCCCCCGCATGGTGGTGGAGCAGTAGGCACAGAGAACCGGAGGTGGGCAAGCGGGTAAGGAAGAAGTCATCACAGGGGTGGCCACTGGCAATAGCGGACGCGATCTACGGGACGGCCTGGCCGCACCAACAACTGGCCCACCCCACGCTACGATGTGCACACAGTCTGCAAACCAGATACCACGAAACAACGAACGAAGAGGTCCACGCCCCCGAGGTTACCTTTTTCGTGGCCTTGGTTCAGAGGATCTGGTCGCCAGGTCCGGCATGACTGATGCCCCCAGTCGCACGCATGATCCGGGGGGTGGTGTCACCGGGCCGGGTGGCATCGGCGGACTCGCTGATAGGGACACGGCCGCCCTGCGGGGTAGGTCTCGTCGCAGGCGTGGCTGCCGGCTGCCGATGCCTGATCGGCGACCAGCCCGACGAGTACGAAAGACACCGCCTGTGACCAGTAAGTACGGCGTGTTCCTGGGCTTGGATGTCGGCAGGGGTGACCACCACGCCCTCGGCCTGGACCCCCAGGGGAAACGGCTGTATGACGCCCCGTTGCCCAACAGCGAACCCACGCTGCGGGAACTGTTCGGCACGCTCGCCGCCCACGGTCGGGTGCTGGTTGTGGTGGACCAGCCGGCCACGATCGGGGCGCTGCCGGTGGCGGTGGCCCGGTCCTGTGGGCATGACGTGGCCTACCTGCCCGGGCTGGCGATGCGCCGTATCGCCGACCTCTACCCGGGCACGGCCAAGACTGATGCCCGCGACGCCTTCGTGATCGCGGATGCGGCCCGCACCCTACCCCATGCGCTGTGCCGGGTGGATGTCGGTGACGAGGCCCTGGCCGAGTTGGAGGTGCTGGTCGGCTTCGACGACGACCTCGCGGCCGAGGCCACTCGCCTGACCAACCGTATCCGCGGGCTGCTCACCGGAATCCACCCCGCCCTGGAACGCGTCCTGGGACCCAAGATCACCCACCCGGCGGTGCTGGAGATCCTGTCCCGCTGTGGTGGACCAGCCGGCATCACCAAGGCCGGACGCCGCAAACTGCGCTCGATCGCCGCAGCCCACGCTCCCCGCATGGGCGAACGCCTGGTGGAGAACATTCTTGCCGCGCTGACCGAACAGACGGTGGTGGTCCCTGGCACGACCGCGGCGAACACGGTACTGCCACGATTGGCGTATAGCTTGAAAACCGTGCTCCAGCAACGGAAAACTGTCGCCGATGAGGTTGGGGGAGATCCTCGATGCACACCCTCTTGCCCCGGCAGCGCGGGTCCTGACGTCGATGCCCGGCATCGGGGTCAGGACCGCCGCCCGCATCCTGCTCGAAGTCGGCGACGCCTCCGGCTTCACCTCCTCCGCCCACCTCGCGGCCTACGCCGGCATCGCCCCCGCTCCGGCACCAGCATCCGCGGCGAACACCCCGCCCGCTCCGGCAACCGCAAACTCAAACGCGCCTTCTTCCTCGCCGCCTTCGCCGCCCTCGCAGACCCCACCAGCCGCGCCTACTACCAGCGAAAACGCGACGAAGGTAAGGAAACACAACGCCGCGTTGATCTGCCTGGCCCGCCGCCGCTGCGACGTCATCTACGCCATGCTCCGCGACGAAGCCCTCTACCGGGCGGCCGGCACCCCTCACGCGGCTTGACAACCCTATAGGGACACCCCCCGCACACACCGCAAGAGTTGAAGACCAAGTTCGTATAATCGCCAACGGCTCCATTCAGCAAATCGGCTACAGAACGCCCAGCGAAGTGCGCGCCGAGTAGCTGAACACACACGCGCTATAGAGATCATCACAAGCGACTGTCCAGAGGACGCGGGGCACCCCAGGTGAACCAAGTAGGCTCCAAGAGCGCGTCAAGTTCGTCTGAACAGAATGTGGGACGACAGCACACACTCGGCGCCCCGTACGGGACCCGACACCCACCACCGTGCGGGGCACGCCGCACCCGCACCCGAAGGGAAGGATCGAGTATGTCGACTGCCACCCACACCGCATCGTCCTTGTCGGATCTGCCGTTTCTGGACATCACCGCGCCAGGGTTCACCTGGGAATCGGAGGAGGTCGCCGCGACGCGGGAGCAGTGCTGGATCGCCCGCACACCGGTGGGGCTGCTGGTGTTGCGGTACGCCGAGGCCGAGGAACTGTCCCGCGATCCCCGGCTGATCTCGGGCTTCCGAGGCGTCGTGGAGCTGGTCGGGCCCAAAGACGGGCTGGCGCGCGACTTTATGCGCGACTTCATGCAGAGCCTGGACGGTCCGGATCACCGTCGCCTGCGCGGGCTGGTGACCCGCGCGTTCACCCCACGCAGGATCAACGAGCTGCAGCCGTTCGTCCAAGCCACCGTGGAGCATCTGGCCGGGCGGCTGCCCACCGCGGGGGTGTATGACTTTGTGGAGGCGTTCGCCGATCCGCTGCCGGTAGCGGTGGTGTGCCGGCTGCTCGGTGTCCCGTCTCAGGATTACGACACCGTTGGCCGCTGGTGCAAGGACATCAACCTGGTGGTGGCGCTCAGCGCCGACCATAGCCTGCTTCCCCGCGTAGAGGAGGCCCTGGAGGGAGTGTACGGCTACCTCGAGACCGTGTTCCACCAGCGGAGGGTGAACCCGGGCAGCGACCTGCTCTCTGACCTTGTCCGCGCCCAACAACAGGACGGTGCCCTCGACGACGAGGAGCTCCGCACCCTGGTCGTGACCCTGCTGGTCGCGGGCTACCAGACCACGAGCCACCAGCTGAGCCACGCCATGGTGGCCTTCGCCGCGCATCCCGAGCAGTGGGTGCTGCTGCGGGAGCGGCCCGAGCTGGCCACCCAAGCGGTCGAAGAAGTCCTGCGCTGGTCCCCCACGACGACAGTGGTGGCCACCAAGGCGGCTGTCGAGGACTTCGACTTCCAAGGCGTGCACTTCCCCGCCGGAACCCCCGTCTGGCTGTGCGCGCATTCGGCGCAGCGGGACCCCCGGGTGTTCGCCGACGGCGATACCTTCGACATTACCGTCGAGCGTGACGCATCTCCGCTGGCCTTCGGCGGTGGCCCGCACTACTGCCTGGGCGCGGCGCTGGCTCGCATGGAACTCGCCGAGGCCCTCACTGTGCTGCCCTCCCGCCTGGGCCCACCCCAGATCGCCGGCCCGATCACCTGGCGGCCCGAGCTCGGAGTCAGCGGGCCGGACATCCTGCCGCTGCGCTTCGACGGCGCGACCCCTGCTTAACTTGCCTTTGGGCGGGGCTGTCTGGTTGGCGGTGGATCGCCTGGAGACGGCAGGTTGGCTGGGTTGACCTGCCAGGAAGAGGAACCACATGATCAACGAGGGCCGTGCCCGCCCTTCAACCAGGCCAAATAACTTTGCCGACCCCCTGCGGAGGTGGGGTGGCTTCGTTCTCCGAGAACGCTTCTACCGTTGGGAGAGGGCTACCGGAAGACCTTCACGGGGGTGTCGAGGCGTCACGGCTGATCTTCCCCTTCCTTGTGGAGGATTACGTCGTCGAACCGGTGCCCGAAGGATCTCGTCTGACATGGCGTTTCGCCGCCGAGGTGCGACCGGGATGAGGACCTTTCGGACGAGGGTTCGACCGGCTGTTGGCCAGGAAATGATCGCGTGCGCCATGGGTTGAGCGCACGACGCCGAACCAGTTAGCCGTTGCTTCGAGTTGGTTCCAAGTCATCGCCACGTTCTGAGTGGATATTGGCCGCAAAAGTCAGGCCACACCACCACCTCTGCTGTTGTGATCAGGAAATTTGTCTCGCTTATATGAGGAAAAGGACGTGAAATGTGTGGAATCGCCGGTTGGGTGTCCTTCCAGCGTGACCTGACCAGCCAGCGCGAGGTGCTGGAGGCCATGACCGCGACCCAGGAGTGCCGTGGTCCGGACTCCTCGGGAGTCTGGCTGGCTCCGTATGCGGGGTTGGGGCGTCGGCGGCTGGCGGTCATCGACGTCGAGGATGGGTGCAGCCGATGACGGTGGAGGCCCCGGAGGGCACGGCGTGAACGACGAACCCACCCGCATCCCTGAACTCGTGCGCCGCGCCCAGTTCGCGGCGCACGAGGCCGAGTTCGCCATGTCCTGCAAGGACCGCACCGGGGCGCTGCTGGCAACACTGGCCGCGAGCAAACCCGGCGGCCTGCTCCTCGAACTCGGCACCGGCACTGGGGTAGGTACTGCGTGGTTGCTCTCGGGCATGACCACCGACGCGCACCTCATCACAGTCGAGGCCGATCCGGCGACCGCGATGCTCGCCCGCGGCACCCTCGGCGCCGATCCGCGGGTGTCGCTGGTGGTCGCCGATGCCGAAAGCTGGCTGGACACCTACACCGGCCCCGGCGTCGATCTGGTGTTCGTCGATTGCCGGCCCGACAGGTTCCGCCGCCGCGCTGACCTGCTGGGCCACCTCAACCCCGGTGGCCTCTACATCGGCGACGACCTTCTCCCGGAACCCACGTGGCCGGACGACCACGAGCCCAGGGTGGAGAAGTTCCTCGCCGAGATCATCGACGAACCCAACCTGGTGGTCACGCTCATGACGTGGTCCAGTGGGCTCGTCGTCGCCGCCCGCACCTAACCCCTAGCGGTAGTTTGTTAAGGCGGGAGGTACAGGTTCAGGGACTGTCCTTTCGCGGCTGCGTCGAGAAGCGCCTGTAACTCCACTGGTGGGGGCGTGGCCGACCACGCTCGCCAGCAGCGTTGCAGCAGTCTGGCGGGGGTCAGCCAGCCGCGGACCCGACGCAGCGCGCGAGGCCAGCAGGGCGGCGGCCGTCTTCTGTCCGGTGTGGACCGTGTGGCAGCTCCCCCTCTCTCGCCACTGTCGGCGGTTCGATCGCTGGGCAGCGGCGGGCCGCCCGGGCGGACACGGTGGCGCTCCCGGCTCGGGATCGGCGAACCAGGATGCCCAGCAGAAGGAGAAGGCACAGTGGACCAGGGTCTGGTGGCGGCGGATCGCCGTGTCGGAGCGGACCTGGAAATCGGCCCAGCCCAACTCGTCGTTGACCTGCTTGTAGCTCTGCTCGATCCAGTTCCGGATACCGTAGATCCTCCGATCTCGGCCAGATCAGCGGCCCGATGCCGACTCTCACTCTCCCGGGGCCCACCGGGGCGGGGTAGGTCGGTGGCCAGATACCAGGTGGAATGCTCCGGCAGGGTGGCCGGGTCGGTGGTCGCCACCACCAGCCGGGTCATCCCGTCCGGACCCCACCAGCCCAACACCGCGTCCGCGGCCCACCAGGTCTGGGTGTGCCCGTCCCGGTACCGGCGGACGACCTTGCGCCACGCCCCGGGTCGCCGTGGCCCACCCCACGGTAGGGCGCGGGCGGCATCGACAGGGGTGTGTGCTTCGTCCTGGTAGGCCCTGGTGCCCCGTTGTGGCTTGGGCGCCATCACGAACGGCAGCCCCGCGGCACTCACCACGGAAGCCGTCGTGGTCGCCGTAGGCGCAGTCGGCCACCACCGCCCGGAAGGCGATGCCAGCCGTGCGCGCCTGACACGCCAGGGCGGCGCCCATCGTCAGCTTGGTGCGAAAACCCGGATCGGTCTTGCCCTTCGGGAAGTGGTGCGCCGGGGTGTAGGGCACCGCGTGCAGCGGGTAATACAGGTTCTCATCGGCCCACAGCGTGGTCACGGTGACGATCCCCCGGTCGGTCTTGCCGTGGCGGCCCAGCCACTGACTGCCCACATGCGCCGTCTTCGTGCCGTCTTTACGGTCCCCGGAATCATCCACCACCAACACCCCGCCCTCGTGCGGGGCCGTGGCCGGGTCCGAGCACAGCAACTCCAGACGCCGATCATCGACCCGCTCGTGGTCCCACCGCGACTCCGACAGGAAGAACTGCAACCGCTGCACCGCCGCATGCTGCGCCCCCACCACCGGCTCAGCCCCGGCCAGCCAGGTCAACGTCTTATTCCGCTCCCGCGGGGCCAACAACCCGCTCAGGTACTCCCGAAACCCTCGCCGCTGCGCCAGCGACGCAAACACCTCATCGAACCGGACCGCGTAGTCCTCCAACGGCCCGGCGCCGGCGGACACACACGACGCACAGTCATGATCCACATCCCCACACACGGGCCACGGAACTTCCTGCATCTTCGGCCTACTGCAGGTCAAACCCACTGTCAACAAACTACCGCTAGGTCAGTGCGAATGGCCAGGCGGAAGCCGGAGAACCACTCGCCATGAGCAGCGTCGTGACCGAACCGGGCCACCAGCCCGTGCGGACCGACCCAGATGTGTGCGCCGCGCACCCGGCTGGGGTGCGTGACTGGCAGGGCGGAGGTGTCGATCTGCTGCCAGGCATCCATGAGCACGGCCTGCATCAGGGGGTGGCGCAGGTGTTCGAAGGCGCCCCACAGCCAGCACGCGCCGGTTGAACTCGCTTTGGTGCGGCAGACAGGGAAACAGGTCGGGCCAGTCACGGGCGACCTCGGCCAGGAAGCCGGAGACTCGCTGCCCCGGCCGAGGATGTGTCGCACCAGGGCGATCGTGAGCACCTCCGCGTCGCTGCAGGCCGGACGTGGTCCCGGCCGAGTGGGGATCACGATCGCCCCGTCGGTGATGGCGTCATCGATGAGCACAGACGTGGACGAACAATTCGGCAACCGGCAGCATGTGCCCTGGCCTTCGTGGTGAGGATCAAGCGTCAGCACCTTCGTTCATCTGTCACGAAGGCCCTCCCACGTCAAGATCAATCCACATAACGCGCCTTAGCGAATAAGTCCGATAGGGTGGCTTTGGTTCCGTCAGGGCGTCGCGGGCTCGAGAGCTTTCGGCGGGTGGGCGATCGTCAGCACCGGGCCGTGGTCGAGCTGGCGTGTCCTGCCCACAAGAAGAAATCCAGACGAGGACAAGACCTGCCCGGCACGCTGGCTCCCAGCTACCGCATCACGGGAGGGACGCCTGTGGGGAGTATCAGCGCGGACGATGGCCTGTGGTTCCGGCGTTATCACACGTCAGGCGAGGATGGGCTGCAGCTGGTGTGTTTTCCGCACGCCGGTGGCTCGGCAAGCTTCTTCCGTCCACTGTCGGGAGCACTCTCGCCGATGGTCGAGGTACTCGCCGTGCAGTACCCGGGCCGTCAGGACCGACGGGCGGAACGGCGCTTGGAGAACATTTCCGAACTGGCGGACGCGACGTTCGATGCACTCACCTCCCGGCTCGATCGCCCGACAGCGCTGTTCGGCCACAGCATGGGCGCGGTGTTGGCCTTTGAGGTGGCCAACAGGATGGAGCACCGCAAGGGCACGGTTCCGGTGCGTCTGTTCGCCTCGGGAAGGCGTGCACCGTCAAGGTACGTCGAGGAAAACGTTCACCAACGTGACGACGAAGCCCTGGTGGCGGAACTGCGGAACCTGAGTGGCACGGACACGAGATTGCTGGACGACGAGGAAGTTCGTCACATGATCCTTCCGGTTCTCCGTAGCGACTACAAGGCGGTCGAGACCTACTGTTGTCCTCCGGACCGGAGCGTGGGATGTCCGATCACGGTCCTCGTCGGTGACGCCGACCCACGGGTTGCACGCAAGGATGCGGAAGCCTGGGCCGAACACACCGCAGCCGGGCTCGACCTGCACATTTTCTCCGGTGGTCATTTCTACCTTGGTACGGCTTGGTCCGAGGTCTGTCAAGTGATCACGGCGGGCCTCGGGCCCCGTCGCTGACCAGCGATGTCGGATCCCACGACGCGCTTGCGGCGGCAGACGGATCGGTTGACGTACATGGTTCGCGCACACGATCGAGGAGACACCTGAGTCGCATTGGTCCCACCGCCCAGGTCGGAACTAAGTCCGGGCCAAGTGCCGGGTGAGACGGTGGCCCAGGCGTAGGAATTGGGACTTCCGATGGCCTGGAGCCTCTCGTGACGGTTCTTGCCGGTCGAATTCGGCCACCACACGGTGTGGCGGGCACCCATGCGGTACCGGTACACCGCTGGCTCGCGCTGATCGACCGTCAACCTGACGTTCAGCCGACGTCCAGGCAAACCCGGATGGCGTCAGCCGCGATGAGCACTCGAGACCAGGTGGACGGCTCGGCACATGGCCCTCGAACCCTTGCTGGACCTCGCCAAGCAGACCGCCGGCTCTCCGCAGCGCAACCTCGTGGTCCAGTCCGCTTCGCACCAGCCCCTTGCTCTGTCGCCCACGGATCCTCGTCTCGAACGCAACCGGATGCACGGAATGACGTCGCGCACCGAGTCGATCAACATGCCGAGAGGGTGGAAAACCAATGGTAGTCGATAATGAGGTCTACAACCAGCCGAACAGCTGGCGGGACGACGACCACCCCTTTGCAGTCCTGCACGCGTGCACTCCGGTGCGTTCGGCTACTTCAGCAACATTCTCACTGGCCGTCTCGATCTCAACCTTACCAACCTCCGTGTACTCGACGTCGGCTGTGGAGGTGGCCTGTTCGCTGAGGAATTCGCTCGGGCCGGCTGCCAGGTGACCGGAGTGGACCCCTCCGGGAACTCCCTGGACGTGGCGTGCGCACACGCGCGTGAGTCGGGCCTGAGAATTCATTACGAGCAGGGTATCGCCGAGAAGCTACCCTTTCCGAGTGGGTGGCGACCGAGCTGACCGGAGTCGACATCACCGTTCGCGACATCGGCAACCGTGCCGAACTCCGTGACGTCTATGGCCAATGGGCTCGGCTTCGTGAGGTTGAGGACAGTGGTTGCGTTCTGGTGCGGCCCGATCACCACGTCGCCTGGCGTGCGGCCACGGTAGCGCACGCGAACGAGCTTCCGAGTGTGGTCGCGCAGGTACTGGGGACAACCGTGTCCCCTCCGTGCGCGGCGCTGTGACCTCGGATGTGTTGCCGTGTCGGCGGGTGAGGTCGACCGGTGGGCAGTACCGGCGTCGGAAAGCTGGTCACCTCTGCTGCCGGGTGTGACCAGTGAGGGCAGGGCCGGAGCAAACCGTGCCCATGGCTTTCGTACCAGCCAACGGCGGCGCGTGCGCTACCGTGACGTGCTTCCCGCGGGACGGGACCAACCATAGTACCACATACTGATCAATAGAGTCAGTCTGGTCTTCCCGGGATCACAGTAGTGCTCCGTGATGAGTTTCCCGATTCTGCCCGGCTCCTTATCAATCTCTGCGGTCAGTGGTCCCACGTGGTTAAGAGCGTGTCTCACTTGGTAGATCGTTGAGGTGGGGTAGATGATCTCCACTCGTGGACGATCT
>NZ_BMMK01000068.1 GCF_014645795.1 Longimycelium tulufanense | reverse complement strand
AACCAGGTTCCCGTCCCAGGTCACGCCAGTGCGGAACCAGGTTCCCCTCTGGGTTCGTGGGGTGCTCGGCGCTGTCGTTCGCGCCGTCGTCGGACCGGCGGCGGGGCCGGAATCCACGGTTGCGATCGGCCCAGGGCTTCCGTTCGTCGCCGACGAGGGCGCGCAGCGAGTCGCGCACCTGCTCCAGTTCCTCGCGGCTGATCACCTCGGGGGTGTCCCAGTCGATCTCGACGCGGCCCTGCACGACGGGGGAGGCCGGGGCGAGCAGGTAGAACCGGAAGACGCTGGGGGCGTTGTGGCGGCCCTCGACCTGCGTGCGGTGGCGACGCAGGAACCCGGCGGCCTCGACGCGCTCCACGATCTCGCGCGCCGCCTTGTCCGTGCACATCGCTCGACTGGCGATGTACTCCATCGGCAGCAGGGCGGACCAGCCCACCGTGCTGACCTCGTTCGCGATGATCGTCAACACCCACTTGCCCAGCGGATCCGGGCGGGGCGTGGGATCGGCTTCCCGACCCTTGCGGGGCTTGGTGACCGTCAGAACGTCCTGAGCCATCGCCCAGGCCACGGCCTCGTTGCTCACGCTCTACTCCTCCGCGTGTCGTGTGACGCGCGACCGGAGGGTGCTGCGCACCGCCGAGGGGCCTGGGTAACCTGCGGGTGCGTCGTAAACCGCAGGGCCCCTTTGCGGTGCGCGAGACCATCCCCGGTCACGCACGTTTCCAGGGCCTTCGATCGGGCCGGGAGCTGCCAACTCCCGGCCCGATCACTGTCTAGGGGCCCCGGCGGGCCAAGTGGTCGATTTCCTGCCGGTTCCCGTAGGTCTCGGGCGCGATCATGCTGGGCATCCTGTCACCGCCGCTGATCCACAGCGCGGATCTGTCGGGGCGCGTCGGCGTGTCGCTATTTGATCAAAAGCGCTGGTCGTGCTAACGCCCCGACCTGGGGCCGAGCCGGTCTCAGTCACGGGCTGATCATCCCTCCCCGGTGTCACCGGTGATCGTCGAAAGCGAGTTCTGGATCTACGTGCCGTTGACGACGACCAGCGCGGCCGTAGCGTCGTCGGAGCGCTTGTACCGGGGCCACCGCTGGCCGTCAGAGTCGGTGTCTTCGACGGCGCGAACCTTGTTGATCAGTGCCTGTGGTCCTGCGGTCGCCAGCAACTCCATCACCTCCCGCCAGGTGGCAAGCCCGAAAGCGTCGACGAGGCGGGAAGCCCCGTCGGTCAGCAGCGCCGCCTGGACAACATCACTGCGGGCAACCGCGCCGATGACCGCATGGCGGGCAGCTTCCGGGTTCGCTGCCACAACCCAGTACCCACCGGGCTGGTTGCGGAGCTTTCGTTGCGCCTGGACCAACTCCTGCACCGCCTGACGGTGCTCGGCGCTTCCGATCGCGTGCCGGCGCGTCTCCGCGCGCTCCGCCGCGGCCACGGATTCGACCTGGCTGTCGGTGACAACCTTCAGCGAGTCGCCGAAGTCGAGCAACAGCACGGCATCGGAAAGCACCAGGTACTCGACACGGGACGTCGTGATGCGCAGCGCGGCGATCGTGGCGGACGGCGTGCCGCCATGGGAGAGATCGCATTCCGGATGCTGCGCGGCCACGTGCGTGATCGCGAGCGCGAGCGCCTTGCTCAGGCTGTTGTCCGCATCGCTGGCCGCCGTGAGGAACGCGACGCCGAGCTGGTGCACGTACCAGGGGACTCCGTGGCGGCACCTGGTGTTGCCGTCAGCAGCACTGATCCCGTCGAGCACCGCGACGACTCCGCCGGCCGCGCCAGCCCAGTCCTCATTGGCACGGACGCCTCCCGGGAGGGTGGCGAACGCGACGTGCATCAGGCCCCCTCGCGGTAGTAGGGGCTGAGTTGCTGACTGGACTGGACCTCCAGGGTCTCGGGATTGAAGGTGCAGGTGATCAGCGTCGAGAAGCGCTTGGTCTTTGCCTCGGCGTAGAGCTCGGCGAGGTTGTTCTCGATGAAGTGGACGACGCCGGCTGCACCGATTGCGTGAATCCCGGCGATGTAGAGAAAGGTTCCCCGACCATCAAGCCGGGGAAGTCGCCCGAGATAGGCGTGGTCGCGGGGCTCCCCGGCGTCCATCGGGCTCCGGTGGATCTGCCCGGCTCGCTTGTCGACCAGGTACCACCCTTGCTGGTCACGTTCGAAACCAAGCTTGTCGTCGGACTCCAGCACCTGGCTGATGAGCGGTGAGAGCCGGGGACCGCAGATCACCACCAGGTTGTCGCGGTTGAGGTTGACGAAGCCCGGCGGCTGGATCACCTCGTACCTGGTGTCGAGCCCCAGGGTCTGAGCAAGATCACGTAGCCGCTCGTAGCTGTTCATGTCCTCCTGGGTCACAACCTTGCCGGCCTTGTTCTGTTCCTTCCCGCCTTCGCGCTTGCCCCCGAGCGCAACGGTCAGCGTCCCGTAGCCCAGAAAGGCGCGCTCCGACCTGGGGCCAGTGCTCAAGAGCTGGCTCACCCGCGCGCGAGTCATCCCGAGCGCCTTCGCGATCTCTCCCGGCTTGGAACCACGCGCGACAAGTTCCTCGAGCGCTTCCCGTCGGATCCGGGACAGCTCGGTGACGACCGTTTGGTGCTCGGCGACGAGTTCGCCGGCTCTCTTGGCACGGTCCACCGGGTCGTCGAGCGCGTTCAGCTCCTCCAGCTCTGGGTGCATGCGTCCATCCTGATCTGTTAAGGGGGCTAACGCAACCATATGTGTTAATGGGGGTTGACATAGTTGCGCGCACTTCCATACTCGGTTGTTAACCCCCCTTTCGGATGTGTAGGGGGATGCAAAGGGGCCCGCCGGAGGGACGGGAGGTCACCGGTGCATTGCGCGTTACCGGGTGGGGTGTCGGGTGGATGGCAGGCCGTTGCTGGCCTGCGGGGTTGGCCCGTTGTTGCTGGTGAGGATGGCGATTTGGCTGGCGGGGCGTTGGTAGAGGGCGCCGGAGCCGCGGGTGTAGGTGGCGGCGTCGGGGTTGTCGTTGCCGGTGGGGTCGATGGTGGAGACGACGGTGCCGACCAGCTCGAAGCCGCGGGCCTGGTAGTAGCGCTGGAGTGCGGTGTTGTCGCGGTGGCAGTCCAGCCGCAACCACCGGTAGTCGAGGGTGGTGGCGCGGGCGCCGGCCCAGTCGAGGATGCGTCCGCCGAGGTCGAGTCCGGCCCAGGTGCGGCGGACGGCCATTCGGTAGATGTAGAGCGCGTTGTCTGGTCCGTCGGGCCAGCCGTGCGCGAAGTGGGGATCGGCGCCGGACAGGGTGAAGCAGGCGACCAGCGCGGTGTCGGCGCGGACGACGTAGGTCTGGCCAGCAGCGATGTAGGCGCGTATCCGTTTCGCGCGCCAGTCGTCGCGGCCGGTGAACCGCTCTGGCCACTGGTGGATGCCGCGGGAGCGGAGCCAGGCGGCGGCCTCGTCCAGCAGCGCCAGGACCTGGTCGGCGTCGCGGGGCTGGGCTTGCTCGATTGTCACCAACGGCATGGCTCAGACCTCCAGCTCGTAGCGCAGAAGCAGCCGATGTCCGGGGAAGACGGTGCTGATCAGCCGGATCGGTTGGCCGTCCTCGAGGAGCCCGACGCGGTCGACTTGGCCGACCGGGGAGCCGACGGGGAGGTCGAGCAGGTCGGCCTCTTCGGGGGTGGGCATGCGGACGCTGATCCGGTCGTCCAGGCGGTGCTGGACGTAGCCCAGGGCGTGGAAGATGCCGTTGTTGAGCACGATGTCGTGCTCGGCCAGCAGCGGGGCCGTGCCGTCGACTTCCTTGCGGCCGATCTCTTCGCGGACCCAGGTGTCGGCGATGGCGACCGGGACCTCGTCGGCGAGCCGGATGCGGCGCCGGCACAGCACCATGTCGCCGGGGTTGATCTGCAGGTAGTTGGCCACCCAGGCCGGGGCCGGGACGATCCGGACGCTGATCTGCAGGCGGGGGTCCTTGACCCCCTGCTCGATCATGTCGGCCTTCCACTCGTCGAGCTGGGTGCTGGGGTCGTCGAGCCGGGTTCCCCGTTCGAAGCGGTGCAGGTTCCAGTACAGCGGCTTCCATTCCCGGACCTGGCGACCGGCCTTGCCGACTCCTTCGGTGATCAATCCTTCTTGGACCAATCGGGTGAGAGCGGCGCGCACGGTGGTGCGGGAAACCCCGTAGGTCTCCTGCAGCTCCGGCTCGCTCGGGATGCGGTCCCCGGGGCGGTATGTGCCCTGGTCAATGGCGTTTCGGACGCCGTTGTAGACGCGCTCCCAGAGTGGTCGGGCGCTCCCCGTCATCCGTCAGTACCTCGTTTCTCGTCGTATCCGTAGCTACGTAACCCTTGCGCGACGGAACTTACCGTAGCTACGGTAACGACGGTTCGGTGAGACGGCAACGGCCGGAGCGCCGGACAGCAAAGAGCCCCCGGCCTGGGTGACGGCCCGGGCCGGGGGCGACGGGAAAAGGCAACTACCTGCTGAAAGGACTGCTTTCCCATGTCCATGATGGCACGTCTGACCAGCGCAAACGAGGCTGGTCAGCTCACGGTGACCGATCTGGCGGTTGCCGCTGACAGGGAGCTGGCCCAGCTCACGGTCGCGGCGCGGTGGCTGCTGGAGGGCGCGGAGCTGCCCGAGGAGTTCGTGAAGGCCGCGACCCGGGCCAACTCGGCGCGTTACGCCCTGTCCCGGGCGGCCCGCAGGGCCCAGCACCGCCAGGAGCGGCACACGGCCCGGGCGGCGCTGCGCCGGCTCGCGGCGACCACGGACGCGCTGCGCGTCGTGCGCCGAGGGGGTGCGGCGGCGTGAAGAAGCTGGTCAAGGTCGCGGCCGGGCTGCTGCTGGCGCTCGGCGTGCTCTACATCCTGCGCAGCGCCGGCCTGCCCTTCTCCGACGAGCTGGGCGCGGCGATCGCGACGATCTTCCGCCTCATGGCCGCGTTGGCCTCCTGGGGCGCCGGCCTGTTCGGGGGGCAGTGACCCATGAGCGAGCGGACGTTAGCGCGGCACGACGCGCTGTACCGGCTGATGCTGCACCTGGCGCCCACCGACTTTGGGCGGCGTCCGGCGTGTGCGGACGCCGAGGACCCGGAGATCTTCCACCCGGTCTCGGAGGCCCAGGTGGAGACGGTGGCCGAGGCCAAGAGTTTCTGTGCGGTGTGCCCGGTGCGCCGGTCCTGCCTGGAGCAGGCGCTGCGCCGTGCCGAGCACGGGATCTGGGGTGGTCTGACCGAGTCCGAGCGGGAGCGGCTGCTGCGGCGGCGCGCCACACAGCAGCCGGCCGTGCCGCGGGAGCGGGATTTGGTGGCCGAGGCCGTCGACCTGGTGGTGCGGGCCCGCCGCGACGGCGGGGAGCTGAGCGTCAGCGCGGCCACGAAGGCGCTGGGTGTGCGCTACGCGCGGGCCCGGGCCGCGGTGCTGGCCGCCCGCGCCGCCCTGGACACCGAGACCCAGACCGGCGCGTCGGGGGAGGTGAGCGCGGCATGATCACCCCGGCGTGCCGGTACCGGCAGGCGCACGGCGTCTCGGTGTTGCTGCGCCAGATCGACCCCGCCGACACCGGTGGGCCGGCGCAGCCGGCCTGCCAGCAGTCCTGCCACGACCCGGAGTGGTGGCACGTCGAGGGCCGCGACCACTTCGCCGTGCGTGCCCGTGCCCGGCAGGTCTGTGCGGGTTGCCCGGTGCGGCTGGTGTGCCTGGTGCACGCCGCCCGCGCCCGGGAGTACGGCATCTGGGCCGCGATGTCGCGACGGCAGCGGCAGGAGTGGCTGCGCCGGCTGCGTGCGATCACCGCCGAGCGGCGGGCCCACCGTCCCGCCGTCCCGGCCGTCTCGGCGTCGGGGGAGGTGGCGGCGTGAGTACTGGCCTGCCCCGCATTGCCGGGCGTGAGGTGATCGCGTTGGAGGCGGCGCCGTCGTCGTGCTCGGAGCAGGACGGGTGCTGTCCCTGTGCTTCGGCGCCGGACGCCGCCTACCCGGACGCGATGGTGTGGGAGGCCGGGGATGCGGTCTACCGGCCCGGGCGCGGGTTCGTCGCGTCCCCGCGTCCCTGCGGCAACCGGGCTCCCGAACTCCGGGACTTCGGAGGTCCGGGAGTTCGGTTGCCGGCCCTGGTCGGCGCGGAGGAGACCTGCGCCTGGTGTGAGGGCTGGATCGGGGAGCACCCGCGCCGGCCGGGACTGTGGCTGCACAGCGGTACCGGGCTGCTGCGCTGCCCGACCGAGATCGACGAGCAGGGCCGGGCCCGGGTTGCCACGCCGCGGCAGGTCGCGGTGGCCGCCGGGGAGGTGGCGCCGCGATGACTCGGTCCGTGGTGAACCTGCAGCTCGGGTGTGTGGGTGTGGTGCGTCGGGTGGCGGTGTACCGGTCGGTGCTGGCCGCGGTGGCGGCCGGGGAGCTCTACGCGCTGCCGACCTGGCGCAGCGTCTCGGGGTTGGAGCCGGGCCGGCTGCTGTGGCTGGGCGCGAACGCGCTGGTGGCGGTCACCGTGCCGGGGCACCGGGTCGCGGCGGCCCAGGCCCTGGCCGGGGCGGGGCTGATCGCGCCGGCCGCCTGGTGGTGGCCGTGCCCGATCCCGTGGCGGGGCCGCACCGTGGTCGCCGACCGGGTGCTGGCCACCGAGCGGGGCCTGCGGCTGCTGGCCGGGCCCCTCGCCGTGGCGGGGGGTGGTCGGCGATGACCACCACTGGTGTGCGGGAGGCCTTGGCGGTGCTGCCGACCTGGCGGGCGGCGGCCCGGTTCGTCGCCGGTGTCGCGGCGGTGGGGCTGCTGCGGCTGTGGGCTGCGGCGGTGGCGCCGTTGGCGCTGGCGGCGTGCGGCTATCTGCTGGCCGGGCCGTGGCTGGGCCTGGTGGGGGTGGCCGTCGGTGTCGCCTCGGCCTCCTCGGGGCCGGCGATGCTGGCCACCGCCCTGCTGGGCGATGCCGCCGACCGGGTGGGGCGGGCGGTGCTGCGCGCCGCCGCGGACCAGGCCGCCGCCGCACGGGCCGGCGAACCCGGCCCGGATGACGAGAGTGAGGGGCCCGCGTCCGCGGGCCCCTCCGCCCCCGGCCGCCTGGTGCCGGTGCTGGTGGGGGTGGGTGCGCGATGACCTACACCCGTCTGCACCCCGACCACGATCGGGACCGGGCCGCCCAGCAGCGACTCGCCCGGGCCCAGGGCTGGGTGCTGGTGTGCGGCGCGGCGGGCTTCGCCGTCCTGATCGGCCTGCTGCTGGTGTCGGTGCTGGTCGAGGCGATGGCCGGTGTCGAGGCCGGCCGCGCCGTCCGTGAGACCGGTGTCGTGGTGCTGGCCCTGCTAGTGCCGGCGGTGGCCGCCCTACTTGGGGGTGGTCGCCGATGACCACCCGACTGTTCGTGGCGGACACGCTGCTGGACGCGGTCGCCGACGGCGCCTCCCGGCCCTGGTCGGCCCCGGTGCCGGCCCGCACCCTCCCGGCAGCGCTGGCCGTGTTCCCCCGACCGATCGTCCGGGAGCACTGGGGCGGGGAGCCGATCGCGGTGGTGCTGGACCTGCGGGCGTGGCTGATCCACCACACGGCCGCATCCACGCTGCCGCTGGCCTGCGACTCCCAGCGCGCCGCCGAACACGCCGCTGCGGCCCTGGCCACCGCGGGCAAGGACGGCGCGGTGGACCCGACCAAGCCGGCCGAGGTCGCCGGATGGGCCCGCGCCTGGTGTGAGCTGCACCGCGACGCCCACCCGATCCGCACCTGGGGCTGGTGGCAGCGATGAACCACGGCCAGGCCCTCGTCGATCCCCCCACGAAAACCCCTGTGACCAGCACTGATCCCCTGGAGAACGCATCCATGACCACCACCGCCGCCGCGGAGCCGGACCTGACCGACCGCCGCGCGCAACGGACCCTGGCCAAGGCCCGCGCCGACATCGAGCGGGCCAACGCCGCCGCCGCACGGCAGCGCGAGCAGGACAAGCACGCCCTGGCCCTGCGCAAGCAGGCCGCCGAGGTCGAGGCCGCCGAGCTGGCCAACGCCGAACGCCGTGCCCAGTGGGCAAAGGACGAGAAGCAGGCCAGGAAGACCCGGGCCCGGAACTGGCCGCTGGTGGTGCTCATCGGCGCGGTGATCGCGTTCGGCATCTACACCGCCTGGCGCAGCCAGTACGCCTGGTTCCAGGGCTTGGGCGTGCCGGCGGACATCGCCGCGGGCGCGGCCACCGTCCTGGAGGTCACCGGGGTCTCGCTGGGCATCCTCGCCCGCCGGGCCCGCCGCCAGGACCCGGCCGCCGGGCACGTCGAACGCTCCTCCATGTGGGGCGTGGTCTGGTTCGCCGCGACGGTGAACGTCATCCACAACACCGGCCAGTACGGGCCCGTGGCCGGCGTGGTCTACGGGTTCGTGTCGTTCACGGGCGCCTACCTGTGGCATCGGGTCGAGTCGGTGTTGATGCGGGAGCAGCACGGCCGGATCACCCCCGCGTTCGGGCTGCGGTGGGCCTTCTACCCGTGGCGCACGTTCGCCGCGCTGCGCCTGGCGGTGCGCGACGGCATCACCGACACCGCCCAGGCGTTGCGGCTGGCGGCGGCCGAACGCGCCTTCTCCCGCCGCCACCGCCGGCAGTGGTCGCGGATCGTCGCGGCCCGGATCGACCACCACCAGCAGGCCCGCATGGCCGAGGCCGAGCGGGTCATCGCCGAAGCGGAAGCCGCCACCGGGGCAGTCGCGCTGCTGTTGGGAAGTGACCACCTGCACGCGGTCGCCCACACGTCCCGGACGCCTTCCGGAACGTCCCTCACGGACGGGAGGGCATCCCGGAAGGGCCTGCGCCGGGTGTTCGGGAAGTCGTGCCGGAAGTCCGGTGCGCAGCCGAGTTCCGGCACGGACGGGCAGGGACTCCCCGAGTCCGGCAAGGGTTCCGCGAACGTTCCGGCAACCGCGTTCGCGGAACCGGTGGCGGCTTCCGCGAACATCTCCGGCAGCGTTCCGCGAGAGTCCGTGACGGACTCCGGCAACCGTTCCGGCAAGGGTTCCGCGGACTCTTCCGCGAACGTTCCGGCAGAGTCCGCCGATGCTCGGTCAACGCAGGTCACGGGGACCGAGATGACTTCCGGCAGTCTTCCGGCACGGCCGTCCGCGAGGTCCGGCAACGAGATGTTGGCGGCTTCCGGCAACCCTTCCGCGAAGCGTTCCGGCAAGTCTTCCGGCAGCGTTCCGGCAGAGTCCGCGACCGTTCCGGCACGGTCGTTGACGGAACCGGTGGCGGCTTCCGCGAACGGTTCCGCGAAGCGTTCCGGCAAGGAACGCACCCGGACGTTCGCGACGTCCGGCAACCGTTCCGCCAAGCGTTCCGCCAGCGACGCTGACGGAAAGATCACCGGACGCCAGGCCGGGGCCATCGCTCGCCGCGTGATCGCGGACCACCTCGCCCGGAACCCGCGCCCGGGCGTAGTCGACGCCGCGTTCGTGCGGTCCCTCCTGCCGCACAACGTGCACCTGGAGAAGACCGCGATCTACGACCTCGTTCGCGACATCAAGAACGGCGACCCGCGGC
>NZ_BMMK01000067.1 GCF_014645795.1 Longimycelium tulufanense | reverse complement strand
ACACCGACACGACCCACACCAAGATCATCCCAACGCCGGCGCCAACCATGCACGAGGTCGTTAGCCGAGCGTGCTAGACCTGTCCGATATCTGTCATGTACCCCAAGTTTCCTCACAGAGGCGGAACTGTTTCCCCCAGTATGGGGCTGCGGCCTGCGCCGCACTGGTGACGGGACACGCGCAAAAGCGTGTTCCCCAACCCTGCCACAGGATCTACTGCGAAGAGTTCTGGCGGGTTTTCCACTGGTCTGTAGAGGTGACCCCGGTTGCCCCCGGGTCAACCGCGTCGACACGATGGCGGACTTCCAGTCTCTTATCTACTCCCCATACCAGAGGAGATCAACCTGCAAAAATAGAGAACGTCATGCTTGCCGCCGCGCTGCTGGGGTCAGGGTCGTGCGGGCGTGAGGGTGCCCGGGTGGTGTCGTTGCGGGACTTGATGGAGGCTCGCGCCGACGCCGGACGAGATGGACTGGCTGCTGGTCGGGCGCCCGGAGTCAGCAGGAGCGGCACTTTTGTGGCGTTGGCGGTGTTGAGGAGGATTCGTGTGGGGGTTGTTGCGGCACAGCAGGTGGACGCGTTCGCCGCCCTTTGCAGATGACTTCATTTATTTCGATTGTTGTAGATGGCACGAACTTTACTCGAACAGAAAGGGTGGACTTATGCTAATGGGAGGGGTCAAGATCGCCGTGGTTATGGCGATCACGGCGGGTCTCACCGTTTTCGGTGCTACGACGAGCTCCGCTGAACATTCGCAACGGACGAAATCGGAAGTGCAGATCAGTGAAGTCCGCGGCGGGCCGAATGTCGCTGGATGTAAGTACAGATTTATGACGTGGTGGGGTTTACGGGGGTGCAGCGCCTGTCCAGTCAAGAAGTGTGTCCGTGTTAAGCAGTGGCGTCAAGGGCACAAAGAGGTGTTCGCCATTGGTAGCAATCACAAGGTATACCGGGCTCGGGAAGGAGCTCGGCGCTGGACGAGCATGGGGGGATGGGCAAAGCGGTATATCGTGGCCTACTACTGGCGGAACTACCCGACGGTGGAGGTTATCGGCAAGGACAACCGCCGTTGGTGTAGCTCATGGACCGGAAGTAGGTGGCAAAGGTGGCATTTGTGCGCAGGAGCGTAGCCTGACGCGGGGCATACGCTTCTAGTCGACTGATGCTCCATCGGCGTTCGTAGTCTTAGCTGTTGACTGTTTGAAAGAGGCGGGACCTGCGGCGGCGCTGCGGGTCCCGCTCAACACGCCGGGAGCCGCGTATAACAGTCTGCGCCCATTCGCATCAGATGCAATGCTCCCTGCGCGGTGTTCCCGGGCAGGAACCCAGCGAACCGCGGCTGCTGGCGTTCTTCGGCTGCCTGTACTTCGCTGGCCCGCGGCCCGAGGAAGCCGTTCACCTCACCGAAGCCCACCTGGTCCTGGCCTGGGAGAAGTGGAACCCGGACGTGCCGTGGTGGCTGGCACCCGAGGACGCGTGGGGCGAGATCCACGCTGAGGGCAGCTCCCCCAGCCCCGAATCAGCGTGGAGCTACACCGGCCGCAGGCGTGACGACCGGCCGCTGAAAGGCCGCGAGATCGGTGACATCTGCCCGGTGCCCTGTCCGCCGGAGCAGAGCTACCTGTTCTGTGAACACATCATCCGCTTCGGCGCCGGCCCCGATGGACGGCTCCTCCGCGGTATCCGGGGCGGCGAGCTCTCGGAGTCCACCTACTGTCACCTCTGGGACCGGGTACGGCGAGCGGTACTCACCACCCAGCGTCAAAGTACCGGAAGGGGCTGAAGAAGGGAGAAGACACCCGCCGAACACGAAGAGGTCAATCGGCGCGCGGCGGTGGTCAATCTGGTGAGTTGATCGAGATCTAGAATGAGGTGCCGGACCTGCTGGAACTGGGTATCTGTAGCCACCGATCAATGACGGGGTTGCGGGCGATGGGGCACGTGATCACTGTCGGCGGCCGAGGGGCGGTGCGCACGAAACCTCCCGGCACCGCCCCTCGGTCGGACCTTCGCCTGTCCAGAGTTCGGCCCCGGTTGCTTACTCGGGCCGGTCGGTCCGCCACTCCAGGTCGTCCGGGGCAGCGCCGTAGTCCGGTGGGGGTGGCGAAGGCTGGCGGTCCCAGAACCATTCGACGTCGCCTGTCGGTCCGCGTCGCACACCGACCGCGGTGGTGCGGTTCTGCCCGTCGACACCAGCGGTCAGGGCTTCTTCCAGATGGGTCTCGGTCAGTGACAGTGCGCTCAGGCCCCCGGTGGCGCCCGGGGTGCGGTCCAGGATCTCCAGGTACTCGTTGAGGAGTGGCTGGGGCAGGCGCACGCGGGGCCGTAGCGGCATCGGGGTTCCCCGGTAGGCGGTGACGACGTAGACGTCGGGATGTTCTTCGTCGACGGTGAACCCTCGTGCTCTGAGGTAACGCACCAGCGCTACCTCAGAGCCGGTCTGGTCAGTGCCCATTTCGCGACAATAGCAGAGACAATGCGGTGAATACTAGCACTGGTGACCGCGCGGGTAGGCGGTGATAATCCTGTTGCTCTTACCGCTCTGATGTGCGGAAAGCTGAATCACGATCTGTGTCCGCACCAGCTGGCCCGTGCGTCGATTGTAGAGGTAAATGAGTCGAGATCGGCAGTTTTTACCGGCTCCGGCGTCTCCCCATGCATCGGGGTCTTTCGCGATGGCATCCATGGCAAGATCGGCGACATCTCGCCAGTTCTGGTAGGTTCCGGCCGCCATCCTTTCGAAATCGCCTCTGTGTCGCCACAGAATGTGCCGGTATCCCCAGGTCGGGGTGCTGCTGTACTTCGGCCCTCCGCAGTACAACACCCACAGCCGCCGAGCAGTGCCGGAGAACGTCCGCACGTGCTTGTACTCATCCGAACCCGTCCCGCACGCACCCTACGGCGGGGCAGACACGACCACACCCGTATTCGTGTTTACACCTGGAGGGTCGGCCGACCAGTACAAATCATTCTCGGCCGCGGCAGCCTGCGGCACCGCACCATAAAGCGCACTGGCTAACGCCAGTGCAACACTGAGAAACAAACCTCGCAGTCGCACAGTCATCCCTCTCCCCATGAACAGCCGACCCCCTCTTTTCGTCGGCCGTGGAGGATCATGCAGGGCGGACATCCCGGCCGGTACCACCGCATGGATTCGCCTACTCGGCGCACTCGGGATACTCCGACACATGCCCCGTCGTTTAGGGATATCCGCTCCCACCGGGCCACGGGCTGCGAATCATCTCAGCGCACTGGGAATTCGTGCGGTGCGACACGGGTGGCATGGAAGGTGGCCACCAACGCGGCGCGGATACCGGGGTCGAATGGTCGAAGCGGGGCGCCCTCGGCCACCAGGTCGACCACAACCGCCAGCGCTTCGCCGTGGTGATCCCACAACCCCGGCGGCGCGTCGTGGGCCGCCAGGCACTTCCGCGCCGTGTGGAGGAACGTAATCAACGCCGTGCCGTCCCCGGATAGCACCGCACGCGCCAACTCCACCAGCCCGGCACGTTCCCGGGGCCGCCCGTGCGCGCTCGCGAACTGGAGGACGACGGCCAGGTAGCGGCCGAGCACCACGCCGGGGCGAACCATGGCCGGGACTGTAACCACACGCGGCGACAATTGCCGGAACGTTTCACCGGTTCGGCGTCCTCACAGCACCGCTAGCCGACTCCTGCCCATCCCCGGCTGGGAAACTCCGGTAGGCCGGCGCGCTAATCTTGGTTGTCGTGGCGCGTCCTCCCCGCGCGCGTCACGAGTACCCGCCCCGGTGTCGCCTCCCTCCTCACTCACGACAGACCGGGGTCGGCCACCTGCTGGGGACGGGGGCTCCTTTTTCGTTGAGACAACACAGAACGGTAGAATACGCATGGCGCAGAGAGTCACCATCCAGCTCGTTGACGACCTGGACGGCGGGCCCGCCACCCAAATGGTCACGTTCGCACTGGACGGCGTGACCTACGAGATCGACCTGTCCGAGTCCAACGCCGGCAGACTGCGCGGCGCCTTCGCCGCATTCATTGCTGCCGCACGACGGGCCGGGGGCACATCCACCCAGGGGGCGGGCCACCGCCGGCCCTCCAGGGCCACCACGGCAGCACGCCGGGAAGAACTTCAGGCGATCCGCGAATGGGCACGGGCCAACGGGCACCCGGTGTCCGACCGCGGACGCATCCCCGCCGACATCGTGGACGCCTACCACAACCGCCACCACGTCACAGAGCAGCCCGCCGCCCAGGAAGACGCCCCAGCGGCCCCGGTTCCGACCGTTCCGACCGTGGCGTTCAGCTCGGAAGGCAACATCTCCGCACCCGTCCACGCCTGAACCCGATTGACGTACAGCGCCCCGGCAGCCTCACACACGGCTACCGGGGCCTGTGCTTACCGATGAACTTGGCGACGCGGTCGGGGCAATGGGGACGCTAGACGGATACACCCGCCTTCTTCGCCAGTTTCACAAGAAGTGGATTACTTCTCTTGTGAAGCGAGATGAGGACCCGCATCAACTCTTGACTCGTCGGGTGAACCTTGGCCATCTGCGGAGCGGCGTCCCATGCGTTCACCAGCGACTCCAGCGCACCGTCGCGGTCACGGAGCGCCAGCTTTGCTCTGGCCACGTTCATGTGCAGAGGGCCGATCCGTGTCGCCGGCAGCGTGAGGGTACGGCGGCTCAGGTCGTCCATCACCTTCAGTGCGTCCCTGTGCTGTTCCAGGTCGGCTGAGGTTGCTACGACGTGGATTGCGGTGTTCTCCGGTCCGAACTGGATTCCGTGGAGATCAACCTCGTAGGGAAACTCTTCGACCATGCGCCAGGCGGCGATCTTGTGACGTTCTGCTTCGGCTTTGTCTCCCATGCGCCCGGCAAGGGTCATGCCGCGAAGATGAAGCACGCCCAGGCTCAGCGACTTGTCTCGCCCCTGCGTGGAGGATTCAGCCTGGGTGATGGCCCGGTCCACGATGGCGAGGCCACCCGCGAAGTCCCCGGAGTTGAGGAAGGTTCCCGCGTGGTCTCGCGCGGCGACGGCGGCCGTGAGCGGGTCCGCGCGTTCGGCCGCGAGTCGCTGCTTGAGTACCGCCAGCTCGGCGAGACCCATCCACCGATGACGAGCGGCGAGCCAATAGACGGTGCTGTATGCCTCGGCGACCATGGCCCACGCACGGGGAGCGCCGAGAGCGTGCGCGTGGTTGGTGGCGTGGGAGAGCAGGCCGGGCAGCCTCTTCAACACACCCGACAGGTCAGCGTTGCCGCGAAGCTTGGCGACGTCAGTCAGGGGAGCCAGAGCACGGGCACTGGAGGCCCAATAGATCCCGTCATCGGCCGTCACGGTGTACAGCGGGCAGGCCGCCCCGAGATCCGTCCAACGCATCGGCGAACGCCGTAACTCCGGCTACTGGCTCGGCCAACCCGCCAACGAACTCCTCATGGACGCCATCCCGGAAGACTTCCCAGAACCCTCAAAGGTCCACCAACTCCTCAACGAGGGCACCTAGCCACCTGCTCACCGCCAAAATCTCACCAGCGAGCGAGAAACACTTTCCGGCGGATTCACAACCCCAACCGTCGGAAGAGAAAAGAGGCGCCGATACACCAACCCTCGTGATGATGGCACAGTGCGGCGGGGTCTCCCGAGCGGGAGCGCCCCGCCGCGCGGCACCATCACGGAGGCTTGGGTTCGATCGTTTCGGCAACCTTCCTCGCGACGTCGCACGCCTTCGGGGTGGCGTTCGCCTCCACCCCCACACTCGCACTCGACGTGTCACCGATCGCGAGATCGACCTGACAGCGCCCATCCCGGTTGGTCTTCTCCGCCTGGCGCCCGTCGTGCTTGCCCACCCGCGCCTCCGTGATCTTCGCAGCTCCGGGCTTCAGTTCATGCATTCCGCGCTTGTGGTCAAGAACGATGTCGAGAAAGGAGCCACTCGTTCCCCGGCACGTTCCATTTGCAGCGCGGTGCGGTCGCAATCACCGTGTCTTCCGTCCCCCGCGGAGGCGGCCCCAGCGTGCTCGCCTCCGCCGCCGTGATCAGCTCACAGGGGTCGAGCTGCGTCAGGGAGTCAGCGGTCCCGCTTCCGGCCGCGCGGCTGGGGGAAGTCGTTTCCACGGTGGTGTTTCCCGTGGGGTCGGAGGCGCTGGGTGAGCCGCCCGTCTGGCACGCCGCCAGGGTCACCGCTACCGCGGCGACGAGCCCCCCAGGCCCAGCCACCGTGCTCACCAACTGCTGCCCACCGTCATCTCTGCCCCGCCCTGTTGACCGCGTTCACGCTACCCAACTCGGCGTTGTCGTAGTTGCTCACGCTCTTCTCCACGGCCTCGATCGCGTGTTCCAGCGCCTTGGCGAACTCGGCCAACACATACCCCGCCGAGCCCGGACCATCCCCGGCTACCTCGGCGTTCTTCTCACCGACGGCCTGAGCAATCGGGCTCGCTCCCAGCGTCCCCTCGCGGTGATGGCACGTCGCAGACCGTAGCGGCAGGCCGGGGTTGTGTACGGCTTGTTGTTCGCCGACCGGCCCTCGACCGTGCACAACGTTGACCAGCTACACCAACGATGTCGGGGGTCGACGCTGGCCCCCGCACGCAGCAGTGCACTCCGAGGAAGGAACACACTGATGACACTGCGTCGAGGCATTGCGCTGGCGGTCGGATTGGCGTCGCTGACCAGCGTGGCGGCCACGCCTGCGGCGGTTGCGCAGGAGCCGGCCGCACCCGTGCCGGGATGTGGGGGCAGTCATGGGGAGTCCGGTGAGATCGCGCTGGATCTCATCGTCCGGCCTGGTTGCGAGACGATCCTGCGGGCGATCTCCAGGATTAAGCCCCACGTGGGGACCGGGGACTCCACAGGCCACTTCCAGCTCGTCCGCTACGGCGGCATCGGGGAGATGCACGTCGCCGACAGCGTCGATCGGTACTGGAACCCCTACGAGTCGTGGCGGCACGAGCTCAACACCTACACGTTCGACGGTGAGAAGTGGTGTGTGAGGTTCTGGCGCAACAACCACAACGGGACATGGACCCGGATCGGCAAGGACGCCTGCGCCCACGTGTGAGAAGGGGATACGACAGTGTTCAGAAGATCCATCACCCTGCTGCTAGCTCTGGTGGCGGCCGTGACCTGGACGACAGTCGGGGTCGGGGCGGCGCAGGCGGCCCAGGCGCCCGCGCACCTGACCGCAACCTGCGGGCCGGTCCCGCCGCAGGAGATGTGCGTGTTGGAGACACCCCACTTCCCCGGTGGGACCATCGCGGTGGACGTCGACGTGATCGACCCCGGCAAGGGTGGGTTCGAGGCGAAGTGGTACCTCAGCGGGGCGAACGGGCAGTTCAAGCACTGCGTGGTGACGTTTAAGGTCGACGACCCCGCCCAGTCGTGGCTCTGTCATGGGCTCAACCCCGGCTGGACTCACCTGTACGTCTCGAAGAACCCGTGGATGACCGCGTCCATCGGGCTGCGCTGGTAGTAACGCTGAACCGTCGGAGGGCACACCCCCGGTCCCGGGGGTTTGCCCGTGTTTCCAGCTACCGCACAGTAAGATTGCCCAGCTGCTCGCTAACCCAGAGCTGGGCCGATCATCCTGGCCCCCAGCGGGTTTGTTGCTCCGCCATCCTCGGTGAAGGCGTGGAACTGCGGTGCGCCCGCGGTCGGTCCGGCGTCCAGCGGCTGACCGTTCCCGAGCCGCCGGGTCCTCCGGCGCCGGCGGGCACCGAGCCGATTATTTTACAGCCCCGAACGATCTCGGTCAGTCAATCACGGTGATTCTGTCGGCAGGGTGGTTGGTAGTGCAGGCCGGGGAAGTGGTGGTCCCACTCGGCCTGGGTGATGGGGCGGTCGATGACGTTACAGATTCGTGCGGTGGCTTGTTCGATGCTGGTGTCCCACAAACGGATCGTGTGGTCGGCCCCGGTGGTGGCGAGGGTGGTGTTGTCGGGGTGGAAGGCTGCGGCATGGATGGTGTCAGTGTGGCCGGTGAGGGTCGCGGTCTGTTCGGGATGCCGCGGGTTGGCGAGGTTCCAGAGGCGAGTGGTGTGGTCGTTGCCTGTGGTGGCCAGGACTGTTCCGGTGGAGTTGAACGCCGCGTTCTGGATTGTCGCCGTGTGGCCGGGGAGGCTGGCCAGGGACTTGGGTTTGCGCGGGTTCGCCAGGTCCCATAGTCGGACGGTGTGGTCGGGTGACATGGTCACCAGGACCCAGTCGTGTGGGCTGAAGCTGGTCGCCGTGCTGTGGCCGGGGAGCGTGGCGATCGGCTGCGGCTGTTCGGTGTTGGTGATGTCCCACAACTGTGTGGTGCGATCGGTTGAGCCGGCGGCGAGGAGCGCGCCGTCCGGGCTGAAGGCAACCGACATGAAGCCGGCGGACTCACTGGACAGTGTGGCCAGGGGGCGCGGCTGGCGTGGATCGGTGATCCGCCAGAGGCGGATGGTGCGGTCCGTGGAGCTGGACGCAAGGACCGTCCCATCGGGGCTGAACGCGACCGCCGTGACGCCTTCGGCGTGATCAGCGAGGGTAACGAGCGGTCGGGGCTGATGGAGGTCGGTGAGGTCCCACAGCCTGACGGTGTGATCCGCTGAGGCGGTGGCCAGGATGTCACCGCGAGGGTTGGAAGCCGTGGCGAACACCTCGTCGGTGTGGCCGGTGAGGACGGCGAGTTGCTGGGGTCGCTGGGGGTCGGTGAGATCCCAGAGTCGTGCCGTCCGATCCGCGGACGCGGTGGCCAGGGTGCGACGGTCGGGGCTGAACATGAGCGAGTAGACCGCGCTGGTGTGGCCGGTGAGGACACGGCCGGAGAGGTCGGTGAGCCGAACGGTGCCGTCATCGCTGGTGCTGGCTAGGGTGCGGGCGTCCGGGCTGAAGGCGACCGACCAGATCATGTCGGTGTGGCCGGCCAAGGAGGTCAGCTCTCGTGGTTGACGCGGGTTGCTGACATCCCACAAGCGCACCGTCCTGTCGGTGCTGCCGGTGGCCAGGACGTGCCGGTCTGGGTTGAAGGTGGCGGAGATGACGTCGTTGGTGTGGCCGGTGAGGACGGCGAGTTGCTGGGGCTGCTGGGGGTCGGTGAGATCCCAGAGTCGTGCCGTCCGATCCGCGGACGCGCTAGCGAGGGCGCGGCCATCGGGGCCGAAGGCAACCGACCAGATGACGTCGGTGTGGCCGGTGAGGGTGGTCAGGTGGTGGGGTTGGTGTGGGTTGCTGACGTCCCACAAGCGCACCGAGGTGTCCCCGGTGATGGTCGCCAGCGTTGCTCCGCTGGGGCTCCAGATCGCGCCGACAGGTTTGTTGATGTTCGAGGCCCAGCGATGGTCGACGCCGTCGTCGAGCGTTGCCAAAGGGTGTGGTTCGCGCGGGTCGCTCACATCCCACAGCCGGATGGTGCGGTCGGCCGAGCCGGTGACGAGGACGTTTCCGTCGGGGCTGAACGCCACCGAGTAGACGGCGTCGGTATGGCCGGCAACAACGCCGAGTTCATGGGGCTGGTGTGGCTCGGTGACATCCCACAGGCGCGCTGTGCTGTCCCAACTCGCGGTCGCCAGCAGCCGGCCGTCCGGGCTGAACACCGCGCCCTGGACCGGTGCCGTGTGCGAGGACAGGACGGCGACCTCACGCGGGTGATGCGGATCACCAACCTCCCACAAGCGCGCTGTCCCGTCCCGACTTGTCGTGGCCAAGAGTCGGCCGTCCGGGCGGAAGACCGCTCGGGTGGTGACGTCGGTGTGCGCCGTCAGTCGGGTCGCGTAGGGGGTGGCGAAGGCGTTCAGCACGCTGTCGCGGGTCTGCGAGGCGGGGACCAGGCGATAGGCGGCAAGACCGAGCTGAGCGGCCAACGCGGGATTGGTGGCGCGCAGGGCAGCGGCTTCGGCAACGGCTTTCTGGGACAGGGCGATGTTGCGTTCCTGGGCCGCGAGGCGCTGGGCGTGCACGGCGTAGCCCACAGCGGCGAAGGCCAGGAGTAACAACACGGTGAGCACCACCAGCAGTTGACGCAGCCGCCGGGCGCGTCGCTGCACCAGGGATCGCTCGGCGACCTCGGCGGCGATGCTGGCCTCCAGGAACCGCCGCTCCGGGGTGGACAGCGGCGGGTCACAACGCTGGGCCCAGTCCCGCGCCAGCGCCAGACGCGTCCCGCGGTAGAGCGCACCGGGATCGCGGTCCAGGGTTTCCCACGCCGTTGTGGCTTCGGTGAGCCGGTGATGGATCCGCAGGCCCTCACGGTCCTCGCTCAGCCAGCGGTGCAGCCGTGGCCAGGACCGGATGAGCGCCTCATGCGTGAGCTCGACGGTGTCGCAGTCCAGGGTGATCAGCCGCGCCACCGCCAACCGCTCGAGCACTGCATCCAGATGCGGATCGTCTGCGTCCAACTCGCCTCGGCCGATGCGGCGTTTGGTGTCCTCCGTGCCCTCGCCCAGGGCGGTGAGCCGTAGAATCAGAGCCTTGGCCGAGGCTTGCTGACCAACATCCAGGCTGGCATAGAGTGTCTCGGCCGTCTGGCCCAGTGCGCCGTCCATGCCCCCGGAAGCCTGGAACCCGGCAAGTGTGAGCGTGTTGCCGCGTCGTCGCCGCCAGGTTTCCAGCAGGGCATGCGACAGCAGAGGAAGGACACCAGCCCGCCCGTCAGCATTGGTGCACAACGTCGCCAGCAGCGCACTCTCCACGGTGTAGCCCGCGCGCACCGCGGGCTGGATGATCGCTTCACGGAGTTCGTCGCCGGTGAGCGGTCCCACCAGCACCTGCGACTCCTGCAACGCCTCCGCTAGACGAGTAAGTCCTAACTGGTCAGTGATCGAACGAGATCAGTGACCTGGTGACAGGCTG
>NZ_BMMK01000066.1 GCF_014645795.1 Longimycelium tulufanense | reverse complement strand
GTGGCGGACATGGTGGCCCGGTTGCGGGCCCGGGGGGAGCAGCCCCCGTCATGGCAGCCGGCCCACCCACCGACGCCGTCGACGCGGGTGGAGCAGATGGAGGCCGCCGACCCGGATGCGCCCACGGTGGACGGCGAGATCGAGGGCCAGAGCCCGGAGTCCGCCACTCCGGAAGTCACGGACTCCGGGAGTTCGGCGGGTAGCGACGTGGTCGCCACGGTTCGCACGGGCGTGTTGGAGCGGGCCCGCCCGTTGCGTGGGGTGCTGGACCTGGCGGCCGATGTGCGGCGGCGCCCCGACTGGTGGGCCCGGCACGCGGCCCAGGTCAGCGCCGCGCAGGGGATCAGGGGAGTGCGCAGGATGTGGGACTGGACGTTGCAGGGGGTGGCGGTGCTGCCGGCGCTGGTGTGGCGGGGGCTGACCTGCCCGGAGTTGACCGCCGAGCTGGCGCGCACGGAGAACGAGCAGACCCGGGAGCGGATCCGCAGCCGCCGCTCCACCCTCCGTTCGGTCACGGCCACCGTGACCCTGGCCGGCGGGGGCACGGGCGGCTGGTACGGCTACCACCTGTGGGAGACGCACGGCCTGTGGCTGGTGGCGCATCCGGCGCCGTGGCTGCTGGTCGGCGGTCTCACCGCGCTGGGTGCGGTGGTGTCCCGGGTGCGGGGCACGGGCGGCACCGCGGCGCCGGCCGGTGTCAGCGAGCACATGCCCCGTGGCGACATCGCCGCGGCCGTGGCGGCGGCCCTGTCGGCGATCAAGGTTCCGGATGGGGGCGTGGCCGGTGCCCCGATGGTGCGTAGCTGGGGCGTGGAGGTCGCGGTGCGGGCCCGCAAGCTCACCACCGACCACCGGGAGCAGCTGCAGGCCGCGTTGGTGCCGGCCGGTGGCGTCATGCGGGTCATCCAGCACCCCTCCGATCCCGGCAACGTGTACCGGCTGCAGCTGTTCACCAAGGCCCCGCTGGCGGAGTCGGTCACGGTGTCGGTCGGCCGGCCCGGCTCGGCCCAGCTCACCCACCGCCCGGTGGTGGCCACCACGGCCTCCGGCGACGACCATCACGCCGCCACCGGCCGCAACATCCTGTTCGTCGGGCTCAACGGCTCCGGCAAGACCGGGTCCCTGGAGACCCTGATGGAAGGGGAGACCCGCTCTCCCCGGGTGCGGGCCTGGGTGATCGACCAGGGTGGATCACCGGCCTGGCGGGACTGGGCACCACTACTGGTGGACCACGCGATCCTGGAAACCCGCGACGGAGAGACGATCGAGCAGGCCCAGGCCCGCAACGCGCTGCGGGCGGAGCGGATCCTGCGCGGCCTGCGGGCGGCGATGATGACCCGCGTCGCCGAGCTGCGGGCCCGCAGCAAGAAGGAGTGGACCCCGGAGCTGGGGCTCACCGCGTGGCGGCTGTACGTGGATGAGGCCAACCAGTTCCCCGCCCGCCTGCTGGACGAGATCGCCGGGTTGGCGCAGATCGGCCGCAAGTACGGCTTCCGGGTGCGGGTGGCCGCCCAGCAGATCACCAGCGCCAAGGACATACCCCGGGGCCTGCTGTCGGAGCTGGACCACCGCTACGTGCACGCGGCCACCACCGAGACCGTGGACCAGGTGGTGCGCAAGCACCTGCGCGGCACCTACAGCCCCGACCAGTTCGACGTGGAGAACGGGCAGGACGCCGGCAAGGCCCTTCACGTGCCCTCCGGCGAGCTGGTGCGGTTCCGCCAGTTACCCGACGACCGCGACGCGGTGCGCCGGATAGCCGCCGAGCGGGCCCCCACCGTGGCCACGATCGAACCCGGCGCTTGGGCCGCCTACCAGCGCGAAACCCAGCCGCCCCCGCCGGCGCGGCACCCGACACCACCGCCTGCCGCGGAGAAGAACCCCCAGGGCGTGCCCCCGCTGGTGGCCGGCATCCACGCCGCCGTGCACGCCACCGACCGGGGCCAGGCCACCACCAAGGAGATCCGCGCCCACCTGGCCACGCTCGGGCTGGTGTTCGACGACGACACGTCGTTGTGGCGGGCCCTGGACGCGATCTCTTCGCGTCTGGCCGCGCTCCGCGCGTCCTGGGGCCGGGTCTACGTCACCGACGCCGAGGGCCGCCGTAACCGGTCCGGCCTGCGTGTCGAGCACGCCGACCACCTCCTGGCCGTTGCCCGCGGCCAGCAGTGAGCAGCCAGCCAGGGCCGTCGCTCGCAGCGGCACCGGCGGCATCCGCCAAGACGTTCCGCCGGGCCGGGGTCTCCACGAACCCATCCAGATCCGAGGAGAGGTCTCCAGTGTTCACCGCGAAGGCACCCCGTGAGGTCGTCGAGGAGTTGGCCGACTGGTGGGCCGACAGCGCCTACCACGAAGGCGGCCACTGCGTGGCCGCCGTGCAGCTCGGCCTCACCGTGACCGAGGTCGTGATGGGCTACCGGCGTGAGACGAAGTGGTTCGGCCCCGACCACTGGGGTGTGTCGGGACGCACGGGAATCCGCCACGGCGACAAGGCCACCGACGCGGTCTCGGCGGTCATCGCCGCCGCCGGCCCGGTGGCCGAGGCTGTCTGGCAGCACCGCAGTCAGGGCCTGCCCTTGCGCCGCTCGATCCGCACGTACTTGGAACAGGAGAAGGCGGACTTGGCGCTGCTGGACCGTCACCGCCGCGCCGCCCACCTGTCCCGGGACCGCGTCGTGGACCAGGCCCGCGACGTGGTCCAGCGTCATTGGCGCCGCATTGAGCACATCGCCGCCGAACTCATCGACCACGGTCGGCTGACCGGACGCCGTGTCCACCGCCTAGCCCACTGACGGCGACACGAGACCACCGCGGCTCCGACCGGTCGAGGTCGGGGCCGCGTGGCGCATCGGAACGGACAGTGGAGGGGACGCTCGCCGGGCATCGGCCAAACATCGGTCCTGACAGGGACCAGTCGGGCTCGTCGCACGGTCTGTCAGAGCCGGCCCCGACCTGCGGTGTGAGTCGCTGTCAGACCCGCCGGTAGGGCCCCGGTCTTCAGACGGCGGCCTGACGGAGGGGCTACCGGAGGGGCCAACGGAGCCCCGGCCCGGGCCCCGCCGTTCCGAGAAAAAGGGACGCGGCACACCCCGACCGGCGAAGCCACCGGGTTTGACCCCCGCCCGTCCCTACACGATCCCTACCCCGGGTGGTGTCACCTTGCGGTCCGGCCGAAACCGCACACTGGACTCATGACCGTTGTTGCCGGGGCGATCGCCTCCCTGACCTGCGGGTACGGCCTCGCCCTGGTACTCGTCCTCGTGCCGCGCGTGCTCCTGACGGCGCTCGCTGTTCTCGCCGGCCTGCTCGCCCTGTTCGCCCCGAACCCCGCCCTACGGGCCCAGGCCACCACCGTCCTCGCACTGCTGCGGTGGAAGCGGTGGTGACGTGCCGCGCCTCGTCGCTGAGCTGAACCGCGTCGGCCAGCCGGGTGGCCTCTTGGCGCGGCCGGCGGGTGGGGGCAGGCTGTCGGTTGTGGCCACGCGTCGGGCCCGGCCGCGGCGGTGCGCGGCGTGCCGGGCGGTGTTGCCCCGCGACGCCGGTTCTGCTCGCCCGCGTGCGTGGCCCGCGCCTACCGGGCCCGGCAACGCCAGCACAACGTCGTGACCCTGCTGCGGACGGTGGGCGGGGTGACCTGCCCGGGCTGTGGGTGGGCCATCTACCCCGGCGGCCGGTACCTGCGCTCCGATGCCCGGTACTGCTCGCCGACCTGCCGCAAGCGGGCCTGGCGGGCGCGGCGGCGGGCCGCCCACGACGGGGGTGACCATGACGGGTAACCGTCCCGATGCCACGCCTGTCGTCATGGTCACCACGGGGGTGGCCGGAGCGCCCACCGGGCGCGTCAGCGCAGGTCAACGGGGATGCCGAGCCGAGACGCGAGCACGGGAACGGGCCACGTTGGCCCTAGCCGACTCGACGGGCTCGGGTTCCGGGCCGGGCCCCGCTGCTCCCAGAGCTCCGGCACGGGGCAAAGTAGCGGGCGTGTCGTCGTCGCGTGTCGCGGCCCGAGCTGCGGAAACGTGCTCGCCGGGTGCGTCGGGGTTCCGGCTCCCGACGCTGCCCCGGGGCGCAAGGTAGGAACACGGGCTGGGCTGCTGCCACACTCGATGCCGTGACCGCCAGCCGCGAGGAGCTCCACCGCCTGGTGGACGAGCTGCCCGAGGACCACCTGGCCCGCGCCGACGCTACGGTCGCGCGGTGACCCCCGATGCCTCCGGCTCCATCGACCACGTCGCCGTACCGGGCGATCCGCTGTGTGCGCTGCTGGCCGCCCCGTCGCCGGAGCACAGCCTGGAGCTGCTGCCCGCGGCGGTGCGCCGGGCCGCCGAGCTGGCCGAGCGGCTGCGGGCGGCCGTCCGGCTCCGGCGCCGTTCGACCGATCCCCTGCTGGTTGAGCTGGTCGCCGCGATGGACTCGGCCGCCGTGGCCCACGAGCGTTTCGTGGCCACCTGGTCGGACACCACCGCGCTCAGCGGCTTCACTCAGGAGATGTTGGAGGCCGACGTGTGCACCCTGACGGACACGTGGGCCTCCGTGATCGGGGTCGTGGTCGACGCCCAGGACACTGCCTGATCAGGCGTGAGCAGCGGAACAGGATTCCCCCGCAAGGCCCGATCCCGGCCCGCCCACGCTTGCCACCGCCCGTCTCCCGGACGGCAGTTTTAAAACTGCCGTCCGGGAGACGGGCGGTGGCATGGAGAAGGGGACCGCTGTGCCGGAGTGGACCAGCCTGGACGAGCAGCTGCGGGCGCTGCGCCAAGCCCAAGCCGCGGAGCAGCCGATCCCGGCGGGACGGCTGCTGGGCCTGCCGGAGCTACCCGACGGGGACGTGTGGGTAGATGCGGCCGGAGCCTCGGCGGTGACCCGGTGCGCGCCCAAGACCATCAGCGGGTGGCTGGCGCGGCGGAACCCGGCCGACAACCCGTTCCCCAAGCCAGTGCGCCTGCTGTACCGCAACTACTGGCCGCTGTCGGTGCTCACCGCCTGGCAGGCCCGGGAGCGGGAGCTGGACGGCACCCCGGCCCGGCGCCGGGGGCGCCCCCTGCTCTGACACGTCGACCCGCGGTGCTCGAGCACGGCCTGGCCCTCGTTCACCTCGGCCCGAGACCGCCGGCCACCAGCACACATCTCACGAGCAAACCGGGCTATCGGCCGAGTCCGAGGTCGGGGCCGTGTCGGTAGTGCTCGCGGTGGTGGTAGTCGTACTCGTGGCCGAGGCCGTGTTCGTGTTCGCGCTGCTGTTGTTGGCGTTGGTGGGCGAGTTGTTCGGCCCGGTGCCGCAACTGTTCGATGGCATACGAGTTGCGCACGGTGCGTTCCAGCCGGGCCGCGTCGGGTTCGAGGCCGGCGCGGTGGGTCTGTTCGGCGGTGAGGGTGGCGCGGTCCTGGCGGGCTTTCTCACCGGCGGCGGCCTGGTGGGTGATCTCGCGGCGGAGCCGGTCCAGCTCGGCGTGGTCGTGCCTGTGGGCTTGGTCGAGGTCGCGTTCCCGGGTGTGCTCGGCGCGTTCGGCGGTGGGGATGTGGGTGCGCCACCGTTCCGGCCCGTCGAGCCGTTGTTGGTACTGGCCGAAGCGGGTGGCGATGAGCTGGGCCTGGTCCTGGGCCCAGCGGCTGTCCTCGGCCAGCGTTTGCGCGGCGCGTTCGTGGTCGCGGCGTTGGCCGGGCTTGTACCAGGGGGTGGTTTCGGCCCGGTGCCGTTCGCTGGCGGCGGCACCGGCGGCCCGGGACGCCCGGGTCACCACGGCCTGCCATTCCTTCTCCAGGGCCTCGGCCTGGCGTTGCAGCTCCGCCTTGCCCCGCAGCTCGGCCATCGTCTGGTGTAGGGCCTGCACGCGCGGGCCCGCCCCGGCGGCCACCTGCGGCTCGCGTTCGGCGAGTGTCTCGGCCGCCTGGGCGTGGGCGGTGGCGGCGCGGCGCTCGGCGGTGTGGGTGGCCTCGATCTTCGTGGTGAGTTCGGCGTCGGACAGCAGGCCGCCGGGGCGGTTCTTGAGGTCGGCGAGCACCTGCTCCCGCTGCCGTTCGCGCTCCTGTTTCGCCGCCGCGGCCTGGCGCCGTTCGTCGGTGCCGGCCCGCTCCTGGGCCGCGGCGGCGCGCTGTGCCTCGTCGGCCTCCCGCCGCCAGGCGCGCATCCGGGCCCAGGTGGCGTCCAGGTCGGCCGGGTCCAACCGGGCGCGGTTCTGCCTGGCCTGCTGGTGGTGCTCGTCGGCGGCAGCTTGTTCGCGCTGCCGAGTCTCCTCGCGCTGGTGTTCGCGTTCGGCGGCCAGGTCCTCGGCGGCCGGGGCCTGGCCGAGGTCGACGGAGACGGGCCGGTCGTTGGCGGTCTCGGCGGTGGCCTCGGCCCGGCTGGCGAGGGCGTCGATGCACCGGTCCCGCAACTCGGCCTCGCTGCGGGGGTCGCCGTGGACGAGCTGCTCCCGGTCGGTCTCCAACTCCTCGCGGTTGGCGAACAGGAGGGTTTCGCCCTTGTCCCGGGAGGCGGCGACGTAGAGGGCGGGCATGTCCAGGCCCGGTGTCCACACCAACACGGTGCCGTGGTTGGCGTGCCCGTCCGGGCGGGTCCAGGTGCCGTCGGTGCCGCCGACGGTCAGGCCCTCGGCCTTGTGCGCGGTCAGGCAGTAGCCCAGTGACAGGCCCTCGCGGGCGAGGTAGTCGTGCGAGAGCACCGCGGTGCGTTCCGCGTCGGGCCCGGACTGGCCGGGTTGGTGCCAGACGACGCGCACCCCGTCGGGTTCCAGCGCGGTGACCACGCCCCGGTAGCCGTTGAGCACCGCGTCACCGGTGGTCTCGGCCTCGTGGCGGTCGTTGCGGCGGATGAGTACCTGGTCGCCGACGTGCACGGTCAGCTGGCCGTGGGGCAGCGTGAGGGTGCGGGAGGGGCCGAGTTCGCCGCGGTGGGCGCGCACCGTCTGGATCGCCTCGTTGATGCGGCGTACCTGCTCGTTGGTGCCGGCCACGGCCAGCAGGCCCTTGATTTGGGTGTGTGGGTCGGGCACGCCCTGGCGTGCCTGCAGCCAGGTGTCGACGAGCCGGGCCAACCCTTGGTCGGTGGTCTCGGTGGCCACCAGGCCACCGGCGGCCGCCCAGCCGCGTAGCGCCTGGTGGTAGTTCCCGGCGCGGAAGTCCGCCAGGGCCGCCCGCTCGTGCTCGGCGCGCTGCCGCCGGTTCTCGGTCAGGCGCGGCCCGTCCAGGGCGGTGTGCAGGTAGCCGAACATCGAGCCGACACCGACACCGCGGAGCTGCTGGGCGTCGCCGACCTCCACGATTTTCGTGCCGGTGCGCATCGCTTCGGCGTACAACCGGGCCCGGTCCCGGTCGTTGGTCAGGTTCGCCTCGTCCAACACCACCACGTCGACACCGGACAGGCCCTGGCCGGTGTCGATCCGCGTGAGGATCTGGGCCACGGTGCGGGAACCGATCCCGGACTCGGCCTCCAGGTTCTGGCTGGCCACCGCGGCGGTCGCCGCACCCAGCACGGTGTGGCCCTCGGCCTCCCACGCCACCCGCGCCACGGCCATCAGCGTGGTCTTGCCGGTGCCCGGCTGCCCTTCGAGTGCTTCGATGGCGCGGCCGCCGGTGACCAGGGCACGCAACGCGGTGCGCTGCTCCACACTCAGCGGGAACCCCAACTCGGCTTCCGCGACGGCCACCGCCAGGCCCAGCTTCTCCTCGCTGACCACGGCCCGCTGCTGCTCGGGCCGGGACCGTTCGACAGCGGTGAGGATGTGCTGCTCGAGTTTCGGGACGTCGGCGGTGGTGTAGAGCTGGCCGTCGACCATCTGGTGCGCCCCGGCAAGGACGACATGGCGGCCGTGCCCACCGACCAGCTCGGTCTCGGCGCCGCCCGGGAGGGCGAGGAAATGCGGATGCTGCAGGACGGTGTCGACGAGTTCGCCGACCTCCTCCACCGACGCACCCAGCGGCAGCCCGTCCGCCACCGCGGCCACCACGTCGAGCTTGCTGAACCGGCGGGCGTGCGCGGTCAACCCCGTCTTCTCGTCGACCAGGTGTGCCACCAGGTCGTCCAGGCCGATGCCGAACCGGGCCTCCATCACCGCGTTCACATCAGGGCCGGCGGTGGTGTGGCCGGCGCGGTAGGCCGCGAAGACCTCGCCCATCATCTGGTCCGGGTCCAGGCCCGCCGCGGCGGCTTCGGTGCGCCACAGCTCCCGCAAGGTGGTGTCCGCCGCGGCGGTGGTGTGCTTCTTGGGTGAGGGACGCGCGAGGACTCGTGCGTTGCGGGCGGAGACGTCGCGGCTGGTGTAGCCGAGTTCGGCGAGCGCCTCGGTCACCTCGGCGTTGCGCTTGGAGAACTGGCGGATCGCCGCATCCGGTACATGCGCCAGTTCCCACCAGCCGGCCTCGCTGCGGCGGTAGGTGATGCCGTACTCCCGATAGAGCGTCTGCCGGATCTGGGCCTGGGTGACCCGGTCGATCGCCGCGGTGTGCCGCATCAAATCCCGGCCACCCGAGGCGACGGTCAGCCACTCGCCGTCCACCGCGCTGCGCGCCATCGAGCTGATGGTGATGTGCACGTGCCAGTGCGGATCACCCACCACCCGACCACCCACGGGGCGGGCGGTGCGGTGCGTCATCACCCACCCCGACAAGCCCGTGGACGCCTCGTGGCGTGCGGTCTGCCCGTCACCGTGATGCCCACGCTTGACGTACCCGGCGCGCTCCTCCACCCACCTGAAGGTGCGCTCCACCGCGGCCGCGTACATCTCCTCCACGCGATCGGCCACATCTGGCGGCGCGAACGCCAACAGCAGGCTGTAGGACTTGGGCACCGTGATGTTGAGGTCGTAACCCACGATCCCGACCGACACACGACGCGGTGTGCCGTCGTCATGCGTGAGGTTCCGCGTCGCGGTGCGCACCTCCCGCGCGCCCCACACCGCGTCCGGATCCAGCCCGGCCGCCCGCGCCAACTCCACCGCGTGGTCCGCCCGCCGGTACGCCGCCTCACCCTTCTTGTGCACCGCACGCACCGCGCTCGCGTAGTCCTTGCGCGCCGTCGAGTCGTTGGCGAACACCGCGGCCGCCTCCGGTAACCCGCGCTCGGCCGCGGCCCGTTCCACCGCCGAGACGAGTGCGGACAGCGGCAGCTTCGCGTCCTCCGGCACGGCCACCTTCGGCGCCACCAACTGCTCACCGGTGTAGGGATGCGCACCGGCCATCAGTCGCCGCGCCAGGTCGTGCTGCTCCGCGGTGAGCTCCGAACCGGGTTCGATGCCGAACTCGGCCAGGCCCGCACCGATCCACACCAGCGGCCGCTCGCGCACGTCGGTGCGGTAGGCGAACTGCTTCTCCGCGGCGCCGCACCCGTGCTGAACCAGGCCCAGCCGATAGTCAATCTGCTCGGCACTGCCACCGTAGATCGGCGTCACATACGTCACCGCGGACCACCCCCGCCGCGGGCCTCCCCACCCGCCAACAAGATCACCAACACCCCGCGTATCGCGAAGCGATACCTCCCCGGTATGGGTGATAGATCGAGGGGGAAAGTTTCGACGCAAGACACTTGCGCTGTCAAGCGGTTTCCGGGATTCCGCTGTTGCCACACGAGACAGGCCAACGAGGACGGCAGGACAAGGGGTGGCGTCATTCGCGGCGAGGGGGTCGGCAGCGGTCGCCGACGCAGTCCGCGCCGAGCACACGTCCGCCGATTCCGCCGGGTAGGTCCGAACAGCTCGCCGTCCACCTGTCCGGACGTAGTTGGCGGACCGCAGGTCAGCCGCCCGCCCCTCCGCCAGGTTCGAGCGGAACAGACAAATGGGCCGGGCGAGTGTCGGTGATGGCCGGGATCATCGGGCGGTCGTCGGCAAAGGGGGGAGCGCGGTGGCGTCCGTGGGGGATTGGGTGCGGCTGGCCCGGGACGTGGGTGGGGCCCCGGCGGGTGCGCGGGGACGGGTGACGTCCACCGGGTTCTTCGGGGACGTCGACCTGGAGTTGGAGGACGGGCGCCGGCTGACCGGGGTGCCCTCGGATGCGGTCGCGTCCGCAGGCGACTCCGGCGAGGAGGGTGGTACCGGGTGCGTCGTGCTCGGGCTGGTGCTGCTGGGCACCGCCGTCACGGCGGCGGCCACCTGGTGGGGCGGGAACGTCTGACGGGTTAGAACCGCAGCCCGCCTTGGATGTCGCCGGCTTGGATCACGGTGCCGCCCACGGTGCCGGTGACGACGTTGGAGGCGGTGGTCAGCCCCCGGCGCACCAACGCGACCACGGCCTGCTCCCGAGTCATTCCCTGGCCCCCGCCCACGCGATGCTGCACGGCATACCGGACTGATCGAGGGTCGCCGAGCCCGGCATTTAAACCGCGCCTGGCGTGTCGACGTCCAGGAGGTTCCGGGGTGAGGACGCGGGCACAGCACCGTCGCGCGTCCGCGCTGGTCAGTGGCCCATCGAGGGGTTCAACGACCACCAGGCCGTGACCGAGCCCGGTCACGTTGGGCTCGGCGGCTCCTCCGCTTTACCGGGAGCGGGCGCGGCGCCAGGACGCCATCACGACGACCTCGGCGCCGTCGAGGGTGAGCTGCCGAGTCACCCCGTGCCCCTGGTGTTCCTCGGTCGCGCCGGCCGGTGGGGTCTGGCAGCCGGGCCGCCGGCAGGTGACCGGCTCGGCCACCGCCCGAATGGTGGGGCCGTGGCACCAGCCGGCGTGGCAGGCCGGCACCACGTCGCCGGTCTCGGTCACCGCGCCCCGGTGGACGGTGCGGCCGGACCCGACCCGTAGCCCGGCACCGGCCCGGACGGCGTGCGCCAGGCGCTCCCGGAGGGCGGTCTCGCGCGTCGCGGCCAGCGACGCCGTGGGCAGCGCAGACACGGGCGCGGGGGAGGAGGACACGCGCCCCATGGTGGGGCCTCGGTGCCGGTGGGCACCAGGGCAGTCCCTCGAGCGCGTGCGCGCGTTTCTGGGTTGTACCGGTACATCTGGGTCCCGCAACTGGGCGGACGCCGCCGCACGAACCGCGGGGTTGGTGCTGGTCAGCCCCTCGCCGCTGGGGTGGTGGGGACCCGGGCCGCGGCAGTGGTGGCGGTTGAACCGGGGCCCGCCGGTCCACTCTCGATCCCACGGCAGGCCACGCTACGACGGCCACCGAGGGAGTTCCGGAGTCCGGGAGTGGGTAGGACACGCCGGGCACGGCCAGGGCCTGGTCGCCGAGGTGGTCGACCAGACTTCCGGAGTAGCGGACTCCGGCACTTCCGGAGTTCCGGATCTCGGGAGGTGGTGCGGTGCAACGGCGACGACGGAACCGGATTGCGGTCGGCAACCACAAGGGTGGCTCGGGTAAGACCACGACGGTGGTGCACCTGTCGGCTGCGTTGGCGGAGATGGGCAAGCGGGTGCTGGTGGTCGACCTGGATCCCCAGGCCAACGCCTCCCGGCGCCTCGGGGTGCCCTTCCGGACCGAACAGCCGGTGCCGACCACGGCGGAGGTGATCCGGGACGCCAGCCCCGGTGTCGCGGCCCAAGCGATCCGGCCGTGCGGCTGGGACGGCCCGTATACCGAGCTGATCTCGGTGATCCCCAGCCGGTTC
>NZ_BMMK01000065.1 GCF_014645795.1 Longimycelium tulufanense | reverse complement strand
GTCGGTGAAGCCGAACCCCTCGACCGGCTTCCACACCGAGGGGTCGAACAGCTCCGAGACCTGGGACTCTGGCACGCCTGCGAGGATAGGGGGGTGCCCCCACGAGTCCACGCCGCGCCACCGCCGTCCGACCGGCGGCGATGCGGCCTCGGCTGGTGGTCGGAGTGAACCCTTCCACCGCGCAGGCCCGGGTCGTCGTGGACGAGCTGGTGCGCAACGGCGTGCGGCACGTCGTGCTGAGCCCGGGCTCCCGTAACGCCCCGCTGTCCCTCGCCATGCACCAGGCGGCCCTCGCAAGCCGGCTGCGCCTGCACGTCCGTATCGACGAGCGCAGTGCCGCGTTCCTCGCGCTCGGCCTGGCTGCCAGGACCCGGCGGCCGGTCGTCGTCTGCTCCACCTCCGGCACCGCCGCGGCGAACTTCCATCCCGCCGTCCTGGAGGCCGACCGCTCCGGCGTCCCACTCATGGTGCTCACCGCGGACCGTCCGCCGGAGCTGCGCGCCGCCGGCGCGAACCAGGTGGTCGACCAGCACCGGCTGTACGGCCCGGCGGTGCGCCTGTTCGCGGAGCTGGCCGTCGCCGAGTACCGCGTCGGGCAGAACTCCTACTGGCGCAGCGAGGTGTGTCGTGCCTGGCACGCGGCCCGCGGCGACTGGTGGACCACCGCCGGACCGGTGCACCTCAACCTGCCCTTCCGCGACCCACTGGTGCCCGACGTCGGCGGGGACCCCAACGACGACTGGTGCGAGCCGCTGGCCGGTCGGCCCGAGGGCCTGCCGTGGACCGAGGTGTCCGACCAGTTCGCCAACCCGAGCATGGTGTCCCCGGGCGACGGCCGCGGGCTGGTGCTGGTGTGCGAGGGCCTGCCCCAGCTGGCGATGCGCTGGGCCGAGGAGCACGGTTGGCCGGTGCTGGCCGAGACCGGGGGCGCGGGCCTGGGCGGGCCGAACGCGATCAGCGCCGGAGCCTGGCTGCTCGCCTGCGAGGAGTTCCTCGCCGAGCACCGGCCCGACCAGGTCGTCTGCGTGGGCCGGCCCACGGTGTTCCGCCAGGTCATGCGGTTGCTGGCGGACTCCGGCGTGGAGGTCTACCTGGTGCACGACGGCAACGACTGGCCCGCGCCCGGGCACGACGTCCGCGAGGTCGGCCAGGCCCTGGGCGCCCCGTTCCGCGACCGCGACCCGGAGTGGCTGGCGTCGTGGCAGCGGGCGGAGAAGGCGGCCACGGTCGCGCTGCACGCCGCACTGGACGCCGAACCGTGGCCGACCGGGATGCACGTGGCACGCGATTTGGTCGACGCGCTGCCCACGGGCGGGTTGCTCGTGTTGGGGTCGTCGAACCCGACCCGCGACGTGGCACTTGCCGCGCACGCCCGGCCGGACGTGCTGGTGCACCGCAACCGTGGTGTGGCCGGCATCGACGGCATGGTGTCCACGGCCATCGGCGCGGCGCTCGCGCATGACGGGCCGTCCTACGCGCTGCTGGGCGACCTCACGTTCCTGCACGACAGCAACGGCCTGCTGATCGGCCCGGACGAGGACCGGCCGGACCTGACCATCGTCGTGCTCAACGACGACGGCGGCGGGATCTTCTCCCTGCTGGAGCAGGGCGCGCCGGAGCACGAGGAGTCCTTCGAACGGGTCTTCGGCACGCCACACGGCGTCGAGCTGGGGCCGCTCTGCGCGGCCCACGGCGTGCCCTACGAGCACGCCGACAGCCCGGCGCAGCTGCGTTCCGCCCTGCGGCAGGCGTCCGGTCTTCGGGTGGTCGAGATTCGCACGGACCGGGGCCACCTGCGGGAGCTGCATCGCCGGCTGCGCTGCGCGGTCGAGGCCGCGATCCTCTGACCTGCGCGTTCCCATAGGGTGACTCCCTACTCACGGAGGGTGGAGCACACCGTCGGTTGGCGGTTACGGTCCCACCACTCGATCATCCGATGGGGAGGTTCAGCCCGTGCTCGCAAGATCTAGCGTGCGGGTGCTCGGCGCCACCGCCGCGGCGGTGGCGCTTCTGGTCGCGCCCGCCGCGGCCGGCACCGCGGGCCCCGGTTCGGTCGGGGTGGGGGATCCCTACTTCCCGACCGACGGCAACGGCGGCTACCACGTCCAACACTACGACATCCGGCTGAAGTACCAGCCGTCGGACGACAGGCTGGAGGGCACGACGACCCTGGTCGCGCGCCCGACCCAGGACCTGACCCGGTTCAACCTCGACTTCGCGCTCAAGGTCAACTCGATCAGGATCAACGGCGTGCCTGCCCGGACCTTCACCCAGAAGGGCAAGGAGCTGCAGGTGACGCCGCCGCGGACGGTGCCGAGGAACAGCCTGCTCACCGTCACCGTCGACTACGCCAACACCCCGTCCGCCGTGGAGCTCGACGGCCGGACCGAGTGGAAGCGCACCTCGGACGGCGCGCTGGCGATCGGTGAGCCACACATCGCCTCCTGGTGGTTCCCCAGCAACGACCACCCGACCGACAAGGCGACCTACGACATATCCGTGGCCGTGCCGGAGGGCACCGAGGTGCTGTCCAACGGCGTCCTCAAGGGCAGCCAGACCCGCTACGGCTGGACGCGCTGGAACTGGCGCAGCTACAAGCCGATGGCCACCTACCTCGCCTTCCTCGCCATCGGGCAGTACGAGGTGAACAGCAGGACGCTGCCCAACGGCAGGCCGTTCGTGACCGCCTACTCCGAGGGCCTCGGCGAGTTCGAGGGCGCGGCCAAGGCGAGCATCGAGCGCACACCGGAGGCCGTGGAGTTCCTCGAGGGCCGCTACGGGCCCTACCCGTTCGAGGCCGAGGGCGGGGTGGTTCCCAAGGAGGGCCTGGGTTTCGCGCTGGAGAACCAGACCCGGCCCACCTACAGCCCCGCGTTCTTCCGGCGTGGCTCCAACATGTACGTGGTGGTGCACGAGAACGCGCACCAGTACTTCGGCGACTCGGTGTCCGTGCAGAACTGGCGGAACATCTGGCTCAACGAGGGTTTCGCCACGTACTCGGAGTGGCTGTGGTCGGAGGCCAAGGGCGAGGGCACCGCGCAGGAGATCTTCGACTACACCTACGCCGCCAAGCCGGCGGACGACCCGTTCTGGCAGGTGCCGCCGGGTGACCCGGGCGCGGACAACGTCTTCCACAACGCCGTGTACGACCGGGGCGCCATGACGTTGCACGCCCTGCGTACCGCGATCGGCGACGACGCGTTCTTCGCCACCATCAAGCAGTGGGTGGCGGACAAGAAGTACAAGAACGGCACCATCGAGGAGTTCATCTCCTACGCCGAGCGGAACTCGAACAAGGAGCTCAAGCCGCTGTTCGACACCTGGCTGTTCACCAAGGGCAAGCCCGAGGTGGGGGAGCGCACCGGTGTGGCGGCCAGCGCCGCGACCCGCTTCTCGGCCCCGACTCCGGAGGCGGTGGCGGCCCTGCCGCACAAGCCGAAGTCGATCGAGAAGATCCAGCTGACCCACGAGACGCTGCACCAGTTGAGCCACGCGCACAACTGACGCCCCGAGTGTGTGCCCGCCTCGAGCCACGGCTCGAGGCGGGCACACACATTCGGCGGCAGCTCGTGTACTTCCTGGCCGTGGCCAGGACGCGGCACTTCACCAGGGCCGCCGCGCGGGCGCACGTGGCGCAGCCCTCGCTGAGCAAGCAGATCCGCTCCCTGGAGGACGAGCTCGGCGCCGAGCTGTTCACCCGGGTCCGCGGGAACATCGCGCTCACCCCGGCCGGCGAGGCCCTCCTCCCGCTGGCCGAACGCATACTGTCCGATGTGGACACTGCCAAGCTCGAAGTTCAGGAGCTGGCGGGGCTGCGCCGTGGCCGGGTGCGCGTCGGCGCGCCGCCCAGCCTGTGCGCCAGCCTGTTCGCCGACGTGCTCCGCCGGTTCCACGAGACCTATCCGGGAATCCAGCTCCTGGTGCAGGAGAACGGGTCCCGCGACCTGGTCCAGGCGCTGCACCGCGGCGAGCTCGACCTGGCGCTGGTCATCGTGTCCCCCGACCTCGTCGAGGGGCCACTCAGCCACACGCCGATTCTGCGTGAGCAGCTCGTCGTGGCCTCAGCGGCGGGCGCGGACTGGCCCGGTGAACGGAAGACGGTCGCGCTCAGCGAACTGCGGGACCGGTCGCTGGTGATGTTCCGCTCCGGTTACGACGTCCGCGAAGTGACCCTCCGCACCTGCCAGGACGCCGGCTTCCAGCCCCAGTTCGCAGTGGAGGGTGGCGAGATGGACGCGGTACTGCGGTTCGTCGAGGCGGGCCTCGGCGTTGCCATCGTGCCCAGCATGGTGCTGGCCGCGCGACCGCTGCTGCGCGGGGTACCGCTTACCGGTACGGACATGAGCCGCACCATCGCTCTGGCTCATCGGACCCAAACCGCACCCACCAACGCGGCACGGGCATTTCGTGACGTGCTAGTTGCATTCGTCGTCGAAGCGGCACGTTCCGGCGAGCTGCCCGCCGGCGTCGAGATGATCCTCGCCTGAACCCGTCGTCACCCCAACCACAGCCAGCAGCCTCGCCAGCAGGAAAGTGCGTAGTGGCAGCGCTGACGACGTCGTCCGGTGTGGCGGCGTCCAGCGACACACAGCACTGGACCAAGGTGGCGTTGCCCAGGCCCAGACAGTTCCTCCCACAGGATCGGGTCGGCGGGCACGAGCACGGCCTCGATCTGGTTGATCGTCTGGGTGTGGGCCTTGTGACCACGGATGCCTTGGCCAGCTTGAACATCCGCATCAGGAACGCTGCCGGGTGATCAGCCTTCCAGGGCGTCGCGGATGGGGAGGAGCTTGGCGGCGGCCTCGTGTACCTCGGTGTCCGGGTCGGAGTCGGCGACGATGCCGCACCCGGCGAACAGCCGGGCCGAGGTACCGGCCACCTCGGCGCAGCGCAGGGCGATGCCCAGTTCGCCGTCGCCGTTGGCGTCCACCCAGCCGACCGGGCCGGCATAGCGGCCACGGTCCATCCCTTCCAACTCGCTGATCAGCCGCACCGCGTCCGGCGTCGGCGTGCCACCGACGGCCGCGGTGGGGTGCACGGCCTCGGCGAGCTGGAGCAGGGAAGCGTCTCCGGCGACATGGCCGGTCACGTCGCTGGCGAGGTGGAGCACGTTCGGCAGGCGGAGCACGTACGGCTCCTCCGGGACCGAGAGATCGGAGCAGAACGGCCGCAGAGAGTCGGCGAGCGACTGCACGGCGTAGGTGTGCTCGTGGCGATCCTTGGGGGAGGCCAACAGTCCCGCCGCCACCTGGTCGGTGTCGACCCCGGCGCGTGGCCAGCTGGTGCCGGCGAGAACGCGGGAGGACACGACGGGTCCACTGCGGCGCAGGAGCAGTTCGGGTGTGGCGCCGATCAGGCCGTCCACCGCGAACGTCCAGCAGCTCGGGTAGCGGAGGGCGAGGTTCCGCAGGAGAAAGCGCGCGTCGATCGGCTCCTCGGTGGCGGCCACCAGGTCGTGGGCGAGGACAACCTTGTCGAGTTCGCCGGCCCGCATGCGTGCGACGGCCTTGCGCACCGCCTCGCGGTATCCCGTCACCGGCAGCTGCCCTTCGGCGTAGCGGACGACCGAGGGGCGGCGGACCGGAAGCACGGTGCCCGTCTCGGTTCCCGGCTGGGGCAGGGAGGTGAACCGCGCCCGATCATCACGGTGTGTGATTTCGGTAACCCATGTGGTGTCACCCTGCCGGCCGATCACCGTGCGCGGCACGACAACGACGGAGCGTCCCGGCCGATCGGCGAACGCCAGGCTGACGAAGGCCACCGGGCCGGTGCCCGGCAGGCCGACCTCGTCACTGACCGCCAGGCCCGCGGTGAACTCCCGCCACCACCGGTCGGCCTCGGCGAACCGCCCGGGACCAGTGGGTTCGACCCGGGCCGCCACGCCCCAGCCGATGAGACCCTCGCCCTGCCGGACCCAGGCGAGGGCGTCGTCGGGCACGGGCAGGGCCGCCAGCAGGTCACCGTCATCGATGACCCGGCGGGTCAACACGACCCACCCTGTGCTGGTGGGTGCCGAGTGGACGAAGGTCACCCGTCGAGGGTATGGGCCGTCGGTGACTCCGCGTCGGGAACCCCGGGCCGGTGTGGCCTGGGTCAGGTTGCCGGGGCGCGGGCCGGCGGAAGCGGGCCGAGAGAGCGGGAAGGCGAGGAAGATCAGGAAGGCGACAGCCCTAGACTCGGCGGGGTGGAGGACGCAGCGGGGACCGGGGTGTCGGAGCCGGCGCACTCCGCGACCCGGTCCGGACGCCGCCGCGACTGGCGGCGGGTCACCTCGACCGTGCTGTTGTCGATCGGCGGTGTGCTGACCGTCCTGTGTGCGCTGCTCGTGGCCGGTTGCTGGGCGGATGACCTGGCGATCGAGCGCCCGGAGCCGGGGCGGGCGACGGCCGAGGTTGTGTCGGTGTCCTTCTCGCGCACGATCGTTCGCTACAACACGCCCGAGGGTGCGGTGCACATCCCGAACGAGGGCGTGCTCTACCCGGAGGGGCTGCAGGAGGGGCAGCTCGTGCGCGTCGAGTACGACACGGCGCAGCCGGACAAGAAGGTGCGGGTGGAAGGCCGGGACTTCCGGCTCGCCCTGCTCCCGGTCGGGACGACCGTGGCCGGCCTGTGGGCGGTGCTGGTGCCGGCGGTGTGGTGGCTGCGCCGAAAGCCCGTCGCCGCCCGCCAGTCGTAGCCGAAATCTCGCCGCACGCTTTTCGGCCCGCGTGCAGGGCTCGTAGTGATCAGTAAAACGGCGGGTCAAAGCGCTGTCCACAGGCTCGGGGCCTGTCCACAGAGATCAGGAATGGCCTTGGCGGGTGGCCTCCGCTGTGCCTTGGCGCCCGCTCGGGTGAGGCGTCCCGGCCGGGCAGCCGGTGGCCGCTGCCCCGGAGCGTCGGCCGGGGCTTCCGGCTGGTCGGAGGTGTTGACAGAGATCCGTGGCGTGTCAGCTCTTCCCCGCTCAGGCCATTGATGTAACACTTGTTCGTAGGAACAGGCCGAAGGTGTCACATCGGCGAGGTCGACCCCAGGGAGGTGGTCCGGGTGACGGGCGAGCGCGAGGCGGACACCCTCGAACGCGACTTCCAGCACACCGTGGACGCCGATCAGCGGATCGAGCCGCGCGACTGGATGCCCGACGGCTACCGCCGCACCCTGGTCCGGCAGATCGCCCAGCACGCGCACTCCGAGATCATCGGCATGCAGCCGGAGGGCAACTGGATCACCCGCGCGCCCAGCCTGCGCCGCAAGGCGATCCTGCTCGCCAAGGTGCAGGACGAGGCGGGCCACGGCCTCTACCTCTACGCCGCCACCGAGACCCTCGGCGCCGCCCGCGAGGACCTCACCCAGAAACTCCTCGTCGGCAAGCAGAAATACTCCTCGATCTTCAACTACCCCACGCTGACCTTCGCCGACGTCGGCGTGATCGGCTGGCTCGTCGACGGCGCCGCCATCTGCAACCAGGTCCCGCTGTGCCGAACCTCCTACGGCCCCTACGCGCGCGCCATGATCCGCATCTGTAAGGAGGAGTCGTTCCACCAGCGGCAGGGCTACGAACTCCTGATGACCATGATGGGCGGCACCGACGAACAACGCGCCATGGTGCAGGACGCCGTCAACCGCTGGTGGTGGCCCTCCCTGATGATGTTCGGCCCACCCGACGACGCCTCGCCCAACACCGAACAGTCCATGCGCTGGCGGATCAAGCGGCACACCAACGATGAACTCAGACAGAAGTTCGTCGACATGACCGTGCCGCAGGCCGAAAAGCTCGGTGTCACCCTCCCCGACCCCGAACTCCGCTGGAACGCCGAGCGCGGCCACTACGACTTCGGTGCGCCCGACTGGGACGAGTTCTGGCAGGTCGTCAAGGGCAACGGCCCGTGCAACGCGCAACGCGTCGCACACCGCAACCGTGCACACGAGGAAGGCGCCTGGGTCCGCGAAGCCGCCGCCGCGTACGCGGAGAAGCGCGCACGGGGCCTGGATCGCCTTGCTCAGCAACAACTCGCAACAGGGGGAGTGGCATGAGCGTGAAGTCATCCTGGCCGCTGTGGGAGGTGTTCGTTCGCGGCAAGCGCGGCCTGAACCACGTCCACGTCGGCTCATTGCACGCGCCCGACGCGGAGATGGCCCTACGCAACGCCCGCGACCTCTACACGCGCCGCAACGAGGGCGTGAGCATCTGGGTGGTACCCGCCGACGCGATCACGGCCTCCAGCCCCGACGAGAAGGACCCGTTCTTCGCGCCGAGCGGAGACAAGGTCTACCGCCACCCGACCTTCTACGCCATCCCCGAAGACGTTCCGCACCTGTGACGGGGGAACCATGAGCTTCGACAACGCCTACGAGGCACTGGTGGAACCCGGCACCACCGACGAGGCGCACTGGGCATTCGGCACCGGCTTCGCCGACCAGATGACGGGTGTCGACCGCGCTGTCCCGTCCGACGCGGACGCCGGGAACCTCGCGGCCTACTGCCTGATGCTCGCCGACGACGCCCTCGTGTTCTCACAGCGCCTCTCCGAATGGTGCGCGAACTCCCCGGAGCTGGAGGAAGACGTCGCCCTGGCCAACATCGCGCTCGATCTTCTCGGCCAGGCGCGGCTCCTGCTCGCCAGAGCGGCCGAGGTAGCCCCGGAAGTGCGCCCGGCCGCCGCACCCGCGCACGTTCCCGACGAGGACGCCCTCGCGTACTTCCGGGACGAGCGGGACTTCCGCAACGTCCGCATGGTCGAGCAGGAGATCGGCGACTTCGCGGTGACCATCGCTCGGCTGTTGCTGTTCTCCAGCTGGCGCCTTGCCTTGTTCCAGCGGTTGGCCACGAGCCGCGACCCGGTGCTCGCGGCGGTCGCGGCCAAGGGGTGCAAGGAGCTCGCTTACCATCGGGACCACGCCGTCCAGTGGACACTCCGCCTCGGCGACGGAACCGACTACTCGCACGAACGCATGCGTGCTGGGCTTGCGCGTGTATGGCCATTCCAGCCCGAGCTGTTCACACCGACACCGGTAGAACTTCGCCTTGCGGAACAGGGCATCGCCGTCGATCCGGCCGACGTCAGATCCGAAGTGGACAATGTGGTGGACACTGTGTTCGGTGCTGCCGGCCTCGAACGTCCCCAGCTCCCGGAACTCTCGCCCGTCGCCGGACACGCGGGCAGGGACGGCATCCACACCGAGCTGATGGGCTACCTGCTGGCCGAGATGCAACATCTCGCCCGATCGCATCCACAGGCGGTGTGGTGATGACCAAGCCTGCCACGGACATCTCCGCCGCCCGTCGGATCGCGGAGCAGGTCCACGACCCCGAGCTTCCGGTGCTCACCCTCGCGGACCTCGGGGTGCTTCGCGAGGTCACCGCCGACGGAGACCGGGTCATCGTGGCCATCACCCCCACCTACTCCGGATGCCCGGCGCTGGAGACCATGCGCGCCGACCTCCGAACCCGGCTCACGGCGGCCGGATTCGCCGAGGTCGAGATCCGCACCGTGCTCTCGCCGCCATGGACCACCGACTGGATCACCGACGAGGGCCGCCGCAAGCTGGCCGAGCACGGCATCGCGCCACCCGACCGGCTCGGCCCTCGCCCCACCGGGCCCGTCCCCCTGCGGCTGGAGCCACCCGCCTCGCGGGTCCACTGCCCGCGCTGCGGCTCGCCCAACACGGTCGAGCTGTCCCGCTTCGGCGCGACCGCGTGCAAGGCGCTACGTCGCTGTGAGCAATGCCAGGAACCCTTCGAGCACGTGAAGGAGATCTAGTGGCGGCACCCGCACTCACCCGTCGCCCGCTGCGTCGGTCGAGCTTCCACCGGATCCCGGTGTCCCGGGTCGACCGGCTGTGTGCGGACGCGGTGGCGGTTACCTTCGACGTGCCGCCCGAACTCGCCGAGCAGTACACGTTCCGCGCCGGCCAGTACCTGACCCTGCGCCGGGAGGTCGACGGGCGGGAGGAACGCCGCTCCTACTCGATCTGCTCTTCGGTCGGCTCCGCACCCCGGATCGGTGTGCGTCGACTGGAAGGCGGGCTGTTCTCCAGTTGGCTGGTGGACTCCGTTCGACCGGGCGAGGAGGTCGAGGTCATGCCCCCGCTCGGCGCCTTCACCCCGGACCTGGAAGTGTCGGCACACCACGGACTCATCGCCGCCGGATCGGGCATCACACCGGTGCTGTCGATCATCTCCAGCGCACTGGACGCACATCCGGACACCCGGGTGACCCTGCTCTACGGCAATCGCCGCACCGACACCGTGATGTTCGCCGAAGAGCTGGCGGACCTGAAAGATCGCTACCCGTCGCGCTTCCAGCTCGTGCACGTGTTGTCCCGCGAACCACGTGACGTGGAGCTGTTCTCCGGTCGCCTCGACGCGGACCGGCTTCGTCGGCTGTTCGACGTGTTCGTCCCGGCCGACGACATCGACGAATGGTGGCTGTGCGGTCCCTACGGCATGGTGCGCGATGCGGAAACTGTTCTGGCGGAACGAGAGGTGCCCAGAGGACGCGTCCACCACGAGCTGTTCTACGTGGATGAGCCCCCACCGCCGCCGGTCCGCCACGAGGAGTCCGCGGTAGACGGTCCCACGAGCGAGGTCACTGTCCGCCTGGACGGGCGCGAGACCGTCATGACGCTACCGAGAAACACGACGATTCTCGATGCCGCACAACGGGTTCGTGCGGACCTGCCGTTCGCTTGCAAGGGCGGGGTCTGTGGGACCTGCCGCGCCCGGCTCATCGAGGGCGAGGTCAACATGCGGCGCAACTATGCACTGGAAGACCACGAGCTGGCGGACGGTTTCGTCCTCACCTGCCAGTCCCTCCCGGTAACCGAGAACATCACCGTCGACTACGACGCCTGACGAACGCGGCTGGCGTGCCAGCCGCGGACGCCCCGCGCGTCGTGTCAGGCGTCGACCCGCTCCCAGCGGACCACGAGCTCGTCCCGGCCGCCGAACCGCTCCAGGTGGCTGCCGGCGACGTGCTCGACCCGCTGCAGCGCCGCCTCGTCCGTGCCGGTCGCCCGCATGACGAGCACACCGGGCTCCGCCCGCAGCAGGCAGTTTCCCGCGCCGAAGTCGACGAAACCCCGCTCCTCGCTCCACTCGGCATGGACCTTGTGCCCGAGGTGCTTGCAGAGCTGGACGAGATAGCGGCCCGGTCGGTCGGTCTCGACCCGGGCCTCGGAGATCAGGGTGGTAGCGGGCATGTGTTCTCCTGAAAGAAGTTGGTTCGAACAGGCTCGAGCCTAAGAACACGAACTGTTAACGTCCAGTGCAATGATTGAAAGCTAATATTGCATGCTGTGCAATCCATGGACCTCAACCTGCTCGTGGCGCTCGACGTCCTCCTCGAGGAGGAGAGCGTCACGGCGGCGGCCGCCCGGCTCCACCTCAGCCCCTCGGCGATGAGTCGCACGCTCGCGCGGATAAGGTCGGCCCTGGGCGATCCGATCCTCGTTCGTGCAGGTCGTCGGCTTGTGCCGACACCACGGGCACAGGCGATGAGACCTCGGGTCCGGGCCCTGGTCGAGGACGCGGCCGCGGTGTTCCGCCCAGTGGACGACCCTGGCCTGGAATCCCTGCGCCGCACGTTCGTTATTCGGGCGAATGACGCCTACATCGGCACGATCGCCGCCCCGCTGGTGCGGAAGTTCCGGGATGCTGCCCCGCACGTGACCGTCCGGTTCGCGGCGGAAGGGGAGGAGGACACCGCTCCCCTTCGCGATGGAAGTATCGACCTTGATCTGGGCGTGATTGGGGAACTGGGTCCGGAAGTGCGGGTACAGGAGCTGTTCCGTGACACTTTCGTCGCGGTGGTTCGAACGGGACATCCGCTTGCCCGAGAACCCCTGACCCCCGAGCGGCTGGTGGAGTATCCACATATCAGCGCCTCGCGCCGCGGTCGCCGTCACGGTCCGCTCGACGAGGTGCTGGCGGCCTGCGGGCTCTTCCGTACGGTGGCGGTTGTCGTACCGACCTTCTCGGCGGCGCTCACCGTCGCCGCCGCCTCCGACCTCGTCGCGACCGTACCCGCGCTGGCGGCGTCCACGGCACTGCGTACCGGCCGGCTGGCCGCTCTTCCGCTGCCCTTCCAGCGGGAACCCGTCACGGTTTCGCAAGCCTGGCACCCGCGGATGGACGGCGATGCCGTGCATCGCTGGCTCCGGCACGAGGTGGCCCAGGTCTGCCGGGAGGTCAGTCGCCCGGCGGCCGAACAAGCCGGCCCCGTGCAATCGTGTTGAAAGGCTCTGTGACAGATTAGATGTGGTCCTCGTCATCGTCGGGGATGTGACCGGGGGATCACCCCGCCCCCTCGAATGCCCGATTCGGGAGCTTTCTCCCTGCTACTTCCGGGTCGGGTTCCGGATCATTCGACCATTGCGTCTCGTCGAATGATCCCTTGCGTCGGGTGCACTTGCCCAGCTCAGAAGTTGATCATACTGTGAACAGTGTTGATGTAGAGCTGCGGAGGTGAATTCAGGGAATCAGCGGACGGGCGACGTAGGTGTGCTGGTTCGCCGGGACACCAGCGGGCCTGACCTGCGGTCAGGTGCACGTCGACGAAGCACGTGCTCGACACCGCCGTGGGGTACACGGTCCGGGAAGCGGTGGCATCAGCCGCCGATGCGGGTCCCGGGTGTTGTCGCGTGCCGTTATCCAATCCCGGGGCCACGCCCCGGTGAAGCTTCTGGGGGAGCGCAGAGTGATTTTGGATGCAAGGCCCAACGTGCCCGAACAGGTCGAGTACGTCACGGGTATCAGGAATGTCTTGACCGAGGTGCTGCGGCTGCAGACAAGGACCCTGGAACTGCTGGCCACACTGCCCGGAGCGGCACCGCGGTCGGTGCGGCCCGAGGAGATCAAGCTCCCGGTTCGCCGCGAAAGCCACGAGGCGCCGCCCACCCGCCCGCAACCACCTCGCACCGAGCCGGTACCGGATATGGGCGGCCTCACGCCGCGGGAGCTGGATGTTCTTTCGGCGCTGGCCGCGGGTTCCTCGAACCGACAGATCGCGAGGGGTTTGGGGATCTCGGAGCGCACCGTCAAGGCGCATGTGCGGGCGATTTTCGCCAAGCTGGAGGTGACCTCCCGCACGGAAGCAGCGGTGCGGGCCCTGCGGTACGGCCTCGTCCTGAATAACCGCCCCAAACCGGACAGTGCTGCGTAGCTGACGGAGGGAACGCAAGCTGCGTCACATCGCTCGAAGGAGTCCGGTATGGATGTCCCTCCGCAGTCGTGGTGCGGACAGGCTCCTGCCCGGCACGGCTGCAAGGTACGCCGCGTTGAGCAGGTCAGCCCGGTGCCCGGCACGCGGTTCGGGCCACTGGCAGCCTAGATCGAGCAATCAACCAGCCGGCCGAGGGAATTCCTCCGCGCTCTTGCATCGCTGACATGCGTTGGCTTCGTGCTGCAACCGCGCGTTCACCTTCTGATCCAGAGGAGCTGTTGCCTGTACAACCCCTGGTTGGGCAGTAGGGCTTCGCTGTGGCACAGAATGTTGGCCGCGGTGAGATGCGCACCGAGTACTTACCGTCGGCAGGAGGGGTGGGACCCCCTTGGGCGCCGTGAAGCTTGCCGCTACCTAGCTGTACTGCCCATAGAGGTTGGTGACGGGCACGACAGCCTGATGATGTTGGAATGAGGGAG
>NZ_BMMK01000064.1 GCF_014645795.1 Longimycelium tulufanense | reverse complement strand
TCGTCACAACCCGATCTTGGACACCCTTCGCCTGTCTCCAGGGACCACCCCGACTTCGGAATTACTCGTCTGGCGGCGGCGTCGGGGGAGGGGGATGACCTCGGTCCCGTCGAGGGTGAGCTGGCGTGCCACGGCTGAGGCGTGGTGTTCGGCCGTGTGGTCGGGGTGGGCGTTTCGGCATCCGGCCCGCTGGCAGGTGATGGCCTGGTGGACGGCGCGGATGGCGGTGCCGTGGCACCAGCCCACGTGACAGGCGGGCACGACGTCGCCGGTCTCGGTGATCTGGCCGCGGTGCACGGTCCGGGCCCCACCCACGACGAGAGCGGCGCCGTGCTGGACGGCGCGGATGAGGCGGTGGTGGAGCGCGGTCTCGCGGGCGGTGGCGAGGCTGGCGGTCGGCAGTTCGAAAGCGGCGGGGGCGCCCATGTGTCGATGATTGAACACCGCACCGAAGGTGTACAGAGGTTGTTGAGCGCGCCAGTAATCGCTGCTGCTACTGGTCGGTGGGGTGTGGCGGATGGTTCGTCCAGTGGTCGCGGGTCTGCTGGTCGAGCCGCTGGGAGCAGTCGGGGCAGAGGACACCACCGTCGCCGACCGGGCTGGTGCCGCACTTGGCGCAGCGCCGTGTAGGGGGCTCATGCTGGTCCATACGGGTGAGCGTAGGCCGAGGTGGTGACGGTGGCTTGGACCCGCGACGGGCCCCGGTGCCGTGGGGGCGGTGGTCGGAACCTGGGAGAGGAATGGTGGCCGGGGGTGGTCCGCTGGGCTTAGCGTGCCCGGCGAGCATCGTGCGGTGTCACCGGTCGTCGTTGCAGTGTCTGATCTCCTGGACCTGTGTACCGGTCGACGGCGCGACCATCGGAGCGTGGGCCTGCATGCCGCAGGAGTTGGACGCGTCAGCAGCGCACCATCGAGGACGAGAAGGGCCGGCGCGCCAGCAGGGAACGGAGTGACGGTCTATCCCGGTCCCCTTCCGCCCTGGCTGGACCACGTGACCATGGGCCGCCCATCACGCCGATGCCGACGAAATCCACGTCGTCAGGCCAGTCCACTGTGAGCACGAGGCATGGCGGGGCGGATCACTCCTGGCCAACCCCGACGATGCATCACCTGGACCCCACACCCCACCCTCGAAAGCGTCGCCTGCCTTCTCCCGATACCCGAGGAGGAACCGGAACGTCATCGCGCACGTCGCCCGTGCAGCGGGCGCGATGACGTTGCTGCATCCAGGCGTTGTCAAGAACCGGCGTCCCGCTCAGCGCACATCATCGCCTGCCGACCAAGGTGAGTCGACCCCGCCACGGGACGACGGTAGGAGCCACCAACGAAAACTCGGTGGTGCCGGACTCTCGGCTGAACCACCCCCGGAAGGGGATGCGACACGCCCAAGCAGCCATGTGATCATTGTTGCATCTGCGGTGGTGTGGTTCCTCAGTATGTGGAGTGGCAGGCGCGCGGCGTCGTTGCTGGGGAGATGGTCGTTCGGCTGTGCTTCCTGGCCGTCGTGAATGCTGTGGTGGCCGAGCGCCGGGGCCACGTTTCCGTGCCTGGTCTAGATCGGCAACAGCCTGTCCGGGGCTTTTGGTCTGGAGCGACTCAGCACGTTGGCCTGCCTTCCTGGGCCAATCGGCGGCAGGTGATCGACGCAATCCGATGGGGTTGGTGTGACCGTGCGTCACGCGAGACCGGCGAGCGAACTTCCGTCTCGGCAGGGCAGTGATGCTGCGGCGACAAAGCAACTACCGGAAAGGCATCCCAGGAGCTTGAATGTCAAGCCGCAGTCGAGTTGATGTGATGCGACCAGGCGGTTGTCTCGTCGTAGGGGGTGCTGGTCTTGAGGCATCCGTGGAGGATGCCGACGAGTCGGTTCGCGAGCTGGCGCAGGGCAGCGTTGTGGCCGACACCGCGTGCTCGTTGCCGGTCGTAGTAGGCACGTGCTCCTGGCGAGAGTCGCAGGGCGCTGAACGCCTGGGTCAGGAGAGCGTCGATGAGCCGGTCGTTGTGGATGAACCGGGCCAGGGCGATCTTCTTCTTGCCGGAGGCGCGGGTGATCGGGGAGGTGCCTGCGTAGTTCTTGCGGGCCTTGGCGGTGGCGTAGCGGTGGGGGTCGTCGCCGAACTCTGCGAGCACCCGGGCGCCGAGAATCGGCCCCAGACCGGGCTGGGAGATGATGATCTCAGCGGCCGGGTGCTGCCCAAAATAGGCCTCCACCTGCCCTTGCAGGGTTTTGACCTGGGTGTTGAGCACGGTCAGCACCGCGATCAACGCCTGGATCGAGGCGGCGTAGGCGCTGGTCACGATCTCGGATTGGCCCAGGTGCTCGGCGCGCAACGCGGCCTGGATCGCTGCGGCCTTCTCCGCGATGTCGCGGCGGCGGGCACGCTTGAGCGCGGCGCTGATCTGCGCGGTCGTCAACCGGGCCGCCTGCGCCGAGGTGGGGGCCTTGGCCAGCAATTCGAGGGTGTCGGCGGCGTCGAGGTCCTCGAACGCGGCCAGCGCGGCGGGGAAGTAGTCGCGCAGCGCGTGCCGCAACCGCTGGGTGTGCCGGGTTCGTTCCCAGATCAGAGTCTTGTGGGTACGCGTGACGACCTTGATCGCCTCGGCCTGGTCGGAGTCCCCGGCGACCGGACGCAATTCGTGGGCGTGCGTGCGGACCATGTCGGCCAGCACGTGGGCGTCGGCGGCGTCGCTCTTGGCGCCCGACACGCCCAGCCGGTCACGGAACCGGGCGGCCTGCAACGGGTTGACCGCCAGCACGCGGTAGCCGGCCGCGACCAGCGCCGCGACCCACGGTCCCCGGTCGGTCTCGATCCCGACCAGCACCTCCACATCCTCATCCGGGGTCTCGCCGAGCTGATCACTGATCATCGCGTGCAGCCGGGCAATCCCTGCCACACCCTCGGGCAGCCGGGCCTTGGCCAGCCGCCGTCCCGCCGCGTCCATCACCTCCACATCGTGATGGTCCTCGGCCCAGTCATCTCCCACGAACAGCCGCAACGATCCTCCCGTTCTCGATGTCGATCACCGTGCGCAGCCGGCGGGAGAACCATCAGCGACCTAATCAAGCAGTGCTCCCGCCACGAACACGCAGGGCACGACATCCCAGCAGCGATCAACTCTCCCGGCCCACCGGCAGGGGCACTGTCTTTCCTCAGGACTCGATGTCCAGGAGCACAGAGTGCTCACCTGCCGGTCGGCTACCACCAGGAGTGTGCCGGATGACTCACTCCCAGAACTGATTAGGAGGGCTGTCGTGTTCGGGGCCTTGCGACCCGATCTACCCGCCAACTCTTGGTTCCGCCTGGCGAACTGTAGTCGGCAGTGAATACCGGCCCGATCTGTGCTTTGCGTTTGTTCTGGTTGCGGTGGAGCCTGTTATGGGCGGGGTCGAATGCGGCTGGACACGTAGGGTCGCGCACTCGTTGGCAAAGACAGAGGACCGTGCGTGTTCCTGTGGCAAACGTAAATCATCAGGAGTTATCACGCCGTGCTCGGGCGATGCCGGCGGCATTCGAGTGTAACGACGCAGCCTGGACGAACGTTCGCATTTCGGTGGCGCGGGCACGTGGCCAAGCTGATGTCATTGAGAACACCCCGAGTTTGGCGTCGGGTTCGCGAGGTGTCGGCACCAGTGCCGACAGCCCTTGCGCGCCGAGGCTTTCCGATGGCGTCCCATGGTAGTGGGGGGATGTTTGGGCCGCCGGACTCTGTCCAGAGAGGGTAATCAGATCCCTCCGAACCGCTCTGACGGCAGCGGCGCGATTCCTGCCGGGTCCGTCACCCGACAGACGCTCGGTTGCGTCCTCACCAATGTGGCTCCCAATAGCGAGTGAGCAAACCGATCACGGTGAGCTGAGGACGTGGTTCTCCGGTCGGTGATCGATGCTTTTCGTGGCCTTGGTGCCAGGAGCTTGAGAGAGCCCGTGGGCGGGCTGCTGGGCGTGGCTCCCGCCCGCGCCCCAAGCGTCCACGCCGGACTGTCCATAGTGGTCTTGTCAGGACATCGCCAGGACATCAGGGGTCGAGGCTGGTCGAGTCGGAACGGGTCTTGACCACCGGTAACGGGAGGATGGCACGATCTCGTTCACAGCCGATGACGTGGGGCGGTGGGGGAGAGGAGGCCATCCCCCAGGGGGTGTCCGTCGTACTGCGTGGCATGATCCGCAGGGTGGCGTTCTATGCCGATCTGCACATCCACTCCAAGTACTCGCGAGCCTGCAGCAAGGACTGCGACCTGGAGCACCTGACGTGGTGGGCCCGCCGCAAGGGCATCACCCTCGTCGGCACCGGCGACGTCACCCACCCCGCCTGGTTCGAGCACCTGCGGGACAACCTCGCGCCGGCCGAGCCCGGCCTGTTCCGGCTCCGCCCAGACCTCGAACGCGACATCGGCCGCACCCTCCCGGCCAGCTGCGACGGCCCGGTGCGGTTCATGCTCTCGGTGGAGATCTCCACCATCTACAAGCGTGGCGAACGCACCCGCAAGATCCACCACCTGATCTACCTGCCCGACCTGGACGCCGCAGCCGAGTTCAACCGTCGGCTCGGTCGGATCGGCAACCTCGGCGCCGACGGTCGCCCCATCCTGGGCCTGGACTCCCGCGACCTGCTGGAGATCGCCCTGGAAAGCAGCCCGGACGCCTACCTGGTGCCCGCCCACATCTGGACGCCCTGGTTCGCGGTGCTGGGCTCGAAGTCCGGCTTCGACGCCATCGAGGGCTGCTACCTGGATCTGGCCGACCACATCTTCGCCCTGGAAACGGGCCTGTCCAGTGATCCGGCCATGAACTGGCAGGTGTCCGGCCTGGACCGCTACCGGCTGGTCAGCAACTCCGACGCCCACTCTCCGCCGATGCTGGGCCGGGAAGCCTGCGTCTTCGACACCGACCTGGATTACCACGCGGTGCGTCGGGCCCTGGAGACCGGGCAGGGCTACCTCGGGTCGGTGGAGTTCTTTCCGGAGGAGGGCAAGTACCACCTGGACGGCCACCGCAAGTGCGAAGTGCGGTGGGAACCGGAACAGACCCGCGCCCACGGCGGCCGCTGCTCGGAGTGCGGCAAGCCGGTCACCGTCGGCGTCCTGCACCGGGTCGCCGAGCTGGCCGACCGCCCCGAGGGCACCCGCCCCGCGGGGGCGGCCGACTTCCGAAGCCTGGTCCCGCTGCCGGAGATCATGAGCGAGATCCTGGGCGTGGGACCGAAAAGCAAGAAGGTCATGGCCGAGATCGACAGCCTCACCGCCGCGCTCGGCCCGGAGCTGGCGATCCTGGAACAGGTTCCCCTCGACGCCATCGAACCGCACTCGCCCCTGCTCGCCGAGGCGATCACCCGGCTGCGCCGCGGCCAGGTCATCCGGGATGCCGGCTACGACGGTGAGTACGGGGTCATCCGGCTCTTCGAACCCGGCGAGGTGGCCCAACGCAGCAACAGCCTCAGCCTGTTCGACACCGACCTGTTCACCCCACCCGCACCAAAGCGTCCCGAACGCACCACCCCACCCGCACCGACCACAACCCGCGCACCGCAGCCGGCGGCCGGCGCACCCCACACTCCCGCACCGGTGCCCGCAGCGATCCCGCCAGCGAACCCCTCTCTGCTCGACGGCCTTGATGCCGACCAGCGCGCTGCCGCCGAGATCACCGACGGGCCCCTGCTGATCATCGCCGGGCCCGGCACCGGCAAGACCCGCACCCTCACCCATCGCATCGCCCATCTGGTGACCGCCCACGGGGTCGCACCGCAGCACTGCCTGGCCATCACCTTCACCCGCCGCGCCGCCGCCGAGATGGCCGAGCGCCTGGCCACCCTCGTCCCTGACGCCGCCGCACAGCTGACCCTCGGCACCTTCCACGCCCTGGGCCTGACCCTCCTGCGCGAGCACCACACCCGCGTTGGGCTGAGCAACCACTTCGGCATCGCCACCGAAACCCAACGGCTGGCGCTGCTGACCAACCTGCTCGACGACGAACGCGCCGCCCGCCGCGCCCTGGCCACGCTGTCCAGGCACCGCCGCGCCGCCGACACCGACCCGGAGACCACCGAACTCCACCTGCGCTACACCAAAGCTTTGCGCGAGCAGGACCTGGTCGACTTCGACGACCTCATCGCGTTGCCGGTGGAGCTGCTGGAGACCGACCCCCAGCTCACCGAGCACTACCGCGACCGCTACCGCTGGATCTCCGTCGACGAGTACCAGGACGTCGACGAGGCCCAGTACCGGCTGCTACGCCTGCTGGCCCCACCCGGGGGCAACCTCACCGCCATCGGCGACCCCGACCAGGCCATCTACCGCTTCCGCGGCGCCGACGTCGGCTTCTTCCTGCGCTTCCAACAGGACTACCCGACCGCCCGTACCGTCGCGCTCACCCGCAACTACCGCTCCACGCCGACGATCCTGGCCGGGGCACTGCAGGCCATCGCCCCGGCCACACTCGTGCCCGACCGGGAGCTGCGCCCGGCGCTCGACCACGGCGAGCACCCCAAGATCGGGGTCTACCGGGCCGGTGACGAGCGTGCGGAGGCATCCTTCGTCGCCCGCACCATGGACCAGCTGCTGGGCGGTTCCTCCTTCCACTCCCTGGACAGCGGCCGCGTGGACGCCCACGGCGAGACCACCGCGGGCCTGACCTTCGCCGACATCGCCGTGCTGTACCGCACCGACGCGCAGGCCCGCGCCCTCATGGCCGCGCTCACCCAGGCCGGTGTGCCCTTCCAGAAGCGCTCCCACGACCGGCTGGCCGACCGTCCCGCCGTCGCCGAGATCCTGCGTGCGCTCGCCCACCTCCACCCGGAGGCCGCGACCACCGTCGCCGACCGGGTGCGGCAGGCGGCGCGCACCGCGCTCGAGCAGGTTCCGGCCGAGGAGCACGAGGACCGTGCCGCCGAGATCCACACCGCGGTCGACCTGCTCGCGCCACTGGCCACCGACTGCGGGGAGGACCTGGCGCGCTTCCGCGCCGAGCTGGCGCTGGGTGCCGAGGTGGACACCTGGGATCCCCGCGCCGACCGGGTCTCGCTGCTCACCCTGCACGCGGCCAAGGGCCTGGAGTTCCCGGTGGTCTTCCTCGTCGGCTGCGAGGACGGGCTGCTGCCGCTGCGCTGGCCGGGCACCGAGCCGGACCCGGAGGAGCTGGGGGAGGAGCGGCGGCTGTTCTTCGTCGGCATGACCCGTGCCCAACACCACCTGGTCCTCAGCCACGCCGGCGAACGCACCCGCCAGGGGGCGACCCGACCGGCTACCCCCTCACCGTTCCTGTCCGACCTGGACGTGGCGGTGTGCCAACGGCTGGGGGAGGGAACCCGCAAACGGCCCCGCGCCCGCCAACTCCGCCTGCTGTAACCCGTTCTCGTGCTGGCGGTGGGGCACGTGCGGTGGGTCCACCGCCAGCACGCACAAGCCCATCAGTGGCTGCCGGACAGCACCGCGGCACGGCGCGCCGCCGCCGAAGCCAGGCCCTCCAGCACCGCCACGGTCTGCTCCCACCCCATGCACGCATCCGTGATCGACTGCCCGTACACCAACGGCGCGCACGGCACGACGTCCTGCCGGCCCGGCGCCAGGAAGCTTTCCAACATCACCCCGACGATGCCGCGCCGCCCACCGGCCACCTGGGCGGCCACCGCCTCGGCCACCACCGGCTGCCGCTCATGGTCCTTGCCGCTGTTGCCGTGGCTGGCATCGATCACCACGCGCTCGGGCAGCCCGGCCTGCGCCAGCAACCGCAGTGCCGCGCGCACGTCGGTCTCGGCGTAGTTGGGCCCGGTCGCCCCGCCCCGCAACACCAGGTGGCAGTCGGCGTTGCCGCGGGTGTGTTGGATCGCCGGGGTTCCGGACATGTCGATACCGGTGAACACGTGGGGCACCGCGGCGGCACGGAGGGCGTCCACCGCCACCGCCACGGACCCGTCGGGCCGGTTCTTCATACCCACCGGCATCGACAACCCCGAGGCCAGCTGCCGGTGTACCTGGCTCTCCACGGTGCGCGCCCCGATCGCGCCCCAGGCCACGGTGTCGGCGATGTACTGCGGCGTGATCGGGTCCAGGAACTCGCACGCCACCGGCAACCCCAGGTCCACGACCTGCAGCAGCAGCCGGCGCGCTCGCCGTAGCCCCTCGTTGACGTTGCCCGAGCCGTCCAGGTCCGGGTCGTTGATCAACCCCTTCCAGCCCACGGTGGACCGCGGCTTTTCGAAGTAGACCCGCATCACGACCAGCAGGTCGTCGGCCACCCGCGCGGCGACCTCGCTCAGCCGCCGCGCGTAGTCCAGCGCCGCCTCCGGGTCGTGTACCGAGCAGGGCCCGACCACCACCAGCAGCCGGTCGTCCTGGCCGTCCAGCACCTGCGCGACCGCGCGGCGACCGGCGAGCACCCGTTCGGCCATCTCCGGTGACAGCGGCAGCTCGTGGTGCAGCAACGCCGGGGTGACCAGGGGCACTACTTTGTCGATGCGCTGGTCGGCCACCCGGAGCGGGTCCTGGGAAGACATCGGGTTCCTTCCGCCGGTGGGGCCGGGGCCGGCGTCCCCGTTCCCGAACCGGCTGGTCGTGAAAACACAAAAGGCAGCGACCTTCGGGTCGCTGCCTCGCCGGCTCGGGGGTGCGGACGTGTCAGGGCATGGCCACGTCGCCGGCATCCCGAGCCGGCTGCGTAAACCAATACCTGCGCACCATGCCGGTCACTCTACAAGCACGCGTCGACTGCTTTCGCATCGACTGTGGCACAGCCCACGAGCCGCGCGCGGACGGCCGCCAGGTCGGTGGGGGAGAGGCCACCGTGGTGGAGGCGGGTATCAAAGTCGACAGACGTCACCGTCGACAGCAGGGACTCACGCGCCGTGGTGCCTTCACGCGCGATGTGGTCGTGGATCGTCTGTTCCTCGCCGGAACGCCCGAGCTGCTCGAGCAGGGGTCGTAGTCGGGCGTGGCTGAGGTCGTGGTCGTCGGCAATGAGCTCAGGACTGACCCCGGCAAGCGCGAGAAGCACGAGCGAGACGAGACCGGTCCGGTCGCGGCCTGCTGCGCAGTGGATGAGTACCCCGCCCGGACGGGCCCGGGCCACCACCGCGATGACCGCGGCCATGCGGTCGGGAAAGTGATGCAGAAACGGCTGGTAGGACAGGGGAGTGTGGAAGAGGGGACGCCAGCGGTCCCAGAACTCGCTGTCGCTGTAGTCCTCCAGGGGCAGGTGCACGGTCTCCAGGTCGGCCGGACGCGGCACGAGATCCGGCTGGCGCTCGTCAGCGCAACGGAGGTCGATCACGGTGCGGATGCCGTGGGCGTGCACAGCGGACCAGCCGGAAGCGGTGAGCTGGTGGGGAGCGTCAGCGCGGACGATGGCGCCCCACCGGGTGGTGCGACCGTCCGCGGTAGGTAAGCCCCCCAGGTCTCGTGCGTTGACACAGCCGTCCCACTCCAGGTGCCGATGGTTGATCACGTGGAGTGGACGCTGGGCCGCGCCACGTGGTTGCCCAAGCTCGATTGAGCGTGACAGACGAAATGGTGCACGATCCACGTCAAACAGGCATGCAGGCAACGAGCCCCTCCGGCGTACTGACCGAGGCAGCCAGGATCGCCGGGCAGATCCCGTTCGTCGCGTCCCCGTACCCTTGTCGATCGACCACACCAAGTTCGGCAAGAGCGCCCTGTACCAAGTACCGAACGGCGACGCTCGACCAGTTCAGCACGATCATCGTCGATGACGGGATCGACGAGGACACCTTGACCCACCTGCAGGAAAACCACCCTGATGTCTACATCGCGCCCCGCTAGCCCAGCGTGCTGGATCGGCACCAGCTGGAAGATGACCAAAACCTCAGCCGAGGCACGCACCTACGCACACCACCTCGCCACCTCCAGCACCACGGTGCCCGAGCACATCCAGATGTTCGTCGTACCACCCTTCACAGTGCTGGCCGAGGTGGCCACAATCCTCGCGGACAGCCGCGTGACGATCGGGGCACAGAACGCCCACTGGGCCCCACAAGGTGCCTACACCGGGGAAATCAGTGTCCCGATGGTCGCCGATACCGGAGCCACCCTGGTGGAACTGGGGCACTCCGAGCGACGCACCCACTTCGCCGAGACCGACGAGACAGTCAACCGCAAGGTCCACGCCGTACTCGACGCTGGCTTGCGGCCCCTGGTCTGCGTAGGCGAACCCTGGACAGAACGCCAGACCAACACCGCCACCGAGTACGTGCTTCGCCAAGTGAAGATCGCACTGTCCGGGGTGTCCGCAGCCCAGGCTGGACGCGTGCTGTTCGCATACGAGCCGATCTGGGCGATCGGGGAGCAGGGCCAACCAGCCAGCCCGCAACAGGCCGAGGACATGCACGCCCGCATCCGACACGCCCTCACCGACCTCTACGGGGCCGGTGGCGCCAGCATCCCGGTCCTGTACGGCGGAAGCGTCAACCCTGACAACGCCGGCGCACTGGTCGCACAGGACCACATCGACGGATTGTTCGTCGGACGCTCAGCGTGGACAGTCGACGGTTACCTCACCATCATCCGGCAAGCCACCGAGGCACTCGGAGTCGATCACGGCCGAAAGTGAGCCCGCAAGCAAGATACAGCGGGGGAGCGGCACACTCACTTGGAGAAAGGCAACCCAACTCGACGCCGGTCACCAACAATCCGTGCGGTCAACTCCGCACGAGCGCCACCGCGTCCACGAGCGAGATGCCGGGAAACTCCTTGCGTACCGCCCGGACCGCCGCCACCTCACCTGCCTGGTCGCGAAGCCGGTGGAACCCGCTCAGGTCGTGCGTCGCCCGGATCTGCTCGACGGACCGAAACCTGACACGAAACTCCTCCTGCCGCCGAGCCTTCACCCGCTGACTGCCGAACAAGGAAAGAAACACCCCCACCAGGGCCGGAATGACGGCCACCACCGGGTATCCCCACAGGACCAGCATGATCGTGCCGACCGCCGCCAGTCCACTCAGGATCGACCACACCATCCCGCGCACACCCCTGTCCACGACCATCGGTTCGAAGAACAGTCTCCCTGATCAAGGCTCAGGGTCGACGGCCGAAGTGCACGCTCGTCGCCGTCAACAAAAACAGGTCCGCACGCCGGTCGACACCCCCAGGGTCGGCCGGGTCGAGCAAACGGTCCAAGGCGGCCAGGTCCTCGACATCCAAGAGTTCACCGAGTACCGCGCGACGCCGCTCCAGCGCTTGCCGCACCGACCGTCGCGGCACATCACCCAAAGGCGCAGGATGGTCCACCAGGAAAGCCTTGCTCCGCACCTCGGTCAGTCCCGCGGCCCGCAGCATGCCGGGCCAGTCCTCGACCACCGCCACCGATCCAGGCAGCTCGGCCCGCATCTGGTTGAACCGCTCCGCCATTCCCGCATCCAACCGGGCCTGCAGGCCCGGACGCCCAAAACCCAGGTCACGCGGCAGCCAGCGGGCCGGCAGACCACCCTCGACAACGGCCAGCACCCCGCCCGGCACAAGCAGCCCAGCCAGCTGGTCCAACGCACCCTGCTGGTCCCCGACGTGGTGCACGACCCGCGCGGACCACACCAGGTCCGCCGGCCCCAGATCAGCCAGTCCCGCCGGAAACTCGGCCACCCGCGTCCGCAACCGCACGCCGAGCCGCTCGGCCCGCTCCTCGGCACGAGCCAGCAGCTCCGGCGCCCCGTCCACCGCGATGACCTCGGCCTGCGGGAACGCCGCCGCCAACCGGCAGGCCGCGACACCCGGACCACTGCCGACATCCAGGATCCACCGCGGGGTCAGGTGCTTCAGTTCCGCAAGAGCCTGCCTCACAGAGGGGGTCTCTGCCTCGCCCTCAAGCTCCAGCATGTCGGCCATCGCGACCCAGTCGAAGTCGTTCATCGCACCTGCTCCAGGAGCTCTTCCTCGATCAGATCCAGATTCACCGCGAGTGCCGCCCTCACCCCGGCCGCCGCCGCGGCCACCACCTGGGCACCGCGGTCCATCACGTTGCCGGCCGCCCACACACCCGGCACGCTGGTCAACCCGCTCGGATCCACCCGAACCCAACCGTTCGCATCCCGCTCACAGCCCAGGCCGGTGAGTAGCGCGTCGTTCGGTACGAACCGGGCAGGCACGAACAGCGCGGACCGCTCCACAACGGTCCCGTCCGCCAGCCGCACAGCCCGCAGCGCGTCGTCCTCAACCACCAGGCCGCTGACCTTGCCGTCCACGATCCGCACACCCCGCGCGGTCAGCTTGGCGCGGCCAGCGTCGTCGAGCACCTCGGCGAAGAACACCACGTCGTCCGACCACTGGCGCACCAGCATTGCCTGCAGCACCGCCCCTGGCTGCCAGCCGAGCACGCCCAGCGGCTGGTCACGAACCTCCCATCCGTGGCAGTGCGGGCAGTGCAGCACATCCCGCGCCCAGCGTTCCCGAAGGCCAGGCACATCGGGAAGCTCGTCACGCAGCCCGGTCGCCACGATCACCCGCCGCGCCCGCACCGTACGGTCGCCCAGCTCGACCTCGAAGCCGTCATCGTCCCGACGTACCGCGAGCACCTCGCCCGCGACGATTCGTCCGCCGTAGCGCTCGACCTCCTTCCGGCCAGCGGCCAACAACACCGCCGGCGGCGTGCCATCCCGGGAGATGAACCCGTGCACCGCTTCCGCCGGCGCGTTCCGCGGCCTGCCCGAGTCGACCACCACCACCCGGCGCCGAGCCCGGGAGAGGATGAGCGCGGCGTTCAATCCGCCGGCGCCACCCCCGATGACCAGTACATCTTCCATGGTTGAACACCTCCTGCCCCGACCATGCGCCCAGGCAGGCGAAATTGACAAGCCTTGTTGCTGTTTCTGCAATAGGGGAATGGAAGACGTGCTCGCCGCCGTTGGACCGAGGCTCAAGCGCATCCGCCAGCAACGCCACTGCACCCTCGCGGCGCTGTCGGAGACCACCGGGATCTCCGTCAGCACGCTGTCCCGACTGGAGTCCGGGCAGCGGAAGCCGAGCCTGGAGCTACTGCTGCCCATCGCGCACGCCCACCAGGTGCCACTGGACGAGCTGGTCGGCGCACCGCCGGTCGGTGACCCGCGGGTGCGGTTGAAGCCGGTCAAACGGAAGGACTCGATCGTCGTGCCGCTGACCCAGCAGCCCGGCGGATTACAGGCGTTCAAGATGGTCATCGCCGCCACCCGCAACAAACCCGTCCCATGTACACACGAGGGTTACGAGTGGCTGTACGTGCTCAGCGGGCAACTGCGGCTGGTACTCGCCGACCACGACATCGTGCTCAAGGTGGGGGAGGCCGCCGAGTTCGATACCCGGGTGCCACACTGGTTCGGCAGCACCGGAAAAGCACCGGTGGAAATCCTGAGCCTGTTCGGGCCGCAGGGCGAGCGCATGCACGTCCGCGCCAAACCACGACGCGCCGACCACTCCAACAGCAGCGCCTGAGCTGGCTCCGACCCACCTCTGGCCAACCCGATTCGATCTACGAGGCTACCAGCGGTCACCAGCCCGCTTGATCATCTGGATGACTGGCACCACCTCGAGCTGAGTGACCTCCGGCAGCTCCCCGAACGCCGTGGTCAACCCGACGTAGAGATCGTCCACGTCACGGCTGACCAGAGACGCCACCAGGTTCGAGCTACCACTGGTCACCGCAACCCTTCGCGTACCTGGCAAGGCCGCGAGCACACCGGCCACCCTGGCCAACTGCGCCGGACGCACCGACAGCCACAGCACCGTGTCCAACTGGTAGCCGAGCAGCTCAGCATCCACCTCGACAGCGATCCGGAACACCCCGGAACCCAGCAGCCGGTTCACCTTGCGCCGCGCCGTGGGCTCCGAGGTCCTGGTCCGCTCAGCAAGCGCCGCATACGTCGCGCGGCCATCCTCGGCCAACACGGCAATCAACCGTTCATGCACCTCATCGAGCTGCACCCCGGACGCCGTGACCCCGACAACCGATACCGGATCGAGCCGGTTGGGACTGTCTGATTAGCGGTGGATCGCCTGGAGATGGCAGGTTGGCTCGACTGACCTGCCAGG
>NZ_BMMK01000063.1 GCF_014645795.1 Longimycelium tulufanense | reverse complement strand
ACACCGACACGACCCACACCAAGATCATCCCAACGCCGGCGCCAACCATGCACGAGGTCGTTAGGTGTGAATTCAGGCGGGGTGATCTGTTTGGACTTATCTTGCGGATTCGGTGGTCATGGTTCATCTGTGGTGTCGAACAGTGCTGCACGATGGCGTGTGGTACGCCACCCGGGGTGTGGCGCAGATGCGCAACCGGTCCTCGGGGACGGACACGATGGCCTCGTCGCGGTCGGCGCCAGCCTCGATCGCGCGCGCTATGTTGACGTAGTACCAGCGACGCAGCTTGTTTCCACGCGCGTCCGTGGTCTCGACCGGCTGCTCGAGGAAGAGCGCCTGGAAGAGGGAGGTGAGCCGCTGCTGGCCATCCAGGAGCAGCAGTTCGGGGACGTGCCCAGCGCCTCCTTCGGCCCCGGCGAGGGTGCGTGCTTTGAATGGCGGCTTCCCACCCCCCGTCTCGAGGGTCATCACCACGCCGAGCGGGTATTCGAGCGTGACCGTGGCGAGGAGAGCCCGGATGCGTTCGTCATCCCACTTCCACTCGCGCTGGAAGTCCGGGAGCTGAATCTTGCCCGCGGCGATCTCCTGGAGCATGGCCTGCAGCTTGGGGCCGTCGAGTGCCACTGTCGGATCGTCCCCCATCAACAGTGTGAGTTCGGGGGAAGGATTTCACCGCAGGTGATCAGTGGAAGTCAAGTTCTGGATCCGAAGAACTTGCGCAATCAAGAATTTCGGTGGGATCGGGTCGTCCACTGCCTTGCGGTGAAGGAGAGCACGGAACCGTTCGGGTTCTTGGAGTCGCGTGTGACGTCGGGTTCGAGCACCCGCGCGACCTCGACGCAGGCTTGGGCGGGGTTGCTGCGGGTTGCTCTTGGTCCAGCGGAGGGTGTTCGTCGCGGCGGTCCGCGTGGTCATCAGCGCTCCAGTTCCTTTTGCTTCTGTGTGCTGGACGCACGCACGTGCCTCGTGTTCGGTGTGGGTTGTGCGGATCGCGTCGTGGCTGACTCGGTAAGCCTCGCAACGGCTCCGAGGCGGGCACCACCCGCTGCCCGTCACTCAGGCAGGCTGTGGCGGGTGGTCAGGGTGTCGAGATGGTCAGGCGGATGTGGTCGGTGGGGTGGCGCAGTCACTCGGCCCGTCTGTGGGCGGGTACGGTCGGCAGCCGAGGCAGGTGTCCAGTGCAGCGGTTCCGGTGAGCATGTCACGATTCCTGGCCGAGAGACGGGTATGCCAGTCGCGGAGGATCGACTCAAGCGGTGTGAGGCCTCCGGCGGAGCGGACTTGGGCGGTCAGCGGGCAATCTGCTCCAGCGGATAGCCGCCGTGCCTGAGCTGGTGGAGAGTAGTGCGTGGCGCACGTCGGCGCTCGCGCGTCAGGTCAACCGGTCTGAACCGCTCACCGTCTTGACGGGTTTTCCTCGCTGTCCTGCCACTTTTGTTGTGAAGTCCCAAGCAAGGGTTCCACGATACTGTTTGACGACATGACCGTGGCTGACGAGAATCTGGCCATCGAACTCAGCATGGCCGAGCTGCGCGAGATCGCGGGTTATGCCGTGGCCTGCGCGGAGCCGGCGTTGGCAATCTTCGAACGTGCACGCCCTGATGACCGGCGCCCACGCGCGGCGATCGATGCCGCGCAGGCGTTCGCGGATGGGGCCCAGCGGACCAGGGTGATCCGTGACAATGCGTGGGCGGCACACCGGGCGTTTCAAGAGACACGCGATGTGGGGCAGGCTGCGGCCAGCGATGCGGCACGCGCAGCCGTTGCCGCAGCCGGTGCGGTGTTCCTGCACCCCCTGGCGAAAGCGACGCAGGTCGTGCACATTCTCGGATCGGCCGCCCACGCAGCTCGGGCGTTCGAGCTCGATGCTGGCGAGGACAGTCGTGTTGGTGCCGACTACATCGAGAAGGCACAAGGTCTTGCCAGCCCCGTCGTGGTGAGCGTCCTGACGCGTTACCCCAACGCCCCGAGTGGTCGCGGCCGTGCCGGGGAGCTCATGCGGGAACTGGACGCAGCGTTGCGGCGGCTGGCGACCGGCCGTTGACCGATGGCCCTGACCATGACGTCCTGTCGAGCTGGGCTCCTCGGCGTTCCGCGCCGACTGGCCGGTGACCTGGTCGTTTCCTGGCGCAGGGGGCTTATTCCAGCGGTGCTCTCTTCCGTCCCTCCGCCCGGAGTTCTCGCAGCAGCGTCTTCCGCTGGGAATCCCACAGCTCGATCAGGCAGGCCAGGCCGAGGTCGCTGAAAGATACGGTCGGGGTCGACGACGCCGGCGAACGTGGTGGCCCCGTCGTCGTCTTGGAAGAGGCCGATCTGTGCCCACGTGTACTCGATCTCGTACTCGGCTCGGGAAAACGTGCGGGCCCGCCAGCCGATCTGCGCGAAGGCGCGTGCCAGTTCCTCGGGTGTGTGGCCGTCGGTGAGGGAGCCGTAGACGTTGTTGTCCAGGTCGGACAGGGACTCGTCGAGGCGTGGCCCATCCATACCGCCGGAGGTGATCTTCATGGATGGTCTCTTCGTGGTGGGGTTGAGGTCGTCGGTGTCGAGGTCCTTCTGGTGGTCGGCGTGTCGTGCGGACGGTTCGAGCGTGCCGTACCAGCGCGTCGGGGTGTACGGGTTGGCCTTGGTGGGGTGCGGAGCGCGCTGTCCACGCTGTTTGGCCTCGCGCCGTGCGGCTGCGTAGGCCCGGAGCTCGACGTGCCAGGCGGCCCGGCTGGCTTCGAGCATGTCCACGGCGCGAAGCAACGCCGCCTCGTCGCGCTGGAACGGTCCCGCCTTCTGCTGGAGAAGGGTCAGCGTGGCTCTTGGAAGCCCAGCGGCCGGTACCGCTGCACACAGCACCGCAGCGCCGCGACCCGGTGCTGGTAGGGCAGGGCGGGGTCGCGCACCGTGCGGGCGTAGTTCCTGAAGCCTCACATTCAGACACTACCGACACGGTCGAGGAGGCGCGGCCCGGGGGAGGGTGAACCGTTCGGCCAGATCCACCAGGCAGTGCGTGCCTGGCGCAGCTCCGATCCGCGCGGAGGGAGCCGGGGCCACGGTCTCCGTCGGTGGCCGCACTGAGGGCCCTCTTTCGTCCAGGTCAGCGGCAAACCCTACGAATGGGGCGCCACCGGATTCGACTCCTGGGACTGCTCCGCACTCGTCCAAGCCGCCACCGCCACGCGGAACGCACCGGTCGAGGCAGGCTCAGGTGACGAGCTTGCGAGCGACCTTGCGAGTGGCGAGCAGCCAGCACACCACGGTGAAGATGAGTAGGACGCCGAGATGCAGCGCGTCCTTCCCCGGATCGAACCCGAACACGCTGTGTCGTACCAGTTCCACGCAGTGGTACAGGGGGTTGATCCGTGCGATCGTCTGCGTCCAGCCAGGGAGGCCATCGAGAGGGAAGAAAGTACCGGCGAACACGAACAACGGAGTAACAAGCCCTGAGATGACGTACTCGATGGTGTTCATGGACGGCACGCTCATTCCGACCCAGATGCCGAGCAGGGCGAACCCGAAGCCCATGACGAAACCGATAACCGGCACGAGCAGCATCCCCCAGCTCGGCGGCAGACCGAAAGCCATCGCGACCAGGATCGGCGCCGTGCCATAGACACCGGCCCGAAGGCCGATCCAGCTGCCCTGTGCCGTCACCAGTTCCCGCGCGTCGATGGGTGTTCCCAACAACGTGTCGTAGAGGTTCTGGTACCTGCTCCGGACGAAGGTGTCGAGCATGGCCGGGAAGATCGAGGCGAACAGCACGGCCGTGGCGACCACGCCGGTGCCGACGAAGTCGAGGTAGCGGTACCCGTGCGTGAACGCGACGAGCGAGCCGAAGCCGAACCCGAAAGCCAGGAGGTAGATGATCGGTTCGATAGTCGCTGAAAACGTGATCGAACTCCACTCACGACGGAAGAGGATCCACTCGCGGCGCCAGAGTGCGAGGACGGCGGCGATCTCGAACCGTCCCAGCCGCACCGACCGGGCGGGGCTGTCAACGCTGCTCATTCGATGGTTTCTCCGGTGCGGAGGACGAACACATCTTCGAGGGTGCTGGGGCGACGTTGTGCCGGCATGTCAATTCCGGACACCAGCCTCTGGGTGCAATCCTCCTCGGCCCGAAGCACGGCGATGGAGTTCGCGACACGTCGGGTGGGAAGGTTCGCGGCCGCGGCCGCTGCGGCGATCTCGTCGAGCCTGTGCGGCGGCCCGTAGAACTCGACCGCCTCCCCGCCGGCATGCAGCCGGCGCAGGTCGGCGGGAGAGCCCTGGTCGACGATGTCTCCGCGGACCATCAGGGCGACCGCATCGGACAGCCTTTCCGCCTCCTCGATGTAGTGCGTCGTCATGATCAGGGTGACGCCGTCGGCGCGCAGCTGCTCGATCAGTGCCCACAGCTCGTGCCGTACCTGGGGGTCCAGTCCCACGGTCGGCTCATCGAGCAGGACGAGCCGAGGTTGATGGACCAGCGCGCGAGCGACGAGCAGCCGTCGTCGCATGCCACCAGACAGTGCATGGACCAGTGTGTTCACCCGCTCGGTGAGACCGGCCAACGCCATGGCCTGGTCCACTGCCGCGGTCCGCCGGCGCCGCGGGACCCGGTACAACCGCGCGAAGACGTCCAGATTCTCCCGGACGGTCAGCTCCTCGTCGAGCGTGTCCTGCTGGGAAACGACACCGACGTGGATCCGCGCGTGCTTGCGCTCCCGTGGGATCTCGTAGCCGAGTATGTCGATGCTCCCGGCGTCGGGTGTGCTCTGCCCCAACAGCAGGCGCATGGTTGTGGTCTTACCGGCTCCGTTGGGGCCCAGAAGCCCGAAACAGGTCCCCGCAGGCACCGACAGCTCAAGCCCGTCGACCGCGATAACATCGCCGAACTGCTTCCTCAGTCCGCTGGCCCGCACCACGGGCGCGGTCTGCGGTTCGTCGGGCCCATCACCGGGCACCCGTTCCCCGGCGACCGTTGTCGATCTCATAGGGACCGCCTCCGCCCGACGCGGCCGGTGTCCTCCCCGTCGACGGTCGCTCTCTCGTAGGAGGCCACCACGCGGCGGGGCGCGGTGCGGCGCCACGCCGCCACCACGAACTCGCCGACCAGGTCCGGGTCCACGGTGGCCAGGTGCACCAGCACCCAACCGAATCTTCCGGTGTACGGGGCGACCGAGAAGGATGTGGGATCCATCGCGATCAACTCGGTCTGCTGCTCCATGGTCGTGCGCAGGGAAGCGAGCGCACCATCGGGCGAGAGCGTGAGGAAGATCTTGTCCTGCACCCGGAAGGTCTGCTCTCCCCACGTTTCCCGCTGCTGGGTCTCGGGGAGCGACAGGGCGAGGCGGGCCAGGTCACCGGCGATGTCGCGGGGCACACTCACTCCAAGGGACGCACTGGGAGAAACTGCATGGCGGGCTTGCCGCCCCGTTCCTCGCACAGATCGGTCATCGGACCCCATACCGCGCCGACGGTCGGGTCGGTGTGCGCAAGGTCGGAGGCGTCGGCGGACAGCCACTGGAAAACCTCGACGTATACCGGGCCGTCGTCCTCCGTTCCCCGGTACACCAGCGCGCGCTCATCGGTGACCAAGCCCTGCTTCCACAGTGTGGTCCAGTGCCGACGTAGCAGCCGCTCGAACTCGTCTGACTGCCCCGGCTTGACGCGGTAGGTACAGACCACGGTCACCGGGTTGCGCTCCGACATGGCTTCTCCTCTGAACGGTCCGTCATCCTATGACCGCGCTGAGGTCGTCGGCCTTCTTCGCACTGGGCCAGGTGAGTGCGGTCTCCGATGGCTCATACAGGTAATAGACGTGTCCGCACGGGTCAACGAATCGAGCAGTCTTTCCGATCTCCCGGGTGACGATTCCGTCCGAAAAATCGATACCGCGTTCGCCGAGCTGGCGAACGGTGTCCGACACGTCCCGTACCCGGAAGACCGTCGACAGCGTACGTGGCTGGCGAACCGCCGTGCTGTCCTCGCCCGGCCACAGGTGCGTTGTGAGTAGCACCGTGCCGCAGTCGTACTTCACCACGCCTTGCTCGGGGTCACGCTCGACCGCCCGCAACCCGAGCTTGTTCTCGTAGAAGTCCATACCGGAGTCGATGTCGTCGATGAAGTGGAAGAGGTACACGAGTGGCCCGAGGGGGGTGTCGGGGCCCAACGTCGGACCGTGTCCCAACCCGCCTGAACGGGCCGCCAACTCCCGGTACCTGGGTCCCGATTCCCAGCCAAGGGCATCGGTGCTGGGCTGGTAGAGACAGACCGAATGTCCGTCCGGGTCCAGGCAGGTCACGGTGGCACCGATTTCGTAGCGCTCCGTTTCGCCGAGCACCGCCCCGCGCTTACCCAGCGTGGCAGCCGCATGGTCGATGTCGTCCACGTCGAAGGTCAACAGGGAGGGATCGGGCCGCGCTCCCTGTGCGACGTCGAAATCGCGCGCCAGGTTCAGGGCGAGCATGACCCCGCCGGCGTCGTACTTCGTCGACCGTTCATCCTGCTCCACCACGGGCAGACCGAGAACCCGACCGTAGAAGTGGCGGGAGCGCTCCAAGTCGGTCACGTACACGAAGACGTACATGGCAGCGGTGGCGAGCGACACGGAACCTCCTAGGGTTGCGACGACGTCTTCCCTGTCCCCAACAGGATAGGTGTATAGAGGAAGGTGTTGGGGGAACGCAGGTATCGCGCCCATTCCTCGACGTACTCTTCGAGCCGGTCGGTGTCGCCCAGGCTTCGTACGCAGGGCAGCAGCAGGTCGGCTACGTCACGGCAGCCGTGTTCGACCAGGGCGGCGGGGCGTGTCCCGCAGATCGTCCGGCCGTCGGCGACCCGTACGTCGACTTCCGAGAGGCCGGACGCGGTAAGAAGATGGTGCAGCATGATCCCACACCGCCACTCCACCAGCTTCAGCTGCCGGTAGACGGGGACGATTGAGTCAAGGACCCGCTGTAGTCCCGCTGATGGCGGCGGGAACCGGTCGGCACCGAAGTTAGCGTCGACCTCGTAGCAGGCGACCAGCCCGCCGGGCCGCGCGAGCGCCATCATCCGCTGCACGCCCGTTCGTGCCAGGTCCCGGGGCACCAGGTACATCAGGAAGTAACGACAGACGACCAGGTCGAACCGCTGGGCGAGGGCGTGGGGAAGGTCCGGGGAGAGCAGGTCACCGTGCACGAACTCGATGTTGGTCAGCCCGGAACGGGAGGCGCACCGACTGGCCACCGTGAGGCTGGTCGTCCGCACGTCCACCCCCACCACGCGGGTCCCCGGGCCGGCGGCCATGGCCAGTGCTCGGGTGAGTGCCCCACTGCCACACCCGACCTCCAGGATCGTCCGTACCCCGGCCATCGGGAGTTGGGACACCAACTCGGTGAGGTTCTCACCGCGGGCCTGGGTCTCCAGGGCGTCGGGCTCAGCCTGACGATCGATCGTGGACATTCCGATCACGCCCCACCGATGATCTTTCGCATCGTTGTGCCCGCTCCCCAGCCGAAGCTGGTGTCCGATGGTTGGTACAGGCAGAGCTGATTTCCGTCCGGGTCGGCGAACCGGCGGGTGGACCCGATGACGCTGACGCCGATCGCGGACCGGAACGCCACCCCGCTTTCCGCCAGCTCCTCGCACGTGCCGACGATGTCGGGTGTATGGAAGACGATGAGAAAACCGCGCCGACTCACCTGACGACTGTCGTGGGCGAGGAGTTCCAAGTCGAGGTTGTCGGCATGCACCAGTGCGCGCTCGCGAGTGACCTGTACTGGCGCCAACCCGATTCGTCCACAGTAGAACTCCACCGAGCGATGCAGGTCGGCAACCATGAGCCGTAGCGAGGCGACCGGATTCACCGCACCAGTCGGTGACCGGACACCATCGGAGTGGGCGTCGGCGCCGTCGATCTCGAACAAGTGGCCATCATCGTCCACCACGGTGGAAGAAGGCTCCGGCATGACTGGGTATCCACCGTGCGAAAGACGGCCACGGAGTTCTCCCGGATCAGCCGAGGCGAGGACCGTCGTCAGGGCGTGGTAACCGGGCGGAACGGGGGGGCGTTCCCCGAGGTTGAGGGACATGATAACCCGACCAGCGTCGTACTTGACCACTCCGTGCCGCTCGTGCGGCAGCTTCGGCTCCCACTCGACCGGCACGAAGCCGAAGCACTCCTCCAGGAGCCGTCGCTTCCGCTCCAGGTCGCTCGTGTCGAGGAAGACGTAAAGGATGTGGCACGGCATCATGACAAACCCCGCATCGCGGCAACGACCCGCGCACCGACCCCGAGTGCGCCGGGAAGACCATGGCCGTCGAATCCCGCCACGACCCAACAGTGCTCGTCCTGTCGTGTGGGCACTACCACCGGTTGACCGTCGTGCGACTCGTCCATCTCGCCCGACCAACTCCGCGTCACACGGCAGTCCGGAAAGCCCTCGAAGAGTTCGGAGAACAGGGATTCCAGACCGTCACCACGGTCGGAGAAGGGATGCCGCCCGCCGAGCAGGATCTCGCCGTTCGGGAGCTGACGCCAGAACGCCGTTCCCCAGTCCAGCGCCATAACCTGCGGGAAGATCGGTGGTAGCCGACCGGTCAGCACCATGCGCCGTGGGACTGCTTTGAGTCGGGCGTCGGGTGCGAACCGCATGCTCCCGGCCTGGCACGCCACCACGACGAACGACGCACACACGTCGCCGCTCGCGGTCTCCACCCGCAGGCCCTGGTCGCGACGGACCGCCAGAACCTCGACTCCCTGGCAGATCCGGGCGCCCAGCCGCGCGGCGCCCCGGGCGAGGCCGTGGGCCAGCCGAGCCGGGTTCGCACACGCGGCCCGGGTAAGACGGCCCCCGGTGATTCTCCAGCGTGGCCGTAGCTTGAGTACCTCGGCGACCTGCTCGGTACGGAGAAAACGAACCGGTCCCCGGTCGCCACCCCGTGTCACCTCCCGCAACGTCCACTCCCGGTACTCCTCGGTGGTCAACAGGGACAGGTGATCGATCGCCCGGTACTCGGCGCTGATCCCTTCCTCGGCCACTACCCGCTCCCACAACCGCACGTCGGCCCGCTCGCTGGGCCGGGGCAGGAGGAGCCCCAGGTTGCGTCCGGTCGCCCCGGCTGCCAGCCGGTCCCGTTCCAGCAAGGCGACCCGGGCTCCGGCACGGGCGCCCCAGTAGGCGACGGAACATCCCACGATGCCGCCACCGACCACGACGAGGTCACACCGGGAAGGCGGCGTGGCGAGCCAGCCAGGGGTCGACGGCACCGTATCGAGCCAGTACGGTCGATCGGCGTTCACCGTGCCGAGTTCATCCGGTGTGTCGCCCACGCCGCCCCCATGCGGTCAATCGGTCGCCGCTTCCGCCACGCCGGCCAACTCGCCGGCCTCCGCATGCGACTCGCCGTTGCTGGCGGTAAGGCGATTCAAAAGGGGCAACAGGTCGTCCGGCATCGCGTTGAGGTGGTCGGCGTAGATTTCGTCGTCCTTGGTGACCACGATGTCGAAGGCGGTCAGCTCACCGGGGACCAGGGTCCCGACGCGTTTCCCGTTCTCTTCCAGCAGCAGCGCCACCGGGCCGGTGGTGGAATGGAAGTGGGTACCGACCGGTGGGTAGTGTGAGACTACTGCCGGTCCGAAGATCAGTGGTTCGTCTGGGTCAGTCACCACCGGGCCGAGCGCGGTCTGGATCCGCCACGAAACCCGCCACATGGCCACGCCGGGGAAGTCCTGGTCACCTTGTCCGAGGGACTTGACGACACCGTCGTTGGGCCGATTGAAGTTCTGCTCGACCCGGATCGGGCCCATCGCGGCCTGAATGATCTCCCCGCCATGCATGAGGATCTTCAGGTACATTTCGTTCCGGCCGTCACCGTCGTAGTCGGTCCGCGGGCTGCGGTGCATGAGCACGATGCCGTTCTTGACGCTCATCGGATAGTCGCTCACCATGTCGTCCACCGTGAGCAGGCACGAGCAAACCCCCTTCAGCAGCTCGACGCCACCTGTCCCGGGGAAGTTCGAATTGAAGCCCCTAACGGCCTCCGTGTACATCCGCAACGCGGTGGGTTGGGTGGCCAGCGCCTCGATCCGTTCCTGGATATCCCTGATGGCGGAGTCGGCACCGGCGGTCATCCTCGCCTGGCTGGACGCCCATTTGAACACCTCGACGACCTCGGTCGCCCCGTTGCCTGGGGCGCTGCGGAGAATCTCGACCGGGTAGTCGCCGGCGTACCCCTTCTCGCGTAACAGTGCCCATTTGGCGCGTAACCGATCGACCAGTGTGTCGACCTGGTTGACCGCAGTCTCGTAGCGCTGTACCTGGATGAGAGACTCATTCCGGTAGATGTGCTTGTACCCATGGTCAGTCGCGGCGGTCTGGGCCATGTCTCCTACCTCCTTGACCCCCATAGCATTCGAAGCAGCTAGGGATAGTGACTGGCATCGCTACATGAAAGTAGAGCTACCCCCAGCTAGCGGTCAACACCTGGGCGATGAAACAGATTGCTTTCTCAAGCACACTCTTTACGTCAACGGGAATGGCCGTGTCCATTCGGCCAGATGCGTGCCTGCGGGAACCCTATGCTCAGCGCACTGCCATTGCGCCAGACCGCCGACCCTCGACCACTACTCCATATACAGGTTCGTCCAACAGTCTTACTCCCAAACCTGGGGAGTGTAGTAGGGCCTGGTGACCGAGCACCTGACTCCGTCCGACCGCGAACCCCGGCGGGACCAGCCGGACCTCGGTCCGGTGTCGGTGTGGACCACCGCCCAACAGGTCGCCCGGACGCAGCACGCCGGGAGGTATGTGCCCGATAGTTCCACGCACCCGGCGAAGATGCTGCCCGCCATCGCCCGCCACGTCATCACCACCTTCACCCGACTCGGCGAGCTGGTCGGGGACCCGATGTGCGGGATCGGCACCACCCTGGTCGAAGCGGTCCACGCCGGCCGCGCTGCGCGGTGACTGGTGCATCGACGCCGAGAATTGGGGCTGGATCGTCGACCAACTTCCGCCATCGGAATGGGTCCACGGTCGCCAGCCCCAGCTCGGCGACCGGAAACGCCAGAGCTGTCGATCTACGTCTGGGCTCGCCTCACCGGAACCAAAGCACGTCTTCGCCCCGCACCTGCTGCGCGACCAGCAACCCGCCGACCAGCGCAACGCCTGGCAGATCAGCGATGATTCCTTCTGGGCACGCGTCCAGCAGCCCTGCACACGCCGCCACGACATCACGCTGCTCGACGCTTACACCGGCAGGCTCGCCGCACACATTGACCGCACCGGGCACGCCACCCACGAGCCCTGGACCGACACGCTCGCGAGCCTCGGTGGCTAGGGATTGTGGCAACACCTGAGTTCAGAGGGTGGGCGATGGACTTCGAGAAGCGGGCGTACCGGGGCACTGCTCACTGTCAGGCGTGGACGGGTGCGGCGATGTTGCCGTGGGAGCTGAACGCCACGGTCGGGACCTGAGCTGCTGAGGTGTCCTGGTGGGCGTTGACGGGCTGTGCCGCGGCCTGGTCACGGTTGCGGTAGGCGTTCATGATCTCGGCGGAGATGCGGCCGCGGTCGGACACGGTGTGTCCGTGGGCGCGCGCCCATTCCCGGATGGCCTGGAGTTCTTCCCGCCGTGCTGGCGGGGTGATCGTGGACGAGGGCCGGCGGCGGCCCGTCCCGTTGGCTGTGCCCCCGGCGCGCCGTGCGGCAGCAACAAACTCGGCCAGGGCCTCGCGCAGGATGCCGGCGTTGGTCTCCGAGAGGTCGATTTCGTAGGTCACGCCGTCCAGTGCGAACGTGACGGTTTCGGCGGCGGTCCCGCCGTCCAGGTCGTCAATGAGCTGGACGGTGACTTTCTGCGCCATGCGTTCTACCGTTCTGTGTCGTCTCAACAAATGGAGCCCCGTTCCCCAACGGGGCGTGTCTGAGGGGGCCGACCCCGGTCTGTCGTGAGGGGGAGGGACACGAAACCGCGGCCGGTACTCGTGACGCGCACGGGGGAGGACGCGCCACGCCGCGCAAGGTTAGCGCGCTCGCCCACCGGAGATTCGACCCGGGTCGCGGTGCTGTGATGGCGCCACACCGGTGAAATCAGCCGGGAGTTGTCGCCCCCGTGGTTACAGTCCCGGCCATGGTTCGCCCCGGCGTGGTGCTCGGCCGCGACCTTGCCGCCGTTCTCCACTTCGCGAGCGAGCATGCCAACCGCCGCGACTGCACCCGGTTGCAGGAACTATCGCGGATGGTGTTGTCCGGAGACGGCACGGCGCTGATTGCGTTCCTCCATGCGGCACGGAAGTGCCTTGCTGCCCACGACCCGCCACCGGCGCTGTGGAACTATCACGACGAAGCCTTGGCCGCCGTCGTCGACCTGGTGGCCGAGGGCGCCTCGCTTCAGCCACTCGACGCCCGTATCCACGTGGCGCTTGTGGTGACCTTCCACGCCACACGTGCCGCTCAGCACGAACACCGCCGGGTGTCCCGAGATGGTGTGTAGGCGTCCTGACCTCGCTGCCGGGGCATGAATCGGGTGTGCAATAGGCGTGAGTGAGATGAATTCGGGAAAACCTTGGTGATCGGCACGCAGGTATGGCACGTGTTGTTGCGGTCTGGTCGCGAACGACAATCCTTACATGCCGTGTATATGTCGGAGTATCCCGAGTGGTCCAAGTAGGCGAATCCAAGCGGTGGTACCGGCCAGGGTGGCAGCCCTGCATCCACGGCTGACAAGAGGGGGTCAGCCGCCAATGAGAGGGAGGATCAGAATTGAGAGCAGGACGCTTACGCATGCTGACTGCCGCCGTGGCTGTTGCCGCCTTGACTTCGCTGGCAATGGCGACGTCGGCTCAGGCGAGCGAGCCAGGTCCTGCCCCCACCGGGGGTTGCACATGAGATCGAGGGGGCTCCGGCAGAAGTCGTCACACCCGGCACGACCGTGGTGTACTGGGGATTGACTGACTCCGGAGAGTATTTCGAGACTGTTCCGCTGGATGCCAGCAACCCGGCGAACCGGGGAGTGGAAAACCCACACGAGCGGTTTGCACTCAACCCCAACGCCGAGGGCTTTGTGATCAGGCCGGGGCATGATGTCACCCGCCCGGAACGCCTCACCACCGCGGCGACCGTGAAGGCACTTCCGGCTCTCTACTGTGAGCGTTACGTCAGTGGAACCACGCTGAGTGGTAATCACTTGCAGGCCGACGTGGACCAGCGCTGCAAGGGAGCATTTGTCAACCACTGGATTGATCACCAGCTCCAGCATGACTCGTGGATTGATTGGCGGGACTACACGACGCTTGCTACCTCGTCGAGTACGTCAAGCTACCGCTATGTGTGGCGCTACGCTGCTCAATGCGGATTCGGTGGGGACCCGCACGGCTGGTACAACTACCGCATGAACACCCGCGGGTGGGCGCGCCACGTCGATGAAAATATTGTCGGTGGCAACTGGGTACACGGCGGAACCGGACGGTTCGCTTGCGGCACCGGGGTGAGCTGACAACGCCAGAACAGCGGAGGGGACGGCCCTAGGGCCGTCCCCTCCCGCCTCGCTATTGCGGGGTGGGTTCTTCCCAACTCGTCGCAAACGGAGGACACCCCTTCCGCCCGCCGGCCAAACAGCGCCCCTGCTCGTGATACCAGCCCGCTCGATGGCCACGGCGATACGCCCATGGGGTCAACACCTGTGTCCGAAGAGCAAAACGAACACGCACAGGCGTCGCCACACACCAGCAATACCCCTCACGAGGACCCGGCCGCCCCGCCTTGATCGTTACCACGCTGGCCTCCCCGTCCTGCTGTACTCAAGACAGCATGACGCATCGCCACCGGCGGCGGGGCGCCCCTCGTGAGATGCGGCGGATCGTGCTCGACGCGGCCGAGAAGATACACCGCCTTGGGGAGCATGAGAACCAAGCGACTGAGACCCATTAGCCGGGCACCTCACCCCCGCTGCGTCGATGCCTCGATCCGTGCGGCCCCTCGCCACCAACGCAGCCAACTGCTAACCCAGGTGGGCCACCCCCGCTGCGGCTGCGTCGACCGGATCCATCTCGTCTCGCTCGCGCGCCTCATCGAGTTCTCGACGCGCCTTGGGCGGGTGTGTCAAGTTAACGGTGGATCGCGTTGATGTGGTTACTTCCTTGCTGCGGACAGTCGTC
>NZ_BMMK01000062.1 GCF_014645795.1 Longimycelium tulufanense | reverse complement strand
ACCAAGACCAGAAGACACAACTTTCAGACAAGGAAAACTGAGCCAAAAACTTGACGCGGGACAATTGCCCCGTGCGGGTGGTTGGTGCCCTTCGTGTTGGCTGGGACTGCCCGCCAGACTCAGGACGACGTACGCAGTGAAGGAGGTCGCCAGGTGGGGCAGGCTCGTCAGACGATGGAGCGCCGGCAGTTGGGACTCACGCTTCAGCGGCTGCGGGACCAGGCTGCGAAGTCGCAGCAAGAAGCGGCCGACGCCATCGGCAAGGTTCGGTCTCGCATTGTCCAACTCGAGAACGGAACCGGGACCGTCAGTCCTGACGACCTCGACTGCTTGCTCGACTTCTACGGTGTCACAGGCGCGGAACGCGAGACGGTACTCGCGCTCGGCATGGAAGCGCGGAAACGGCAGAAGCGCCGCACCTACACTGACTTCCTGCCCGGAGCCTTCCAGCGGCTGGCGGACCTCGAGGATGCAGCCCGCGAGATCTGGAGCTACGATGTCCGGATCATTCCGGGGCCTCTGCAGTCGCCCAACTATGTTCGGGAGACGATTGAGTCGGGTGACGGAATCTGGTGGAGCGCCTCCGAAGGTGAGCGGGAGAGCCGACAAGCCTTCCGTCTTGAACGGCAACGGCGCATTCTTCAGGCCGACCCGCCCAAGAAGTTGCACTTCATCCTCACCGAGGATGCCCTGCTCACCAACGATCGCAACGCGGGGGTGATGCGTGAGCAGCTCACCCATCTGGTCGACCTCGTCGAACATCACCCGAACCTCACGATCCAGGTGCTCGAACTCGGCGTGGCCGGGAACCCCGCGCCCAACGGTGCACTCCTCGTTCTGGAGTTCGGCAGCTCCGCACCCCGTGTCGGTGTTGCACCGGTCGTGTACGGGCCGTCGACGTACTTCTATGGCGAAGCTGACACCACGGCTTTGCTCCGCGCGTTCCAGAAGATCTCGGAACTCGCGATGGGCCCCGCCGATTCTGCGCGGTTCATCAGAAGAAAACTAGAGGAGAACTAGCCATGCCCCATGCCGTCCGAGACACTGGCTGGTTGAAGAGCAGTCGCAGCAACTCCGGTGGTGACAACTGTGTCGAAGTGCGTCTTACCGGAACCAGTGTGGGCATCCGGGACTCGAAGAGCCTGGATGCTGGCACACTCTGGGTCACTCCCAGCATCTGGTCATTATTCGTCGGCCGCGCCAAGCTGGGTGAGTTAGACCTGCCGGCGTGAGCCATACACCAAGAGAGGAGTCAGTCAGCGGGTCGCCCCGGTCTGGGTGACCCGCTGACGGTTGTATGACTGCTGTTGGTGACGCTTGCTGTGGTGACCGGATGTGGTGATGGACGAGCGTCGCGGGTTGTTGCCGTGATCGTCGTCGAGCACGATGAACGCCGTCGGCCAGGGAGCGTTGCGCTGTTCGGACGGCATCCAATGGGGCAGGCGCACCACAGGCCGGCGGCGGATGGCCCGGCCACCGGGCGGAGGTAGGTTCGGTGTCGGGCCATCTGCCCTTGCAGGCTTCCCATGCCCCGTGGCGACTGTGTGCCTGTAGTTTCGGAGGCCTCTTCTTTGCACTGTGTCGGCGCTGGGTGGGCTGTGTCGTGGATGTCGTGACGTGAGGCGACCTGCAAGAGGTGGAGCACGATGCGTGCCCTCGTGTCGCGGGTGAAGCTGGATCAGTGGGGGTGTGTGGTCCTGCTGGTGGGGGTTAGGCGTCCGATGCCGGGGATGAATCGGCCTACCTGTGCGGCGTAGCGGTGGAAGTCGGTGCCGTGGGCGCGTTGGAGGTAGGGCTCCTCGACGACGCGGACGAGCAGCTCGATCGCGCCGAGCAGGATCGCGGTTCCGGCCAGGGAGAACACGTTGGGCACCATGAGGGCGAGTCCTGCGGCGGTGAGCAGCATGGCGGTGAAGATGGGGTTGCGGACATAGCGGAACACCCCGGTGGTGACCAGGGGAGTGCGTTCGGTCTCGTCGACACCGATGCGCCAGGAGTCGCCCATGGCGAGCTGGGCGATGAGGGTGCCGGGGATGCCGATCAGGGCCAGCACGACACCGACGGCTTGGAGGGCGGGGTGGTGGAGCAGACCGATGCGGGGCAGGCCGGCCAGGTCGGCGATGAAGGCGGCGCAGGCGGCGAGGGCCACAAGGGCGAAGAGGGTTTTGCCCCACCATTGGGCTGATCCTGGTGGTGCGGTGCCCATGCGGAGGCCGGCGTCGCCGGTGCGGCGGAGGGAGACCGCGATGCGGACGCCGAAGGCGAGCAGGAGCCACAGGATCCAGAGTGTGAGGGCGGCGACGGCGATCGACATCGGGGCCTCCAGACAGCGGTGATTGCCCTGGCCCTCACTTGTGGAGTGTGGTGGGGCGCAGGTCGTTGTGATGGTGGTGCAGAGCGGCGGCACGTCCGCGCCGAAGCGGAGCGCACAAGTCAAGGGAAATTAGTCTGCGTATGTCTTGGTCCTCGTCGGGCGAGGCAGACGCTGTTTCCGCCGGAACGTTTGGCCTCGCGCAGTGCGGTATCGGCATCGAGGAGGAGGTCGGCGAGTTCCCAGTGGCGGTGGGGGCTATAGCAGGTGATCCTGATCGAGGCGGTGTGGCGAGGGACGTGTACGGGGGCACCGCCAGGTGTCATGCTGGCGGTGACGTGCATGGTTTCGACGCCATCCCTGGTTCGTTGGGCCACGTCGAGAGCGATGTTCTGGCCGGTATGGGGCAGTAGCGCGAGGAACTCGTCGTCCCCGTAGCGGCCGAGGAGCCCGTGATCAGGGATGCTCTGTCTCAGTTCCGAGGCCAGTCCGCGCAGCACGGTGTCGCCGGCGAGGTGACCGAACTCGTCGTTGATCTGCTTGAACTGGTCGAGATCGATAATGAGAAGAGCGAGAACGTCGTGGTTCGTCCGTGTCTGCCGAAACGCTGTCAGGGCGGAGGCCTCCCAGTCCCACCGATCCGGAAGGCCCGTTAGCCGGTCGCCTCGTTTCCAGTACCCGTAGTGTTGGCCGCAGGCACTGCACCACTGGGTGTCCGGGGCGTCCCGGTATACCAGCCCGCATTCGGCGTCACAGTGTGGCCGGGTGTGTGATGTGGGGTCTTCGCAGGCGATGGTCGGTTGGGAATGTTGGGGCACAGGTCCTCCACGCTGCCAGGGGATCGACTGTCAGTTGGGCTGATTGGGTGTTGTTTCCACCGACAGTCGATCCTGACGGGGCGTGACTCTAGACTCACTCCTGGCACTGGTGTCAACCGCCAGTCGAGAGACATCCGAACAGGAAGCGGGGTGTTGGTACTGGTGGTTCAGTCAGGGGGTGGAGGTAGCCCGTGTCCGAGGGGCAGGAACACCGGCAGACGTTGGCCGACCGGTTGAACAAGCTGTTCGATGACATCCGACCCGAGGGGCGGAGTGGACGGCCTTACCGCAATGACGAGGTGGCGGCGGAGATCAAGGCTGTTAACCCGGAGATCCGCATCACGGGTGGGTACCTGTCGGCGCTGCGGCGGGGGCGCAAGACCAATCCCTCCACGGAGGTGCTGACCGCGATTGCCCGGTTCTTCGGGGTTCCGGGGGCGTATTTCCTGAACGAGGCGACCGCTGCCCAAGCGGATGCGGAGATCGAGCTGGCCAAGGTGATGGGCAACCTTGGTGTGCGGCAGTTGGCCTTGCGCGCCCTCGACCTGACTCCCGATGGGCTTGACGCTGTTGCGCAGGTTGTCGAGCAACTCCTGGTGACGCAGGACCGTGTCGGAGGTGGTTCGTCCGAGAAGCAGCGCCGGGGTACCGAGTGCTGATCACCGCAGTGTGGCGGAACACGGGGGGAGAAGTGGGCGGTGAGACGGTGAACCGACGGCAGTTGCGCCGCAGCTGTTCCTCACTGGTCGAGAAGCTGGCCCTACCGGTGCCAGCCGAGCCGGAACAGCTCATGGACCGCCTCTGCGAGCTGATGGGGGAACGCCTCGGCCTGCCCGTGCACCGGCGGCTCGTCGGGTTCCCGCCGGGAACGGTCAGTGGCTTGTGGGTCGCAACAGATGCCGCCCATTACATCCTGTGCGAGCAGGACACCAGCCCCTGGCATCAGCTCGTCATCTTCTGCCATGAGTTCGGCCATATCGCCGTCAAACACGACACAGCACCGCTGCCGGACAGTGCACTTCCCACACTGCCGTTCGCCTCCCTGGACTCCCACACCGTCGAGCGGATCATCGCCAGACGCACCTACTGTTCGTCTCCGGAGGAAAAGCACGCCGAGATCTTCGGCTCGCTGCTGCTTGCCCGAGTCAGCCGGTGGCTGCCACAACAGACCTGGGTCGTACCGGAGAACGCTCGTGACATTGTCCAGCGGCTGGAAACGACGTTCGAGGCCCAGGCCGAGAGGCGACGCCGTGGGTAGTGCCTTCTACTGGGGCTGTTCCGCCTTGGCAGGGATCCCGGCGCTGTACCTGGTCACCCGGCTCCTGCACAGGCCCCCCAACCCGATGCGCTGGGCGGTGTGTCTCACCTTGGCCTGTGGTGTGACCACCTTCTTCCTCAGCGCGCCCGACACGGTCAGGGCGGTGAACCGGTTCACGGGGATCCCCAACATCGCTGCGGCCATCGTCTACTGCCTGATCATCGTCCTCGCGGCGTCCGCGCAGGTTCTGGTCCTGTACTGGCGGTACCCACCCGAAATAGCCCGCCCGCGAGCCCGCGCCCGTAGCGCGACCTTCGCCCTGTTGGTGGCGGTCATGATCGTGCTTTTCGTTCTCGGCGAGGCGCCTGACGAACGGGCCACCGACTTCGAAACCCACTATGCGACGACACCCTTCATCGCTGAGTTTGTCGTGCTCTACCTTGTGGCGTTCGCCATCGCAGCCCTTGGGGTCATGCGTCTATGCTGGCAGTGGGCGCCCACCGCCGGGCGGCCCTGGTTACGCCGCGGTCTGTACGTCATCACCTCAGGTCTGCTCGTCGGGCTGATCTTCGACGGCATCAAGCTCGTCACGGTGGGGGCTCGCTGGTTCGGGGGCAACCTCGACGACCTCAACACGATGCTCACACCGCCGCTGGGCGGCGTCACCCTCCTCGTCACGACCTCCGGGTTCGCCCTTCCGGCCGTGGGACCGCATCTCAGCAACGCGTGGAGTTGGGTCCTTCGTTTGCGCTCGTATCATGCCCTCTACCCATTGTGGAACGATCTCCGTTCGGTGACACCCCATGTCGTGCTGCCCTCCCGACTCGGATGGCACCTCGAGTTCAGGATTACCCGTCGCCTGGCAGAGATTCGTGACGCCAGACTGGTGTTACGCCCGTACTTCGACCTCAACGTAGCCCACACTGCATGGAAACAGGGACAGCAGTCCGGTCTCGACGGCGAGCATCTCGACGCGGTCGTCGAAGCCGCACGACTCAGGGAAGCCATCCGCAAGGCACAACTTTTGACGGCTCCACCCTCGATGATGTCGAGCAGGAACGTGATCGTCGATAGCAGCGCTCACCGGGGCGGAACGGACGGCGCCACCGAACTCGCGTGGCTGACCAGGGTCGCCCGCGCCTACACCTCCTCACCCGTCGTTGCGGCAGCACTTGCGGACCACGGAGTGCCCTCCTGCACGACAAGACAGGCCGATAGCCCACAACAGGGAGAACAACGACGCAGCGCAGGGGAAGCACATTGCGCGCGAGACAAGCCTGATCATAAAGTGCAGTGATACCTCTACGCCGTCGGAAATAGATCATTATCCGATGGAATTCTGCGAGGAACCTGCGTTCGCTGGCACTTGTACGAATTGAACTGAGTGCTTACCAGTGACCCGATTCGCGCCCACCAAGTCCCATGACTGCCGAGAGCGAGGACGCTGTGGCTAAGCGATGCAGCACCGAAGTTGGGCTACGAGATGTCCGATCTCTGCCGAAGGCACAACTGCACCTTCACCTGGTGGGAGCCATGCGACGTGAGACCTTGCGCGACCTTGCGGCGCGGAATGAGGTCGCTGTCCCGTTGTGGGACCAAGCGCGTCCTCAGACCTGGGCAACGTTTCAGGGCTACTACGACGCAGCGAGGGCCGCGATCCGAACGGTGGACGACCTGCGACGAGTCGTTGTGGAAGCGGCCGAAGACGATGCTGCTGATGGTGCTGGTTGGATGGAGATCCAGGTGGATCCCACTTCCTATGTTCAGGTCTTCGGTGGACTGCGTCCGGTAATCGAGACGGTCTTGGCTGCGACCAGCGAGGCATGCGTCCCCACCGGAGTGATCGTCTGCTCGAGCTGGGCGCGCCCCGGCGCCCATGCCGAGCAGCTGGCTCGGTTGGCGGTCGAGTATGCCGAGGACGGTGTGGTGGGGTTCGGCCTGTCCAACGATGAACGTCTTGGCCACGTCGACGACTTCACCGAGGCCTTTCGTATCGCCGCGGATGCGGGCCTGATCAGGGTCCCACACTCAGGGTTCTATACCGGCCCGGAGCACGTCCGTTGCTGTGTTGAACGGCTAGGGGCAACGCGCGTAGGTCACGGGATTTCCGCGGTGCAGAATCGATCGGTTCTGGCGTTGCTGGCCGAACGACAGGTTGCGTTGGAGCTCTGTCCGGCGTCGTATCCCGCGTTGGGTGTGCTGGAGGCCACCGACATTCCGGTCTCGACACTCCTGCAAGCAGGGGTTCCCGTGGTACTTGGGAGTGACGATCCGCTCGTGTTCGGAACCTCGCTTGCCGGACAGTATGTCCTGTGCCGTGAGGCCGGAGGGGTGTCCGATAACGCGTTGGCAGCGATCGCTAGGTGCAGTATCCAGTTCTCGGCCGCGCCCTCTTTGGTGAAGGAGACCTTGCTTGCCGGAGTAGATCGGTGGGTTCGGGGTTGCGGTGATGGCTCCGTTGTGAGCTGAGCTTCGTTGGTGTCGCTGCCTGGGGGAGTGAGGGGAACGATGGGGTGGCGTCCCTGTTTGCCGTGGAGTTGGAGCGGCTGCTCACACAGCGTGCGATGTCGTGGCGGCAGCTGGCTAAAAAGATCAACTATTCACCGGGGTGGTTGAGCAAGGTCAAGAATGGCAAGCCGCCGTCGGAGGAGCTGGCACGGCTGTGCGACGAGGTGTTGGAGGCCCAAGGAACCCTCGCCGCTTTGGCGGGTGTGGATAGTGGTCTACGCCCGGCCCAGCTCCCCTTCGCGACTGCACGATTCGTCGGGCGGGACCGGGAACTGCACGTGATGCAGGCAGTGCTGGGGAGCGAGCCGCAGCCCGGAGCGCCCCGCATCGTGGCACTCGATGGACCGCCAGGAGTGGGGAAGACCGCGCTGGCGCTGCGGGCGGCACACGATATGACACGTCAGTTTCCTGACGGACAGCTGTATGTCGATCTGTATGGCTACTCGGCCTGTGACGGCCCGGCGACCCCGGACAGTGTGCTGGAGGAGTTCCTGGCCGCATTGGGGATAGCGGCGACGACGATTCCGCCCGGGGTGGAGCAGCGCGCCAAGCTATACCGCTCTGCCCTCGCCGGCAAGCGAGTCCTGGTGGTGTTGGACAACGCCGCCTGCTCGGGCCAGATCGAGCCGCTGATTCCCGGTGCGGCCGGGTGCGGGGTGATCGTCACGAGTCGGCGGCGCCTGTCAGGCCTGGCCTTGCACATGGATGCCCGCCAGCTCACGCTGCGGCCGATGACCGAAGACGAGGCGGCCACATTGTTGCTTCCCGCCCTGGGGCCGAGCCGTGCGGGGGCTGAGCCTGCGGCGGTGGCAGCGCTAGCACAGCGTTGTGGCTACCTGCCGCTGGCGTTGCGGATTGCCGCCAACCAGCTCGCCTCCCACCCCCATCTGTCGGTGGAGGATCTGGTGAACGAACTCGGCGAGGAAGCACGACGTCTGGACCGCTTGGCAGCCGGGGATTCGGTGCCGGTGCGTACGGCGTTCTCCTGGTCCTACCGTGATCTCAGCGGGGACGCGGCCCGCACGTTCCGTCTCCTGGGCCTACACCGCGGTCCCCAGATTAGTGTGGACGCCACGGCGGCACTGGTGGGTACCGACATCTCCTCCTTACGACGGTGCCTGGAGCAGCTCGGTGACGTGCATCTGCTGGAACGGCTGGGTCGGGACCGCTACCGCTTCCACGATCTGCTGCGGGTCTACGCTGCTGAGCGTGCGGCAGCCGAGGACACTGCCGAGGAACGGGCCGCTGCAGTCAGACAGCTGGTCGGGTGGTACCTGCATACCGCTGCACGAGCGAATCGTCTGTTGGCACCGTTTCGGATCAATCCCCTGCAGCTTCCCCCCGCTGGCCCGGGAGTGTGCCCGTTGACTTTCGACGATGATGTGGCGGCGTTGCGGTGGTGCGATGCCGAACGGGACAACTTCGTGCCCGTGATGCAGCTGGCCCTGCAGTACCAGCTCTACGACATCGCGTGGCGATTCGCCATCGCCTTGTTCGACTACCTGCTGCTGCGTAAGCCAGGTCGGGTGTGGATCGCCACGCACGACCTCGCCCGAGACGCGGCACTGGCTCTCGCTGATCCCTATGCGGAGGGCTGGGTGCTCACCAACCTGGCGGAGGGCTACCGGTGGCAAAGCGACTTCGCTCGGTCCGCGGCATTGTTCGATCGTGCCATCGCCCTCCACCGGCAGGTGGGCAACCCCCACATTGAGGCGTGGTCCTTGGCCGGTGCCGCATCAAGCAGCATCGAGCGGGGCCAGATAGAGCAGGCCCGCGATCAGGCCCAGCGGGCACTGGACTTGTTCACCGACTTGGGCAACCGAGAGGGGCAGGTGTGGGCGCTCGCCACTCTCGGCGATGTGGAGCGCGAGTCCGGACACGTCGAGAATGCCTTGGCGGCCCTGCAGGAGGCATTGGACACCTCGGAGGAGATGGACGAGCCCTACGGTCGGGCGTGGACGCTACCCAAGATTGCCGAAGCTCACCTTGCCCTCGGCAACCCTGAACGCGCACTTGCCTTTCTCCACCGGGCACAGGAAATCTGCCGCCAGACCGGAGACCGCCTTGGTGGTGGCAACGTGCTCCTCCGCCACGGCGCGGTGCTGTACGACCTGGGCAGAGTCGAGGAGGCACGCGCCTCGTGGGCCGTGGCGCTGCAGCTGTATGAAGAGATCGAGGACCCTCAAGCTGCCGAGGTGCGCCTTCGCCTGCGGAAAGCCACCTAGTGCTGTTGGGGAGCTAGCGCCAGACGACCTGGAGACGGGAGCGCAGCATTGCTCATCGAGATTGTCTACGAGGCACATGCCGCGACGACAAATAACGGGGCGGGCGTCGTCTTGGCAGGTACATCGGCTCTGGAGCGGGCTGGGGATACTGTGCGGATCACCTTCGCAGGCCCGGCGACGCCCATCCGAACAACTCCAGGGGGCGCCGCGATGGGGCGCTCACCGGCTGTGCGGGGGCGACCCTCGGTTTCCCTGGGCCCGATACATCGAGGATCTGTTCCCCAGCGGGTAGAGCTACCGCGACGTGGTTATGGCCCTAGCTGGTGCGGCCCGTCGTGGCGTGTTTCTCCTCTGTGTCGGTGGAGCGCCCGCGATGTGGACCGGCCGTTGTCATCAGGCGGTAGCACGGTGGTGCTGAGGAGCCCGTAGCAGGTGCCGGCGATCAGGAACGCGACGGCAACGCCGATGTTGGTCGCGCCGAGACTGCCACCCTGGGCTTCGGGGGTGAGGAAGTAGCCGAGCACCTGGCCGACGAGCCGGTCTGAGGAGGTGACTAGCCCGAGACCGGCCACGACCGCGGCGAGAAAGGACAGCGTGGCCGCGAGGTTCCAACGACCATAGGCTCCGGTGGGAGAGCTGAGAGCGTTTTTCGAGTAGCCGTGGCGGCGGTGCAGGAACAGGTCGGTGAGGAAGATCGCGGCCCAGGAAGCCATGCCCACGCCCACGGTGGTGAGGAATGCCTGGAACGGGGCAAGGAAGTTGGGGGCGACGAAGATAAGGTAGGTCCCACCCAGCACCATGAGGATTCCGTCGATCCCCACCGCCACCGGCCGGCTGACGCGCACACCGAGGGCCAGGAGGTTCAGGCCGGAGGAGTACAGGTTGACTACTGCGCCAGCGATCATGGACAGCAGCACGGTGAGAAGGAACGGCACCAGGAACCACGTGGGTAGCGAGTTCGCCAGCGCGCCGATGGGATCGAGTGCCACTGCATCGGCCAGGTGCGGGTCACCGGCGGTGAGCAGGAGCCCGAACATCATCAGCACCAGGGGCGGGGTTCCGCCCCCAGCCGCGGTCCAGCCGAGGATGCCCCGGGCCGAGGAGCGGCGGGGAAGATACCGGCTGTAGTCGGCCCCGCAGTTGGTCCAACCTAAGCCGGTGGCGGTCGCGGCCAGGGTAATGCCGCCGATCAGTGTGGCAAGACTGCCGCTGTGAGTGCTGGGGGAGAACTGCAGGCCAGGCAGGATGACCACGAGGTAGAGGACGGTCATCGCACCGACGGCGATGGTGACCCACTTGTGGACGCGCATGATGACGTCGTAGCCATAGACCGCCAGCATGATCGTGGCACCGGCGATGACGGCGAAGCTGGCGGCGAGGAGGGCGGCGCCACCGAATCCGGTCTGGAGCCGATCAACGACGGTGCGCGTGGCGAGGACGCCCAAGGTGACGCTCACGGTCTCCCAGCCGACCAACGACAGGTAGCTCAGCGCAGTGGGCAGCTTGTTGCCGTGATGACCGAAGGCAGCACGGCTCAGCATCATGGTGGGAGAGCCACCACGTGTCCCCGCCACGGCGACCAAGCCCACCAGCGGGTAGGAGACACCGACGCCGATCGCCACCGCGACCATGGCCTGCCACCAGTTCAGCCCCAAGCCCACGACGAACACTCCGTAGGCGATCGGGAAGAAGCTCAGATTCGCCCCGGCCCACGGCCACACCAGCATCCGCGGTCTCCCGTGACGTTCGTGGTCGGGAATCCAGTCGATACCCCGTCGCTCGACCACCCAGCCACCGGTCGCAGCGTCAGGTTTGTCACCGCTCATGTGCTGGCTTCTCCTCACTCAGGATTGACGGTGGGGGCAGACCTGCATCGCTGCGGTTAGTCGAGAACCGGTCGGATGTGCTCGGGAAGCAGCACCCTTCGGTGGTGGGCGATTGTCAGGACGGCATGGCGAATTCGAGCGAGTACCGCGTCGATCTGTGCCCCTACCGCGACGCGCAGTGTTCTCCGCCGCACTCCGGGTGATTCAGGGCGAGTCGGTCGTTGTACCTGGGTCGCCCCGCGCCTCTCACCGGCCGACTCTACGGTGAGACCGACCGGCTCCCACCTGACGATTGCGGGATCCGTGGCGGCGGCAGCCGCGACGGGATCGTGAAGGATGCACCCCCGCTCGTCGCGTTCTCGACTGCAGAACTCGATGTAGGTGCCCAACCAGTCGCCAAGAGTATGCGCACCAGGGGAATCGGTGATTCCTTCGAGCCACTCCTGAGTGGCCCATGCCTGCTCGGTGACATCTTGTGGCACCACGTTCAGCTTAAAGCCAGCGTTCAGCACGAGATCTGCCGCCGTCGGGTCGTTCCACGCGTTGGCCTCAGCGTGCCCGGTCATGTTTCCCGGTACACCGATCGCCCCTCCCATCCACACCACGTCATGTACCAGCGTGGGCAGCTGAGGTTCCAGTGTGAGCGCGAACGCCAGGTTGGTTAGTGGCCCCAAGGCCACCACCGTGACCCGCATTGGGTGCTGACGTACCAGTCGCACCAGCTGTCCGGCCGCGGACTCGGAGGCAGGTAGTCGAGGGGGCGCAGCTCTGGCACATCCACCCAAGCCGTCAACACCATGCACGGCGTGCGCCAGTGGCGGCTGGGAGCCGTCCAGGGGACGACTGGCACCCACCGCCACTGGAATCTCGGATAGCTCAGCCCATTCCAACACGCGTAACGCGTTTTCCGCCGCCATCGCGGAGGACACATTGCCGAACACCGAACCCACAGCAACAATCTCCACACCAGGGTCGGCGGCAAGGAGCACCAACGCGAGCGCATCGTCTACTCCGGGATCGGTATCAACGACCACCATCTTCCGGACACCCCCGGTCGGGGTAGCGCGATACGCCATGAAGCTCACCGATGCCTTCCACAGGTTGGCACGTGTCCCATTCCAAAGTCCCGGCTGGGTCTGTCGGCACTGTTTCCCTCAGCAGTCAACGGATCAACACTGTACGGCCAGCACAACCTCCGCCGATAGTGGTTCCGTACAAGCCCTACGCAGAAGGACTCAGGACTACTGAGACACACGGAGGAGAGGATGAAGACGGTACAGGAGTCAACTCGAGCTGGCTGAGAGGAGAACACGAGCACTCCGCTCGGTGTTTCCTTGATACCCCGTCAGCGGAGCCAGGCTGGCATCGAGGGGTCCGGGGGGCGCGCCAGCCCGCCATCGGGCCTTGCACGTTGTCATTTCCCCGCAAGCGGCGGCGACCCCAGGCACCGCCGTGTGTAACGCGCAAGGCCACCCCGGACCCAACTAAGACAGTCGGACGAACGTCGAGACCGGCGTAGACGGCAGCCGACAAGTGATGAGGAGAAATGGTATCGCACAGCCGGCCGGACACGCAGCCCGCGGCTGGCACGACCGGAAGCAGTGGGAACGCATTCGTGGAGAGATTCCCGTTTTCCCAGCTGGCGTGCTGTCATGCCTGCGGTAAGCCTTTGAGCGCCATAGCGGTCGACAGGTTGACCGGTCTGCTGGATCGGTGGGGCTGGGACGACACGGCGCCGCGAGCACTTGCTGAAGCGCGCCGACGCGGAGGGGCTACGGCTCTACTTCTCATTGATCTGGACCGGTTCAAGCAGGTCAACGACGAGTTCGGACACATCGCTGGTGACAGCGTCCTTGTGCGGGCCGCTGACGTCATTCGAAGCGCTGTCCCTGAGACGAGTCCTGTGAGCCGCTACGGCAGCCATACCGGTGACGAGTTCGTCGTCTTGCTGATCGATGTCAGTCGATCTGAGAGCTTGGGTGTCGCCGAAAAGATCCGTTCGGGCATTAGACAAGCCGAAACTCTGGTAAGGTCCCCGCAGGGAATCATGACCGTATCGAATGTCACGGCATCGATCGGAGTTGCCCTGGACCGCCGTGTAGCCATAAGCAGTCTCAGTGACCTCGTCCTGCATGCAGACTCAGCGTTGCGTGCAGCGAAGATACGCGGTGGCGATCAAGTCCAGCTCGCGATATCGAAGTTCCCCACGAACGAGAAGACGACAGACCCAGGCGACTCGACGTGGCCGCTCTACAACGATCAAGCGAGGCTAGGGCCATGACCAGAAGTATTTTGGGCGACACTTCATCTCACGTGTGTGAGCGACCAACTCCGATAGGGATTCCTTCTCGGCCCACACCAGTGGATCAAGACGGCCCGACACTACTCCCGGTCACCCGACTCGAGTTCGGACGACCCGTGTGCCGCTCCGACGTCGATCGAGATCACGTGCGGATGCTTGCCGAGTCGGACCAGCCGATTCGGCCCATCACCGTGCACCGCTCAACCATGCGGGTCGTTGACGGCGTGCACCGCGTGCATGCAGCGATCACCCGGGGTGAGAAGTATGTCCAGGCTGACTTCTTCGACGGCGACGAACATGAGGCGTTCGTGCGTGCCGTCGAGCTGAACGCCATGCACGGTCTTCCGCTGGCACAGGGGGACCGGCTGGCCGCGGCAGCGCGGATCGTCATGTCGCACCCACAATGGTCGGACCGTGCTATCGCGAAGCTCACCGGAACCTCGGCGAGAACGGTGAGTGCGATCCGGCGGCGTGCAACTGCTGATCTCCCGCAGTTGAACACCCGGATGGGGAGGGACAGCCGGGTTCGACCATTGAGCACGGCAGTGGGTCGAGAAAGCGCGGCCCAGCTATTCACGGAACGACCCGAGGCGGGACTGCGTGAGATCGCTCGGGATGCTGGTATCTCTGTCGGCACCGCGCGCGACGTCCGCGCTCGGCTGCACCGTGGCGAGGACCCGGTCCCACCACGCGAACGTCGGGGGCAAGCCTTACTGCAGGGTGCAGAACGTGAGTCCGAGCCCAGGCCACGCCAAGTTGTCAATGAAACGTTCAAGCAAGCGCTGCACGGGCTGATGCAGGATCCTTCGGTACGACAAACGGATGCCGGACGGCACCTCCTGCGCTTGCTCCACGCCCACTCTCTCCCGGAAACGGAGTGGAGCAGGTTGGTTGAGGCCATTCCGGCGCACGCCCAGGACATCGTGGCGGATATGGCGCGCAGCTGCGCGAACTCGTGGTTGCGCTTGGCCGCGGCCGTGTGCCAGAAGCACCTGCAAGCTCACTAGGCAGCTTGAGCCGGTGGCCCCCAGCCCTCTGGCAGGGTCTCGGCGAGTTCGTTTCATGTTGTGAGGCCGAGGAGTTGGAGGGGTCGGGTGGTGTCG
>NZ_BMMK01000061.1 GCF_014645795.1 Longimycelium tulufanense | reverse complement strand
TACGTCATACCTCCTGGTCAGGAACCTACATAACCCCTGAGCCACAAAGTCTGACGCGCGACACAATGACTCAAGGGCGACGTCGCCCGTAGCTTGGTTAAGGGCGACGTCGCCCTTAACCAAGCCAACCTCGGATGTGGAGGTGTGACATGAGCCTAGAGCGCGGACGTCACCGCCTGGCAGGCCCAGGCGTATCGCACGGAGCGCAGCCATGACCGGAATCAGTTCGGTGCTACTGGCGATCGCGACGCTCGGTGTCTGCGCGGGCGCAACGTTGTGGGTGGTGTCCGACCGCACGTCCGGAGCACACGCGCTCACGGAATCCGGCATTTCGGTCGCGGTGCTCGCTGCACGACTCACCAGCGGCATCGCGGAGAGCACGAACGGTACAGGGGCCGGCGAGGGTCGCAAGGGCGGTGCAGTCGATGTGGCTTCCGGACTGGGTGTTGTGGACGGTGATTGTCCTAGCCGAGGTGATGCTGTGGGTGTGGGTCTTTTTCGACACTACGAGCATTGGGCGGCGAGTCTACGACCTGCTTTTCATGCCCGATACCAGGATCCGGTGGCGATCATTGACTCGACGGGTGGTCGGCGGCAGGCGTGGATGCCGCGGATTCAGTGGGTTCCCACTGCCGCCGGGGAAGGCGGGGTGGGTCGGAATGCGTTCGGTTGCTGACGCGCTGGCAGCACTCAACCGTGAAGGGTTCGTCTGGGTACCGGGTCCCGCTGATGGCGTCGTTGCCTACACGCTGCTCTACGTGCGGGACTGGCCCGCCTACATGGACGCCCTCCACGTGCGCGCCGAGTCCGACGTCACCGGGATCCGTGCCCGAAGCGACGCCCATGAGTCGCAGTTGTTCGCCGACCACAACGTGGTCTGGAAGTACGAGGGTGACCTCATGGGAGTCGTCGCCGAGCTGCTGAAGGTTCCGGCACCGGGCGAGCCCGGGGCGCCGACCCGTGCGATCGCCGCACCAACCAGCCTCTGGCTACCCCCATCCCAGGGGGCGCTCCCCACCGCGACACCACTTCGTCGGTGACGAGGCAGTCCAGCAAAGCAACGTCCCCACCAGGTGGATGAGCGATGTTCCCTTCCATCCCCATGTCATTCTCACCAGGGGTGCAGGTGTTCAGCCGAGAGACACCGACATCCGTCTCCACATTTGGCAATCCGGTGTCGGTGAGGCTCGACCAGGCCGGATCCTGCCCTCTCTTGGGCGGAAGTCCGTCACCGCGCTCGCGGGCCACCGTGACGCAGTCAAACCAGGAGGCCAGCTCCGTGTGAGCGTGGTTCGTGCGACTCGGACCGGGCACATCCTGACCATCCGGCAGGGGTGTGACCGGTCTCGGCCGCGCGAACCGCGTATCCAGGCAGCCTGGTCACGACACTGACTCCGGGCGGCGCGTCACCCCAACATCCCAACACCCCACGCGCCGCCCGGTCCCTGGCGGTGGAGCCGCCGAGGGTCCTACCCCCTCCGCGGCTCCACCGCACCTTTCCTGCCTGACGGGCAACACGGTGAAAGTTTCATCACGCTCTGCACTCAACCGCTAACATGCCCACCTGTTGGGGTACCTGCACGTTGGGGTGCACGTGCACGCCACGGCACATGTGCCGTGGCGTAGTGGCGTGCCGAGGCAAGGGGGTGTTGGGGTCGATGCCAGCCGACGGTGGCGGCATGAAGCTGGTCGTGGCGCCGGAGAACGCCGAACAGCTCATCAGGGGGCTCGAAGCAGCTCTGGAGAAGTTGGACCGGATCAACGAGAAGGCTCGGAGCCTCACCAAGATCGAAGCTCCAGGGAGCGGTGACCCGCACACGCAGTATGCGATCCGGGAGATCAGCCGGCTGGCCTCCGATGAGGAGGGGTGCCATGGCCAGGCGAACAAGCGGTACCAGAAGGCGCTCCAGAACGTAATCGACAACCTGCGGGCATCGCTGGAGGCCTACCGGCAGGTCGAGCAGCAGAACACGATGCGGGCCTGAAGGGGTGGACGTGCGTCGACTCCTCGCCATGCCGCTCGCCTGCAGTGCTGTCCTGATCACCACCTCCTGTGGAACTGCCAACCCTGGCTCGCCCACGGCACCAGAGAACCCCGCTACGTCGCGCTCGGGTGCGGCACCAACTTCGCGGCTCGCACCTCCGCTCAGCCAGCCGGAGCTGGACACCGCACCGTTCGAGAAGGACCCATGCACTCTGCTGCGTCCGGAGCAGGTAGCGCAGTTTGGGGAACACAAGCCGCCGGAATCTGAGGAAGCGCTCACCGGTCCCTCGTGCCGGTGGGCGCCGGAAAGCTCATTGAAGACGGGAACGCCGGGCATCCGGCTGACGGTGACGATCAACACCAAGTCCGGTGGGCTGGAAGGCATCTACCAGCGGCGCGACAAGTTCGGCCACTTCCAGGAGACTGTGATCGCCCGTTATCCCGGCGTGCATGCCCTTGACTGGCGTGAGGCCCCGGCGAACGGAGATTGCGACACGTTGCTCGGTGTCGGTGAGGGCCGGCTTGTGGATGTGAGTGTCTCTGTTCGGGACAAGAACCATCCGGACTATGCGACCGCGTGCAAGGTCAGTGACCGGGCTGCGGGCATGGTGATCGAGAATCTCAAGGGGGCGAAGTAGGTCATGGGGGCGATCGAGGGGACGCCGAGACCGGCCGGGTGGGACGCGGCCACGGTTTATCGTTGGTTCCACGAGGGTAAGGACACCGGGCAGACGATTCACCCCGCCTCGGAGGCGTGGCGCAGTCTGGGTAAGGAGTACGACGAGGTCAAGCAGCTCGTCGAGGACGAACTCCGCAAGGCCCAAGGGGTGTGGGAGGGGCAGGCGGCCGAGGCGATGACCTCGAGGGTGTCACCCCTGGCGGCGTGGGCGGAGGAGCTCAAGCGGGTCACCGAGGGGATCGCCGGCAAGGTGTCGGAGCAGGGCTCGGCATTCACCGACACCAGACACAAGGTGGAACCCCCGCAGCATGTACCGGACAAGCCCTTTCTCAACGACTATTTGCCCTGGCAGACCGACTACGACGACGCGGTCAGCACGAACAAGGCCGTCACCGACCGCAACATCCAGGCCGTCGCGTCTTACGGCACCACCACGAAAGACAACATCAGTTCCCTGCCCACGTTCACCGCACCACCCGCGGTCGAGACCGATCTGCGCCAACCGGACTCTCAACCGGTCGACCCTGGCTACCGCGAGCACACCGTCGACCCCACCCACAACGTCACGAACCAGACCAGCGTGGACCGGCGCGCAGGTGATCCGGTCAGCCCACCTCCATTGCGGCCAGCTGAACCGCCACCGCCCGGCGGACAGGTCGTGCAGCCCCCGGCGGCCACGGTCGATCCTGCCTCCGTCAAGCCCGTCCAGACTGTCGGCGCCGACCCCGTTCGGTCTCCAGCCGATCTGGGTGGCTCTCGCCTACCCAGTTCCCCGAGTCCGAACCCGCTCTACCCGGTCGGCCCGCCCGGCGGGACGGGCCCTGGCCCGCACACCAGCAGCACCGTGCCCCGCCCACCCGTCCGTGGCGGTCTTCCGGGGCAGGGCCCGGATGGCCGGCCGGGTGTGTTCACCGGTGGTGGGCCGGGTGGGGGCTTCGGGCCCCGTGGCTCGGCCGGGTACGGCCCGGCTGGCTCCGGCTACGGCGGGCAGAACCCCCTCGCCCCCGGTAGTGGGACTGGCACGGGCGTTCCCGGTGGCGGTCCACGTCCCGGCGGCATCAACCTGGAGAGCGGCTCGGCGAACCGTGGCGGCCCCGGCATGGTCGGAGGTATGGGTGCCGGAGCGGGTCGCAAAGAGGAAGACCGGGAGCACCGGCGTCCGCACTACCTGGTGGAAATCGAAGACCTCTACGGCGACCACCGCCGCGTGGCGCCCCCGGTGATCGGTGAACCACCCCCGGAGCGCTGACCGCTCCCACCAACCTCTCCAGAACCGCGCGGCCGTCAGGAGGGTTCAATTCATGCTGCGCGCGAGCGTGACACTGTCCACGTCGGCCTACGACGTGCTCTGGCACCATCACAAACTCGGTGACAAACCCAACGCTCTGCACACTCCCTCGCCGGGCGCCACCCACGAGGAGCGGGCGGTGCTGGAACGCCAGGCGTGGGACGAACTCCAACAGAACGGTCTCATTCACCGTGGCCGGATCGATGAGGATCTCCTCGATGTCCTCACGCTGCTGGCCCGGCCCACCGCAGAGATCTACGGCTGGATCAACCGCGCCCACGAGCGGCACTACAGCGTGTTGGTCGCCGCGTGTGGCCAAGACGCGGTGCTGGCTGTCCTGGTCGACCAGATCCTGCACCTGCATCCCGTCCGCTCCACCGGTCTGGCTGGGGCCGTGGTCGCCGCCCTACCAACGGTGCCACCCGCGCGCGGCCGCTCCCTGACTCTGCCCACTGAGCACCTCACCCTTCAGCGAGCCGCCCCGGACGACTGGCTGGTCGAAGTCCGGCCTGGCGACGACGAGGCCACCAGCCACGCCCGCACGGTGCTCGCGCTACCTCGTACCAACGCCGGCCAACTCCATGTCGCCGCTCGGGACCGCTACGGTCACCGGCACCGCGCCGCACACCCCCTCACCGTCCTCGACACCCCCGATGGCCGGTGGATGACCCAACTCCGCCCTGGATCGGACGGCCGCCCCTGGCTCGTCCTCACCCCCGCCGACCACCGCCTCCTTGCCGCCCGCCTTAACGAGATGCGCGCCGCTCTGAACGAACGTGCCTGAACGCCATGAAAAGAAGAGGACCTACGGGATATCAATCCGCCCCACGCAGGCCGCATTGCTGGGTTGGATCACCGGGAACGCGTCTCACAGGACCTGATCTTCATCAGCCGAGCACCGTGGCTGATCGGATGTTGCTGGACCCGGTGCGGCCATGATCGACCGGGCTCGGCCCGGTTTTCGGTTTCCTCAGATAGCCGCACAAGTTTGGGAGTCACCCCAGGGGACCAGTCCGAACCGTCGAACGGCGTACGTCTCGGCCAGCAACCCAACCACCTGCTGCAACTGGTCAAATCTCAGCCAGCTGCCCCCATCACACTCCTACTGAACAGCTGAAACACGCCTTTGCCGAGGCCCTGCTTTGGGTACGACCGCCATGGTTGATCGTGCCCGACGTATGGCAGTCGCTCAGGGCGGCAGTCTCAGCAGCAACGGAGACGGCCCCGCAGACCGTGCTCGCGACAGGGACTATGGTAATTGCGGCACTCGTGATCCTGACGCGGGGCGTATTGCTGGACCGGCTGCGCTATCGCGAAGAGAGCACTCGTGCTGCCGTGCGCTCACTCAATGAGCTGCTCGTCGCTCTTGAGCAGTTGTCACAGGCGGTCTACGTTATAGCTGACGAGCTGCTCCTCAAAGCCCACCGGCACAGTGTCATCTCCCGTGTGGTCGAGAGGGCGAGTCGACACCGTGCGACCTGGAGTCGGAACGGCTATCTGATTGAGATTGCGGCAAGCCGGACCCGTTTCCCACTTGGGTCTCGGGGTGTCGACCACGCAGCCAGTCGTGGGGAGTTGGAGGAGGCGATGACACGGGTCAGCGCGGTCTTGGATGACATTGCCAGGGAGGGCGTACGCCCAGCCGTGCAACGCCTGCTGGCTCCTGTGATGACAGAGGCATTCGATCTCGGGATCTTGACGGGGAGTCCGGAGGTGAGGGTTGGTCGGTTTGATCTGGGGACAGTCATTGATCGACCACTCTGGGAGAACCGCATTGTGGAAGTATTATCGCACGAGTTCTCACTGCTCGGTGGGGATTGCAGCGATGACAAAAAGTCCGACTACGTTATGCGGAGTATTCACAGATACTGTATCGAGGCGGCTCGTAGTCTCGACAGCCAAGCGCAGGAGTACCTGTTTGCCAGTCGCCGCATTCAGATTCTACGGAGCCACCTGCGGCGGCGCCAGGGCGGCGAGGGATGGACCGTACAAATCGCGACAGAACTGACAAAGTAATCAGCTCCCACATTGAAGGCAACTACCGGGTTCGTCGTCTTTTATTCACTCGTCTCCAGGTCTTGGCACGGCGAGGTACTCACCCGCGCACTTGAACTTCGAACAGGTTAATCCTGATTGTCCGAAGCCGGCGGAACCCGAGCCGGTGGCCCCCAGCAGGATGCCTGCTACAGAGATTCCGGGCGTGATGTCGCGGGGTGGCATTGCCTCTGAACCGGAGTCCCGATGGCCGTCCAGCGACACCAAGCGAAGATCATCAGCAACCAGCCCATACTTCGATGGACGTGAGCCCGAACGCGCCATAACCAGCCATCAGAGGCCAGCAGATGACAGCAGTCCGTCCCGGCCTGACCAGTACGGATCAGACCGGGACGGACAGTCCATCATGGACTAACAGCCGTCAACGCCGACTCTTCATCAGCAGGTGGTCGGCCTCAGACGCGTTCGCCGATGCCCATGCGGCGTTGGGTTTCCAGGGCACGTTCGGCGGCAGCACTGGCACCGTAGTGGCGGGGCATGTCCTCCGAAGCCCAGCCGAGCAGGAGCATCAGGTCACCGGTGTCCCCGCCGGCGAGTTTCCACTCATGGGCGTAGTTGTGGCGCCAGCGGTGCGCGTGCACCTTCTGCACACCCGCGACCAGACCACGCCGTTTGAGCATGATCTTAATCCCGTTCGCCGCCAAGGGCCGCGGGCCCCGTTCGGCCAACCAGAGGCGCAGCAGGGCCGCATGCTTGTGCTTGGCCCGTGCCCGCAGATACCGACTCAACGCCCGTGCGGTCTTGGGGCCGAACCGGACCCGGCGTTCCTTCCTGCCCTTGCCGAAGTAGCGGACCGACTCGGTCATCAGATCAATGTCGTCGACGGTGAGGGCCGCGACCTCGGACAGGCGAGCGCCGGTGTTGTAGTAGAGCCGGATGATCGCCTCGTCCCGCAGATTCCGAAACGTCTTACCCCGACACGTCGCCAACACCTTGCCCGTGTCGTCATCCCGAATGACGGGGATGAGTTTCTTCGGGGTCTTGGGCTGCTTGACCCGCTCCATGGGGGAACGGTCGATCTCTTCCTCGTCCACCAGCCAGCGGAAGAACTGCTGCAACCCTTTGTGCTTGTTCAGTGCCGTGGAGGCCGAGCGGGTGTCGATCATCCACGCTTGAAAAGACTCGATGTGGGCCTTGGTCACCTCCGTCGGGTCCTCCGCGGCGTCATCGGCATCGGGGTCCGGGGAATATTCCCTCAGATACCGCGCCAACTGCGCCGCGGCGAGCAGATAGTTGTACCGGGTCGTTTCCGGGTAGTTCGCCGACCGCAGGCCGCGGTCCCAGTCCCGCAGCAGCCCGGCCCACACCGACGACAGGCCGTCCGTGAGCCGATCCAGGTCCAGCAGGGGCATCTCCAACCTCGCCGAGTCAAGGGGTCCATGAGCGCCGTGCTTGACCCGGAAGGGCGGGCGAAGATCAAAAAAGGAGGGTCCTCGCGGTCTCTGACCTGCGAGGACCCTCTGGCTGGTCGGGACGACAGGATTTGAACCTGCGACCCCTTGACCTTATTCGGCCAAATTCCGACATGCGACGGAAGTATCAGCAGCCGGCACGGCCAGCCTGGTAGCTGTTGTGCACTGTCATCGTCGCTGGTCGTTGATCAGTACCATGTGGCACGAATGTGGCACGGGTGCCGATGCACCCGGCCGCCAGGTAACCGGGAGGGGTGGCTATCCCTTCGAACGTGTCATAGCATCTGTGCTATGGACTGGGGTACCGTCGAGCTGGAACCCGAAGTAGACGACTGGCTCCTCAACCTCGACGACGACGACTTCCACCGCGTGATGTTCTACATCGACCTGTTGGCGGAACGGGGACCGCTGCTCGACGAGCCCTATACCCGGCAACTCCAGGGCAAGCTCCGAGAGCTGCGGCTCTACCTCGGCCGGGCGCGGCAGCGCATCACGTACTGGATCGCCCCCGGCCGACGCATCGTGCTGCTGACGGTGTTCCGCAAGACCAAGCAACGCGAGACCGCCGAGGTCGAGCGGGCCCACCGCGCTATGGAGCGCTGCCAGCGCGAACAGCACACCGCTGACGAGGAGGACACACGATGACCCGCCGGACCCTCGACGACCTACGCCAGAAGCGTCCCGTCGACCGGGACCACCCCGCCTACCGGGCCGCCAAGCTCGCGTTCGAGCTGGGCGTGCAGGTGCGGGAGCTGCGCGAGCAGCGCGGCTGGTCCCAGGCCGAGCTGGGACGTCGCGCGGGCATGACGCAATCCGCGGTAGCCCGGTTCGAGGCAGGCGGCACCGTACCCACCCTCGACGTCCTCGAGCGCATCGCCACCGCCTTCGGCGCCCACCTTCAGGTACAGCTCACCGCCGCCTGACCAGCACAGTTTCTGTCACGCAGGGATCGGTCCCGGACTTCCAGCCGCGACGGTGGCGGCCGGCACCGGCGGGCGGCCGTACCGTTATGCGTGTGGCTCCGTCCCCGTCCCGACGCACGAAGGTAATGGCCTCAATTTTGTGTAACGCCTTCCGATTCCGCCGGAGCGTGGCTCCGACCAGTCAGCGGGCGGTAATACATACCATTCGATTGCTTTATCTCAAGGGCATGTCGTTCAAGCACTCGAGATGCCTGCTCAAGTGCTGCATTCCAGGAATTTTCGTCCACTGGCGGGTTCTCGAGCTGTAAGTTGCGAACGACGTTGGATGCCTCCAGCCAAAGCGCGGCAGCACCGTCGGAGTCCCAATCGTGCGTGGCCATAGCGTCCCCACCTGTTGCCCGCTGCATCAGAGTTCCCGAACCTCGAGTTCGTCCAGGTACAGACGAATCAGGCGCCGTAACCTCATTTACTCTCGTGAACCCGTGGCGCTCATAATAGGATTGAAGCTGCTTATTGTGACGATGGACATCAATACGCAACCACGCTCGACCCCATCGAGCAACTTCGCGTGCCGCCCAATCTAGTATTACTCCGCCGATGTCGTTACCGGCGGCGCTTCGCCGTACGGCCATTCGAAAGATATATCCCCCAGAGTCGGGACCGTCCGGCCAACCGTGCATGAACTGCGGATCAGCGGCACGGGAGAGCGTGAACGTAGCCACGGATTTTCCAGATTTACCCCGAACAAGATAGGTCAAGCCGAACTCAATGTAGGAGCGAATTCTCTCTATTCGCCAGGTGGCATCGTCTGAGAACGATGCAGGCCACTGGTCGATCCCACGTCCTTGCAGCCACTCCGCAGCGTCATCGAGGATCTCGAGGACTACCGGCAACTCTTCTGGCGAAGCCTTCTCAATGGAAAAGTCAGATGTCATTCGGGTTCACCTCGTACTCGAGCGTCCATCGATCTCCAGGTAGAACCGTTACCGTGACTCGAATCGCGTTCCCATTACGGTCGTAGGGCGTTCGAATGTGCTCCGCCACTGGAACTCCCGGTGGCAGGCGCAGGGTGTCCCGTTCCTCTGGTGTGGGCATACGCAGCCGGATTCGGTCAACAATCCGGTCAGGTTCGTGGCCGACTTTCGTTAGAAGTGCGGCAGGACCAGGCTGCAGGTCAACAGGATGCGCAAGCTCCGGAACTTTCTTCAGTGCCCACGTCGGGAAGTGGGCAACCGAGATTGCATATGGCTGATCGTCTACCATGCGAAGCCTTCGGCGAACAGCTACCGTCTCGTCATCTGCAATTTTGAGAAGCTCTGCGACTTCCGGCGATGGTTGAGCCATGTAAACGCTTAGTGCAATGGCCGGCCGACGCCCAGTTTCCATGACATCGGTCATCCATATATCATTAGTAGCCTTGCTACGACGACTGGCCAGCTCCGATTTTGTGGCGTAGTAGGTGAGCGGCTGTATGTCACGCACACGGTAGCCCTGCTGACGCCCCCACGACTCGATCAGACCTTCGTTTACCAGGAGCTGCAGGGCTTTTCGTGCGACATCGCGACTGACCCCCATCTTGTCGCTGAGCTGGTTCTCCGACGGTAGACGGTCACCGGGCGCCAGCTCACCAGCGGAGATCTGCTCGCGGAGCTCGAGCGCGACCTGTTCGTACCGAGGCTTCGTGTCCACGTGACCCACTCTCCCAGTGCGGAGCCTCAAGTGCAACATCCGGGTGATTGAGGCCCAAGTAGCCCCTTGAGGCTTGACACTCTCCGAGGGTTGCGGCACCTTGGGCCACAAGCAGCCGCAAGGGCTGGACCGGGCAAGAGAGGAGGTGGTTGGACTGTCCGGTGTGGGGCCCCGCCGTTGTGTTCGGGTGTGAGGGGTCTCGGGCCGGAGGGGTTGGTTTCCCCGGATGACTCGTTCTCGCGAGCGAGAGCTGCGAGCGGCACTCACGTGTCGTCAGGTGGTCGCTCCTAGTGTTGGGGCCAACGTGACCGGCGTGGCGCCATGTAGCCCGGTGTGGAGCATGGCGTGAGACCTACGGGGAATCGTCTGGCAGCCACGTTCACCGCGTGAGATATGACTACCGGGAGCGGTAGTCCCATAGTGGATACTGTGTGCCCTTTTTCGGGCGCATATACATCAATCTGGGGTGGCCTCTGTCTGTTGTGCCGCCCCGTTTCTCCCCGCTTCTGGGGAGTGTCTCTACATGCCTGCTGGCCGACGTTTCCGCTGGTCACGTGGGCTATCTATCTGGTCGGGGGTGCGGCGCCAATGGTGGCCGCGCCCCCGACCTGTCTCTGATCGACTGTCAAGTCTGCTCGTTTCTCGGCTTTGAGATGTGGAGTGATGCGTCATGACGAACAACGTGACCACCGAGCCGGCTCTGTCAGCGCTTCGGGCGGCTGAGTTGGAGGCGTGCGCCGGGTATCTGGTGGCTCGGAAGGCGCAGATGCGGATGGGGGCGCGGGTGGCGTCGCTGCGTCAACTGGTCGCTGAGCAGCCCACGCGTACCGACTACCGGGCGGCGTGGGATGCGGCGGCGTTGGCGTTCTACGACGCCGTGCAGCGCACCCGCGTGGCCTACGCGAAGTGGCAGCGGGCGCAGTTGGTCGCTGACACCGCGTGGACCGCGAGCGAGGGACGCACTCCGCCAGCGCTCTGCGCGCTGGACGGCAAGGCCGCGTGATGACCGCGCTGTTTTGCCCCTGTCACAACAACTTCCAGGAAGGCGCCGCAATGGTGAACAACATCGCTGAGACGGCCCGGCTGACCGCGGATGTGGTGCTGCTGGCCCGCGATGCCCGCTGGGCCGCCGTCTCTGCGGTGCTGACCGCGAACGACCTCGACGTCGCGTTCGACCATCGCGACATCGTCGCCGACGCGGTGGCCCATCTCCGCGCCAAGAACCGGGCCCGTTGACCCCGCCCTGGCCTGGCGGCTGTCCCGCCGATGAACGCCCGTCGGGCCGGGCTTGTCCATCACCCATCACAGCAGTGAGGAGTTCGAGATGACGTTCATGCACATCGTGCCCACTCTGCGCGCCAGTGGCTGAGCTGGGGCTGGCCAGTTACCGCGCCTACTGCGGGCAGAGGCTGATTAAGGGGGCGCCGAAGAACGCGCCGATGTGCCCGGTCTGCATGACGAAGGCCGGTTGGACGCACGACAAGCGCTGAGCCTGTCCCGGCCCGGCGGCTGTCCCGCCTTTGAACGCCCGTCGGGCCGGGTTTTTCCATCACCCGACACAGCAGTGAAGAGAGGACGAACTGATGTCCCGACGTCGTGCCAAAGCCGAGGTGGTTCTGGGTTCGGCTGCGGTGAATCCGGTTGCCCCGGTCGGTGTGGGCCGTGGCTGGCGGTCGGAGGCCGCCTGTGTGGGCGTGGACCCGGAGTTGTTTTTCCCGGTTGGTGAGGGCCCGCTGATCGAGTGGCAGGTCGCGGAGGCCAAGGCGGTGTGCCGGGGCTGTCCGGTGATCGTGGAGTGCCGGGCCTGGGCGCTGCAGGTCGGTGAGGACTTCGGGGTGTGGGGCGGTCTGGACGCCGAGGAGCGCCGCGAGCTGCGCCGCCGTGAGCTGCCGAAGGCCGGGTGAGCACCGTGGATGAGCTGAGGCTGTCCCAGGAGATCGAGGCCCGGTTCCGGCAAGCCCGCCGCGCCTTGACCACAGCGATTAGGGCCCGCACACCGAAGCCCACTCGCGAGCAGTGGCGCAAGCGGGTGGCCGCATCGCACCGGGAGTTGGCCGCGGTGTATGAGGCAGCCGGCCTGGAGGTCGGTCTCCGGGTCGGCGGCCGCAGCGTGTTGTGGGAGGCGTTGCTGGACGCCGAGCTGACACACCGGCAGGAGGCCCAACGCCTCGACCCCGCACCCGCCACGGGGGTGCGGTCATGATCCGTCGACTCTGTGCGGTGGTGGTCGAGTGTGACCGGTGTGCGGCCCGCTGGGAACCGATGCAGCCCGGTGCCGTGCTCTTCGCCGACGAATCCGAGGCCCTACGCGCCTTCGTGCGGGACCCGCACACCGACACCGGGTGGCGGGTGCGTGCCGACGGCCAGTTGTGGTGCGCCCGGTGCGTTGCCGGTGAGGAGTGTGCGTTGTGGGGCCACGCCCCGACCCCGTGGCGGCGGTGCCGCTGCCGCGGCGCGTGTGGTGCCGGCCGGGCTCGTGATGGCGGCTGCACGGTCGAGTTCCGTCATTGCGCCCGTTGCCTGCGTGACGAGCAACGCCGGCTGACCAGGACGGCTGTGCGGGAGGTGTCCTGAGATGCGGATTCGCGTGGAAGGCCCTCGGGGCGAGGTCGAGCAGGCGCTCACGCGGCTGCCGCGGGTGTTCACGGTCTGTTCGGTCAGCCGTTTCTACCCCCACCGGGGCCCCGGCGACTGCGGCCGGGTCGACGTCGAGATCACACCACCACCCGCACCGCCTGACAGCAAGGGAGGCACATCGTGACTGGGCCGGAGCACTACCACGAAGGTGAGAAGTACCTGCACGCCGCCGAGACCGGCACGGACGTGCACGGCGGCTGGGGCATCGACAACTCCCACATCCGGGAGCTGTACGCCCGCATCGCCGCGGCGCACTTCGCCGCCGCCCAGGCCGCCGCGACCGCGTTGCAGTCCACCACCGGGTATGCGGTCACCAGGCCGGAAGTCCAGCAGTGGCAGGCCATCACCGCCCCGGTCTCCGACAACCGTAGGGGTGGGTGATGAGCCGCTCCTTACCGCTGCTGTGGATCACCCTGTGGGACGGCCGCCTGGTGCTCTGCCGCGGCCAGGTGGACGGGTTGCCGCTGTTTACCTGGGGCTGGGCCCCGAAGGGTGTGGCCACCCGGCGGCAGTTACGGGCCCGCGGGTTGTGCCCGGGCGGACACGACCCGGTCGGGGTGCTGGCCTTCCGGCACCGCCACCCGGGCCGGCGCCGTGTCGAGCTGGCCTCCCTGTACCGGCTGGATTTGGCCCAGCCCAAGCGGATACCCAGCCCGGCGCAACGGGCTGCGCTCGCGCGGGCGTGGGCGGCCCGGCGGATCTGCCGCACCTGCCACCAGGACGCGGGCTACTACCTGCCGACCAGCACCCGCCAGTGCTGGGACTGCTGGCACACCGACAACGACAACGGCGACGAGATCGAGGAGGTGGCCTAGAGATGGGCCTCCGCAAGCAGTGGAAGAAGTTCCGCCAAGAGTGGGCCGCCGCCGAGCGGGCGCTGGAGCGGGCCGAGCAGCGCCGGGCGCGACGCGCACCCGAACCGCAGCCCACCGTGTGCCGTTACCGCGGCTGCACCAACACCCCGGTCAGCCACGGCTACTGCAACCGGTGCATCGCCACGTTCATGTGATTCCGCCCCGGCCCGGCGGCTGTCCCGCCAAGAACGCCCGCCGGGCCGGGCACCACCTCCACCACCCGATGAGTAGTGAGGAGAGCTTCAGCATGGCAACCATCTCGGGGGTGCGGCAAACGGCCGGGAGCCGGGCCGTGCTGCGCCGGATGACCCTTCCCGCCGCACTCGCGTATGTGCTGTTCACCGTGCTGTCCCTGGCCAGCCGGGGCGCCCGCGGGCCGGTGCTGGTCACCGCACCCGCCGGTCCCCGGCCGGGTGCGGCGCGCGCGGCGGGGGGTGCGCGATGACCCCCCTCACCCCCGTGGCGGTGGTGGTGGCCGGTGCCGGGGCGCTGGCCCTGTTCGGCCTGCTGCTGGCCACCTGGCGGTCCGGGCGGCGTCGTGGCCGCACGGCGGTGCTGCGCACCCAACGCCTGACCCGTGCCGGCACGGCGGCCGGGCGCGCCGTACTGGCCGCCGCCCTCATCGTGGCCGTGCAGTGGGCGGTGCTGCTGCGGACCGAGGACCGCCTGGTGACCGCGGTGGCGCTGGGTCTGCCGGCGTTGCTGGCCGGGGCCACCGTCGCCCGGCTGCTGTCCCTACCGACCCGTGTCCGTGCTGCCGCCAGGGAGGTCCGGCGATGAGTCCGATCAGCACGCTGAATGGTGGCGATGACTTCGGCCGTGACGTCGACCGTGGCCTGGCCGAGATGGAGGGGTTCCTGACCGCGCAGACCCCGCCCACACCGGCCCAGCCGGGCCCGCCGCTGGGCTGGAGTCGGCGGGTGGGCAAGCTGGCCGCCGAGGTCGAGGAGGCGCACCTGCTGGCCGCGTTGCAGGCCGACCCGGTGCCCCTGGCGATCGACACCCCGAAGGTCCGCAAGCGTCGACAGCGTGCGGCCGAGGCCGCCCGGCTGCACACGTTGGGCCAGGACCCGGCCGCCCGGGCCTATCACGCCGCCCGGGTGTTGCGGTGGCTCACCGGGGCCGCGCTGGTGGCGTTGGGCCTGGCGTTGGCCTGGTCCACCGCCGGTGTGCAGACCTTCGCCGCCGACGGCGCCCCGCCCTGGTCGGCGGAGTGGGTGTTCGCCTGGTGTGTGGAGCCGTTCCTGTCGCTCGGGCTGCTCACGATCGTGGGGGCGAAGGCGTACCTGGCCATCCGCGGCCAACCGCTCACCCACCCGAGGTTGGACACGATCGAGCGGTTGTTCCTCGGGTTGACCCTCGGGATGAACGCCTTCCCGCACCTGCCGTTCGTGGCCGAGCCGTTCCGGTTCCCGATCCTGGTGCTGCATCTGCTCGGCCCGATCATCGCGGTGGCGATCGTGACCGCGTTACCGATCCTCTGGGCCGCGTTCACCGCCCTGGACCACGGACTCCCCCAGGGTGGGGGTACCGCGGGGGGTACTGGCCGAAAGTACAGCGCCAACGGCACCGGCCCCGCCGAGGTGGTGCTGGCCCAGCACCGGGCCCGGCTGGCCCGGCATGTGGCCCGCGCCCGCGAGTTGATCGCGGCCGGACACCTGCCGGCCCACCCCGGGGCCAAGGCGCTCCGGCGTGCCCTGGAGGTCGGCACCGACACCGCCCGCCAGGTCCGCGACGCCCTGAAGGACGGTGCCCGATGACCACCCCCCACAACATCCCGGCCCCACCCGAGGGGGCCGGCGGTGACGAGCAGGGGGCCGGGGTGCTGGTGCCCCGCCCCGACGCGTCCCCCGCGGTGCCCGGGAGCGGGGGTGCTGCCGCCGACCGGGCACTGGCCTGGGTGGGCTGGCACGCGGTCGAGCTGGCCGGCGTCACCAGCCCCCTGGTGGCCGCGGTGGTGTGGAACCGCTGGTGCGCCGTGCTCGCCGTGGCCTGCGGCACCGGCTGGGTTGTGCACGAGATTCGGGGTGCCCAGCAGCGCCGCGCCCTGCGCGGCGCGCTGCGGACCGCGCCGCCACCGCCGCTGTCCGGCACCACCAACGAGGAGGACGGGGAGGGATCGAGGGCATGAGCAACCGAGAGCACGACGCCACGGTGCCGGAGGGCACCGAGCGCGAAAGCAGGGCGAGCGAGTTGGCGCGGGTGCACTACCTCCCAGTCCCCCACACCAGCAGCCGCACGCCGGAGACCACCGGTGACGTCGTAGAGGGCGAACTGCTCACCGAGGACGAGTACCGGCGGCTCACCAGCCAACGGACCCAGGCGGTCGAGCGGTACCGGGGCTACCGCCGGGACGCGGTCACCCTCTACCGGGGTGTGAAGACCGCGGTGACGCACGAGCGCACCAAAACGCTGGTGCGGCACGCGGTGGCCTACCCGATCGCCGGGGTTGGGGTGGTAGTGCGGCGGTGGCGGGACACCCACGGCGCCAGCCGGTACGAGCGGATGATGCTGCACGCGGAGATGGAGGGCAACCACGAACGGCTGCTGGAGTGGGAAGCCCGCGACGTCGCGGAGAAACAGCGCCGCCACCAGCGGGTGATGGACTGGATCACCGCACCCGGCCGGTGGATCACCGCCGGAGTGGTGGGGCTGACCGGCCTGGCCGGGTTCCTGCTGGTCCTCGGGGTGATCCTCGCCGTGAACTCCGGCGACATCGCCGACGTGATCGCACCCATCACCGCGGTGCTGGACGCGGTGGCGTTCACGGTGTGGTTTCTCACCGCCTACGGGGTGTTCCTGCTGCTCGGCGGCACCGTGGCGGGGTTGTTCTACCTGTATCAGCAGGGCCGCAAGCACGGTGAGGCCCCGTCCTGGTTGCAGGCCAGGGCCACCGGCGCTGCCTCGGCGGACACGGCGCTGGACGAGAGCATGATCATGAACGCCCTGCGCAACCTCGGGCACCCGGCGCTGAACAAGAAGTTCAAGGAGGGCTGGGGCCACACGATCCAGCCGACCTGGGTGCAGCCACCGCTGCCGGTCGGGCATGGCTGGGAGTTCGCGCTGCGCCTGCCTGGCGGCGTCCCGGCGACCAGCATCAACGCCCGCAAGGTCGTGCTGGCGCACAACCTCGGTCGGCGTCCGGAAGAGGTGTGGGTCGAGGTCGAGGAGACCGACCCGATGGCGATGAAATGCCTGGTGCTGGATCCGGGTGCGCTGCGCGAGCCCGTCCCGGACTATCCGCTGGCCGACAGCGGAGACACGGACTTCTGGACCGGGTTCCCGGTCGGGATCGACGCCCGCTGGAACCCGGTGGTCACCCCGGTGTTCGAACGAAACTTCGTGTGGGCCGGGATCATGGGCTCAGGCAAGTCGACCCAGGTCCTGGACCTGCTCGCCGGGGCGGTACTCGATCCGGTGGTCGAGATCGACGTGTTCTGCTTCGCCGAGAACAACGACTACGAGTGGCTGCGCCCGGTCGCCTCGACCCTCTCCATGGGCGACACCGCCGCCAACGTCGACGCGTGCATGGCGCACATCCAGGCGTTGCAGGACAGCCTTGCCGAGCGTGGCCGACTGCTGCGGGAGTACGGCATCGACTCGGTGACCCGCCAGGCGGCGGAGAAGGACGAGCGGCTGCGGCCCCGCATCGTGGTGATCGATGAGTGCCAGAGCTTCTTCCGCCAGGACAAACCCGAAGATCGACGTGAGCTGGTCAACCTGATGATCAGGTTCTACTCAGCGGCCCGCAAGTACGGGATCGTGCTGGGCTTCGCCACCCCGACCCCCTCCGACCAGTCGCTGCCGCGTGACCTGGTTGCCGTCACCACCAACAAGTCGTGCTTCGCCATCGGTGACAAGACCCGCAACAACGTCGTGCTGGGGGAAAAAGCCTACGAGAACGGACTCTCGGCGCTGGAACTCAAGCCTGCGGTGAAGAAGGGCGGCACGATCGTGGCCCTCAACGACGTCGGCACCTCGGTCACGGTCGGGTTCATGGACACCCCCGGCCTGCTGCGCTCCTACAACCTCACCCACCAGCAGAAAACCGCAATCGTCGCCCGGGGCGTCGAGCTACGCGGCGGACACGGCCGCCGCACCCCGATCGAGCCGCAACGGCGGGACCTGCTCACCGATGTCGCCGCCGTGCTGCTGCCCGGCGAGGACAAGGCCAAGGCCACCGACGTGTGCGCCCGGCTGCGCGAACACGCCCCCGACCACCGGCCCTACGTCGGCCTGACAGCCGAAGCACTGCGGGACCAGCTCGCCGGCTACGGCTGCAAGGTCACCAAGGTCGGCGTGCTCATGGTGTTCACCGAGCGTGTCCGTGAGGCACTCGCCGCCCGCGAGGGAGGGAACGACTAACCGAGACGGAAAACCCGCCCCCGCACCCCACCGACAGGGCGGGTTTTTCCCTCGGCCCCCTCGCTCCCTTCCACCCCAAACCAGCAGATCAACCCCAGGGAACCCACCACGGGGCGGCACGAGGGAATTCTCCCTGCCCGCCAGCGGATTCCCTCGCCCTCTCCCTGCCGATTCCCTCACCCGGCACGCCCCCCGTGCCAACAACAACCACACAGAGTGACCAACGGAAGGGTTCACGATGGACACCCGAAACCAGCTCACCCGCGCCGCCCTGACGTGTGCCGCCCGCAGCTGGCCGGTCTTTACCTCTTGCCCCTGGGCACCAAGACCGCACGGCGCCCGCCGCCCCCGTCGCCTGCCGGACCGGGGGAGGGCGGCATGAGCCGGGTACGGATCGGGTCGCTGTTCTCCGGCTACGGCGGGCTGTGCGAACTCGCGGTGGCCCCACTGTTGGGCGGGAACGTGGTGTGGCACTGCGACTCCGACCCGGCCGCCGCCGCGGTGTTGGCCCATCACCGGCCGCACACCCCGAACCTGGGCGACATCAGCCAGGTCGCCTGGTCCGCGGTGGAACCGGTCGAGGTTCTGGTGGGCGGGTTCCCCTGCCAGGACCTCAGCTCCGCCGGGCGGCGGGCCGGACTCACACCCGGCACCCGCTCGGGTTTGTGGGCGCACATGGCCACCGCCGTCGACCGGCTGCGTCCATCGCTCGTTGTCTTCGAGAACGTCAGGGGGTTACTCAGTGCC
>NZ_BMMK01000060.1 GCF_014645795.1 Longimycelium tulufanense | reverse complement strand
GCCTTTCTGACCTTGGCCGCCGCCCTCACCTGCTACAAGAGACTCACCAAGTGAGACACGCTCTCAGCGTTTTTCGCGCTACATACGCAAGGATCGATTTATCGTTCAGTCGACTGCTATCACGGCTCAGAAGGTTGGACGACGCACTCGGCGCCACGCCACCGGCGGCAGACTCCTTCCAGCCTCCGGCCTGAGAACGGCTGGTGTCCCGACAATTCCCGGTTGGGACACCGTTTCAACGTGAGACCCGCAGCGAGGTTGGACCGGCGGTCACTTGCCCCGCGGGGCGGCCACCTGTGCAGGCGGGGCTTTCGGGCCAAAGGCAGTCAGGAAATGGTCGCGGAAGGTGTTCATCGGCCAGACCGGGGCCCGCGGACCAGGTTTCAGGCCGTCCTCCCAGCCCCACCCGGAAACCCGGTCCAGCACAGCCTGGTCACGGGCCACGATCGTGATCGGTACGTCCCGGCTGGCGCCGTCACCGGTGACGAGTTGGGCGGGCTGGTGGTCACCGAGGAAGACGAGCACGAGATCGTCGTCGCCGTAGGTCTCCAGGTAGGAGATGAGGGTGTTCAGCGAATACTCGATGGAAGTTCGGTAGTCGGCGCGTACCTGGCTGGGGTCGCGCCCGAAGATGGCCTCCGGCGGGTCGTTACCCGCGGGCATGGTGTTGTAGATCGAACCGTCACCGACGTCGCCCCAGTCAATCAATCGAGGGTTGGGCGACCAGGGCGCGTGGCTCGTCACCAGAGGGATCGCCACCATCACCGGTGCGTGGTCCGGTTTGGCGCGCTCGGCCCGTTGGAAGGCGGACAGGGTGTACTGGTCGGGCATGGTGGCATAACTGAAGCGCGGGCCGCGATACCCGAGGTCGGAAGCGGCGTAGATCCGGTCGTAACCAAAGAAGTTCCCCTCCGGCCATGCTTGCGTGATGGCGGGCATGACGCCCACCGTTCGCCAGCCCGCGTGCTGGAAGGCACGGTTGAGGGTCAGTCGGTCACTCGCGACGAGTGTGCGGTACCGCTGCTGGTTGTCAATCCACAGGCCCGAAAGCAACGTGGCCTGAGCCAGCCAGCTGCCACCGCCCGCCGTCGGGGAGGTGAGGAATCCGCTCCGGGCACCGAATCCTGCCGCGCGCAGCCGGCGACTCCCGTTCTCCAGCGCCGCACCGACCTGCGGCGCGATCTCCGGATTCTCGATCGCGGCGCGCCCGTAGCTCTCGACAAAGGTGACGATGACGTCCTTGCCGTGCAGGGCGTTCAGTAGCTTCGCGTTCGGGGTCCCGCGGAAGGCGTCGACCGCGGCCTCCGCGGCAAACTTCTCCTGATCCTGCAAACCTGCATGTACCTGGCGTGCATGCTCATAGGCGAAAGACGCGGCGCTGGTGGACGCTATCGGCACACCTGGGACTGCCAAGGTGATCCAGGCAACCGCGAGCACCGCGACGGCACGGGTCGTCGCGATGCGGTGTCTGACCACGACGCGGCTCAGGTGCAGAACGGACAGCGTCGTGAGGACGAGCAGGGCAACGGCGAGAACCACGGCCAGGACGATGGCGCCGATCGCGCCCGCCTCGCCAACGGTCACCTCGAGGAAGTCCACGGCGGGCCCGAACAGCGGCCAGTCGAGCACCAGGTCGAACGGCCGGTAGAGAACCGCGTCGAAGCCGATGTCCATGATCTTCACGATCGCCAGCAGGCCGAGGGCCACTCCGCTGACCGTTGCCACCACCGGCCTCACCCTTGTCGGCACGACGAGAACAAGGGCGGCGCCGAGAAGCCCCTCCAACGGGATGCGCACGAATGCCGCGGGCGTGAAGCGATCGAAGTCGCTGGGGGCGATGAGAACGAACAGCACGAGCAGGCCGGCAAGCGCCGTGGTCACCCATGCTGCGACCCGATGTTCTCTCCGGCGGCCGCCAGCGGGGTCGCCGGACAGGTCGTTGCGCTCGGGGCCGCCTGTCGTCATGCCGTCCTTCGTGGTCGTCCGTCCTGCTGGCTGCCGACGAAGGCGCGTGAAGAACGACAATCTGAAAGCCCTTCCGTGCGTATCCTGGTGATGCCGGTCACTGCCACGAATACGGCCCGCGGCGTTAACCGGGTAAACGTACGGCTGGCCGCCAGTGGTTCAGGGGTGGCGGACCGGGCGTAGCAACTCAACGACCGCCCACGCGACACGTCCTCCGTCCGCCTGCACCCGAGAACCAGGTCCACTCCAGACGGTCTGCCCGACCACCGAACGAACCCGCAGGGTACCATATCGTGCAGCTGGACGGACCGACCTCGCACCAAACGAAACGGACAAATCTTGACTCGCCCGTACGTTCTCCTGAGCGTTGCCGTCAGCGTGGATGGCTACATCGATGACCTGAGCGCGCAAAGGTTTCCACTCTCCAACGCGGCCGACTTCGACTGTGTCGATCAGGTGCGCGCGGAGTCGAACGCCATCTTGGTCGGCGCCGGAACATTGCGCCGAGACAACCCACGCCTCCTCGTCAACAGCGCTGAACGACGTCGTGCCCGAGTGGCGCGCGGGCTTCCCGAGTACCCTCTGAAGGTCACCGTGACCAGCACCGGCGATCTCGATCCGCAGCTACAGTTCTGGCATCGCGGAGGCGACAAGCTGGTCTATAGCACAGACTTCGGGGCAGCAGCGGCTTGCGCCAACCTGGGTGACCTGGCAGAGGTTGTCCCACTCGGATCCGAGATCGACTTCGGTGGGCTCCTGGACGATCTCGGCGATCGGGGGGTCGAGCGCCTCATGGTCGAGGGGGGCGGAACCGTTCACACCGCCTTCCTGTCGGCCGGGTTGGCCGACGAGATCCGCATGGCGATCGCCCCCATGCTGATCGGGCAGGCCACGGCCCCGCGCTTCCTCAATCCCGCCGAGTTCCCGGGCGGACCAGCTCGTCGCTTTCACCTGAAGGACGTGGAAAAGGTCGGCGATGTCGCCGTTCTGCGTTACCTTCCCAAGCAGCCCGCAGAGAGCTGAGCAGAACGGCATGCGGTGCGGGCGAACCGCATCATCGAGCCGGTGGCGAAGGTGCTTTGCCACGAACCGATCAACGGACACTCGATCGTCAGCCCGTCCGGTGCGCTCCCGGCCTCAAGGAGACAAGCAAGGCCCGCACGGTGTCCCGACGGAACCACGCCACCACCGCACTCAGTACGAGCAGGATCGACGGCAACATCGCATCTCCCTTGTCGACCAGGAAGAGTTCCGTGCCGATGGCACCCGCCATCACGCCGCTCAACCCGAGCGCGGCCAGCCCCGACAGGCGCGGGATCAGCAGGCCGACCGCACCGGCGATCTCCAGCACACCGGGGACGTACCGAAACCACTGGCCGAAACCGATCTCGTCGAACTTCCGCACAAGGCCGTCACCGAAGAGCAGGTATCCACTGTAGATGAAGTAGGCCGCGAGCAGCACCTGCAAGCCCCACAGCACAATGTTGCCGATGCGTGCGCCGACTGCTTGTTCAGACACTGGAACATCCTTCCGCCACTGGGGTTTGGGCTATCGCGCGAGAACGCCAGAGCCAGCGAACATCGTGGCCGAACGACCACAGGAGTGCGGCCAGTGCGAGCGCGACAAGGATGCCCGCGAAAGGCGCAACTCCGGACGCGGCGACGACGAGGACGACACCCTGCAGCGCGGCCACGGCCTTGCGGGCGAGGCTCGGTGGCAGGTCCGCGCGAAGCCAGGGCAGAATCCAGGACGCCACGACGAAGAGGTATCGCATGGTACCGATCGCCAGCACCCACGGGCCGAAGGCGAACGCCACATGAACACTCAACACCAGGATGAGGAACGCGTCGACCTCCATGTCGAAGCGCGCGCCCAGCGCCGACGCCGTCCCCGTGCGCCTGGCGACCTGGCCGTCGACGAAATCGAGCACCAGCGCCACGGCCGCGAACGCGACGAGGATCGTTGTCGGGGCATCCTGCCCGGCCCGGTCCGCCACGAGTGCCGTCACCCCGCCGACGAGCACTCCCCTGGCCATGGTGACGCGGTCGGCCGGCCCCAGCGATCCGCACCCGGACCGCTGCATCGCGGAGCTCAGCAGGGCCCAGGTGAGGAAACCGTACGCGGTTCCGGCGAGCCAGCCCAGCGGGCCCAGTCCCACCGCGTCACCGAGCACGCCCAGCAGGAGGATCTGGGCACCGGCCCACGCCGCCTGTTCGGGAACGGCCGGTGCCGTGTCGCGCTGGAGTGTGATCATCGCGGCCACCTCGTGACAGTCAGCCCCGCTTCTCGGAGGTCGTTGTAGATGACACGTACGGCAAGGGCCTTCTGGGTCACCTCGGCCGGAAAAAGTGAGATCAGGTCCGTCACACTCCCTCGGCCGGGTTCTGCTGAGGTTCTCGTCCGCGCGCTCTGGTCGGGGGTCAGCCGGGGGACCGAGACCCTCGTCTTCCGCGGCGGGGTACCGGAGAACCAGCACGAGGTGATGCGGGCCCCCTTCCAGGATGGTGACTTTCCGTGGCCAGTCAAGTACGGATATCTCAACGTCGGTGTCGTCGAGCACGGACCGGCGGAACTTCTGGGCCGCACCGTCTTCTGTCTCTATCCACATCAGACCCATTACGTCGTTCCAGTCACTGCGGTAACGCCCGTGCCAGACACGGTGCCGGCGGCCCGGGCGATCCTGGCCGGGACCGTGGAGACCGCGGTGAACGCACTGTGGGATGCGGCACCGCTGATCGGTGATCGGATCGCGGTCGTCGGTGGCGGAATGGTCGGCTGCAGCGTCGCCGCGGTGCTCGCCCGGTTCCCCGGAGCCCGGATCCAACTGGTCGACGCCGATCCCACGCGTGCGGCCATCGCCGCCGCGCTCGGTGTCGACTTCGCACTGCCCGAACAGGCGGCGGACAACTGTGACCTCGTGGTGCACGCAAGCGCCACCGAGGACGGACTCGTGCGATCCCTGTCACTCCTCGCGCGGGAGGGCGAGGTCATCGAACTCAGTTGGTACGGGGACCGCCGGATCAGCCTGCCGCTGGGTGAGTTCTTCCACTCCCGCCGGCTCAGCCTGCGCAGCAGTCAGGTGGGCGCGGTGTCCCCGGCCCGGCGTGCGCGTCGCACCTTCGCCGATCGGCTCGCACTCGCGCTCGACCTGCTCTCCGACCCCGTGTTCGACGCGCTGATCACCGGTGAGAGCCACTTCGACGACCTGCCCGAGGTGATGCCCCGCTTGGCAAGCGGCGAGCTCGCGGCGCTGTGTCACCGGATTGACTACCGTCGGCACGCATGAACGGTGACGAGTACCTGGTTCCGCTGACCACCACCGTCGACGAGCGGGACCGCAAGGCGACCGTGGCGGTTCTCCCCGTCGGCAGTTTCGAGCAGCACGGTCCGTACCTGCCACTGGCGACCGACACCGTCATCGCGTGCACCATTGCCAGGGAGATCGCCGCCGCATACCCGGTCCAGCTGCTCCCGCCCGTGACGATCTCGTGTTCACACGAGCACTCCGCCTGGCCGGGAACCGTGAGCATTTCGGCAAGAACGCTGTACTCCGTGGTGCGGGACATCGCCGACTCGCTGCGTCTTTCCGGTGTGGAGAAACTGGTCCTCGTCAACGGACACGGCGGGAACTACGTGCTGGCGAACGTCGTCCAGGAAGCGAGGGGCAGCATGGCGCTGTTCCCCGGCTCACGGGACTGGGAAGCGGCGAGAGTCGCCGCAGGAATCGAGACTTCGTCATACAGCGATATGCACGCTGGCGAGCTGGAGACGTCCATCCTGCTCCACACCCACCCGAACGTGGTCAAGTCCGGTTACGACACGAGCGACCGCCTCGCCGAAGACCGTCGGCATCTGCTGACCGTCGGGATGGCGCCGTACACGGAATCGGGGGTCGTCGGCCGTCCCTCGCTGGCTTCAGCCCGCAAGGGCGAGGCCCTCCTCGCGCGGCTGGTCGAGTCGTTCGGGGAGCACCTCGCGGTCCTGGGTGCCTAGCCCACGCCGACGGAACAGCACCAGGATGCCGGGCAGGCTGGCGAGCATGGCGAGCACCCCGTAGACCACGGCTGTGGCGAGCCCCTGCCTGGCGCCGAGTCCAGCGGCACCGAAGGCCACCGCCAGGAACGCTTCCCTCGGTCCCCAGCCGCCGACGTTGATCGGCAGCGCCATCACCAGCAACGCCAGCACGAGCAGCGGAACGAGCTCGAAGACCGATGCGGACGAACCCGCGACCCAGGCCGCGACGAGGAACAGGACGACATGTCCCGCCACGGTTGCCGCGGACAGGAGCACCACCTTGGGCCAGGTGCTGCCGGAGAGCAAGCCGAAACGCACGTCCGCCCAGGTCGTCACCAGCACGCGGCGCACCGCGGAAGCACGTCCCCGCCAGACCATCGCGAGCCCGACGGCAGTGACGAGGAACACCACCAGCACCATGATCACAACTCCGCGACGCGACGCGATGTCGCCGACCAGTGCCGGGATCAGCGTGGGCTGGAAGAACAACATGACGACCCCGATGGCGCCGAGCACCAGCTGGCCCGCAAACCGCTCGAAGACGACGGCGCGGACACCGCGGCCGATATCGCCCGACTGCTGGCCGTGGCTCACCGCACGATGCACGTCGCCGATCACCCCCGCGGGAAGCACCGCATTGAGCAGAAGGGCGCGGTAGTAGTCCGACACGGCTGTCGGCAGCGTCAGCGGGAGGCCGAGGCGGCGCGCCACGATGCACCATCGCCACGCGCTGAACACGGTGGTCAGCAGCCCGATGCCGACCGCGGCGAGCACCGACCAGACGTTGATCGCGCGCAGACCGTCCACGAACGCGCCGGTGCCGAGCCGCCACCCGAGTGCCACCAGGATGCCGACCGCCGCGAGCTGCCGTAACCACGGCCAGAGCCGCCGCATCACGCCGCCCTCGGCAGCGCCAGAAGGTCGGTGTGGCCGACCACGACACGCAACTCACCAGCGAGCCGTCGCCGCAGGTAGGCGGGTGCCTCCCGGGTGAGCTCCGGCCGCTGCTCACAGGCGGCGCCGACCCAGCCCCGAAGCCACTCCCCCACCAACTCGGCCTGGTCCGGCCCGAGCCGCCACGGACTCGGCTGCGTCGACACCGCCGCGCCGAGGGCCTCGAACGCCTCGACTGTGGCCGAGACGGCGTCCGGCCCGAGCAGCCGCCGGCCGTCGACGCTGCGTCGCTGATGTGCGTTGAAAGCCTCGGCGAACTCGGCGTCGAGTGGCTCGGCCGGATCGAGCTCGACCTGGCCCACGACGGAGAGGGTCAGCAGCGCCGGGCAACCGGCACCGGCACACGCCAGGGCCAGACTGCTCACCTCGTCCGCGGTGAGCAGGTCCAGCAACGCGGAAGCGGTCACCAGCGACGTACCGACGAGGTCGTCGGCACGCAGCGCGGTGAGGTCGCCCTCCCGCGTCTCGACGGTGACGTTCGGGCCGGTCATGGTCGCGCCGGCCAGCCCGAGCAGACGGGGGTCCCGGTCATGCAGGACCCAGTGCTGCGGACCGTCCAGCCGACCGGCCAGCCATCGCCCCATGGATCCAGTGCCACAACCTAGGTCACGGATGACTAGGGGGGTTCGGTTCAACGCAATTCCGCTCAGCGGAAGGAGCAACTCCGTTGCTCGGGCATCGGCGTCGGCCTTCTCGCGTAGCGCCAACCATTCCGGGGCGAAGCTCATTCGCGCAGCGTAGCCAGCACGTGAGCCATCTCCCGCGCGGATTCGGACCAGGTGGCCAACGCCTCCCTGCGCCGCCACGCCAAGCGCCGCAGGTCCTGCCGCAGGTCGTCATCGCCGAGCCAGCGCCGAAGCCCCACCGCAAGTGCCCGGGCGTCTCCTGGAGGCACGAGCAATCCGGGCACACCACCACCCGGGGCCTGCCCGAGGGTTTCCGGAACGCCACACACGGCCGTTGCCAGCACCGGGATTCCGCGTGCCAGCGCCTCGGTCACGACCATGCCGTAGGTCTCCGCCCGGGACGGCAGCACCGCGAGGTCAGCGGCGGCGTACGCACCGGCCAGCTGATCACCGGTACGCGGACCGACGAGCCGTACCCGATCCCCGAGCTCGTGCCGCTCGATCAGCCGCCGCAGTCGCGTCACGTGGGCGGGGTCGCGGCGCAGCGGTCCGACGCACTCGCAGCTCCACGGCAGGTCGGCGACGGCCGCGAGCGCTTCGACGAGCAGGTCGTGGCCCTTGCGCGGAGTCACCGAGGCGACGCAGAGCAGTCGCGAGGCACCGTCGGTGCCGGGCGCGAGCGGCGCGGGATCGGTACCCGGTGTGACGGTGTGCACACCCCGCTCGGCCAGTCCATGGTGGTGGACCAGTCGGCGCGCCGCCCAGGGGCTGGTCGCCACGACCGCGCTCGCGGCGCGCAGGCAGCGCCGCTCGGCGGCGTCCAGCTCCGCGGCGAGCGCGGGTGCCAGCCCGGTCTCGTCTGCCAGCGGCAGGTGGACCAAGACCACCAGCCGTAGCCGGCGGGCATGGGCAACGACGACGTCCGGGACGCCGCACGCCACAAGGCCGTCGAGCAGCACGACCGCGCCATCGGGGAATCCAGCGAGCGCTCGGGCCAGCTTCGTGCGGGTGGCCGGGTCCGGGCGCGGCCACCCGCCGGGGATGGCGGTCTCACGGACCGAGACGCCGAGTTCCACCAGCTCCTCGCACACGCGACGGTCGTAGACGTTACCTCCGCTGGGGACGGTGCGGTCGTCAATGTCCCCGGGGAGCACGACATGCACCCTCACAGCGGGCGTTCGTAGCTGGCCCACGCGACATGCGACTCGTGCAGGGTGACCGAGATCCCGTCCAGCCCGTGCGCGCCCTCGCCGAGCGCGCCCGAGTGCACCCGGTCGGCGAGGCGATCGGCGACGAACCTGGCCAGGAACTCGGTGGAGGTGTTGACGCCGGCGAAGGCGGGCTCGTCGTCGAGGTTGCGGTAGTTGAGCTCGCCGAGCACCCCGCGGAGCTCCTCGGTGGCCAGCCCGATGTCGACGACGATGTTGTCGGCGTCGAGCTCGGCCCGTTTGAACGTCGCGTCCACGACGAACGTTGCCCCGTGCAGACGCTGTGCCGGGCCGAAGACCTCGCCACGGAAGCTGTGGGCGATCATCATGTGATCACGGACTGTGACGGTGAACAGGGTGACCTCCGCTGTGTGGTCGAGTTACGGTACGGCTCCGGCCGAGCGTAATGAACGATCGGCCGGCGCTTGATGACGAGAGGACCGGATGGACGAGCAAGCCCTCAGTCACGAAGACATCGCGGAGTCCGACCTGGTGACGCGACGCGGCACGTTCCGGGCGGTCGCGTTCCGGGACCGACTTCACGGGCACGAACACATGGCCCTTGTCTTCGGCAAGACGAGAATGCGTGAGAACGTGCTCGTTCGCGTGCATTCGGAGTGCATGACGGGTGACATCTTCGGCGCGATGCGCTGTGAGTGTGGCGAACAGCTCGACGCCGCGCTGGACAGGATCGTCAGCGAGGGCAGCGGTGTGCTCGTGTATCTCCGCGGGCACGAAGGCCGTGGGATCGGTCTGGTCGCGAAGGTGCGGACGCATGTTCTCCAGGACGAGAAAGGACTCGACACGCTCGATTCCGCGACCACGCTGGGGTTGCCCGTCGACACCCGGGACTATGGTCCGGCAGCCAGGGTGTTGACGTATCTTCGGGTGCAGTCCGTTCGACTGATGTCGAACAACCCGGACAAGATTCGCGCCCTCGAATCGCATGGCATCGCGGTCGCGGCCCGGGTGCCGCTCCTCGTGCCGGCAAACGACCACAATGTCGGATATCTGACCGCGAAACGCGACCGGCTCGGGCACGATTTGCCGCAGCTCGACCTGTTCTCGGGTGATTATCCCCACGCCGCCGGCGGTTGACCACGAGCCGGGCGGGCCGCAACCGATCACGCGCGAAGCCGTTGCGCGGTCGACGGTGTCCTCGGTCCGAAAACCGTCAGTGGGATCGTCGATCCAGCCGTCGCACAGCGACTCGGTGTGCGGGGACCATCTCGTCGCCCTGCTGCTTCAGTTCCGGTGCGGACCGGGTCGCCGGGTCACTCGGCGACGACTGTCCGGTAGGACCATTGGAAGACCGGCAGCCTCCGACCATCGGATTCGCGGAAGGAACCGGTCGGCTCGAAGTGCTCGTAGTCGGCCCGGAGGTAACGGTCGCCCAACGTGCTGAGCACGCTGGAGTCCAGACCGCCGGACAACATGAAGCCGAGCGGGACGTCCGCGACCAGCTCGCCACGGCCCCGACGCACTCACTCCGGGCACCGCTCGGGCTGCTGCCTTCTTGACTGGCCAAGCACCCAACCTCGGCACCCAACACACTTGTCTCCCAACTGCTCCCGCAACAACCGCCGGCCCGTTAGCTCTCGTCGCCGGCGACCGAACCCCGACCCTCGGGGCGCACCTTCCGCCAGAAAACCCTTGTGGGGACAGGGAACTCGCACACGAACCTGCCTGTTGCGTCCGAACGCGGACCCGTGTAGGGTCGGACGGATTCTTTTTGGGTTCCAAGATGGTTGTTGGGTGGTTGTGTTGGTGGTTACGGGCAAGGTTGTGCGTTTCGATCATGTTCGTGGTTATGGCTTTATCGCACCCCATTCCGGGGGTGAGGACGTCTTCCTGCACACGAACGACCTGATCGACGAAAAGTATCTCGTCCAGCCCGGCAGCATCGTCGAGTTCGAGGTGGAACAGGGCGATCGAGGGTTGAAGGCGTCGTCCGTGCGTATCGTCGAGCGCGGTCCGGTGGTTTCGGGTCCGTCGTCTCCGGCGCATGCCAGGTCGGCGAACTCCGACGGCGGGTCGGCGGACGATCTCTGTGACGTCCTGTCCAGCGCGGAGCTCTCGCAGGAGGTCACCGAGGTTCTTCTCGAGGGCGACCCGACGCTGACCGGCGCGCAGATCGTACGGGTACGGCAGGAGATCGTCGCACTCGCCAAGAAGCACGGCTGGATCGAGAACTACTGATCCCGAATTCGCAACGGCCGGGTTCGTCCCGGCGACGAACTCGGCCAGGGTTCTCGGCGTTCGACGTGACGCGCCAATCTCGGACGTCTCGTCCTGGGAACACTCGTGCTTGCCTCCGCCAAGGGGTGGCAGACCCGCGTGGTGTCGTTGCCGCCCGCCGTGCTCCCCACGCTGCACCTGTAGAAGAGTTCTTCCCCCACAACGAGATCAACACTGTCCTGATAGGATCTGGGTGAAGTCCCAGCCACCGTTCGGCTTGCCACCATCGGAAAACAAGCGGCTGTACAATCCAGTGTCCAATGGAGACTCGGTCAGCAGGAACAAGCTTGTCGCCTGCCGGTTCAGCTCCTGAGCGGGCTCGTTGAGCGGGCGATAGGCACGATGAGCTGCTGGATCTGTTGCGTGCCTCGAAAGATGTCCAACACCTTCCGTCGATCCAATACCGAGTCCGCGAACGTGCCGAGAGCATCGGGCCCAGGACCGGGACGAGAGGCCGGCCAACCGAGAACCGTGTCGTTGTCAACAGGACCGATGTCTTGGATCTTGCTTCGGACTGTTCGGTTGGGCGACATCGGAGACGGAACGGCTCGCCGCATCCTCCCGGCGACAAGCCGGGGCGGCGGAGTGACAGCGCGGCCCCACATACATACAGACTTGCATGTAGTTAGAATGGCCCGGTGTCACCCGGTGTAGGCAGTGCGAAGGGGTCTCGCACGCAGGAGGAGCGCAGCGCGGCGACCCGCCAGCTGCTGCTGGACGCGACGGTCGACTGCCTGGTCCGGTACGGGTATGCCGGTACGACCACGACCCGGATCGCAGAGCTCGCCGGGGTGACCCGGGGTGCACTGGTGCACCACTTCCCCAGCCGCGCGGACCTGGTGTCGGCCGCGGTCCGGCACCTGGCGTCGAAGCGGGCGGAGGTGGCCTTCGCTCGGCTGGAGGCGCTACGCGGGTCGGCGGATCCGATTCCGGCCGCGCTGGACATGCTGTGGGAGGTACACCAGGGCTCGGTGTTCCTGGCGACGGCGGAGCTGTGGGTGGCCGCGCGTGCGGACGCAACCCTGGCCGAACAGGTTGATCGGTTCGAGCCGATGGTGACCGGGACGTTGATGGAGTTCAGTCGGGCGTTGTTTCCCGTGCTGGCCGGTCATCCGGAGTTCCGGCACTGGCTGTACACCTCGATGGACGTGATCCGCGGGATCCTGGTCAGCGACCCCGCCGGCCATGAGCCGGACCGGCTCGCCCGGCGCTGGCAACGTGCCCGTCGGCACCTGCTGCTGCTCGCGGAGGTGTTGTTCGATCGCGTCGGCCCTGCATCAGCAACGAGGTAGGTGGGCACGCGGGCCGAGCCGGCGGACGGACGCCCCACCGCGCGGGCGCCCACACAGCCAGCCGGAATCGCATCCGGTTCGACTGACAGCCCGTCTTCCATACATCGCCGATGGCAGATGGATGCCACCAAAACCGCAACTACCTGCATAAATAGCAGTTATGTGAGCCAGGTCTCACCATATCCCTGTTACATACATTCTTGTTGGTATCTTTGCCGCACGAGCCAGGGCCGCTGGGCACGGCCGGGCGTGACCACGAGGAGCCAACGGTGGCCGACAGGGTCTATGTCATCGGTGTCGGGATGACGAAGTTCGAGAAGCCCGGCCGACGCGAGGACTGGGACTACCCGCAGATGGCCAAGGAGTCCGGCACCCGGGCGTTGGAGGACGCCGGTATCCCCTACGACCAGGTCGAGCAGACCTACGTGGGCTATGTGTACGGCGAGTCGACCTCGGGCCAGCGCGCCGTCTACGAGCTGGGCCTGACCGGAATACCGGTCGTGAACGTGAACAACAACTGCTCGACCGGTTCGGCGGCGTTGTACCTGGCCGCGCAGGTGATCCGTGGCGGCCTGGCCGACTGCACGCTGGCGCTGGGCTTCGAGAAGATGCAGCCCGGCTCGCTCGGCGCGACGTTCACCGACCGCGAGCAGCCCCTGATGCGGCACATGGGGGCGCTGGCCGAGATCTCCGAGGTGATCCTCCCACCGGCGCCGTGGATGTTCGGCGCCGCCGGCCGCGAGCACATGAAGACCTACGGCACCACGGCCGAGCACTTCGCCAAGATCGGCCAGAAGAATCACCGGCATTCGGTGAACAATCCGTACTCGCAGTTCCAGGACGAGTACACGCTCGAGGACATCCTCGGCTCCCGGATGATCTACGACCCGCTGACCAAGCTGCAGTGCTCACCGACCTCGGACGGCTCGGGCGCGGCGATCCTGGCCAGCGAGTCGTTCGTGGACCGCAACAACCTTGCCGCACAGGCGGTGGAGATCGTCGGTCAGGCCATGACCACCGACTTTCGTTCGACCTTCGACGGCACCGCCAAGAACATCGTCGGCTACGACATGAACGTGCAGGCCGCGCGCAGGGTCTACGAGCAGTCCGGGCTCGGTCCCGAAGACTTCCAGGTCATCGAACTGCACGACTGCTTCTCCGCCAACGAGCTCCTGCTGTACGAGGCGCTCGGCCTGTGTGGCGAGGGCGAGGCCGGGAGCCTGATCGACAACAACGAGACGACCTACGGCGGCAGGTGGGTGGTCAACCCCTCCGGCGGGCTGATCTCCAAGGGACACCCGCTCGGTGCAACCGGACTTGCCCAGTGTGCGGAGCTGACCTGGCAGTTGCGTGGCACGGCGGACAAGCGCCAGGTGGAGGGCGTCACCGCCGGCCTGCAGCACAACATCGGGCTGGGCGGTGCTGCGGTCGTCACCGCCTACCAGCGCGCTGAGCGCTGAGAGCCGTTATCCACCAACGGAAACGAGGATTCACAATGGGCCGGGTCAACGCGTCCGTCGACATCGCCGCCACGCCGGAGAAGGTGTGGGCGGAGTTCTCCAACCCGAACAACTTCGAGAAGTGGCTGACCATCCACACCAAGTGGAAGGGCGACGTGCCCGGCGAGTTCAGCGAGGGCACGCAGGTCGCCGAGGTCGTCACCATGCTCGGCATGGCGAACACGATCACCTGGACCGTCCAGGAGTACGACGCCCCGAGCAGGGTGGTCATCTCCGGCACCGGCATGGCGGGTGTCCAGGTCAGCTTCGCGCTGTCCGTCGAGCCGAACGGGGCCGGCTCCACCGCGACCATCGACGCCGAGTTCAGCGGCCAGATCATTGTTGGCGCGCTGGGTAAGGCCGTGGAGAAGGACGCCAAGAAGAACCTCGACGAGTCGCTGACGAAGTTCGCAGAACTCGTCGGCTGACGACCGCACACACCGGCGAAGGGCACGGACCATGAGCCAGGTGGAGTTCAACAAGGACGGGCTCGACGTCTGGACCGAGGAGCACCGCTTCGAGGTCACCCGCGAGCGCCTGGTCTGCTACGCCGAGGCCACCAACGATCCGATCGAGGCGCATCTGGCCGGTGACGTGGCGAACCCGGTGTTCGCCATCGTGCCGGTGTTCGAGTCCATGCTGGAGCCGGCGCTCGAGGTGGTGCCGCTGTCCGTCTTCGCTCGTGGCGTGCACGGTGAGCAGGACTTCCGGTTCCACCGGCCGATCAGGCCCGGGGACAGGCTCGTCTCGCGGTCGAAGATGATCGGCTGGGAGGGCCTACCCAAAGGCACCCGGGCGTGGGTCTTCATCGAATGCCGGACCGACGAGGGCGAGCTGGTCAACGAGCAGTACCTGACCATGTTCTTCCGCGGCGAGGACGCCAGCACCGGTAACGCGGTCGGCGAGCGGGCGCCCTCGCACAGCCTGGCCGACAAGGTGCGCGAGCAGGAGCCGGTGGCAAGGGCCGTACAGCACATCGACGAGGACCAAACGTTCCGGTACGCGCCGGCGTCCGGTGACCCGGTCCCGCTGCACCTGGACGAACAGATCGCCAAGGACGCCGGTCTGCCGGGGATCATCGCGCACGGCCTGTGCACGATGGCGTTCACCTCCTGGGCGTTGCTGACCGAGGTCGGGGGCTCGAAGGTGTCCCGGCTGAAGCGGCTCGCGGTGCGTTTCGCCAAGCCGGTGCTGCCGGGACAGGACATCACCACCACGATCTGGAATGCCGGCTCGGCTGATGGTGCGACCACCTACGCCTATGAGACCACCGTGGGCGACACCGTCGTCATCAAGGACGGCCTGGCGGAGATCGCGAACTGACATCACCGAGGAGATTCGACAATGGGTGCATTGGACGGGCGGGTCGCGGTCATCACCGGCGCGGGGCGGGGCATCGGACGGGAACACGCGTTTCTGTTCGCTCAGGAAGGCGCCAGCGTCGTGGTCAACGACCTCGGCGGCAGCAATGCCGGCGAAGGGTCCGACGCCGGGCCCGCGCGGGAGGTCGTCGAAGAGATCAGGGCAGCCGGCGGGAACGCGGTGGCGAGCACCGAGAACGTTGCGGACTGGAGCGGCGCGAAGAACCTCGTCGACCAAGCCGTGCGGGAGTTCGGACGGCTGGACGTCGTGGTGAACAACGCCGGGATCCTGCGGGACGCCTTCATTGCCGGTTTGGAGGAGTTCCAGTGGGACGCGGTGATCGCGGTGCACCTCAAGGGGCACGCGGCGGTACTGCACCACGCCGCCGCGTACTGGAAGGCGCAGTCGAAGGCAGGTAACCAGCCGAATGCGGCGGTGATCAACACCGCGTCGGCCTCCGGCACCACGGTGCCGAACGCGGGTCAGGCCAACTACGGCGCGGCCAAGGCCGGTATCGCGGCACTGACCCTGGTCGCGGCGGAGGAGCTGGGGCGCTACGGAGTGCGGGTGAACGCGATCGCGCCCATCGCACGTACCCGGCTGACCTTGGCGACTCCGGGTATGGGTGCGATATTCGCCAGGGAGCCGGAGGAGGGGGAACTCGACTTGTTCTCCCCCGCCAACATCTCTCCTCTGGTGGCCTACCTGGCGTCCGAGAAGTGCTCGGTCACCGGCAAGGTGTTCGCGGTGCAGGGCGGTTGCATCCAGCAGCTCCGGGGATGGACGGTGGACAAGACCGCCGAGACCAACGGCCCGTGGACCATCGACAACGTCGGCGACCACCTCGCAGCATGGGACTGATCTCGCGGGGCGGCTTCAAGGAGGTGACGGCATGTTCGAGTGGTCCGAGACCGACCTGCTCATCCGGGACTCGATTCGCGAGTTCATCGACAAGGAGATCCGCCCGCACATCGACGAGCTGGAGTCCGGGCAGCTAGCGCCGTACGACATCATTCGCAAGCTGTTCGTCGCCTTCGGCCTCGACGCCCTGGCCCGCGAACAGCTCACGCGGATCCTGGACAAGCAGCGCGCCAAGGACGCCTTTCGGGCAGCGGGTGCGGAACCGCCGGCCACGAAGACGCGGTCCGGTGGCGCGGACCTGTTGGGCGGGCAGGAGACGATGGTGCTGATCGCGGTGTCCGAACTCGCCGGGGTCAGCATGGGGATCCTGACGTCGCTCGGGGTCTCGCTGGGGCTGACCGCACAGACGATCATGTCCAAGGGAACGTTGGCCCAGAAGGAACGTTGGCTACCCAGGCTGGTGACCTTCGAGCACGTTGGCGCCTGGGCGATCACCGAACCCGACTCGGGCTCGGACGCCTTCGGCGGGATGAAGAGCTACGTCCGACGCGAGGGCGACCATTATGTCCTCAATGGACAGAAGACGTTCATCACCAACGGCCCGGACGCCGACGTGATCGTGGTGTTCGCCAAGCTCGATGACGGCGACGGTACCCCGCTGCGGGAGCGGAAGGTTCTCACCTTCGTACTCGACAAGGGCATGGAAGGGCTGACCCAGGGCAGGGCGTTCAAGAAGATGGGTCTGATGTCCTCGCCCACGGGGGAGCTGTTCTTCAACAATGTGCGGCTCTCCGCCGACCGGCTGCTCGGCGAGCAGGAACCGGAGTCCGGAGTCGCCGACAGCAAGGACGAGGTTCGGTCCGGGTTCACCCTGGAACGCATCTTCGTGGCGGCGATGGCGCTCGGGATCATCAACGAGTGCCAGCGCCTGTGCATAGACTATGCCAGGACCCGCACGCTGTGGGGCCAGGAGATCGGCCGTTTCCAGCTCATCCAGCTCAAGCTCGCCGAGATGGAGATCGCCCGGATAAACGTGCAGAACATGGTCTTCTCCACGGTCGAGATGCTCCGGGCCGGGAAGACACCGACGCTGGCCGAGGCATCGGCGATGAAGCTCTACGCCTCCCGTGCGGCGACCGAGGTCGCCATGGAAGCCGTGCAGCTGTTCGGCGGCAACGGCTACATGGCCGAATATCGGGTCGAACAGCTCGCCCGTGACGCCAAGGGCCTGATGATCTACGCTGGCAGCAACGAGATCCAGGTCACCCACATCGCGAAGGCACTGATCGGGTCATGACCGGCGAGGACCGCGGCACGCTGCTCGACCTGCTCCACCGCAACGCCACCGAGCATGCCGACGTGCCGGCGCTCGTCGACGGCGAGCAGCAGCTGACCTGGGCGGAGTACCAGCGTCAGTCGTCGGCGCTGGCGCTGGCGCTGCTCGATCTCGGGGTCACCCGCGGCGACGTGGTGGGCCTGCACATGGTCAACCGTGTCGAGCACGCGTTGGCCGACATTGGCGCGCTGCTCGCGGGCGCCACTCCCACCTCCTACTACAACACCCTGTCGCCGGAGCAACTTGCCTACGTGACGCGAGACTCGGCGTGCACCGTGGCAATCGTGGACGCGGACATGTTGGACGCCTGGCTGACGATCCGGGACGAGCTGCCCGCGCTGTCGGCGATCCTGGTTCTGGACGTCGAAGCGCCGACCGAGGGGGTGCGGCGCTTCGACGTCCAGCTCGCCCGGGCCACCCAGGAGCTGGAGTCGCGGATCGGCGAGGTCACCGCGGCAGCGGCGCGGGTGCGACCCGACGATCCGGTGACGGTCGTCTACACCTCGGGCACCACCGGCCGTCCCAAGGGCACCATCATCACCCATGCCGGGGTCCGTGCGGTGTTGGACGCAACCACCGCACGCGTGGTCGGCGAACTGGGCCTCCATCCCGATCCCGGCCTTTGCCAGGTGTCCTACCTGCCGCTGGCGCACATGGCAGAACGGATGATCACGCACTACTTCAGCTTCGAACACGCTTCCACGGTGCACTTCGTCCGTGATCTGCAGCAGCTGCCCCAGGTGCTGCCGAGAGCACGCCCACACCTGTTCCTCGGCGTTCCCCGGGTCTGGGAGAAGTTCCACAGCGCCATCATCGACCGCGCTGCCAGCCAACCCAGCCCGGTGCGCCGAGCGCTGGGCACCAAGGCGATGGACATCGCACGACGCGTCGGTCAGGCCAAGTTCGGTCGTCGGCGCCTCGATCTCGCGACCCGGCTGTGGCACGCCGTGTTCGACCGAGTGGTCTACCGAAAAATCCGCCGGACACTCGGATTCGATCGCATCCTCATCGCGGTCAGCGGTGCCGCACCAGTCTCGCGGGAGACACTGGCGTTCTTCCACGGCATCGGCATCACGATCATCGAGGCGTACGGGATGACCGAGACCTCCGCGCTCCTCACGATCAACGACCTCCGCGACCCCCGTCCGGGTTCTGTTGGCACCGCCATCTCCGGCGTCGAGCTGCGGATCGCCGACGATGGGGAGATCCTGGCTCGTGGCGCCAACATCGTCCCTGGCTACCTCAACCGTCCGGATGCAACCGCGGAGGCGTTCGATGCCGACGGTTGGCTGCACACCGGCGATCTCGGCAGCATCGACAAGGACGGCCACCTGAGCATCCGTGGCCGCAAGAAGGAGCTGATCATCACCGCTGGGGGCAAGAACATCTCGCCGGCGAACGTCGAGCAGGCGATCGCCGACGCCTCCGAACTCATCGGCCCGGTCTATGTGCACGGTGACGCCAGGCCCTATCTCGTCGCGCTGATCACGCTCGACCCGACAAGTTGGCAGTCCTGGTGTTCGGCACGGGGCATCCACGTCGCCACACTCGCCGATGCCGTGGCGCACCCACAGGTCCGTGCCGAGGTGGAACGCGCGGTCGAGGCCGGTAATGCCACGCTGTCACGGGTCGAGCAGGTCAAGCGCTGGGTGTTGCTCGACCGGGAATGGGACAGCACGACCGGCGAACTCACCCCCACACTGAAGCTCAAGCGTTCGGTGATCCGTGAGAATCATGCTGGCGACCTGGGCAGGCTCTACGACTGATACCGAACGGCGGAGCCGCTCATCCGGTTGATGACGCCATGGCAAGCTGTTCCGTCCTGGCTCGCGGAGATCAGGGTCGCCTCGATGTCGTGGGCCAACGACATCATGTGGTCGTCGGTGAAGCAGGCCCGGTTGTAGACGAGGTCGCCCGTCAGCCGACCATCCATGGTCCGCACGAAAATGGCTGGAAGCGAATTGGGCGGCAGCGCGAAGTTACGGACCTGGGTGATGCGTACCCCGCTGGGAGTCGAGGGTTTCCGCACCACGCCCAGGTGGGACCCCATCACGGTCACTACGTTGACTCGCTTGAACCCGGGCGCCGGCGGCGTGCATCGCCTGGATCTGGTCCACGAACCGCACCGGTTCGGCGACCT
>NZ_BMMK01000059.1 GCF_014645795.1 Longimycelium tulufanense | reverse complement strand
AGATCGTCCACGAGTGGAGATCATCTACCCCACCTCAACGATCTACCAAGTGAGACACGCTCTTATTGGGATTTTCAGGATCAGGCATCTTGCGATACCAGCGATCTTCAATGGATGCCACAGGTCCCCCAGTGGTATTTCGCTGCAGTTGGCCGATAGGGCTACCACAGCGGCGGCTCGTCGACGGTCTCCTGCTCGATCTTCTCGAGCCACGCCTGCACCTTGGCCGGGTCATACCTGATATGCTTGCCGATTTTTACCCACGGGGGACCCTTGCGCTCCCCGCGCCACTTGGCGAGGGTTTTTGGGGATATGGCCAAGTGGGCAGAAAGCCTCTCCGGCGACCACAGGGAGTCAACGTCATTGGCCAGCTCGGTCATGGAGCCCTCGGTTCTGTGCGTGTGGACAGGCCGTACCTTCACTGTTGGTGGTTTTCGCTGAGGTCGCGGTGTCGGCGCGACGAAGGGCGCGGGGTGGTGGGGGTTGCCTCGCCGTCGTGCCTCAGTCGCCGGTGCCCGACGTGCGTGCGCGGCATGCGGCTGGTGTAGCGGGACCGGGTGCCCGGATCGCCGTGTCGATGCCGTGGTGCACGGTGACGGGTGCCGTTGGAGGAGGCCCATTGCCACCCGGCCGAGGGCGGGAACCTGCGCAGCGAGGTGGTGCGGCTGTAGGCGGAGACTCCGCCGAATCCGCTGTCTGCCACAGGGCACCGGCTGCGCGGCGCCGTCGACCACAACCAGTACCGCGCGTCGCCGGAACGGTTCGACAGCAGCGGCAGACTGGACCGAGGTTTGAGGCCATGCGACTCCTCCCCTCACCCGAGGAGTGGGGGGCAGTCGGGCCGAACCCTCTGTGAGTCCCTTGACGTCGGCCGGACTGCGCACCGTTCTCCCTGTTCACACACCGTGTGTGTGGATATCCACCCATAGCCCAGGCGTCAACTAGAGATGCCATCTCAGGTGATCTCTGGTTGAGGTCGGGTGAGCGTGAGCGTAGAACTTCACTGCGCAATGGATCAACTACAGATTCCGCGTGTTGGGATCTGTAGTTGACGACAGGGTCGGTGGCCCCGGCCTCGCCAAGGGGGTGAGACGGGCTGGCCCACGACACGAGGACGGATGGGGAAACCGGCCTCCGGAGGAGGGCTGTGCCGGTGCCGGTCAGGGCGAAGGAGAGCCGCACTTGGAGCGTTCTGCCGTCTCAGAAGGCCATATCGTGCGTGACCTCGGCCGCGCTGCGCTACGCACGGCAGTGAGAACGTGGAGGGCAGGGGCCCTCACCGTGCCCGCGTTGGCCCGCCCGAGGTGCTCCAGTAGGTCCGTGGATAGCTTGAATCCGATCTGCATGAGTGCGGCGTCGAGCTGGCGGCGCGTGACCACGGCGCCATCACCAAGCTCGCCCACGGGATCGGGAACACGCAGGGCTTTCTGGGTGATCGTGTGCAGCATTGTTGTTCTCGCGGCATCACGGGAGTCGGACCGGTCGGTCTGACTCCTCGGTGACGGCGGCCGGTAGCGAATTGTCTACTAGGGACGATCAGGCCGAACAGGGGGACGATGGCGAACGTCGAGTCAGCTTCCTGTCGGGTCACCCGGTGCCGGTGTCGTGTCGGGCCTGGAGCGCCTCCGTGATGCGGCTGGGGTGTGGCTGGGTGCGTCGTACGCGACCGACCGCACGCGGGGTGGGTCGCCAGCAGGGCTCACCGGCGGGGGCTCGGCAGTGCGGGCAGGCCACGCTGAGCCAGGCTCGGCGTGCGGCACGGTCGGCGGCCGCGCGCTCGTGGGCCTGCTGGGGGTTCAGACCGCGGCGGATGTGCCACCGCTGCGCGAGTTGGGTCACGGCTTGGTCGACGCCGCGGTGGAGCCGATCGGGGTCGAACGGGTGCTGGCGGGCTTGGGTGAGGGCGCGGTGGCTGCGGTGGCGTTCCTCGGCGGCGCGGTGCGCGTCGCGCCACTCGCCGAGGACGTCGGCCGCGCTGATCGGCTGCCGGTGCTGCCGGTACCGCTCGGAGGCGTAGTAGGACAGCAGCGCCTGCTGGGCCGCAGGGAAGGGCACCTGGCGGAGTTGCTGCTGCCACAGGCGAACCAACACACCGTGCTCGTCCGGTTTCGGGAAACGGGGGTCGAGCACCTTCGCGGCGGCCAGGAGGGCGGCAGTCTCAGGCTCGTTCATGCGATGCCTCCGTCGATGACGCTCAGCGGTGGCCACGCCTCAGAATGCGTGTCCTGATCAGTACGTTGCCGCATCAGGTCGATGCCCTGCCGGAGAAACGTCATGGCGTCGGCGTAGCGGCCGCTGGGGGCCTGCGGGGCGGGGTTGGGGCCGTACCCGGCCGTGATGGCGCGGTGGGCCTTGACCACGTCGTCGTAGGCGTAGCGCAGGAACTTCGGGGTGCGGGCGTCAGCGCGGGCGTCCCACGCCTCCAGCGCGGCCCGTACCAGGCGGGGGTCGGCGCCCTCCCGCAGGAGGGCGTCAGCTTCCCGTTGCAGGGCATGGAGGGTTTCCGGGCGGTAGGGGGCGGCGGTCTCGTCCCGCCAGGTGGCCACGAGTCGGACCGCGTCCGCGCGGACCGCGGTCGCCGCGAGCTCGGCGGCGGTGGGCCTCGCGTGCGCCCGCGCGCGTGCACCGCGACCGCTACTCACCTGGATCCGTTTCCTTGCAGAAGGACCACCGCATGTACTTGGGGCCGGGTTGTCCGGCTTCGGGCTGGCTTGGGGAAACTCCTCTGCGGCCGGGGCCGGGTTGTCCGGCTCCGGCACGACCGAGGAGGGACTTTCCGGCTTCGGACTGACCTGCGGCAACTCGTCCGCAGCCGAAGCCGGGAAATCCTGCTCCGGGCCCACCGGGGCGGGGTATCCCGGGCCCGGCGCCACCTGCGGGTTGTCCGCCGGGGCCGGGTTGTCCGGCCTCGGGCATTCCTCGTGGTCGGTGAGCAGATCAGGCGCCAGCACGGTGGTGGTGGACCACCGGCCGGTCACCGGGTCCTGGGTCCGCGCCGTGACGAGGTATCCGGCCTCGCGCAGTTCGCGGAGCACAGTCTGGATCGCATCGCGCCCCTCCCTCCGCTCGGGGCGGGCCAGGGACCGGCTGTCGATCGGCGCCCCAGGGTGGTGCTGGTGCCGCCGCACCAGGCGCAGCAGGAGACCGACGGCGCGATGGGAGAGCCGGTCGTCGGCAAGCGGGTCCCGGATCACACCGCATCTCCGGTCACGCGTACCGACGCCCGCCGCAGGTCGCCTAGGCCTGTGGCGCGCCCACCGCGGGACTCAGCGGCGTGGGCGTGGTGGTGGGGAGGCGGGCCCGATGCCAACACGTCGTGTAGGCCCCGTGCCTCCTGCACAGTGCTCACGAAGTCTTGGGCGGTGTTGAGGGGGATGTCCACTCCGACTCGGGCTGGGCGAGGTCCGGGTTCCACGAGTCCGGTGGATCCGGGAAGGGCGGCGTCGGTGACGAGATCGCCGGTCAGTCTCACGCTCGCGGAAGGGGGCATGGCACATCCTTCGACAGCAGTGCGGGCCATGGCGGGGATCTGATGGAGGCCGGTCGGCGTGGGGCCGGATGGTGTAGGTGTTCAGCTCTCGGTGGCGTGAAATGCGGCGTGGCGACGAGTTAGCACGCAAACAGGGTCACGGAGGTTTCTCATCGCCCCGCGCAACGCGTGCTGCAACACCGTGGAAGCCGTGGGATGCCGCGGCCTCCACCCCGGTTGCGACTACCGCGGGAGTTCGGTCGCCCACGTACACAGTGGGCGCCGGTATGACACGTGGCGGCGATCTACAACGAGTGGGGTGCGATCGAGTCGATCCGTACGTCGGGATCGTGTCCACCGCGACCACATTGGTGGTCACGACACACAATCGGCGCTTCTGCACCGCAGGGCGCGAAGACTCTGCACCATAACGAAAAGACACCACATGCTGGCGCCGAGGACACCCTCGGTCTCCACGATGCGACAGCGCGAGGTTCTGTCTACTCTGGATGTCTTCCGCACACCGGACCTCGATCGGTGCGGTGGTGTCGCGGTGGATCGGGCGAGGCATCACCACGTGAGGCACCACGGTCCCCGTGTGACGATCCGTTATTGCGAGGTGAAGCTGACCATCCACGGTGTGTCCCGTTCCCTTATGTGGCAAGGCCACACGCGGTGGACGCCTTCTGCGCGTCTAGGTGGGCCCGAATGTCTGACTCGTAGTACCGCAGAGCCCCGGCGGCCCACCTTGAACGAGACCGGTCCCTCGTTGCGGTAGCGCCACTGCCGCAATGTCCCTGGCTCCACGCCCAACATCTCGGCGGCTTCAGCGGTCGTGAGCAATCGATCTCTGGAACGATTCACTGGCCACCCCTTTCAACGAAGGCAGGCAGGCGGGTCGGCGTGGCTGCTGGCGGGTGGGAGTGGGTGTCGCCTCGGTTGCCGCACTGAGCCGCCCGCACTGAATTCACGTCAGTGCTCGAGCTCCCTCGACGCCGGCACGGAGAGGTCAGGACAACTCCATCCCTGTCCTCCCCTGTTGTTACAGGTGATGCGGCCCTGAACACGCGGGCGGCACGGCGCAAGATGCGGTCAGGCGCCTGGGCTCAACCCACCGGGCCCACCACCCGCCACACCGGACGCGGAACCGCGATCGGGCATGGCCGGCGGCCCGCGAACTGATGCGGCCACCCCGGATCCCCCGACACCCCCACCGGGCAGAGCCGACGCAGCAACGCCGCCCTCGACATCGTCCGCAGCCGGTGGCCGGCATAGAACACCGGCTGCCTGGCGCCGTCGACCACAACCAGCACCGCGCGACGCCGAAACTGCTCGACAGCAGCGGCAGACTGGATCGAGGTTTGAGGCCATGCGACTCCTCCCCTCACCCGAGGAGTGGGGGGCAGTCCGGCCGAACCCCCTGTGAGTCCCTTGACGTCGGCCGGACTGCCCACCGTTCTCCCTGTTCACACACCGTGTGTGTGGATATCCCGCGATAGCCCAGGCGTCAACTAGAGATGCCATATCAGGTGACCTCTGGTTGAGGCCGGGTGAGCGTGAGCGTAGAACTTCACTGCGCAACGGATCAACTACAGATTCCGTGTGTTGGGATCTGTAGTTGACGACCGGTGTGGTGGTGATCATGAGGCCCGCTACCCGTGATGCGGGCTGACCCGCGACGCTAGGACGGATGGGGGAACCAACCTGCCGAGGAGTGCTGGGCTGGTGCCGGTCAGCGATCACGGAGGGCCGCCGACGGCCACGGACCTGAACCTTGCCACCATCCTGGACGCACGGTGTCGGGCTGAGCTACCAGGCCGAACTGACGTGACGATGCGCTTGGTGGGCCTGCCGGTGACGACCTAGTGGCTGCGGTGGCCGAGGGCGGTCGGCTGCGCGCGGACTACCGCGCACTGTTCGAGGAATGCTGAACGACGCTCACGGCGTGAAAGGGGGGCCGGCTACACGCCGCCCCTTCTGTCGGTTGTGGCCCCTTATCCGTGGGTGAGGGTCCAGTGGTGGGGGAGGAGGAGATCGGCGGCGCTGGTGTCGGCGTGCCGGAGGGTGACCGACCATGCGGTGGCTGGGGGCCGGTCGGCGTGGTGCCAGTCGGTGACGAGTGTGGCGAGGTGGTCGGCGCCGGCGAGGGTGATTCCGCCGGACGAGCTGTGCCGCGCCCGCTCCGTCGCTGGGACCTCTGGAGTCATTTTCGATCAATATTCCACGCTGGGTGGAGTGTGGCATCTTGCAGGGGCCTTTTTGGAAGCTCTGATGCCGGCCTAAATGGCCTTTTAGCGGTCGTTGCGGTGGAGGACGGGACGGAAGCAGGCCAAGCAGCCTGGGGCGCAAGGGTTTTCGCTGAAGCTGGTCGATGGCCCGGATGAGACCATCGACCACGTGCCTGCGTGCTGCTCCGGTTGTGGCGCGGGTCTGGACGATGCCGTGGTGGCGGGTGTGGTGTGTCGCCAGGTGACCGGTATCGCCCCGGCGATGGCGACGGTGACCGAACATCGGCGGCACCGGCGTCGCTGCGGGTGCGGAACCGTGACCATCGCTGAAGCTCCGGCCGGGACGGCCACGGCCCCGGCTTCGTATGGGCCGAACTTGCGGGCGTGGGTGGTGTATCCGCCGGTGTTCCAGCATGTCCCGGTCGCCCTCGTTGTCGAGCTCGTCACCGACCTTTCGGGTGTGGACCCGTCGGCGGGCTGGGTGTGCCGCGTACTGCGCGAGACCGCAGACGTGTTGGCCGGGGTCGAAAAGCTGATCCGGACCTTGCTGGCCGCAGCGCACATCCTGCACGTGGACGAGACCGGTGCCAAGGTCACCGGTGCCCGCTGGTGGCTGCATGTCTCGGCCACCGAGAAGCTGACCACCTACCACCTCGACCAGTCCCGTGGCCGGCCCGCGATCACCAACCTTGGCATCTTCGACGGTGTCACCGGCATCGCGGTGCACGACTGCTGGGCCTCCTGTAATGCCTACACTGACTGCGAACACGCGCTCTGTGGGGCGCACATCGCCCGTGAACTCATCGCCGCCGACGAGACACACCGCGGCCAGTACTGGCAGCCCAAGCCCTGAACGCGTTGTCCGCGCTCAACACCGCCGCTCACGACGCCCGCGACCAGGGCAGATCCATCATCCCGCCGGAGGTCGCCGATCCGCTCCTGAAGTCGTGGCGCCACGCCATCCCCGTCGGCCTGGCACAGCATCCATCCCGAACAGGCTGGAAACAATCCAAGACCCGCAACCTCCTGGAACACCTCCGCGACCGGGAGGCCGACGTGCTGCGCTTCGCTCATGACCTCACCGTGTGCCCTTCACCAATAACCAAGCCGAGAGAGATCTTCGGCCGACCAAGACCCAGATGAAGATCTCCGGCACCTTCCGATCCGAAACCAGCGCGACAGCCTGGACCCGCAGCCGCGGCTACGTCTCCACCGCACGCAAACACGGCCTCAACGCCTTCGAATCCATTCACGCGGCCGTCATCGGAAAACCTTCGGCACCAACACCTTCACCAATCACGTGAATAGTTCCAATCCACGTAGGTCACGTTTCTTGGCGGGGTGGACGCGCCCACGCTCGCTGCGGAGCGTGGGCGTGTCCTTCGCCGTTCGGATCACCCGAAGGGGTTGTCTGGCTCGGGTGTCGGTTGCCTACTGGTTGATTCTCGCGGCCACGACTTGGAGGAGTTGTCCCAGCCACGCTAGTGCTTGAGCGTGATAAGGTGCGTCTTCGTCCTCGAGGTAGCGGTGAAGGTTTCTCATGGTCTCGCCGGCGTCGCCCATCACCAGCTCCGGGCGCTCTGTGTAGATGTCCAGAACTGAGTCGAGTGGAGGCGTCCAGTAGTACTGGCCGTCGACCTCGATGCGGCGTGCCCCGCGTGTTGCACGTGCAAGGATCTGATGCGCGAGGTCGGTGATCTCGGAGAGAGCTACATCCGCATTCCCTGCATGCTTGTGATCATCTTCCGGCATGACTAGAACTCGCCTTTCTTGACCTTTTCGATGTTGTCCCGGAAGGTTTGGATCTCCTTCTCTAGATGCCGGATCCTGGCGTCGATGATACGCTGCCGGACTTCATCGTTGGGAGCATTCTTCAGCAGGCCGCGATTGTCGAAGGCCCAGGGGTCTCGTTTGTAGGCCTCGAGCTTGGTCTGATGCTCCTCGATCAGTCGTTCGTAGGAACGGATTGATTTCTGGGCTTGTGCGAGTCGCGCCGGATCCGAGGTTCCGGGCTTCCGGTTGCCCGCCGGCTTGCGTCCCGGCTTGAACCCACCTCCTCGGGCACCGGCGATACCCCCTGCGGCGCTCTCGGCGATCGCCTCGGCCCAGAGGTGGTCATCGACGTTGGGGTTCAAGGCGGGATCCGGGCCGCCGAGATTCATCGAGATGAGCTGCTTTTCGAACGTCCTGTTGCAGAGGTCGTCATTGTTTTTACACGCTTCGAACAGGTTTTGAATGGTGAGGACACGCAGGTGGTTGTAGTCGAAGATCTCCTTGGGGAACCCATGTGTCCGCTTGAGGGCCTCGATGAGTTTTCCGAGTTCGGGCGCATCTTTCCCGAGCGCGATACCGTTGAGGTAAACGATGCCGTCTTCGGGGTCCTCGAGAGTGACGATTCCGTTGCCGTGGTCGGTTTGTCGGACGTCCGCGAGTAGCTTCTTGAGCTCGCGCTTTTCGTTAAGCTCCTGTTCCTCGGCGAGTTTGGCGGCTATCTCCGCCTCGGCGGCACGTTCGCGGGCGTTTTTGGCGGCCTCTTCCGCCTCGGCGGCTCGGGCCTCGGCCCTGGTGGCCGCCTGGTCTGCGGCCTTGGCGTCGTTCTCGGCCTGGGTGGCGGCGTTGCGGGCCGCGGCGGCGTGGCCTTCCGCCTCCGTCGCGACGGTGCGGGCGCGTGCTGCTTCGGTCTCGGCGGCGTTGGCGGCCTGGCGGGCCTTCACTGCGTCGGCGTAGGCGGCGTTCGCCGCCTCGCGTGCTGCCTTGGCGTCGGCCTGGGCTTGGGCGTCGGCCTGGTTGGCTCGTGCTGCCGCTGCCCGTGCCTTGGCACCTTCTGCTGCGGCCTGCGCGGCCGACTTCTGTGCGTCGGCGGCAGAGTGGGCTGCGTCAGCGGCGGAGCGGGCCGCGCGTGCGGCGGCTTGGAAGGCGGGTGCGACCTCGGCTCGTGCCTGCTTGGCCGCCTCTTCGGCCTGCGCTGCTGCCTTGGCGGCCTCTTGAGCGTGGGCTTCGGCCGCCTTGGCCTGCTCCTCACCGACCTTTCTCGCGATGGCGGCCACCTCGGCGGCGAAGTCGGCGTCGGCGTCACCGGCGAAGGGCGCGACGAGGGTGATGGCAGTGTTGGCCGGCTCCGCGATTCCGGCCGTGCTGGTGCGGGCCGCTCCGGCGGCTCGTGCGGCGATGGTGGCCTGCACCAGGGCGGTGGCCGATTCCAGGGAGGCGGCGTCGGCTTCGTCCTTGGTGCGGTTGGCGGCCTGCAGGGCCTGGTTGGCCTCGATCGCCGCGAGACCAGCCAGTCGCGCCGCCTCGTGGGCGGCCACGCCGGCGCGGGCTTCCTGTGCGGTGGCCTCGGCGGCCTGGGCGTTGGCCTTCACCGCGGCGGCGTGGGTTGCTGCGGCCTCGGCTTCAGCCTGGTTCGCGGCGGCATTGGCCTTCGCCGCCGCCGCCTCGGCAGCATTGGCTGCGGCGCGGGCACGCGCGGCGGCACCGGTAGCCTCGATGGCGGCGGCCCGAGCACGAGAGGCCGCATCAGTCGCCGTGTTCGCGGCGGAGCGGGCCTGCCGCGCGGCGGTCTTGGCGGTGCTGGCGGCCGCGCGGGACTGCGTGGCGGCCTCACGCGCCCATCCCGAGGCCTCACCGCTGAGGTTGGAGGCGACTAACGACTCCGCCGCTTTGGCGCGCGCCTCCGCGACGTTGTAGTTCTGCTCAGCCAGCCAGGCCTTCTCGCGTGCCTCACCAGCCTTACGGTTCTCGTCCTTTGCCTTGTTGGTGGCGTTGGTGGCGGTCTTCTCAAGTCGTTCCGCGTTGGCCCGTGCCTGGGAGGCGATGCCCGCCTTCTGTTGGGCTTGGGCCCGGGCACGGGAGGCCACCGCCGCCTGTTGCTGCGCCCTGGCCCGGGCAGCGGCCGCGGCGTCGCGTTCCCGTTCGGCGATCTTGCGCTGTTCGGCGGCGATGTCGCGCTGCCGTTCGGCCTCAAGGCGGGCTTCGCGGGTGCGTTTGGCGTGTTCCCACGCCTCCTTCTCGGCCTTGTCCGCCTCGATGCGGGCCTGCCTGGCGCGGTTGGCGGCGTCGGCGGCGACCTCGGCCTGCTTGCGTGCGGCCTCGGCGATCGTGGCGGCGGCGCGGGCGTGCTGCTCGGCGTTGACGCGCCACTGCTTGGCCTGTTCGGCGTGGGCTTGGGCGTTGTTGTTGGCCTCGATCGCCGCGGCGTCGGCGGCGGTGGCGTCCAGCGCGTGCTGGGCGGTCTCGGTGGCCTTGAGCGCCGCCTCGGCCGAGGACGCCAGTCCCTCGGCGACCTCAGCCCAGTGCACGCCGTAGGTCAGGCCGGTCTCGACCAGGATCTTGGCTTGGTCCTTGGCCTGGTTGGCGGCGATGCGGGCCCACCCGGCGGTCTTGCGGGCGAAGTCGACCTCGTCGGCGATGTTTCGCTTCAGCCGCCCGTAGTCCCCAACCTTCTTGCGCACTCGGTCGGCGGCCAGCATTTGGGCGCCTTCGCGGGAGTAGTTGGCCGCCGTCACCATGGCGTTGGCGGTCTTGCGCAGGTGCGAGATGGCTTGGCCGTGCAGCTGGATCAGCTTCGTGCGAGCCTCGGCGGCGCGGGCGGCCTTCTCCGCCAGCTCCCGCAGCTTCTCGGCCGCTTCCAGCGCTTCTTTCTGGGCCTTCTCGCGAGCTTTCTGGGCGTCGACGTCCTTCTGCGCCGCGACCTGGTAGCCCTTCTCCAGAAACTCCGCGATCTTCGCGTCGTCGCCGGTGTCGAGGGCGGCCTGGGCGGCCTTGCGCACCTCCGGGCCGCCGGAGGCCGCGAGCATCTTGACGCGTTCCCGCAGCTGCGCCGCACGATCCTTGGCCAGCTGCTTCATCTTCTTGTCGTGCTCACGGGCGATGTCCGCACCGTGATCAAGGAAGGCCGCGCGGTCCTGCGCGCTGCCCTTGAGGACCTCCTCGACCCGGGCGTTGAAATAGGGGCCACCCGTGCCCCGCATTGCCTCGATCTTGGCCCGGTTGGCCTTGTCCGTAGCGTCCTTGTTCTCCTTGGCGCGCTGGCGGGCCTTGGCCTCACCGTGCTCCAGAAACTCCGTGATGGCGTTCGGATCGCTGCTTTCCAGGGCCTTGCGGGCGGCCTCGCGGACCTCGTCCTCCTCGTCGAACTCTGCGAAGTCCTCCACCAACTGCCGGTCCCAGTCCCGGGACCGCAGCTCCAGCTCCGTGGGCTGATCCGTCGGCGCGGCTGCCACGCGTGGCACCGCACCCGCGGCATTCGAGACCACTGTGGACAGCGCGGCAAAGGAACCCGGCGTCGTCGCGGCAGCCGGAGCCAACGTCGCCGCGGTGGCCTGGCCCGTCGGTGCGGCCAGCAGCGCGGCCACCACACCTGCGGTGACCGTCTTTCGCACGAATGCGAGGGGACCGCGCTGTGGCGGTCCCTCACGTGACGCCTGTGCTCTGTCTGGCACAGAATCTCCCCTCAACACAAGAGAAAACAACACAACGGATTGCCCTGACGTTGTCGAAGAACGGCAGGGCAAGACGACTCATGGCAGCCCGTGAACGCGAGCTACCGGCAGAGGTGGGGAAAGTCGCCCTGGTGGCGTGGTCGGGGCCTCGCGACGGTGACGCAGAGAGGCGGCCCGATCTCGGTGGAGATCGGGCCGCTGCCCTGTTACCCGCTCATCACGTCAACACGAGGGGGCCCGCGCGTTCCCTTCTGCCTTGTCATGAGGCGCGAGCGACAGGACCACGAGCAACGCGGCGTTCACTCGGCACCGTGGGCGACGCGGTATTCGCTAAGGTGCGCCCGCTCGAGGATCCTCGTCCACATTTCGGCCTGCTCACCGGCAGTCGTTTGCTCGGCGAACCATGCCTGGTGGTTGGTCTCGGCGTTGCCGGCCATAGTCTTCCACGACCCAGAAGCGGCTTCTTGTGCGGCCTGTGCAACGGACTTCCAGTTCGCTGCCTGCGCGGCAGCGCTCTCCTGCTCGCGCAGCCAAGCCGTCTGGGCGTGGGCCGCGTGCTCGCTGACGGCCTGCCAGGCGCGCTGTGCCTCGGCACGTGCGGAAGCGGCATCCGCCGCGCTCTCCAACGCACGTTCGGCCGCCTCGGCCGCAGCAACCAGCCGGCTCAGGGTTGCGCGGCGCACCGCCTCGGCGTCGGCACTCGCAATGCGGTAGCCCTCGAGATCCAGGGACGCGCCCGTGGCCCAGCCGAACCCGTAGAACTCGCGGATATCGGCATCGGTGGCCCCGGGCCGCAGCGCCCAGCTCGCAGCCGCCCGGACCTGCGCACCGGGGTCATGGGCGGCGTGCTGCCGCACGAACTCCCGGTCCACCTCGGCGATCGTCTGTTTCGCTGTCTGGCTGGCCTCACGGTGGGCACGGTCGAGCGCCTTGGCCGCCTCGTAGCCGCTGGCCGCGAAGTTGGCCCGGTCGGTGTCGGTGCCGTTCAGCGCCCGCTGGGCCTCAGCGTGCACCTCGGGGGAGAACTCGGGCGTGTGGGTGGCCAACACCCGCCGGCAGAACGCCAGGTTCCGTTCCCGGGTGGTCGCGGCCCGCTTGCGTGCGTAGTCATAACCCCCGCCCGGGGCCAAGAACTTGGCAATCGCCTCGTCCCCGCGGTCGTTCCGGAGCGCGAGCCACGCGGCCACCCGCACGTTGGAGAAGGGATGGCTTCCTGCCCAGCGGCGCACCAATGCCCGGTTCGCGGCCGCCAGCTCGATCCCGGTGTGTTCCGCTGGGGCACTGGTGGCTGGGGAGGTCGGCGCTGCCCACGCGCTTTCCGTCCCGATGGTGACTCCGGTGCTCGCCAAGAGCCCCACCGCCACCGCGTGCGTGGCCCACCAGCGCCTTTTCACGCCCACAACCCCCTCGGACCCCCACAGGCCCACCAGAATGATCACGAAGCGCATCAGGACTACCGGACACGCCAGAAAGTCCGCAACCAACAAACCCAGGAACGTGTTGTTGATCACGAGATGTAACATTGTTCGGGATTCAGGTAGGGGTTTCCGCAGTATCCGAAGTGGACGCGTCAGCCTGATGGCCAGTACGCTTCACCTCCGCTTGCTGTGTCCGCGTACGCTGCCACGACCACGAGTCCGGAGCGTTGGCGTTCGCGGTAACAGAAAACGCCGGTCACGGTACGACCGTATTCCGCACGCTTTCTTGAGTTGAGCCAGGAACTGTTGCTTGTGGGCCGCCATGAGGGTGGCAGAGGGGTTGTGAAGCGGGGATGAGACGGATGACGAAAGCCGCGCGTGTGCAGGCTGTGGTGGTGCGCGGGGTTGCGGCTGCGGCGGTGTTGACGGCGTGCATCGGCACGGTGGCCGAGGCCGCCATGCCCGTCACCACGCCACGGCTCGTGGCGACACCTGCTGCGAACGCCACCGAGATGGAGAAGGTCGACGCTGCTGCAGTGGTCGGTGTCAGCCCGCCCCCCAACGAACTGCTGGGCCTGAGCGACCGGGACTTCGTCTTCGCATTGTGGACCAGGGCCGGGGAGAAGGCCGAACAGCACAAGGAGCTGCGCGCCGCCGCAGAACTCGCGCTGAGCACCTCCGATTCCGCGTGCCTGACCTTCATCAGGACCGGCATCTACGAAGCGCACCAGCGCGACGTGAAGCGGGTGATGGAGCAGGAACGCACCGCGCGGCAGGCGCGGCTGGCCAAGTCCAAGGCCGCCCAGGAACTGGGCATCGTCGCCGGCAATGAGCTGCTCATCCTCAGCGACGACAACTTCATCCGCGCCATCTACAAGCACCCCAACGCCGGGCCGGAGGTCAAGAAAGCCGCCCTGCGGGCGCTGGCGGGCAGCAAGGAGGACCAACGCCGGTTCATCGTCTCCGGTATCCGGGAGGCCAACCAGCGCGACTTCGACAACTGGGTCAAGGACGCCACCGAGAAGGAACGCGCCGAGAAGGAACGGCAGAAGTCCCGCGCCGCCCGTACGCACGCCGCACGGATCGTGGGCGTCGAGGCCGACGAGCGCATGCTGGGCCTGTCTGACCGGGATTTCCTCTTCGAGATCTGGAACAAGGCCACCCAAGGCACCCAGGTCTGGGCCGCCGCCGACACGGCGCTGCGTAGCTCCAACCCCGCGGACTGGACGGCCTTCATCGACACCGGCATTCAGCAGGCTCACCAACGGGATGCCGAGGCCGCGCAGAAGAAGGTGGCGGAGGCCAACCGGCGCCAAGTCCTGGAGATCCTGGCACGGGCCGAGCAGAGCGGCGTGCATCCCGCGCTCGTGGCCGCCGCCAACGCCGCGCTGGCCGGCAGCGATGCCGACCGCGAATACTTCCTGCGGGAAGGCCAGTACAAGGCGCTGCGCCAGGCCATCCGCTCGGCCACGCCCGGCGTGTCCGGCTGGTACGTCCGCCACTGGGCCGGCCAGGGCTTCATCACCAAGAACCCCACCGGCGACGACACCGCCAAGGCCGACGCCACCTGGAAGATCGTGCCCGGTCTGGCCGACTCCTCCTGCCACTCCTTCGAATCGGTCAACTACCCGGGCCACTACCTGCAGCCCTCGGACTTCCGTGTCGTCATCAGGCCCACCGACGGCAGCGACGCTTCCCGCAGCAACGCCACCTGGTGTGCACGCAGGGGCCTCGCCGGAACCGGCGTGTCCTTCGAATCCCACCGCATGCCCGGCCGCTACCTGCGCCACATCGACACCCAACTCTGGGCCGCCAACAGCAGCGGCGAGCACTACTTCGACACCCCGCGCCTGTTCACCGAAGACGCCACCTGGACCATCGACGCCCCCCTTGTCCCTGACAAGCGCTAACCCCATGCGGCCGGGTATCGAAGACCCCGGTGGCGGGGTCTTCGATACCCGGCCGTTTCCCCAGCCCACAAGAGATCGTTTCACTGTGGTTTGTCGTACTTGTAGGTAACGGACCGAGTCGTTCCACCCCAACCGGTGGGGCACCGATCCGCAACGGTCATGCACGACGCCATCACGAAGCTGGAATTCTGATGGAGGAGGAAGGCCAGGACTCGGAGAGTGGGGTGGGACGTACGCCCGCCCCGGGTGAAGATTATCCTGACGGCGTTCGTGGTCTCGGTGGTCGCGGTCGGGTGAGATCGCCACACAGAGGGTCGAAGGCACGGTACAACGCTACAGATTTCCTCCAGTACGGGTCCTGGATCTACCGAGAACGAGAAACCGTCATCGACGAGCGCGTTTCACCCTGGACGCCGCCGTGACCCGCCAGGCGAAGGCAAGCAACCTGTTGGGCAGCCTCGACTCCAGGGACGCCCGAGCTTGTCTACGGATCACCGTTTCGTTCGCGCACGTCATCCATGTCGACGCTCGGGGGATCACCTGCGATATTCCCGAGGAGAGTCCGCTTTCTCGTCGTCGCACCAACGTCACAGTTCCCTTCCGGAGTGAGCGTCAGCGAGGACGAGGCAAGAACCCGGTTGCCCGGTTGGTGACACAGGTCCGTCGTCACCTGCGCAACCGTGCGTCTTACGGTGGGGGAAGCTGGTCGCACAGCCCGATGGGGAGGTCAGGCTCTGCGGCCTGCATCTGCCTACACCCACCCTCAGCGACGATCAGAGCGTGCTGCCATCCCTCCGCCGTCCACCGGTAGAGGGTGCGCTGGATGCGGGAGCCGGGTTGGCACGGGATCGGCGTCCGTGTCGGGGTCGGCGCTGCGCTGCTGGGAGGTATGCCTCGGGGAAGCTCACCCTCGGCGGGCGGGCACACCCCAACGTTGCGGTTGATGTCGAGGATCAGCCACCTGCCGTCGCAGGCCCGCACCTTGCGCACCGATCGGAGCCGTTTGATCGGCACGTCCGACATGAAGGTCGCCTTGTCGATCCACTCGGCGGCGCAGTGATCCTCCGGCGGATGGCACCCGAGGTACTTCTCACACGGCCGGTAGCTCTCGCCGTCGGCGACCCACACCGAGTGGACACCATCGAGGGAGAGTATGCGGTCGCCGATCGGCCGGGAGGCGGTCAACACGACCTCGGCTGTGGCCCTGGCGGGAGCACCAAAGGATGGGACCTGGTGTGACCAGCGGTTTTCCACGGGAACGCTGGTGATCGAAGCAGGTTGCGAGCTCTCGTCGTCTGGCTGACGGCACGTGCTGGGCGTGGTCGGTGGTGCCGGTCATTGTCCGGTGCGCCTGGGCCGGTCACGGTTCTGCATTCGTCCGAGCTGCTGCCGGTAGTAGCTATCGTCGCGTGCAGGCGGGTAGCCGCCCTGGGTTGCCGCGCGGTTGGCCAGCAGCGCCCATGCGGCGCTTGCTGCGTCGCGGATCCAGGGGGCATCTCCGCGGACTTGGGAGACGTCAGAGAGCAAGGGTGGGGAGGGCAAGGGCCTCGACTCAATCTCGTCGCCGCTGAGAAGCGCATCGGCCTCCAACGGTCCGCTGCCCCTGTTGCCCGTTCTCATAGCTGTGATCTCGACGACTGCGTCATCATCACCGACGCTTGGGCTCACCCGCTCGCGGGTGAAGACACAGTGTGAACACCGCGTCTTCCAGGCAGCCAGCGTGGCGCGGTACCTTCCAAGGAGCCTCGAGAGTGACCACTACCGTACGGCCATTCATAGCTCGTCCAGGGCCGGCAGCGCGTCGATGATCTTCACAGATTCCACGCTCACCGTGATGACCCGCTTGAGCAGGTCGATGATGTAGCGGGGATCGTCGGACCAGTCGTTGGGGTCGTTGACGATGCCGCTGGCCTTATCGGTTTTGACCTGATATCGTTCCATGATCCACTCGATAGCGGACTTCGTGCCCAGTGTGTAGCGGTATGCCTCTTCTGGGATGCCCGACAAGGTCACGTGGCTGTTGCACACGATTCGGCTGCGGTCCTTCGTCGCGCCCTTGCCCTTGCCGAAGACCATTTGCTGCACGCGGTACAACGTCCGCTCCGCCAGTCCGGAAGCAGCCGTGAGCGTCTCCTCAAGCGGGTACGGTGCGACGGCCTCGTATCCGACGTGCAGGGCCACCAGCTCGCGACCTGCGTCGGCGAACCCCCTGAAGTCCTTCACCTTGGGGATACGGGGCAATGCCTTCTTCAAGTCAGCGGCGAACTCAGTGCGATAGGTGGACGAGTGCAAGAGCCCATAAACGTAGTAGAAGATGTCGTCCTTGCTGATGCCCGAACCGTAGGTCATTCGATAATCTGACAAGATCTCGTCCGAGATGTTGTCTGTGCGTGTGTACTCATAGTCTGCGTTCGTAGTGAACAGGTCAACCTCGACATCGACCTTCTCGTAGATGTATCGTGGGAAGTATCGGCCACCGCTCCCTGCTCCCGTAGTGTGCAGGTCTGGGATCGAGTCTGTTGCCAGAACCGAGAATGGGACTGCGGAGCCCACGCCAACGTAGTAGATACCAAAGTTGTCGTGACTCGGGCTGGGGAATACTTTGGGCATTTGCCCCACCCGATGGTTCAGGTGGGTGTCGAAGTAGAGAGCTTGTTTGTTGAATGGTCGATAGCTGGCGACGACGAGATGGTCGGGCTCAAATTGCAAGCGCAGCCCTCTGGCAACCTTTGGCAGCAAACTGGACGACCAGCTGATCTTCGTTGCGTCGTTGTTGACGAACTTGGAAACATGCTTTGCGGGGTCGGAGATCTTTTGCGCCTGGCAGTAGTCCGCGAAGTCGGCGACCTGACTGTTGTAGAATTCGATCATTCGCTTGATGTTTTGCGACAGCGCTGCCGATGAGTAGTTGTAGACCCAGGCGTCACGGTTGGTTCCAAGGCCGAGCGAAGACAGCTTGAAGACCGGGATCTCGTTTGCTTGGGCGTCGGCTGCTTTGGCGTCTATCGGGGCAAACGAGGCGAAGGCGGCGTTCCGCTGGCTGACCCAGTCACCTTCCGCGTTGGGTTCGACAATTTGCCAGTCGATGGTGTCCAGGCTGCTGCGGTCGATGATGGCGAGCTTCTGTTCTCGGCTCAGGTAGTCACCGATGTCACGATAGTGGATCTTGCAAGATGGCGAGTGCCGTGTGGACTTGACAAGGAGCAGGATTGCCACCGTGCTGCGGCTGCCTGACCCGAAAATCTTGCCGCCCTCCTTCTTGGAGAGCTCTCCGGCTGTGCGCTGGTTGCCTCGCAGGTTGAAGCAGTAGATGGCACTGAACTCGTCGGCGAGGTCCCTGCGGAACCCATCGGCGGAGTTTGAGTCGATGTACCCGCCATTGGAGACAAAGCATACGATCCCGTCCTGGGTAATTCGATCCGAGGCCCAGCGGATGGCGCGAATGTACGAGTCGTATGACGTGCGGGAAGAGGTCGCGTTGGACTTGGCCACATACGTGTCAGCGATACGGGCGTCAAGCGTGGGGTAGGACTGGTTCTGGTTAGCGTCGTTTTGGCTTGTCTGCCCGGCCGAGTAGGGCGGGTTGCCGATGACGACGCGGATGTCCTGGGCTTTTTGCCGCTTGACCCTCTTGTTGTTCTCGGGGAACATCGTCGCGTCCAGGGATTGGGCGTCCTCGACGAGTTGGAAGGTGTCGGTGAGGACGATACCTTCGAATGGGGTGTAGTCGCCCTGGTGAAGTTGGTGGAAGGCGGCTTCGATGTTGACTGCTGCGATGTAGTACGCGAGGAGCACGATCTCGTTGGCGTGTAGCTCGCTGGTGTACTTGCGCAGCAGGTCTTCGGGCTTGATCAGCCCCGACTGGAGGAGCCGGACGATGAAGGTGCCTGTGCCGGTGAACGGGTCGATGATCTGCACGCCGGGCGCGGACAGCGAGGTGTCGAAGTGCCGTTGAAGGGCCTGGTCGGTGGCGCGAAGGATGAAGTCCACTACCGGGATCGGTGTGTAGACGATGCCGAAAGCATCGGCTGCCTTGGGCAGCGCGGTCTTGAAGAATTTCTCGTACAGCTCGGTGATGACCTTCTGCCTGCCCTCGTGATTGTCGATCCCCTCCGCACGGACACGTACTGAGGCGTAGAACGACTCCAGGGTTTCGGCTTCCTTGCCCAAGGCCTGGTCGCCAAGGATGTCCAGCATCCGTTGCATCGTTTGCGAGACGGGGTTCTTGGTGGAGAAGTCATAGCCAGCGAACAGGGCGTCGAACACCGGTTTGGTGATCAGGTGTTGGGCCAGCATGTCGATGGCGTCCGCTTTGGTGACGCCAGGGTTGATGTTGGCGCGCAACTCGTCGAGGAACTTCTCGAACGCGACCTGCTTGCCCGAGGTGGGGTCATCCACGAGCGCGGTAATGCGAGCGACGTGGCGATCGGCGATGGCCGCGACGTCCTTGGCCCAGTTTTCCCAGTAGGCCCGTTCGCCGACCTTGGTGACGATCTTGGCGTAGATCGCGTCGCGCCACACCTCTACCGGGAGGTCCAACGTTGCCTGATGAACACCTGCGGCGCTGCCGGCGTCGTTGGTCGAGCCGTCGCCCCCGTCCCCGTCGAAGCCGACTGTTCCAATCATGATGTTGTCGGGCTTGCGCTTGTTCAGTTCGATCTTGTTGACGGTGGCGTTGAACCGGTCGTCGTGCGCCCGCAGAGCCTGGAGGACTTGCCAGACGACCTTGTAGCGCTTGTTGTCCGACAGGGCTTTGTCCGGAGCGACGTCAGTCGGGATGCCGACGGGCAGGATGATGTAGCCGTAGTCCTTGCCCTCGGCCTTACGCATGACCCGCCCGACCGACTGGACAACATCGACGACTGAGTTGCGCGGGTTGAGGAACAGCACGGCGTCCAGGTCAGGGACATCGACACCCTCGGACAGGCAGCGGGCGTTCGACAGGATGCGGCAGGTGTTGGCTTCCGCGTCGGCCTTGAGCCAGTCGAGTTCGACGTTACGCTGCAGGGCGTTGTAGCTGCCATCGACATGCCGGACCTCGCACCTCAGGGTAGTCTCATCGGCGGCGTCATAGGAGCCGATCACCTCGGCGAAACTCTTCGTGAGCTTCTTGGACTCCTTGATGCTGCGGGCGAAGGCAACGGCGCGACGCATCGGCGGTGACCCAGGTGGAAAGCCACCACCGTCGGGAGTACGGCCGGAGCGCTTAGCCAGGCCGTTCCAACAGCCCACGATCTTGACCGCGTCATCAAGGCTGATCTCGTTGTTCTCGTCGGCCACCTGGGACTGCAACGACGCGGCGATGTACTTCTCATCGACCGTGAGAATGAGGACCTTGTAGTCGGTGAGCAGGCCCTCGGCGACGGCCTTGCCGAACCCGAGACGGTGGAACTCCGGTCCGTAGAGCGATTCGTCGTCCATGGAGCACAGCACGGCGGAGTTCTGCTGCGCCGAGGTCTTGGTGTTGTCGTCGAACAGGCGCGGCGTCGCGGTCATGTACAGCCGCTTGGCCGTCTTGATCACGGTGTTGTCGTGCACCTTGACGAACTGGGACTCGTCCTGCCCGGCCAACGTCACACCGGTCGTGCGGTGCGCCTCATCGCAGATCACCAGGTCGAAGTCGGGAAAGCCGGCCTGCTGGGCGGCCGAGACCGTGGTGATCGACTGGTAGGTGGAGAAGATCACGGTCAGCGGCGTCGAGCCGTCCGTCCGAGCGACTTGCTGCACCAGCTTGGTGGTGTCGGTGGTCGCCGGGAACGCGAGGTCGTGGACGCTGATGTCTTCGGACTCGGAACGCTTGCCGACCTTCGTGTCCGAGCACACGGCGAAGGTGCGCATCGGCGTCTGGGTTTGCGCGGTCCACTCCCGCAGCGTTTGGGACAGCAGCGAGATCGACGGGACGAGGAACAGGACGTTGGTTGGCTGCCCGTTCCGTTCTGCGGCGAGCCGTTCGGCCACCTTCAGCGAGGTGAACGTCTTGCCCGTGCCGCAGGCCATGATCAGCTTGCCCCGGTCGTGGGAAGCGAAGCCATCGAAGACCGCGTCGACGGCCTCCTGTTGGTGGGGCCGTAGCGCCTTCTTGTGTTCGAGCCGCAGCTCGATGTCGATGCCGGGCCGGGGCCAGGCCAGGTCCCATCGGATCGGGCTCTGCCCGATGTCGGCTAGCCCCACCCGTGAGACCGGGATGCGCTGGTCATCCAAGGCGTCCTCGGCGTGCTGGCTCCACTTGTCCGTGGTGGAGATGATGATCCGGCTGGTGAACGGCGCCTTGCCGGACGCGGTGAAGAACGAGTCGATATCGGACTTCTGCACGTAGTGATCCGGTTCGTAGAACTTGCACTGGATCGCGCAGTAGCCCCCGGTCTCGCGCTCCTCGGCGACGATGTCGATCCCGGTGTCGGGCTTGCCGGCGCGGCCTGGCCAGTCCGCCCACATCCACACCTCGGAGAACTTCTCCGCATACAGCGGGTCCAGCTTGAGGTACTGGACCATCAGCCGCTCGAACTTCTCGCCCCGCTCCCGGTTGGAGACCGGGAGGGCGCGGAAGGCTTCCAAGATGTCGTGAACCGTGGTGGCCAACTGTCGGTCTCCCCCTGCTCGTCTTCCGGCATCGCTCCGGCCCCGGAGCGGGTGTGGAAAGACCAACTTTAGCGGGGAGCACTCTCTCGGGTGCGTAGCGCATCACGGACTCCCAGAACGAGCACGCCACCAGTCGATGTGGGTGTCCGTCACCATGGCTGACCAGCGCGGGAGCGAGTCTTCCAGTGTCCGCGCCACCGGCCATGGGAGACTCCAGCGGGTGTCGGCCTCGGGCGAGACCACGGATACCGGGAGGCGCGTTGAGGTGACGCCCGTGGACGCTGATTCGTACTCCGCCTACACGGAGCAGGCGGAGTATTGCGCCGTCGACCGGGCTGACCTGGACGAGGTGCTGCCGCCGTTCACGGCCGGGTTGCTCGCGGCGACGGGTCGGCTGCTGGCGGTGCTGGCCTACCGTGATGCGGTCGACTACGGCGAGCGGCCGTTCAAGCGTCGCTCGGTCAAGGCCCGCCACCGGGTGTTGGCCAGGCTGCCCGCTGCCTGTGACGGTCAGGGGCAGGAATCCGCCTGCAGGTCGCCCGCGCCTTGGGTGACCTGGCCGGTGATGTGGAGGCCGGCCGCGCGCCCGTGCCCCGATGCACCGGTGAGCGTCACGCCCTGGAACTGATGATTGACTGTGCGCCGCAGCTGCTAGCGTGCTCCGAAGATCAACTGCGTCAGCTCGGGATCACCGTACCCCACGCCGTCGACGAGTATGACTATCGCGCTCCGCTCTGGGACTCGGCAGGACAACGGCGCGTCGGCCGCTCCGACGCGACGTTTGCCGGGAAAAGAGCGGCTGGACAGGCTGACAAGCCAGCACGAGAGGGGGTGAACCTGATCGTCGACGCGGTGCTCGTCCACGCTGAGCGGGACTGAGCCACGCTTCCACTGGGGGGTTCCTCGTCGAGGCCGACCACCGGCAGTTCGGGCCGGTGTGCGGCTCGACACAACGTGGGAGACTGAATCGGGGGATTCTGTGGTTAACCACAACGATCGCTGGGCTTTACCACCCTGGTGGTCAGCGCGGCCGGAGCACGAGGTTTCCTGGCCAAGAACTCCTCGTTGGAGGAGATCGCCCGGGCCATCGGTCAGGCGGTGGCTGGGGCACCGGCCGTGTCACCGGCGGCATTGCCGATGCTGCTGTCCGAGGTGTCCGAGCCGCGCGGGACGGCCACACTCTCGCCCAGGGAGATCGAGGTGCTTCGGCTGGTCGCCAGTGGATTATCCAATATGGAGATCGCCAAGAAGCTGTTCCTCACCCCAGCGACCGTGAAAACCCACCTACGACGCGTGTTCCGGAAACTGGCGGTGAACGACCGGGCCGCCGCGGTCGCCTCCGCACTGTCAGCCGGACTCCTGGAGGGCTGGAGCAAAGAGGACACGGGGCGCCGCGACGGCTGCGCGATGAGAAGCACCCCACGCTCACCGGGACAGCTCACGTAGCGAGCCCCGCACCACCCAGCCGTCCGGAAGCAGAGCGAACCACCTACCCCTGGGCGATCTCTGAGCAGGACTGTCGCGCGTCAGACTTTGTGGCTCAGGGGTTATGTAGGTTCCTGACCAGGAGGTATGACGTAT
>NZ_BMMK01000058.1 GCF_014645795.1 Longimycelium tulufanense | reverse complement strand
ACGACTGTCCGCAGCAAGGAAGTAACCACATCAACGCGATCCACCGTTAACTTGACACACCCAGCCCGTCCAACCGGGGTACGGCCAGCAGCCGGGCTACGGGATGCCGGGCGCATACCCGCAGCAGCCCGGGCAGGGCCTGCCGACCGAGTACGGCTACACGCCGTACGGAACGCACCCCGGAATGCCCGGTGGACTGCGGGTGGCCAGCATGGGCAACCGTTTCGTGGCTCGGCTGGTCGATGGCCTGATCGTCGGGATTCCGGCCATGATCGTGGGTTTTCTGCTGGCAGGGGCCATTGCCCGGAGTGGCGGTTTCTTGGTCTCCTACCTCGTGCTCATGCTCGTCTTCATCGGGTGCTACGTGGTGTACGACGCGCTGATGACCGGTAGCCAGGGCGCGACGGTGGGCAAGAAGGTGGCCGGGATCCGGGTGATCCGGGTGGACGGCAGCCCGATGGATACCGGCGCCGGGTTCACCCGCGCCGGAATCCTGATGGGTGCCGGGGTGATTCCGTTCCTCGGTGGCCTGGTCAACCTGGTGATGGTGCTGTCGCCGCTGTTCGATGGGAGCGGTCGCAACCAGGGCTTCCACGACAAGGCGGCGCACACCCTGGTGGTGTCGGCGCAGTGACGCGGGCGGCGGCGCTGGGTGGCCGGTCGCTGCCGGTCAGCGCCGTCCTGCTTCCGGGCACCGGGGTGGCGGGCTCGCTCCTGGCCACCGGGGTCGTGTCCGTGCCCTGCTGGTTCCGGGAGGCGACGGGTCTGCTCTGCCCGTTCTGCGGCGGGAGTCGCGTGCTCGGCGCCCTGCTGCACGGCGACCTGGCTGAGGCGTGGCGACTCAACGCGGTCGGCCTCGTCGTCGTTCTCCCGGTCCTGCTCGCCGTGCTCGTCGCCGGGGTCCGGCGGGACCTCGGGCGCGGGCGGCGGGTGTGGCCGGCCGGCCGACGCGGTAGGGCCGCCGGCGTCGGCCTGGGCATGCTGCTGCTGGCCTGGGGTGTCCTGCGCAACCTGCCGCTGTAGGCGCCTGGACCGGGAGGCCACGAGCGTGCAGATGCCCCGTCGGGGTGAGGTGCGACGATGGGCGGGTGAGCCTGTACCGCGATACCGGCGTCGTGCTGCGGGTGCAGAAGCTCGGTGAGGCCGACCGGATCATCACCCTGCTGACCCGACGGCACGGCAAGGTACGCGCCGTCGCCAAGGGCGTGCGTCGCACCAGCTCGCGGTTCGGCGCCCGGCTGGAGCCGTTCGGGCACGTCGACGTACAGCTCTACACCGGGCGCACGCTGGACGTCATCACCCAGGTCCAGACCCTGGACGCCTTCGGGGTCGGCCTGGTCGGCGACTACTCCCGGTACACCGCCGGCTGCGCGATCCTGGAGACCGCCGACCGGCTCACCCTGGAGGAGGCCGAGCCGGCCCTGCGGCTCTACCTGCTCGTCGTGGGCGCGCTGCGGGCGCTGGCCGACGGCGAGCGGGACACCTCGCTGGTACTGGACGCCTTCCTGCTGCGGGCGATGGCCTTTGCCGGCTACGCGCCCGCGCTGACCGAGTGCGCCCGCTGCTCCGAGCCGGGCCCGCACCGGGCGTTCAGCGTGCCGGCCGGGGGGGCGGTGTGCCCGCGCTGCCGGCCGGCCGGCTCGGCCAAGCCGACGGTGCGGACCCTGGAACTGCTCGACGCCCTGCTGCACGGCGACTGGGGCGCCGCCGAGGCGTCCGAGCCGGGGGCCCGGCGGGAGGGCAGCGGGCTGGTGGCCGCCCACCTGCAGTGGCACCTGGAACGCCAGCTGCGGTCGTTGCCGCTGGTCGAGCGGCGTGCCCCGGAGCCGGCGGTGCCCGAGGTGATCCTGCGGCGGGCCGCCGGGCTGGCCCCGCCCGCCGGCTCCGGGCCGGCCGGTGCGCCGGTGTCCCCCGGTGGCATGTTTCGATAGGGCGCCCCGTGGCGTGCTGAGTGAGAGGGGAACGAACGATGCTGCGACGCCGGCGGCGCGGGCCCGGTCACCCGAGCGTCCGGCCGCCCGAACCGCACCCCTCCGGCGCCCGGCCGCCGGCCATTCCGGCCGAGCTGGTGCCCCGGCACGTGGCACTGGTGATGGACGGCAACGGCCGCTGGGCCAACCTGCGCGGCCTGCCCCGCATCGAGGGGCACAAGCGGGGCGAGGCCGTGGTGATCGACGTCCTGCAGGGTGCGATCGAGCTGGGCGTGAAGTGGCTGTCGCTCTACGCCTTCTCCACCGAGAACTGGAAGCGCAGCCCGGACGAGGTCCGGTTCCTGATGGGCTTCAACCGGGACGTCATCCACCGCCGCGTCGACCAGTTCGACGAGCTGGGTGTGCGCATCCGGTGGGCGGGCCGGCGGCCGCGCCTGTGGCGCAGCGTGATCAAGGAGCTGGAGGTCGCCGAGGAGCGCACCCGCGACAACGACGTGCTCAACCTGTGCATGTGCGTCAACTACGGGGGGCGCGCCGAGGTCGCCGATGCCGCGCGGGAGATCGCCCGGCTCGCCGCCGCGGGCCGGATCAACCCGGAGAAGGTGGACGAGCGGACGCTCGCCAAGTACCTCGACGAGCCAGACATGCCCGACGTGGACCTGTTCATCCGGCCCTCGGGCGAGAAGCGCACATCGAACTTCCTGCTCTGGCAGTCCGCCTACGCCGAGATGGTGTTCCAGGACGTGCTGTGGCCCGACTTCGACCGCATCAAGTTCTGGGAGGCGTGCGAGGAGTACGCCCGACGGGATCGCCGCTTCGGCGGTGCCGTCGACGCCGTCGCGCGGGCCACCGGAACGGGAGGAGCCCGATGAGCCACGACGCGCCCGGTGCCGGGACCACCGAGGCCGCCAGCACGGCCCGGCTGCTCGCCGTCGCGCGGGAGGCGCTGGAGCTGTACCACGACGTGCACGTGGACGACGACGGGGCGTTGAGCTTCCGGCACAAGGACGTGCCCTGCGCGGTGCAGGCGATGCAGCTCGCCGAGGGTTTGGTGGTGCTCAGCCTGACCTGCGTGGTGGCCTGGGACCTCCCGGCCGACGACCGGCTCGCCCGGTCCGCGGCGGAACGCGCCGGGGAGGGCCTGTTCGGCACGCTCGGCGTGGTGCGCCGGGACGGCGGGAAGATGGACGTCCTGCTGCGGTACGCCTTTCCGGCCGAGGGCCTGGCCGCGGGGCCGTTGAGTACGCTGCTGATGCTCGTGGTCTCCACGGCCTCGCAGTTGCGTGCGGAGCTGCTCTCCGCCACTGACGCCGGCTGAGTTCCATACCCCGCCTGCGTTTTCCGCTCCCGCCGCTGCACCGCCTCCGGGATTCGGTCACCCGCCCGAACTCCGGAACCGTCAACCCGCACAGGTCACCTGTGCCTCCTCGGATATCGGTGGGCCGTACTGGCCTTTTCGGGTCCGGTAGGTCGGGCCCTGCCCGCTGGGCGTTTCCCGTGGCGGTGCGTTTGGCGAAACGGCTGGGCGGTCCTGCTGACCGGACCGGGCTGGTACCGGTAACGGTTATCAGTTTGGTTATGGCAGCATGGTCCGGGTGACGGCTACAACCGAGCCGCGTGCCGGGACCGCCCGGCCCAGGCGGGTCGACTCGCTGCTGGTCCTGTGTGCGTTGCTCCTTGCCGCGATCGCCTTCCAGGACCAGCTCACCGGCGCGTTGGACGTGCCCGCGGTGCGCACCGGGGCGACGGTGTTCGTCGCGATCTGCGTCCAGGCCATGCCATTCCTGGTTCTGGGTGTGTTGATCAGCGGGCTGATCGCCGCGTTCGTCCCCGCCAGCGTGCTGCGCAAGGTGTTGCCGCGCAACACCTCGGCGGCGGTTGGTGTTGCGGGGATGGCCGGTATGGCCCTCCCCGGCTGCGAGTGCGCGTCGGTTCCGGTGGCGCGGAGGTTGATGCAGCAGGGCGTCGCACCGGCCGCAGCATTGGCGTTCCTGCTTGCGGCGCCGGCGGTCAACCCGGTGGTGCTGGTCTCCACGGCCGTGGCGTTTCCCGGCGAGCCGGCCATGGTGTTGGCCCGCTTCCTGGGATCCCTGGCCACCGCCGTCGTCGTGGGCTGGTTGTGGGTGCGCGTCGGTAAGACCGAGTGGATCGCCGAGCGGGCCCTGCAACGCATCCGGCGCCCACCCGGCGGATCCCGCTGGCTGGTGTTCGCCGAGACCGCGCGGCACGACCTCGTCGAGGCGGGCGGGTTCCTGGTCCTCGGCGGGCTCACCGCCGCGGTGCTCAACGTCGTCGTGCCACCGGCCTGGGTGTCCTCCCTGGCCGGACAGGTCGTGTTGGGCGTGCTGGTGATGGCGGTGCTGGCGGTGGTGCTCTCGCTGTGCAGCGAGGCCGACGCATTCGTCGTCGCCGCACTCTCCGCGTTGCCCCTGCTGCCGCGCCTGGTGTTCCTGGTGGTCGGGCCGGCGGTCGACATCAAGCTGGTGGCCTTGCAGGCCGGTGCCTTCGGCCGGTCCTTCGCGATGCGGTTCGCGCCCCTGACGTTCGTCGTGGCCGTGGTCTGCGGTGTCGTGGCGGGGCTACTCGTACTGGGAGGAGTTCGGTGAGGCGGGAGACGCAGAACGTCGTCCTGGCGTTGCTCGGCGGGGCCCTACTGAAGATCAGCTTCACCGGGATCTACCTCCGCTACGTCAAGCCGTCCCTGTTCCCTTGGCTGGTGGCGACGGGCACGGTGATGGTCGTGCTCGCGGCGATCGCGATCATGCGCGACATCCTCCACGCGCAACGCAACGCTGAAGTGTCCTGTGTGGATGGAGCACATCGTCCACCGCGGAGCCCGTGGCTGTTGCTGCTGCCGGTACTCGCGGTTTTCCTCGCCCCACCGGCGCTCGGCTCGGACGCGGTGAACCGTGCCGGGGAACAAGCCGCGGCACCACCGAAGCGCACCAGCGGGCTGTTCCCGCCCCTGCCGCGTGGGGACGCGATCGAGATGAGCATCAGCGAGGTGGTGACCCGAACCGTGTGGGACGACTCGGGTTCGCTTCATGGTCGGACCCTGAAGCTGACCGGATTCCTGGTGCGGCGGGACGATGGCCGGCACCTGCTGGCACGCATGGCGATCCGCTGCTGTGCGGCGGATGCCGCGCCGCGGAAGGTATTGCTGGCCGGGCACGATCCCGAACTCGAGTCGCACGCGCCGGATACCTGGCTGGAGGTGACCGGCACGGTGGTGCCCGGGTCGACCTCGCCCGGCACCGACACGACGCCGACCTTCACCGTGGAGTCGATCCGCCCGGTACCCGCACCTGATCATCCTTACGAGTAGTCCGGGCCCTACGCCCGGCCCGAACGCGGCGGCCAGCTCCAGGCGCCACCGGAGTAACCCCAGCCGCTCCCCGGCGTTGAACCGATCGACCTAGCCCGTTCGTGTGAGGATGGGGCGACCCCGCCGCCGACGAGGAGCCACCGATGCCGGAGATCGTTCGCCTGTCGTCCGCGGACCTGCTCGACCGTGCGACCGAGCTGGCGGCGGTGCTGGTGGACGCGGTCGACGACAACGCCTGGATCGGCTTCCTCGCGCCGCTCGACCTGGGCACCGCCACCTCCTGGTGGCGGGAGCTGGCCCCACCGTCGCCGAGGGTGAGCTCCTGGTCTGGGCGGCCCGCCTCGACGGTCGCATCGTGGGCATCGTCCAGCTCGACCTGGAGACCAAGCCCAACGGCCGGCACCGCGGCGAGATCGCCAAGCTGATGGTGCACCGCCGCGCCCGTGGCCAGGGACTCGGCAAGGCCCTGCTCGCCCACGCCGAGCGGGAAGCCGCCGCCCTGGGCGTGTCCCTGCTGGTGCTGGACACCCAGAGCGGCAGCGGGGCCGAGCAGCTCTACCGGGCGGCCGGCTGGAACCGGGTCGGTGTCATTCCCGACTACGCGGCCGATCCCGTCGGCGAGCTGCACCCGACGACAATTTTCTACAGGTCGCTCGGCGGAAACGGGCAGTTCCCGGACACCACGGAAATCGTGAACAGCCCGGTCTGACCCGTCAGTTCCACAGTCGCACTACGAGCACGTTTCCGTGTCGTGCGGGGAAACCGGACACCCGCGAGCCGGCAAGGCGGTGGCCCGACCAGAGGGCCTGTCGGCGGCCGGTCAAGCGCGGGTGCAGTCGCCGCACACCCCGAAGATCTCGATGGTGTGGCTGACGTTGGAGAAGCCGTGCTCGGACGCGACCCGGTCCGCCCACTTCTCCACCGCCGGCCCTTCCACCTCCACGGTCCGCCCGCAGGTGCGGCACACCAGGTGGTGATGGTGGTGGGCCGAGCAGCGCCGGTAGATGGCCTCGCCGGAGTCGGTGCGCAGCACGTCCACCTCACCGGCCTCGGCCAGGGTCTGCAGCGTCCGGTAGACGGTGGTCAGGCCGATGCCCTCGCCGCGGCGGCGCAGCTCCTCGTGGATCTCCTGCGCGGACCGGAAGTCCGCCTGTTGATCCAGCAGCCGGGACACCGCGGCCCGCTGGCGGGTCGCCCGCAGGCCGGGGATCGCCGTCGACTGGCGTGCGCTCACTCCGCCTCCTCCACGTGTGCGACCGCGTCCACCACGATGTGCGCCAGGTGCTCGTCCACCAGCCGGTACACCACCTCGCGACCGTGCCGCTCGCCCTGCACCACGCCCGCGGACTTCAGCACCCGCAGGTGCTGGCTGATCAGTGGCTGGGCCACGTGCAGGACGTCGACCAGCTCGTGCACGCAGCGCGGCGAGGACCGCAGCTGGAGCACGATCGCGATGCGCACCGGGGCGGCGAGGGCACGCAGCAGGTCACCGGCGGCCACCAGGGTGCGCGGGTCGCGCGGCGGCACCGGCGCACCACGGCCGTGCGAGTGGTCGTGCTCCTCACCCCCGTGCGCGCGCCCGGGAGCGGCGTCGGGGCTCACGGTGGGCATCTCGTCTCCAGCCACTCGGGTGGGTGGTCGCGAACGACAACCGAAATCTCTTCCACCATCCTACGGGCCGCGCCCCGGACGCCGGCGATCTCGCGTCCACCGCGGCGCGACCCCGCCGGAAGGTGTGGTTGCCCGACGCCGGGCCCGCTCCGCGGCGCTGGGACGCCATGGGCGGGCCGGCCGGACGGCTCCGCCGCCGGCCCGACAGCGACCCGTGCGTGGCTGGTCAGGTAGGCGGCTTCCGCGTACCGACGCCCCGCTACCCGTCAGCCGGCCTGGAACGCCGACCAGGCCACTCCCAGCAGGACGAGCAGCACCACGAGCCGCACGGCCCGCTCCGCCGGTCGCAGCCGGTGCCAGGTGGCGGCCAGCAGCCCCACCACGAGCAGCGCGAGCACACCCAACAGCGCCGCGCCGACCACGCCCCGCACCCACACCCCGGCCAGGAACAGCCCGAGCACGACGAGGAACGCCACCACCGCCGGCACCCGCGACAGCGGGCCGTCACCGGGCAGCAACGGGGAGCGGGTCGACCGGCGCGCATCCATGCGGGCAGGATGCCAGCGTGCTGTTGGTTTGCCGCTTCACGGTGCCCGAATCCGACGTCGAGCGGTTCACCGCCCGGGCCCACACCGCGCTGGAGCTGCTGACGGCCCAGCCCGGATGCCGCGGCGGCCGGCTCTGCCGGGCCACCGAGGACGCCGAGGGCTGGCTGCTGGCCGTCGAGTTCGAGTCGATGGCCGCCTACCGCAGGGCGCTGTCGCCGTTCGAGGTCCGCGAACACGTGGTGCCGCTGCTGTCGGAAGCCGCCACCGACGAGCCCGCGGCCTACGAGGTGCTCGGTGAGGCCGTCGGCGGCCACGTCGAGCAGCGGACGAGCCTGCTGGCCCGGGACGCCGGCACGGTACGGCTGGGGGAGGCCGCGGGCCCGGCCGAGCCCCGCTGAGCCCTCGCCGGCCCCTTACCGTCCGGCCCGCCGTCCAGCAGACCGGGCAGAACCCGTCAGGCGGCGTGCCGGCAGGTGGGGCAGGTGCAGTTCTGGCAGGTGCAGTGGGCGCAGGAACTGCCCGAGCACGACGCGCACTGGCACTCGGCGTGGTTGCACGTCGGGCAACTGCAGTCCGAGCAGTTGCACACCGCACACGAGTCGGAGCAGTGCTCGCACTTGCAGTCGGTGCACTCGTCGTAGTGCACGCCGGCGTCGGTGCGGTGCTCGCGGTGGACGTGCCCCGAGTGCAGGTAGTCGACGTGGTCGTGGTGCACGATCGCCTCGTGGCCGCAGCCTGGACCGTGGGTGTGCTGGTGCTTCTCGGCCTGCCGGTGCTCGGTCATGGCGGTCATCGCGGCCTCCCGGGATGGTGTGGATGCCCGGGACCAGCGTTGGCCCGGGGCGTCGGGACCGGCAATCCCAGCACCCCGCACTGAGCCGATCGGGTGACCGGCCGCCGTAGCCCGGTCCGCCGGGCGGCCGCCCGGCCCCCGCGCGCCGGTCGTCCCGGCCCGCGGCCGAGGCCACGGGTCACGCTAGGTACGCTGATAACTCGCGCATCGACCCTGCCAGCCGTGTACCCAGGAGCGTTCGTGCCCGCCGATCAGATCGACACAGTCGTCAACCTCTGCAAGCGCCGTGGCTTCGTCTACCCCTGCGGAGAGATCTACGGCGGCACCAGGTCGGCCTGGGACTACGGACCGCTGGGCGTCGAGCTGAAGGACAACATCAAGCGGCAGTGGTGGAAGACCGTGGTGCAGGGCCGCGAGGACGTCGTGGGCCTGGACTCCTCGGTGATCCTGCCGCGCGAGGTGTGGGTGGCCTCCGGGCACGTCGAGGCGTTCGTCGACCCGCTGGTGGAGTGCACCTCCTGCCACCGGCGGTTCCGCGCCGACCAGCTCGCCGAGGAGTACGTCGAGCGCACCGGCAAGCAGGCCAGCGAGGACGACCTGTCGCAGGTGCCGTGCCCGAACTGCGGCACCCGCGGCCAGTTCACCGAGCCGAAGATGTTCAACGGCCTGCTCAAGACGTTCCTCGGCCCGGTGGAGACCGAGGAGGGGCTGCACTACCTGCGCCCGGAGACCGCGCAGGGCATCTTCGTCAACTTCCTCAACGTGCAGACCACCTCGCGACGCAAGCCCCCGTTCGGTATCGGCCAGGTCGGCAAGTCGTTCCGCAACGAGATCACGCCGGGCAACTTCATCTTCCGCACCCGCGAGTTCGAGCAGATGGAGATGGAGTTCTTCGTCGAGCCGGGCACCGACGAGGAATGGCACCAGTACTGGATCGACGAGCGGACCCGCTGGTACACCGACCTCGGCATCGACCCGGACAACCTCCGGCATTACGAGCACCCCAAGGAGAAGCTGTCGCACTACTCGAAGCGGACCGTGGACATCGAGTACCGCTTCCGGTTCGGCGGCCAGGAGTGGGGTGAGCTGGAGGGCGTCGCCAACCGCACCGACTTCGACCTGACCACGCACGCCAACCACTCCGGCGTCGACCTGTCCTACTTCGACCAGGCCACCAACTCCCGCTACCGGCCGTTCGTGATCGAGCCGGCAGCCGGTGTCGGCCGGGCGATGATGGCGTTCCTGCTGGACGCCTACGCCGAGGACGAGGCGCCGAACGCCAAGGGGGGCGTGGACAAGCGCGCGGTGCTGCGGCTGGACCGCCGGCTGGCGCCGGTGAAGGCGGCCGTGCTCCCGTTGTCCCGCAACGCCGAGCTGTCGCCGAAGGCCCGCGACCTGGCGCAGAAGCTGCGCCAGCACTGGAACGTCGAGTTCGACGACGCGGGCGCGATCGGGCGCCGTTACCGCCGGCAGGACGAGATCGGTACGCCGTTCTGCGTCACCGTCGACTTCGACTCGCTGACCGACCACGCGGTGACCGTCCGCGAGCGGGACAGCATGTCGCAGGAGCGGGTCGCCATGGACCAGTTGGAGCGTTACCTGGCCGAGCGCCTCCTCGGCTGCTGACGGGCGGGGCGGACCCAGCCGGCCACGCGCCCGCACCGGGATCGACAACGGGGGGCTGCCATGACGTGGCAGCCCCCCGTTCGCGTCCGAGCCGGCGATCAGGCCGCCGGCGCGTTGAGCCAGAAACGCTCCAGGACCAGCGCCGTGATCAGCACGTACCAGAGCACCACCGGCACCCAGTGGAACCGGGTGAGCGCCTGCCCCCGCTTCGGCTCCGCGGTGTCCAGCACGTGGAGCAGCGTGTACCAGAAGGTCGGGATCGTGACGACCCACACGACCATGCAGTACGGGCACAGCGCGCCGATCTCGTAGATGCTCTGGAAGATCAGCCAGTGGATGAACACCGTGGCCGCCGCCGACCCACCCAGCAGGCCCAACCAGATCCACCGCGGGAACCAGGCCCCGGCCAACGCCGCCACCCCGATCGTGATGACCACGGCGAAGCCGGCCAACCCGATCAGCGGGTTCGGGAACCCGAACACCGACGCCTGCGGGGTCTGCATGACCGACCCGCAGCTCAGCACGGCGTTGACGCTGCAGCTCGGGATGTAGGTCGGGTCCTCGTACAGCCGCAGCCGCTCGATCGTCAGCAGGAACGCCGACGCCCAGCCGATCACGCCGGCAATGGCCAGCAGGCCGGGGAAGAACCGGCGCCAGCCGGGCTCGAGGTCGGGGATGTCTTCTGCGGGAACCGAGCGGTCCGCCATGTCGGTGGTCATCCAGTCAACGCCTCATCGAGTTGGGTTCGGGGTCCGTCAGCCACGCGCAGGCACCACACCCTCCCGCCGGGGCAGGACACCGGCGCCGCACACACCCCCACGTTGTGCCTCGGCCTGCTCGTTCGGAGGGTACTCGCCCGGCGGTGCCCGCAACCGGGGCGTTGTGCCCTACCGCACGCGGCTGAGCTGGGCTTCCTGGCGCACGGCGGACCGCCCACGATCCACTGTCGCCCGAGGTTCCCTCGGCCGGGGTAAAGGCCGGGTGAGTACCGGCAGCCGCCCGCCATGGCCGCCACGCACCGCCTGTGGCCGAAATCTCCAGGCGCGTCGCGGCGCCCGCCGCCGGATCGGCCCACCGGCCGTCCCGTGATCGACGTTTTCGCTCGTGGTGTGCCGTCCGCATTCGGTGACCACCGCCGGGTTCCCCGTGGCGCGTCCGAACGCCCACCCGGAGGTCCGCCCGCCGCGGAAAGATCACCTGATAGGGCGGTCGTGTGCGGTGCCGTTCGAGTCTGGAACGATGCGAAACGTGACCACGTCCGTGAGCGCCCGCTGGCCGAACATGCTCCGGCTGTTGCGTCGCACGGTGTTCGGCGCCGTGCTGGTCGCGTCCCTGGTCGTCGGGGGGACCGCGTTCCGGGTCTGGCAGGTCGCCCGCGCCGACGACCTCACCCGGGCCGACATGGTGGTCGTGCTCGGTGCCGCGCAGTACAACGGCCGGCCCTCCGGGGCGTTGACCGCCCGCCTGGAGCGGGCCCGCGACCTGTACCGCCAGGGCGTGGGCGCGAAGATCGTCACCGTGGGCGGCAAGCTGCCCGGGGACAACTACACCGAGGCCGAGACCGGCCGGCGCTGGCTGGCCGACCAGGGCATCCCGGTCAAGGACCTGGTCGCCGTCGACGAGGGGGGCGACACCCTCGGCAGCATGAAGGCGGTCGCCGAGCTCGCGCGGGAGCGTGGCTGGCGGTCCGCGGTCATCGTCAGCGACCCCTGGCACTCGCTGCGGGCCCGCACGATGGCCCGGGACGTCGGGCTGGACGCCTGGGCCGCTCCCACCCGGCACGGCCCGATGGTGCAGACCCGGGAGACCCAGGGCCGTTACATCATTCGCGAGACCGGTGCCCTGCTGTACTACCGGCTCACCCACGCCCCGGCTGGCGAGAGCGTCAGTCTCTGACGCCGGTTTCCCGCCCCGCGTCAGGAGATCCCGGACCGGCGGGCTCGAGCCAGGGCGATCGGTGGACGCCCACGCCCCGGTGGTTTGTGCGCCGGAGGGGTGAGAGTTGGCGAGCGCGATCCGGAACCGGGCGTAGGCCGCGTCTCGCGGCCCGCCACCGCATACCCTCGTCGGGGTGATGGCCGGCTATACCGAGTCCGACACGGAACGCCTGTACCGCGAGCCGCCCAAGCGCGGTGCGCTGCGGGATGCCCGCGCCGAGCGGCGGAGCCCGTTCGCCCGGGACCGGGCCCGGGTGCTGCACTGCGCGGCGCTGCGTCGGCTGGCGGGCAAGACCCAGGTGGTCGGGCCGGGGGAGGACGACGTGCCGCGTACCCGGCTCACCCACTCGCTCGAGGTCGCCCAGATCGGGCGCGGCATCGGCGAGGAGCTGGGCTGCGACCCGGACGTGGTGGACACCGCCGGCCTCGCGCACGACATCGGGCATCCCCCCTTCGGGCACAACGGGGAACGCGCGTTGGACGAGGCGGCCACGGCGTGCGGCGGCTTCGAGGGCAACGCGCAGACGCTGCGCATCCTCACCCGGCTGGAGCCCAAGGTCCTGGGCCCGGACGGCCGTGGCTACGGGCTCAACCTGACCCGGGCCTGCCTCGACGCGGTCGCCAAGTACCCGTGGCCGCGGACCGGGGCCGTACCGAAGTACGGCGTCTACGCCGAGGACCTGGAGGTCTTCGGCTGGCTGCGGCGCGGCGCGCCCGAGGGCCGGCGGTGCCTGGAGGCCCAGATCATGGACTGGGCCGACGACGTCGCCTACTCGGTGCACGACGTCGAGGACGGGGTGCTCGCCGGGCGGATCTCGCTACGCGCCCTGGCCGACCCGGGGGAGCGGGTCGTCATCGCCGGCCTGGCCGCGGAGAACTTCTCCACCGAGCCGGTGGAGGCGTTGACCGGGGCCGCCCGGGAGCTGGTGGCCCTGCCCGCGGTGGCCGAGCTGGCCGCCCGGGACCACGACGGCTCGTTCGCCGCGCAGGTCGCGTTGAAGCGGCTGACCAGCGAGCTGGTCGGGCGCTTCGCGTCAGCGGCCGTCACCGGGACCCGCAACCGCTACGGGGACGGCCCGCTGCGGCGGTACGACGCCGACCTCGTCGTGGTGCCCCAGGTCGCCGCCGAGGTCGCGGTCCTCAAGGCGATGGCCCTGCGGTACGTGATGCGTGACCCCCGGCGGTTGGCGGCGCAGAGGGAGCAACGCGAGCTCCTGGCCGAACTGGTCGCGGTCGTTCTGGAACGGGCACCGGACGCGCTCGACCCGCTGTTCCAGCCGGCATGGCTGGCAGCCGCCTCCGACGCGGAGCGGCTCCGGGTGGTGGTCGACCAGGTCGCCCTGCTGACCGACGCCCAGGCCGTCGGCTGGCACGCGGCGTTGACCGGGGCCGTGTCCGCTGCCCGCGAACCGTCCTACCCCACGGCGTGACCGGTGGCACACTCGGCCCATGGGGATCCAGGGTGTGTTACGCGCGTTGGTACGGCAGTTGATCCGCCGGCGGGTGCCGGCTGGTGTGGGTGGCGAGCCGCCCCGCCCGCCCGGGCGGGACGGGAAGGCTGACGGTGGCTCGGGTGTGCGCGAGCCGCGCCGACCCAAGCCGAACGGCCCGTTGTCCGGTGCGGGAGCGGCGCCGCCACCGCCCCCGCCACAGCACGTTCGACTTCCGGATGCTCGCCGGTGAGTAGCGCGAAGACGGCGACCGAGCACCTGGCGTTCGCCTGGAACACCCATCGGGTGTTGTCCCCGAACCCCGCCGTGGGGGCCTGCCTGTCGCCGCTGTCCGTGGCCAGCGCGCTCGGCCTGCTGGCGGCGGGCGCCGGGGGCATCACGCGGGCGGAGCTGGTGGCCGCGCTGACCGGGGACCCCGAGGGCGACCCGTGGTCGCACGCGGACCTGCTCACCGCGACGAGCACGCTCGCGCAGCCACCCGACGGGGAGCGACCGCGGCTGGCGGTGTCGAACACGCTGTGGACGGCCGACGAGGTCCGGGTGAATCCCGCGTTCGTCGAGGAGCTGGGCCGGTGGCCCGCCGGGACGGTGCGCCCGACGTCGTTCGCCCCGGACCCGGAGACAGCCCGGAACGCGATCAACGCCGACGTCGCCGAGACCACCCGCGGGCTGATCCCGCAGCTGCTCAACCCCGGCGTGGTCACCGCCGACATGCTCGCGGCACTGGTCAATGCGCTGTATCTGCGGACCGGATGGCGCCACGCCTTCCCGGAACGGGACACCGCACCGCGGGCTTTCCATACGCCGCACGGCATTCGCGACGTGGCCACGATGCGGCTGACCGAACGCCTCGCCCACGCCGCCGCCGACGGCTGGCAGGTGGTGCGGTTGCCGGCGGCCGGCGAGGTGACGGTCGACGTGCTCCTGCCCGACGGCGAGCTGGCCGGTGCCGAGCCGGACCTGGACGCGCGGCGGCTCGGCGCGTTGCTCGAGGCCGCCGAACCGAGGCGGGTCGAGCTGCATCTGCCGCGGATCGAGGTCTCGGCGCGGTTCCGGCTCGACACCGGGCTGGGCGAGCTGGGCGTGCGCACGGCTTTCTCCGAGCGGGCCGACCTTTCCGGTATCAGCACCGACCCGCCGTTGCGGATTTCGGCCGCGGTGCACCAGGCCGTGCTGCGGCTGGATGAGCAGGGTCTGGAAGGGGCCGCCGCGACCGCCGTCATGTTCGTTCCGTTGATGGCGGTGCCGGAACGCGAACGACCGGTGGTGGTACGGGTCGATCGTCCGTTCCTGCTTCTGGTCCGGCATGCCCGGACCGGCGGTGTGCTGTTCCTGGCCCGGGTGGTGGATCCCGGGGGCTGAGGCACCCCGCCAGGATGCGGACGTGTCCCGCTGTCACACCTGCTCTCGCCATCTCGTCCAGAGGGTGACGGTCCCGCGAAGGGGCGGTCACCCCGTCAGACGAGGAGGACGAGATGCCCCGTATTCCCGGCGTGCCCACCCGAAGGGCCGGCTGGCTCGCCAAGCTGCTCTACCGCGTCGCCCGCCGCCGCTTCGGAGCCGTGCCCGAGCCCGCCACCGTCTACGCACACCACAACGGGGTGCTCCTGACCTGGGCTCTGTTCGAGAACACTCTGCAACGCGCCGTGCGACGGTTGCCCGAGGGCTTGCGGGAACTGGTGACCTACCGCGTCGCCACCCAGGTGGGCTGCTCGTGGTGCGTTGACTTCGGCACGATGCTGCAGCGTATGCAGGGTCTGGATATCGAGCGACTGAAGGAGATCGACAGCTACGCCGACTCGCCCCGCTACACCGGTATCGACAAGCAGGCGATCGCGTACGCGGACGCCATGACCGCCCAACCGCCGACCGTCACCGACGAGATGGTCGCGGCGCTGGACGCCGAACTCGGCCACGACGGGCTCGTGGAGCTGACCTTCATCGTTGCCGTGGAGAACATGCGTGCCCGCTGCTTCCACGCGCTCGGTATCACCGACCAGGGGTTCACCTCGGGGGAGGCGTGCCGGGTTCCGGTGCCCTCGGACAAAGCGATCACCATGCGACGCGGGTGAGCTTGTCGGGGTTGACGACGTCGTAAACCGCGGCCAGTCGGCCGTCGCGTACCGCGAACGTGACGACCCGGTGGGCCGCGGCCAACCCGCCCCGCTCGTCCACCACGGCCGGGACCAACAGCCCGAGGTCGCCGTTGACCAGCACCACCCGCGCCGTGACCAACTCGGACCTGCCGTAGTACTTCCGCGACAGGCCCACCAGGAACCGGGCGACCTTCTCGGCGCCGAACACCGCACGCCGCGCGGTACGTGCCTTGCCACCGCCGTCGCCGATCACGACGGCATCGGGATGCAGCATCCGCACGATCTTGGCCACATCACCGTGGACGAACGCTGAGAGGAAGGCATCGAGCACGCGTTGCTGCTCGGCCAGCTCGGCGCGCGGAGGCGGCTCCGCGTCCGCCACCGCGCGCCGAGCCCGGGACGCATGCTGGCGTGCCGCGGCCGCCGAGCACCCCAATGTCTCGGCGATCTCCGGAAACGGCACCGCGAAGGCGTCGTGCAGGACGAACGCCACCCGCTGCTCCGGGGTCAACCGCTGGAGTACGACCAGGGCGGCCAGCCGCAGGTCCTCGTCGCGCACCGCGGCATCCAGGGGGTCCTTGACCGGGGTCGGCCCCAGCGGCCGCACTACGGGCTCCGGCAACCATGTACCGACGTAGCGCTCCCGGCGTGCCGCGGCCGAGCGGAGCCGGTCGAGACAGAGGCGACCGACGACCGTGATCAGCCAGGCACGCAGGTCCTCGATCGCCGCCCGTTCCCCCGGGGTGAGCCGGGACAACCGCAGCCACGCCTCCTGCACCGCGTCCTCGGCGTCGCCCACCGTACCGACGATCCGGTAGGCCGCGCCGACCAGGTGCGGCTGCAGGGCGACGAAGGAGTCGGTGAGGGCATCCAGACCCGAGGACATGTCCGCCAGCAAACCAGACCGACCCGTCGGTCCCGCGCCCCGCCGCCGACGCGCCGAAACCTCGGCGAGGGTGATCACCGCGGGCAACTAGACTCGCTCCCGTGGCAGGGCGGATCCGGGAGAGCGACATCGCGGAGGTGCGGGAACGCAACCGGGTCGACGACGTGGTCGGCGAGTACGTGACGCTGCGCCGGGCCGGTGGCGGCTCGCTGAAGGGCCTGTGCCCCTTCCACGACGAGAAGACCCCGTCGTTCAACGTGCGGCCCAGCCACGGCACGTTCCACTGCTTCGGCTGCGGCGTGGGTGGCGACGTGATCGCCTTCGTGCGCATGATCGAGCACCTGGAGTTCCGGGAGGCCGTCGAGCGGCTCGCCGACCGCGCCGGCATCCAGCTCACCTACGAGGGCGGCGGCACCAGCGTCCGCCGGGACCGGGGGACGCGGTCCCGGCTGGTGGAGGCGCTACGGGCCGCGGCGGAGTTCTACGTCGAGCAGCTGCGGCAGCCGGAGGCACAACCCGCCCGCGAGTTCCTCGCCCAGCGGGGTTTCGACGAGGCCGCCGCGGTCCGGTTCGGCTGCGGGTTCGCCCCCGGCGGCTGGGACCGGCTGACCAAGCATCTGCTCGGCCGGGGTTTCGAGCTGGCCGAGCTGGAGAAGGCCGGGCTGTCCCGGGCCGGCCGGCGCGGGCCGATCGACCGCTTCCACCGCCGGCTGCTGTGGCCGATCAGGGATCTCGGCGGCGATGTGGTGGGCTTCGGCGCGCGCCGCATCCTCGACGACGACCCGATCGAGGCCAAGTACGTCAACACCCCGGAGACGCAGGTCTACAAGAAGTCGCAGGTGCTGTTCGGCCTCGACCTGGCCAAGCGGGAGATCGCCCGCCGCCGCCAGGCCGTCGTCGTCGAGGGCTACACCGACGTGATGGCCATGCACCTGGCGGGCGTGCCCACCGCGGTCGCCTCCTGTGGCACGGCCTTCGGCGAGGAACACATCACCCTGCTGCGCCGGCTGCTGATGGACGACGACGCGCTCAGCGGCGAGGTCATCTACACCTTCGACGGTGACGAGGCCGGACAGAAGGCGGCGCTGAAGGCGTTCGAGGGGGACCAGGAGTTCGCCGGCCAGACCTACATCGCCATCGCGCCGGACGGGATGGACCCCTGCGAGCTGCGGCAGGCCAAGGGCGACCAGGTGGTGCGGGACCTGGTGGCGCGGCGGCAGCCGCTGTTCGAGTTCGCCATCCGCAGCCTGCTGAGCACCTACGACCTGGACTCGGTGGACGGTCAGGTGGCCGCGCTGAAGCGCACCGTGCCGCTGGTCGCCCGGATCAGGGACCGTGCCCGGCGGGACGGCTACGCCACCAAGCTCGCCTACTGGGTGGGCTGGTCCGACGAGGCCGCCGTGGTGCGTCGGGTGCGCGAGGAGGCCGGGGCACCGGTGTCGGCGCCGCGCCGGCAACGCCGGGCCGCACCGGCCGACCCGAACCAGGGTGCGCTCGCCGTCGAGGTCGACGGACCGCCGCGCCCGGACCGCCGCGACGTGCGGCTGCGCGTGGAACGGGAGTCGCTCAAGATCGCCCTGCAGCTGCCGGGCCTGGCCGGCCCGCTCTACGACGCGCTCCCCGAGGACGCCTTCACGCACCCCGCGTACCAGGAGCTGCACCGTGCGGTGCTGGCGGCGGGCGGCACCGCGTCGGGACTGGCCGGGCCGGCGTTCGTGGACGCGGTGTCGCAGCAGTGCGCGCACCAGGTCGCGCGTGGCCTGGTGACCGAGCTGTCGGTGGAACCGTTGCAGGCCAGGACCGAGGACGACACCCGGTACGTGTCCGGCGTGCTGGCCAGCCTGCAGGCCACGCTGGTGGCCCGGCAGATCGCCGAGATCAAGTCGCGGCTGCAGCGGCTCTCACCGATCGACGACGCCGAGGAGTACCACGCCCGGTTCGGCGATCTCGTCGCGTTGGAGCAGTACAACAAGGTGCTGCGCGAGCAGGCGATGGGTGGCCTGGTCTGAGTGGGTTGGCTGCGGCGGCTGGTGGGCCGGCTGACCGGGCGGGGTGAGCTGCCCGCGGACTTCACCGGTGAGCTCGCCGACGACGAGAACGTGCTGGCCGTGGCCGAGGTGCGCGGCGGAGGGCACCTCGTCGCCACCTCGCTGGGGCTGTGGCTGCCGGAGCCGGCCGGACCCCGCCGGGTGGGCTGGCACCTGGTCGGCAAGGCCACCTGGGGCGCGGAAACGTTGACGGTGTTCGAGTCGGATGAAGTCGGTGAGATCGGTGGGGCCGTGTTGCTGGCGGATCGGGCACCGCGCCGTTTCGTGCTCTCCGCCGCCGGCCACGTACCGGAGGTTGTCCACGCGCGGGTGACGGCCTCGATTCGATCTCGGCACCGGCAGGAACTGCCCGGTGGAGGCGCGTGGTTCGTGCAGCGCCGGGTTCCGGGTCGGGACGGCATCGTGCTGCAGGTGCGTCCGGACCCGGGGACGAACACAAGCCTGTTGGCGGATATCACAGCCAAGGTTGCCATCCGGTTGGTGGATACACAGCGTCGCAACGGTTGACGCAGGGTGAGCAGTAGTCAGCGGATATTGGGACTATCACCGGCCACCGCTGGCCTGCTGAAATTGACGTGATCTTGAAGCCCCCGCATCCCAGACCGTACGTACGTCCTTTTTCTGCCCCAAGGAGGCTTGGAATGTGGGACCCGGACGTCTACCTGGCTTTCGCCAAGCAGCGCAGCCGGCCTTTTCGTGACCTCATGGCGCGGGTCTTCGCCGAGGACCCGCGGCGCGTGGTCGACCTCGGCTGCGGCGCCGGCAACCTGACCCGCCTGCTCCGGGAGCGCTGGCCGACGGCGGTGCTGGAGGCGCTGGACTCCTCGCCGGAGATGGTCGACAAGGCCCGCGCCAACGGCGTGGACGCCTACGTCGCCGATGTCGCCGACTGGAAGCCCGAGACCGACACCGATGTCGTGGTCTCCAGCGCCGTGCTGCAGTGGGTGCCCGCCCACGTGGATCTGATCGGGCGCTGGCTGGCGAACATGTCCAGCGGCGCCTGGTTCGCCATGCACGTCCCGGCGAACTACGAGGCGCCCTCGCATCACTACATCCTCGAGATGGCCGACGAGCCCCGCTGGCGGGACGAGTTGGCCGATGTCCAGTTGTTGCGCCCCGAGTCCGTGCTCGATCCCGGTGGCTATGCCGCCGTGCTGGCCGACGCCGGCTGCGAGGTCGACGCCTGGGAGACCACCTACCTGCACCAGCTCTCCGGCACGGACCCGGTGCTGGAGTGGGTGAGCGGCACCGCGCTCCGGCCGGTGCGGGCCCAGCTCGGCGACCGGGACTGGGAGGAGTTCCGGACGGAGCTGGGCCGGCGGCTGCGTCGGGCGTACCCACCCTGGCCGGGCGGCAGCACCTGGGTGCCCTTCCGCCGGGTGTTCGCGGTGGCGCGGAAACGATGACCGGCCCCCGCGGGCCGGGTCAGGGTCGATCGACGCCGCCGACGTGCTCCACCGGCGCGTTCCGGTCGGCCCGCGGGGCCTGTGCCGTGCGGCGCTGGGCCGGCGGCCGGGGGCGATGGGTGAGCTCGCTCACCTTGGCTCGCACGAAGCCGGCCAGCCCCTGCACGGTGGGGTGGTCGACCACCCGCCGGTAGCCGGACACGATCTGCTCGTACCGTTCCCGGCCGGCGCGGGCGCCGAGCACGTACCCTGCGGCAACGCCGAGCAGGAAGCCCTTCATGACGTTCTCCCTCGGCTCGTGGATGATCCCGCACCCATCCTGGCGCAGGCTGGGGCCGAGTGCAGCCGGGCAGGGGGGTGGGCGCACCCGCTGGGGCGCATGCGCTAGAGTTACGCCCGTCGGGCGGCGCTCGGCGAAAACCGAAGAACGGTCCTCCGTAGCTCAATTGGCAGAGCATTCGGCTGTTAACCGAAGGGTTGTTGGTTCGAGTCCAACCGGAGGAGCGCCATGACGGTAGGGCCGGTCCCCGGGGACCGGCCCTATTGTGTTTTCTGGGGGCGGTAGCTCAGCAGGTCAGAGCAGCCGACTCATAATCGGTCAGGTCGTGGGTTCAAGTCCCACCCGCCCCACCAAGTGTGACATTGTGCGAACCGGAGTAGCTGGGACGGACTGGTCGGTCCCAGCTGCGGTGTCGGGTGCGGGCTGCGGGATGCGGAAGACGGGCACGATGCTGTTCGGGCCGGTGATGTCGACGCGGGCTACGAGGACCTCGATGACGGCCTTCCTCTGGTTGGGGCTGCCGGTGCGGAGGATGTCGCGTGCGTGGGTGGCGATGTCGTCGAGGGTGATCGGGTCAGGCATCGTGGGTGGGGTGGCCACGGCGTGACTGAGTTCGGCGTGCCGGCTGCGGAGTTGCTTGAGGGTGGCTTGTAGCCCGGCAAGGCGTTCTTGGACGGTGGCGGGTTCCAGGGTGCCGTTTTCGAAGGCGTCGAGGTAGCGGTTGATCTTCGCGGTGACTTTGGTGATCTCTGCGGTGACGGTGTCGAGTTCGGCGTGCTGTTGGTCGTACTGGGCATGGTGGTGTTGTTGGGCGGCTTGGACCGCGTCACTGATCAACGCGTGTTGAGTGGCGTAGAAGTCGGCGACGGCGTCGATGAGGGCTTGGTCGAGGTCGTCGGCGTTGAGGCGGGGCATATCGCAGGCATGGTTGCCGACGCGGTTGTTTGTCCAGCAGGTGTAGTAGCGGTAGGTCTTGGAACGGCCGGTGGCGCGGGTACCGATCATGGCCTTGCCGCAGCGTGGGCAGCGTAGGCGGCCGGTGGCGATGTAGTCCGATCCGTTGGCCGCGTGGTTGGTCTGTCGGTCGCCGCGTAGTTCCATGAGGCGTTGGGTCTCGGCGAAGGTGTTGGGGTCGACGAGGGCGGGGTGGCAGTTTTCGGTGGTGACGTCGCGGAAGCTGAGTTCGCCGAGGTAGATGCGGTTGACGAGGATACGCAGGACAGTTTGGCGGGACCAGAGTTTGCCGGTGCTGGTGCGGAATCCTCGCTCGTTGAGGGTGGCCGCGATGCTGTTGGCGCCGAGCCGGTCGCGGGTGTAGAGCTCGAAGACGAGTCGCACGAGGACGGATTCGTGCTCCTGCGGTACGAGGACATGGGTTTTCTTGTCGACGGTGTAGCCGAAGGGGCGACTGCCGCCTTTCCACTTCCCCTTGGCTGCCTTGCGTTCCATGCCGGCGATGACACGGTCGATGATGGTGTCGCGTTCGAACTGGGCGAACATGCCGAGCATCTGCACCAGCATCCGGCCCATGGGGGTGGCGGTGTCGAACGGTTCGGTGGCGGAGCGGAACACCACGCCGGCCTCGTCGAGGTCGTCGAGCAAGGTCACCATGTCGCGCAGGTTCCGGGAGAACCGGTCTACCCGATAGACGAGAAGAACATCGAACAGACCCGCTTGGGCGGCGGCTAGGGCACGCTGGAGTCCGTCTCGCTGTGTGGAGGCACCGGACGCGTCGTCGGGGAAACGGGCCACCAGCCGCCAGCCGGGCTGCGAGTTGATGTATGCCTCTAGTCGGTTGTCCTGGGCCTCGATCGAGTAGGGCTGGTGCTCGTCGTCGGTGGAGCGCCGCAGGTAGATCCCGACCCGTACCGTGTCGAAATCATCCAGGGTGACAGGTTTCTTGGTGCGGTGCGCGGTGCGCGATCGCGCCATCAAGCTGAACTCCTCGCGTGGTGCTGCTCTTTGTGGCCGATCCGGGCCTTTGTGTCGGCCTGGATCGGCCACAAACCAGGGCGGTATTTCCAGTGTCAAGAGACGGCTTACCGGCGACTCACCGCTGACTAACATCCCAGGTCGCGACCGATGCCGCGCTGGGTTCTAGTGTCCCTCGTCATGGCCGGGTTGTGAAGCGGAGATGTCCGATTCACGCGGCTTTTTTCTGGTGGTTCGAAGGGTTGTCTTCGGGGTGTTTCCATTGGTTGATCAGGGCGGCGAGTGCGGTGACCGCGAGCCGGTATTCCTCGGCGGTCATCGGTTCGGTTTCGATGCGTTCCACCGTCACGCCGGCGCGGCCCGCCGTGCGGCGCATCGGGACGACGTTGCCGTCCGCATCACCAGCATCAACAGCGCCGTCGGTGTGGTCGTGGCTGGTGTCGGGGTTGTGGGGGCACATGGCGCACCTTCATCTGCCCGCGAGCCCGCGCGCTGGGTGGGAGGTCGCGAGCGTTGGTCGGCAGCGTGGGGTCCGTCGACGCAGCGGACACCCGCCAGCCGGGTCACCCGCACCCTTACCCCTGTTGGGTGTGATCGGGTGTGGGCACGCGCCCTGACGCGCGCTGTGGTGGCTGGCAGTGCCAGGCTGGTATGGGCCGGTGGGCTTCGACTCCCCGACTGCCATGCGGGCACCCGTCGGGGCCAGCGATCACCGGCCGGTGGTCCGGACTCTCACCGCCCATCAGATCAGCGAGACCGCGGGCGAGACCGGCGCGGGACGACTGGTCTCGTCGCGCACCGGTGTGGTCTCGGCGTCTCGATCATGGTCTCGCCCTCAGCGAGACCGAGGGAGCGGGTCGACCAGAGAGCCCAGAAGATCGTGGCGAGATGTACTGGGTGGTTTTAGGCGGGCCGCGGCCACCGGTGCCGGGCCAGCCCGGCTGGCGCCGCGTGGGACGCGCCACGCGCGGTGATGGTGGCGTCGTCGTCGGGGGCGGTGAGCACGAGATCAGCGACGTCGATGCGGTGCCAGTGGGCCGGGCGCTCCTCGCCGGTGAGCCCGTCACCGAACGCGCTCTCGTCGCGGCCGTGACGGCCACGGTCTGAGCGCGTGGCCAGGTTGCGGAGCACGCGCGGGGTGCCGGTCTCGGTGGTACCGCCGATCATCTCGGGCAGTTCGCCGAGCCGGACCCACCGGTCATGCTGGGCGTCGGCGGTGACCACCGACCACACCTCGCCTGCCGGGCCGTCCGGGTCCCCGTGATCGCGCGACGCAGTGGCCACGGGCACGGGGGACTGCTTGGCCAGCAGGGCTTTCCGTAACCCCTGCTCGCGGCGGCGACTGGTGGTCCAGATCAGCACCATGCCCGCCAGCCGCCGCGCCACATCCAGCCCGTCGCCGTAGCGCTGGCCAGAGCTGGTGTAGCGGTCCAGCTTGTCGGCGACCCGTCGCAACGGCTCGGTGCCGGTGTCGTGTTCCAGGAAGAACCCCAGCCACACCCCGTCCTGGTACCAGCAGCCGTAACCGTCCGGGGTGATCGTGTGCTGGTAGAACTCGGTGATCCACTGCTCCGAGCGCCACGTGTGCAGACCCTCACCCTCCGGCCGCCCATCCCGAAGCGAAAACGGCGTGCCCAAGCCCGCACGCCGGGAGTAGTCGGCCAGATCGGCGAAGAACTGATTCACCCCCAGCAGGTGAGCCAGGCGCGGGGACTCCAGGATGCGGCGCAGTCGATCCGCGTGCACCGAAGGACGCGGCGCAGCCGCACCGCGCTGGGCGGCCAGCAACTCCGCGCCGCGAAAGCCCAGCAGGTAGTGAAACGGCTTCGACCCACCCTCGGCGCGATACGGCTGCGTACGCCACACCACGCCCGCCTCCGCGAGCTCCAACAACCGATGCTGCGCCCGCGAGATCGACGGAAACACCAACGCGCGAAGCTGCTCCGTCGTCAACACCTGGTGCTGCGCCACCAAGTCCAACACGGTCCGATCCCGCGGCGTCAACCTGGCCCACAGCGCCCCATCCGGCACACCGGCCGCCGCCCGGCGGCGGCGCCGCCCCGCGCCCGACGACACGGAATGAGATTGCGTGTGACCAAGTAGTCGGAGACCCACACGACGCCCCCTCCCCTGACCCTGGCCTGCGACGTGAGGGAAACCAGCCCCTGCGGATGCCCCTGCGGCCCTGGGACGCAGCGCACCCGTCGCCCCCTCCGCGGCCCCACCCGCCGCACCAGCCGTGCGGCCCTGGCCCGCGTTCTCTCTGCGGTTAGACACCAGCATCACCACCAGTCAGACGAACCGTCGACACCCCTAATAAGTCCGGAAATCCAGCCCCGATAGGACATCGACCAAGAAAACTGCGACCAAGGACACATCAACGGCGCTGGTGGTACGGCTGCCGCCCGTCCGGCGCTGCCGCCACTCGCAAACGCGATCAACGATCCTTCTCATGTTCCCCGGGACCCCGAGCGTCACAAGCAGGGCGACGCCAGGCCCGAGCCGGAGAACCACCGCGGGCCGACCTACCCCGCGTCTCCCACAACACCCACCGCTGACCAGAGGCGTGAGCGTTCGAAGGTCCGCGGCGCTGGGGCAGCAGATCGCCGACGCCGACCTGTCCAAAAGCTGACGCGGAACCAGACGCCAACCATCCCCGGCACTGCTCGCGCCTCCCACCACTCCTCCACGATCTCGGCCACGGCCTGCCATGATCACCAACCTTCTCCCGGGTCCCCAACCGGAACCCCTGCACACACCACAACTCCGGATCCCCGCCCCCAAAATCTCACGCGGTCACCAAATTATTATCTGTTTGTGATAAATTAGTGATTAACGATGTGGGTGATCGTGTGTGGGCTTGCGGAGACGTTCGGATGTGCACAACACCTCTGAAAGGGCGAAAGTGCCTGTTCGACGGCGTCGTGATCGGTCCCACTCATCAGCCAAAGCAACGTTGCCGCTGACCGGCAGCCACAGGGCGCCGGCAATCCACTGTCACGACCAGCCCTGTCGGCGTACCTGATCGATGAACGCCCATCGGACTGGGCGACGGTTCTGCGATGCCGTGCGGTCTCCTCGACATAGCCGGGCAAGCTCCCTGCGAAGGACAGCGCGGAACATCCGCGGTCGTGTTCCTAACGACCTCGTGCATGGTTAGGGATGGGATGTGTTCCACCCTGGTTCGCTCGTGAGTTCACA
>NZ_BMMK01000057.1 GCF_014645795.1 Longimycelium tulufanense | reverse complement strand
GACGACTGTCCGCAGCAAGGAAGTAACCACATCAACGCGATCCACCGTTAACTTGACACACCCGACCGCGTCGGCTCTGGGAAGAAGTCGAGGCCGCGCACACCTGGTGGGCCGAGCACGACCAACCGGACTACCGGAAGTTCGTGGTGACCGTGACCGCTAGAGAGCAGCGAGTGGAGCTACCGGACTCGGGCTGGTCGCTCCGACTGGCCTGACCCGACAGCAGGAACCGCACACCCCGGGCACCACACAGAAAGACCGGGGTACTACCCGCACAGATCGACGGACTGGGAGGTCCTGCGGCTTGCGGCCGTAGTGGACCTCGCGGCGAACTCGACATCCTCGGTACAACGCCGCGTGACCGGCGGTGCTACTCCCTCATCACGAGGTGTGTCGGTGATGCTGGCGGCATCACCGACACACGCTGGCGCTGGGAGGAGTGCTCGAGGTAAGGACCGGCTGCGGTCCGCCCTCGAGCACGGCCCGCCGGGCTACTTGAGCGTGAGGACAAGCCAGATGTCGTCTTGGTGGCAGTCGATCATGTCACTGTTGAGCAGCGTGACCCGGACACCCGGATAGTTGCGGTCGCGGAGCGCGACCATCGGCCCGTGCCTTGGTGCGGGGCACAGCATCCGGTCGGCGTCCGCCCGCCGGCTCCACTCATTCAGCGCGACCGCCGGGTCAAGCTGGTCACCGGCGATGGGCCGGTCGTGGTCGTCCATCGTGGGCACGTCTTCCCCGTTTCGCTGATGCAGGCGGCGTCACAGGTTGTTCTTGGTTGGCATTGAAGCGACAGCGGCGGATGTCCGGTAGCTGGTTCAGGGGCGGCCTCGGTGGATGCGCCACCAGGTCCGGCCGGTGGCCGGGCTGGTCGGCGCGAGCTCGGCGGCCAGGGTCTCCAGGTCGGCGAGCAGATCGGCGGGGTCCGGGGCGGGCGGTCCGATTCGGACAGCCCAGTAGTCGTTGCCGCCTTGGGTGCACACGCAGCCGGGCCACCGGTCGGCCCATGACCACGCCGCGTCGGAGAGGGCTTGAACACGCTGCATGTCGTCGTCGGACTCGAGGTCGCCGTGCCACACGGTGAGCCACAGGAACCCGTTCGCGGCTTCCTCGGCCTCGGCGGCGAGGGTGCGGGCGTGGAGCTGGGTGACCAGCCCGTCGACGGCGGCTGGCTTGTTCTCGTTCATCAGGTCGTTCCTCCCATGCGGTCGGTCGGGTCAGCGTCGCCAGACGTTGACGCGTTCGTGGCGGAGGAGGGGGGCGCCGTGGGGTCCTTTGAGGTGGTCGGTGATGTAGATGCGTTTGCGGAGTGTGTGGTCGGGGCCGTGGGCCTGCCAGCGCCAGTGGCCGCGCACGACCCAGCGGTGGTGGTAGCGGCTGGGGTGGAGATCGGGTTGCTGGTCGGGGTCTGTGGGTCGGTAGCGGGAGCGGAGATCGATGAGGGTGACCGCGGGTTCGGGGCGTTGCTGGCGGGTGTAGACGCGGCGCAGGCCCCGATCGATGGGGGCGGGACGCTGCTCGCTGAGGGTGGGCTGGTCCATCAGGTGCCAGGCGGCGGCCAGTGTGGTGGCCAATGTCCGGAGGTGATCGGGGAGGGCGGTGACGGGGTGGTCCTCGGAGTGGACCGGCATGGTGTGGCCCAGGACGGGGAGCAGCGCGGCGGTCCGCTCGGGCACGACCGCCGCGCCGTGGGGGGCGAGGCGGTCGTCCAGGCGGCGCCGGGCCAGCCACAGGCACAGCAGCAGCCCGTCGGGTCCGGGCCCCCAGGACAGGGCGTCGATGGGGTAGTCCACGCCCTGGTAGGGCATCCAGCCCACGCCGCCGTCCATGACCATCAGCCCGGTGGGGGCGGGGCGGTCCTGGCTGCACCAGCGGACGGTGTCCAGGCTGCGGCCGGCCGCGGTGGCCAGGGCGGCCATGTCGGCGGTCACCCAGTACAGGGCGCCGGTGGTCAGGTGACGGGCCACGGTGTCCAACAGCAGGCCCTCGTCGTCGTCGACGACGCGACGCAGGTCGGAGTCGGGGTCGGTCAGCAGCCACACCATCCGGTCCCGGATTCGGGGCAGCACGCGGGGACGGATCACCGGGCCTCCTGCCGTCCCAGGATGGCCAGGGCACGACGGTGGGCGGCCATCAGCAGCTCATGCTCGTCGCCGGTGATCGTGGTGGTGTCCAGGTGCCGGATGCCGATGTCCACCCGCTGGGCGACCGCATACATCGGGGCGCGGGCCGCCAGACCCTGGGCCAGCTGGTCGCGGCGCACCGCGGCCACCCCGGGCCGGGTGAGCACCTCCAACGCGGCCCGCAGCAGCTCCCGGTCCCGGCGCGCGGCGTCCCGAACCTTCTGCGGTGACACCCCGACGTCCTCGCCCTGGGCGTGAGCCTCCACGACGGCGGCCCGCCGGATCTCGGCGAAATGGCCCACCAGCGCCCGTGCCTCGTCGCTGGCCTCCTCCGCGGCACGGATCCGCTCCCGTGGGGGCAGCGCACGCAGCCACGCGGTGAGCTCCGACGGGTCGAGGTGGGGCCGTCGCCCTGCCGGGGACCGCCCCACCCCGGAGGAGCTGGTCACCCGAGCACCTCGCGCTCGATCTCCTCAAACCGGGCGGCCACCTTGTTGAAAACAACCTCCAGCACGTCCCTGATGACGTCGTCCCGCTGGCCGGACCGTGCCGCCTCCAACGCCGCATCCAGGTCGAGCTCGGCATCCACCGGGCCGATGATCTCGCTGGTGGAGGGGAGCCAGGCGAACCCATCAGGGAGGAGGTCCTCGAGCTCCCGCTGCTGTTCGGCCAGGAGAGCCCGGACGAGTTTCTCCTGCTGGTCCTGTGTGTAGAGGCCGTTATTGATGTAGGCGTACCAGTCGTTCCGGACCTCGTCCTCACCGAGGGAGGGATCCCGGACCCACGTCGTGGTGATCGTCATACCCCGACGCTACCCTAGAGGTGCGATATAAGAAACCCTAGGGGTTCGTTCTTTCGGGTACTGTGATCACCCGTGACGACACCACTCCGTCCCGACGCGGCGGGCGGCCTCATCCCGTGCCGGTGGCTACACGGGGGGCCGGGTGAGGCGCAGGACGCGGGGTCGGTGGCGGAAGCGCCCCCGTTCCAACCTGGGGGCGTCGACCTCAACGTCGACGACCAGCTGCGATGCCACGGGGAGGTAGTCGGTTCCGGGGTGGTGGACCATGAGGCCGAGTTCTTCGGTGCCAGGCACCTCACCCTCGGTGTCCGGTTGGACGTGGCAGGCCATCAGGTAGACGGCGGACTGTTCGGGCGGGACTTGGCCGGTACGCCAGGCGAATCGCCAGACCTTCGCCTGTTCCTCGACGGTGACCGGGACTCGGGCCACGCGGGCCACCATCGGCCGGGCAGCGCCACCGACCGCGTCGGCGATGCTTTGTCCGACCCGTCGCGGGTCAACGTTCTCCCGTAGCGAGACACTGATCATCCAGGGCAGGCATGGCCATTGGTCCCACGAAGTCACGTCGTCTCTCAGTTCAGTTGTCGTTCAGTTCTCGAGCGTCGACAGTGGATACCTCGCCGACCAGATCGCGGTTCTGCCAGATCTGCACCGCTTGGTGGCCACGCTGGAGGTACGCCTCAGCGATGGTGGCCGCGTCGGACCGCGTCCAAGTCCAGGCGACCGTACTCCAGGAGCCGCCCCAGGGCTGTCGGAGAGGAATGGCGGTTCGGTCAACACCACCACCTCGTAGAGATCCCCGTCCGTGGCGGCGGCCTCAACTCCTGATGAGCTCTACTCGTCGGTGTCCCGGGTGCGTTTGCCGGGAACGCCTCGGCGGAGGGGACCGCTTTCGGGCCAGGGCTTCCCGCCGTGGTGCTCGGCCTCGAGTTCCAGAGCGTGCTTGGAGATTGCGTCTTCGAGGAAGCGGCGCATGGAGTAGCGAGGGTCAACGTCCTTCTTAATCCCGTTGACAGTGTTGACGGCCCACTGGAAGGAAGCGGTGTCGATCCAGGATTGCAACATGCTCTTGCCGTCTTGGTGACGGCCGGAGCGGGTGGCTCCCCCCGGGGAGCCACCCTGCGCTTCGGCGCTGGTCATTTGGTTACTCCACGCTCGTCCAGCCAGTCCAGCAAGGCCAGGTAGTCCGCTGTGACGGGCTCGTCTGGTACGTAGATCAGCAAGGGTTCCTGCTGCCAGAAGGACTCGGGGACCACCACGGCCTCTCGAATTCTGGGGGCCACCTTGGCCGCCCATGGGCTGTCGTCTTGCTTCAGGTCAGCGAGACGGTTTTGGAAGAACTTCCCGCGGTTGCTGGGTGGGACCCGGCAAGGAACGACGGCGTCGATGTCGAGGAGGTTCTTTTCAGTGCGCCTTGTTCTGCGGTTGACTTCGTTCAACGTCTTCTGCATCTTGCCGAGGCCGCCCGTCCCCTTCCAGTCCGGCGGGGTGCAGGTGACTACCCGGTCCCCATCCTTGGGGTCTAGGGCGTAGAGGACGTTGATGGTGAACACGGACTTGGAGCCTGGGCAGTCGAACAGCGTGATGACCTTGTCCTCATCTCCGTTCTGCTCGGCTTCCTCGAACGCTTCCCGGAGCCGGGTCCCGCCAAGGGGGTCCTGGTCCAAGGCGACCTGATCATCGTAAAGATCGGCTCCGGCGGGCACGACGGTGATGCGGGAGAGCCATTCGGCGGCGGTGGGGTCGTATTCCTCGGCGTGTGGGTTGGCGACTCGGATACCGACGGGGACCTCACACTCGGCGATGGTGTAGAGCACCTTGGTTCGCTCGCCGTCCTCCCCGATCACGGTGCGCTCGACGAGCATGTCCCCGGTGTGCCGGGGGGTGGAGCCGATGCCGAGGTAGTACTCGGCGTCGCACTGGGGGTCTAGGCCCACGACACGCACGCGCTCGCCACGCTTCGCCAGCGCGCAGGCGAGATTGACGACCGTGGTGGTCTTGCCGACCGAGCCTGATTCGTTCCAGATCGCGATCTTCTTTCCCATGATCTTGCCGTTCCCTCAAGTACGCGTTGCGGTGGAAGGGGGTGAGGTGATTCCGCCGGAATCACCTCGACTGTGGTCGGGAAGACCGGCCCGCGGTTAGGCGGCGTCGGTGGTGTCGTCTTCGGTCGCTGCGGCTGCGTCCGACGCGGCAAGCTTGTCCTTCTCGTACTCGCTGAGCTCGTGGTAGCCGAGTTCGGCGAGTCGGCGCACGTGGCGGGCGACGGGTCGGGGCCATGTCCTGCCGGAGGGGTAGACCAGGTCGCTTGCGTCGTGCTCCAGCGCGGCCAGGCTTACGGCCAGGGCGAGTCGTTGCGCCTGCCGGCGATCGGAGGCGATCAGCTCATCCAGCTCCGGAGCGTCCTCGACTTCGACATCCAACCACCCTCGGACTGCGGCGTCGTAGTGGAACACTCCATTTTCGACCTCACCCACCAGGACACCGTCGGTGAGGATGTCGATGATCGTGGTGGGCTTGAGCTGGGTGTGGTCGGTGAGGAGACGTCGGATCGCCTCGTTCCGGTTCCGGCCTGCGTCGAGGTGTGCCTGCCGCGCTTGGAACAGGGTGGCGTCGCGTTCGTCGTCTTCGGTTCGGGTGGCCGGTGCCGGGCTGGTGTTGGTCTTCTGGTTCTGGGCGTCCAGGGACGCCCGGATGTCCGGGTTGGGCAAGGTGCTGTAGTAGGCGAGGGATCCGCCGATGATCTGGGCGCCGGCGAGGTGTCCAGCTTCGCGTTCCGGTTCGACGTGCTCGGGCTGGAGCCGGTGTTGCCAGGCGTCGGCGCCGAACATCTCGCGGGGGTCGATCTCGGGTACGCCCTCGTCTTGGAGCCGCTGGCGGAGCTCGGCGGTGCGCTTCTCGGTTTCCGCGAGGGCGATCTCTCGTTTGACCGCGGCCTCGACGGCGATCCCGGTCTCCCGGGCGGTGGCGAATGCCCGTTCCCGTCGGTTTTTGGGGAGGTCCTTGTGTAGCAGGTGTTGGGCGTCGGTGATGGTGATGTCACCGACCTGGAGGGCGTCCTTGGCCGCCTGTGGCAGCGTCAGCAGCTGGAGGCGCTTGTGCACGTGGGACTGGCTCTTGCCCACGGCCGCGGCAATCTGTCGCTCGGTCATGCCCTGCTCGCGCAGCCGGCGGTAACCGTCCGCTTCCTCAAGCGGAGTGATGCCCTCGCGGTGCAGGTTCTCGATCAGGAAGACCTTGGTGATGGCGGCATGGCTCGCCAGGTCATCACGCACGATCACCGGAATCTTGGCCAGGTCCGCGAGGCGGGCGGCGGCCCACCGGCGGTGGCCGGCGAGGATGACGTACGGTGCCGCCGCGTCGATCGTGTCGGCCAGCGCGGGGGCGTCGGCGACGACGGCGGCGCGGGTGGCCACCACGAGAGGTTGGAGCACGCCGTGCTCGGCCATGGAGTCGGCGGTCTCGCGGAGCTGTTCGGTGTCCTGATAGCGGTGGGGCGGGTTGTCCGGATGCGGGGCGATCGTGTCCGGGGCCACCTGGATGACGCTGTGCGACGTGGTGTCCTGCTGCGCGGCCTCCAGGCTGCCCAACAGTTCCGCGGCCTTCTCGGCGCCGCCCCGAGTCTCCTGCTCCGCCTGCGGTGCGGTCCGGTCGACGACGCTGGGCCCCTTCGGTGGCTTCTTGGTGTTCCGCACGCGCGGCATCGGTCGTGTCCTTCCTCGGTGGTTCTCGTCTTCAGTGTGAGGAGAGTGGGGTGAGGCGGGTCGGTGCGACTCGCCTCACCCCGGGTTTCATCAGAACGGGGGCTCGTCGCCCTGCCAGTGGTCGGCGGGTGCGGCGGCGTCTCCCCCACCTCGGGTCGCCTTGTTGACCTTGACGGTGGCCCAGCGCAGGGACGGGCCGAGATCGTCGACCTCCAGCTCGATCACGCTGCGCTTCTCTCCGTCCTTGGTCTCGTAGCTGCGCTGGCGCAGTCGACCCGTGACGAGGACGCGCGCACCGCGATGGAGGGATTCCGCCACGTGCTCCGCGAGCTGCTTCCAGATGGTGCAGCGCAGGAACAGGGGGTCGCCGTCCGTCCATTCCCCCGCCTGTCGGTCGAAGGTGCGGGGCGTCGAGGCCACCGTGACGTTGGCGACTGCGACACCACTCGGCAAGAAGCGCAGTTCTGGATCGGCGGTGAGGTTACCGACCACGGTGATCGTGGTTTCTCCGGCCATGGCTTTGGGTTCTCCTGTCTCGGATGCGGTGGTGGCGTGGGGTTCGGGTTGCGGCTCCCACCCCTCACCCACATAACTATAGTTTAGTAGTTCTGGGTTGGTCAAGGTCCTGCGGGTGATTCCGCCGGAATCATCGAGTCTTTATGTTGTGTCGTGAGGGGCGGGCGGATGCTGGCCCCGACGGCGGCCGGGCCGGTCCGGAGGGGCCGGGCTCGATGCCCGGTCCCTCCGGGCTCCGCGCGAGCCGGGCACAGAGGTGGCCGGGGTCGGGTGTTTCCCCGGCCACCCGTGGCTAATCAGGCGGCCTTGGTGGTGGGCTCGGTGGCGGGAGTGATCCGGCAGCGCGTGAGGATGGTCTGCCGCTCGCCCCGGTACTCCTCGTGGTTCTTGACGGTGCCGGTGAGGGTCACGGTGTCGCCGGTGTCCACCGGTACGTACTTGCTGGCGCTCCACTTGATGACTGCGGGGCCGTCGGGGGTGTCCACGGCGATGATCAGTAGCGTGGTGTCGCCCCAGTGGTTTTCATCGCGCCACACCATCCGGACTTCTCCGGTGAGGTCGCGCAGCCTCTCCCCCACGGTGCCGAGATAGCGGAGGTGTTCGGCGCGGGCCTCGCGTTCGGCGCGGGCGCGGCGGTCCTGCTCCCGCCGGTAGATCGCTACACCCGCGACGGCCAGCCCGAAACCTCTGTCTGCGTCGACAAAGCGGCTGCGGTAGACGGCGGCGGTGTTCTCGGCGAACTGGTCGCCAGCCGGTGGCTGGTAGTCCTCCCGCATCCACCGGATGATCTCCTCGGCCTGGCCGAGGTCGGCGGTCGTGATCGTGGGAAGGTGCGGGTCCTTCCGCCTGCGGGTCAGGATCATGCGGGCGGCGTCGGTGGTCGGCAGCTTCCCCCACTCCTCGGCCGCACGGCTGTGGTAGCGGCCTCGGTCCCGCACGTCGGCGACGGCGGCGGCCACCACCTCGACGAGCTCGAACGCGGCGGCGGCGCGGGCGGCTCGAATGGCGTCGTCGAACTCGTCTTCGATCGCACGCCGGCCGCGGCCGAAGGTCTCCCACAGGTGCGCGGTGACGGCTCCGCCGGTGTAGTCGGCAACACAGGTCGATCCCACGGGCTTGATCGTCCCGTCGTCCCGGTGGCGCAGGAGGTAGGTTGTGGTGCGCCGCCGGCGGCGTCCACAGTGGACGCATGTCCCCGCGTGCTGGCCGTGCTCGCTCAGGGTGGCGGCGCCGAACGCGGTGACGGGTCCGGGTTGTCCGGTCTCCGCCTTGATCCCGTGATGGGCCTGGAGTCCGCCGAGGATCTGCCATCCGCCGTTGGCGTCGACCACGTCGGCCAGGGTGACAGTGACGTCTGCGACGGTGGTGCGGACGTCCTCCACGCGGCCGTCTTCGGTGGGGCACGGGGCGATGGTGTCGTAGGGCTCGCTGACCTCGATCGAGAGCAGCAGTCGGCCGTGGAACCTCGCCTCCCAGGTGCGGGCGGCGGCCGTGACTCGGGCGACCACCTGGTCGGCGTGCTCGGCGGGGTCCACCATGCGGCGCAGGGTGAGCGGCATGTCTCGGTGTCCTTTCCCGGTGATGACGTTGCGGTGGAAGCGGGGCGGGGGGACGGGTTGCGGCTTCCTCATCCCCCCGCCACTGACATCCCCAAATAAATATACTATAGTTATTTGGGGATGTCAAAGGGTGGTGGTGATTCCGGCGGAATCATCCGCGCCTGTGGTGGCCTGGGTAAGGCTGGTCAGCTCGGCGGCCAGGTTCTCGCGCTCGGCGAGTTGGCGTGTCAGTTCCGTGATCTGGTCGCGGAGTCGTTGCGTCTTGTCCTTGGTGTAGCGCAGTTTTCGGGGGGCCTCGTAGCGCGCGGCGGCCGTCCGGACGGCGTCCCGGTCGGGTCGGGTGAACCAGTGGCGGAGGATGGCCCGTACAACGGCGGCGTTGCGCTCGGCGGTCTTCTCCTGGTGTGGACCGTTGAGCCGCCACCTTGTGAGGTCGTCGACCTCGCTGGGGTCGAGTCCCGCGGTTCCTCCAGCGAAGCGCACGTTGTTGATCTCGGGGAGATCGTCGTACTCCCGAGGGAGGGCGCGGGGCTTCCACACGCCGTAGCGCACGGTGACACGGGTGGGGTTGGGGTTGTCGTCGTCGTACTCGTCGGGGAAGACGGTGTAGGTCCCGCGGATGCGAGGGCCGCGCACGGTGTAGGTGGTGCGGCCGGTCTCCCAGTTGGTGTGGACGGTGGCGGTCGCGGTGCCGTAGGCGTCACCGAGGGGCAGGGTCACCCGCTGCCGGCCCTGGGAGTCGGTCGTCTCCTGCTGCTCGGTGTTCCCCTCGGCCGTGGCCTTGTCGCGGTCGGTGGGGTGGGTGAGGATGGCGGCGAGCTGTTCGCCGAGGGTGGTCACGGCGTCGTCGTCGATCTCCTGCCCAGGGATGGTGACCACGCGGGCGCCGTGGTCGGTCGTGGCGGCCGTCCCGTCGCGAGTGATGGTGTAGCCGGCCGTGGCCACCTGCTCGATCAGGGTGCCCCACAGGAAGACGGCGGGGGGCTGGTCGAGGTCGTCCCCGTCCTCATCGGGCTCGGTCTCCTCGGCGTCCTCCACCGGGTCGGTCTGGGACATCGCAAAGACCGGCATCATGCGGAAGCGCGGCCGCTTCGGCGCGTCGGTGGTGTCGCTCTCGTGCTGGTGTTCCTGCTCGATGCTCTCGGCGTCGTCCTGGTCGTCGTCGACGCCGACCGGCCGCACGATCAAGAGGGCGCGCTCCCCTTTCCGGACGCGGCGGCCGCGGGCGCACCATCCCCTGAAGGTGTCCACGTCGCTGAGTTCAATTCCACGCTCGGCGGCCTGTTCCAAGAGCAGAACTTGGTTCCGCAGGCTGTAGCTCATGATCCGGCGGGACATGCCCAGTAGCGAACGGACCCGTTGTCCGATCTCCGCGCCGGACATCACCTCGTGTGCTCGTTGGGCCAACTGCGCCGCGCGCGCGGCTCGCTCGGCTCGCTCTTCCGGGGTGAGGGGGCGACGACGCTTCGACATGGTGGTTCTCCGTGTTTCTTCTCGTGCGGTGGGATTGCGAGGCGCAGGGGGCGGGTTGCGGCGTCCCACCCCCTGCGCCGTGACGTGATTCCGGTGGAATCAGGGCTGGAGGCGCCCGGGTCAGACGCTTCCGGGGTAGGCGTAGGGCTGGCCGTACTCGTCGAGGTGGTCCGGTGGGTTTGCCGCGGCGGCGTCGAGCTGCTCGCGGTGGCGGCGGTAGTCCTGCTCACCACCGTCGTCCTGGCAAGGCGGGATGGACTGCTGGAACATGCGAGTCACGACGTTCCTTTCGTTGTTGTGTTGCGGTGGTTCTCGGTGTGGGGTTCGGGTTGCGGCTCCCAACCCCCTCACACATGTAACTATACTATAGTCATTTCGGGAGGGCAAGGTGGGGAGCCTGATTCCGTCGGAATCAAGCTGTGTCCCCCGACACACACCCGGGGCCGGGGTGGTTCTGCCCGTCGCGTGGCCTCCGGCCCGAGCGCGGGGGGACGGTGGGGCGCAAGGCGGGGTCCCCTCCGGGGTGCCTTGTGCCCTGCCGGCACCCCGTGCTAGCCCTTGCGGACGCGACGGGCGGGACCACCCCACCGCGCCCCTCTCCCCCTCCTGCCCAGAGCGTGCCGGGGGTCCGGGGGCGGCGAGCGCCCCGGATCACGACCTGCGCGGGGCGGGGTCGCGTCGTTTGGTGATTGTTTTGTGGGTCAGTAGACTGGGGTGGTTCCTTCCCTTCTCATTGCGGTGGAAGGACAGAGCCTGCGGGCTCCGGAGAGGTCGGCCTTGCGGCCCGCGTTCGCGCGGATTTGGTCGGCCTCTTCGTGTTTGTGGACATGGCGGCGGGGCCGTCTCTTGGAGCTGCGGTGTCGTGGTGGTGATTCCGGCGGAATCATTCTCGTGCTCACCCGGGGTGGTGCCGGATGCATCATCCTCGCCACTCCTAACGCTGCCGTTTCGACCGCCGGCCGGTCGGTTTTGAGGCGGGGACCAGGGCAGGGGCCTCGGTGTCGTCGTCGGTGGCGAGGTCACGGTGGGCGAGAAGAACGTCGACTAGGTCACGGAGTTCGTCCTGGGGCTGGCGAATCCAGCGGGAGACGGCGCGGCTGGTGGCGGAGGGCTCTATCGGCCTGCCCCGGGCCGGCCGGCTGGCGCGGGCGTCGGCGATGGCCGCGTCGCGACGGGGTGGTGGAGCTGCTGGTGCGGGTGCGGCTGGCGGAGCCGGATGTGGCCGACCCGCAAGGGCCGTTGCTGGATGAGGGGGGAGGAGGGTGCGCTGCGGCTGGCGGTGCGGCGGAAGGGCACGTGGAACGTGGGCTATCCGGTGCCGGTGGGGATCACGCTGCCGGCGGCGATGGTGCTGGCTGGGCGCCGGGCGGCGCGGCGCGGGAGCTGCTCGGGCTGTGGGAGGCCAAGCGGGCGCACGATGAGGGTCTGGCTTCGGCGGCGGCGTACCAGCGGATTCAGGAGGAGTTGGTGAAGGGGCACCGGACGGTGACCTGGGCGGATCTGGTGCGTCAGGCGGTGGAGCGGTACGAGGCGTGAGGGTGGTGATGCCGCCGGCATCACCAGGGAGGTCGCTGTGTGGCTGGTCACGCTGTTGGTTGCGTTTGCTTCGTTTACTGCGGATACTGCGGTGAGGAGGTGTGTGGGATGAGTCTGGTGATGGTGGAACCGCCGGTGCAGCCGGATGCGGAGGACGTCTCGACTGCGGACGCCGCGGTGGAGCAGGTGCGGGCGTATCTGGCGCGGCATCCGCAGGGGCCGGAGAAGGTGCGCGTCCTGGTGGAGGAGGACGGGGAGGAGCTGGTGGTGCCGCGGGCGGCGGTGGAGCTGTTGGCTCGGGTGTTGGCGCACATGGCGGCCGGGCAGGGTGTGGCGGTGGTGCCGACGCACGCCGAGCTCACCACGCAGCAGGCGGCCGATCTGTTGAACGTGTCGCGGCCGTACCTGATCGGTCTGTTGGAGCAGGGGGAGATCGACTACCGCATGGTCGGGAAGCATCGTCGGGTGCGGGCGGCGTCGCTGTTGGACTATCTGCGGCGGGATGACCAGGCCCGGCGGGAGGCTGCGGACGAGTTGACCGCGTTGACTCAGGAGATGGGGCTCGCCTGACGTGCTTGTGGTGGTCTACGACGCGAACGTGCTGTATCCGAGCACGGTGCGGGACCTGTTGATTCGGATTGCGCAGGCGGGTCTGGTGCGGGCGCGGTGGACCGATCGGATTCTGGACGAGGTGTTCGACAACCTGCGGGCCAACCGGCCGGACCTGGATGCGGGGCGGTTAGGGCGGACCCGGGAGCTGATGGTGCGGGCGGTGCGGGATTGTCTGGTCACCGGCTATGAGCCGTGGATTGAGGGCTTGGAGCTGCCGGACCCGGATGATCGGCATGTGCTCGCGGCGGCGATCCGGGCTCGCGCACAGGTCATCGTGACGAACGACTTGGGCGATTTTCCTGTGGATGTGTTGGCGCGCTGGGACATCGAGCCGAAGAGCGCGGATCAGTTCGTGCTGGGCCAGGTCGAGGAGGCCCCCAAGGTCGTCTACGGCTGTGTGCAGCGGATCGCTGACTCGTGGACCTCTCCACCGGGGACAGTGAACGATGTCCTTGTGCGGCTTGAACATCAGGGCCTGCCGCAGGTTGTGGCAGCGCTGCGCGGCTCCTGACCGGTGGTGTTCGTGGTGGTGATTTCGCGCCGAATCACCTGTGGCGGTGGCGGGCAGGGCGGACGTACTCGCGCCACTGTTGCACAAACGCAGCGAGTTCAGTGCGTTCCGTGCGTTCACGGTCGAGGACTCGGTCGAGTTGTTGGGGGTTGGTGTGGCGGTGGATGGCGTCGAGGACCAGTTGGCGGAGTTGGTCGGGGTCGAGGGCCTCGACTTCCCATTGGATTGGGTGTGTGGGGTTGTAGCCGTAGCGGGTGGCGAACTTGGGCCAGCGGGGGTCGCCGGGTTTGGCTGTTGCGGCGGGGAGGTGGGCGGCTTGGTCGTGGGTGACGGCGAGTCTTTCGACGGTGTCCCAACAGTGGGTGCGGGTGGTCCAGTCGCGTTGGATGTCCAGTCCGGATGCGTCCCAGTCGCCGACGTAGGCGAGAACGGCAGGTCGGCCATCGTGTTCTACGCGGCCGCGAACGTCGTCTACATAGGACTGTGAGCCGTAGCCGCGGCAGATGATGACGGGGATTCCGTGGTCGTGGGTCCACTGTGCGATGGCGGCGCGGACGGTGTCTTTCTCGGCGCCGACCCATACTTGGGTGGGTTGTCCTTCGGTGTGGTCGCGCCGGTAGGTGGCCACCGCCGCGGTGAGGAGCTCGGTGGGGCTGGTGTAGGAGGGCGGGACGTGCACCTGGCGGACGGTGTCGATGAGCGGGGGGAAGTCGCCGCGGCGGCGTGCCTCGGCCAGCCGGGCGGACAGGCGCCGGTAGGTGGGGGCGCTGTGCGGGATGATCCCTCGGGAGAAGAGGATGTAGTAGAGCTGGCGGAGGGTGACGCCGTACTCGTAGCGGGTGACGATGTCGCGGGCCTGCTCGATCACCTCCGGCCAGTGGATGCGGTACATGTACCGATCGTGCGCCTGCTGGCTCAGACCAGACTCCGCTAACGCCCCATCGGGCGACCCTGCCCCGCCGGCTTACTTTTGTCACCGTGACGATAACGGGGTGTGCCTCCGGGGCTGGGTCGTCGAGGGTGGTTCTGCGGGTTGAGGGTGTGCTGGGAGGTGGGGGCGGAGGAGGTCGAGGGTGTCCTCGACGGAGAGGCCGTGGTGGAGGGCGTGAGCGATCGCGGTGAGCATCTGCTGGGTGTGATCGTCCATGGTGATCGCGGCGGGGCCCAGTGTGGCGAGGGTGTCGAGGGCGGTGCGCTGCCGGGCGTCGGTGATGGCGTTGATGAGGACGCGGAGGGTGGTCGCGGGGTGTTCGTCGTGGGTACCGAGAGCATCGAGGGCGCGTCGGACGGCGGGGTCACCGACGATGCGGGCGGTGCGGGTGGCGTAGGTGGCGAGGTGTCGGTCGGCCTGGCGACGTGGAGTGGCTGGTGCGGCTGCCGATGCGTGTCGGGTGGTGGGTGGGAGGAGCTCGTCGAGTCGGGCGAGAGCGTTCTGTTGGCGTTGCTCGGATTCCCGAATTCTGTCCACTATGGAGTGTTGGCGGCCGTGGGCGTGGCGGAGGGCCTGGGCGCGTGCCTGTTGGCCGGTGGCGGTGAGTTTCCGCCGGGTACGGTCCGGGCTGGTATCGCGGCGGCGGTGGGCGGTTTTGGCGTGCCATTCGGTGGGGGTCATGGCCCGGATCGGTGGGTCGAGGGGGATCACGGTGGGGCTGGTGTCCGGGTCGAGGGTCCACGCGCGAAGCCGACGGACGACGAAGGCGGCCAGGTCGCCGCCTTCGGCGCGCCAGGGGGCTTTCCGTTGCTGGTCGGGGGTGCGGTCCAGGGCCGTGATGAGGGCATCCACGCACCATCCGTGGTGAAAGAAGGGTTCCAGCACGCGGGCGAGGGCCCGCGTGCTGAGAGGGTCTAGCGGCCAGTCGGCGCGGCGGCAGAGCTCGGTGACCGCAGCGGCGATGTCGGCGTCGGTGCCGGGCACGACTCGGCCGGGCCAGCGGGCGCGGTAGTTGTCCATTGTGGATGGTTCTCCGTTCGCGGTGAAGGTGTTAGCGGAGCCAGGGGTGGCGTTGGTGGCGCTCGTAGCGGGCGCGGGCTCGCGCCCGCTGTTCGGGGGTGAGGGCCTGGTCGTCGGGGAGGTCTCCGGATGTTCGGCCGCCTGTGTCGGCCTTGGCGCCGTCTTCGGTGGGGAAGGGCTGGTGGTAGACGCTGTCGTCGAGGGGGTTGTGGTAGGGCACCCAGGTGCCGTCGGGGGTGGTGTAGGAGCCGGTGCCGCGGGTGGGGTGGCAGCGGGTGCAGGCCGCGCCGTCGCGGTGGTGTCGGCTGCTGTACTGGCAGGTTCCGCACCAGGGCAGGGTGCGGTGGGGCGGGGTGGCTCCGGCAGCTGTCCGGGGGGTGTGTGCGGTGCGGGCCTGGGCGATCAGGCGGGCGGTGAGCTGGTCGGATGCTGCGCGGGCGGCGGCGGGGGTGAGGACGTCGTTCGTTGGGGTTGGGGGTATCGGGCTGTGCCGGCGCAGGATCTCGGTCGTGGTGGGGGAGAGGCGGCGGGCCCGGTCCAGCACGTGTTCGGGCACGAGGCCGCTCGCGCCAGGTGGCAGGGCGGCGGCGCCGAGTCGGCCGTGGCGGGCGCGGGCGGTGGCATGGGCGGCGAGGTGGGCGCTGTGGCCGGGCAGGATGCGGCCGTGCTCATCGCGCCAGGCGGCCAGTCGGGCCCGAATCCACGCGGCTGGCCACACCACCTGGTCCGGCGGGCAGGCATCCACCGGTGCCCACGAGCTGGGCCGGAAGGTCAGGCCGTGCAGCAGGTCGGCGTTGGTCCAGCGGCGACGCCAGAACGGCTTGACCAGCGCCCGCACCGCCTTGGAACTCAGTCGTTCCAGCACCGGGTGCGCCTGCCGTAGCTCGAACGCGGCGGCCAACATCTGTCCCCGGGTCACCGGAACCTGATCATGGAAAAGCCCAGGACTCCGCTCCTTGTCAAGGCGGGCGCGAAGCGCCTCCATAACTTCAGTTGACACTGAAAGTTCGGTGCTGAAGCTGTGGACAACGCTCCTCGCGCGCGTCTGAACCACCCTCTCTACGCAAGATTCCTTGGAAACCGGGGGCGTTGGGGTCCCGTTTTTGTCCACAGCACGCTGGCTCTGCGGGCCTTCAACGGCACGCGCGGTCGGCTCCGGGCTGGCCTCGACGGGGGCGTGCTCGCTCGAGCCGGCCGCGGTGAGGAGCTCGGCGGCTGTGTCGGGGATGGTGGGAATGTCCTGTGGTCGCAGTGGCACCGTGAGCTGGTAGACAGCGGCGCGGTTGCCCTTCACCTCGTGGGCGAGGGCCATGGGGCGGAATTGGGGTGTGCTGCCCTGCTCGACGGTCACCAGCCAGCCCAACACTTTGAGTTGACGCAGCCAGGTGGACATCCGGGTCCGGCTCCACCCGGACGCCGCGATCAGCGCGTCCCAGGTGGGCCAAGTCTCCACCGTGGTCCAGTTCGCATGAGCGGCGAGCTTGCGGATCAGCCGACGCAAAGCGCGGCGAGTGCGGGCCTGGAGGTCGCCGAACCACGGTTCGGCGACCAGCAACCGGAGCCATTCACGCTGGGACGCGGGCGGCCGGACCTGCAACGCGATGTCCGCCGGCGCGTCAAGGTCACCAGCGGCCGGTTTGCCGCCAAGCGCGCCCCAGCAAGGCCCGCAGACGACGGTGCGCAATGGGATCGGCCGGGGCCGACCCGGTCGCAGAGCGCACGTCACGCACTCGGCCGGGTGTGTGTGTGGTGTGGGCACGGCGACCGACGGCGCACCGTCGCCGACCCGACCCGAATCAAGCACGCCGGCAGAAGTTGTCGGCGTGTCGCCCGGGCTGTTGTTGCGGATGTCGTCAGGGCGTGCGCTACCCTGGAAACACCGAGCCAAGGTTGGTGTCTCCTTCGGGTGGCACCGAAGCGGCGGAGATGCGCCAACATCTCCACCCGCACGCTCAGCAGTCCGGCCGGATGGTCTGCCAAACCTCCGGCCTTACCTCTTCGCTCACCCGCCCTACTGCCAAGGGACGGGTCTGCGTTGAGCGCGGGGATCGCCTCGGTGGCGTTGTTCAGTTAGCCCCTGGTGATGTGTGTGTTAGGCGCTGCGGGAGAACACCTCCTTCACGGGGTGGTGGTTGCGACCCGTGCGTTTTCTCTTGGCGCGCTTGGCCTCTTGCTTGCGGGCCTGCGCGGCTTCGGCACGAGCCTGGGCCAGTAGGGCCAGGACCCGGTTCGCGACGTCGGGCTTGATCCACGGCGGGGGGTCTTGCCCGTGGGCGTCAGCGAGCGCGACCGCCAGGTAGTCGCTGATGTTGATACCCCGGTCGTCAGGTTTTGCGGCCGTGGCCAGGTTCCGGTAGCAGCGGCCGTGCTCATCGGGCACGCGCACCGTGAAGGCTTCGCGTGCTCCGTAGCTGGGTCGTCCTGCCATGTCCGTGATCATGCCATTACTGCATCAGGTTGCGACTCACGACACGCCGGGCGGTGTTAGCACTGTTGCCGGTTGTCACGTGATCGTGGCCACGGCGCGCCCTGGCGCCAGGGTCATGTCGTCGCCTTCTCTTCGTCGACACTGAAGGCATAGGCGGTCCCGGTAACAACATGATCGTGTCTACTGTGGACTTTAGGCCGCAGCGCCGGTGTGGTGGTCCAGCTGGCCGAGGGTTCGGCCGGTGTGTGCGGCAGCGCGGCTCCAGGTGTGGGCGATCGCTCCGGGGTTTAGGCGGCGCGGCGTGCGTGGCCGGCGTTGGGCGTGGGGAGCAGGGTGAGGAGCTTGTCGCGGCGGATGTAGCCGAGGGCGCGCATCTTCTGGTCCAGCGCGGCGTGTTCGCGGTTGGTGTCGTCGGAGGGCCAGCGTTCGGCCAGGCGGGTGCGCCAGCGTTCGGCGGGACGGGTGAGGCGGGGGAAGCCGTACTCGGTGCCCCAGCCCCACCACAGGCGGCCCTGGCGGTCCAGCCAGCGCAGGGTGTCGGCGTGGGCGGCGGAGGCGGGGGAGCGGCGCCCTTCCCAGCTCATGTAGAGGACGTCGCCGGTGTAGGTGAACACGATCCGGCTGGTGCGGACCAGCCACATCACATCCCGCACAGCCTGTAGGGACGGCGGCGTTCCTTGGGGTGCCACCGTGAGCAGGCTTCTCCCGCGTCGTGCCCGGCGGGCCGGCCGGACGGGCACCGGCGGGAGGTCGGGGAACAGGGTGAGCTGCTGGGGCTGCGGGTCTTGGGCGTTCATGACGGGTTTCGCTCTCGAAAATCGCGTGCTGGTCTGAGGTGAGATGACCGGCGGTGGGACGGGCCGCTAGGCCCGGAGCCCCGCGGGTCGGCGCTCGATGCGCCGAGTTGCGGTCCCCGCGCCCGGGGGCTGGGGGTGAGCTGCTGGTGGTTGGTGTGCTTTTGGTCGCCGGGCCGGGAGAGACCCCGTGTACGGGGTCTCTCCCGGTTGTCGTGTGGCCTGGTTCAGGAGGTGAGGGCGGCGGCGATGTGGGCGCACTCGGCCCGGTGGGCGCGGGCGCGGCGTCGGGCGGTCTTCCGGTCGGTGCAGCCCTCGACTGACCAGTCACAGCCTGGGACGTTGCACCAGGCTCGCGCCCCGTCCGGGGTGGGGCGGGTGGAGGTCCACTGCGGTTCGCCGTGGGTGTTGCGGGGGATGGCGGTCCGGTCCACGGTGGGCGCGGCCGGGGCGGTGACGGAGAGCACCGGCTCGGCGAGTGTCACGAACCGGGCGGCGTCCATGCGGTTGGTGACGTCGGTGCGCTCCCGGTAGATGTGGGTCCGGGCTGCTGCCTGTGCCTGGTCGGGGGTGTCGTAGCGGCCGGTCCAGCCGCATCCACACGTGGCGGTCGGGGGCACGTCATACACGCGCACCGTCGCCGTGTGCTCGGTCTGGCCCTGGTCGTGCTCGACTGTGGGGGCGGTGACGGCACCGGACCGGCCTACCGTGCCAGCGGCGCGGTTGTCGGTCTCGGTTGGCCACACCACGTCAGTCGGGGCCGGCGCGGTGTCGGCCGGCTGGTCCCGCTCGTCGTGGTCTTCGTCGACCACCGGCGCGGTCGGCGCCGGCCGACGGTGGTGGAAGGCGGCACGGGTCAACTGGAGGCGGGCCTCGGACGTCCAGCAGTCCCGGCACGCGTTCTCCGCCCCGTATCCCTGTTCGACCAGGGCCGGGATGGCGTCGGTGTACCGCCGGTACACCCCGTGCCGCTGCTCCAGGTCGACACCGCAGAACGCCCTACCGTCGTCGCGCGCCGACCCACTGTGCAGCACTTCACCGGCCGTCCCGATGACCAGCTCAGGCGTGGTGTCGATCGTCTCAGCGCTACTGCCGCGGCGCAGCGCCCGCCGCTGCCCATGCTGGGCCGCGAACGACGCCAGCAGCTCGACCAGGTTCACCGCCTGGTCTGCGTCGGTCAGCTCGATCTCGAGCTTGACCTCACCGGCACCATGGCTGGTGGTGATCCCCGCCTGCACCGGGTCCCCTACCGTGCCGATCGTGATCCGGTCCGGGCTGTGCGTGTTGTTTCCCCAGCGTTCCCCGAATCCGCCGGTCGCCGACGTCAACCGGCCGACCAGGGTCGCACGCTGCGCCGCCCGCGCAGCTTCCCTGCGTGCTCCAGCCTCGATCTTGCCGCGCAGGGCCAGGAACCCCGGCAGCAGCCGACGGCGGATGTCGGCCACCACGGCGGCCGGGTCACGCTCGGCCCGATTCGCGCTCACCCGGATCACCGGGTTCGTGGTGCAGTAGTCGACCAGGTCCGACCAGCCGGACGGCAAGACACCTCTGATCTCAACCTTGCCCCGATCCGCGGCCCGGTGCGAGGTCAGGCAATGCACGGTCAGCGCATACTCGGGACCCACCAGAATCGATCGGTCCATCCAGCGGCCGGCGTCATCCATCACCGTCCACCCGTCTCCCAGGACGGCCGCCAAGGCGCCTGTCAACCTCGGGGACTGCACCGGCTGATCATCCGAGCGCATGATCGTGCCGCCGGTGGTGTCGGTGGTGGTGCCCATGATGGTGTTTTCTCCCTCGTTCGTGTCGTTCGGCTTGTTGTCCTGCTGTCCCGCGGCCGCGCCGTCCGTGTCGTCGGCGATCCCGTACCGCTGCCGGTGTCGTTCGACCATGCGATCCCGCTGCCCCTCGTTCTCCCAGCGCACCGCCCACCCGCACACACACCGCGCCACCCGACACGCCTGGCTGCCCGGGTCGATGTCGTGCGGCCCGTCATACCCGGCCGGGGTGTCACCGGTCTGCCAGTGCCGCCACACCACGGGCGACAGCCCCGACCCGTCCGCAGCCAACGCAGCATCGACGGTCATCGATGCACCCGGGGTGACGTCCTCACCCCGGGTCGACTCGACCGCATCGGCGGGCGTGTCCTCACACGGCTCGGCGGGGGACACGGTGCGGGTGGCCGCCGAGTTCTCCGCGTCCAGGGCGAACAGGTCGCCCTGGACGCCGGCGTCGTTGCCTTCGGGGTCGATCGGCGCGGCCGGGTCGGTCGGGGGCTCCTCATCGGGCGTTTCGTCGTCGGGGTCCTGCTCGAGCACGACCGGGGCCGGCGCGGTGTGCTCGGCGGTGGGGGCGTCCTGCTGCTCGGCGGCCTCGGTGGTGTTCTCCGGGGGTGTCTGCGGGGTGTGCGGGTCGGCCTTGTGGCGGGCCAGGTTGCCGGCGCTGGTGAGACCCATCCATCGGTTGCAGGTCGGGCAGCGCCCGTAGGTGCGGCGGCGGCTGAGCTTGGGGCCCAGGTGTGGGCCGCCCAGGGTCTTGGTGGCGGTGGGTCGCTGGCCAGCTCCGTTACACACGATCACGGTGTCCCCCACGGGAAAAGAAACGGTCGGTGTGTCTGGTGTGGACGGCTGCGGGCCCGGCCAGCGGGCCCGCAGCCTGGCGGTCAGTGGCGTGCGGCGGTGAGTCCGGGGTCGTGCCCGGTGATCGGGTCGCAGAGGGTGTAGCAGCCCTGGCACAGGGCCTCTTTCCGGTCGTAGGGCTCGCCGAACGGCTGGAGCCACCGGGGTGCGCGGTCGAGCGGCTGACGGCAGCACCCGCACCGCCACGGGTCGTCGCGGCCGTCGATCCCGAGGGCCATCCGGCATTCCGGCGCGCAGCAGCGGCGGACGCCGACGAATGCGCCGCCACACCACTCGCATTCGCTCACGAACCGGTCACAGGGCGCGCACGTGTTCCCGGGGGTCTGGCACACGATGCATCCGGGGCCGGTCTCCCAGTCGGTGTGTGCGTGCGGCGTGGGGTCTGGGGTCGGGGTGGTGGTGCCCATGAAGAGGCGGAGGCGGCGCAGGATGGTCGAGAACATGGGTCGTCACTCCTGGTGTGGTGTCCCGGTCGGGGTCGGTGATGTTGTGGGGGCTGCGGGCCTGGTGGCCGGGGCCCGCAGCCTGGCGGCGGTCAGGTGGGGGTGTGGGTGCGGGCCTGGCGGCGCTGGTTGCGGGCTGCGCGGTAGGTCCTGGCCAGCCGCTCCAGGGGCACGCCGGCGGCAAGGCCGATGTCGTATCCGCCGGTGCGGCGGGTGTGGCGGGCGGTGCGTTCGGTGGTGATGACCCAGGTGGCGGGCAGCTGGTCGAGCGTGGCGACGGTGTCGATTTCGCGGGGCAGGATGGCCTGCACGGTGGGGGTGGTGTCGGGGTCGCCGACGGCGGGAGCGCCGAGCGCGGGGAACCACACCACGATGTAGGCGTCCGTGGGGTTCTCGGTGTGCACGTGCTGCACCACCAGGCCGCGCACAGCCTTCGCCTGGCGCTGGCCGTCCTGCCAGGGGCGGGCGGTGATAACGGAACCCTTCTCGGGAAGCTGCGGCACGGTGGTGGTCTGCATTTCTGTGGTTCCTTTCTTTGGTGTTTTTCTCATCCCCTCTTGCGGTATCCATACTATCCTGCGGTATGCGTACCGCACAAGTTGGGAGACCCCCGATTTTGGTGATGCGCGTCACATGTTTGCGGGTGTTTGTGGTGTGGTTTTTGGGGTGGCCACCCATCAAGGGGGCTCCCAAAAAGGAATCTCCCTGTCGACCTGGCGTGAGCCCTACCAGGCGTGTCAAGGGGGCCCCTTTGATGGGTGGTGGGGTTGTGGTGCCAGGTGGCCCCCTTGACGCGGCTGGTAGCCCGTGGGGAGGTCGATGGGGAGATTCCGGGAGCCCCCGTTCCGCAGCCGCGGTTGTTTGCCTCCTCCCTGGAGACCTGCCGGGGGGTGCGGGGGGCGGCGAGCGCCCCCGCCTTTTCCTGCCTGGCCGCAGGGTTGCCCCTGTCGGCGGGGACCGTCGGGGTTTGTCGTGGTGGCCCTCCGGCGCGTAGTATGCATACCGCGCTGTGGTTTTCGGGCGATTTTGAGGGGCGGGTTTATGGCGTTGGTGATTTCGGAGCCGTCTGGGTCGGTGTGGGGTTTGCCGCCGTTGGATGATCCGGGTGATCGGTGGATTTCGGGGACGTTGTTGGCGGCGTTGGCGGCCGAGCCGCCGAACTGGTTGACGAAGATTCGGGCTCGGCCGCCGGCACATATGCGGCCGTTGCCGCGGGAGGCGCGGTTGCCGGAGTTGCCGCGGTTGACGTGGTATCCGCTGCGCGAGTCGCTGGCGTGGTTGGAGCGGGCCGGGATGACGCCGCGGTATGAGGTGCTGGCTGCCGCGCCTCATACCGCGGAGTAGGGGCACAGGGTTGCGGCCGGGTCAGCGGCGGCGGGTGAGGTTCCGGGCGCGGTGGCGGGATCACCCCGGGTCCCGGCCGGGGCCGGGGTGGAGGTCGTGGTCGGTGAGCACGGCGATGTCCGCCCGGCCGGCATCCAGGCAGGCGCGGCACGTCCACGTACGTGCGCGGAGGCCGGGGTCCCATCCCACCAGCACGGTGCCGGGGCCGAGCGGGTGGGGCGGGTCGTGCCGGCAGTGGGTCGGTGCGATCTCGGCGATGCGGCCGTCCGGCAGGCGGCGGTACCTCATGAGCTGGGACGCTAGCGCCCACACGCCAGTGTGTCGAACACATGTTCGATGTAGTCGGCTGGTCGACAGGGTGGTCGCGGTCGGGTGGGTGCTGCCGTATCGGCCGGTCTGGCTGCAGGGCCGCTGAACGACACCGCGTGGTCGGTGATCGGCGTTACCGTCCGCGCATGGAAGTCAATTCCTGGATGGTGTGGGGTTTGTCGGCGCTGCTGGTGCCCGCCGCTGGACTGGCCGGACATGTGCACCTGGGACATCGGGTTCGGTGACCAGGACGGCGACGAACGCTATGACGAGGTCAACCCCTACGGCTACCGCGACGAGGACGAGACCTGATCCCGACCCGGGTGGCCGCGAACGGGTTCGACCCGGAATCAGCCTGAGAACACGTCCGTGGCCCCCGCGGAGAACACGGATGTGCCCGCCACGGGTTCGCCTTCTGCGCGCACCCCCGGACTCGTTCGCGACGCGAACAATGGTTTCCTTGTTGCATGGGTGATCACGCCGACGAGCGGGCCGCCCGGCTTCGGCGTGCGCGTGCGGCCGCGGCCGGGATAGCGGCCCGCCGGCGCGCCGCTGATTGTCGCTATCTGGCGCAACTGCCGGATACCGACAACGTGTTAGCGCTGGTCAGCTACGTCGTACGCGCACGGCGCTCGGTGGAGGCGACGGTGCTTCGGGCGGATGTGGCCGCTGGACTGTCCCTGTTGGACTTCATCGAGGACGAGGCCGACCGGTTGCGTCTGCTGCTGTTGCGGGATGTGGCGCCCGTGGCGGGGATCAGCCGCAGGGAGCTGGCCGAGTGGAAGGGGGTGACGGTCGCAGGGATCGAGGCCCTCCTCCGCAGGCTCGAAAGCCGCGTCGAGCACGGCGACGCGAAGGATGAGAAGGTGCTGCGCGCTCGGCGCCGCCGGGCGCGGCGGGATGCGCGGTGGCGTGCTCGGCACGCCACCGCGGTGCGACGGATAGCGGCCGCGCTGGTCACCCGCGCCGCACTGCTGACCGGGCTGCCGTCGGCCACCGAGTACGGGATGCCGGTCGCGGATCGGCTTGAGGAGCTCGCGGCGGAGCTGGAGGGGTGCCCGCCGGGAACGGTGCCGCCGCCAAGCTTGGTGGTGTGGCTGTGGAACGTGTGGGACGCGGTCACCGCGTCCCCGGGGCCATTGCCGGACGAGGACGGCCTCGTGGCCGCGGTGACCGAGGGAGGCCGGCTGCGCGCGGACTACCGCGCACAGGTCGAGGAACGCTGAACGCTCACGGCGTGCCGGAGGGGCCGGCCACACACCGGCCCCTCCTGTCGGTTGTGGGCCCTTATCCGTAGGTGAGGGTCCAGTGGTGGGGGAGGAGGAGTCCGGCGGCGCCGGTGTCGGCGTGCCGGAGGGTGACTGTCCATGCGGTGGCTGGGGGTCGGCCGGCGTGGTGCCAGTCGGCGGTGAGGGTGGCGAGGTGGTCGTGGAGGTGGTCGGCGCCGGCGAGGGTGATCCCGCCGTCGTGGTGGATCCATGCGGCGCCGTCGGTGGGGTCGACGAGGGCGCAGGCGCCGCGGCTGGGGTCGAGCTGGTCGCCGGCGAGGTAGGCGCGGCTGGTGCGGGGGTCGCGGATGCCGAGATAGCACCACAGGTCGTGGTACTGCTCGGTGGTCAGCTCGGTGTCGGTGCCTTCGGCGGGCCGGAGGCGGGCGGCGGGGATGTCGTGGGCCGGGTCGTGGTGAAACAGCTCGGCGGGGCGGAGGTGTCCGGCGGCGGGCATGAAGTCGCCCCACATCGCGATGCGGGCGGTGAGTTCGCCGCTGTCGTTGCGGCGGGCGGTGAGGATGGGGTGCACGCCGGCGAAGGCGAGGGGGGCGAGGATGAGCCCGTCGTCGGTGAGTTGGTCGAGCCAGTGTGGGGGGATGCCGGCGATGCCGCAGGTGGCGATGATCCGATCATACGGGCCGTTCGGCGGGTGGCCGTCGTAGCCGTCACCGTGGATGACCTGCACGCGGTCGACCAGGTCGAGCGCGCGAATGGAGTCGGTGGCGCCGGCCGCGGCCGCGGCGCCGGCCTCGATGGTGGTGACGGGGGCGCCGGTGATGTGGGTGATGAGCGCGGCGTTGTAGCCGGTTCCGGCGCCGATCTCCAACACCCGGTGCCCCGGGGCTAGGTCGAGCGTTTCGAGCATCTTTGCCATGAGGGAGGGGGCGGAACTGCTGCTTGGGGGGTCGCCGTCGCGGCCGGTGTGGGTGATCAGTGAGTTGTTGGCGTAGACGATGTCGAGCACCGCCTCGTCCGGCATGGTGTCCGGGGCGAGGGTGTGCTCGTCGGCGCGGTAGCGGAATCGGCGGAGGCAGCGGTGGCGCGGCACCGCCGCGAATGCGCGT
>NZ_BMMK01000056.1 GCF_014645795.1 Longimycelium tulufanense | reverse complement strand
CCTTCCCCGAAACCATCTCAGCCGTGATCGCCCTACACTTCTACTCCCTCGCTGAATAAGCCTCACTGTGTGGTTCCCGCAGAAATTCTTCCGCGGGAACCACACAGCTTCAGAACGGGATTTTCCGCCACAGTTGTATTCGTCGATTCTGCTGAGTCCCGCGTCGTCCTCGGCGATTCACCTAGGGTTTAGCGACACCAGTGACGCCGACACGGCAGTTGTGATGCCTGCAGTTGCGGGCCAGTCAGCTTGAGTGGCGAGTTGTTCCGCGTCCGCTCGGCCTTCAGTATTGAGCGGCTGACACCGGTTACGCAGGCAGTGTCCAGCGCTGGTTCACATCACTCCGGCAGTCCCAGATTTGTAGGGGGATGTCGTCGTTCACGCCGTTGTAGCGGGCGTCCAAACACCGCCCTGACTGGGGGTTGCGCAGTGTCCCGTCGCCTCGGAGCTCCCATTTCTGTGCGTCGCTGCCGTTGCAGTCCCACAGGTGAACCGGGTTTCCGTTGTCCTTGCCTGACCAGGCGACGTCCAGGCACTTGCCCAGAGCGCTCAGCGTGCTGTCACGCCAGACCCAGCGTTGGGCGTTGGTGCCGTTGCAGCCCCACAACTGCACGTGGGTGCCGTTGGCGGTGGACGAGTCGGCCACGTCGATGCACTTGCCGTCCATCCCGGTCACGGCGCCGACCGGGTAGGACGGCCCACTGCGGGTCAGGTAGTCGCTGGTGGCGATGTTCCAGTGAGTGGCCAGGTAGCTTCCTGGAGCCGGGTTGGTGTGGAAGTAGTCGTCGCCGTTGCAGTCGAGCTGGTACTTCATGCCTGCGCAAATCTGGCGCACTGAGTCCGGATGCTGGCCGGTGTCGTCGTAGCACATGATGTCGCGCTGGTCCCAGCAGTGCCCGCCGGCTGAGTGCGGGGCGCTGGGCTGGACCGCGCCGAGGAGGTGCAGGAGTTCGTGGCCGAAGAAGTCCCAGCCTCCCCAACATCCCTCACTGAGCAGTGCGTAGTGGGGGCCGGCGTTGAACCGGTTGTCCGGTCCTGGTCGGTCGTCCCCACCGCTGGCGACGGCCTCACACCCCATCTTCGCCTCAGCCCACACCACGTACTTGCGGTCGGCCCGGCGGTATCCGCGGTCCATCAACGCCGGCCTGAGCCTGCCGAATGTGGTGAGAGAGTCGGGCGGGAGAGCCACTTGCTCCACGGTCGGCCGGCAGTCCTGATCGGTGACGTAGCGGATGTGCCGCACCCCGCCGCCGAGCCGGCGGGCGGCCTCCACGACGGCGTCGTCGGTGTCGGCGGCGTAGCTCTGGAACGTTCCGACGATCTCGTCGTAGCGGCTGGGCTGGCCCTCAGCATGGATGTAGATCAGCTGGGCTCGTTTGCCGCTGATTCCGTCGCCGTCGCACAGGACGGGCCGGGGTAACCCGTGCGAATCTGCGGTCAGGGGCACCTGGGTTCCTTGGGCCGATAATCGGCTATCGTCGGCGATTACGTGGTCTGGGTCAGCCCCGGCGGAGGGCACGGCAAGAATACTCACCGAACACACCACCACCATGGATACGAGGCAAAATACGGTACGAAACACGCACGAAACTCCGTTCCATCAACTGGGGTGGGATGAGACTCCTGGTCTCCCAACTTTTTATACGCAAGAAAACCAGGAGTAATGAAGATTCAGGAAACCCGGTTCCAACAGCAACGCCGGAGATCTCAGTCGCCGGGGTCCATGAAGTAATAGATCCCGCGCACTCCCTTGTTCTGCCTTTCGGCAGCCTTGTCGGAGACGACAGACATGGGAATGTTGAGTTGGTCGTTGGTGTGGTACGTGACACGAATACCGGCCCAGTCCCAGGGGTCCCACACCTCCGTGACGTACATGGCATGGTCGATGTGCTTATCGGTGCCGGGATTACCGTTGGCGTCGTCCCAGTCCACGAAGATGGCATCACCCCACCGTGCCGGCTCGTTGGCGTAGCTTCGGAGCCGCTTGGAGTAGTGCCAACCGAAATACATCAGGTCGTGTGCCACCGACCAGGTGTTGCTGTTCATGGGAACCTGGCCGCGCGCGATCTTGTAGTGCCACCACGCATCGGGAGTATTATCGCCCTCGAGGACGTTTCCCCAACCCCCGGCACGAAAGATCTGGGACAAGAAGTTGGTGCAGTCGTTCCCATAGTTCCGGTAATCGGGGTGGCGACCGTACGCCCATTTGACGGCGTAGCCCACAGCCGCTCTCCGGTCGTACCACTGCGGCGCCCGCGTGGCTGTGTTGGTAGCGCGTGGTTTGCGGGGTCCGTCCGGCGTTGAGGGAGTGAGGGAGTCCGGTACCCGAGGCTCGGACGGCGGGGCAGGCGGGATGGGTGGGCCGTTTTTCTCAGCCCGCACATAGGGGACAGGGTCCAGTGCGTTCTGTGGGAGGTCGAGCACGTCGGCGGATAACCGCCATGTTCCCGCCGACCGGTCGAAATGGAGGGTGTGACGCAGGCGGTGACTCGTGGGCGAATTCTGAGCTGCTGGCGCCCGCGCAGGAAATAGCTCAGTGGTCTCCGTGAGTCTCACCTCGGCCGCGCTGCCAGCGACGGTTGTTTCAGCGTTCTCCACGGTCACGCGGGCGTGGCTGAACTCCGCGGCTGTTCCGGCGATTTTCGATCTCAGTCGGTCCAACTCGGGCGTCTCAGCGGCGATGCGCTGCGAGAACGTATCCGTGGTCGCCACCCGGGTGAGTGTCGACGGGTTGGTCTCGTCGACGGGTGTGTAGCTGCTGGTAACCCGGGTCGCGCGATCCTGGAGATACTGCTGCGATAGTGCGATCAACGCATCAGGGGCTAATCGTTCTGATGCCCCGGCGGACACCACTGGCCACGACGCCATCAGCACTGCCACCGTCACAGCGAACCCTAATCGCTGCGCTCTTCGTGATGTCACAACCATCTCCTTTCACAGACGCGCGTTGACTTTCTCCGTCAACACGGCGGCCTCCTCGGCCGTCAACGGGGGACGTGTCGCCCGTGGCCCACCGTTCCAGAACAACGACGTGCGAGGGATCACCACCGCGGAGCTACGTACGTAGACCGGTACCGTCCCGATGGGTTTACCCACACGTTCCGTGGCCTCACGATCAGGCCGGTACCACTCCACCAGCACCCCTGACTCGGCGGAGTCGACCCCGTTGATCACAGCGGTGCCGCCCTGCATCACCTGTTCCCGGCAGCTTCGGGGGAACTGGCACTTTGGTTCGCCCGAACTAATAGGCGGTTCGGTGACCTCGATGCTCACCGAGCCGTAGCCGCCGTTGTTGTCCTGGACGAGCACCCCGACCACCGAGACCCTGGAGCCATTGAGCGCTGACCTGGAGTCCTCTGCGGTCTCCACGACGTTCACACCGGGTTTGCTGTCAAGGAGGAACGAACGAACAAGATCGGCTAATTCACGGGACCGTGGAGTGCTGCCGATGCTGAACTTCGCCAGTGGCGGGTCGACCCGCTCAGGGGCGGCGGGTCGGTTCGCCGTATCATCGGAAACGTTGGTCGGTGTGAGTGACGGCATTCCTGGCCCGGGTGCGGCTGGTGGTGGACCCGAGCATCCCGCCATCAGCAGCACCAGTCCGACAACACCAGCAGACGTGCGTGACCCCACGTTTTCCCCTCCTCGGCCGATCCCGGCCTGTCGCTGGTTGTATCGGCATCGGTCGGTGTCGCAACACCGCCCATGGGTCCTGTCGCAATACCCCAGGCGGTCGAGCCACCATGTCAGCCATGGCCACCTGGCGACGGCGGGGATGCCGGCGATGCGGGTCACGACCTCGCCGAAGTACTATCGCTGCCCGGCAAGACCGCACCCACGGGGTTGGGTGGAACAGGAGTCGGGCCGTCCGAGGCCACGGGTCACGTGAAACGACTATGCCGCGTGCTGGCGGAGAACCTCGGGGTTCCTCCTCCGGGGTCCTCCGGCAGCGGACGAGGGGACTATCCGCCGCAGTTGTATTCGTCGATTTGGTCGTAGGCTCGCGCCGTTCTCGGCGATTCACCGTAGGGGGTAGCGACGCCGGTGACGACGACGCGGTAGTCGTGGATGCCGGTGCCGGCGCAGTCGTAGTCCAACCAGCTTGAGTGGGCGGAGTTGTTCCACTTCTCGTCGGATTTCTTCGCGACGGTTTCCCACCCGTACCAGCGGCTGCGTTGGATCTTGACGTTGTGTTGGATGCGGGCGACGTTGCCGTCGCACCGGGTGTACCCGCCTCCACTGATGGTGTAGCGGTTGCCTTCGATGCGCACGCTTACACCGCAGTGGAGGGGGAGCAGCGCCTCGTTCACGCCAGGCGAGGAAGTGTAGGTGGCCTCGCGGTAGGAACCGATGTCCTCGGCCGTGTCCGGTGTCGCTGCTGCGGGCGCCGCCAAGCTCACCATGAGTGTCGCAGCGCCGAGGAGCGCCTGCCCAACGTCCTAATCGCATATGCGGAGATCCTCTTTTCTCATTGTGGTGGGTGTGCGGTGCGGGACCGGCCGCACCGCACACCCGGGGATCACGAGCTGCAGCAGCAGGTGCTACAGGTGGACGTGGTCGTGGTGCACCGCGCCGCCGTCGGCTCAAACAGCCTTTCCTGCTGCCCGTGCAGCGACACCGTCACCTCGGCGACCCCATCCAAGGCGGTCAGAAGGTTCTCCATTGTGCTTTCTCCTCCCTTCACGCATACGTGACCTGATTCCGTGTGGTGAGTTCGGCGCGCCCTGGGGATGCGCGCCGGGATTGAGGTTGCTGTTGGTGTGGAAAATGGTCAAGGAGTCACTGAGGAGGAGTGGGTTTGTCGTCCACCTGAACGACACAGAGGCCTGTTTGTGCTGCTCAAGTGGGGTTGGTTCGGTATTCGTCGACCGTGGGGAGGATGCGTGATGTCCTTTTGTTGAAGGACTCTGGAATCGTTCAATCCGATGTCTCAACCACGCTGTGATCGTCGGCAGCATCGGGCAGCGTGAAACCAGTGAAGGTGCTGCTGCTCGGCGGGCGCGGGCCATTGGTGGAGGCCGCGCGCCACCATCCCGCCGTTGAGCCGGTCACCCTGGAACACGAGGCCGTGGCGGCCGTGGTGGACCTGGGGTCGTTGACCCCCGCCGCCCAGGCGGAGGCCACCCGCTACCCCTTGGCCGGAACGAGGCTGCCGCTGGTGGTGATCTCGGCAATCGGTGTCGACACTGCCACGACCAACCCGTATCTGGCGGAGATGGCTCGCGCCGAGCGCCTCGCCTTGGACGGGCGCGAGCGGTGGTGGGTGTTGCGCTGCGCTCCCCTTGGTGAGGATCTGGTGCCCGCCGCCCGGCAACTCCACCAGTTCGGAGCCGTCTACGCCGGCTACGGCACCACCGAGGTGCCCTGGCTCGCAGCGACTGACGTGCTGGAGATGCTGGCCACCCTGCTGCGCGAGGGGCAGGACCGATGGGGGCACGCCTACGAACTCACCGGTGCCGAGGCAGCGACCGCGCCCCACATGGTCGAGCAAATCGCCCAGCATCTGGGCCGTCCGGGCGTCGAGTACCACGAACTGGCACCGGAGAGCCTGGTGGCCTCGCTTGTGGAACTCGCTGGGTTCGACCCCGGCGTCGCGGTCCGGATCCCGCCAATGCAAGACGCCTGGGCCGCCACGGGTCGCGAGGGTGCCGCCAGCCCCACCGTGGAACGCGCCCTGGGCCGCCCACCCCGACCGTTGGCGGCCCAGGTCACCGACATCGTGAGCGCACTCACCGCACCAGCCTGACAGGCCAAGGAAAGGACAACCCAGACGATGACCAGTTCTGCACCCGGCGGCGACCAGCCGCCCAGCGTCGAGTTACGCGCCACCGTCAACCCGGGCGCGCGGATCGAGGTCACCGACGAGGCCGTGCTTATCCGCGAAGGCGACCACATCGTGCGCCTGGCCGGCGGGCGATTGCCCGCCTTCACCGAGGCACTACTGACCGCCTTGGCCGATGGGCAGCCTCTCAACGTGGGACAGCCCGATCCGGAGCGGCGGGCAGCGTTGAATGCCGTGCTGAACCAGCTCGCCGAGGCGGGGCTGCTGCAACTCGACGACGCCGCGACCGACCTGGAGCAGGCGCGCGGCGCAGCGGTGGGCTTGTGGCTGCGTGCGCTGCACGAGATCCCGCTCCGCACCATCGACCAGCGCCTCGGTGAAGGGGTGTGCACGGTGCTCGGCAGCGGCACGCTCGTGCAGCGCCTGGTGGCCGGGTTACGGGGCGAGAACATCACCGTGGTCGCCGCCCGTGACCCCGACGCCGTGCCGGTCACCGACGACCCGGAACGGGATGTGGTCGTGGCGGTCGGCCGGGACGAGAACGATCCGCTGCTGACCGAATGGAACACCTGCGCGTTGGAGTCGGGCCGGACCTGGCTGGCGGTGTTTCCGTTCGATGGGCGACGCGCCATCGTCGGTCCGTGGATCCTGCCGGGCGCCTCGGCGTGCCTGACCTGTTTCCAGGTGCGCCGGGCCGCCGCGTTCCCCGACCGGCCCCTCACCGACGACCTGCTGGCCGCCCGGCCCGTGGCCACCAGCGGGGACCGGGGCGCGGTGTATCCGGGGATCACGACGATGCAGGTCGGGATCGTCATGGAACGCATTCTGGAGTGGTTCGGGTTGACCTCCACCCACGCCGGCTTGGCAACACCGGGTGGTCTGCACACCCTGGACGCCGGGCGTGAAGGGTTGCAGCTGGCCAAGCACCGGGTGTTGCGGGTGCCCCGCTGCCCGACCTGCTCGACGGCCCAGGGAGTGGGGTATCCGATGGTGTGGTCCCACCCCCTGCCCGCCATCCAGTTGCCCTCCCACACCCAGGAGTTGGAGCAGGAGGCGGGGGCATGACCGCAACCCTGTCCTCGCGGCGGTGGCACGGGATCCCGGAGGGTGACGGCCCCACCTGGACGCCGTTGGTGGAGGCCGAGCGTCGCGTGATGCCGGTGGTGTCGGACCTATGCGGGATCGTGACGAGCCTGTATCCGCAGATGCGCGACGTCGACGACATTCCCGCCTACGCGGTGGGGGCTAGGGCGTGCGAGTCCCGCCATCTCGTCGGCCACGCCTCCGCTCAGGTCAGCGGCGGGGGTGCCGTGGACGAGCGGGCCGCCACCATCGCGGCGATCGCCGAAACCGTGGAGCGCTACAGCGCCGTCTACTGGCCCGCCGAGCAGATCGTTGAAGCGTCCTGGAACCACCTCACCGAGGCCGGTTACCGTGCCTTGGCGCCAGAGTCACTGCGGTTGTTCACCGACGCCCAGTTCACCAGCCCTGGATTCCCGTTCCAGCCTTTCACACCCGACGCTCGGATCGCGTGGACGCAGGGCCTCGATCTCGGCAGCGGAGAACCCACGCTGCTACCGGCGTCGTTGGTGTACATGAGCCAGCCCCACACCGACGCGGTGCGCATTGGCCATGCCACCAGCAATGGCCTCGGTGCAGGCTGCACGTGGGATGAGGCGGTGGTCTCTGGCCTGCTGGAACTCATCGAACGGGATGGGTTCTGCATTGCCTGGCACAACCGGTTGTCACTGCCGCTGATCGACCCCGCCAGCGACGAGCAGATCGCGGCGTTCTTTGAGCGCTACGTGCGACCCACCGGGCTGGATGTGTCGCTTGTGGATCTGTCCAGCTTCACGGGCGTTCCTGCCGTCATCACCGTAGTGCGCAACCGCGCCACCGCCATCGGGCCCTTCGCCATCGGCGGCGCTGCCGCCGGGACACCTCAGCGCGCCATCATCAAAGCCGTCGTGGAGGCGTTCCAGACCCGGGTGTGGATGCGCGCTGAACAACGCGACGGCGACATCCTGTCCCCGGATGCGGACTTCAACAGCGAGGTGCACCGCTTCGACGACCACGTGCGCCTCTACGCCGGGTCGGGGATGGTGCACGCCACCGAGTTTCTTGACGCCAGCCCCGCCCAAATGGACATCGGTGACCTGCCCTCGTTGCCGGAGCGCCGGCCCCGGGCACTGATCCGCGCCGTTCTCGACCGGCTGGCCGAGCAGAACATTGACGTCTACGTGGCGGACGCCACCAGCCCTGATGTCGCCGAAGCCGGCTTGGTCGTCGCCCGTGTCCTCGCGCCCGCGCTGGTGCCGCTGGACGCCTCGTTCCGGGCGCGCTTCCTCGGGGTGCCGCGCCTGCGGCAACGCCCCTTGGAACTCGGCCTGCTCGACCGGGTTCTCACAGACGACGAACTCAACCCCTACCCCCACCCCTACCCCTAGATGCGGAAGAAACCATGCCTGAGACCGAAAAGCAGCATGCCACCAACCTGCTGGACGCCGTCTACAACACCGGTGTACCCGCCTCCGACGATCCCATGGAGAACTACTGGGAAGCCTCCAAGCTCGAACTCCACAGCCTCGGTTGGGACGTGCCCGGCGGGCTCGCCCTGGAACAGTCCCCGGAACTACAAGCCATCACCGAACGTGCCGCCCGTCTCAACACCTCCCGTCCTCTCCTGCGGCTCCCGGAACCCCCACCCTCCACCACCTCGTTGGCCGAGGCCGTGGAACAGCGCGCCAGCGCCGCACACTTCGGCCCTGGCCTCCTGAGCCTGGAACTGGTGGCGGCCCTGCTCTCCGGCTCATACCGCGTCAACACGACCCGCCATCACCCACGACGCCCTGTCCCCTCCGGTGGCGGGCTCTACCCCCTCGACCTGTACGTGGTCGCCCAACGCGTCAACGGACTCAAGACCGGCCTCTACCACTACGACCCGTTCCGCCACGGCCTGATGTGGATGCGCACCGTCGACCATCCCGCCCTGCACATGGCCAGCCTGCAACCCGACATGGCCGCCGACTGCGCCGCCCTGGTCATCATCGGCGCCTCGTTCTGGCGCTCCCGCTTCAAGTACGGGCAACGCTGTCTGCGGTTCTGCCTCCTCGAAGCAGGACACGTCGCCCAGAACCTGATCCTGTTCGCCACCGCGCACGGCCTCGTCAGCCGTCCCATCGGCGGATTCATCGACCGTGTCCTTGCTCAGAACATGGACTACGACGGCGTTAACGAAAGCCCCCTCTACGCCGTCCTCGTCGGCCCACCCGGTGACTAGCCGCGATGCCGACGACCGTCGCACCCAACGTCGGCGAGAACTGGCCGCAGCAGCGTGTCGGGTCATCCTCCGCGAGGGCATCGAGGCCACCTCGGTGCGGGCCATCGCCACGGAAGCTGGCTGGTCCACGGGAGCCCTCCGCCACTACTTCCCCATCCGCACCTGCCTACTCGCCTACGCGATCAAGGCCGCCGCCTAGCAGGTACTGGCCCGCCTGGCGAGCTAGGCCAGCTCCACCCGGACTCACCGTCGAGGCCGCCATCCTGATCGTCGAGACGGTCCTCGACGGGGCTGGCCACACGCTCCCAGCGGACCGGCGTAGCGCCCTGACTGTGATCACCGAGCTTGTCACCCTGCTCACCGCGCGGCACGGCGCCGAGACGGTTCTGGAGATCCCGCGCTAACAGCGGAGAACGCGGCCTCAATCCGTTAACCGTCACCCGAATCCTTGAGGGGACGCTGCACGATGTCAGCGCACAACACTGGAAAACCCCACCTGCACCACAGGAGACTCAGCATCGTCGCCCTGGTCATCCAGCTCGCGGTCGTGGTAAGCGGATGCTCACTCCTCCATGGACAAGGCACCATCGACCCGGCTCCAGGACCACGGGGGCTCGAAAAGGCCCGGATCAAGATTGGGGCGCTCCCGTCGATCGACGTTGCGCCCCTGCACTACGCGCATCAGCAGGGCTATTTCACTGACGAGGGCCTGAACGTGGAGATCGTCACCGTCCCCAGTGGTGCGGAGTCGGTGACCCAGCTTTTGGGCGGCAGTCTCGACGTCGCGTTCAGCACCTATCCGGCCTTCGTCACCGCGCAGGCCAAGGGTGCCGGTGACCTCAAGATCGTGTCTGAGGCCCAGTCCGCCAAACCGGGTACCTCCGTCATCGCCACCGGCCCGAGCTCGCCCATCCGCAGTCCTAAGGATCTCGCCGGCCGTACGGTCGCGGTCACCGCGGTGGGCACCATGGCTTCCGCCCTGGTGAAAGCCACCGCCAAGTTGCACGGCGTGGACCCGGCCAGCCTGAAGTGGGCCCAGAAGGGCTTTCCGGAGATGACTGCCGCGTTGCAGCGCGGTGACGTGGACGCCGCGCTGCTGGCCGAGCCGTTCATCACGCTGGCCCGCAAGAAGGCCGGCGCCCGCGTGGTCGTCGACACCGGTGTCGGCCCCACCGAGAACATCCCGTACTCCGGCTACGGCGTCACGGCCGACTGGGCCAAGACCCACCCCAAGACCCTGGCCACCTTCCAACGGGTCATGAAAAGGGCGCAGTAAGAGTGCGATGCTGACAACACCAAGATCCGTGACACGCTGCCGAAGTACGTACCCAACATGGATCACGAGACCGCACAGCTGGTCTCGATCGGTGCGTTTCACTCCTCCATCGAGCCGACACGGATCCAACGCGTCCCGGACCTCCTGCACGGCTCCGGAATCCTCGCCCAGCGGGTCAACGTCCACGACATGATCATCCCCATGCCGCAGTGATGGTCGGGCAAGTACATGGTGATTCACTTGCTTCGGCGAGCCATCTGACAGGGTGCAGCGCCTCCATGACCTTTCCACCAGCCAGTCGGACCGACATTGCCGCCACGATCGATGGGCCGTTGGTGGCCACAGCCAACCATGCCCGATTCGGGGTGTTCCCCCGAACCGAGTGACCGGTCATTCGGCTCCACCCACGCAACCACCTCCCCGCCGCGCCGCACTGGTGCCGCATGATCCACGGCAGCCGCGCCTTCTTCGACTACCCCACCTCACCCACCCATGAGACCCTGTGGTTCACCAACTTCGACGGCCCCGAACTCACCACATCCACCCTCGCCGCGACCGCACCGGGCCACTGCACAAGCCTTGGCCCTGGCCTACCTTCGTCGGGGACGACTTGCCGGCTGCACAGATCGTGCACGATACCGACGAGACGAACATCCGCACGAGCAGCGCCTACGACCTCGCCTCCACCCCCACCTGGCACACCGCATCGATGATGCTGGTGGGCGACGCAGCCGACGCCGTATCCCCCTCCGCCGCCCAAGGCGCCTCGATGGCCCTGGAAGACTGCGTCATCCTCGCTAGGTGTCTGCGCGACCTGCCCCAGAACCAACCACTGGAAACTCACGTGCGCCTACGCCGCGACCGGGTCGAGCGCCTCGTCGCCTTCAGCGCCCACCAAGCCGCCGGCCACACCACCATGCTCCGCGAAGGTGCCGACTCACGGTCCTGGCTGTACTCCCACCACATCACGTGGAGGAACCCGTGCGATAGCTCATCGGATTGCCGTGGAAGCACAGCTACGGTTCGTATCTGTCCGCTAGCATCCACCGCGGGTGGTGAACGCCGATCCTGGGCCTCCAGGTGACGCTCAGGTAGCCATCCCCGGTAGTCGAAGTAGGGGGTGTTGGGATCGATGGCCAGCGACAGTAGCGGTCTCAAGCTGGTTGTGGCGCCGGAGAAGGTCGAGCAGCTCATTGAGGGTCTCAAAGGTGTTATTGCCGAGCTTGATGACATCCATCAGCAGGCGCAGCAGCTGACGCAGATCGAGGCTCCGGGGAGCGGTGATCCCCACACGCAGTACGCGATCCGGGAGATCAGCCGGCTGGCTTCAGACGATGACGGCTGCCACGGTCAAGTCAACCGTCAGTACAAGCAAACGATCCAGAATGTGATCGACAACCTGCAGGCGTCACTGAACGCCTACCGCCAGACCGAGCAGCAGAACACGATGCGAGCCTGAAGGGATCGATGTTGCGTCGACTTCTCGTTCTGCCGCCGGTGTGCGTAGCAGCTCTCGCGTTGGCCTCCTGCGGGGGCGGCGAACAGGGTTCGCCAGCAGCGACCGACAAGCCCACCAGCGTGGCCACGAGTAACGCGCCCACCACACGTGTAGCCCCGCCGCTCACGGCGCCCGCATTGGACACCACATCCTTCGAGAAGAACCCGTGCACGCTGCTTAGGGACGATCAGCTCACGCAGTTCGGCCCGAGGAAGCCGTCAACCTCGCAGAATGGCCTCACTGGCCCCGGCTGCGTCTGGCGCCCCGAAGATCCCACTGTCGGCACACGAGTCGCTGTGGACATCAACACCAAGTCAGGTGGTTTGGAAGGCATCTACCAGCGGCGCGACAAGTATGGCTACTTCCAGGAAACCGAGGTTGGCGGCTATCCCGGGGTACATGCCATTGACTGGCGCGACGCCCCATCCCATGGGAATTGCACTTCGCTGATCGGGGTCTCCAAGGACCGGTTGATCGTCACGTACGTCACGATCCCGCGCAAGACCGACCCCGACTACGAGACCGCATGTGGGGCCAGCGACCGCGTCGCGGGCATGGTGATCGAGAATCTGAAGGGGGCGAGGTAGGCCATGGGGGCGATCGAGGGGACGCCGAGACCGGCCGGGTGGGATGCGGCCACGATCTATCGCTGGTTCCACGACGGCAAGGACACCGGCCAGACCATCCACCCCGCTTCGGAGGAGTGGCGCAAGCTGGGGCAGCGCTACGAGGCGGTGAAGGAGCGCGTCGAGGATCAACTTCGCAACGCCCAGGGCTCCTGGGAGGGTCAGGCGGCCGAGGCGATGGCCTCGAGGGTGTCGCCGCTGGCGGCGTGGGCGGAGGAGGCCAAGCGGGTCACCGAAGGTGTCGCCGGACGGGTGGAGAATCAGGGCTCGGCGTTCACCGACACCAAGCACAAGGTGGAACCCCCGCAGCAGGTGCCGGACAAGCCGTTCCTTAACGACCTGTTGCCGTGGCAGACCGACTACGACGACGCGGTCAGCGCGAACAAGGCCGTCACTGATCGCAACATTCAGGCCGTCGAGTCTTACGGGACCACCACCCGGGGCAACGTCAGTTCCCTGCCTACCTTCGCCTCGCCACCTACGGTTGAGGCGGATCTGAGCCAGCCGGAGTCAGGGTCGGTCGATCCAGGCTATCGGGACCACACCGTCGATCCCAGCCGCAACGTCACGCAGCAGCACAGTCTTGATCGCCGAACCTTCGACCCGGTCAGCCCGCCACCGCTGTGGCCGGCCGACCCGCCGCCGCCCGGCGGGCACGGGGTGCAGCCCCCGCCTGCCACGGTCGATCCGGCCTTCGTCCAGCCCGGCCAGCCCGTCGGCACCGACCCCATTCGACCCCCCGGTGATCTGGGCGGCCCCCGCCCAGCGGGATCGCCGACTCCGAACCCGCTCTACCCGGTCATCCCGCCCGGTGGGCCGGGTGGGGGCCAGCACACCGGTGGCCCCGTGCCTCGCCCACCGGTTCGCGGCGGGATGCCGGGGCAGAGCCCGGGCGGGCGGCCTGGTGCGTTCGGTGGTGGGTTGGGTGGTGGCTTCGGGCCCCGCGGCTCGGCGGGGTTCGGCCCGGGGGGTTCCGGTTTTGGCCCCGGTGGGCAGGGCCCGCTCGGCTCCGGTAGCGGAACCGGCACGGGCGCTCCCGCTGGGCCGAGGCCCGGTGGCATCGGCCCCGAGGGCAGTGTGGCGAACCGCGGTGGCCCCGGTGTGGCCGGGGGCATGGGAGCCGGAACAGGCCGCAGGGAGGAAGATCGGGAGCACCGGCGGCCGCACTACTTGGTGGAAACCGAGGACGTCTACGGCGACAGCCGCCGCGTGGCGCCCCCGGTGATCGGCGAACCCCCACCCGAGCGCTGATCACGCGTGCGGATCCGCCCGGACCTCTTGCCGACAGGGAGGCCATTGATGCTGCGCGCGAGCGTGGCACTGTCCACGCTGGCCTTTGACGTGCTGTGGCAGCACCACGAGTTCGGGGAGAAACCCAACGCCCTGTACACCCCCTCCCCGGGTGCCACCCACGAGGAACGCGGGGTGCTGGAACAGCAGGTGTGGGGCGAACTCGCTCACCACGGCCTGATCCACCGTGGACGTGTGGACGAGGATCTTCTCGATACCCTCGCACTGCTGGCCCGACCCGGTGAGGAGGTCTATGGCTGGATCAACCACGCCACCGGAGCGGACGTCAGCGTGCTGGCCGCCACCCTGGGCAGCAACGCGGTGCTGGCCCTGCTCTCCGAGGGGGTCGTGCAGCTGCGTCCTGTTCGCGTGACCGCCGTGGTTGATGCGGTGGTCGCGGTCCTGCCGCAGGTTCCATCGGCCCGGGGGCCGTCGCTCACGCTGCCCGCCGACCAGCTCGATACCCCGCGTACCGGTCCCAGCCGCTGGTTTGAGGATGTCCGACCCGCCAGTGCCGAGGAGCACCGCAGGCTCCATCACGTGCTCGCGCTCCCTCGCACCAGCGGCGCGCAACTACACGTCGCGGTGCGCGACCGGTCCGGGCGGCGCCGACGAGCCCGTTATCCGCTCACGGTTCTCGACACCACTGAGGGCCGGTGGATGAGCCAGCTGCGACCAGCCACCCAGGGACACCCCTGGGTGGTGCTCGCCCCCGTGCATGCCCGCTTGCTGTCCGCTCGTCTCCGTGAGATGCGCACTTATCTGATCCACGGGCGGTAACAGGCCAGCGGGTCACCGTGCAGGGTTGTTCCAAGATCGTTGATCACGTGAGTCCGAGGATCTGGAATGGTCGGTGCCTGGCGCGGGCGGGAGACTGTGATGCACTCACCGATTGAGAGCGCCGGATTGGGGACTTCGTGCCCGAAGCATGGACACAGACCGTCAAGGGACAACACTTGCGCGGCCGACGTACGCGGAACACGAAGCCCGAACTCGCGCTGCGCAGCGCTGTGCACGGACTGGGACTACGGTTCCGGATTCATCGGACCGTGGCTCCACGATGCACGCCTGACTTCGTCCTACCTCGGTACCGCTTGGCCGTCTTCGTTGACGGGTGCTTCTGGCACGGGTGTCCAGCACATTCACCCGCCCAGTTCCGTGGGCCGAACGCGGAGCGGTGGGAACGGAAACTGGCGACCAACCGCGAGCGCGACCGACGGAACAACCACGCCGCCGAGAACGCGGGCTGGCAGGTGGTCCGGGTCTGGGAGTGTGAGATTCGAAGGGACGCTGCTGCTGCCGCTGATCGGGTACTGGCGGCGGCGCGCATCCGAAGCGCGGGCGGCTAGAACAGGGTCTGCACCGCACGCCCGCCGGAGCTGCTGACGCACTGCTGCCGAAGCGGGCAGTCGTCACACAAGGTGCTCGGCGTCTTGCAGACGGTACTGCCAAGCAGTCGGAGTGCAGCTGCACGTAGCGGCGCATCCGGGCCCGCACCGACCAGTCTGGCCAGATCTACGCGGCCGTCGCTCAACCTGTTGGTCTTGTCCGACTCGCTGCCAGCTACTCGTGCCGCAACCCTGAGCGTCGCCTGGGAGGCAAGGAGTACGTCCTCGCCCACCAGGAGTCGGAAGGTTCGCTCCTCTGCCGCCTTCATCGCCAGCGCCTCGGCCAGTGCTTCGGGGTCCGTCCAGACCTTGCGCTTGGGCAGCAGTGGCCGGAATCGCTCCAACACCTGACGTCCAGCCTGCGTCTGGAGCTCTTCTTGTATCCGGTCGAGCTCGGCCTTTGTCAGTTTCACGCGGCCCCGAATCGTGGCCATAGCCCGTTCGGCACCCTTCGGAGCGGTGGAACGACTCATCAGAAGCGCTGCGACTGCGGCTACAACCGGCGTGACGCTCTGACCAGGCAGTGCATGCCAGTTGGAGCCGCGCTGCTGGTGCTTGGCCCAGCTGGTGAGCGCCTGCCTGGCCTTCACCCAGCGTGAAGTCTCCCACTGTCGCTCACCGGAGCGTTCGTCCGTTGGAATCGGCCGAAGTGCGGTTGCGGCGGCGCGCCCAAGCAACGGCGGGACGGCGTTACCGATCTGGCGGAACGCGTCGCTGCGGGTACCTGCGAAGCGGAAGCGGTCGGGGAAGGTCTGGATTCGGGCGGCCTCGCGGACCGTGAGGGTCCGCAGTTCCTGGGGGTGGATGTACCAGTAGCCGTCCTTGGCGATGTGCGCGGTGATGGAGCGGCTCACCGATTCCCAGTCGAGCTTCTTGTACTTGTCGTCGAAGGTCTCGGCTGAGTAACGCCTCAGTTCCTCGGGAAGGTCGGCATACAGGGTGGTGGCATCCATCATTCCGAAGATCTTGCGGTCGTCGTCACGTACCGGCCGCGTCATGTGGTCCCACACGATGCCCTTCCGGGCACCGGCCCGCATCATCTCGGCAAAGGCAGGCAGATGGCGGGGTTTGCTGTAGGCCAGTTCACGGCCGCCGGTGGTGTCGCCAAGATCGGGCAGGTCACCGATGGCGTCACGCAGTTTCGACTGCTTGTCCTGCTCGGCTGGCCAAGCGAAGTCCTCGACATCACGTCGTGCAAGAACAATGAGGCGCTTCCGGTGTTGGGGCACGCCGTAACGCCACGCGTCCACCAGTCTGAACTCGGTGTAGTAGCCACCGCGTTCCAGTGCGTCGACCATGGTTCGCACCACGGCGAAGTCGTCACCGAGCGCCATGTCCGGGACGTTTTCCATCAGGACAGCCCGAGGGCGCACGGCCAGCGCTATGTCGAGGAACGCCTGCCACAGCTCACGCCGATGGTCATGTTCCTCGCGGTGCCCGGCGACCACCAGGCTGCGGATCTTGCTGCGACCTGCACGGCTGAACGGCTGGCAGGGAGGTCCGCCTGCGAGGAGGTCGATCTCCGTCTTGGCGAGCAGATCGACGAGATCCTGACGTTGCGAGGGCTCGCTGAGGTCACAGTCCAGCGCCAAGCCGGGGAAGTTGTGGCTGTGCGTCTGCACGGCCTTCTCGTCGTTGTCAACCGAAACCGCGACCGTCCAGCCAGCCTCTTCCAGCCCGAGGCTGAGCCCGCCGGCGCCGGAGAAGAGGTCGACAGCGAGCCGCTGTCCCGTGGCCAGTCTCTGCGTACACCACTGCTCGAAAGTGTCCTCGGTGCAGCCGTCAGGATGGCGGACAAGTCGCAGATCGTCGCTGCGTTGCAACTTGACCCCGTAGATGGACACCCCGCCCGAACCCTTCCCGAACACCCGCGTCAACGAGCACCAGGAGAACACAGACGTCGTCCTGGATCAACAACGTCCATGATCTCCGGTGTCGAGTCGTCGTCCGTCACCGGGGCCGATGGACGATCGTAACGATAGCGGTGGGGTCCGACGGTTCCTGGCCAGGGCTGCTCGCAGCCAGTGTAACGGTTTGGTCACATTGGGCGCGGTTGGCTGAGCTGGGTCCATCACTCTGTGTGCTCGGTGACGCGCCCGCGAGTAGACGGTGCGGACGGAGCAGCAGGGGCCTACCTACACTGGTCGTCTGATCCAGGGGAGTTGTGATGTGCGTCGGCGGTTCGGTCGAGCCGGCCAGGCGCGGACGGGGGTGCGTTGGCGGGTGGCGGGTTGAGATGAACAACATCGACCACGAGATCGCCAACTCGGATCCAGCCGGCACAATAGCCTCGCTGAGCTCGTTGGACGTGCCCGCCGAGCTCGACGCGGATTGGAACGTCGACATCCGCGAGCCGACAGTCGTGCCGCCGAAGTCGTGCCGCCGATCCCGGTTCGTGGTCACCTCCGCAGGATCGGTGTCGCTGCCTGCCGCCTTGCGCGGGGGACACTCCGGCATCGTGAGCGAACCACCGCACGCACCCGCGGCGCGGACTTCCTCGTCGCTTGGACCGTGACTCGCGACAATAGGCAGCGGACCTGCAGCGGTGAACCGGGAGCACCCGCTCGTGCGACAGGTGCTCGTGGAGGGGCGGACGACAGCGCTCTGGGGGCGGAAACGTGACCAGCTACGAGGTCGTCGAACCTCGCGCAGAGTCGTTGGTGGAGTCGCTTCGCGCGTTCGGGTACGCCACCGAGACCGCAGTCGCGGACCTGGTTGACAACAGCATCACAGCCAAGGCCACAACGGTCGACGTCCGCCTGCGCTGGGCCGGCAACGAGTCGTGGATCGCGATCGTCGACGACGGCCTCGGAATGGATGGCGGCAGGCTCCGGGAGGCGATGCGGCCGGGTACGACAAGCCCTTTGACGCCGAGAAACGCGAGCGATCTCGGGCGGTTCGGGCTCGGACTCAAGACCGCGTCGTTCTCGCAGTGCCGACGGCTGGTCGTCATGTCGGCGACAGCGACATCGTCGTTGGTGGCTCGGACGTGGGATCTTGACCATGTCATCCGCGTCGGTGGCTGGCAGCTGCTGACGACCTTGATGTCCGAGGACCGGGCAATGTGGGACGAGCTGCACGGTGACCAGCCGGGAACGGTGGTGCTGTGGCGACAGCTGGACCGACTTGTTGTCTCGCCAGATCCGCAGAACGAGCAGGCGGAGACGCACTTCTACACCATCGCTGACCGGGTTGCCCGGCATCTCGGGATGATCTTCCATCGATACGTCACGGGCCCCGGGAAGATCACCATCCGGGTGAACGGTCGGAACATCGCGCCGTGGGACCCCTTCCTTGAGTCCCATGAGACAACCCAGGTGGTCACGGACGAGTCACTGCCGTACCGGGGCGAGCTGATCAGCGTGAAGTCGTTCGTCCTGCCGCACGTGAGCAGGTTGACTTCTGAGGAACACACCGCCGCTGGTGGTCGTCGTGGCTGGGCTTCCCAGCAGGGGTTCTACGTCTACCGGAACCGGCGGCTGATCGTGTCCGGAAGCTGGCTCGGGCTCGGGTTCCGACGGGAGGAGCTGACCTCACTGGCCCGGATCCGGCTCGACTTGCCCAGCCACATGGACTCCGACTGGCAGATCGACGTCCGCAAGTCGGTGGCCCGCGCGCCGGGCGCCTTGGTGCCCGAGTTGCGGCGGATCGCAGAGGTCGTTCGGCTGCGGTCGGAGAATGTCTATCGGCACCGCGGCAAGGTACTTCAGCGTGCCAGTCAAGGTGACGTGGTCCAGGCATGGCTGCAGGTCGTGCGCGGGACAAAGATCGCCTATCAGGTCAACCGTCAGCACCCGCTTGTGGCCGCGCTGCTCACGGCTGCGGGCGGCGGTGAGGTCGAGGCCATGGTCCGGCTGTTGGAAGAGACCGTTCCGGTTCCCCTGATCATCCTCAACCATGCGGACGGGCCGGGTCGGCAAGCGGCACCGTTCGAGGAGACGGCCCCGGACACGGTCCGGTCGGTGCTGACCGATGTCGTCCGAGCGATGAGCCGCGCAGGGACGTCCGGCAAGGAAATTGTGGGTCGGCTGTTGACAATGGAACCGTTCTCTGACTTCCCTGACCTCGTTCGGGAGGTCTGCACACGCGAACTCGGTCAGGAGATGGCATGAACCCCGACCACCGCAAGGCGATGGAGATCGCCCTGACGTTGCTCGATTACGCGGACGACGTCACGGCGAGCGATGTCGAACAGGCGGTCGACAAGGCGTCGCTTGCCGTGGGGCAGGTCAACGTCGACGTCGGCGAGCTGCGGAGGGACGTGGAGAGTCGGTGCAACGTCTGGCTTCCGACCGAACAGGTTCTCAACGGCAACGAGGAGCATGTGCCCTGGCTCGACGCCGCCAGGGACGAGATCGAGTGGAACTTCTGGGACCGGTACCGACGGTATCTGGGCCGGAAGGGCTGGGCACCAGCACAGATCCGCAGCATCAACCAGGTTACCGACCGGATTCTGGACTCGTTCGAGAAACCGGACCGGCCTGGCAGGTGGGACCGTCGTGGGATGGTTGTCGGCCAGGTGCAGTCCGGAAAGACCGCCAACTACACAGGCGTCATCTGTAAGGCCGCAGACGTCGGCTATCGCCTGATCGTCGTGTTGGCCGGTCTGCACAACAGCCTGCGCAGCCAGACCCAGCACCGGCTAGACATGGAGTTCCTCGGGTTCGACACTAGGAGCAACCGCAGCTACGACCAGACCAATGCCAAGGTTGGCGTCGGGCAGATGAAGGGGAAGTTTCTCCACGTCCACTCCTTGACCAGCAGCGACGAGAAGGGCGACTTCCAGGTCAAGGTCGCCAGGCAAGTCTGGCTCAACGCGGGCGGCAGCGACCCGGTCATTCTGGTGGTCAAGAAGAACGCCTCTGTGTTGCGGAACCTGTACTCGTGGGCGACCCGGCTGAATCAGGAACTCGACCCGGAGACCGGTCAGCAGACCGTGCGTAACGTTCCATTGCTGGTGATCGACGACGAGGCGGACAACGCCTCGGTCAACACCAAGGCCCGGCCGACCGACGAGAACGGGCAGCCGATCGACGACTACGACCCGACCAAGATCAACGGGCTGATCCGGAAGCTGCTGCGGACGTTCGAGAAGTCCGCGTACCTCGCTTACACCGCTACCCCGTTTGCAAACATTTTCATCGATGCCGATGAGAAGACCGACAAGTACGGCGAGGACCTGTTCCCGCGCAGTTTCATCATCAACCTCCGGCCACCTAGCAACTATGTCGGCGTGAACACCGTTTTTGGGCTGGACAGCGACGTGAACTTGGGCATCGAGGGACAGGTCGGTCTACCGATCATCAGTACGTTCGACGACCATGAGATGTGGCTCCCGAACAAGCACAAGAAGGACGCCATCCCGGGCAGACTGCCGGCATCGCTGCTCACCGCGATCAACGCGTTCCTACTCGCCACGGCAGCACGTCGGGTTCGCGGCCACGAGGACCACAACTCGATGCTGGTGCACGTCACCCGCTTCACCGACGTCCAAGCGCTGGTCCGCCGGGCACTGCACGATCATGTGGACCTGATGCGCCAGCGCGTGTGGCACGGCGACCCCACCAGCCCCGACTCCCCTTGGCCCGCGTTGGAGTCCATGTGGCGAAACGACTTCGTACCGACCACCGAAGCGCTGCTGCGGAACCCGGATCTGACGTCGGAAGTCGGCGCGGTGGTCGACTGGGCGCAGATCCGCGATACGCTTCCAGGTGTGCTCGACGACGTCGAACTGCGGGTGCTCAACGGAAAGTCCGAGGACGCCCTGACCTACAGCGAGGCCGACCGGCCGCTCACCCTGATCGCGATCGGTGGGGACAAGCTCTCCCGCGGTCTGACCCTCGAAGGGCTGACGGTCAGCTACTACCTGCGGGCGTCGAAGATGTACGACACGCTGATGCAGATGGGCCGCTGGTTCGGCTATCGACCCGGTTACCTCGACCTGTGCCGGCTCTACACGACCGACGAACTCGCCGGCTGGTACCGCGACATTGGTCTGGCCAACGAGGAGCTGCTACGCGAGTTCGAGTACATGGCCGCGCTAGGGAAGACACCGCAGGAGTACGGGCTCCGGGTCCGCGCGCATCCGGACGGGCTGATGATCACCGCCAGAACCAAGATGCGAAACGGCACTGACGTCGACATCACGTTCTCCCAGACCATCAGCGAGTCGATTACGTTCGAGACGGACGAGGACGTGCTCCGCAACAATCTGGCCGTCACCGAGCGTCTGGTCAGTGCCATGGGCACTCCGGCACCCCGCCGCGGTGCTCTCGGCACCGTCCGGTGGGACAACGTGCCGGCGCCTGACGTGCTGGACTTCCTGGATGAGTACCAGGCGTCCGACGTCGCGACCAAGGCGCAGCCGCGAGCTTTGGTCGAGTACATCCGGACGTTGTTGACCACGAAACAACCGGAGCTCACCGCGTGGACAGTGGGGCTCGTGTCGGTCTCCGGCAACGACCAGAAGACTCACAAGATCGGTGATTACGAGGTCGGCTTGGTCCAGCGGGCCCTGTACCTGCCCAAGGAACGTGCGAACGCTGGCCCCGAGTACAAGGCTGGTCTGCGAGCAGGGAACGACCGTTACGTGATTCGTCGCCTTGTTTCGCCGAGCGACGAGCAGATGGACCTCTCCGACGAGGATGTCAAGCAAGCTCTGGAGATGACCAGGCAGGCCTGGCAGTTGGACTCGAAGACGAGGAAGACGGAGCCCAGTGCGCCCGGCGGGCTCTCCATCCGTGATGTCCGCCCACCGAGTCGCGGACTGCTGTTGCTCTATCCGCTCAAGCCCGACTCCTGGATGCATCCAGACCTGCCGCCCGTCGGGTTCGCCCTCAGCTTCCCGAGGAGCCGAACCGCGAAGACCATCAAGTACCGGGTGACGAACCTGTGGTGGGACCAGGAGTTCGGCGGTCAGGACTCCGACGGGGAGCAGCCATGAGCGCGGTACCGTCCACCACGGATCTTGAGGAGCTCTGGGCCGAACTGCACGACACCCAGAGTGGCCCGGTGTCGGCAGGTCGGCGGGTTCGGCGGGTACTGGCAGACAGTCCGCACCACTGTTTCGTCGGCGTGGAGTATCCGGCCGCACGGCGGGTTTTCTCTGTGGTCACCGACAACGTTCTGGCCAACGTGACGAACGGGCTGCTGGTCACATCCGGCGTGGTGGTCGAGCCAGGAAGTCTCCCAGACCATGGGGCCACGCTGGACCTCGTACTGCGGGCAGGTGCGTACACGGACATCTTCACGGCGTTGGTGGCCGACCTGCTCGTGAGGCTCGCACAGGTCACCGCGGAACCGGGCGGGGTGGTGGTGAACCGGTTGGGTGAGTGGCAGCGGATGCTCGCCGGCGTCAGTCCCGACGGGCTGTCACGGGAGCAGCAGCGTGGGCTGTTCGGCGAGCTGCACACCTTGTCCGACCTGTTCCTCCCGACATTCGGCCCGGACGCGGTGTACGCATGGACCGGTCCCGACCAGCAGTTACAGGACTTCCAGTTCGAGCATCAGGGCAGTGTAGAGGTCAAGACCGTGACCGGACACGACGCCAACCGGGTACGGATCAGCAGCGAACGACAGCTCGAGGACGCCGGCCCCGGAGCGCTGTTCCTGGTAACGCTGGCACTCGACGCGCGACAGGGTGGACGTGGAGTGTCTCTTCCCGAACTCGTTCGCCAGGTGCGTAACCAGGCGGCCAGCCTCGGTGTCGCGGGCGAGCTGGAGCAGCGGCTGGTACGTGCCGGCTATCTGGACACGCAGAGCCGGCTGTACGAGGACCGGCGATACGCGCTGCGCCGCCGGACAGTCCACCGGGTGACCGACGGCTTTCCCCGGATCACCGAACAGACCAGACCTGTCGGGGTGTCCGATGTCGTGTACACCGTCGACCTGCTTGCCGCCGCCCGGTTCCTCGTCGGCCACGAGGACGTGATCACCGTCCTGGAAAAGAAGGCATGACTGACACCGACATCGACCAGTTCGCCGAGTCGCTTCAGCAGGACCTGCTTACCGAGGCCGGTGTGCCGGGCGCGGAGCGGAGCATCCGCGATGTTTTCCTTGAACGGATGGTCGGTGAGCTTGCCGATGTCGCCGAACTGGAGGGCGGGGAGGCATGTTTCCACCAAGCTCGCGGTGAGGAGATCTCCGGCTACGACATCAGCGCCGATGGCCAGACGCTCGACCTGTTCGGCGTCGTGCTCAGGCAGGTAGTGCCGCCCGCGCCCGTCGGCAAGACGGACATCGAGACCTGTCTCCGTCGGTTGCGGGGCTTCCTGGAGAAAGCGTCGCGCAACGGTGCCGCCGGGCTTGAGGTGGCTTCGCCGGTGTTCGACATGGCGCAGAGCATCAGCCAGGCCTTGCCGGAACTTACCCGCGTCCGGTTCTGGGTCTTCACCGATGGTGCGGTTGCCACCAGGAAAGACGTGACGACGCCAGAGTTCGGTGATGTGCCGACGTCGGTCCAGGTCTGGGACGTGGTGCGGTTGCACCGACTGGTGACCTCCGGCCGGAAGCAAGAGCCCATCCACATCGATTTCGTCAGTCGGTTCGGTGCGCCAGTCCCGTGCCTTCCCACCGACCTCGACGAGCAGGGATGTCACACGCTGCTGGCCATCGTGCCCGGTGCCGTGCTGAAGGAAATCTACGCGACGTACTCCGCCCGTCTGCTCGAACTCAACGTACGGTCGTTCCTGCAGGCAAGAGGCAAGGTCAACCAGGGCATCCGGGACACCATCCTCAACGAGCCCCGCCGGTTCCTCGCCTACAACAACGGCATCTCCGCAACCGCATCCGCCGTCGACATGATCAGGACGCGCGAGGGCGGCAGCGCCATCGCGAGCCTGAAAGACCTGCAGATCGTCAACGGCGGCCAGACCACCGCGTCGCTCTACCACGCGGCAGTCAAACACAAGGCGAGGCTGGACGGGATACACGTCCAGATGAAGCTCACCGTCGTCCCGCCAGACCAGCTCACCGAGCTCGTCCCCCTAGTCTCCCGCTACGCCAACAGCCAGAACAAGGTACAAGAGGCGGACTTCAGCACCAATCACCCCTTCCACGTCGACATCGAACGCCTCTCCCGCTCGGTATGGGCACCGGCCACGAACGGCAGCCAGAAGCAGACCCGATGGTTCTACGAACGTGCCCGCGGCCAGTACCAGGACGAGGTGGCCAGGACGGGCACACCGGCGAGGCAGAAGGCGTTCAAGGAGACCCATCCGCCTGCGCAGAAGTTCGTCAAGACCGACCTGGCGAAGTTCGAACTCGCCTGGGACGAGGCTCCACACGCCGTCAGCCTCGGCGGTCAGAAGTGCTTCGCCGAGTTCGCGCTACGGCTCGCACAACGTCCGGAGCAGGACCAGAAACCGGATCGACACTACTTCGAGCACCTTGTCTCGAAGGCGATCCTGTTCCGGCACACCGACAAGATCGTGGCCAGGACGTTCCGGGAGAACGGCTTGGAGGGCTACAAGGCCCAGGTCGTCGCCTACGCCGTTGCGCTGATCAGCAACCGCACCAGCCGACGCCTCGACCTCGACGTCATCTGGCGTACACAACAGTTGCCGGAAGAACTACGCAGCGAGATCCCCGCGCTGGCTCGACTGCTCCGGTCGTTCTTCGACCGAGCACCTGGCAACATCAGCGAATGGGCCAAGAAACCAGCATGCTGGGAAAAGGCGCGCGCCCTACCGTGGAAGCTCAGCGGGGCAACCGTCGCTTACCTCACCACGAAGACCCAGAACCATGTCGTCGCGTCCGACCTCAGCACTGAGGACCTGCTGCTCGTGCCATGGTCGGAACTGGCTGACTGGGCAAGTGAGCACAACAAACTCACCGCCGTTGACAGGCGCATCGCCTCCGGTACCTCAGCACTGCTGAGCGCGGGAAAGACACCGACTGACAAGCAGATCGACAACCTCAGAAGGATCTACGACGCCGCCCTGAACAACGGCTTTGCCTCGACCGGGAACATGGATACCCGATGACGGGCTAGGCCAACGCCGTCCGGGAACCAGATCGGCCAGACATACAAGGAGGCTTATTCAGCGAGGGAGTAGAAGTGTAGGGCGATCACGGCTGAGATGGTTTCGGGGAAG
>NZ_BMMK01000055.1 GCF_014645795.1 Longimycelium tulufanense | reverse complement strand
GCCCGGTGTGCCGGCACCCCGCCCCCGGCAGCGGACCCGGGCACAGGCCCGGCCACCGGTCTAGTTCCCCCGACCGCTCGGTGCCGGCGGGCCTGTCCCGCCCGGCACCCCCGGGGTGCCGCTGAACGCACCCGCCGGCACCGAGCCCCCTCCTTGTGCAGCCTTCTCACCCCAACCCGCTGCACAAGAGGGGCAGGCCCCCTCCGGCCCCGGCCGTTTTGCGCCCCTGGCCCGGGCCGGAGGGGGTACCGCCACCCGCATTCCCGCACGCCATCGGGCCCGCAGACCCGGGCACGAGCCCGGCAGCCCACCGGCCACTCACACCCGCTTTCGAACGCTGGGAGGAGTCACATCGTGACCGTTCCCGAACCCACCACCGACCCGGCCCAGACCGGCCGGCACCTACGCCCGGTACCAACAGCCGGCAGTCCCGGACCCGGGTCGGACGCCCCGGTTGAACGGGACGAACCCGCCCCGGGTGCCGGGGGGTACCGGCAGGGTTACTCCCCGGAAGTACAGCACAAACAGGCTGCCGGCAGCCCCGGTGCCGAAAGCCCCGCACCCGCCTCTTACACCCCCGATGAACGGGGCAGCACCGCTGCCGATCGGGCTGCCGGCACCGGCAGCGCGGCAGGACCGGCAGCAGCCGGCGTGGCTGTTACCGGTGTTACCGCCCCCGTTCGCACGCCGCAGCGCAGGGACCCGGCCGGGGACGTGACCGCACCGGCCCGCCCACCCGGTCACACCGGCACCCCGCCACGGCAGGGGCCCGGCCGGGGCGGCAGCCCAGTCCGGCAGCCGGCTGCCGGCGACAGCGTGCCGGCCGCAGAGCCGGTGCGGCGGGTGTTGCTCACCCCCGCCTCCCAGATCCGGATGCGCCCGGTCCGCTGGGCCTGGACCGACCGGATTCCAGCCGGTGCCCTCACCGTCATCCCCGGCCGGGAAGGCATCGGCAAATCCCTGACCCTGGCCTGGCTGGCCGCCCAGCTCACCCGCGGCACCCTGCCCGGACAGCACCACGGCCAGCCGCGCCCAGTGATCTACGCGGCCACCGAGGATTCCTGGGCCCACACCATCGGACCCCGCCTGTACGCCGCCGGCGCCGACCTCGACCTGGTCTACCGGGTCGAGATCGAACACGCGGCCGGGGGAGTCGACCAACTCACGTTGCCGCGGGACTGCGAGGCCCTCACGACCGAGATCGAACGGCTGGGCGTGGCCCTACTCGCGGCGGACCCATTGCTGTCACTGATCCACGCCGGAATCGACACCCACCGGGACCGCGACCTGCGCACCGCCCTGGAACCGTTGGCCCGCCTGGCCGATGCCACCGGGTGCGCCGTCGTGGGGCTGGCGCACTTCAACAAATCCGCCTCCAACGATGCGCTGAACCTGATCACCGGGTCCCGGGCGTTCTCCGCCGTCGCCCGCGCGGTGATCGCCATCGCCCGCGACACCGACACCGACGACGGCACCTGCATCATGTCCCAGGCCAAAAACAACCTCGGCCGCCTGGACCTGCCGTCCTTGCGCTACCGCGTCGACTCCGTCGACGTCCCCACCGACGAAGGCCCGGCCACCGTCGGCCGGCTGGTGTTCCTCGGCGAAACCGACCGCCACGTCAACGACATCCTCACCGACCACGGCGGCACCAAGGGCACCGGCACCAAGCGAGAAGCCGCAGCCGCGTGGCTGGCCGAGTACCTCACCAGCCATGGCGAGACGCCCTCACGGGACGTCAAGGACGCCGGCCAGGAAGCGGGCTTCTCCGCGAGCACCATCGACCGTGCAGCAAGGTCACTCAACGTAGTCAGCACCTCGGTCGGCTTCCCGAGCACGACCGTGTGGAGGCTGCCATGAGCCCCAGTCACGTCAGTCACGTCAGGTCTCGCGAGCTGACGCAACTGACGCAACTGGTGTCACTGGACCGCTTCGCCGACGCTACGACCATCTCCGCCGTCACTGTCCGTATCAGGCTTCACCGACGGATCCGGGTCGTCTGGTCCAGACAACGTGTACTCGCTGACCGCATCCTCGACCATGGTGAGATGGCGGCCGTCCCGAATCAGGGGATAGCCCGTCCCGGTCTCGTCGACCAGCCAAGCCACAACAGGATCGGACCAGGCGTAGCCGTCGTCGGTCTGTCCACCAACACGCCAACCAGGCGGAGCGGGCACCACGGACATCATCCGGCCGCACTCCACCAAGCCAACGAACCCGGTGCGCGCTCGAGCCGGGATCAGCGTGCCGTATCGGCGGTCGACCACCAACGCATCCCCATCCTCAGAGAACCGTTCGACGGCCTCTTGGACTACGAGGTTGGGGTACTCGGGGTCCTTGTATCGCGCGGCCCAGCCAGTGGGCGAGAACGTGACCATGGGCCGAGTCTGCCGCACCAGTCCAGACCCACGCTGACAGTGTGCATCCCTTATCCCACAACCCTTTTCCGACCGTCATGGAGATAGCGATGCCTGCCAACTCGCACCCGACCGCCTACGTTGACCAGCTCGACGCCGCCACCCACCAGGCGCGGAAGGCGCTGCGCAAGGCCGCCCACGAGTGGGGCGCCCAGCTCGACACCGGCCCGTTACCCCCGTGGCTACGCGACCGCTGCGCCGACCTCCTGGCCGCGCTCGCCGCCTGGCGGGTGCGCTGCTGTGCCCACCTGGCCCCGGCCCCCCGCGTCGCCCACGCCGCGCTGTGGCGGCCCGGACTCCTGCTCTGCTCGGCCTGCGTCGGGCTGCGGCGGCGAAGCCGCCAAGGACGACGTCGTCGAAGCCGGCCGCGAAGCCGGGTTCAAGGTCCGCACCCTCGAACGCGCCGCCACACAGCGCCCGGAGATCGAAACCGGCCGAGACGGCTTTCCGGCCCGCGCCGTCTGGCGCCTCACCAACGGTCACTCTTCGTGACCACTATCGCCAGTCTCGCCCCAGTTTCGCCAGTTCCGCCAGGACCCGGAACGTGGCGGAACTGGCGGAACTGAGGCGGAACCGCCCATCCCGATTACCGATCGTCATCACTGGGAGGACGCTCGAGATGACCACCGTCACCAACCCAACAGCGTTAGCTGATCAGTACGACGCCGCTACCCAGCAGGCCAGGCGCGAGTTACACCAGGCGGCGACCCGGCTTGCCGGCCGGGTCACTGACGGCCCGCTCCCAGCGTGGCTGGCCGACCACGCGGCCGCGTTCCGCCTGGCGCTGATCACCGGCCAGGTCCGCGGCTGCGCACACCTTGCGGACGGTCCCCGCGTCGCGCACGCCGCCGTGTGGGCACCCGGCTATCTGGTCTGCCCCCACTGTGTTGCGGCGTTAGCGCCCGACCCCGTCGAGGACGCCACCTGCGACCGCTGCCGGCGCCCCGCCGGCAGGTTGTTCGCTGGCACGGTCGCGCTCGGCCCGATCCTGCTCGCCTACGGCCTGTGCGAACCCTGCGCCGCCGAGGTCGACACCGACCCGGCCTGATCCACCGATCCCGCACACACCGCAGGAGGAACCATGCCCACCCCCACCCACGACCGGGCGCCGAGGCTGCTGCTGTCGGTCGAGGACGCCGCCGCACGGCTGGATATCGGCCGGACCACGATGTTCGCCCTGATCAAGTCCGGCGAGATCGCCTCGGTACGCATCGGCCGGCTACGTCGCGTCCCAATGGACGCGCTCCGCGCCTACCTCCGGCGCCTGGCCGAACAGCACGCCGCGTAACCACACGGGGCAGGGAAGCAGGCAGGGAGGCACCAGGGATCGAGGGAGTTTTCCCTCACCACCTCCCTGCCCCACTTCCCTCGCCTGACCAGCCCAAACCACCGGGAGGGAAGCAGGGAAGCACCGCAGAGCAACCCATGAAAACCCCGCCCAGAGCGCCTCCGGCACCCGCCCGGCCGGCTCCCTCCCTCACCAGCAGCCGACACGAAACGTGACCGGCAGGGGGACGCGACGCCGGAGGAACGGAACGTTCCGTTCCCGTTCCGAACCCGCCGACCCCGCTTCCAATGCGTACGCACACACGCACACGCGCGAGGAAGCAGGGGCCTTCCCAGCCGCGCTAGGTCTAGCAGGCCGGATCGCTAGACCTAGCACTCCCCGCTAGCACCCCACACCGGCCCTGACCAGGGCACTAGCACCTAGCACACCGATCCGCACCGGGCCGGATCCCTCGAAAACCACCAGGTCGGCACTCACCCGCGGGTGCGCGACCGCGACCCCGCACACCCACACACAGCAGGAGGAACAGAATGCCTCGCCGTAAGCGACCCGAAGGCACCCGCGCCCCCAATGGCGCCTCCAGCATCTACCTCGGCAAGGACGGCTACTGGCACGGCCGCGTGACCATGGGCGTCGGCGACGACGGAAAGCCAGACCGCCGGCACGTCAAGCGCAAGGACGAGAGCGAAGTGATCGAGGCGGTTCGCGAACTGGAGCGCCAACGCGACACCGGCAAGGCCCGCAAGCCCGGCCGGGCCTGGACGGTCGAGAAGTGGCTTCGCCACTGGGTTGAGAACATCGTGGCGCCAGCGGTGAAGTACAAGACCCTGGAGGGCTACCGCCTGGCGGTTTACAAGCATCTGATCCCGCGCATTGGAGCGCACCGGATCGATCGGCTGAGTGCCGAACACCTGGAGAGCCTGTACGCGCGGATGCTTGCCGCTGGCCATGCCCCGGGTGGGGTTCACCAAGTTCACCGCACGATCAAGACTGCACTGTTCGAGGCGATGCGCCGTCGACACGTGACCGAAAACGTTGCGACGATTGCGAAAGCACCACGCCTTGAGGATCGGGAAGTCGAGCCGTTCACTCTGGAAGAGGCGCAACGCATCCTGAAAGCCGCGTCAGAGCGCCGGAACGGCGTTCGGTTCGTGGTGGCCTTGACACTGGGACTGCGGAAGGGCGAAGCGCTCGGCCTGAAATGGCCCCGGGTCGACCTGGACAAGGGCCTTCTCCGGACACCGAAGCAACTGCAACGACGCCCCTGGGAGCACGGCTGCTCCGACCCGCACGCCTGCGGCCGGGAACACCACAAGACGGAGCCGTGTCCGCAAGACTGCGGGCGGCACACGAAGTGCCCGCCGGTCTGCTCCCCGGACTGCACGGAGCACGCGGCGCGGTGTCCACACCGGAAGGGCGGGGGGCTTCACGAGATCGATGTGAAGTCCCGGGCCGGGAAACGTGGGGTGGGCATCCCTGCTCCGCTCCTGAGAGCGCTCCGGGAGCACAAGACCACCCAGGCCGCGGAGCGGGAGCACGCCGGCTCCCTGTGGCAGGAAGGCGGTTGGGTCTTCGCCCAGCCGAACGGACGGCCCATCGATCCTCGCGCGGATCACAGGGAGTGGAAGACGCTTCTCGAAGCTGCCGGAGTACGGGACGCACGGCTGCACGACGCGCGGCACACCGCCGCCACCATGTTGCTCGCGCTCGGAGTGCCGGCCCGTGCCGTTATGGAGATCATGGGCTGGTCCCAGCTCTCGATGACCCAGCGCTACCAGCACGTGACTTCGGACCTGGTGGCCAACATCGCGGAGCAGGTTGGTGACCTGTTCTGGGGGTCGAATGAGACCCAAACTGAGACCCGGCAGCCGTAGCTGCGCTCGGGCCGGGGCTGTCAGATGGCAGCACCCGGCCCGTTTGCGCTGGTAGCCGGCGGATAGTGCAGGGGAAAAGGTTGTGCCCGCGGCAGGATTCGAACCTGCGACCCTCCGCTTAGGAGGCGGATGCTCTATCCCCTGAGCTACGCGGGCGTGGCCGTTCCGACCGAGTGACAGCCTAGCGGGCGGCGCCAGCCTCGTGGGCGTGCGGGGCGTGTGCCGCGCCACTACGCCGTCCGGGGGACACTCGAGGTGTGGGGAGGCCAGTCCTGAGCACCGCCAACTGCGCGGTGCTGTCCGCCGAACTGGGCGAGCCGTTGGCCGGCACGGCGCCGGTCGCCCAGGCATGGCTGTGCCTGGAGCAGCCCGGCCCGTGGGGGCACAACGCCCTGCGGGAAAGTCACCTCGACCCCGGCCTCGGCGCGGAGTTGGAGCGCCGCACCGAGGGCACCGGCGTCCGCGTCGCATTGATCCGGCGGCCCGGCCGGCACGCGGACATCCACCTCCCCCGCCCCCGTCAGGTCTACCTCGCGTGCACCCGGCCGGGCGCGACCTGGATGGAGGGGACCCAGATCGAGGACCCCCAGGACCTGCTCGACCTGGACTTCCACGCGCTGGCCGTCGGGCGACGGCCGTACCTGGGGGAGCCCTGTGCGGAGCCGCTCCTCATGGTCTGCACGAACGGTCGCCGTGACCGCTGCTGCGCCCTGTTGGGCCGACCGGTCGCCACCGCAGCCGCGGCACGCCATCCCGAGCAGGTATGGGAGAGCACGCACACCGGCGGCCACCGCCTCGCCCCCACGGCGGTCCTCCTCCCCACCGGTTACGTCTACGGCCGGCTCGCCATCTCGCTCGCGGAGCGGTTGCTCACCGAGCACCAGGTCATCGCGCGGGGTTGCCGCGGCCGCTCGACCTGGTCGCCCTCCGGCCAGGTCGCCGAGCTGGCGGTGCGCGAGCGGATCGTGGAGTGGGAACCGGACGCGATGCGGGCCGTGGCCACCGACGACGGACTGGTGCGCGTCGAGCACACCGACGGGCGGGCCTGGCAGGTCACCGCCGAGGAACGTCCGGTCCTTCCGCCGCGGCCGGTGAGTTGCGGAAAGCCTCCAAGCACACCAACCGCTTGGTACGCAAGTCGGATCGCGCGGCTTCGGTGACGCAACGCATTGATATGGCCTCTTGACGAGTGTGCTCGTGATCACTCACGTTGCGGAAACCTGCAGGAAACAGGGGCAGCCCATGCTGAGTGCCGCGTTATGCCCGGGCCTTATGTCCGATCAGGGGATGTCCACTACACCATGGAGTGAAATCGTGGTGAGATGTGCGCGGCTGCAAAGTCCTGCACCCACAAGGGCTCAACTGAGCACGCCACGCCGTTCGGGGAGGCGTCCGTGATCAAGGTTCTGTTGGCCGACGACGAGGACCTCGTCCGTTCCGGCCTGAAGATGATCTTGCGTAGCTCCGGTGACATCGAGGTGGTCGCCGAGTGCGACGACGGCTCGATGGTCGTCGAGCTGGTCCGTCGGCATCGCCCGCACGTCGTCTTACTCGACATCCGGATGCGGGAGGCCGACGGTCTGGCGGCCCTGCGCCGGCTGCGCGAGCTCACCGACCCGCCGCAGGTCGCCATGCTGACCACGTTCGACGTGGACGAGTACGTCAGCGAGGCGTTGCGGCTGGGTGCCAGCGGGTTCCTGCTCAAGGACACCGAGCCGGCCCAGCTGGTGCGGGCGGTCCGCGACCTGGCCCTCGGCGGCGCGGTGCTGGACCCGGGGGTGGCCTCCCGGGTGCTGGCGGCGCTGGCCGACGAGGAGCGCGTGGCCGAGCCGGCCCGCCGGTTGCTGGCGGCCCTGTCCGCCCGCGAGCGCGAGGTGCTGTCGCTGATCGGCCAGGGCATGTCCAACGCCGAGATCGGGGCCGCCCTACACCTGTCGGAGGCGACGGTGAAGGGCTACGTGTCGGCCGTGCTCGGCAAGATCGGTGCGGTGAACCGGGTGCAGGCCGCTCTGGTCGCCTACCGTGGCGGCCTCATCGCCTGAATCGCCCGGGCACGCGCGCCCGGCTCAGCCGAGGCCGGCCGGCGCACTGGGGTGGTCGGCCTCGGCCGAGCCGGCCAGCGGCGGGTGCACCTCCACCCGGTTGCGCCCGTGCCGCTTGGCCCGGTACAGCGCGATGTCGGCGGCGGCGAACAGCTGGTCCAGCTTGGCCGGCCCGGCCGCGACCCCGATGCTCACCGTCGGGTGGCGGATGTTGCCCAACACCATGGTCCAGTCGTGATGGTCCACGGCGGACCGGATCCGCTCGGCCACCACCGGCCCGGCGTCCGGCCGGTCCTCGCTCACGTCGACGAGCAACACCACGAACTCGTCCCCCGCCCACCGCGCGACCAGATCGTCGGTGCGGCACTCCCGGCGCAGCAGCTGCGCGATCTCCCGTAGCGCCGCGTCGCCCGCAGCGTGCCCGGACTCGTCGTTGACCCCTTTGAACCAGTCGACGTCCACCAGCACCAGCCACGGCAGCCGGCCCCGCGCCGCGGTGCGCTCCAGCAGGTGCGGGGCGGCCCGCTCCAGGCCCAGCCGGTTGGCCAGCCCGGTCAGCGGGTCGCGGGCCGCGGCCTCCTGAGCAGCCATCGCCACCCGCTGCGCCTGCACCGCGAGCCGGCGCTGCTCCAGCGCCTGCGCCAACCCCTCCTGCAGCGTCTCCACCGCCTTGCGCCCGGCCCGTACCGTCCGCCGCAACGCGGTGGCCTCACCGACGTGGTCCCCCAGCTCCGCGCAGATGTCGGCCAGGTCGGAGGAGAACTGCCGCAGCAGGTTGCTGTCGTTGATCCGCTCCGCCTCGGCCACCGCCCGGCTCCCCATCGTGCGGGCCTCGGTCAGCTCGCCCTGTGCCTGTCGTACGGTCGCCAACACCCAGTTGCCCACGGCCAGCCCCCACCGGTCCTCGGAGACCTCGGCCAGCCCCATCACCTGCCGCGCGGTCTCCTCGGCCCGGGTCAACTCGCCCACCCCGGCGAGGGAACGCCCGTAGGCGGCGAGCAGGGCGCGATGCACGTATCCCTCGTGGACCAGGCCGAGTCCTTCCTCCAACAACCCGCGCGACTCGGCATACATCGCGCGGGCGGCCCCGGGTGGGGAGTCCAGGGCACGGAAGTTCAGTGCGCCACCGAGCCGCTGCAAGCAATGCGCCAGCGTGTGCGGGTGCCCAGCCTCCCGTGCCACGTGGACGGACAACCGCAACATGTCCTGAGCCGCCCGCTTGTGGCCGATGCTCTCCAGCAGGTAGCCGAGCATGCCCAGGGTCTGGGCGGCGGCTGTCCCGCTGGGCCGGGCGTTGTCGAACTCGGTCCAGCCCTCCGCGGCCAGTTCCAGGGCCAGCGGGATGCGCCCGAGCCGCCAGGCCACCACCGCCCGGTGCACCAGCACGGTCGCCCGCCGCCAACGGTCCCCGCCCGCGGTGGGAACCCGGGCGACGACCTCGTCGAACAGCATGTTCGCCTCGGGCACCCGGCCGGAGTCCAGCAACAGGCGCACCTCGCGGTCATCCCGCGGAATGTGGCCCGTCATGAGTGGCTCATCGTGCTCCACGGCGTCCTCGACATCCCGATGCCCCGACGCCCGCCCCTGGCACACCCTCGCCTCGAGCACCGGCGGCGGTTCGGCGACAGGCTACCGGGGCGGTCGCTGCCCGTACCGTTCATAGTGCACAACGTCATCGAGGGGTAGTCGCTTCCGCCAGCCATGACGCTCCAGGTCGGGTGTCTCCTGCAGGTGCCGCACCGGTCCGACGCACAACCACGCCACCGGGCGGAGCCGGGACGGCAGCGCGAGCAGGCGGCGGAGGAAGTCCTCCCGGTAGAAGCTGACCCAGCCGACGCCCAGGCCCTCGGCGGTCGCGGCCAGCCACAGGTTCTGGATGGCCAGGCACACCGAGTACAAACCGGCGTCGGCGATGGCGTGCCGGCCCAGCACCGCCGGGGAACCGCGGTCCGGGTCGTAGCTGACCACCAGACCCACGCTGGACTCCAGGATGCCCTCGATCTTGATCCGGGCGAAGGTCTCGGCCTGCGCGGTGTCCAGCTGGGCGGCGAACACCGAGCGCTCGGCCAGCACGTGCTCGCGGAACGCCCGGCGGGTGGTCTCGTCCCGGACGAGCAGGAAGTCCCACGGCTGGGACAACCCGACGCTGGGGGCGGCGTGTGCTGCGGTCAGCACGCGCCGCAACACCTCCGGCGGCAGCTCCTCGCCGGTGAACTCGGCACGCACGTCGCGCCGGCGGTGCAGTACGTCGTAGAAGTCGTGGGCGGGCAACGGGCTCCCGGTCGGGTCGTGGTGGGCGTGCAGCGGCATCACCCGCTCGATCCTGCCTCAGCCCACCAGGTGGGCGCGGCCGGACCCCGGATCCGGGCGGTGTGGCAACGACCCCGGCCCTCACGAGACAGGTTGTCGCAGCGGGAAAACCACCACCGGAGCTGGGGTTCCGGCCGCACCGCACCGGGCCGCCGAACGACCCGGCCCGGGGCGTCAGGTGAAGTGAACGTCAAATCCGCGGCGGTAGCCCGTCAAGATCCCACCAGCAGGGGGACCACGGAGGTCTGACGACTGTCGAAACTGAGTACGTGATCAGCGAGAAGGCAATGTTGCCCAGGTTGCGCGCGCTCGACGGCTCCGCGCTCGGCTTCGGGACGGGCCTGCTGGCGACCACGCTGGTGGTGCTGCTCGGCGCGACCCGCTTCCCGACCGTGGGGCTGGTGTTGGTGCTCGCCGTCGTGCTCGGGGTGGCCGCGGTGACGACCGTGCCCGGCGCGACGCTGGTGGCCGCGCAGTGCTGGGGACTCTACGCGGGTTTCCTGCTCGGCCGGGCCGGGGAGATCGTCTGGGACGAACGGGGTGGGTGGGCGGCCGCGGTGTTGTTCGCGGCCGCCCTGCTGGCGTCGGTGGTGGGCCGGATGTTGTCGCGGCCACAGGAGGTGTCGGCGCCGGGGCCGCGGGTGGACCCGGTCAGCGACGCGGCGCCGGTGTCGGATAGGGCAGCAGGGCCATCTCGCGTGCGTTCTTGATCGCGGTGGCCACGGCCCGCTGCTGCTGCGGGGTGAGCCCGGTGACCCGACGGGAACGAATCTTTCCCCGATCGGACAAGAACTTCCGGAGCAGACCGACGTCCTTCCAGTCCACCCTGGCCACACCCTCGCGCGCCAACAGGTTGGGCTTTCGCTTGGGGTTGCGGCGACGTGCCGAAGTCGCTGACATGCTTTCCTCATTGGTGCGTGGGGACAGGGATACGGAGCAGCCCCGGGACCGCGGGATCTGGTTTCTCACCAGCTCGACTTGCTGACGCCCGGCAGCTCACCCCGGTGCGCCATCTCCCGGAGACGGATACGGGACAGGCCGAAGGCGCGGAAGTAGGCGCGCGGCCGCCCGTCGACCGTGTCCCGGTTCCGCAGCCTGGTCGGACTCGCGTCCCGCGGCATCCTTTGCAGGGACCGCTGTGCCGCGTCGCGCTCCTCCACAGTGGACCTTGGGGAACGGATGACGCGCTTCAACTCCGCGCGGCGCTCGGCGTACCGGGCCACGATCTCGCGCCGCTGACGGTCCCGGGCGATCTTCGACTTCTTGGCCACTCAACGCTCCTCGCGGAACTCGACGTGCCTGCGGACCACCGGGTCGTACTTGCGGATGCGCAGCCGGTCCGGGTCGTTGCGCCGGTTCTTGCGCGTGACGTAGGTGTAGCCGGTGCCCGCGGTCGACCGCAGCTTGATCACCGGGCGGAGCTCGGAGCGAGCCATCAGATCCTCTCTCCTCGGGCGCGGATCTCGGCGACGACCGCCTCGATCCCACGCTTGTCGATGGTCTTGATCCCCTTGGCGGAGACCCGCAGCACCACCCAGCGGCCCTCGCCGGGCAGCCAGTAGCGGCGACGCTGCAGGTTCGGCTCCCACCGGCGGGAGGTGCGGCGGTGGGAGTGGGAGACCTGCTTGCCGTACCCGGGCGTGCGCCCGGTGACCTGGCAGCGCGCGGACATCCGTCCTCCTGAGTTGAAAGTGACACCCGTTTTCGTTTTGCTCGGTGGTCAGGGTAGCGTGGGCCGAGTCGAGATGGAAATCGTTCTCAGTTTCAGGTTCGAAGGAGGCGTCGTGGCCGACGACCGCACCCCCGTCGTGCTCGTCGCGGGCCTTGCCACCGCGGCCGTGACGCGTGTCGCCGAGGAGTTCCTGCGCCGTCCCGGTACCGCCGTCGTGCACCACGACCTGCGGGAGATCACGCACGGCGTGGTCCGCCGCCGCATGCGCTGGGGCGGCCAGGACCAACGTGCGGTGCTCGAGCTGGCCCACGGCTGCGTTTCCTGCACCCTGCGCCAGGATCTGCTTCCCCTGTTGCTCCGCCTGTGCCACACCCCCGGCGTCGACCGGGTCGTCCTGCACCTGGACCCGGCGATGGAGCCGGAGGCAATCTGCTGGGCCCTGCGGCACGTGGTGGTCGAGGGGAAGACCGTCGTCGAGCGCGCCCGGGTCGACGGCGTCGTCACCGTCCTCGACCAGGCCACCTGGCTCGCCGACGCCACCGGGGACGAGCCATTGGCCGAGCGTGACCTGCAGGCGAGTGCCGATGACGAGCGCACGGTGGCGCAGGTAGCGGTCGGACAGGTCGAATTCGCCGACGCTCTGGTGATCGGCGGCGTGAGGCCCGAATCCTGGACGGCCGAACGCACGCGGGCAGTCCTGGACCGGCTCGCCCCCGGTGCGCCGCGGGCCCGCCTCGACCTCCTCGACGCCGAGGCGTTGCTCGCGAAAGTCCCGCCCAACGCCCGCCGGGGCGAGGTCGACGACGCGCATGCGCCGCTCCTGCGCGGCCAGCCTCCGCTCGAGTCGGACTGCGGCGTCCGCGTCGTGCACTTCAGCCAGCGCCGGCCGTTCCACCCCGAGCGTCTGCACGACGCGCTCGACGTGCTGCTCGAGGGGGTGGTGCGAGCGCGTGGCCGGGCCTGGGTCGCCAGCCAGCCCGACGTGACGTTGTGGCTGGAGTCCGCGGGCGGTGGGCTGCGCGTCGGGCACGCCGGGCCGTGGCTGGCCGCGCTCGACCCCGCGTACTGGGACCGGGTGGGTGCCGAACGCCGCGCGATGGCCGCGCTGCGCTGGGACCCCTACTACGGCGACCGCGACCAGGAGGTCGTCGTCATCGCCCACCGCGCCGACCCCGAGGAGATCACTCGCGCGTTGGAGCGTGCCCTGCTCACCGACGAAGAGCTGGGGGCGGGGGAATCGATCTGGCGGTCCTATCCCGACCCGTTCGGGCACTGGCACGCCGAACCGTGCTCCGACAACGAGACCGCCGAGGCGGACCGCGGCGGCAACCGGCTGCGCAACAACAAGGAGGACAAGTGAAACCAGGGATCCACCCCGACTACCACCCCGTGGTCTTCAAGGACTCGGCGACCGGGGAGACGTGGCTGACCCGCTCCACGGCCACCTCCCACCGCACGATCGAGTGGAGCGACGGCAACACCTACCCGCTGATCGTCCTCGACGTCACCGCTTACTCGCATCCGTTCTGGACCGGTGCGCAGCGTCTCGTGGACACCGCCGGCCGTGTCGAGAAGTTCCACCGTCGCTACGGAAAGCGAGGCCGCTGATGGCTGTTCCCAAGCGCAGGACGTCCCGCAGCAACACCCGGCACCGCCGGGCGAAGTGGAAGGCCAGCCCGCCCGATCTCGTGCCCGTGGTGGTGAACGAACGGACGGTGCGGGTGCCCCGCCGCTTGGTCAAGGCGGTGCAACGCGGTCTCGTCGAACCGCCATCCGTGTGACACCAGGGCGGAACCGGATGCCTCTTCCGGTGGCGTCGCGGTGGATCGCGGCTGATCGTCCGCGTGGTCCTGTCGGCACGACCGCACCACTGTTACAGTCCGGCGGCAGGTCGAGACGGGAGTGTCACATGATCAAGTATGTCGCGCTGTACCGGAAACCTGCCGACACCGTCGACTTCGACGAGAATACTTCACCAGCCACATGCCGCTGGTGACCAAGACCCCGGGGCTGCTCCGCTGCGAGGTGGCCAAGGTGGGCCGGGTGTTCGTACCCGGCTTCCTCGGCGACACCGAGCCGTACCTGCTCGCCGAGATGTACTTCGAGTCCAAGGACGCCATGAAGGCGGCCTTCGCCACCGACGAGTGGACGTCGTCCGGCGCCAACCTGAAGGAGATCGGCGGCATGGAACTGGTCGCCATGTTCTCCGCCGAGATCGTCGAGGAAACCAGGTGACGGCACCGACCGTCGCGGCGGTGGTCGGCGGGGGCACCATGGGTGCCGGCATCGCGCACGTCCTGCTGGCCGCGGGAACCCGGGTCACCCTCGCCGAGGCCACCCCCGAGCGGGCCGCGGCGGCGCGCGACGCCGTCGCGGTCTCCCTCCGCAAGGCCCACGACCGGGGCAAGCTCGACCTTCCGCCCGAACAGCTGCTGCCGCGACTGTCCACCGTGCCGGCCGTGACCGAGCTGCCGCCCACCGCCGAGCTGGTGGTGGAGGCCGTGCCCGAGGACCTCGACCTCAAGCGACGCGTCCTGGCCGAGGCAGCCAACACCTGCCCGCGCGCCGTGCTCGCCTCCAACACCTCCGCGTTGTCCATCGCCGCGATCGCCGCCGACCTCGCGCCCGCCCGCACGCTCGGCATGCACTTCTTCAATCCCGTGCCGGCCCAGGAACTCGTCGAGCTGGTCACCCACGACGCCGTCGCCGAGAACGCGGTGACCCAGGCCCGCGCCTGGGCCGAGGCCCTGGGCAAGACCGTGATCATCGTGCGCGACGCGCCCGGCTTCGCCACCTCCCGGTTGGGGGTTGCCGTCGGCCTGGAAGCCATCCGCATGCTCGAGGAGGGCGTGGCCTCGGCCGAGGACATCGACACCGGGATGCGGCTGGGCTACCGCTGGCCGATGGGCCCGCTGCGGCTCACCGACCTGGTCGGCCTGGACGTACGGCTCGCCATCGCCGAGCACCTCGCCGGCGAGCTCGGCCCCCGTTTCACCCCGCCCCAGCTGCTGCGCGACAAGGTCGCCCGCGGTGAGCTGGGCCGCAAGACCGGCCGCGGGTTCTTCGACTGGACCTGAGCGGCGGGGCCGTTGCCGGCCGACCTCGTCGTGGCCGGGACCGGTGGCGCCGAGCGCAACCTCACGCTCCGCTCACACCAGGTTCTCAGGCACGTCTCAGGCGGGGGAGTAAGACTGGCCCCATGCGGATCCTCGTGGTCGACGACGACCGTGCTGTGCGCGAGTCGCTCCGGCGCTCCCTGCAGTTCAACGGTTACCAGGTCGATCTGGCGAGCGACGGGCGGGAGGCCCTGGACGCCGTCAGCGAACGGCGCCCCGACGCCATGGTGCTCGACGTGATGATGCCGCGGCTGGACGGTCTGGAGGTGTGCCGCCGGCTCCGCGGCACCGGCGACGACCTGCCCATCCTCGTGCTCACCGCGCGCGACGCCGTCTCCGACCGGGTCGCCGGCCTGGACGCGGGCGCCGACGACTACCTGCCCAAGCCTTTCGCCCTGGAGGAGTTGCTGGCCCGGCTGCGCGCGTTGCTGCGGCGCGCCACCGTCGACGCGGAGGAGGAGGGCGGCGCCGCGCTGCGCTTCGCCGACCTCGAGCTGGACCCCAACACCCGCGAGGTGCGCCGGGGTAGCCGCTCGATCAGCCTCACCCGCACCGAGTTCGCCCTGCTCGAGCTGTTCATGGCACACCCCAAGCAGGTGCTCACCCGCGGCCGGATCCTGGAGGACGTCTGGGGCTACGACTTCCCGACCTCGGGCAACGCGCTCGAGGTCTACGTGGGTTACCTGCGTCGCAAGACCGAGGCGGCCGACGAGCCGCGGCTGATCCACACCGTGCGTGGCGTCGGCTACGTGCTGCGGGAGACACCCCCGTGACCGCTCCCACCCCCGCCGCCCCGGCACCTCCGCCCCCACCACCGGCCGCCGACCACCGCCGCAAGCGCATCTCGCTGCGTTCCCGGGTGACACTGCTCGTCGCGATCTGCGTTGGCGGCGCGGTCGCGCTGGTGTCGCTGGGCGCGTTCGTCACCGTCCGCACCAGCCTCTACGAGTCGCTGGACGAGAACCTGCTGGGCCGGGCGCTGGCGACCGCGCAGAGCCCGATCGCCGATCCCGACACCCTGACGCAGCTGCCCTACCAGGCGCTCGGCGCGGCCGACCTGAAGGTCGCGGTCGTCCGTGCCGACGGCTGGGCGGCCTGGCCCAAGGGAAGTGACAGGCCACCCCTCGGTCGGGAGGAAGTCGCGGTGGCCCGGGGCCTGACCGTGGAGAGCAAGCGCACCGCACACCAGAACGCCGACACCTACCGGGTGGTCGCGGTTCCGGCGCCGGGCGGGACCGCGCTGGTGATGGCGCAGGACATGTCCGCCACCGACCGCACGCTGGCCAAGCTCAGCGTGGTGTTCGTGGTGGTCGGCGGTGCCGGGATCCTGCTCGCCGCGGCCGCCGGCACCGCCGTGGCCCGCACCGGGCTACGGCCGGTGCAGCAGCTGACCGCGGCCACCGAACGTGTGGCCCGCACCGGCGACCTGCAACCCATCCCTGTCTCCGGCGACGACGAGTTGGCCCGCCTCACCCAGAGCTTCAACACCATGCTCGGCGCGCTGGCCGAATCCCAGGAACAGCAACGACGACTGGTCGCCGACGCCGGGCACGAGCTTCGCACCCCACTGACCTCGCTACGCACCAACCTGGAGCTGCTGATCGCCTCGGAGCGGCCGGGTGCCCCGCACCTGGCCGAACATGACCGCGAGGAGATCTACGCCGACGTGCGCGCGCAGCTGGGCGAGCTGTCCACTTTGGTCGGTGACCTGGTCGAGCTGGCGCGTGAGGACCCACCGCAGGTGGTACACGAACCGGTCGAGCTGGTCGATGTCGTGGAGCGTGCCCTGGACCGGGCCCGGCGCCGCGCCTCCTCCGGCGTCACCTTCGACGTCCGGTTGCAGCCGTGGAGCATGTTGGGTGACGCCAGTGCGCTGGAGCGTGCCGTGCTCAACCTGCTCGACAACGCCGCGAAGTGGAGCCCGCCCGGGGGAGTGGTACGCGTGGCACTGCGACCCGTGGGTGACGGCACGGTCGTGCTCGAGGTCGCCGACGGCGGGCCCGGCATCAACGAGGCCGACCTCCCGTACGTCTTCGAGCGCTTCTACCGCTCCTCCGAGGCCCGCACCCTGCCCGGCTCCGGCCTGGGCCTGGCGATCGTCAAGCAGGTCGCCGAGCGGCACGGCGGCAGGGCGTACGCCGGCCGGGCGCCGGAGGGCGGTGCGCTGCTGTCGCTGCGGCTCCCGGGCGGCCCGGGCTGATCGATCCGGACCGAGTCATCGCCACTCGATGGTGGTTCTTGTTCTGGTTAGTCCCAGATGATGTCCCTGCTCAACAGGCTTATTTGCGCCCAGATCCGCGCTGCCAAGTGTTTATTTATGTCACTTTCTGTGGGTAGGCTGTGTCGTGTTGGAGACCCCGGCCCGGGAGGAGTGGCAGGTGCTGGCGCCGCAACGACAGGCGATCATCCTCGACGAGGTCCGGCGCACCGGAGCGGTCCGCGTCGCCAACCTCGTGACCCGGCTCGGCGTGTCGGACATGACGATCCGCCGCGACCTCGACGCGCTCGCCCGGCGCGGCCTCGTCGACAAGGTCTACGGCGGCGCCACCACGGTGGGCGGGCGCAGTACCGAGGAGCCCGGCTTCGAGGCCAAGTCGGCGCGCCAGCTGGTGGAGAAGGACGTCATCGCCGCCGCGGCGGCACACCTCGTCCGGCCGGGCACCGCCATCGGGCTGTCCGCCGGGACCACCACGCATGCCCTGGCCCGGCACCTCGACGACGTTGCGGACCTGACCATCGTGACCAACTCGGTCCGGGTCGCCGATGCCCTGCAGCGGACCGGTCGAAGTGACCGCACGGTCGTGCTCACCGGGGGCGTCCGCACCCCCTCGGACGCGCTCGTCGGTCCGGTCGCGGTCCAGGCGCTGCGCACGCTGCATCTGGACGTCGTGTTCCTCGGTGTGCACGGGATGGCGCCGCGGGCCGGCTTCACCACCCCGAACCTGGAGGAGAGCGAGACCGACCGGGCGCTCGTCGCGGCGGCCGGACGCCTGGCGGTCGTGGCCGACCACAGCAAGTGGGGCGTTGTCGGTATCTCCACCATCGCCGACCTGTCCGAGGCCGATGTGTTGGTCAGTGACGAGCGCCTGCCCGCAGACGCGGTGGCCGAACTGTCCGAGCGGGTCGGTGACCTCGTGCTGGCGCCGATACCGGCGGAAAGCCCCTGAAGGCCACGAGGTCAGTGGAAATGCTCATCCCATTCGCAGGAGCTTCTGGCCGCGGCCGGAGCACAGCGACCGATCAACATCGCGTCGGCCGCACGCGACGACCTCCACCGACGGCGGCGCGGCCGGTGGGTGCCACTGGTGCTGGCTGCGGGGGAGGAGGCAGGTGGTCGCTTGGCAACCAACTCCCAGAACGGGTATGGAGGGTTGGTCGCGGTCCTGACTGCCCGCTGGCCATGGCTACCCGGGCCTCACTCCACCCTGGCGCCGCCCAGCCACTCGCAGCCGTCTCCGCGCCACCCGGCTTTCCCAGTGCTTGCTCAGCAACACCAGATCCTGTGGCCTTGGGTCACATCGAGTCCCTGTCCGCAGCAGCCTTGTCAGGAAGGTGGACCGCGTGAGGCGCACCAGCACGCGACTCGCCGACGGTCGAGAGATCATCTACTTCGACGATGACACGAACGCCCCGCCCCGCACCGCGGTCGACACCCGCGACCTCCCGGAAACCGCGCACACTGCGGAGATTCGCCGTGATCCGCTCACCGGGGAATGGGTTGCGATTGCGGCGCACCGGCAGACCCGTACCTACAAGCCGCCCACCGATCTCTGTCCACTGTGTCCATCGGCTCCCGGGCGGCCGACGGAGATCCCGGAATCCGACTACAGCGTGGTCGTCTTCGAAAACCGTTTCCCCTCCTTCGCGCAGGCTCAGGACATGTCCACAGCAGACGAGGTGGTGCCCGGACTCGTGCCGCGTCGCCACGGTCTTGGCCGGTGCGAGGTGGTGTGTTTCACCCCCGACCACAACACCTCCTTCGCCGAGCTGAGCCCCGAGCGGGTCCGCACCGTCATCGACGCATGGGCCGACCGAACCGTCGCGCTGGGTGAACTGCCCGGTGTGGAACAGGTCTTCTGCTTCGAGAACCGAGGCGAGGAGATCGGGGTGACCCTGCATCACCCGCACGGCCAGATCTACGGCTACCCCTTCGTCACCCCGCGCACCAAGCGCATGCTGGCTGTTGCCGCCGAGCACCACGACCGCACCGGGCGCCACCTCGCCTGCGATGTACTCGCGGCCGAACGTGACTCCGGCGAACGCATGATCGCCGGTACGTCCTCGTGGAGCGCCTACGTCCCGGCGGCGGCCCGCTGGCCGGTGGAGGTTCACTTGGTCCCGCACCGGCGGGTGCCCGACCTGCCCGCGCTCACCGACGCCGAGCGGGACGACCTCGCCGGGCTCTACCTGGACGTCCTGCGCCGGCTCGACGCCCTCCACGACCGCCCCCTGCCCTACGTCGCCGCCTGGCACCAAGCACCCGTCCGGGTGGGGCGCGAGCTGTCGTGGCTGCGACTGGAGCTCTTCTCGATCCGCCGCGCCGCCGACAAGCTCAAGTACCTGGCCGGCTCGGAGTCCGGTATGGCCGTCTGGATCAGCGACGTGACCCCCGAACAGGTGGCCGAGCGGCTCCGCGCGGCCCGCACACCGCAGGACCATCCCGAGCGGTGACTGCGCTCAGGTGACAGGGGTGGCGTCCCACCGCCCGTAACGGACCCCACACAGGATGCCCAGGAACTCCTCAGCCTGTTTTCAGCTTCGGGGAGCACAGTGGAGATATGACCGAGCAGCACCCGGGGGCTGCCGGCGGGCAGCCGGAGCGGTCCCCAGCCGAGCAGCCGCCGACCCCGGACGGGCCGACGCCGCAGCCGCCAGCCGACCAGTCCCCGCCGGAGCAGGGCACGCCGGGACAGGGCACGCCGGGACAGGGCACGCCACCCGCCGGCGAGGCCGCCGCACCGGGCCCGCCCGAGGCACCCGCTCAGTCCTACCCCCAGCCCACCCCGCCGACCGGGGGGCCGGCAGCGTCGCCCATGCCGGGTGCGGCCGGTCAGCCCGGTCCGCAGGGGGACCAGCCGACCAGCCCCTACCCCTGGCAGCACATCGGCCCGCACGGCACCTACGTTGGTCCCGACGCCGGCCAGGGCGCGGTGCCGAGCGGCGGCAGCCCGGGCTACCCGGGACAGCCCGGGAACCCCGGCCCCACGGGGTTCCATCCGACCGAGCCGGTCCCCGGTCGCCGTGGCCGAGGCCGCGCTGGCCGGCTCGTCGCGGCCGGCCTGCTCGTCGCCCTGGTGGCCGGCGGGGCGGGCGTGGCCGGCGGCTACCTCGGCTACGACCTGGCCAGCCGCCGCGACACCGGGCCCAACTCGCTCCAGGTGCCCCCACCCCCGGCCAAGACGGTGAAGTCCGCCCCGGCCGGTTCCGCCGAGCAGGTGGCGCAGAAGGTGCTGCCCAGCGTGGTGGAGCTGCAGGTCCGCGGCCTGCGCGGCGGCGGCTCCGGGTCCGGGTTCATCATCAGCGGGGACGGCCAGATCATCACCAACAACCACGTCGTCGAGGCCGCGGCGCAGGGTGGCGGCCGGATCACCGTCGTCTTCCAGGACGGCCGCACCGCTCCCGCCAAGATCCTCGGCCGCTCGTCCACCTTCGACGTGGCCGTGGTCAAGGCCGAGGGCGTCTCCGGGCTGCCCCAGGTCGAGCTGGGCCGCTCCGGCGACCTCGCGGTCGGCCAGCAGGTGGTCGCCATCGGCGCGCCCTTCCAGCTGTCCGGCACCGTCACCAGCGGCATCATCAGCGCGATGAACCGCCCGGTGACCCCGGGCCGTGGCGCTGGCGACGCCGACCTGGTGCTCAACGCCCTGCAGACCGACGCCGCCATCAACCCGGGCAACTCCGGCGGCCCGCTGGTCGACATGCAGGGCCGGGTGATCGGCATCAACTCGGCGATCTACAGCCCCAACCAGACCGCCAACGGTGAGGGCAGCTCGGTCGGGCTCGGCTTCGCCATCCCCATCGACCAGGCCCGGCGTGTGGCCGAGGAGCTGACCAAGAGCGGCAGGGCCACCCAGGCGGTGCTCGGCGTGAAGGTCCGCCCATCCCGCGAGGGCGGCGCCCTGGTCGCCGAGGTGGTCCCGGGGCAGGCGGCCGACAAGGCCGGGATCAAGGAGGGCGACACCATCACCAAGCTCGGCGACCGGCGCATCAGCGACGGCACCGAACTGGTCGCCGCGGTCCGCAACCAGGCCCCCGGCGACAAGGTCACGCTCACCGTCAAGGGCGAGGACGGCAAGGAACGCACCGTCGAGGCCACCCTCGACAGCTCGCCCGCCGACTAACAGCACACCGACTCCCGGCCCGTTGCCCCCGGGCCGGGTAAGCCGGGACCGCGCCGGGAGGACTGCCCCTCATCTTCCCGGCGCGGTTCCGCACGTTGGCGCACGTTTGTGGCGAATTGAGCAGAATGGACGTGCCCGGGGCGGGGTCGACATGGGTGAGGGAGTCGGATGAACACCGAGACGGGGCGCGTGCTGGTCGTCGACGACGACGAGACCGTGCGCGACGTGGTCCGCCGGTACCTGGAACGCGACGGCCACCAGGTACGCCTCGTCGGCGACGGTGAGACCGCGTTGCGGCTGGCCACCGAGTGGAAACCCGACCTGGTCGTCCTCGACCTCATGCTTCCCGGCGTCGACGGCCTCGAGGTGTGCCGGCGCCTCCGGGAACGGGACAGCATCCCCGTCGTCATGCTCACCGCCCTCGGCGAGGAGGCCGACCGGGTGCTCGGGCTTCGGGTCGGTGCCGACGACTACGTGGTCAAGCCCTTCAGCCCCCGCGAGCTCGCGCTGCGGGTCACCTCGGTGCTGCGTCGTGCCCGGACCGCGCCGGCGCCGCAGCCGGCCGAGGTCCTCACCGACGGCACGCTCCGGCTCGACACGGGCGCCCGCCGCGCCGTCCTCGGCGACGCCGAGCTCGCCCTCACCACGCGCGAGTTCGAACTGCTGGAGTTCCTCCTGCGCAACCCGAAACAGGCGTTCTCGCGAGCGGAGCTGCTTTCCCGCGTCTGGGGCTGGGAGTTCGGCGACCAGTCCACTGTGACCGTCCATGTGCGACGGCTGAGGGAGAAGGTCGAGGCGGACCCGGCCAACCCGTGCCGCATCAGCACGGTATGGGGCGTCGGATACCGCTACGACCCCGCGGAGTGACGCCTTGAACACCGTGGTCATCGACTTCACCCACGTCATCCCGTACGCCGTCGGTTTCTCCCTGCCGATCGCGCTGCTCGGCGCCCTTGCCCTCTACCGGCTGCGGGGTGGCTCGCTCACCGCGGCCCTGACCGTGCTGGCGCTCACCCCGGTGGCCGCAACCCTGGCCGGTGTCCTCGCGGTCACCCGCTTCATGTTCGACCCGATGCTCACCACCGTGCTCGTGGTGTGCACAGCCGTCGCCATCGTCACCGTGCCCGCCGCCGTGCTGCTGGGCCGCAGCATCGCCCGACGCAGTGTCTGGGAACGTGAAGCCAGGGCACGGGAGCGTGCCGCCGAGGCATCGCGACGTGAGCTGGTCGCCTGGATCAGCCATGACCTGCGCACCCCGCTGGCGGGAATCCGCGCGATGTCCGAGGCCCTCGCCGACGGCGTCGTTTTCGGGCCTGCCGACGTGCGTGCCTATGCCACCCGCATCGGCCGGGAGACCAACCATCTCGCCGGCATGGTTGACGACCTCTTCGAGCTCTCCCGGATCACCGCCGGTGCCCTCCAGCTCAGCCTCTCCGCCGTGCCGTTGCGCGACGTCATCAGCGAGGCGGTCGAGGCGGAGAACCCGGCGGCGGAACGCAAGGGCGTGCATCTGCGGGCGGCGCGATGCGACTGGCCCGTGGTGCTCGGCAGCGACCCCGAACTCGCCCGCGTGATCCGCAACCTGCTCTCCAACGCGATCCGCCACACCCCGGCCCGCGAGTCGGTGATCCTCAGCGCCGGCGCCGACGAGGACGAGGCATGGCTCCGCGTCGACGACGGGTGTGGTGGTATCCCCACCGATGAGCTGGAAAGGGTGTTCGACGTGGGATACCGCGGGACCACGGCGCGCACGCCGGGGACCGACCAGCCGGCCGGGGCCGGCCTCGGGCTCGCCATCGCCCGCGGCCTGGTGGAGGCCCATCGCGGCCGGCTCACCGCGCGTAACCACGGCCGCGGCTGCCGGTTCGAGATCCGCCTCCCGCTGGCTACCCGACGCGGGGACGCGGGATGGGCCGCAGGGGTGATCGACAGCCGCCGTTGACCGGAACCCGCACCCCCGACCGACTAACGTTGCCGGCATGGAACGCACGCAGCGACTCGGCCGGGCCCTCGTGGTGATCGTCGACGACCGGATCGCCCAGGGTGAGCACGAGGACAGCACGGGCCCGCTGGTCACCGAGCTGCTGGAGGAGGCCGGGTTCATCGTCGACGGCACGGTGGCCGTCGCCGGTGAGACCGTCGACATCCGCAACGCACTGAATACCGCGGTGATCGGCGGCGTTGACCTCGTGATCACCGTCGGCGGTACCGGGGTGTCGCCCCGTGACGTCACGCCGGATGCCACCGCGGGGGTGCTCGACCGGCCCATCCCGGGCGTCGCCGAGGCGCTGCGGGCCTCCGGCCTGGCGGCCGGTGCCGTGGACGCCGGTATCTCCCGCGGGCTGGTCGGGGTCTCCGGCAGCACCCTGGTGGTCAACCTCGCGTCGTCGCGGTCGGCGGTGCGGGACGGCATGGCGACCTTGACCCCGCTCGTCAAGCACGTCATCGAGCAGCTCTCCGGCCTCACCGACGCGTGAGCGCCCGCTGTCCGGAACCGTTTCGTCCGCTTCACGCAGGTCGGGTGGGCGCGCTGCCGAGCACGCCCACCCGAGCTGCCTGTGGTCACTTCGAGTTCGTGGTGCCACCTTTGCCGTCGCGGTGCAGAATCCCCTCGACCTTGTGACTGACGTTCTCGATCCGGTCGTGGTACTTACCGCCGGTGGCCCTGTCGATCCGCTGTGCGGCCACGTCGACCCCCTTGGCGGCCATCCCGCCCGCGCGCTCCGCGAGCGGGCCCACCTTCTCCGCCAACGGGCCGGCCTTCTCCCGTGCCCGGCCGGCAAGCTCCCTGGCCCTGTCCAGCAGGCCCATCTCGTCCCGCCTCCTCCTCCGTGCAGACCCCACCAGGCGCAGCCTGGCGGTTTCCATGCTGGCACCGGAGCAGGCCGAACGCACGGGCCCGTTGCGATGATCCGCCCACAAGGGACGAATGAGGGACGATGGACGCATGAGGGGTAAGCCCGAGGACAACCAGGACACCGGGAAGGACGCCCGCGAGCGGCTGCGTGCCGTCTTCGGCGAGGTTCTGCCGGAGACCACCAACGACGAACGCACCCCGGAGAAGCCCGAATCCGACACAGACACCTGGTACCGGGAGAACCGCCCGCCCCACCACGACGACGGCTGACCCCAACAAACCGCGCGACGAGTGGGACAGGACTCACGCGGGCCTCTCAGCGCTTGCCTGATGTCGCTCTACGGCGGAGAACGACGCATCGGATTCGCTTTGCGCTCCGCCCCGTGTCCTGGGCGGGCTGTAGCGACAAGGACCATTTGGCGACGTACTCGATCGAAATCCCACTCAGGGCGGCCGCGATCGCCTGATGCCCGCGGCCAACGATGCAGGGCAGGGCAACCACTTCAAGGGGAACTTTCAGTTCTTCACGCTCGTGAAGTTCAGCCGCCATGGCCGTCGCGCGTTACCGGTGGACGGCAGTCACGGACGCGATCTGCTCCATGTCTGCCAACTCGGCTGGAGGGTGGGTGCAGCCTTCTCTCTTCTCTCCCCCCGCCCCCTCCCCCACCCCACCCTCCCCAACCCCTGGCCCCGTCTCCCTGCCCGTACCCCTATCCCCTGGATTTGGGCCCAGTCCCCAATATGTGGTTGTTGGTCATCGCTGGCTGGGAGCGCTGGCTGAGCGCTCCGTGGCCTGGCTGTGTTGGTGCGGCCGGTGGTCGTCGGATGTCGGCCGCTGTGCTTTGAGTAGGTCGCGGATCTCCGCGAGCAGTTCGACGTCGGACGGTTCCGCCGGGGCTGGTTCTTGGCCTCGGCGGCGGCGCTCACGGAGCTTGTTGATGGGCAGCACCATCAGGAAATAGACGACCGCCGCGACGATCAGGAAGTTGACAGCCGCGTTGATCACGCTCGCGAGGTCGACGTAGGTGGCCTCCTTGCCGCTGACCACGTGGAAGCCGAGCCCGCGCGCGGGGTCCGAACCCCCGATGGAGTTGATCAACGGTTTGATGACGCTGTTGGTGACCGCGGTGACGATCGCGGTGAAGGCGGTGCCGACGACCACGGCGACGGCCAGCTCCACGACGTTGCCGCGCATCACGAAGTCCCTGAAGCCCTTGAGCACCTGTTCTGCCTCCTTGCGGTGTAGCGGGCAGAGCCCGTCCGGCGGTGCGCGCGGACTAGACGAGTAAGTCCTAACTGGTCAGTGATCGAACGAGATCAGTGACCTGGTGACAGGCTGGC
>NZ_BMMK01000054.1 GCF_014645795.1 Longimycelium tulufanense | reverse complement strand
ACCCGGCCACGTCACCGGCCGCCACCACGCCGGCCGGGCCCGTGGTGAGGGCGTGGAAGCTGCCAGGCAACGCCACGACCGCGGCGAACCCGGCTCGCGCGGCCGTGACGAGCCGCTCGACGTCGACGAGACACTCACCGATCACCGCCACCCGCACCGGCCCGGCCTCCGCGGTGCGGACCGTGCCGATGGGCTGGTGGCCGATCAGCCACACCCGACCGGAGCCGTGCCAGGCCAACACCTCCCCGGCACCCTGCAACCGATGCACCGCGGGCGCGGCGGCCTCGGCATCTGGCAGTGCGCACCACCAGTGGAGACCACCGCGCCCGCCTCGCCTGGACAGGTCAGGCATCAGGCTGGGTCACTCCCAGTACCCGCCGGCGTCGGTGTCGTCGGAGTTCGACTTGCTGTACTGGCCCTTGGTCACCGCGTCGAACCGACCTACCTCGGTCAGCACCGGCGGCTCGTAGCCTGCGTGCTCGGGGTTCTCGGACATCTGCTGCGTCTCCTTCCTGTTCTCCCGACCCTCATTGGCCGGGACGCTCTCCGGGGAGTCATCGGCCCTGTTGGCGGTCCCGCTGCCGCTGAACGGCGCCGACCGATCGGCGGCTCAGTCATTGCGGCGAGGGTGGCCACGCGGGGGGCATCGGGCCGAGGGCCCAGTCGATCACCGCATCCGCAGGGCCGACCCGACTGTCGATCAGGTCCGGGTGCGTCAACGGTGCCCGGGGGTCGTAGCGGACATCCCAGTGGCCGGCCCGTCCCTGGCCAGTGGTGTCGATCTCGACCGTGGTCGCGGCGTAGTACGTGCCCCGGTCCTGGTAGCGCGCGTACACCCACCCGGCAAACTGACCAAGCGAGTTCAGATGTGGGGCGACGTAGAACCCCCGCGCACTGAGGGCCTCGACCCGCTCCGGCGACACCGGGACTGGTCGTGGCGGGCGCTCGGGCAGGCTGGCCGGCTTCTGCTCGGCAGCCAGGGACAGGCACCCTTCGCAGGGCATTCCGGTGAGTGTGTCCAGCCACTCGACGTCGTGGCGGCGCAGCCGGATGGCAGGCCAGTCCGGGTGCCGGGCACACAGTGGAACCAGCCATTCGGGAGCGGGCTGGGTGGTGTCGACCTCGACCAGGTGGACGCTGCGCGCAGCATCTCCGACCAACCCGGCACGGTGCCGATACGCAGGGTCGTCGGCCAATCCTGGCCGAAGGTGGACGTAGAGACGGGCCTGCATTGACGTGCTCCCAAGATGATGCGCCGAGGGCAGACGAGGGGGCGGCAGCGCGGAACCTGCCGGGGAACAGGCTCGACGCGCTGCCGCCCGTCGCCGGGCCGCGCTGGTCCCGGCGGCTTTGGGATTAGGCGTTGCGGGCCGCGGCCGCGATCACCGCATCCCGCAACGCCGCGCGCATCCGGCCCACCGCAAGGGGATCGAGCACCATGGCCTCCCCGGCGGGCACGATCACGGCCACCCGCTGGTGATCGGTGATGGTCACGCGCGCTTCACGCCGGCGACCGGCCGCGTCCCGGCACAGCACTGATCGTGCAAACTCCTGCTGCATCTCGATCCCCGATTCTCCGTGCCCCAAGAGGGGTGGCTGGATCTGGTGGGGCCGGAGCGGGTCGGGGGATCCGGTCCGGCCCCACCAGAACGCACACGTCGGAGGCAATCAGGTCACTGACCGGCAGGACCTGTGATCATTTGCGGCCTCCGATAGCGACGGTCGTGATCAACCGTGCTGCGGATCACAGTACCTGTAACGTCTCCGTAGACGTTACAGCCAAACGAGTGGAGTACACGGTCGCGCTGCGGGCAATCACAGCTAACGTCCCTGTCTGGCAAGTGCCACAAGCCGACCAGCACGACAGACAGGAGGTCCGCCGGTGCCCGACCACGCCCCATCGGCCCTACAGTGGCTCATCGGTGTCGAGCTGGCGGGCTTCCGCGAGCGGGCCGGACTCTCCCTGGCTGAGCTGGCAACACGAACAGGGCTCGGCAAGCCGAAGCTCGGTCACCTCGAAACCGGCCGGAGTCGCCAGTACCCCGACGACATCGCCACGATCCTGCGGGCCTGCGGCGCGGCGGCGCATGACATCGATCGGATCACGTCCCTGGCCAGCCGGGCGGACTCCTCGTCCTGGTGGGCGCCCTGGTCCGACGTGGTACCCGACTGGTTCCGCACCTTCGTCGGGCTTGAGGGCCTCGCGGCCGCCGAATTCGTGTTCGAGCCGCTGATCCTGCCCGGGTTGTTGCAGACCGAGGAATACGCCCGGGAAGCCAACCGGCGGGCGGGCCGGGTTCGTGCTGATCACGAGGCACGGGTCATTGAATTCCGTATGGCTCGCGCTCGCCGCCTCACCCAGGATGACGTTCCGCTCCGGTTGCACGCCGTGGTCACCGAGCAAGCACTACGGCTCGGCGTCGGCACGCCGGAGATACGACAGGCGCAGTACGAGCATCTCCTCGGCCTTGCCCAGCAAGCCAACGTCACGCTGCAAGTGGTCCGCCCGGAGGCCGGGCCGCATGACGCCATGACCGGGCAATTCGTAGTCCTGGACTTCGCCCAGGCACGATCGGTCGTCTACGTGGAGGTTCAGGATGGGGCGCTCTACGCAGCGTCACCTGGACGGGTGGACACTTACAAGCAGTCCGCACGCAGTCTCGAAGAGGTGGCCCTGCCACCTGACGACTCACGCGACTTCATCGCGGACCTGATCACGTGAGGAGCCCAACCGTGTCCACGCCAGTCCAGCCCCGCACCACATGGAAGAAGAGCAGCCGGAGCCACCAAAACGGCTCCTGCGTAGAAGTGGCGGGCTGTGGCGAGCACGTGGTCGGCATCCGGGACTCCAAGCACCCGCACGACCCCGCGCTCGCTGTCACCCGTCCGGCCTGGTCCACCTTCCTCGAGTTCGTTAAGGCCGGCCGCGTCAACCGTCCCTGACCAGCAACGAAGCAACGGCCGTCTACCGATGTCCTGGTAGGCGGCCGTTTTTGTGGGTGGGTCTGGAGTCCTGGTCCTCGTCGAGCACTTGGGCAGGCGGCCGAGGAGTGCTTTTGACCTTTATTGGTCAATTCGTCGATACGCGGCCGTGGGTGGTGACGTGGGTGGGTGGCCGGGGGCCGCGGCTGCCGCCCCTGTGGGCAGTCGCGGCCGTGGCCGGCCGGGACTGCCCACAGGGTTGCCCCCGGGGACAGGTGGTGCCGGTGGGTGTTGACGGGCTTGTTCTTCGATTGGTGGTTCTACTGCGTGGTGATGTGGTCGACGGCCCAACCGTTGTCGGCGTGGGTGAGGGTGACGAACGCGGCGCGTTGTTCGGGTTCGCCGCGCCAGCCGTCGCGGCCGGTGGGGGTGATGGTGAGCAGCCAGGGTCGGTGTGCCTGGGTGGTGGTGTCGATGGGGTGGGTTTCGGCGGAGGGCTTGAGTTCGACGGTGGTGTAGGCGCGATGCTGGGTCCATTCCTGCCAGGTGCCGGCGGGGGTGCGGCCGCCGCCGGCACGAACGCCTTGGGCGTAGCGGGAGCTGAGCAGGGGCAGGGCACGGTGGGCGGCGTCGGCCCATCCGGTGTCGCTGGTGGTGTCCACCAAATACATCAGTTCGAGGGCGGCCTGGGACACCGCGGTGGGGTCGGTGCGGTTGACGGTGGCCGGGTCGGGGCGGGGAACCGGCGGCGGGGCCTGGGGCGTGGTCGCGCTGGTGGCGGCCGTGCTGCTGGGGGCCGGTGCCGCCGGGATGGTGGCGGTGGAGCTGGTGCAGGCGGCCAGGGCCAGCGTCCCGGTGACGGCGATGAGGGCCAGGTGGGGTCGACTGCTGGTCATGCATACCTCCGCACTTCCCACTCCATGCTCTTCCAGTAGGAGGTGGTGATGTCGCTGGTCTTGACGACGTCGCCGACGTCGGGGGCGTGCACCATCTGTCCGTGGCCGATGTAGATGCCGATGTGGTGGTACTCGGCCGCGCCGTGGTAGCGGAACGCGATCACGTCGCCGGGCTGGAGGTGCTGGGGGTCGACGTGCTGGCCCTGTCGGGCCTGGGCGTCGGCGGGCCGGATGATGCGGAGCTTGCCGTCGCTGGCCTGGTAGGCGGCGTACTGCACCAGACCGGAGCAGTCGAAGCCGCCGCCGGTGGGGCCGAAGTAGTTGCCGCCGCCCCAGATGTAGGGCTTGCCGTGTTGGGCGAGCGCGGCCTCAACCATGCCTTGGCCGAACGCGCTGGTGGTGCCGGCACCGCCGGTGAGCAGGGCATAGCGGGGCAGGGCGCGGCGGATCTTCGGGGCGTAGCGCTCGGTTTCGCCGTTGACCGGGACACCGCCGGCGGCCAACACGTTGCCCAGACCGGCGTTGTAGGCGGCCAGCGCCAGATCGAGGGGGTCACCGTGTAACCGGCCTTGGGCGAGGTAGCGACGTACCTCGTGGCTCAGATAGCACATGTAGCGGGCCTGGGCGAGGATCGCGTCGGCCGGGTTGCGGGGGTCTTTGGTGCCATCCCCGTCGGCGTCGACGCCCCAGCGCGCCCAGGTGCCGGGCATGAACTGCGCTAGCCCGACGGCGCCGGCGTGGCTGGTGGCCTGCGGAGACCAGTTCGATTCAACCTCGATTTGTGCGGCCAGGACGGCGGCGCCGATCTCGGGGCATTCCTGGCCGGCCTGGATAATCCATCTGCGGAAAGGCTCGGGAACGCCGTCGACGTTGAGACTGGGCAGGCTGGCCTGCACTGGCTCGCTGCCGCCCAGCACGACGACGCCGAGGACGATTGCCAGCACAAACGCCGCGCCCCCAGCGATCCCCACGGTGATCGCGCTGCGTGGTGTCACTCGGTGTGTTCCTCCTTGCTCCGTATCGCCATCGGTCCGTCGTGGGCTGGCGGCTCTCGATCAGACAGACTCTCGATGATGGCCGGCCAGTAACAACGCCACTGGTGGCCGAGTTTGCGGCCGGGCAGTACGCCGTCTTTCAGCAACCGGACGACGGTGTCCTCCGTGAGGCCGATTTTGTCGGCCGTCTGGCGGACGGTGAGGACGTCCGGGTCGCTGGGCAGGCGGTCGGTCTTCGTCTTGCGGGATTTCCTCTCCACGCCACTGCGGATGAGGTCCAGCACAGTCGTAACCGGTATCCCGAGCTGCTCAGCCAGATCGCGGACGGTCAGCTCGCCCGGGTCGTCGTGCGGGTGGTGGAACTCCACGGCGGCGCTCCTTCTGGCATGGGGGTGATCTTGCGACGGGGGAGTTTTCCACGCGCTGCGGGCCCTACTCGGGGGGTGTAAGCCGCCCACCAGCACGGGTGAGGCTGCCACAACCCGAAGCAAAGCGAAACAGTCTGATCTACGGGTGTCTAGCCGGTTTTAACCCGTTTGATCTCGGTTCATGCGTCGATTAGTCTGCCCGGCCGGGGAGTAGCGAGGGGAGGACCCAGCGTGAGCACGATGGCGTTCCGCCACTCGGCGGCGGAGATCGCGGCGTCCGTTCGAGGGCCCGCGTTGCAGCCGGCGCCGGGTTCGGTGCCGCCGCCACCACCGGGGATGCGGCTACCGGTACGCACCCGGCCGCCCCAGATTCCGCCAGGCGGTGCACCACCGCGGTGGTGGTGGTTGGGCTGCCACGGCGGGGCCGGGGTGAGCACGCTCGCGCACCTGGTGCCCGGGGGCATGGATGCCCAACGGGCGTGGCCGAATCCGCAGCTTGGCGGCCCGGGAGGGGTGATCCTGGTCTGCCGCTCCAATGCCTCGGGATGTGCGGCGGCCAGTGCGGCCCTGCGGCAGTGGGGCTCCGGTGGCACGCCCCTGGTGACGATCTTGGGCCTGGTGGTGATGGCTGATGCGCCGGGTCGGCTGCCTCGGTCGTTAGCCGATCAGCTCAAACGGATCAGCGGCTTGGTGCCCCGAATGTGGACGGTCCCGTGGGTGCCGGCCTGGCGGCTGGCGCCCCCCGAGCCGGCCACGGCACCGGCCGCGATTCGCCGGCTGGGCCAAGAGTTGCAGTCGCCCCCGTGGGTCACAGCGAAAGGACATTGATCGTGATGCACGACTTGCTCCACACGGCTACGTCGTTTCTGGCGGAGGTGCCGGACTTCGGTGGGGGTGAGGCGCCGCCCGGGGCCGAACGGCTGCTCAAGGTCGGTCGCTGGGTGATGTGGGGTGTCACCTTCTTGTGCGTCGTCGGCTTCTTGTTCATCGGCGCAAAGATGGTCAACGCGCACCGACACGGCGAACTCGAAGACCAAGGCAAAAAGCTCGGGATTGCCCTGTTCGGTGTGTTCATCATCGGCTCGGCCACCGGCATTGTGGGCGCTCTCCTTGGCTGACCCACACCCGGCCACAACCATGAGGGGGATAACGCGACAATGAGTGACCCGACGGCCGAGGGTGACGAGCGCAACCCGTGGACGCGCTCCGGATTCCTACTTTCGGCGGGCGTTGTGGGCTTGCTGCTGGTGTTGTTGGTGGTGGTGCTGGTCGAAACCAGCACCACCAACAACGGCCAGGCCCAGCCTCAACCACCGGCGGGCACGGCCGGGCCGGCGGTCTCGGCGCCGACCCGGCCGGCGGGCCCGGGGCCAACGACCATTCCGGCCACGCCACCGCAGGATGTCTCCTGGCAGCTCTACCGTTCCGTCGCGCTGCCGGTGTCGGCGTCCGCCGGCCCACACGAGATCACTGACTCCGCCGCGACCGTCTACGCCCACACGCCTACCGGGGCGCTGATGGCGGCCGCCCACATTCCGGTACGCAAACTCATCGCTCCGGACTGGCGGCGCGTCGTCGCCGAACAGGTCGCCGACGGACCCGGTCGTGACGCGTACGTCAAGCTGCGTGAGCAGGTCACCAACGACACCGTCACACCCGGAATGCTCGGCCAGATCGCCGGCTACAAGTTCGTCCACTACTCCCCGGACACCGCGACGATTCAGATCGTGACCCGCTTTGCCACCAAGGGCACGTTGCAGCTCACCACGTTGACGGTGACCTGGCAGGACGGGGATTGGCGTTTGGTGCTCCAGCCGGACGGCGCCGACAGCCCCACCGCCCAGTCCCTTAACAGCCTCGCCGGGTTCACCGAGTGGGGAGGGGTGTAGTCCGTGCCTGACGTCTGCGACGTTCCGGTCATCAGCTCGGTCTGCTCGGCGGCCGGGGATGCCACCAAGGCGGTGGCCATGAACATGATCGACGCGGCTGCCCAAGCGTTCGCGTCGAGTTTCGCCAAGCTCGCGGCCACCTTGTTGACCTTCTGGACGAACGTCACGGTGCCCAACTTGGAATCGCCCGACGGGCCGGTGGCGTTCTTACGCTCCTCCACCAGTTGGTTGGCCGCGTTCGTGCTGGTGCTGTCGTTGGTGATCTGCGGCGGCAAGATGGCGATCACCGCACGTCACGAGCACGGCGTGGAAGCCGCCAAAGGCGTGTGGACCTACCTATGGTATTCCGGGGCGGGGATTCCCGGCGTGATGCTGCTCGGCGTCGCCGGTGATCAATTCAGCGAGTGGATCATCAACCGGGCCGCCGACGGGGATCTCGGCGGACGCCTGGCCACCCTGTTCAACCTGGCGGGCCTGTCCGGCCCCTTGGGTACCGGCCTAGTGCTGATCATGGCAGTGTTGGGAATCCTGTCCGCCCTCGGCCAGATGTTCCTCATGATCATGCGCATCGGCATGTTGGTCCTGCTGGCCGGGATGCTGCCGCTGTCGGCGGCCGCAGCCGTCAGTCAGGGCGGCAAGGCGTGGTTCAGCAAAACCCTAGGGTGGTTGCTGGCCTTCGCCGCGTACAAACCCGCAGCAGCGATCATCTACGCGGCCGCCTTCGCGCTAGTCAAAGGCAACGGCACCACCGAGATCCTGTCCGGCCTATTCCTGTTGTCGCTGTCGGTGCTCGCGCTGCCGGCGTTGCTGCGGCTCACCGTGCCGGTCACGGCGGCGGTCGCGGCGGGCGCCGCCGGGGGCGGCGCCGGGGTGGGTGCCGTCGGCGCGGTGGCCACCGGGGCAATGCAAATGCGCGCGGGCAGCGCGGCGGCCGGCGCCGGCAGTGGGAGCCGCGTCAACGGCGCTGGTCCGAGCGGTGGGCAGGCCACACCCGGCCAACGCCCCACCCCGGGCGGAGGCTCCGGCCCGACCGGGGGAACGCCGCGGCCCGGCCAGCCGGGCGCCGCAGGTGCCGGCGGTGCTCCTGGTTCCGCCGGGGCCGGGGCAGGCGCGGGGGCGAAAGCCGGGGCAGGCGCGGCCGGGGGACCGGTCGGCGCCGGCGTCGCGGCCGGGGCGCAGGTCATCCAGCACGCCACCGGCGCAGCCCGGTCCGCAGCCGACAACGCCGCCGGTGGCAAGGACAACGGCAACGGCCCATCCGGGCCAACGGGAGCACGTGAGGGGGGCCGCAGATGAGCACGACCGCGCCCACGCATCGCACCTACGGCAACTGGACGCGCCCCAGTTCGCCCGGTATCTGGGGATTGGGCACCGCCGGTTCCGTCATCGTGATCGCGACCCCGGTGTTCATCGTGATCGCGATGCTGTTCTCGCCATGGCTCGGCCTGGTGATCGGTCTCCTGGGCGTGCTCGCCCTAGCCCCCATCGCCCTGAAGTTCGGCGGACGCAGCCTCGGTGAGCTCGCGCTCGCCCGTGTGGCCTTTAGCCGGCAGCGCGCCCACCGCGAACACGTCTACGTCTCCGGCGTGGTGGCCGCCCCCACCGGCACCCACAAGTTGCCCGGCCTGCTCGCCAAAAGCGAGCTGATCGAAACCCGCGACGGGTTCGACCGCCCGGCCGGCATCGTGATCATCCCGCAGACCGGGCACTACACCGCGGTGCTGCGGCTCGATCCCGAAGGCGCGAGCCTGGTCGACCAAGAGCAGATCGACCAGTGGGTTGCCTCCTACGGCGGCTGGTTGGCCTCGCTGGCCCACGAACCGGGGTTCGTGGCCGCCAGTGTGACGGTCGAGACGGCACCCGACCCGGGCACCCGACTGGCCACCGCGGTGCACTCCCAGAAACAGACCGATGCCCCCGAGCTGGCGCGTCAGGTGCTCGACACCATCGTGGAGACCTACCCGAGCGGGTCGGCAACCACCACGGCCTGGGTGACCGTCACCTACCACGCCGCCGGGGCCCGCAGTCGCCGCGGCCGCGAGGCGATGATCAACCACGTGGCCACCCGCCTGCCCGGGTTGGCCGACGGGCTGCGGGGAACCGGCGCCGGCGCGGTGCGGCCAATGACGGCCGCCGAGATCGCCGAGACGGTGCGGGTGGCCTACGACCCGGCTGTGGCTACCAAGGTCGAACAACAGCGCGCGGTGGGCCAACCGACCGGGATCACCTGGGACAACGCCGGCCCCACCGGGGCGCTGGCGGCCTGGGACTCCTACCGGCACGACTCCGGTGTCTCCCGGGTGTGGAGCATGGCCCAAGCCCCTCGGGGCACGGTGCTGGCCGGCGTGCTGCAACACCTGTTGGCGCCGCACCCGGCGATCCCGCGCAAGCGGGTCACCCTGCTCTACCGACCGCACTCGCCCGGTGAAGCCGCGCGCATCGTCGACCGGGACGTCCGCACCGCCCACTTCCTCAGCTCGGGCAGCAACCGAAACAAGGCGCGGTCGATGGCCGTCATCCGGGCGGCCGAGCAAGCCGCACACGAGGAAGCCCAAGGCGCCGGCCTGACCCGGTTCGCGTTGCTGGCGGCCGTGACCGTCGGCTCGGCCGACGAACTGGCCGACGCCGACACCATCGTCGACGGCCTGGCCGGCACCGCCCGGCTGGAGCTACGCCCGGTCACCGTCGGCGTAGGCGCGGCCTTCGCCGCCACGCTGCCCACCGGGATCGTGCTCCCCGAGCACGTCGTGGTGCCCGCCGCCCTCCGGGAGGCGCTGTGATCCGCCGACCCCCGACCGCTCGGGGCATCCCCGGCCCCGGTGGCGGCCGCGACAACTACATCCCGGTACCCACCGAATACCGGGGCACCACGGTCCAGGTGTGCGGGCTGTGGCCGTTCTCGGCCGGCTCCGGCTCACCGATGATCGGGGTACCCCTAGGCCGGCACCTGATCACCGGCGCAAGCGTGTGTTTCGACCCGATCAGCTTCTTCCGCGCCGGGCTGATCTCCAACCCGGGCATGTTCGTCCTGGGACTGCCCGGCCTGGGCAAGTCCACCCTGCTGCGGCGCCTGGTGCTCGGCCTGACCGGCTACGGCGTCCGCCCGCTCGTCCTGGGCGACCTCAAACCCGACTACGCGGATCTCGTTGCGGCGCTCGGGGGTCAGGTCGTCCGGCTCGGCCGCGGGATGGGGTCGATCAACCCGCTGGACACCGGCGCCCTGGGACAGGCCGCCGCCCAGATGTCCGGGGCGGCGGCCGAGCAATTGGGCGCTGAGATCCAGGGCCGGCGACTCAACATGGTGGCCGCGCTCATCACGATCATCCGCGGCCACCGGGTGTCCGACCACGAAACGGTCATCCTGTCCACGGCGCTGCGGGCGCTGGCCTCCCGCCACGAGGGCACACCGGTGCTACCGGACCTGGTCAAGCTGCTCGACGACGGACCGCCCGAGGTACGGGCAGTCACCCTCGACCGGGGCGACGACGCCCGGTACCGGGAAGCCGTCGACCCGCTGCACCGCTCCCTGCTGGCGCTGCTCGACGGCCCGCTCGGCGAAACCTTCGCCCGGCCCACCACCACGCACATCGACCTGGAAGCGCCGGCGGTGTGCGTGGATGTCTCCCGCATCGGCGAGTCCGACGAGCAACTCCAGGCCGCCGCGCTACTCACCACCTGGTCCGCCGGATTCGGTGCGGTCGCCGGCGCCCAAGCACTCACCGACGCCGGCCTCGCACCGCGCCGCAACTACTTCCTGGTCATGGACGAACTGTGGCGTGTGCTGCGCTCCGGCGCCGGCCTGGTGGACCGGGTCGACGCGGTCACCCGGCTCAACCGCAACGACGGCTACGGCAGCGCGATGTGCACGCACACGCTCAACGACCTGCGTGCGCTCCCGACGGAAGAGGACCGGCAGAAGGCACGCGGCCTGGCCGAGCGATGCGCAGTGACGGTGACCGCCGGCCTGCCCACCTCCGAACTGGCGTTGCTGCGCGACATGGTCGACTTCCATGAGGAAGAGGCGCGACTGGTCACCTCGTGGTCGGCACCGGCGCCCTGGGATTCCGTCTACGGCCAACAAGCCGCGCCCCCCGGGTTGGGCAAGGCCCTGATCAAGGTGGGCGGCAAGCCGGGCATTCCGTTGAAAGTGCAGCTCACCCCGGAAGAGTTGGCGCTCAACGACACCAACCGGCGGTGGCAGATGGCCGGCAGGGGGCAAGCATGAGGCGCGACCCACAGCGCCCGTCCTGGCTGGAAACCTGGGGCCTGGCCGTCGTCGCCGGGCTGCTCCTGGTCCTCGTGTTCCTGGTGTGGGGCGCCGGCAGCCTCGGCGACCTCGTCGCCGGGCACCCGGTCGAGACCAACCCGTTCGCCTACGTCCTCGGGCTCGTCGCCGGATCACGCGCGTGGTCGGGGTGGCCGGCCACGCTCGTTCTGGTCCTCGTCGCCGGTCTCGCCGGCGGCCTAGCGCTCCTGCTGTGGCGTCGGCTGCGCCGACGCGGCGGGCCGACGCAACGTCGGATCGACAGGGCCGCCCGGCTGCTCGCCCACCCCCGGGAACTGGGCCCGCTGTCACCGGCCGGGGTCGCGGCCTCGGCCGCCCGGCTGCGTCCCCGGTCCACCATCGACCCACACGATCCCGCCCAGCATGGCCGGCTGCGCGGCCGCACGGTGGTCGGAAACATGCCGGTGCGCTCCTCATGGGAGGACACCGAAGCCCACATCTGGGGCCCGCGCCGGGGCAAGACCACCAGCCAGGTCATTCCCGACATCGTCGATGCCCCGGGACCGGTGCTGACGACGTCGAACAAACGGGACGTGGTCGACGCCACCCGCGGCGTGCGGGAACGCGCAGGCACAACGTGGGTGTTCGATCCCCAACAGGTGGCCGGCGAGTCGCCGACCTGGTGGTACAACCCGCTGTCCCGCGTGATCGACATCGAAAGCGCGCAGATTCTCGCCGGCCACTTCGTCGCCGGCACCCGCGACCCCAACGCCCGCACCGACAGCTACTTTGACGGCTCGGCCGAATCCTTGCTCGCGGCCTACTTCCTGGCGGCCGCCCTCGGCCGATTCACCCTCGCCGATGTGTACGAGTGGCTGGTCAACGCCCGCGACATCACCCCCCGCGAAACGCTGGCCGACCACGGCGAGCGGCTGGTCGCCGGCGACGTCCAATCTGTCCAGGAAGCGCCGGACAAACAGCGCAGCGGCGTCTACGACACCGCCAAAGCACTGCTGCGCTGCCTGCGCAGCCGTCAGGTGTTGGAGTGGGTCACCCCACCCGGGCGGCCCCGGCCGGAGTTCCGCCCCGACGACTTCGTGACCTCCACCGACACGCTGTACCTGCTGTCGATGGAGGGCCCCGGCGCGGCGGCACCGCTCGTCTCCGCGCTGGCCGACCACGTCTGCACGGCGGCCGTCACCCACGCGGCCACGATGCCGCTGGGACGGCTGGACCCACCGATGGTGGTGCAACTCGATGAGGCAGCGAACATCTGTCGGTGGCGCGAGCTGCCCAATCTCTACAGTCACTTCGGGTCGCGCGGCGTGGTGGTCTCCACCATCCTCCAAAGCTGGTCACAAGGCGTGGAGGTCTGGGGCGAGGGCGGGATGCGCAAGCTGTGGAGCGCGGCCAACGTCCGCACCTACGGCGGCGGTGTCGCCGAAACCGCGTTCCTGCGCGAGTTGTCGGAGCTGGCCGGTGACCACGACCGGCAGGTGTACTCCACCACCTACGACAGCGGCGGCCGTCGATCTCGATCGGCCAACTCGCGCACCGAGCGCATCCTGACCGTGGATCTGCTCGCCGCGATGCCGGCCGGTCGGGCGCTCGTCATCGCCTCCGGTGCGCCGGCCTGCCTCGTCCGGACCATCCCGTGGATGGACGGCCCCCACGCTGAGGCGATCCGCACCAGCCTAGCCACCTACGATCCCGGTGCCCGCGCCCAGCAGCAGGCACCGATCCTGGCGAAACCCAGCTCATGACCACACCACCCCATGACGAGTGGGACGCGGCCTTTCACGCCGACCCGGACGAGTCCGAACCGAGCGGAGGCGACGAGGGCGCCAGCGGGACCGACGAGAAACCGCCAGCGCCGAAGTACCCGACGGTGGAAGCGTGGGTAACCCACTACCTTGCTCCACTGATCCGATGGCCCAGTTCAAACCGTGTCTGTTGGTGTCCGGAGTGGTGGCGCCACCCGGAAGCCGTGGCGCGGCTGGAAGCGCTATGGCGGGCCTGGGAAGCACTACGCCGCGACGGCACGACGGGCATGTCCGTGTGGTTTCGCGACCACCTCGACATTCACCTCGGGTTCCTCACCGACGCGGACCGGTCTCCACTGTCGCGGTGCACGGTCGAGGGGCATCGGGGTGAGCATCGGGAGCTGCGCGTCACCCCGGCCCCGGCCGACTGGTGGGGCAACCAGGAACCGCACGACGGCGGCCGGAGCGACGACAAGGGCCAAGGCGAGCCGGCGGCCTGAGCCAGCTCGACAATCCCAGACATAGCAGGCGGGCGTCACCAATCCCGTGGTGACGCCCGCCTGCTATGGGGTCGAGGTCAGCGCTGCCGTTCCTCACCGCGGCCCCGGCGAGCGGCTCGGCGCGCTGCGGGCGCGGCCTTCGCCTGCTGCTGCTTCTTTTGCTGCTGCGCGAGCTGCAAGGCGTCGTGAATAGACACGGGGAAGCCCTGCCCGGCCAACTGCGCGGGGGCGGCGCCCTTCTCGTAGGCACCGCAGCGGTAGTCCGGCGTGGCCGGTTTGCCCGCTGCCGAGGCCGACGACGCCGGCCCGCGAGCCGACTGCGGCAAGCGGGCTTCGGCCGCCGGCGCCGGGGCGGCCTGCGAGGCGACGGCTTCCTCGGGCGGGGGCGGGGCCTGCTCGTCGTCGGCCGGTTCATGAGCAAACAGCGATTCCAGGTCCGGATCAGCGGGACCGGGCTCGGGTGCCGGCGCCGACTGTGGTGCGGGAGGCGTGACCGGCTCGCCTGGTGCGGCCTGCTGAGTGGCGGCCGCCTGCTGCGCGACCCGCCGGGCGTAGTCCTCAAGGCGTGGTGCCTCCCCAGCGTGGTGCGGCTCGGGAAGATGCTCCACCCGGTTCTTCACCAGCGAGGTGGCGAACGCGGCGGGCCGGTCGGCCTCCACGATCGGCAGCGTGCCGCGCTCACCCTGCAACGGAATCCTGCTCAGCAGCTCGTGGGGGTCGTAGCCCTGCTCGGCCACCTTCTCAAGGTTCCACGCGAACGCGCCGAACGCCTCACACGCGATGACGGCCTCGGCCATGTCCGGATGTGCCGCCCACGCTGAGCGCAGCACGGTAGCGGCGGCCTCCTGGCGGACGACGTCGCGCTCCTCCGGCGTCATCCGCGGTTGCTGCTGCGGCTCCTGCTGGGGTGTCTGCTCCCTCGCCTGCTGCTGGGCGCGCTGCGCGGCGGCCTGCTCCCGTTCGGCGGCGGCCGGCCCGGTAAGTACCGTCCAGATCCGCAGCTCCTCAGCGCTGCTGTTGGCAGTCTCCGCGAAAAACGCTTGCGCCTCCTGGTGCCGGAAGAACTGCATACCCCAGCGTCCGATCTCGGGGTGGTAGCCGATGACGGCGTACCGTTCGGCCCCTGGTCTCCCGGCGGTGACCATCTCCACCGCGCTGGCCTTGCCCTCCCGGGGCATACGCACGTTGGCCTGCCGGTGCAGCTCGGCGGCCCACTGCTGCCACTGCCGGTCGGTCAGCACCCGTGGTTCCGTCGCGGCCTGCTGCGCGGCGGTACGCGCGGCCCGCTCGGCATCCACCTGGGGCTCGACGGCGTGGCGCAGCAACATGGCTAAGGCGGCGTAGTCCTCGGTCTGCTGGGTGTAGGCGACCACATGCGGGTTCACGCCGCGGCGCCGAAGTTCCTCCTCGAACCAACGCAACGCTTCAGCGGCCCGGCGGTCGACACTCGACCACACCCGCGCCGATGCCCACGCTTCGGCCACCTGCTGTGGGTTGCGCGCAACCCAGTCAAGATCACCGGCGCGGCGCCACAAGGTGGCCGCTAACTCCCGCTCAGCGGCCAGTTGACGGGCGGCGTGACGTTGCTCGGCCTCCGACCGCCGGAGCGCCTCGCGTGCCCGGATCTCCCGAAGGCGCTGGGCCTGCAACGCCACCGACATGGCCACCGACAACGCGGCGTAGAGAGTCTCGGCGACGCGCCGCTCAGCGTCCCCGCTCGGTTCGGTCATCTCGTCCTCTCTCCCGTAGTGCGGTCACGGTGCGCGGTGCGGCGCCTTGGTCCCGTTCACTGTGCCGTTCCTGCGGCATATGGTGCGGTGCGGGGGCGCGGCGGACGTAGGCCAGCATCTCCTGCGCCGCGGTCGCGGCCTGGCGGGCCTCGATCTCCCGGCGCGTGGCCTCGTGGGCGCGTTGGATCTGCTGCACGAGCCGACCCAACTGCATCACGAGGGCGGTCACTGCCATCGCTCCGCCGCGGCTGGCCAGGGCAGCATCCATCGCCACCCGGGCAACCCCGGCGAGGGGGCTGGTTGTGGGCATTCGGGGTGGCCGGCGCGAGCCGCGCTCCAGTTGGGCGACGCGCGATAGGGCGTCGGCGGCGCGGGACAATTCCGCCCGCCGGTCCGGCTCCACTCGTGCCGCCAGGGCGGCGAGGTTGCCGGCGGCGGCGCGGGCCGCAACAGTCCACGCGACGTGGTCGGCCGGGTCGAGTCGGGCGAGCTGCTGGCGCACCTGGTCGACCACCTGGCCGGCCTGCTTCCATGCCTCGGCACGCAGGCGTGCGGCCTGCTGGCTGGCCGACGTCGGCAACCGGCGCCACCCCGGCGGCCGCCACTCCCGCACCAGGTCGAGCCGCTGCTCGGCGTCTGGCTCCAGCCAGCGGCGCCGCAACTCGGGCAATCCGAGATCGGGCGCCAAACGGCGACCGCCATACCAAATGAGCCGCCCACCGGGGGCACTCGGGCGCAACGCAGCCGAGTACCCGACCACCTGCGTACGGCTTCCCTTGGCCCACCGGGGACGCAGGATTACGCCGGCCTTTCGGGCCCGACGCAGGAAGTCGGATTCGTCCCGGGCTGCGGCCGCAGCGGCGCGTACCACGCGAGCTAGCCGGATGCGATCCGGCTCGGGCTGGCCGTCACGTGCAGCGCGGCGCAACTCGCCCGACCGTAGTCCGGGCATTCCGGCACCCCGGCTGCGGGTGCGCCGGGTGAGGTTGTAGCGCCGTTCCATGTCGGCGCGGAACTGCGACAGAGTCAGAAAGTCGTTGCTACGGCTGGCGACACTGCCGTCCTCGCGGACCAGACTCACCGCAAGGTGGATGTGGTCGCGGCCGTCGGCGGCGGGGCCGTGATGTACCGCGATCCAGCGGCAACCGGCACGGCCGGGTCCCTCGTCGAACCCAAGTCGGCGGATCGCCTCCTCGGCGATCTCGCGCCACTGGGTGTCGGTGAGCCGCCCGTCATCCACGTGCAGGGCGATCGGCACGTGATACACGTACCCCTTGGCCACGTCGGTGCCGAACAGTCGGCGCGGGGCGTCCATCTCGTCGGCCAGCAGCCCGCGCTCATGCTTGTCGGTCATGCGGGAACCAAGCAGCGTCTGATCCCACGCGGCCACGATCCGCTGGTTGCGGTGCTCCTCGAACCGGCCGGGACCGAACAGGTACTCCAGCAGCCCCCGCATCCGGTTCCCGCGGCCCACCACCGTGATCACGAGCGCCCCAACGGGTCGACATCGGCAATGAAATCGGTGAGCCGGGCGACCGTGCGCGCCACCGCCTCACCAGCTCCGGTCACCTCCGGGGGAACGGCGCCGGTGGCGTTGGCAACAGTCGCGATCTGGTTGATGTTGTTGCCCAAGTAACTGAGCAGGCGGCGAATACCGGCCAACTCTGCGGCGAGCGCCCGACGCTGCGGCAGCGTCAGCGCCGCACCCTGCCGGGGCCGTAAGTCCTGAAGCCCGGCCTCGGCAAGGTAGGCCGGAACGGTCATCCGGGCGGCCACCGCACGGGCACGAACCTGCACAAGCTCCTCATCGGACAACCGAACCTTCACCACGTTCTCCCGGCCGCCCGGCACCCGGCCCCGGCGCTTCCCTGCGGTCGGCTCGGCAGACACGCGCAACTCCCTTTCCTCAGCGGAGCGTTCGGCCCAGTATGGCCGACTGCTGGCACATAAAGCCAGCACTTTCTGCCTTTAGAGGACCTAAAGGCATATCTTGCTCGGCGCAGCCGGGCCGGCTCTAGTCTCTCACCTTCACCACAGATGACCAGCCCAACGCGGGTAGATCGCAAGACGGGTCCACCATCATCGTCCCCCAGACTGTGGCCGTCCCAGCGGAAACGCTACGGCCACCCGGTTGATCAGTGCTTGTACGCTCCGCGACATGGCAACCAACCCACGCAAGACCACCGCTCGCTACCGCGACCGCGCCGCGCTCCTTCTCGATCAGCGACTCAAGCTAATCGACCACCTGGCGGCCGTCATGGAGGCCGAGGAACCGGCGCTCTCCGCAGTGCAGGCAGCCAAGCGCGCCGCGGGCGTGATGCCGGACTCGGCGAGGAACAAGGCTGAAGCGATGGTGGCTGCGGCCAACGCCGCGCTCAAGGCAGTGCGTGAAGAGATCCGGCACGCGCGGCAACGGGCCTTGGATGGCGGGTGGACGCTTACAGAGCTGGACCGCATCGGCCTGGGCCGGAAGCGCCGCACCACCCGCACCAAGACCGGCCAGGAACCTACGGCGCCGTCAGACGACTCGGCGCCAGCAGGGCGCGACCAGACAGCGCAGTCCGGCCCCGCTGTGGCCGAGCCGGCCGCGTCCTGATGCGAACCGATAGCGGCCCGGCATGAGGATCGGCCCGGTGGCAACTACCACCGGGCCGATCCTCATGCCGCCCACCCCATCGCGCCGGAGCAAGCTTCGCGACTCACCTCTGGAGGGGAACACCGGACGTCGCGGGGCGCTCGGCGCCCCGCGACGTCCGACAGTCCTCCGGAGAGCAACGGGAGCGAAACCGCAACGGCCCGATGGCTCGTGGCGGTTCTCCCCATCGACCATTCCGGGGCCTCGCGGGGTCAGGCGAAGCTGAGTTGTCGGTTGTTGGTGCGGTGGCCGTTGTTGGGCTGGGTGTCGGCGAGTCGGGCTTGTGCCCAGCGCAGGGACGTGTGGTAAACGCGCATGATGTCGGCGGCGGTGACGGTGCGCCCGGCCTGTGCGCACTGCCTGATCCACGCGTGCACGACGTCGCGGAGCTCGCGCCAGTCCTCCGTGGTCCGGTCGCTGTCGACCTGGTCGAGCTGGTCCAGCTCGAGGCGCACCTTCTCGGCCTCCTCGGCGGCGTCGGCCGCCGAGCGTTGCGCGTCGGCGAGCTGGGCGCGCAAGGCGTCCTCCACTCGTGCACGCTCGGCGGCGTCGGCCTGGTGGGCCTGTTGTGCATGCGCAAGGTCGGCGCGCAGTCGCTCGGCGTCCTCCTGGATTCGTGCATGCTCGGTCTCGGCTTGCGCGAGCATCTGCTCGGTGTGCGCGGCGGCGTCGGCGCGTGCGCGCTCGATCTCCTGGGCAGCCTTCGTGTGTGCGTCGGCGACGATCTGCTCGGCGGCGTCGAGGGCCTGCCGTGCGCGGTCCTCGGCGTCCTGGCGCGCACGCTCGGCTTCGATGAGGGCGGGGTCCGGTTCGGCCACGCCGAAGATGTCGGCCGTGCGTGCGTAGTGGCCGAGCATCTCCATCAGCATTTCGTGCGCGGCCAACAGCGCGATGGTGGGCCACGCGATCCACACGATGCGCTCGGCGAGCTGCCAGCCGCTGAGGTCGGCGTGGATGGCGGCGAGCACGTTGGTGCCGGCGCTGGCCAGGATGCCCAGTACGAACGCGGCGCGGGCACGCCACCCGACACTGAGCAGGAGCAATCGGCGGATCAGGGCGACCAGGGACGCGGCGATGAGCAGTCCGTCGCCCGGGAGTGGGTAGAGCCAGGCGCGCCATCCGCCTTCGCCGTTGTAGGCGGCGACGTCCATGGCGTGGGCGAAGTTGAGCGCGACGGCCACGCCGGCGACGGTGAGCACGGCGGCCGCGGTGACGCCGACGAGGATGCGGGCCGTGCGCTGGGCCATGCGTGGCCGTCCCGGCGTGGGCGGCGGCGGTGCGTGACCGGCGCTCGGCGTGCGCGCACGCTCGGCCGCGGCGGCCTTCTTCTCGGCGCGGCGTGCGCGCCGGGCGCGCATGGCTGCGGCGAGGCGGGGGAGCGTGCGCGCACCGAGCCAGCGGGCGCCGGCGGTGAGCGCGACGAGGGCGGCCACGGTGGCCAGGATCGCGGCGGCCACGGTGCCGGCACGCACGGCGAGCGCACGGGCCGGGGTGTCCGGCCAGCGGGTGACGACGAGGAGGGCCGCCAGGGTGATCACGGCGGTGAGCAGCGCGGCGGCGGCCACGCGCCGACGCGTCTGGGGCATCATGGGTGATGTCCTCCGTATTCGGGGTGATGGTCGGCGGGCGCGTTCTCTTGGCGGAGGGGCGCCCGCCGTCGTCGTGTCGGGGCTGGTCAGTGGGTGGAGGTCAGGACTGCCTGCGGCCCTTGCGTGTGCGGCCGGCGGGTTCGGTCTCGGTGTCCTCGGCGGGTTCGGCGCGCACGCGGTCGAGCTGGGCGCGCACGGCCTCCAGTTCGGTGCGCACACGGTCGAGTTCCTCGCGCCGGCGGAAGGCGTCGGCCTCGGCGGTCTCGGCCCGTACCCGCTCGGCGTCGCGGGCGGCGGCCAGGGCTTCGCGCACGGTGGCCAGTTGCCGCTCGGCCCATGCTTCGGCGTCGGTGCGGGCCCGGTCGACGGCGGCGCGGGTGTGGGTGAGCTCCTGGCGGAGGCTCTCCAGGTCGGTGCGCAGCCGTTGGGCCTCGTCGACGGCGTCGGCGGCACGTTGTTCGGCGGCGGCGCGGGCGGTGTCGGCGGCGTTGGCGCGGGCCTCGGCCGCGGTGGTCTGCTCGGCGGCCTGCGCACGCACCGTCGTGATCTCCTCGGCGGTCTCGGCCTGGGCGGCCCGCACCCGCTCGTCGGCGGCGGCCTGGGCGCGCTCGATCTGCTCGGCCGCGGCCTGGCGGGCGGCGGTGATCTCCTGCTCGGCGTGTGCGGCGGCGCGGGCGGCCTGGGCGCGGGCCTCGGCGGCCGCGGTCTCGGCGGCTTCGACCTGCTCCAGGGCCTCCTCGGCGACCTGTTCGGCCTCCTCCAGGCGCTCCCGTAGCGCGGCGAGTTCGCGTTCGGCGTCGCGGGCGCGGCGCTCGGCCTCGCGTTGGGCGTCGGCGGCGGCCTCGACCTGGCGGGCGGCGTCCCGGCGGGCGGCGTCGATCTCGCGGGCGGCGGCCTCGACGTCGCCGGCCCGCTCCAGCGTGGCGGCGAGGGTGGCGAGCTGCTCGCGCTGGGCGGTGAGCGCCTGGGCGACGGCGGTGAGCTGGTCGGGCAGCTCCAGGCGCGCCAGCGACACCGGCAGCGGCACGCCGTGCGTCTCCTCGGCCGGGGCGTGCGCGGTGGTGGGGGTGGCGTGCGCGGCGGCCCGCGCACGGGCGGCCGCCTCCTCCGTCTGTTTCTTCGCGCGTGCGCGCTTGAGCTTGAACGCATTCGTGCGGGTGTGCTCCCAGTTCGGATCGTGTGGCGCGGCCGGGTCGGGCTGCCCGCAGTAGGCGGGCCGGCGGCCGCTGCCCCCGGCGGGCTGGGCGCGCGGCCGGTCGCACCCGCCCAGCTCCGCCGGCCACTGGCAGCGATTCGGGTCCTGCTCGTGCGCGGCGGGGCCGCCGGCGGGCGGCTCCGTGCGTGGTTCGTGCGCGGTCATGCGCCGCACCCTATCGTTCCGACTTCCGTTCCGTCAATCGTTATGTTTAATTCCGTTCTGTTTCGATCTATTTCGTTCTTTTAGTTTCGTATCGTTATGTGGGTAGACGAAACAAATGGGGGTAAGATCCGATAATGATCGCTTATCGGAGCCCAGAAACCGGGCGACACCGACCCGTCCGGGCCGCGGCCGGAAAACCCGACACACCGGAGGTTTCCGGCGCGCGGGGGCGGGGGCCGGGGCGGCCGCGCCGCGGGGTCCCCCCGCTGGCCGCTGGGCACCGGCCGCCGCCCGGCCTACCGTGTGCCGGCGTGGGCTGGCTGGACGCGGCCGACACCGGGCTCGCCGGGGGCCTGGGCCTGCTGCTCGCCGCCCTCCTGGTCGGCCTCGTGGTGGTCACCGCCCGGCGGGCCGGCCCGCGGCCGCCGCTGGTGCCCCTGGCGGCCGCCCTGGCCGCGCTGCTGCTGGCATCCGTGCCGCGCCGTGGCCTACGGCGCGGCACGCCTGCTCGCCGCGCTCGGCCCGCTCCCGGTGCTGGCCGGCTGGGCGGTGCTGGCCGGGCTGCTGCTCGCCCCCGGCGTCTCCCCCGCCACCCGGGTCGCCGGCCCGGCCTGCCTCGCCCTGTTCTTCGTGCTCGTGCACACCCCCTCGTCCGCTGGTACCGGCCCCGATAACCCGGTGGCTCGGACCCGGTCGCACACCCGAATTGGATTCAGCAAGCACTGACACCACGGGGAAGACTTACCGGGATTTCCGGTACCCACTCCTGGGACGGTGGCTGATCATCGCCGACGGTTGGACACCCCGTGTCCAGCCGTCGGCTTGCGGCCCGGGTGCATGCAACCTGACCGGGTTACACCTGGTCAGGGCGCACCCGGCGCATGACCGTCATTACCACTCGGACCATGTTGCCAACCAGATGTGATCGAGGGCACTTCTCGACTAGGCTGGCGGAAATCCCGACTCCCCCCTGTGTGAAAGTGGGGAAGTCTGGAAGAGACAAAAAGAGAGGGCGGGACTGCCCCGGCACGGACAGCCCCGCCCGTGGTTGGGCCCCCTACAGACCCAACCAGTCCCGGAACAGGGCTACTGCCCGGTCCAGGACCATCACGGTGAGGAGAAGCCCGTGGGCCTCGGCCCGCGGGCTCTCCTTTTCCTTTGTGCGCCGCGTCCTGCGGCGGGAGCGCTTCGCCATAGGCTCGCACCTCCCGGAGCGGGGGCCGCTCCTCGGCGGCCCCGGGGTGGTCCCACCCTGGAGGGCAGGACTCGGAGACGGGATTGCCTCCGAGTTCGGGGCCGGAAGGCGCAGCCGGGTGAAGCGCCGCAGGCGGAAGCCTATCGGCCCGCCTGGACAGAGAATGCCGGTGTATGCCTGCTGTGGATCACCGCAGGTGGGTGTGGATAACCCGCTGCTCCCCGGTGCCCCGGGGCGGGCCGTCGACCGGGGATTGTTGCGCGGCCGGGCTGGCGCCGCGCTATGCTGAATGCGGCTCCGGCCAGTAGGCCGGGGAAGTGAGCCCAGGCTGCGCGTCCGGACGGTCGCCTCCTGGGCCCGCGCTTATCTAAGGGCCCCCAGGTCGGTCACCGTCTCCACCAAGGGCTCCACGCGGCGGCGCCAGTCACCCCCGGCCCCGTAGGACCAGGCCACCGCATCGGCGATCCAGGTCAACGGCTCACCCGACGCGGGCATATGCTCATAGACCAGTCCCGCCGCCCGGGCCTTCGTCTTGGCGATCACCGACCGGTCGCGGGCGTTGCCGGCGGGGTCGCGGGCATCGATGACCAACCGCTGCGCACCCAACGCAATGGCATCGGTGACCAGGTGGCGCAGCAGCACGGCCCGCACCGGCTCCCCCGCCCCACCGGCCGCATACAGCCGCGTCCGCACCCCCGCCTCCACCAGCCGAGCCAGGATGAGCCGGCGCCGCGAGTCGCGTTCGGACTTGAAGTGCACCCGCCGCTCCCCCGGTAACAGCAACCCCCGCAGCAGGGTGCGCGTACCGTGCAACTCCGGCGGCGCCACGACGGCGGCCACCAGCAGATACCCCCGGCGCTCCGACTCGTCCACGAACACGTGCACCCGGGCAGCATGTCACCCCGTGCCGCGGCTGGACTGATCAGGCGACCGTTCCCGGATGCCTCCAGCGCTGTCGGCCCCGCAGGGGATGATCGTGACCCGTGCCCCCTGGGTGCGGCTGGCACGGCTTCGGGGCCGTGCCAGCCGCACCGTCCCCTCGTGATCGTCTCGGAGGTGCGTTGGTGGCCCGCAACACCCGCGAGCTCGCCCCGGCTGAGCGGACGCTGATCGACTCTCTCCGGTTCGCCGACCGGCAGGGGCGGGCCCGGCTCGGCGCGGACGCGGTGACCTGGGCAGGTTTGCTCCTGGCGCAGGGCCGCCTGTTCACCCCGGCACCGTGGCCCGGTGGGCGGCGCGGCCAGCTTGGCGCCTGCTTCGCCGGCGCCATCGAGCACACGCGCGACACCGGCCGGCCGCTGGTCATCGGCATGGCCGCGCAGCCCGGCGACCCGTTCGGCACCGCGCACGCCTGGTGTGCCGGCACCGACGGCACCGCCACGGCCTACCTCGGTGTGCCGCTGGATCACCGGTACACCGACGTCGCCACGGTGGCCGCCCGCCTGGCGGCCATGCTGGCTGGTGGTCGAGGGCCGAGTGATCCCCTCGACCACATCCCCGCGGCCGCGCTCGTTGACGCCGGACAGCCGCTCCCGCCGGCATAGATCATCCGATGCTGGCCAAGCTCTGGACCCGCTAAGGTTTCGTCAGGTGACGGAATTACGCTGTCCGATCGATCCCCTCTGCTGCCTACCGTGCACGCGATGGCCCCGTCGGCGCCGGCCACGGAACCCGACGCCATGACGACGTGGTAGATATGGCGATATACCTCGTGGTCTTGCTGTCGTGAGTCGGGTCGCGGGGACCTCGGCCGGGGCGGTGCTGGAATCACCGACCCCGGCCACTTCGCGTCCAGGCCGCCCACACCTGCCGGCGCACCGGCGGAAACCCGTGGTGCGCCAACGGGATGCCCGGCGGCGCTGGACGGTGATGGCTCGCCGGCTCCGGCCGCGGCGACAAGCCGGGCGGCCGGAGCCGCCCGGCGGCGGAGTGCTCCGCCTAGTCCTGGTCCTCGTCGCCGGCCTCCTCGGCCACGAAGTCACGTCCGCAGGCTCCGCAGGTGATCGGGGCCTCGGCGAGCACGGTCTTACCGACCCGGATCACCCGGGGACACTCGCACATCGCCTTGACGTAGTTGGAGCTCTTGGGCTTCGTCGCGCCGGGCTGCTCGGCGTGCCGGTACAGCTCGGTGAGCGCGGCCTCAAGCTGGGTGAGCACCTGGCGGTACTCCGCGGCCGTCGACGGCGGCAGCGTGGTGGGGCTGTACCCGATGACCGGATCGTGCCCGATCACCACGCCAAGTTCCTCGGCGAGCGCCTTGAACCGCTTGTTGTGGTACTTGCCCTGCCGTGACGTGTCCTTGATGCCACGCACGAACGCCAAGCCGTGCGCGGCCTCGTGAATCAGCGTCCCCAACACCGGGCCGGCACCACGCTTGAGCCCCTCACCAGCGACGAACAGCTCCGGCATCTGCGCGTCACCACGCTGCCACCGAGCGGCGGCAAAGTGGCCGTAACGCACCTGCCCCGGCCGCCCGCCCAGCGTGCCCGACCCGACCGTCAGCACCACGTCGGGCACCTCGGGATGCTGGGCCTGGATCGCGTGCCACGCCGCGGTGAGCGCGGCGACGAGCTGCTCGCTAACCGTCATGGAGGGTTTGCGCGCCATCTCTCGCACCTCGTGATCTTCCTCGTGAGTCGGGTTTCAGGTCATCGGCCGGGGCGGTGCTGGAATCACCGGGTCCGGCCTCGCTGTCGTGCCCCTAATCTAGCGTTTTTGACCATTAATGGTCAACAATTTTCCCTGGTAGGGGTGCCGGTAAGGAACGTGTCACGAGCCGCAAACGATCGGTATCCGGCCTGATCAGTCGGGGTTGGTCCGGCAGTAGCGTCCGCGCATGGCGCAGGAGCTGGATCAGGACGAGCTGATCGATCGCTGGACGCTGGTGGGCGACGAGCTGGAGCTGGTGGCCGGGAAACGCGGTGCTACCAGGCTCGGGTTCGCGCTGATGCTTCGGTTCTACACGGAGCGGGGCCGCTTTCCCCGTAGCCAGGCTGATCTCCCTGCGGCTGCGATTGAGTACGTGGCACGGCAGGTGGAGGTCCCGGCCTCCGAGCTGGACTCGTATGCCTGGTCAGGCCGCACTGTCGAGTTTCACCGCAGTCAGATTCGGCAGGCGCTGGGTTTTCGCGAGTGCAGTGTCGCCGACGCGGAGAAGCTGACCGAGTGGCTGATCGAGAACGTCACCCAGTCCGAACGGCGCGCTGAGCGTGTTCGCGAGGAGTTGATCGCCCGCTGCCGGGAAGAGCGGATCGAGCCGCCCACCTCGGGCCGGATCGATCGCATCGTGCGCTCGGCGCTGCACCGTGGCGAGGAGGATCACCGCTGGTCAGCCATATCCGCCCGATTTTCGGCGAGTACTACGGGGACCCCTAATATGTGCCAGTGGTCTAGCGTGCTCATGTTCTGATGGGCTAGGCCAGGTCAATAACGGGCTATGCGGGATCGCCCCCGAGAACCGGGCCGACACCTCAACACCGGAGGTCCCGACACCTTCCGGTGTCGGGACCTCACTTAGAGCGTGTCTCACTTGGTGAGTCTCTTGTAGCAGGTGAGGGCGGCGGCCAAGGTCAGAAA
>NZ_BMMK01000053.1 GCF_014645795.1 Longimycelium tulufanense | reverse complement strand
ACCAAGACCAGAAGACACAACTTTCAGACAAGGAAAACTGAGCCAAAAACTTGACGCGGGACAGGACCACCCGGCCCCGGCCCGCGTCCACCTCGAGCCGGGGCTCCTCTCTTACCCCCGGGTCGCCCAACGTGCGTCGTGTCCTTCACCCCCGGTGCGGCTGACCCTCCCCACGTTCGTCAGACGGGCGCGAGGTGCCGGCAGGAGCACCGGGAAGTGCTGTTTCCACCGTGGAGAGGCGACATGGCGTCCCCTCACTGCGGCATAGGGATGATCATGTCGTGGATGTTGACCCGCTTGTCGAGGATTCCGGCGGCGTGCAGCAGGTCGGGGACGCGTTGGATGCGTGTCGGCTCGATGGAGGAGTGGAACGCACCAATCGTGACCAGCTGGGCGGTCTCGTGGTCCATGGTGGGTACGTAGGTCGGTAGCGTGTCGCGGATCTTGGTGTTGTCGGCATCGCACTCCTGCTGTGCTTTCTTCATGACCCGTTGGAAGGCGGCCAGCGTCTTGGGATGGGTTTGGGCCCACTCGGTGGTGACGCCGTAGCCGGAGTAGGGGATGCCTTCGGTGGGGCCGATGCCGGTGTCGACCACGACCCGTGCGCCGGCCTTCTTACGGGCCAGGGTGATGAACGGCTCGGCCAACAGCGCGGCATCGACGTCGCCGCGCTGGAGGGCGGCGGTCATCTCGGGAAAGCCCATCTGGGCCCATTTCAGGGTCCGGGGATCCACACCGTGCACCCTGGCGGTGGCCTCCACCAGGGCGGAGGCCATGGTGCCCACCGCCGTGACCGCCACCGTGCGCCCCGCAAGATCCTGGGGACGACGGATCGCCGAGTGCGGCCCGGTGGCGATGACCGAGGTGCCGGGTTTGGCGGACTGGGCCTCCGCCACGATCTTGAGGTCGCCGGCACCCTTGGCCTGGGCGGTGACGAAGGCCGGGTAGGTACTGAACGCGATGTCGAGACTGCCGCCCACCAGTTGGGTCACCGATTCGGCGCCGCTGGGCACGGTGACGATCTCCACCTCCAGGCCCGCCTCGGCGAAGTAACGCTGCCGCTGGGCGTAGTGCAGGGGCGCGACATCGATGGACGGCAACGCACCCACCCGAACCCGGGCAAGCTCCAACCCACCCGAACCTGGCCCCGCATCGGCGTTGCCCCGGCCACCCAGCAGTGAGCAGCCACTCAACACCAACACACAACACACGAGGAGGCCGACCACGCCCCACCGCCCGCGATGAGCCCGAGGCGACGAAGAAACCGACACACGCCAGGGAAACCGCCGCACCCCAGTCCCTGGCGACACCCTGAATGTTCGACGGTCACGCCTCACCCGCGGCGACACAAAACGACCGCCAGTGGGCGGGATCTCCACGGAATTCACGCTCGCCAGTCTGCTACCGAACAACGGCGGCCAATAGACACCCAGCCGAACGACCACACCGTCCCCCAACCGAACGACCATGTTCGTCGGTCGGCACACCGACGTGCAATTCAGTCTTCGGCACGATGCTCGCGGTTCTTACCAATCGCCGACCCTCGTTGTCGTCCGGTTGACCGACATCGTTGTTCCGCCCCGGTGACCACTTGACCAATACGGAGAACGCCTTCAGTCTTGCTGGCGGTCGGCGTGACCGGGGGAAGCGAGGTGAACAGAGAGAAACACATCAGAATGTGAGTCACTGACAGTCTCCCCGTAAGTTGATGTGTACAGCGCGCAGGGCAACCGCGGCGTGGTGCCGACAATGCCGCACGCGAGCGTTGGGCCATTATTTGTCCGACTGCTCGGCCCGTGTGGACCCACCCCGACACGGGCCTGCCCTGTGGCGGCGGGTAGTCCCCGCAACTTCCCGCCGCCGCATGGCCCCCCGAGGAGAACCCCCAGGCAGCCTCGGGGGGCCATCCATTTTTTGGGCCGGCGCGCCCAGGAGCAGTCTGGTGCCCCGCAACAACCTCGTGACGAGGTCGTCGTTGGAGTGAGTGGGTCGTGCCGTCACACTCACCGGCTCGTTTAGGTGGAATCCTTTTGGCGCCGTCGCGGGACGAGCGGTCTTTATACAACCCATGACTAATTTGCGCGTCATGGCGCTGACCGCTTCACGAGGTTATTGCCGGCTGTCCAGCATGCAGAAATTTGAGGAGGGTGATCGTGCCATGCAGAGAAGAAATAAGACGCTTGTCTGTCGTGGCGGCAGGGTTGTTATGCCTGGCCAGCACCACCACAGCACTCGCCGCCACCGGTGAATCCCGCGATGCGATCACGGTCGAGCAGGCCGGGGCCTGGGCCGCACACATCGCCGACCATCCCCACGACTACAGTGGCCTCTATCGCGACGCAGGCGGTCGTTTCGTGCTCACCGTGCACGCAGGCCGCGACCGCGCCGCTTCGCTGCGTGGTCTCCCGGTGGCGCAGACTCAGGCCGCCCAACCCCGGTTTCCCGTGACCGTGCAGACCCGGTCCCGGTCCTACGCGGAGCTGACCGCGGTCCGTGACCAGATCGGCAACCGCCACGGCGCCTTCGGGCAGACCGTGGGGTTGCCGGCGGTGTGGGCTATCGACACCGAACACAACCGCATCCGTGTGGGGTTGACCGAAATCACCGACGCCGCCCGGTCCGCAGCTGCTGCGACCTACGGCGACGCGGTTGAGGTGTACGAGACCGACCCGTTCACGCCCGCAACCAAGATCACCGAACGGTCTGAGCCCGTCGAGATCGTCGACGTGTCCCGCTCCGACAGCACGCTCGCACCGCCCGGGAACCGGCTGCTGGACGGTCGCCCCTACTTCATCGGAGACCGCATCCTCAGCGTCCGCGGAAACGTGGTCGTTGAATGCACCAGCGCTTACCACACCAACGACTTCTGGCGGGTCCTCACCGCCGGTCACTGCTTCAACCAGGACGAACAGGTCTACCAAGGATATTTCAACCAGAACGACCGCAGGGCGTACGCCACCGCAAGTCTGGGCAGAGTGGCCAGCGTGCAGTGGGGGAATGACCAGATCGACGGCGAAGAGATCCGCATCCACGACGAAGTCGAGACCACGCACACGTTCTGGACCGGCAACGTCACCTCGCCGACCTCGGCCGCCCGTCTCGGCCATTCCCATGCCTACCAGGGCGAAAGGGTCTGTTCGAACGGTTCGGTCACCGGAGAGGTGTGTGGGGCCAGGGTGACCGGCGTGGACGGCTGCTATCCGGTTGGTGACGTCCGAGTCTGTGGTCTGGACGTCGCCCAATCCGACGACGGGCGCCGGATCGTCGAACACGGCGACAGCGGTGGCCCCACCATCGCCTACGGCACCAACGGCGCATCATTCAAGGGCATCATCAGCGCTGGCAACGTCGGCCCCGGACCCGGAGACGGTCCCGGAGACCGGATGCTGTTTGTCGACTCCTGGCACGTCTGCTGCACGTTCGCCTGCTGACTCCTTCCATTGCGGTACGGGCGTAACCTCGACGCCCGTACCGCATCACCACGGCAAGGATGGCGGTGACCCCGTGGCACGCCCGCTCAGCCGACACCTCATCGCCGGTGCTGCCCTCCTCGTCCTGACCACCGTGTCAGGCTGCGGCCCCGACCCCACCGACGACATGCGCCACCCCATCGGCAGCTTCTCCCACACCGCACCGATCTCGGTCGTGTTCACCCAGCCCGGACCGACCACGACGACTCGGCCAACGTCTTCTCCCGGCCAGCCGCCCAGCACCACACCACCGTGGCCCTGACGCCGGCCAGCACACCCTGATGTCGCGAGTCGGAGCTTCGTTGGCGTACGGGTACTCGGGTCTAGTGTTCCTCGTCAGTACGCTCGCGATCGGTGCCGTGAACGCGATCCGGCCGTGCGACCGTCGCGGCCGATGGGATAGCACCGTGTTCTTCCGGCTGCCTAGGCCCACCTCGCGCAGCGGATAGCACCGTTGTTGTGACGAGCGCGCCCATGCCCGCCACCAGCAGGATTCGGTAATCAGTCAGGCTCAACAGAAGTGAGGCGCTGGCAAGAGCGGCGACGAAAGGTACGCTGCCGACCGACTCGCTCGCGAGGAAAACGCGTCCTTGGAGCCTCAGTGGAGTGTGCCGCTGAAGCGTGGTCGTGTAGGTGACGATGAACCACGTGAGGGACGTGCCCAGCACCGCCATACCGATCGTGACCGGGGCGAGGAAGGGAACAAGCAGGAGTCCGAACCCCAGCACCTGACCGGTGAGCGAGACAACCGTCACGCGGGGTGTTCCCCAGCGTCTGATCACCCGTGCGGCGGTGAGACCGCCCGCGATCGCACCGGCACCTTGCAGCGCCACCAACACGCTCACCATGCTGACGTGGGCGCCAAGACCTGTGTCCACCACGGCAAAGATTGTGATCTCGAGTAGTCCTAGTGCCGCGAAGGAGGCGATGTAGGCGACGACGGCCCGACGAAGGTAGGAGTCGCGCAGCAGGTGAGCGGCACCGGCAAGGACATCGGCTACGCCAGTGCCGCTCCTCTCGGTGTTCTGCCCTTCTCGAACGGGTGTTACGAACAGCAGGAGCAGGGAGCCGAGGAGACAACCAGCAGTGGCGAGGCTCAGACCAGCTCCTCCGAGCACCGTATAGGCCGCGGTTCCTGCGACCGGACCGACGATACGAAGACCCTGCCGAGCAGTCTCCATCGCACCGTTACCTCTGGCCAGGTCGCGGTCGGCGAGGATGGCGGGCAACAGTGCATTGCGCGCAGCGAAGAAGACTTGGTGACTCGCCCCGTAGACAGCCGCCACTGCGTAGATGACCCACAACTGGGCCGGGCCCTGGACGGTGAGTAAGGCCAACACCGCAACGATCAGGATCCCGTTGACCGCCACCATTACGCGCCGTTTGGCGTAACGGTCGACCAGAGGGCCCGCCAGGGGGCTCGCAACGGCCGGGACCGCAAAGCAGAGGAATACCACCCCTGCTGCGGAGTTGGAGCCTGTGAGCACCTTGACCCACACCGCCAGGGCCAGGGTGAGGGCAACATCGGCGAGCATCGCGAGGCTTTGACTGAGCAGTAGCGCCGCGAAGCGTGGGCCACGGAGCGGGACATGAGTGCCGGTCATGCCGGCAGTGTCGTGGTCGCGCACCTAGGACAGCCCGGACTGGGCACCACCTTCTCCACAGACACCTCGAAGGTGCGGGTGTCGACGGTGACGGCCCGTCCCAGCGTGGCCGGATCAGCAAGGCCCGCAAGGTAGTGCATGACTTCGTTCGCGACGAGGGAGCCGACGAAGCCACAGACAGGTCCCGTGGCGGCGCCGACAGGGCCGCGACGGCGCCGGTAGCTCATTAGCTCCTGATACAGCGGGAACTCCTCTCGGGAGGGCTGCTCATAGCAGTCAAAGCACGGCGTGCTTTCAGGAACGAACGTTGGACCAATTCTCACCATTGGCGGAAACTGGCTCATCATGATGTGCGGAACATGATGGGACCGACATGCTGCGTCAAGCCAACGGCTGAGATCACCGACGGGTGTATCGGCCGCCTCAACGACGAAGTCGCAGCCCTCAATGACCTGTTCCGCTTGGTGTGGCTCTTTGACAAATAAGGTGTAGGTCTCGATGGTGATGTCTGGGTTGTACGAGGAGATCCTGGTGGCCGCCGCATCGGTTTTCATCTTCCCGATGTCGGAATCGTGGTAGAGGATCTGTCGATTGAGATTGGTTAGCTCGACTCTGTCACCGTCGATCAGTCGTACCCGGCCGACACCGGATGAGGCCAGTCCGTAGAGTACCCATGAGCCGATTCCGCCCAGTCCCAGTACGGCAACACGTGCTTTGGCTAGTTTTTCCTGAAGTGGGAGCGCGGACTGACCATAAGGGAGAAGCTCGGTGAAGTAGGCCAGTTGCCGGTCGTAGCGCATTCTTTGCTGCGGGCCGAGCACCGTCGGCCTGGACGTCGAGTCTTCCAGGAGGCCGGCCTGGGCCAAGCTGATCAGACTTGCCCGAACCTCGTCAGTGGTGAGCTGTGGGTAGCGCTCGACAATCTGCAAACAGATCTGTGAGGCCGTTCGACTACCATCAAGCAGCCTGATGAGTTCGCGCTCAGCGTCCCCCGTGTTGCGGAGCTCAAAATCGTCTCCCCCGGCCGGAGGCATGAGGTAGATTACTCCATCGCTGCCATGGAGTACCTCCAGGGTCCCTTTCAAGCGAGGCCGAGACCGCAGGAACTCGTCCGAAGACATTGCGTTAACATGATTCCCCGGTTCATATCCTTTGCTCTCATCGATTGCCATAGTCACTCCGTCCTTTCCACCGGGAACCCCGGCGCCGCGAGCGTTTCCGCCTCGACGCCGGGGCCTATCGGCTAGAGCTCTAAACCGACATCAGGTTCATTCAGACGTTCTTGTTGACGCGCAGGGCGCTGGCCCGCTTCGCAACACGCAGCAGGTTAGCCATGGCAGGACACACCTCCTTTCATTCGTGAGTCCTCCCGAAACCCGGGCATCGTGGTGGGTGTGCCCGGGAGCCTGGAAGCAGGATTAGTCTGTGGCCCGGGCTATATGGATGGCCTTGGTGTGCCAGTCTTCATTGATGTGACGATCCACGGTGCCACTTTCATGGAGCCCAGCAGAGGCCACCGGTGTAAGACCAGATTGCGACAGGAGGCGGCGGATCGTGTCTTCGTCATAATGACGCTGCCGGAGGTCCACACTGCTTCGATCCCACTGCGACCGGTTATGTCTGAAGCACTCCAAGGTGAACTGTGCTTCGCCTCCTCGTGGGATGTCGGGAGGTGTCCTCCCGACTCGAGCAAAGAACGCGTCACCACAATCTGACACTGCGGTCTGCGACCAGAACGTCCGATAGGTGGTAATAGTATTAACATCAAACAGGTAAAGTCCACCTGGCTTCAGTAGGCGCCTGACTGACCGAAACGCAAGCCGGACGTCTTCGGCAGTCAGGAGATGGTTCACCGCGTCGTCTATGCAGGTCACCACATCAAACGTTCCCACGTCCGGTAGGTGACGCATGTCAGCGACGAAGAACCTGACGTGGGATGCCAGCGGCTTGCGATCCGCCTGGTGGAGCATGTCCTCGCTGACGTCGCAGGCCGTCACGCGGTATCCCCGCTGGTGCAACGCGTACGCGCTTCTCCCCGTCCCACACGCAACGTCTAACAACTCAAGACCCGGTCGCTGATACTGGACCAGCAAGTCATCAATAATTCTGGACAGTGACTCATAGTCATCGGCAGCCGTAAACTGGTCATAACTCGGCGCCAATCGAGCATAGGCGCGACGAACGCCCTCAATGGAACTCAACGAACCTATCCCCCCGTCAACAGGGCATGTCACTAGCTCTCGTTGAGGCTCTGGCCCGACCCCCGTCGAAGAACCTCGCACATCTCTTTCAACTCCCGGATGCAGGCTGGCAGCACCGAGAAACGGAGTCAACAGACAAGACCGGACAAGGAGGTTGTGTACCACTTGCGGCACGTCTCCCGGAACGTCCATAGGAACCCGCTGGAATCACCGATCCGTCACCGAGAGTTTGGATAGCTGTGGACCCTGACAACCAAGAAGAGCACGGGCGTTACCCTGAACGGACCTTGAGTTTCACCCGAATATCAAGATTCTCACTTTCTGTTACTCAAAGTTGATCGTATCGGGTGATGTTCGGTTCTCGTCCGGCATAGTGCACTGTTTGGTCGACACTGATCGTCCTGATGCGCGTAGTCACGCCGTCGGCAAGCTAATCTCAAGTGCCGTTGAGCGGCTCGGTCACCCCACCGCTTTGAACCGATCTAGTCCGGGCCTCGACTGTCGTCCGGTTGGTCGACACGCGAATTCCACCTGCGCTACTCCTTGACCGGTCTCCGGTGTCGAATGCATAGTTGTTTCCCGCGCCTGAAAGGCAAGGCGTTTTCGCAGTGTCTCGTGGCGCGAGCCTGATAACGGCCGGAGTCTTGTTCTGGGTGGGGACCGGTGTCCTTGGCCACTGTCGGCGACCTGTCCGGCCAGCGTGGCTCTGCTCCGGAGAACGGCAGTGTGGCCTGCTCTGTGTGTGACAGCTCGCGATGTCCATTCTTCGGCACGCCAGGAGGCCGTAGTGAGCAGAGTCGTCTCGTCCGTTTGGTCGTACACCCGGATCTTGATGCTTGTTAGGTTTCGCAAGGCTCGGTTCGGTTCGCGCGTTGGCGAACCGCAGTATTCAGGGGGTTTCTGGTGGGGGTTTGCTCGATGACGTCGCGTCGCGCGGGCGTCGCTGCGGTGGCCTGTGCCGCGTCGGTTCTGGTCGCGGGCTGCTCGGCCTCGGGCACGTCAGCGGAGTCGGGTGTGTCGGGTGTCCCGACGCGCCCTGGCGAGCCGCCGGCGGCCGCGCAGAGTGGGACGGTGGGGGGTCAGGACAGTCCGTGCGCGTTGCCGGTGGTGTTCGGTATCGCGGAGTCGTGGAAGCCGGAGGCTGTTCCGGCGGATGTTCTTCCGGCGTTGCCTCCGCGGTTGGCGGATCGGTTCCGCCGTGGGGATTTTGTGTCCCGGTGTGAGGTCAGCGGTAGCGCCACCGGGTCGGCCAGTGCGTTGCGTGTCTACGTCAACGACAAGCGCTACCCCGACGCGGAACAGGCGCTGCAGGCGTTCGTGAAGGCGACGCCCCAGGCGCAGAAGGTCGAGAACGGCCCCGTGAACAACGATGGGTCGCTGCCCTCGGCGGAGGCGACCTACCTCAATGGCCACCCCGACTACCCCTCCCGGGAACACGCGGTCGCCGTGCTGGTTCCTCACGCCACGGTGGTGATCGCGTTGACGATGGCCGAGAAATCCTCTGAGAAGTCGAAGATTCTGCCCGCTTACGTGCTGGCGAAGCACACGCTGACGCCGGCCGAGTAAGCAGCCGGGTCTGAGCTGTACGCGTCAACCGTGCACCTGTGTTGACGTGTCGGTTCCGCATGTGCGGGACTCCATGAAAGTAAATGAGGGGCGAAGTATGCGCAAGAAAAGAAGATTAAGACCTTTATCGCGCGCACTGTCACTCGCGGCTGTCGCGGTGGTGACGGCGCTCACGGCCGCCCTGGCTGGGGATGCCGCGCCTACGGTGTCGAGTGCGACCCGTGCGGCTGCCAATGAGGCGGTGGGGAAACCGAATCTTGACTGGCCGATCTGGCCGGAGTGGGACGTCTGGAAGTCTTGGGACAGATATGCCGGTCACGAGTCCGGGTCCTGGGTGGGTTTGGTGCCGCGGATGGAGCTGGGCACCGACATCCGTAGTGACGTGTGCTGGCTGGGCTATGTCCTGCACACCAGCGGTCCGAATGTTCAGGCTGTGGCCGCGAAGGCTCTTGCGGGCTCGGAGGAGGACCGCCGCGACGCCCGGAGGGGAGACCCGAGCGCGCTGTCGCAGGCCGGCGCCCAGGACGAGAAGCAGTTCCCGCTGGACAACCCTGAGGACGAGCGGGATCGAGAGCGCTGGTACCAGGCTGCCCACGATGTCATCGGTCACGGCTTTAAACGTCCCCCGGACTTTAATGCGAAATTCACCTCCTTCATGTGGAAAAAGGTGAACTTCGGGAGTGGCTGGTACACCGACCACATCCCCAGTGCGGGGAAAGAGTCGCGGGAGAAGATGGCGGGACTCGTCCGCCAACAATGGAAGCAGGACCCCTACTTTAAGGCGCTGAGGAACTTCCTGTACGAGCTGGCCAAGGTCTTTGCTACCTCGCCAGACGAGATCGAGGAAAGCGCAGTGGGGGCCGAGGCGTTGAAGGGTCTGTCGACCGACGACGTCCGGCGGTTCCTGCAGTACGGGGGTTTTCCCAAGCGGGCTCCGGCCCCGGGCACACCCGAGTTCCGGCTCGAGGTTGAGGCGTTGAAGTCCCGCTGGGCCTCCTGCGATATCACCAGCCCGGATGACCCCTACCGGGTGCTCACCGACGTGGTCGAGACCGCGTGGTCGGAGTGGCAGGCCGAGCTGAACGGCCAGGCCGGCTGGCGGAACACCATCACCCGGGCCCAGATCGACACCTGGTCGGCGACCCGCGAGGCCAACGCGGCGATGGTGGAGGCACTGGGGCAGGCGTGGATCGTCCACCGCATCGCCGAATGGGTGCACGACCGGGAGAACGGGATCTCGGAGTGGAACCCCACACCCGAGAAGCGGGCCCAGATCGAGGCCGCCTACCAGGCGGCCCGCACGGCCGCCGGTGAGCAGATCGGCAAGGCCCGCACGGCCGCCGACACGGCGGCCGAACTGGCCCGCACTGCGGAACAGGCCCAGCAGCAGGCCAATGAGCACGCCACGGCCCAGCAGCTCCCCCGGGGCCGGGCCTTGGCGTATGCGCAGCAGTCGGTGCAGGTCACCCAGGCCATGGCGGCCGCGGCTCGGGCGGCGGCGCATGCCACCGTGACCGCGCACCGGGCCACCGAGGCCACCGGCGAGAGCACCGGAACCCTGTTGGCTCAGGCGGAAGCCCAGGCGCGTGCGCTGCAGGCCGAGTTTCGGCGTCACGCCGCCGAGACCGCGGCGATCGAGGCCGACCAGTCGGCCAAGAGCGCGGCCTGGCAGGCACAGCAGGCCGAAACCCAGGCCGACACCGCCAGCCAGGCCCGGCAGAAAGCCGAGCAGGGCGAGTCCACCGCCCGGCAGGCCGCCGACAGTGCCACCCAGCATCGGCAGCGGGCCGAGGCCGAGCGGGACACCGCCGCGCAACTGCGGAGGGAAGCCGACGCCCAGCGCGACAAGGCAGGTGAGGCCAAGCGGCGTGCGGATGCCCAGCAGCAGCGGGCCGAGAACGCCAAGCACGCGGCCGAGAACGCCGAGGGCGGAGCGTCACGGAAGGAGGAGGCGGCCCGGCAGGCCGAAACCCGGGCGGTGGATGCCCGTTCGGAGGCCTACCGGGCCGCCCACGAACGCGACGCCGCGAGGGCACGTGCGCAGGCCAAGTCCAGTGCCGCAGCGGCGGCCGAGGGCACCGAACACGCTCGGGAAGCCCGGGCGCAGGCCACTCAGGCCCAGGCCGAGGCCGATACGGCGGCGGATGCGGCCGGCAAGGCCCAACAAGCGGCTGAGCAGGCCACCGAGGCGGCGGTCCACGCCCGGGAGGCGGCCACGAAGTCGCAGGCGGCGGCCGAGCGGGCCCAGGCCGAGTACGCCGCGGCGAAGGCGGATGCCGCCACCGCGCACCAGGCGTGGGTGGAGGCGTGGGCCGCGCGTGCGGAGGCGATCGTCGCGGCCGAGCAGGCCGCCATCAACGTGGCCCAGGCCGAGCAGGACGCCGCAACGGCGGCCCAGAAGGCGAGCAAGGCCCGTCAGGACGCGCAGGCGGCGCGGGCCGAGGCCCGCCAGGCCGGGGAGCAGGCCGCCCTCGCGATCGGGCGGGCCTACGCCTCCACCGTGGCTGCCGCGGGTGCGCGGGATGCGGCCGACGCCGTCGTGCATCACGCGGACCAGGCGCTGACCCTGGGTGCCCCCTACCGGGACCACGACACCTCCGCCGGCATGGCCGTGCTGGTGGGACAGGCGGCCAAGAGCTACGCCCAACAGTTCGCCGACGCCGCCCAGGCCCGGGCCGCCGAGGCTGACCGTGCCGCCCACGCCGCCAAGGAGGCCGCAGCCCGAGCTGACACCGAGGGCAAGGCCGCCGCCCACGCCGCCGCGCAGGCCGCCGCCTCCGCCGCACACGCCGCACGATCGCTGACCACCGCCCAGCAGGCCGCCCACCGGGCACGGGCCGACGCCGACGCGGCCACGGCAGCCGAGCAGAACGCCCACCACCAGGCGCAGCGGGCCGAAACCGAAGCCGGCACAGCTGGTGAGGCGGCCCGCCAAGCCCACGCCGAGGCCGAAGCCGCCGGCAAGTCGGCGACCGAGGCCGAACGCGACGCCGACGGCGCCCGACGGTCGGCCAACCAGGCCGCCCAGGACGCCCAGGCAGCCCAGGAGGCCGCCGACCGCGCCGACGCCTCCGCCACCCGCGCCGAAGAATCAGCCCGCAACGCCCACCACGCCGCACAAGACGCCGCCGACGCCGCCACCCGTGCCGAACAAGCCCAACGGGAGGAAGAACGCAGAAAACGGGAGCAGGCGGCCCAGCACGCCTTCCAGCACCAGGGTGGCCAGCAGCCCGGACTCAACGACGATGAGCTGACGTTGCTGTGCTTCGGCAACCAGGAGTGCATCAACGACTACAACAAGGCTCACCAGGACGCCAACAAGCAGGTCGTCGACTGGATCAAGGAACAAGGCGGCCCCGCGGTCATCGAAATCGTCGATGAGCTCAGCGGGTTCAAGGAGTTCCGCGACTGCGTCGGCAGCGCCAACATCGAAGCCTGCATCTGGTTCATCATCGACAAGCTCCCGGTCGTCAAGATCCTCAAGGTCGGCTACACCGCCGTCAAGACCCTGGTCAAGGTCCTCAGGGGCATCGACGTCTTCAACACCCTCGTCCGGAAAGCCAAGAAATACTTCGAAAAAGCACGCGAGGTCATCCAGCGGAACCGCAAGGCACTCGCCGCATGCCCGACCAGGGCAGCACCGTTAGCAGCATCATTCACCACAGCGCATCAACCCAGCAGCGAGGCATGGCTGTCCAGCACCGGGGCCGATCCGTGCAACAACGGCTGGGGAGCACTGCTCAAGTCCGCCAACAAGTACGACCCCCAAGCTGAAGGTCTCGCAAAGCGGATCGGCGGCGAGACCCAAATGCACTTCGCTAACGATCCTGACGGGCGTGAGTTCGACGTCGTCAGTGACAGGTTTATTGGCGAAGCCAAGCCAGAAAACTTCAAGCTTGGAAAGGATTTCCGAAGCAAGGCAAGGGCCATGTTCAATATCTGTAAGGAAACCGGACGGGCTCCCTACTTCCAGTTCCAAGGAGAGCCCCACCGTGACGTGATCAGGGCTATCCAGAGGTATGCCAAAGAGTACGGCATTGAACCTGTAGTCGACACGAATCCAGTACCGCTCGGATAAGAACCCTCGAGGAGTCGCTCGGCTGGGGCCCCAGCCATCTGGCTTCCCGGCCGAGCGCTCCACGATACTATCAACAGCAACGAGCGAAGCCAACGAGAAGTGAAGGCAGCAGGATGTATCAGTTTACGGGATGGATCGTCGTCGACGAGGCCCCGTGGGAGGTCCATCCGTCATCGCTACACCCCATCGTCGACCAGATACGCGAGCTGGTGGACTCGTTCCCCTGGCGAGGTGACAAGCCGTTTAGCAACATCCTTGAGATTAGGTGGATCAACGGAAAGCCTTTTGTGGTCGTGGCTGGTGCCCCCAACCACCGACGCGGCGAGGCCGATGACCTGGAACATTTGTTGCATTTTATTGCGGAACGCGCTCCGGGTTCGTATGGGCTGATCTATGTCTGGGATGACGAGGCACAAGACTGGCCGGGCCACAACGCATTCAAGGTGCTCGTACTGGCACGCGGCAAGGTCACTGAACGGGCTGACCCGTTTCTGTCGCCTATCGTCCCGACGGTGTACGACCCCGAACAGCTCGACTGACCGGGTAGAGGAGTCGGACAAGCATTTTCGAAGCCTGACTGGCGTCGGGAGAGTCGCCTAGGACCGAAGGCGTACCGACCGACATCACGCACGCTGGGCAACCCAAATGTGACGACGCCCCGGCACCGAGGTGACTCGGGCCGGGGCCAGCTCCTCATGAGCCGTCGCTATCCAAGAGGCGGTGGTGCTGTTCCTCCATCAGTTCATGCTGGTCGCCAATCTTCTGCGTTCGGCAGGGTGACTTCAGCAACCCCTAAGCGAGCCATCCTGGTGAGCGCGACGTGCTCGTCGCACAGTCGCCACGGCGCTTCGTATCATCTTCCCTTGTCCAGCCCTCCAGGAGTCCGGCTGACAGTGCGGAGGCGACCGCGGCGGCCCGGTCGTTCACCGCCAGTTTCCGGAACACGCGCCGTAGGTGGGTTTTCACGGTCGCTTGGGTGAGGAAGAGCTTTTTCGCGATCTCCATATTGGATAATCCACTGGCGACCAGCCGAAGCACCTCGATCTCCCTGGGCGAGAGTGTGGCCGCCCCGTGTGGCTGGGACACCTCGGAGAGCAGGATCGGGAGGGCCGAGGGTGATACGGCCGGTGCCCCGTTGACTGCTTGGCTGATGGCCCGTGCGATCTCGTCCAGTGAGGAGTTCTTGGTCAGGAAGCCTTGTGCTCCTGCCCGCACCGCGCTGACCACCAGGGTGGTCCGGTCCGACAGCGCCACGATGATCAGGTCCTTCCGGCTCTGCCGGAGTTTTTTGATCAGCTGGATGCCGTCGTCGTGTCCGAGGTCGAGTTCGGTGATCACCAGATCCGGTTGGGACTGGGCGACCTCACGCAGGCCGGTGGCGATGTCGTGTGCCTCCCCGACCACGGTGAGGTTGGGCGCGCGGTTCAGTGCGTAGCGCAGCCCCGCGGCCACGACGGGATGCCGGTCGATGACCACGATCCGCACCGGGTCCGCCGCGTTCACGAGGGTTCCCCGAAAACTCTCGTGGCGGCCAAGGCCCTGGCGCCAGCGCCCCCTCGGTCGCGCGCAGCAGGCGCATCGTCCTCCCGGTCAGCACGCGGGGCGCCACTTGGCTCGAGCGGGTGCGGTTCGTCGCCCACGGCTGGGGCGGCCTCATCCTCCCCCGACCACGGCGAGCCTGTTGCCACCCCGTCCCGGTCGCGGCGGGCACCGTTGAGGACAGGCGATCGAGAAGTAGCGCCTCTGCGCCTTGTGGAGTAGGTAGTAATGCGTCTGGATTCCTCTGTTGCGAATACACGTAACGCCCAACTCTTGTTGTGGTTTCCCACAGAATCCCCCGATTCAGTCTCCCACGTTGTGTCGAGCCGCACACCGGCCCGAACTGCCGGTGGTCGGCCTCGACGAGGAACCCCCCAGTGGAGCGACGACTCAGTCCAGCTCAGCGTGGATGAGCGCTACACGACGGCGTGCACGGTTACCCCCTTTGCTGCCGACCAGCTTGGCCGGCTACCCGTTCCACCCGGGCTGCCGCATTCGGAGCGACGGCAGGCCCGGTTGATGCCTGTACCAACCCCGCCCTTGTTCGCGTTCTGACTGGGGTTGTCACCGTGGTCCTCGTGGTGAGCAGGCGCCGGCGTCTCCGCGAGTCCTTGCAGGACTCGCAGTCCTGACAACGATCGGCCACCGCGTCGTGGTCGAGTTCAGTAGCGCCTGTGAACGAGCGCGCGATCGATGTCTGGTATTGAAACCTCCTGATCGAGGATCCTCCCACCGCAATCATGCGGAGGCTCGATGTTCGGACGAGGTATCGATCCGTGTGCTGACATGGCTGTCCTCCGATTGCTCGACACCGTTGTCGATCACCTCGTGGTGACTCCGTTGTCGGGATGGATGTGTCCTTGTACGGGGTCGCGAGCCCGCTCGGTGCGGGTCGGATGATCGGTTCGCAGGAAGCTGTTGAACGAGGGACGGGCTCGCCGAACGCGGTGCGTCGACGGGTCAACCAACCGCTGGCGTGCTTGTGCCCTGATTGCGGTTTTGGCGTCGCTGAAGCCGGCGGTCTCTGCGACGTGCGCTGGTGAGGTTGCGGTCCCACGAGACCCCCGAGCGTTGAGCGAGATGGCGGAGCACCATGGGCATCGCCATGTCCACGAGTCGATGAACGCGACAGTCTTGAGTGTGCTGGCAGCGATCCCGGTCAGATCAGGTCGTCGCCGAGAGCGATGCGGTTGCGCCCGGTGCGTTTGGCGTGGAGCAGGGCGCCGTCAGCGCGGCGGAGCAGTTCGGTCATGGTCTCGTTGGCGTGCGGACCGTGGACGGCCATCCCGATGGACGCGGTGAGGCCCGTGATCACCGTGGCCTGCCCGTGCACGGTGTGGGTCGGCACGATCTGGTCCTGCAGCCGTGCCCGGATCCGTCGTGCCACCGCGATGCCGTGTTCCAGTGACGTGGCGGGGAGCAGGATCAGGAACTCGTCGCCGCCGTACCCGCCGAAGCGGCCGGCGAGATCGGTGGTGCGCACGGTGGTCTTCAGTGTGGTGGCCACCGCCTGCAGCACCGTGTCCCCGGCGAGGTGCCCGTGCATGTCATTAATGTCTTTGAAATGGTCCAGGTCGAGCAGAAGCAACACACTGGTGTCGTCGGCGGATTCCGCCAGGGCTTGGGTGACCTGTTCCTCCCACCCCCACCGGTCAAGCAGACCGGTGAGCCTGTCCGTTGTGCGGTATCCGAGCGGTTGACCGCAAGCGGCGCAGCACAGCTCGGAACCGACCTCCTCTCCGGCGCCTAGGTGCATCGCTGGACCTCCCCCTCCGCGGCGCACGCTCGCTTATCCACTGGGGCTATAGGACGATCCGGGGACCTTTTTCGACATCAGTTGATCGTGCCCGGGCGTGGAGTCTATGGTGACGCTGCCGGCTGTTCAACCAGCAAAAAGGTCATCACCCATTTGGACCTTTTCCTGGGTGGAAGCCGAGTCGTTGTGGAGGTCATGATGCCGAAGCGGGCCAGGCGAGGCCGGAGTCTCGCCGAGAAGCTGAACCATCTGTTCGCCCAGACCCGGACACGTGAGGGGCAGGAGTACAGCAACGAGCACGTTGCTTCGGCCATCACCGCGAAGGGCGAGGTGACGATCTCCCAGAGCTACATCTGGCAGTTGCGTAAGGGCCACAAGGACAACCCCACCGTCAAGCACCTCCACGCGCTGGCTGGCTTCTTCGGGGTGCCGGTCAGCTACTTCTTCGACGACGAGGTCACCGACCGGGTCAACGAGCAGCTGGAGACGCTCAAGGCCGAGCAGGACCGGCTGAACGAGCTCCGAGGCAGCAGTGAGGTGCAGGTGATGGCGATGCGCGCCGGCCAGCTCTCCCCGGAGCGACGCCGGCTGGTCAAGGAGCTGCTTGAGGTGGTCTACCGCGAGCAGCAAGCCGAACGCGGCAATAGGCGCACGTAGTCGTGGAGCAGACGGCTCAGTTGGGTGTGGTCGTGTGCCGTGCCCCGGGGTAGGGGTAGGCCGTCTCGGGGAGGGGAGAGCTCATGGGAGATCGGGAGTTACGTCGGCGGTGTCGCCGGCTGCTCAACGCGTTGGCGATCCGTCCGCCGCTGACGGTGGCGGAGTTGTGTCGCCGGGTGGGTGAGCAGCGAGGGAGACCGATCCGGTTGGTGCCGCATCCGATCCCGATTCCGGGGCCGTTCGGGGTGTGGATCACCACCCCGACCGCCGATTTCATCCTGTATCAGCAGGAAACGAGCAAGGCCCACCAGGATCACATCATCCTGCACGAGCTCGGGCACATTCTGGCTGGACACGACAGTGACGAGCACGATGATGCGCTGATGGCCGAGTTGTATCCCGAGGTCGAACCCGAGGTGCTGCGCCGCCAGTATCCGGATCCGGATCCGGATGCGGTGCGGCGGGCGCTGCGCCGCACCTCCTACGACTCCCAGCAGGAACGCGAGGCCGAAACGGTGGACACGATCATCCTGGAATGGGCCTCGGTGCTCAACCGGGTCGCCCAGCCGGCCACCACCAACGCGGCACAGCGGCTCGACACCGCTCTCGGTGACCGACTGGAGTGGCTGTGATCCTCCTCCTGGTCAACGGGATCGTGCTCTACAGCGCCCTGGTGTGGAAGCTGTACCAGCTGGGTCGGGCGCCCCGTGAGGTGCCGCTGCGCATCGTGGTGCTCTGCCTGACCTTCGGTGGCCTGGCCTACCCCCTGGAGGCTCTCCTCGGGCCCGCGGTGGTGTCCCAGACGCAGGCGGGGCCGATGCTGCTGATGTGGGCCCACCGGCTGGTGCTGATGCCCCTGATCTACAGCCTGATCTGCTTCTTCCTGTTCACCACCCTCAACCCGGCCCGGGCGCGTCGGCGTGCGCTGCGCGAGGCGGTCCCCTTGGCGGCCACCCTGGCGACCCTCACCGTCCTCGCCCTTCTCGTGCCGACGGGCGTGGACCCTGCTGACTATCCCCTCACCCTGGTGGCGACATTTTTCTTGGTGGGGGATGCCTACACCGTCTACGGGTTCACCATGACGTGGCGGTGGACCCGACGTTACGCCCACGGCGCCCGGCCGCGGCTACGCACCGGACTGGCCATCACCGGGGTCGGTCTCGCCGCAATGATCGTGGCCACCGTGCTGCTCATGGTGATCGTGACATTCCGGTGGGCCGGTACCACCCCACCCAGTGCCGTCGTGGTCGCCCAGAAACTGTTGCTGGTGCCCGGGATCATCGTGTTCATCATCGGGGTCAGCTATCCCGGCGCCATGATGCGAGCCGCCGCCGTCCGCCTGTGGTGGCGCCACCTCCGCACCTACCACCGCCTGCGTCCACTCTGGACACTGTTGCACGAGGCGTTCCCCGACGACGCCCTCACCCGTGCGCGCGTGCCCCGCACCCGGCTGCGCGACGTGGTAAGCCTGAGCGAGGTCAACTTCCGCTGGTACCGGCGCGTCATCGAATGCCGCGACGGCCTGGTCCGCATCAGCCCCCACGTCACCGCCCTGCGCCCCGCCGGCGACCTGGAACGCCCACCCCGGCCGGCCGAGCAGGCCGCCCTGCTGCACGCCGCACTCCGAGCACGCCGCGACGGCCACCCCGCCTCACCCACGCCGGCCCCGATCGCGCTCCCGGAGCGCGACGATCTGGAAGCCGACGTCCGAGCACTGCTCGCCCTCTCCCACGCCGTGCGCACCAGCAAAGGGACCTCATGACCACTGCACTCATCGCCGGGGCGGGTATTGCCGGCTGCGCCACCGCCCTCGCCCTGCACAAGGCCGGCATCTACGCCACCCTGTACGAGGCGTATCCCGCCGGGGCGGACCAGGCCGGAGCCTTCCTGATGATCATGCCCAATGGCATGGACGCCCTCCAGGCGATCGACGCCCACCAGACCGTGATCGAGGCATCCTTCCCCACCACCCGCGTGGAACACCTCGACCACCACGGCCAGCGGCTCTCCGTCCGGCAGGTGGGCAACCGTGACGGTCTCGATGCGCGCACCCTCACCCGCGCCCAGCTCTACCGCGCTCTTCGGCAGGAGGTCCTCCGCCGCGGCGCACACATCCACCACGGCACACAACTCCTGGACGCCAAGACCAATAAGGGCACGGTCACCGCGGTCTTCGCCGACGGCACCATGGCGGAGGGGGACCTGTTGATCGGTGCGGATGGGGTGCACTCTGCGACCCGCACGATCATCGATCCCGACGCGCCCCGGCCCCGCTACACCGGGCAGGTCCTGCTCTTCGGCACCACCCGCAACACCAGCATCCCCACCGCACCCGGCTGCTACCGCATGATCCACGGCCGCCGCGCCCTCTTCGGCTACACCACCTCACCGCAGCAGAAAACCCTGTGGTTCACCGGGATCGAAGGCCCCAAACTCACCCCGCAGACCCTCACGGCGACCCCACCGGGGCACTGGCGCTCCCACGCCCTGGACCACCTCGCCGGAGACGACTCCCCGGCCGCACAGATCGTGTACGCCACCGAGGACGCCCACATTCAGGCCACCACCACCTACGACGTGGCCACCATCCCCACCTGGCACACCCCCACCATGGTGCTGGTCGGCGATGCCGCCCACGCCGCCTCCCCGTCGGCGGCTCAAGGCGCCTCGATGGCCCTGGAAGACAGCGTCATCCTCGCCCAGTGCCTGCGCGACCTGCCCCAACCCCAAGCGTTGGACACCTACGTGCGGCTCCGTCGCGATCGCGTCGAGCGCCTGGTCGCCTTCAGCGCCCACCAGGCCGCCGACCACACCACCATGCTCCGCGAAGAACCGGACTCGCGGGACTGGTTGTACTCCCACCACGTCACCTGGGGGGAACCGATCGGATGACTCCGACATCAACTTCGACAGGGAGATATGCGTGAAGGTACGGATACGGTTCGTATCCGTTCGCTAGCATCCCCCGCTGGTGGTGTACGCCTAGTTGAACATCGGAGCACAGTAGGTAGCCGGCGCCGGAGGGCGCGCCGGAACAGGAGGGGCAGGACCGATGGCCGAGGGCAGTAGCGGCATGAAGCTGGTCGTCGCGCCGGAGAACGCCGAGCAGCTCATCACGGACCTCGAAGGGGTGCTCGACGAACTTCGCGCGATCGAACGCGACGCACGGAAGCTCGCCAGGCTTGAAGCCCCGGGGAGCGGGGACCCGCACACGCAGTATGCAATCCGGGAAATCAGTCGGCTGGCCTCCAGCGAGGACGGCTGTCACGGCCAAGCCAACAAGCAGTACCAGCAGGCGATCCAGGCCGTGATCGATAACCTGCGCGCCTCGCTGGAGACCTACCGCCAGACCGAACACCACAACACGATGCGGGCCTGAGAAGGGCAAAACGGTGCGTCGACTCCTCATTGTTCCGCTGGTCTGTGCGGCGGCCCTGGTCGTGGCCTCCTGTGGTGGCGCGAACCCTGGCTCACCGGCAGCAACCGACCACCCGACGACAACATCCTCCGTTACGTCGCCAACTCCTCGGTTGGCACCACCACTCACCCAACCCGAGCTGAACACCGAGTCCTTTGAGAGGGATCCGTGCGCCCTCCTTCGCCCGGACCAGGTTTCGCAGTTCGGGGAGCACAAGCCACCCAAACGCGAGGACGGGATTACCGGCCCCGGCTGCACCTGGGACCCCGAGAGTTCGCTGAAGACGGGCGTTCCTGGAACCTCTGTCTCGGTGACTATCAACACGAAGTCAGGGGGCTTGGAAGGGATCTACCAGCGGCGCGCCAAGTTCGGGTACTTCCAGAAGACCGAGGTGGCAGGCTATCCCGGTGTGCACGCGCTGGACGACAAGTCCGGCCCCGCCGAGGGCACGTGTGCCTCGTTGATCGGCATTGCTGAGGACCGCCTCGTCGTGGTGGACGTCTTCATCGGCGACCGGAAGAACCCGCAGTACACCAGCGCGTGCACGGTCGGCGATCGTGCTGCCGGCATGGTGATCGAGAACATCAAGGGGGCGAAGTAGGTCATGGGGGCGATCGAGGGGACGCCGAGACCGGCTGGGTGGGATGCCGGCACGATCTACCGCTGGTTCCATGAGGGCAAGGACACCGGCCAGACCATCCACCCCGCCTCGGAGGCGTGGCGCAAGCTCGGACAGCGCTACGAGGCGGTGCAACAGCGCGTCGAGGACGCACTGCGCAAAAACCAGGGCTCCTGGGAGGGGCAGGCAGCCGAGGCAATGGCCACGACGGTGTCGCCACTGGCGGCCTGGGCGGAGGAGGCCAAGCGGGTCACCGAAGGTGTCGCCGGACGGGTGGACAATCAAGGCTCGGCGTTCACCGACACCAAGCACAAGGTGGAACCCCCGCAGCAGGTGCCCGACAAGCCGTTCCTCAACGACTATGTGCCCTGGCAGACCGACTACGACGACGCGGTCAGCGCGAACAAGGCCGTCACCGACCGCAACATCCAGGCCGTCAAGTCCTACGGCACCACCACCCGGGACAACATCGGCTCCCTGCCCACCTTCGCCCCACCCCCGACCGTCGAGACCGACTTACGCCAGTCGGATACTCAACCGGTCGAGCCCGGCTACCGGGACCACACCGTTGATCCCACTCGCCAGGTCACGAACCACACCACCATGGATCGGCACACGGTCGATCCGGTGGGCCCGCCCCCGCTGCGGCCAGCGGACCCGTCGCCCCCGGGTGGGCAGGTGATCTCGCCTCCGCCGGCCACGGTCGACCCGGCCTTCGTCCACCCCGGACAGCCCGGCGGCACCGAGGCGATACGCCCGCCGGCCGATTTTGGGAGCGGGCGTACGCCGGGTGCGTCGAACCCGAACCCGCTCTATCCCGTGGTCCCACCGGGAGGTCCGGGCAGTGCCCGGTACCCCGGCAGCATGGTGCCGCGCCCGCCGGTGCGGGGCGGCCTGCCTGGCTTCGGCCCGAACCCGGCAGGCCGGTCCGGTGGGGTCGCTGGTGGACTGGGTAGTGGTTTCGGACCCCGTGGCTCGGGTGGGTTCGGTCCCGGTGGCCCCGGCGCCGGGGGCAACGGCCCGCTCGGGCCTGGCGGCGGCACCGGTACCGGCGCTCCCCCCAGCGGTCCCCGGCCTGGCCTGCCGGGCCCCGAGGGCGGTACGGCGAACCGCGGCGGCCCCGGCGTAGCCGGCGGCATCGGTGCCGGTGCTGGCCGCAAAGAGGAGGACCGGGAACACCAGAGGCCGCACTACCTGCTGGAAACCGAGGACATCTACGGCGACAATCGCCGCGTCGCTCCGCCGGTGATCGGTGAACCACCGCCCGAGCGCTGACCGTCCCCGCCACCCGCCCCCGGGACACCACCACGGCTGTCAGGAGGACTCGTTCATGCTGCGCGCAAGCGTGGCACTGTCCACGCTGGCCTACGACGTGCTCTGGCACCACCACCAGTTCGGGGAGAAACCCAACGCCCTACACACTCTCTCGCCGGGCGCCACCCACGAGGAGCGGGCCGTTCTGGAGCATCAGGCGTGGAACGAACTCGCCCACCACGGCCTCATGCACCGTGGACGGGTCGATGAGGATCTCCTCGATGCCCTCGCACTGCTGGCCCGACCCGCCGAGGAGGTCTATGGCTGGATCAACCACGCCACCGGTGAGGACGTCAGCGTGCTGGCCGCCACCCTGGGCAGCAACGCGGTTCTGGCCATCCTCACCGACGGGATCCTGCACCTGCATCCTCTTTGCTCCACCGCCGTGGTCGACGCGGTGGTCGCGGTCCTGCCGAAGATCCCACCGGCCCGGGGGCCATCGCTCACGCTGCCTGCCGAACAGCTCGTTGGCGCACGCGCCGGGCCCAGTGGCTGGTGTGAGGATGTCCGGCCCGCCAGTGCCGAGGACCACAGCAGGCTCCATCACGTGCTGGGGCTCCCTCGCACCAGCGGTGCGCAACTGCATGTCGCCCTCCGCGACCGGCACGGGCGGCGTCACCGCGCCGCACACCCTCTCGCCGTTCTCGACACCACCGAGGGCCGGTGGATGAGCCAGCTGCGACCAGCAACCCAGGGACGCCCGTGGGTGGTGCTCGCACCCGCGGAGTCCCGCTTGCTGTCCACTCGTCTCCACGAGATGCGCACTCATCTGATCCAGGGGCGGTAACAGGCCGAGCACGTCGTCGGTCTACCTCGTATGAAGTCGATGGACGCGACATGGAAGATCACTGCCCGGTGGTGATGTGTGCGATCACCGGTTCGATCGGCTCGGCCCGCCTGTGTGGCGCGCTGCGGTCAGTGCCTGAGAGTCATCGTGAACGGGAGCGCGACGATGTACATCGAATGCGCACAGTTCATCGGAGGAGAGAACGGCGGCCAGCGTGCTCAGCACCGTCAGGCCGACAACGAACACGGCGCGTTCTATGCGTTGCTCGTTCGTGTGGGACCGCGCGAACCAAAAGACGCCGATGATCGCGGTGCACACCGCGACGGTGAGGAAGAATGGCTCCGTCGACAAGGACACGCACGACGGTGCAGCAGCCATCCACAAATCTTGGCCAGGGCACCATCGTAGCAATACCGCCAACTGGAGTATGATATGACGCCTTATAGGAGTAGCGCGTGATCTTGTCGCCATCATTTCTGGGTAGTGTTACGCATTGAGCACATTGTGATGCCGTGGGTAGCGTTTCTCGATGTCACCCAACCGGGTGGTATCGGTTCCTGTTTTGTTGAGGAGAAATACCTATGGCAGAACGCTTACGCCGGTGGGCCACCGTTGTAGCGGCCACCGGTGCGGCCCTGGCTCTTGTTGCTCCCGGTGCCCAGGCTGCCCCCGAGGCATCCAGCGACAGTGGCTCGTACTGTGTCATCGTCTACGGCAAGGCCTCGGAAGGTCAGAACTCGCCCGAACGGTTCCGGCACTGTTCGACGAGTTCGATCGAGGATGCCCGTAGCCAGATGAGAGCCTGGTCGGCGCACACGGCCACCCGGAATCTTCTCCGTCCCGCTGAACCAGCGCGGATCATGCTGTGGTACCCGGATGCCAACTACGGTGGCAAGCACACCGAGATCTGGGGCGACGACGGTCCCTGCGACAGCGCCGGTTACCGTCTCGAGCCGGACGACTGGTGGCAGAAGAACCTCAGCTCGATCTGGGGCGACAGTAACTGTACCCGCGCCACCCTCTACAACCGTGCCCTGACCGAGCGGTCGAACGAACGCTTCATCACCCCGTATGCCCGGGGCGGCACCAACCTCGATCAGTTCAACGACAACGTCGGCCGGATTCAGGCATTCCACCGCAGCTGATCGTCGAACTTCCCGAAACCAGGGTGGGGTGCCCCAGGTCGCGGCTGGGGCACCCCACCCCTCTCACCGCTGGCTGACCGGGTCAGCGCGGCGTTTCACCGCTGGTGTCGGTGCGGCCAGACCCCAGCCACAACTGGTAGCGCACGGTGGCCGGCACCTCGACGGGGGCGCCGATGGCGTCGGTGTCCGCCTGCAGCGCCACGTCTTCGGCTCCGGTGAGGAACCCGGTGGCCGGGTCGAACAACAGATAGACCCGCTGCTTGGGGAACCACTGGTCGCCGGAGGCTCGCGTCGCGATCGCCACTGCGGGTCGACCGGCGCGGTCGGTGGTCGTGCCCGCCACGGTGATCCCCGACTGGTCAGCGAGGATGCGGGCCAGCGCCTGCGCGGTGGCCGGGTCACCGGAGCGTGCGGACCAGACCTGGGCGGTCACCGCGAACCACTCGCCCGCCGTGCGTGACACCCCGTCCGCGCGGAGCCGCCGCTCGATCTCGCCGGCATCCGCCTCACCCACCGGCGGCAGAGCGGAGACCACAGTGTTCTGCGGCCCAACAGTCGGCTGCACCTCGGGGGTCGGGAACGGACCCTCATACACCAGCGGCGGACCACCAGGGCGGACGCTGTCCTGGTGCCGCTTCTCGAACCCGGACCCGTCCGGTGCCGTCCACCGCTCCAGCCGAGTCTCGGCGACCCGCGCCGCGAGCGTGCCGCCGTCGGTGCCCGCCGCGGTGCCAAACGTCCACGACCTGGTGCGGCTGTAGTGGAACCGGCCTGCGCCCAACCCCGGCTGCTGCCCGGCACGCTCGGCCAACCCGGTCAGCAGCGACCGGGCGTCAGTGTCCCCGTCGGCCTGGAAGGTCAACAGCGGCGGGACGGAGGCGGCGACCGGCGGGGTCCTGAAGAAGCTGAACCCCGCCGCCACGGCACCGACGGCCACCACCGCCACCGCTGCCGCCACCAAGGGCGCCCGCCTCCACCGTCGTCGCGGCGGCAACGCCAACACAGGGGGTTCCACCGCTGGAGGGTCCAGCCGATGCTGGCGCATCCGCTCCAGAACGTCATCGTGTCGCCCGCTCATGTGCCTCCCCCTTCTCAACGTCGACCTCCACCCCGGCCAATTCCGTCTCCAACCGCTGCCGAGCCCGATGCAGACGCATCTGGAACGCCGACACCGAACACCCCAACACCGCGGCCCCCTCCCGAGCGGTGACCCCATCCCAACAGGTCAACATCAACACCTCCCGGTCACGGTCACCGAGGCGGGCCAACGCCGTCCACAGCGCGATCCGATCGGTGACATCCGGGTCCTCCACCCCGTCGGTCCGAGCCCGCAACACCGCCGCCTCAATCGCGGCACGCGTGCCCGCCCGACGCCGCGCCGTCATCACCACATTCCGCGCGGTCACCAACAACCACCGCAACGGCTCCACAGGTAACAGCCGCCGACGACGCCACGCCGTCAGATACGTCTCCGCAACCAGGTCTGCGACATCCTCCGGGGGCACCCGCCGGTAGATGTAGCCATAGATCGTGGAGTACGTCTCGCGGTACAGCGCCGTGAACGTCTCCTGCTCTGGGGTCATCAGCGTCCTTCACGGTCGGCCTGGCCTCTACCTGTTCATTGCGCCAGCACCGCGATCCTCACACCACAATCAGGAGCCCACGAGCAAGTCGTCGCCGACACTGGTCACGACGACCTGGAGCGCACCCGGCGACAACGCCTGAACCCGAGAAGGCATCCCCTGACGTGAGGCAGGGCCGGGACTGCGTCGTTCGGTTGGCTATGACCGGCGTCGAGGGGGCACCGTGCCGCCGGTGGGGGCGACGCGCCGCGACGTTGCCGTCCACCGCGATGGCCACCGGGTGGCTCTACGGACGAGTGCTGGGACCACCTACCTGATGAGGTCAAAGGCGAGACGGTCACGCAACCTCCATGTGCATCCCACACCCGCCGAGCAGCACCACCACGGGTTTGGGCTCTGCACGGCACCATGCCGTTGACGATCGCGGCACCGCTCCGGCATCGAATTGGAGGTCCCGAGGCTTCGGCAAGAAGACATCGCGCAGCCTCGCCCCTGCGACCAACGAACCCCTGCGTACCCTGGTGAGCAGCGCGAACAGCCGGTTTGTCGTCCACGTGGACGACAAAGTTATTCCTCCGCAGTGACGTCTTGACCGCTTCCCATGCCCTCAGCATGCTCACCTCCGCATCTCCCAGCACGCCGAACCACGAGGAAAACCACGCCGATGCCATCCGCCCAACTCGCACGCTGCTCGACCAGGGCCGTCGGGCCATGGGACCGGCGAAGGCAGCGGTCAACAAGGTGACTGCGGCACAACAGAAGGCAAACCAGATCGCCGACGAGCAGGGGTGGCCGCGCTCGCCGCCAGCAGTGCACGGGTCGCCTCAAGTAGCCTGCCCACGCCGCTCCCCACGCGTCACTGACCAGAGTCATGTTCCGGTGATGATGCTCCCATCCCAGATTTGACATACCGGCGCGCGTGGACCGGCCGGTACTGACCGGTCGTTGCATCCCCGGTGGGGCTCCGCAGCGCACAGTCATCCACGCCGAGTGCTGGGGGAGGGTGTGTCAAGTTAACGGTGGATCGCGTTGATGTGGTTACTTCCTTGCTGCGGACAGTCGTC
>NZ_BMMK01000052.1 GCF_014645795.1 Longimycelium tulufanense | reverse complement strand
GCCCGGTGTGCCGGCACCCCGCCCCCGGCAGCGGACCCGGGCACAGGCCCGGCCACCGGTCTAGCTCCCCCGACCGCTCGGTGCCGGCGGGCCTGTCCCGCCCGGCACCCCCGGGGTGCCGCCCCACGCACCCGCCGGCACCGAGCCCCCCTCCGGCCCCGGCCGTTTTGCGCCCCTGGCCCGGGCCGGAGGGGGTACCGCCACCCGCATTCCCGCACGCCATCGGGCCCGCAGACCCGGGCACGAGCCCGGCAGCCCACCGGCCACTCACACCGCTTGCGAACGCTGGGAGGAGTCACATCGTGACCGTTCCCGAACCCACCACCGACCCGGCCCAGACCGGCCGGCACCTACGCCCGGTACCAACAGCCGGCAGTCCCGGACCCGGGTCGGACGCCCCGGTTGAACGGGACGAACCCGCCCCGGGTGCCGGGGGGTACCGGCAGGGTTACTCCCCGGAAGTACAGCACAAACAGGCTGCCGGCAGCCCCGATGCCGAAAGCCCGGAACCCGCCTCTTACGCCCCCGATGAACGGGGCGAACCCGCCGCCGGCAGCCCGGCACCCGGCAGCCCGGCACCCGGCAGCAACGGCACTGCCCCCGAGGGTGCTGGCCGAAAGGACCGCGGACACAGGCTGCGGCAGGCCGACACCGGCACCGGCCGGTCGCCGGCCGGCAGTGCGGCGTTGTGGGAGGCGGAGCGTCGGGCGGCGGCCGAGGTGGCTCGGGCGCGGGCCGAGCTGCCGGCACTGGATACGGCAGCGCTGGATTGTTTCCTCGGCCGCCTGGTCGGAGTCGTGGCCGAGCACACCGAGGCCGACCCCGTCGCCGTGCTGGCTTCCCTGCTGTGTGCCGCCGGGGTGTACCTCGGCCCGGGTCCGCATGTGCGGGCCGGGGATGACCGGCACCCGTTGTTGGTGTGGCCGCTGATCGTGGGCCGCACCAACTCGGGGCGTAAGGGCGCGTCCTGGTCGAGTGCGCGCCGGCTGTTGGCGGCGGCCGATCCGGAGTTCCTGGTCGGCAACGTCCGCTCCGGCCTGACCTCCGGTGAGGGCCTGGCCCAGTTGTTCGTGCCCGTCTGTCAGCAGTGCGGCACCGACCTCGACTCGCCCTCGGAGGAGTTCTGTTCCAGCACCTGCCAGAACCGCTGGGAGAAGAAAGGCCGCGCGAACGCTGCGCGTCGTCGCCGGCTGCCGCCCGGCGACCGGCGGCTACTGGTGTTCGAACCCGAGTGGGCCGCGGTCATGGCCCGGATGAAGCGGGAGGGCAACAGCCTCTCGGCCACCCTGCGGGCCGCGTGGGAAGGCGGAGACCTGTCGACCATGAACGTCACCGCCCGGGTGGCGCCGGAGTCACACATCGGCATCACCGCCCACATCACCCCGGCGGAGTTCAAGGCGAAGGTGTCGGCCGCGGACCTGGCTGGCGGCACCTACAACCGGTTCCTGCCGCTGCTGGTCGCCCGGTCGAAGTTCCTGCCGCTGGCCCTCGGCGCCGACCCGGACACGGTTGCCCAGCTCGGCGCGAGCCTGGCCGGCCGGCTCCGCCACGCTGCCGGCATCGGCACGCTCGGCTTCACTGCTGGCGGCGCGGACGCCTGGCGGCACCTGTACGTGGAGTTCGGCACCGACCCGGGGGAGGGCACCGGCCCGGCAGTGGAGCAGTTCATCTCCCGCACCGCCCCCAACTGTCTCCGCATTGCCGGCATCCATGCCGCACTCGACGGCAGCGACCAGATCAGCGACCGGCACCTGAGCGCCGCTGCCGCCCTGATCCGCTACTCGATCGCCTCCGCGCGTGCCGTGTTCGCCCCGGACGCGGAGCTGACCAAGATCGCCGGCTACATCGCCCGCGCCGGCCAAGCCGGCCGCACCCGCACGGACATCACCACCGAATGCTTCGACAAACACAAGAAGGCTGCCGAGATCGACGGCCTGTTGGAACGGCTCTTGGCAGCGGGCCGCATCACCCGGTCCCTGCGTCCCTCGCCCAGCGGCCGAGGACGCCCCACCCAAATCTTCACCGCCACCAGCCACGCGAACGAAGCGAACTAGCGAACAAAACCCTGACCAGCGCAAACGCTGGGGGACTTTCTCCCCAGCGTGCGAACTAAATCCCCAGCCCCGACCAAACAGGCGGATTTCCTTCGCACCCCGCGAACTAAACCCGACCACGAAATCGCAGGTCAGGCCATTAGTTCGCAAGTTCGCATCCTTCGCACCAGATCCGAGAGGACACGACCCATGATTACCGACCCGACCGCCCTGTTCGACCAGGTCGCCGCCGCCACCCACCAGGCGCGGAAGGCGCTGCGCAAGGCCGCCCACGAGTGGGGCGCCCAGCTCGACACCGGCCCGTTACCCCCGTGGCTACGCGACCGCTGCGCCGACCTCCTGGCCGCTCTCGCCGCCCGGCGGGTGCGCTGCTGCGCCCACCTCGCACCCGCACCCCGGGTCGCGCACGCCGCGCTGTGGCGGCCCGGTCTCCTACTCTGCTCGGCCTGCGTAGGGCTGCTCGCGGCCGACCCGGTCGAGGACGCCACCTGCGACCGCTGCCGCCGCCACGTCCGCCGCATCCTGCCCGGCACGGTCGCGCTCGGCCCGATCCTGCTCGCCTACGGCCTGTGCCAACCCTGCGCCGCCGAGACCGACCCGGCCTGACCCGCCGAACCCATCGGAGGAGGAGTAACCCATGCCCACCCACGACCGGGCGCCCCGGCTGCTGCTGTCGGTCGAGGACGCCGCCGCACGGCTGGACATCGGCCGGACCACGATGTTCGCCCTGATCAAGTCCGGCGAGATCGCCTCGGTGCGCATCGGCCGCCTGCGCCGCGTCCCGGCCGAGGCACTCACCGCCTACATCCGCAGCCTCACCGAACGCCACGCCGCGTAACCGCACGGGGCAGGGAAGCAGGCAGGGAGGCAGCAGGGATCGAGGGAGTTTTCCCTCCGCGCCTCCCTGCCCCGATTCCCCTACCTGACCAGCCCAAATAGCCATGAGGGAAGCAAGGGAGGCTCCCGCGAACACCCCTTGGAACCCCGCCCAGAGCGCCTCCGACCCTGTCCCGGCTGCCTCCCTCCCCGACCACCACACCCCGCGACACAACACGGAGAGTCACCGGCAGCAACGTCTTCCCACCGGGGCGTGCCCGGCACCCGGCCGGCACCGAACGGACACCGAAACGGCCGGACCGCGCTTCTAGATCGAGAGTCGCCAGCCTCTAGACCTAGAGGCCGCTCTAGACACCGATCCCCGCCCCGACCAGCGGCCTAGCGCCTAGAAACCCCATCCCGCAACCGCCCGACAGCGCCAGAAACGCCCTGCCGGCGGCCTCCCGAGCCGCGCTAGGTCAAGCGGGACGGCCCGCTAGACCTAGCAGCCCCGCTAGCACCTCCACACCCACGCTGGCCAGGGCACTAGCACCTAGCAGGCCGCCGCCCCCCTTTTTGTAGCCACTCACCAACCCGCTGCAAAAGAGGGGGCACCCCATCCCTCGGTCGAACACGTCCGCAATCGCTGTCCGACCGCGATTCCCGCACACCCACAACCGGGCCGACACGTGCCCGGCAACCCCAGGAGGAAACCCAAATGCCACGCCGCAAGCGCGCCGAAGGCACCCGCGCACCCAACGGCGCATCCAGCATCTACCTCGGCAAAGACGGCTACTGGCACGGCCGGGTCACCATGGGCACTCTCGACGACGGCACACCCGACCGCCGACACGTCCAGCGCAAGACCGAAGGCGAAGTGATCGAGGCCGTTCGCGAACTGGAACGCCAGCGCGACAGCGGACGTGTCCGGAAGCCGGGCCGAAAGTGGACAGTTGAGAAGTGGCTTCACCACTGGGTCGAGAACATCGCTGCGCCATCGGTTCGGCCCAACACGATGACCGGTTACCGCGCATCCGTTTACAAGCACCTCATTCCCGGTGTCGGCGCTCATCGGCTGGACAAGCTCCAGCCGGAACACCTGGAACGTCTCTATGCACGGTTGCAGGACTGGCGGCACGGGTGCCCGGACAACGACCGGTGCCGGAAGCGTCCCGGCAACGTTTGTCGGCAGCGCCAGCCTGGATTGAAGCCGGCGACGGTTCACTTGGCGCACCGCACTATCCGCGTCGCGCTGAACGAGGCGGTACGGCGCAAGCACATCACCGAGAACCCAGCGGCAATCGCGAAGCCGCCCCGTGTAGAGGAAGAGGAGGTGATTCCGTTCACCGTCGAGGAAGCCCGGCGGATTCTCGACGCAGCAGTGTCGGTGCGCAACGGCGTCCGGTTCGTTGTGGCACTGACTCTCGGCCTGCGCCGAGGTGAAGCGCTGGGATTGCGCTGGTCGGACCTCGCGGTGAAGTGGCGGCACGGGTGCCCGAAAGGCTCTCCCTGCCGTCGGCTTCGGACACCCAAGGAATGCCCAGTGCGACGGGGCAGCGGCACCTTGGCGATCCGCCGAGCTGTCCACTGCTACCCGTGGAAGCACGGGTGTTCGGAAGCGAAACCGTGCGGCCGGAAGAACGGCGCCAACTGCCCGGAGCGGCACAGCGGCGGCATCGTCGTAGCCGATGTGAAGTCCCGGGCCGGCCGGCGAACGGTGGGCCTTCCGCACCCGCTGATCGAGGCGCTGGAGAAGCACAGGGAACGCCAGGACGCGGAGCGCCGACACGCCGGAGACCTGTGGGAGGAAGGCGGCTGGATCTTCACCAACCGCTTCGGCCGGCCCGTGCACCCGACCGTTGATCACGAGTCCTGGAAGAACCTGCTCCGCAAGGCTCAGGTACGGAACGCTCGGCTACACGACGCTCGGCACACGGCCGCAACCATGCTCCTCGTCCTGAAGGTCCCGCCTCGGGCGATCATGGACATCATGGGTTGGTCGGAAGCGGCCATGCTCCAGCGCTACGTGCACATCCCGAATGAGCTGGTCGAGGAGATCGCGGCGAAGGTCGGTGACCTGATGTGGCTCACCCCGGACCAGGATGAGGAAGCCGACGACGGCATGGAGCTCATGGCGGAGCAGCGCCAGGCGGTTCGGCAGCTCCTGAACACGCTGCCGGAGGCATGGCGTCGGCGCTTAGCGGAGCTGTTCCCGGACGAGGGTGACGACGGCCCGGCCGGGGCTCTCGTGTCCGCGTAAAGGGATCGACTGAGACGAGAACTGAGACGACGCCTATGGCAGAGGCCCCGGACGCGGCGCACGTCCAGGGCCTCTGGCCTGCGGAGGATGCGGGATTTGAACCCGCGAGGGGCTATCAACCCCAACACGATTTCCAATCGTGCGCCCTAGGCCACTAGGCGAATCCTCCGCCGAGGAGAGTACCCGAAGGGCCACTGACCAGGCAAAACACCTGGTCGTTCGGGGTGCTCGCGTGATCTCGCAGGCAAGCACAGCGGTCGAGTGACACACGATTGCCGAGGTTGTGACCATGGGGAACGCGAGCACGACGGGCGCCGTCTGGGCCATGCTGACCGAGCGGTGACGCAAGGCGATGAGATCCAAGGCACTGTCGCCCTACACGGAGCGTGGCTACCTCGGGACGGCCCGCCGGTGGACTGTGTGGCTTGACGAGCAAGGGCTCGACATCGAGCCTGACGGCGTCAGGGCACACCACATCGATGTCTTCATTGGCGACATCAACGAGGCCACGCCCCCGGCGACACGCTCTCGGGCATCGCGGCCCGGTACGGGACCACGTCTCGGGCCATCGCCGCGGCAAACGGCATCGCCAACCCCAACCTGATCTTTCCCGGCCAAATCCTGACCATCCCGTTGATGGAGAACACCCCATGTCTGACCGTCTCGTCGCCTGGCTGCACCGTTGTCCCCACCCTGTGGACAACCCTTGTGATCTATCTCGCCTCCCTCGGCGCCCCCGAGTGGCTGGTGACGCCACTGAGCAACGCCGGCGAGCTGGTCGTCGTCCCGATCGTCGTCGGCGCCGTGTACCCGATCATGCGCGTAATCGAGCCCCACCTGCCCGACTGTCTCACCCGCATCCTGCTCGGCTCCGCCACTCCGCCAAGCTATCCCCGGGGTCGGGAGCCCAGCCAGTGAACAGCGCCCCTCCACACCCCTCGTCAGGGTGTGGAGGGGTGCTGTTGCTTATGCCCCGTCGATCGGCGTGTGATCACCTCGCTGTGATCTTGGCGACGGGTCTACGAGCTAGCACGCATCGGTGACCAGTCGATAGCGTCGTGTAATCGGTTGTGGTCCGTCGCAGCACCCCGAACAGGAGGAGCCATCTTGTCCCGCCGCGCAACCCGCTTGGTCGCCGCCACTGTCGCCATGCTGGGCCTCTCACCAGCCTTCGCCCCGGCTGCCTCGGCCGGCAGCCCTGTGCCGAGCTGCAAAGAGGGCTACTTCTGCCTGTTCGAAGGCCCGCACCAGACCGGACGAGTTCTCCTTGCCGAGGACGCGCACATCGCGACGGACGGATTCAATCTCCGTGAGCTCGACGACATCGAGCCACCGATCTTCCCACGGTCCGCGCGCAACCCGCTCCCCAACGACTTCGGCTGCATCGTCCGTCTCAACGACCGGCCACACTTCGCTGGCGACGAGCAGGAAGTCGACGGCTTCGGCAACCACGAGCTCGACGGTAGGCGCGTCGGCTCCCTCACCCCAGACTGCGGCTAACTCCTCCAAGACCTAGCGGCGATGCGCGCTCTGCAACGTCCCCGACAACAGAGCAGATCGACTCTCACCGTTCGGCACTGTTGACGTTTCTCGACAAGCGCGTCGGGCGGGTGCCCGCGCACGCTCGGCGTCGAGGGCTTGGCAGCCCTCGTGGGTGCGTGACGCTACTGGCAGATCACCGGCAATTGCTTGTCATCAGTGAGATTGGGAAGGAGCCGCGCGCGTGGCACCCACCATCGCCGACAGTCGCGAAGCGATCACGGGCATCCCGGCGAGCGCCAAGATTGGGAAGCCCTCTGAGAGCGCATACCCGCCGACGCCGGAGCAATGTCGCCACTCCGCCGTCGGCAGGGACCAAGAGGACGGCTTCGCAGCTGAGCCTGACGTACGGATCTCGGGTCGAGCGGAGGTCGGCGGCATCGGCCCCGGTACCGCAGGCTAACCGCGTAGCGCGACACACACGTCCGGCCACCCGCGAACCGACAACGGCCCGCAGCCCGATCCCGCCGTCACCAAACGAAAGACCGCCACGCGCCCATCTCAAAGGACGCAGCGCACTACCCACGCTGCTGCTCACGCACCCAGCACTCCACAGCCTCTGCCTCGATCGGCAAGGCGTCCGACAGCACCTCGGCACCATCCTCGGTAACGACCAGATCGTCCTCGATCCGGACGCCGATGCCGCGCAGCTCGGGCGGCACGGTCAGGTCGTGCGGGTGGAAGTAGAGCCCGGGCTCCACGGTCAACGCCATCCCCGGCTCCAAGGTGCCCGCGCGGTACTTGTCGTCGCGCGCGGCCGAGCAGTCGTGCACGTCGAGTCCGAGGAAGTGTCCCACCCCGCACACGATGTACCGACGGTGCTGCTGCCCGTCCTCCGACAACGCCTCGTCGACCGACACCGGCAGCAGGCCCCAGTCGTGGAGGCCCTCGGCCAGGACGCGGAACACGGTGAGGTGGAAGGCTGCGAAGTCGTTGCCCGGCCGCACCTCGGCCATGGCCGCCAGGTGGGACGCCAGAACGAGGTCGTAGACCTGCCGCTGGGCCGGGCTGAACTCGCCGGAGACGGGAAAGGTGCGGGTGACGTCGGCGGTGTAGAGCGTGCGCATCTCCACGCCCGCGTCGATGAGAAGCAGCCCGTTGGCCGGGACCGGCCCGTCGCACCGCGTCCAGTGCAGCACCGGGGCGTTCGGCCCGGCTGCCACGATCGAGGCGTAGCCGGGCCCGTTCCCGCTGGTACGCGCCCGCCGGTCGAAGGTTCCCTGCAGCCAGCGCTCGCCGCCACCTCGCACCGCGGCCGGCAGCTCGGCGGCGACCTCGGCGAACCCGATCACGGTCGCGTCCACGGCGGCGCGGAGCTGGGCGATCTCCCACTCGTCCTTGATCCGCCGCAGTTCGGCGAGCACCCGCCGGAGCTCCTGCCCGGAGCCGCCCTCGACCACAGCGTCGAGCACGGGTTCCACGCCCCGGGTGGCCAGCACAGCGGGCAGCCGCCCGCGCAGCGCGGCGGGCAGCTCGTCGATCTCCCGGCACCGCAACCCCAGGACGGCCGACCACTCGGCCAAACCGGGCACAGCGCCGATCCACAGCTCGCCGTCGCGGGCGTTGGCGAAGAAGTCCGGCTCGGCCGGACCGGCCGGGCGACGCAGGTACAGCACGGCCTCGTGGCCGTCGCCGGCCGGGTGCATCACCAGTACCGCGCCCTCGGCCTGGCATCCGGTCAGCCAGACGAAGTCGCTGTCGGCGCGGAACTCGTAGTCGGTGTCGTTCGAACGCACTGGCGCGCGCCCGGCGGCGACGGCGATACGTCGGCCGGGGAACGCGGCGCTGAGCCGGGCCCGGTGTGCGGCGGCCGCCTCGGCGAGCCCGGCGGGCACGTCGACGCGCCGGTCCGACTCTCCCCAGCCCTGCTTGATGTACTCACGGAAACCCTTGGCCTCGGTGACCTTGGGCAGTCGTCGCCCTGCCATCGCGTACGCTCCTCTTCTCCCGCGGCGCCGGGCGCCGCCGCTTCCCCCTCGCTAGCCAAGCACGTCGGGTCAGGCTGTCGAGAACTGGACCGTGCGAGAGGCGGGGTAGCAGGTCATGGCGGCCTTGCCCTGCATCCGATCCCCGTGGCCGGGCACCTTCTTCCCGCCGAACGCAGGTGGATGTCCACTCCGGTGGTGGGCATATTGACCTTCACCATGCCCGACTCGACATCATCCATATAGGACAGTTATTGGTCGAGGTCCGGCGCGTACGGCACCGTGACCGACCCGTAGGTCGCGTTATTGGCGGCTTGCAGGTCCTCCTCTGACCGAATTCGCGGACATGAGGGTGCGGGTCCGGTCAAAGGCCTTCTCCTGGTTGCACCGAGCATCGTGCGTCGTAGGTGTCGGGGTCGGCACGGCGACCAGCGGCCAGATCCTCGGCCTACGGCAGCGCAGGCGTCACGTTCACCCCCGCAGATCGACATGGTTCGCCGTCATCCTCCGCTCCCGTCAGGTTCGGAAGCGAGATCACCGAGCCTGATGGGCGAGGCGATCGGCCGCTTCGGGATGTCGGGAAGCCCGGTGAGTTCGGCGACGTTCCGACCACAGATCCGTCCTTGGCAGGGGCCGAGCCCGACGCGGCACAGCAGCTTCAGTGCGCGCATCCCGGCGGCACCCCGCTCGACGACGGCTGACCGCACCGCCGAAAGGGAAACCTCCTCGCACCGGCAGACGAGCGTGGTGTCCACCAGCCAGCTTTGCCAGCCGGACCGCACCGGGTGCACGGCGGCCAGCGCACGCGCGAAATCCCTCTTGCGAAGTACTTTCCTGCGGATAAGAGACACCTGCTTATCCACTATGGACGATCCAATGGACTGCGCAGCGCTGAGCCCGGCGAGCACCCCTTCGGCCGCCGCGGCGTCGGCGCCGGCGACGGCCGTAATCTCTCCCGCAGCGAACACGCCGGGTACTGAGGTGGCCTGATCACGGCCGACGACCACGACATCGCTGTCATCCAGAGCACGCTGGATACGGCAGCCCAGAGCGATGGCCAGCTCCAACTGTGGCGTGAACCCATACCCGACCGCGACGGCGTCGACTTCGACCTGCTGCTCGCTACCGGAAGCCACGGTCCAGTCATGGTTGAGCCGCGCTACCGTCACCGACTCGACTCGGTCAGCACCGTGCGCCGCGACCACCGCGCTTCTCGTGCGATAGGGAACCTTTCCCGTGCTCAGCACCTTCGCATAGTGCGCAAGTTCGCCGATCTTGCCCAGCGAACCTCGCAGCAACCAGGGCTGTAGCGCCCATCGAACAGGTGAGCCAGCCTCCAGGACGCCACGCACACGGGCCCCCACGCCCAGCAGCGATTCGGCAACCGGGAGCAGGAACGGCCCCGTACCGCTGACCACGACATTCCGTCCGACTGCCACCCGTTGTCCCTTGGCCATGGCCTGAGCCGCTCCCGCGGTGTACACGCCAGGAAGATCCCAGCCTGGGAAGGGCAGCACACGGTCGTAAGCGCCCATGGCGAGAACCAGTGCCTCACCGTCCAGCGCGATGCATGGCCGGCCCGGTGCATCGGCCGGACCGACCTGTGCGTGGAGCCGAAAGCCCTGATCGGTGCGTTCAACGGCCCAGACCCACGTCTCGGGCATCCACTTCACGCGAGGGTGATCGACGACTGCGAGCGCCCCGGTGCGTGGCGCGTCCGATGGTTGGCGGTGGTACTGGCCACCGGGGCGCGATGCGGAGTCCACCAGCACCACATCCGCCCCTACCCCGGCCGCGGACGAGGCAGCATGAATCCCAGCGGGTCCTGCACCAACCACCAGCACGGTCATGTGCCTGCCTCGGGTAACTCGGCTCCGTACTGGGTGCGGATGTCATCGCCGTCGACGACGACCCGCTGGCAGGCCCGGACATCGGGAATGCCGTTCACGATGACGAGGCAGTCGAAACACACCCCGATACCGCAGAAGAGCCCCCGCGGCCGTCCACCGTGGCGCGTGATCCGCCAACTCGTCCGCCCGTGCCCCATCAGGACCGCAGCGACGGTCTGTCCGCGCTCCGCGGTCACGGCCTGGCCGTCGACGATCACGCGCATTCCAGGGCCCTCCCTTGCAGGGCAGGGCGGTCCACCCGGAACGGTGCGGGATCCACGTGGGGCTCGGCTCCGGTCATCAGCTCGGCGACGAGCTGCCCTGTCGCCGGCGCGAGACCGATGCCGGCGCCCTCGTGCCCCGTCGCGTGCCACAGCCCTGGAACCGCTGGGTCCGCACCGATGACCGGGAGATGGTCGGGGGTATAGGGACGAAAACCGCCATAGGCACGCATCGCCGGCACACCGCGGAGTACCGGAAAGAGCGCAAGAGCCTTGCGCGCCAGGGCACGGAGCACGCGAACCTCTATCGACTCGTGGAAGCCCACTCGTTGCCGGCTCGAGCCAACGAGTACGGTGCCGGACCGGGTCGACTCCACCACCGCCGAGGTCACGAGGTCGGCCGACCCGCTCGCCACAGTTCCCACGTAGTCCGCGTCGTAGACCTTGTGCCGGACCGTCTGTGGCGGTAGGGGAGCCGTCACGAGGACAAGGCCGCGCCGCGGTTCGACGGGGAGGGAGGAACCGGCGATCTCGGCGAACCGGCCCGACCAGGGTCCACAAGCGTTGACCACGGCGCCGCACGGCAGGTCACCGTTCTTCGTACGCACGCTCGTGACCCGCGAACCTCGGTGAACGCCGAGAACCTCCACGCCGGCGCACACCTCACTTCCCCGGCGCCGTACGGCGGCGAGCAACGCGCTCGTGGCGAGAACGGGTTGAAGCTGCGCGTCTTCGGGATAATGAACAGCAGCGGCGACGCTGGGAGCGAGATGCGGTTCGAGCCCGCGAACGTCCGTGGTCACGACGGCCTCGACGCCGGCCACCCGCTGCCGTTCGGCCAACGCCAGCAACGGAGCCGCCGCGGTCTCGTCGGTGGCGACAACCAGGCCGCCCTTGGGCTCCCACTCCGCATCCGCCAGGCTCGGGCCGATCTCGTCCACCAGTTCGGCGAGGAGTCGCGGCCAGCGGCGGCACGAGGCGCGGGCCAAGTTCAGCTCCGGCCCGGGTTCCTTGTCGGAGACCAGGAGGTTGCCCTCGCCGCTACCGGTGGTGGCGGCGGCCGGGGCGCCTCGATCGCAGACTCTGACCCGTACCCCGTGCCGGGTCAACGCTTCGGCGCACGCGGCGCCAACGACGCCACCGCCGACCACGACGACGTCCGGGTAGGCCACCGCCACCACCACCGTTCATCAAAATGAACGTTACCGCCGACGTTAGGGGGCTGAGCGGGTGGGCGTCAATCCTCGTTCCGGTCGACGCACGGCCAGCCGGCCAGCGGGGTCGGCGCGTCGACCGGGTACTGCAGCAACAACACGGAGGCCACCGGACCGGAGACCGCCTCGTAGTTGTGCGGCTGGTTGGCCGGGAAGCAGAGGTAGTCGCCGGGGCCGAGTTCGAACGGCTGCTCGGGCGGTCCCACCCGGAGTCGCCCCGAGACGACCACGACGTGCTCGAAGCCGGGGTGCCCCGTCGAGCGCTGCACCTGACCCGGCCGCACCTGCTGGTCGTAGATCTCGAGCACGGTGGAGGTGATGTCCATCCGCCGGAGCATGCGCAGGTCCACCGCGTTGCTGCTGAGCACGTCCAGGCCGGCGGAGCGGACCAGCACGATGCCGGGGTCGACCCGCTCGGTGAGCAGGTCGGAGACGGGGACGTCCAGCGCGTTCGACAGACTGAACACGGTCTCGATGGTGGGATTGCCCGTGCCGGACTCGAGCTGGGACAACGTTCCCTTGGCGATACCGGAGCGCCGCGCCAGTTCGGACAACGACAACCCGCGCCGTTCGCGCAGGGCCCGGAGGTTGGAGCCCAGTACCTGGCCCGCCTGTCCCCGACTCATGGACCGGGAGGCTAGCCCAGTCGGGGGCACCCGTCCCTACTCCCGGTCATCGGAATCTCACCGGCAAGACCTGATACGGCACGTGGGTATGCCGCATCGGGGACCGGTGAGCACTAACGGTTCCCGGCCCGCCGACGTCGATGTCGCCAACCCGGTGTCCGTAGCGGAGGAGCCGCGCCATCGGAGAGTCCTCACACCCTGGCCGGATCAGCCCGGGGTGCTGCTGGCCAGCGCGCCGCCGAGCACGAACAACGCGATACCCAGGAGCAGGAGACCGGTCGTCCACCACGGTTCGCCCTGATAGCCCGACACGAGCGCGATCCCGAGTCCGAAGCCACCCATGGACGTCAACCCGTACATCGCGCGGTCGCCGATCTGGCGTCGCACGGCGGGCAGGTAGCGGACGAGGAGGATGGCCACCCACGCCACCCCGATCGCGAGCGGAACGAGGCCCACCAACTCCCCGGTGGACAGGCCATGACCGCGCCGCAGCATCAGCACCGACGGACCGTCGCTGGCCGGGGAGGCGACCACCGCCACCCCGGCCAGCATCAGCGATCCGGCGAGGATCAGCTGCGCGCGGACCCGCACGGCCTGCTCCGTCAACCGGCCAGGCCCGGTGCGGTGCCGACGGGGCGGCTCCGGGCCGCCGCCGACCACAGCCGCACCACCTGTGGGTCGTGGTCACTGGCCTGGTCGTGGAACTCGGCGTTGAGGTGCACGACATCGACCTCCGCGCGCCGCACGTTGCGGCTGACCAGGACATGGTCCAGGACCTGTGAGTTGCCCTCGAAGACGAAGGTGTACTGCTCGGCCCCGGGCAGTTCCGCCAGCGGCGAGCGCAGCACGCCGCCGTTCAGCAGCTCGTGAAGTGTTGGGGAGAAGACGTAGTCGTTGAGGTCGCCGGCGACCAGAACGGTCGCCCACGGGTCGGTTTCGGTGAGCTGGTCGACGAAGCCGCGGACCAGCTTTGCCTGCTGCACGCGCTGCACCTCGGTGACCCGGTCCGGCGGCTGGAACCGGCCGTGCATCGGCTGATCGCCGCCCTTGGACGAGAAGTGGTTGGCCACGACGAAGACCTTGCGGCCGAGGAAGACGAACTCGCCGACGAGCGGCTTGCGGCTGTCCTGCCACGCCGAGTTCTCCGGGTCGATCCGGCCCGGCGACACCGAAAGCGCGGCCTGGGCGTGCTCCCGCCGCACCTGCACCGGCGTGGTGGCATCACCACCGGGACGGTCCACAAAGGATATCCGCGACGGGTTGAACAGAAAGACCTGCCGGATGTTGCCGCCGGGCTGCCCGCCGTCCTGCTTGTCCACCGGGTCGATCTGACGCCATTGGTAGCGCGGGCCGCCCTTGGCCACGATCGCGTCGACGAACCGCTGGAGTGTCTTGTCCGCGGTAACAACGCCGTCGCTGGCCGGGCCGGAGTTGTCCTGAATCTCCTCGAGCGTCACGACGTCCGGCCGGGCGAGGTTCTCGACCACCCCACCGGCAAGGCGGTCGAACTTCTCCTGACCGTCCCTGGCCGAAAGGTTCTCCACGTTGTAGGTGGCCACGGCCAGCTCCCACGGGCACTGGGCGCGGGTCCGCTCCCGGGCCAGACCGCCCGACACATGCTCGCCCAGAACGCTCGCGCGCAACACGTAGCCGCCGAAGCGCGTGTAGTCCAGCGGTCCCTCGGTTGTGCCGCGCAGCGCGTCTCCCACGTCGGCCCTCGGGAAGGGATGCTGGTCGAACGGAATCAGTGACTCCACCTTGAGCCGGCCCGTGTTGGGGCGGTCGTAGGAGAGGTAGACGGTGCCGCCACGGGGGGTGGGGTTCTGCTGCGGCTTCGTGGTGATCCACAGCCCGTTGAAACGGTCCGTCCGACCGACGACGCGCGCGTCGAACACGCGCACCCGCATGCCCTCGAGCGACTCCCAGAAGTCCAGCGCGTGGCGGCGCGGTTCCAGGGTCAGCGGCTCGATGTTCTCACCACCGGCGTCCGGAGCCATCGCGTCGGGAACGCTTTCCGGGCCGAGCACCGCGGCCGCCGGCAGCTCGTTCCCGGAGCTGACGACCGTCCACCGGGCATCGGTGAGCTCGGTGACCGTCTGGTTCGACGAGAGCTCCGGGTCCTCGCCGCTGCGCACCGGGCGGAACTCGGCGACCGTGCCCGTCACCAGGACGGAATCGCCGGGTTGTACAGCAGGTGTCTCCCTGCTGGTGAAGACGAAAAGGCCCTCGCTGGTCCGCGGATCCGAATCCGGGTTGGGATCTTGGAACCAGAAGCCGCGCGCGCTACCGAACGCACGCACGGCCGTGACGATGCCCGGGACATCGGTCACCTGCTGGCCGGTCAAAGGGGAGAGTCGAGTCGTGCCCTGGATCTCGTGGATGCGGACGGTCGACTCGGTGCCGGAACCGTGCTGCGCGGTGATGGCCACGCTGGTCGTCGCGATAGCGGATGGCGCGACGAGCACGCTGGCGGTCAGCACGATGACCGCGGCGAGCTTCGTGCCGGTGATCCACCGGCGAGGGGTCGGACCCACCTCGTCCTCCCTGATCGTGATCGGGTCGAGGCATCGTGCCCCGAACGGGTGAACGAGGGAAGACGAATCGGCAACAGCCCGCGCCACAGATCCGTCCGTACCGCCGGCTGGCCGGCGCCGTCCCAGGCAGACAGTCCACTCTTCACGGACGAGCGTGCGCCTCGCACACCCGCGGCGTCATCCCCCCAACGGTCCTGCTTGGCAGAAAGCCTGTCAGCACGTGTCTGGAAGTGTCCGGATAGCGCAACACCAGCCGTGGGCGGGATGGAAGACGTGCGGTGGGACGGCCGAGTAGGTCAGGTCCGCTCGTCCAGGACTTTCCCCGCGCTGTCCCGGGAGTGCCGCCTTCCAACAACCACTGCCGCTACCTCACAGAGCGCACGCGACGCACCGCGTCCTCGGTTGTGCTGGTGGAAGGAGGGACGTATTCGGGACAGCACGGCGGGTAAGCCGGGCGTCCACCATCGCTCGCGATCAAGGTGACACAGTCAAGATCGGTTCACGGCGCTTCAGGCGCGTTCCCCACCGCCGGGCAGGTTGTTCGGGCGGTCGAACCCGGGGCGGCCAGCCGTCGGGGACTGGGAAACACTGGGCCGGCGACGTCAGGAGGACGCCACGGCGGACGAATCGACGGAACGCAAGATCTGCGTATCTGTCCTGCTCAGCCAGGGACGTCGAGGCATCCAGCCTAGGAGTCACCGCCTGCCGGGACCCGGAACCTCGCCACCGGCACCTTCCGCAGGCACCCCTGACCAACGCCACAGACCCAAGTCGAGATCAACTGATCCGACCCGCGGCGCGCGGAAACACGGACGCACGCAGCCTGCGTGATCGCTGAGCTGAGCAGTGTCGACGTCACGCCGACACCGACAGTCCCGCTGGCGTTACTCCGCGCCGGCGCACAACCGCGATTGCGGTCCGCGGGCTAGGTACCGGTGCCGGTGGCGGAGAACCGCCACCTCTTAGCGAGCCACCAGTACGGTGACCACTTACCTTCGCCGGGTTGACAGCAACCACGCGCCCCTGGCGACAGCCCTCGCGCCGACCCGGTGAACCTTTCTGGACACCGCGCTGGCCGACCTCATCCGAGCCACCACACGACAGGGAGCCGGACCCGGCCCACAGAGCAAGAACGCCGGTCACCCCATCAGAGGCAACCGGCGTTCTTCACTGCGGTAGCGGTGGGATTTGAACCCACGGAGGGCGTGAACCCTCACGCGCTTTCGAGGCGCGCTCCTTAGGCCGCTCGGACACGCTACCGCCGACCAGGGTAACTGACGGGCGTCCTCGCCCCGGCCGTCACCCCCTCCCCGACCGGCAAGTGGGGTGAACGCCACACGATCACACCGGGGCGGCCCGCTCGTCCGCGTCTCCCCGGGCGTCCGCATCCGGGCTGCGCTCCACCACGTCAACCACGTGCAGCTCTACCTCGATGCCCAGGGCATCCACCAGCTCGCGCCGGGCCGCCAGCAGCCGGGGCAGGGCCGGCAGCGCGTCGCTGTGCACCACGACATCGACATCCACCCGCTCCGAGGTGACCGACAACCACGGCTCGTCCACGCCGGGCAGCTTGGTGATCGGCGCGGCCTCGGCCACGGCCGGGTGCAGCCCGCCGACCCGTTCCAGCACGGCCCGCACCAGATCCGGGTCCACCTCGTCTCGCCCGGTCACCGCGCCGCCTCCGGCGGGATCAACGCCACGTCCACCACGCTCACCTCGACCCGGTCCGCACGCACTCCCAGCTGCCGCTCCAGGGCGTCCCGGGTCGCCCCGGCCACGTCGGCGGCGACCTCCCGGGCGCAACGACCCCCCACGGACAACGCCACCCGAACCGCCACCGAGTGCCCGCCGGGGCAGACCTCCACCCGCACCCCGTCGACCGGGTCGGCAGCCTCGCGGCCGGTGGCCGCGTCGGCGACCCGCCGGCCCAACTCGGCAACCAGGCCGACCAGGGTGGGCTCCAGGCTCACCACCCCGCCGACCCCCCGGGTTGCCGAGGCGGCGACCCGGGCCACCGCCCGGGGCTCCACCAGCACACCCTCGGCGACCCGCACCGCACCATCACCCCCCGGCATCACGGGTTCTCCCCCCGCACCAGATCCAGCCGCAGCTCCCGCAGCCGCAGCCCGACGTGCGCCGCGAGCACCGAGCCGATGCGACGACGCAGCCCGTCCAGGTCGGGTTCTGTCTCGCCGAACGCCACCACCTCGACCGTCACGTCCAGGACATCGACCGTCCCGGCGGCCGGCTGAACCCGGCAGCGCCGGGCCCGCAACCGACCACCGGGTGCGGTGTCCACGGCGAACCGCACCACCGCGGCCACCGCGGCGGTGGAGACGTGCGCCGGGTCCGGCCCGACCACCAGCGGGACGGTGGCCCCACGGCGGGCCTCCGTGCGCACCACCCGCATGATCCGCTCCAGCAGGCCGGGCGGGGCGGTGACCTCCTCGTGGGCCAGGTCCCGGGTCGCGGCGTCCAACGCGCGCAGGCCCTCCAGCGCGGTCCGGCAGTGCGGGCAGGACGAGACGTGCTCGTCCGGCGCGGCCCCGGACCGGACCTGCTCCCACAACGCGTCCACGTTGCGGCCACAGGGCAACCGGCCGGGTCGCGCGAGCCGGCCGCGGTTCAGCGCCACGCCCGCATCACCTCCGCCAACCTCGCCCTGGCCCGGGAGAGCCGGCCCCGCACCGCCTGCTCGCTGCTGCCGACGACAGCGGCGATCTCGGCGTAGGACAACCCGTCGACCTCGGCGAGCAGCCACACCGCCCGCTGGGACGGGGGCAACCCTGCCAGGGCGCGACGCAGCGCCTCGACACCGGCCCCCGCCTCGGCGAGCCGGGCTGGGTCACCGGCAGCGGTGCCAACCCCGACCGCGGTGCCGGCGGTCTCGGGTAGCGCCTCCACCGGGTCGGTGCGGCGGTCCCGCCGCCTGCGCAGCACACCGAGACACTGTCGGTGGGCGATGCGGAACAGCCAGGTGCGTACCGCGCCGGGGTCGGCGAGCTCGGCCATGCGACGCCAGGCGGTGACGAAGACCTCCTGGGCGATGTCCTCCGCCTCGCCCCGGTCGCCCACCATGCGCAGGGCCAGCCCGAACACCCGGTCGGAGTACCTGCGGAGCAGCATCTCGAAGGCGGCGACATCACCGTCGGCGGCCCTGATGGCCAGGGTGCCGTCATCGACGTCCGCCGTCACCGGCCCCCCACCGGCCACTCGGTTCCCCCCTTCACCCCGTGTCGCCCGACGGGTCCGCCCGGCCGGGCGCGGCGCTGTGGAAAGCGGCGCGTGCCGTCAGTGCCGGAGCGGATCCATCGTGGCAGTGGTGGGTGGGGGCCGCAGGGCGAAAGTCATACGCCCGAACGGAGTAGTCGGGATCAGTGCTCGTCGTCGGTGAGCCGGTCCTTGACGTCCTGGACGGCCCCGGCGGCCTTGTCCCGTAGGTCGTGCCCGGCCTCCTTGGCCTCGCCGGTGAGCTGGTCCCGCTTGCCCGCGTTCTCCAGCTCCTCGTTCCCGGTCACCTGGCCGAGCTTCTCCTTGGCCTGGCCGACGGCCTGCTCCAGCTTGTCCTTGGCCTTGTCGAAGGTGCCCATGCCAACTCCCCTCTCGGTTGTCGTTCGTTCCGGGACAGGGATGTCTCCGGAGCCCACGCCCTCATGAGGGTGTGGCGCGCGTCACTCGGGGCGGTGATCGGCGAAAAAGTCGTCGAGCAGGGTGGCGCACTCCGCGGCGAGCACCCCGCCGACCACCTCGGGGCGGTGGTTCAGCCGGCGGTCGCGGACCACGTCCCACAGCGACCCCACCGCGCCGGTGCGGGGCTCCCAGGCACCGAACACGACCCGGGCCACCCGGGCGAGCACCAGGGCACCGGCGCACATCGTGCACGGCTCGACCGTGACCGCCAGGGTGCAGCCGTCGAGCCGCCAGCCGTCGCCGTGGACGGCAGCGGCCCGCCGCAGGGCCAGGATCTCGGCGTGTGCGGTGGGGTCGGCGAGCGCTTCCCTGGCGTTGCAGGCGCTGGCGAGCACGTGCCCGTCCGGGTCGACGACCACCGCACCGATCGGCACGTCGCCGGTGGCGGGGGCGCGGCGGGCGGCCTCGATCGCGGCGCGGACGAGCTCGGTGTCGGTGCTGGAGTGGTGCCCGGTCACGCGCCCATCTTCGCCATCAGCGCGCCGAGTTGGTCGGCGAACCCGCACCGCTGCGCGATCATCCGCAGTTGCTCGTCGGGATAGAGGTCGGGCTCGGCCACGATCACGTCGAGTTCGCCGTCCGGCAGCCCGAGATCGGCCAGGATGGCCAGGTCGCCCTCGGGCCACACCTCGTCCTCATCCTCGTCCGGCGGATCCACCCGGAGCAGGTCGAGGACGTCGGCGGCGATGTCGTAGTCGAGGGCCGCGCTGCTGTCGGACAGGAACAGCTCGATCCCGCCCGGCGAGGGGCGGGCGATAACGAAGAACTCGTCGTCCACGTTGAGCAGGCCGAAAACCGCGCCGGTCGATCGGATGCGACGAAGCGCGGTGATGCTCGCGTCGAGGCTGGCGAGCACCTCCGGATCCATCTGCTCGCACCGCCAGTGCCCGTCCTCACGCACCACCGCGACGGCGAAGCCGCCGACGGGGTCCTCCACCGCCATACTCACCACCGTAAGCCGCAGGAACGTGACCCGGAAGCACTATCGCTAGCCGGGGGTGTCACAGTGCGAGGATCGACGGCATGACTTCGCCGTTGCCCGGCACGACCGATCGCGTGGACCCCCAGCTCGAGGGCCTGGTGGCGGAGGCGCGGGCACTGCAGCCACGGACCGTGGCACTACGCCGCGAGCTACACCGCCGCCCCGAACAGGGGCTCCGTCTCCCGGCCACCCAGGCGGCCGTCCTGCGGTACCTCTCCGACCTACCGCTGCAGGTACGCCAGGGCCAGTCGGTCAGCTCGGTCGTGGCCGTGCTGGAGGGCGCCCGCCCCGGGCCGACCGTGTTGTTGCGCGGCGACATGGACGCACTGCCGCTCACCGAGAACACCGGCCTGGAGTTCGCCTCGGAGGTGCCCGGCACGATGCACGCCTGCGGTCACGACATGCACGTGGCGATGCTGGCGTCCGCGGCGCGGCTGTTGTGCATGCGGCGCGAGCAGCTCGCCGGCCAGGTCGTGTTCATGTTCCAGCCCGGCGAGGAGGGTCACCACGGCGCCCGGTACATGCTCGACGAGGGCCTGCTGGACGTGACCGGGGAGAAGCCGGCCAAGGCGTTGGCTCTGCACGTCACGTCCACACTGCGCTCCGGGCTCGTGCAGTGCCGGCCGGGCCCGATGCTGGCTTCTTCGGACGTGCTGCGGGTGACGGTTCGCGGCCGCGGCGGGCATGCCTCGGCACCGCACCACGCGCTCGACCCCGTGCCGGCCGCCGCCGCGACGGTGGGGGCGCTGCAGACGATGGTGACCAGGCGGATCAGCGTGTTCGACCCGGTGGTGGTGACCATCGCGCACATCAGCGCGGGCACGACCAGCAATGTCATCCCGGAGACGGCGTTCCTCGAGGGCACGATCCGCACACTTTCCGAGCAAACCAGGACAAAAGCGCACGAAGCGGTCCGCCGCGTCTGCGAGAACGTGGCCGAGGCACACGGCTGCACGGCCGACATCAACATCACGTTGGGCTACCCGGTCACGCTCAACGACGACGTGATCGGCCCGGGCGTGGTCGACCTCGCCGGCTACGTGCTCGGGGCGCAGCATGCGGCACCGATGTCGGACCCGATCATGGGTGCGGAGGATTTCTCGTACGTGCTCCAGGAAGTTCCGGGCGCGCTGGCGTTCATTGGCGCCTGCCCGCCGCGGCAGGATCCGGATACCGCCGCACCCAACCACTCGAACCGGGTAGTGTTCGACGAAGCGGCGATGGTGCACGGGGTGGCCGTCTACGCCGCCTTCGCCCTCGACGCACTTCGGTGAAACCAGGCCCACGGCTGGAGATCACGGGCGGAGACGGCAGGATGGGTGCTGTGCGGCCGGTATGCGTGCTCGGGTTGGGGTTGATCGGCGGCTCGGTGCTGCGGGCGGCGGACGCCGCCGGTTATCCCGTGTGGGGCGCGACCGAGTCCGCGCTGGACGCCGATGCGGCACGCGCCGAGGGATTCTCGGTCGAGCCTTCGGTGGCCGACGCGGTGCGGCGGGCAGCATCGACGGATGCGTTGGTGGTGCTGGCCGTGCCGTTGCCGGCGGTCGAACCGGTGCTGCGCGAGATCGCCGCGCTGGCGCCGGAATGCCGGCTGACGGACGTGGTGAGCGTCAAGGGACCGGTTGTGGATGCGGTTTCCCGGCTGTTGCCCCGCGCTCGCTACGCCGGTGGGCACCCGATGGCCGGTCTTTCCGCGTCGGGCTGGGCAGCCAGCGACGCCGAACTCTTCCAGGACGCGGCGTGGGTCGTGACCGCCGACGTGGAGGAGTCCGAAGAGGACGGTGCGGTCTCGGCCACCGATCCAACGCTGTGGCGCGAGGTTGCGCGGCTGGCACTCGACTGCGGCGGGCAGGTGGTGCCGGCCACCGCGGCCGAGCACGACGCGGCGGTGGCGCGCGTGTCCCACCTGCCGCACATGATGGCCGCGGTGCTGGCGGCGGTGGGTGCCGACGGCGGCCCGCTGGCGTTGACGCTGGGGGCGGGCTCGTTCCGGGACGGCACCCGCGTCATGGCGTCACGACCGGAACTGGTCCGCGCCATGTGCGAGGGGAACCGGCAGGCGTTGCTGGACGCCGTGGACGACGCGTTGGGCCGGCTGGGTGCGGCGCGCGGGGCGCTGGCCTCCACCGGTTCGGTCGCCGCCACCGTCCAGGCCGGGCACTCCGCTCGCCTGGCCTGGGAACGGTTGACCGGCCCGCGCGAGGAAGGCGTCACCGAGGTGCCCGTCACCAACCTCGCCAGGCTGGTGGCTCTGGGGCGTGCTGGTGGCCGGGTCATCGACCTGACCGACCGGACCGCCATGGTGCGGATGCCGCAGCCGCCGTCGTCCGCCAGCGGGGTCTGAGCAACGCCTGCCTGTCGCTTTCGGGCGCGGTGCGGCTAGGCGTTCGCGGTCGTGACGTTCATACCCGGACGGCGACGGCCATGCCCTGACCGACGCCGACACACGCCGTGGCGATGCCGAGGCCACCACCGCGGGACCGTAGGTGCCGACACAGGTCCACGACCACCCGCGGCATCGACGCCCCCAGCGGATGGCCGTACGCCAGCGCCCCACCGTGGACATTGACCCGGTTGGGGTCCACCTCCGGGAGGTGGTGCAGAACGGAGAGGACCATCGCCGCGAACGCCTCGTTGATCTCCCACAGGTCGACGTCGCCGGCCGAGAGGCCCAGCCGGGTCAGCAGCCGGCGCACCGCCGGCACCGGGGCGAGGGTGAACCGGTCCGGGTCGGTCGCGGCCACGGCGCCGCCCAGCACCTCTCCCAGGGGCGCCACCTCGAGGTCGCCGGCCACCTGCTCGGTGCCGACCAGGATCGCGACCGCGCCATCGTTGAGCGGAGACGAGTTGCCGGCGGTGACCGTGCCGTCGGGGGAGAACGCCGGTTTCAGCTTGGCCAGCTTCTCCGGGCTGGTGTCCGCCCGGATCGACTCGTCGCGGCGCACGGTCCCGCCGTCCGCGACGCGTACCGGGAACGCGAAGCCGTCGTGCACGCCGGCGTCCCAGGCGGCGGCCGCCCGCCGGTGGGAGCGCAGCGCGTAGTTGTCCATCTCCTCGCGGGTCAGGCCGAGCTCGTGGGCCGCCTGCTCGGCGGCCCGGCCGAGCGGGACCACCCACTCCTCGGGCATCCGTGGGTTCACCAGCCGCCAGCCGAGCGCCGTCGGCACGATCTCCATGCGTTCCGGCAAAACCCGCTCCGGCCGGGGCAGCACGAACGGGGCTCGGCTCATCCCCTCCACCCCGCCCGCGATGACGAGCTCGGCGTCGCCCACCACCAGCGTGCGGAACGCCTGAACCACGGCCTCGCCACCGGCCGCGCACAGTCGGTTCACGGTGACCCCGGGGACGCTGGTGGGGAGTCCGGCCAGCAGGGCGGCCATCCGGGCCACGTTGCGGTTCTCCTCGCCGGCGCCGTTGGTGTTGCCGTAGATGACGTCCTCGATCCGGGCGGGGTCGAGCCGACCCTCGTGTCGTCGCAGTAGCTCGACGATCGGCAGGGTGGCCAGGTCGTCCACCCGGATGCCGGACAACCCGCCCCGGTAGCGGCCGAACGGGGTGCGGGCGGCGTCCAGGACCAGTGCGCGTGGCATGACACTCATCTTGCCCACAAGGCTCGTCCTGTCACATCCGATGTTCGGCCGTTGACAACGCCGGCCTAACAGCGTCCTCACCGGCTGCGCCGAGATCGGCGGGCAGCGGGCGCGGGTTGGCCCGGGGCTGCCGACTCACTCGGATGGGAGGGCCAAACCCTTCGTGCCGACGACCACGCCCCAAGCCGGCCCCTCCACCAGCTGCCGACGCCGAGTGGAGACCATCGGCCGGGCTCCGGAGCTGGGGCCGGGAACTGGCGCACACGCTGTCGGCGACCATAACTTCTGATCCGACTCCAACCGCTCGCAAGCCGGGACCCTGCTCAGCGGCCAGGGTTACCCCGCGAGAGCGGTCCTCCCAGCCCCGCTCCGCAGGCGCCGTCCCCTGGCGTGGTAACCACTTACCTTCGCCGGGTCGACATCACCCAAGCCCCTGACGACGGCACTCGCGCCGGTCCGGTGAACCTCTCTGGACACCGCGCTGGGCGCACCCACAACCAGCACAGCCGCCCCGGACGGTGGCCCCTTCCGGCGGCATCACCCGGCACCCAGCGTCGTCGCCCTCACCGACAGCCACGCATCCCGGTTTTCGACCCAGCGAACGCGTCCCACCGGCGCAGCGACGACCCCATACATTCTCAGACGCGATGGGCCACGCCCGGGTAGTCGGCAACGATGCCGTCAGCATCAACCGTGATGTCGGCGGTGAAGGCATCCGAGCGGAAGTTCACCACCGCCCCAGCCCCAGAGACCGAGACCGTGCGGTAGGTCTGCCGCACCACCCCGAGCGTCAACTCCGGCAGGGACACCCATACCACCGGCAACTCGAACTCCGCCGCTTCCCGGTGTAGGCCCAGCCGGCGGATCGGGAGCGCGTTGAACAGGATGCTGTCCTGCACGTCCACGTCGAGCGCACCGGCGGCGTCGATCCGTTCGACCGCGCCGTTGCCCCGGTCGACGAGCCAGAAGTCGTCGGCACGGCTGAGCGAGAGCTGGCGGTCCCCGGCTGCGCTGCTCGTGGCCAGCACGAGGCGTTGGGTGGCGCCGGACTCATCGACGGTGAGCTCGTAGGACATGCTGTAGGCCGCGGGCGGCCCGGCAGCCACCGCGCGTCCGAACGCGCGAAGCCGCGCGACCCCGTTGAGCACGAGCCGTGCCGACTCCAGTCGCGGCGCGCCGGCGGCCTGCCACGTTGCGAAGACCGGCCGGCGACCGTTGGTCGCGGCCGCCTGCATCCCCCAGTCGAGTGAAACTCGATCAGGCAAGTTCCGCACGGTCACTCCCCACCCGGGACGGGGCCTGCCGACCTCGGGCACAACCCCGATCGCCCCGTTGTTCGTCGCCGAGCCACCACCTGCAGCTCGCCGAGTTTCCGCACTCCTACCTGGACCTGATCCCCGTGTTCCGGGAGAGGCCCGGCCGCAGTCCGCCGTCGCCCGGCGACGCCCATGAGACCCCTCCCGACACGTCTCGATGCTCCAACACCAACACCTCGATGCTCCAACACCAACACGCAGGGTACCCAGCACAAGCTATTACCATGGGCACTTAACCCGATCCCGCTAACACATCACAACTTTTAGTAATCAGCTCATCGGGAACCACTGGGAACGACGCATCTGCCCGACCCTGATTTCGAACAGAGATTCGACAGCGGTGCAACACCCCGGCCCGATCCAAGGTCATTTCTTCGGCGTAGCCGAGGCCGCTTCGACCTCATGAGGTCAACCGCCAGGCGGGGAGAATCATCAAATGCCACGCTACTCCCATCGAGGTACACCTCTTGACAAGAAGCAATGCGCATTTCGGTAACGGAGTCGAGCGCGGACGTCGTGGTTGATGCGCGGGACCGACGCAATACGAAGGGGCCGTCCCGCGGACGCGGGACGGCCCCTTCCCTGTCGGGGGCGCTCAGACCGTCATCATGCCTTGCTGCGACGGCGGCGCTGTAGGACTAGCGCGGTGACGCCAGCGCCGACCAGAACGATGCCGATGCCGATGGCACCGAGCACCGAGGCGCCGGTGTTCGCGAGGTTGTCGTTCTTGGCCGCCGGAACCGGAGCCGGTTGCGTGGTTGTGGGCCCTGGCACGTTGCTGTCACTGGGGGCCGGGACGCTCGTCGTCGGCTGTGGCGTCGTCGTGGTGGCCGACGATGTGGGCGTGATGGGCTTCGTCGTCCAGCTGACCTCGACCTGGTCGGAGTTCTTCTGCTTCGTGCTCTGGGCCGTGATGAGGGTCTGCGTACCCTTACCGACGAAGAGGCGACCCGTGTGGACGACGGACTCGGCCTCAACCTCGACAGTGGCCTTGCCAGCCTCGGCCTTCTCCGGGGGCAGCACGAAGAACTTGGTGCCGTCGGTGGCCTTCGCGAGCGGGTTGCCGTCCGCGTCGACGACCTTCACGCCGTCCGGGCCCTTGAGCTGCAGGGCCACGTCGCCCGTGGCGGTGGTCCTCACGGTGAACGGACCGATCTTCTCGCCGGCGACGCCCTTGCCCGTCTTCGGCTCGATCTGCAGTGAGGGCGTGGGCTCTTCCTTCTGGCCCACGTTCTTGTCGCCGGTCAGGTACCCGTAGAGCTTCTTGACATCGGTGTTGCTCTCCTTCTCGGAAAGCTTGGCGCCGTTGCTGAAGTGCCAGATCGCCGCCTGCGTACCGGCGATGGCCTCACCCTCGCTCAGGTGCTCGATCCCCGCGGCCTCGCCGACCTTCTCCAGCCCCGTGGAGGGGTAGGAGTGGTTCAGGATCCAGAGCACCTTGTCGGGCTTGGACTTGAAGTCCTTCGTGCTGTCCGGGTAGTCCGCCCAGGGCGCTTCCCGCATGGGCGCGCGGTCTACGGCGTTGACGTCCAGCTCGACGCAGTAGGTCTTGAGCTTGGTGCCGTCGGACAGCGTGAGGTTGATCAGGGTGGTCGGTGCCTTGCCACGACCCTCGAGCAGCACCTCGGGACCCCTGATCGAACCGCCGTGGTCAACCTCGCCCGTCGCCTCGGCCGAGGCCGGCAGCGCGGTGGCCACCATTGCCATGGCGGCACCGGCTAAGGCGACGCCGAAGCGGGCTCTGAGCAGCTTAGATGCCATTTCTCTCCTTCCCACCTGGGGGAGCAGCGGGTTCAGGAACGTCGGATGGGGCGGCACTAGCTGTGTGCTCGAACAGCCGCATCCGCCCGGCCAGATGTCGGCGCGGTGCCGCAATATTAGCCCGAATAGGCTAATGCGAGCCCTCCGCTACCGCATCCACGAGCGAATGCGCCGAAACACTACTCGTTCCGGCTATACCTCGTCACACAGGGGGGTGGTTTCTGCTATTGAAACGGCGATCACCTGCGGTTTTGCTACGTAACGTCAGCATTCTGATGATCAACACCACCGGAACGTGAGAAGAGGTTGTCACGCGAACGATATTCGCCCGACCAGGACGTATAGAGCGCCCCTCCGTCACGAGTCTCCACGGTCCCTGTGCTCCTGCGCAGCCATTACGGTTGCTGGACGAGAGGCCCCGCCCGCGGGGGACTCGCCGCGCAGACCCTCTCGCCGGCGCGGTTTCCCGATGCCCCGGTGCCGGCCCTTCGGGGCCGTCCTCGACCTTCGCCTTCTGCCCCTGCTGCCCGCCGCGGCTGTGCCACCCGTTCCTACGGCGAAACGCAACTGGCGCTGCGGGGGGCACTGTGACGAGCCGTGCCGACCACCACACGGCTCGCGATCGGACCGGTGAGCCGACATCACCGGATCGGTGAGCGGTCAGCCGGCTACCGATCGGCCACCCTGGTCAGGTGACACCACATGAGCGCCGCCGTCATCGCCAGCTTTCCGAGCAATACGCCGGCTGGGCGGAGGACGCCCTCCGGGCCGCCGACAACGAACGTAAGGATGCCGCCCGCTCCGCTCTCCTCCAGCGAGCCACCGCCGACGCGTTGCTCGCCATCTACCACGAACTCCGGCACGACCGTGACCAGCACGGGCTCGCTGACGATCGGTTCGGCTCCCACGGCGCGCGGACCTCGGAAATCCTTCCGCCACACAATCCCGACCGGGGCGCCCCCGGCAAGCCCCCTGAAGGGCCTCGCTGACCGGCGCACCCGCCCCGGC
>NZ_BMMK01000051.1 GCF_014645795.1 Longimycelium tulufanense | reverse complement strand
GGGCCGTCGTCTATGTCAACACACCGGACAGATGCTTGTTCCACCCCATCGTGAATAAGCCTCAGGGTGGTGCGACGAAGTCATTCAGGGCGATGTTGGCGTTCGGTGGTGACGGCTTCTGTCAGTTGGGGGAGGTTGACGCCCACCTCTCCCAGATCCTGGCGTCGTGCGTACTGGCAGAACGCGGAGATGAGGACGTGGCCGGTGTCGACGGTGTCGACGGTGTCGGTGGGGCCGGCGATGCCGTGGTGGGCGGCGGTGAGGATGTCGTGCGCGTCGGGGGTGTCGCGGAGGCCGTGGTAGCGGCGGCGTATCCAGGTCCGCTGGACGGTCTTGGTCTTTGCGTCGAGGGTGTCGAGAGCGTGGTGGGTGATGCCGGCCCGGCGCAGTGCTCGCACGGCGATCCAGTCATCGTCGGCGGGGGTGTTGTTCAGCGCGATGTGCGTGACGGGGTACAGGTAGTGCGCCACGGTCATGTGTTTCTGGCGGTTGCCCTGTGCCAGGGCCATCGCCATGAACCGAAGTTTGTGGACGGGTTCGGTGATCTTCACCGGTCCTCCGCGTGCGGGTTGGGGATGAGTCCGGCGGCGATCGCCGCGGTGGCGGCGGCGGTGCGGTCCGTCACGCCGAGCTTGCGGAACACGTTGTGTACGTGGGTTTTGACGGTGGCTTCGCCAATGCCCAGCAGGCGGGCGATGGTGGTGTTGCTGTCGCCGGCCGCCACGAGGCGGAGCACGTCGATCTCCCGCGCGGTCAACGCAGGCCCGGCTGTGTCGGCGGGGTCGGTGCGTTGCCGGACGAGCCGACTGGCGACCTGTGGGGCGAGCGTGGAACGGCCCTCGGCGGCGGCGTGGATCGCGGCAACGAGCCCGGTGCGGGGGGTGTCTTTGAGGAGGTAGCTGATGGCGCCGGCCTCAATCGCGCGGACTATGTCGGTGTCACTGTCGTAGGTGGTCAGTACCAGCACCTTCACTTCGGGTTGGACCTCGATGATCAGGCGGGTGGCGGTGGCGCCATCCATGGTGGGCATCCGCAGGTCCATCAACACCACATCGGGGTGGTACGCGGCGCAGACGGTGACGGCTTCGAGGCCGTCTCCGGCTTCGGCAACGACCTGAATCCGGTCCTGGCCGGCGAGCAGGGTGGCCAGTCCTTCACGGACCACGGGGTGGTCATCGACAATGACAACACGGATCAGGTGTTGATTGTGGCGGTCACCGTGGTGCCCGTTGCGGGATTGCTCCATACGTTCACGCTCCCTCCCGCGCTGTCGAGGCGTTCCCGCATGCCGCTGAGCCCGTAGCCCCGGTGCGGCGCGGTGGTGTCGAATCCCCTGCCGTTGTCGCGGACGTGCAGCACCACCTGGTGCGGGGTGTAGCACAGTTCGATCTCGGCTGCGGTGGCGTGGGCGTGTTTACGGATGTTGGCGATGGCTTCCTGGGCCGCCCGCAGCAGCGCAACCTCCGCCTCCACCGGCAGCGGCCGGGGTGAGCCGGTGATGGTCACCGTGGCCGCCACCGGATCGGGGCCGGCACGCAGACCCGCCACCAGGCGCTCGACGGCCTCCGGCAGTGGGCTGCCCTCGCGGCGCGGCGCCGCTCCCGCCGCGACCAGTGCCCGCGCCTGAGCGAGGTTGTCGGCGGTGACCTGGTAGGCCACCGCCAAGTGACGCCGGGCCGCGGCCGGGTCACGGTCGAGGTCGGCTTCCAGCGCCTCCAACACCATGCGCAGGCTGGTGAACCCTTGGGCGAGGGTGTCGTGGATTTCCTGAGCCATGCGCTCGCGTTCGGTGAGCACGCCACGTTCGTGGCTGACGGCCTCCAACTCGCTGCGGGTGGCCAACAGCTCCTCCACTAGGCGTTGCCGTTCGTGGGATTGGTCGATGATGCGGGTGATCAACCAGCCCATGAACACCACGAAGATCATGGCCGAGGTAGCGATAGCCGCACCGGCCACCACCCGCTCGCTGCCCCACCCGGAGCCGGTGCTGGCCACCCCGATCATGCCCGCCACCCCGAGCGTCAGCGAGGCGGTGTGGCCGTGCCGGGTGCTGGCCAGAGCATAAGCGTGGGCGTAGGCGGGCATAGCGGCGATCCACGTGATCGGGGCGGCGGCCAACGCCACACACCACGCGCTCGTCATCAGCAGCACATAGTGGGGACTGCGGTGTTCCCGGTCGCAGAGCCGGCGTCCCCACGCCGCATAGAGCAGCACCGCGGTGGCAACCGCCCCGGCCCCTACCGCGGTGCGCGTCGGCGGTGCGGGAGGAAACGCCGCCAGCCCCACCGCGCACAACACCACCGAGGCGCCCCACAGCGCATCCCAGGTGCGCGGACTCACCGTCCAAGCATCAGCAGCACGCGCCACCGGCGCAGCAGCAGTATTCACACCGCTCCATCCGCGATCGTGGTTGTCGGGCAGGGCGATTGTCCGGGTGTGGTGGCGATGTTCGCCTCCACCAACTGGTGGAGGCCGCACCTCCATCAGTCGAGGGTTTCCGGCCACCCGCCTCGCCTTCATCGTCAATGGCATGAGCGAAGCTTCCCCGGTGGTGCGCGCCCAGCAAGTGGTCGTCGCCTACGGGGCCACCACGGTTGTTGACCATGTTGACGTCACCGTCGCCGGTGGCGAGGTGTGGGCCCTGCTGGGACCCAACGGAGCCGGCAAGACCACCCTCATCGAATGCCTGGAAGGTTTCCGCAAACCCGACCAGGGTCAGGTGGAGGTGCTGGGGCGTGACCCGTGGCGCGCACCACCGGGATGGCGCGCGCTCATCGGGGCGCTGCTTCAGGACTGCCGCATCGACGCGGACCTCTCGGCCGCCGAGTACGTCCAGATGCACCGCACCTACTACCGCAACCCCAGGGCCGTCGATGACCTGCTCACGCTGGTGGGTCTGGCGCACGTGGCCGACCGCAAGGTCCATCGGCTCTCCGGCGGCGAACGGCGCAGGCTCGATCTGGCGATCGCGTTGATTGGCCAACCCGCGTTGTTTTTTCTCGACGAACCGACCACCGGCTTCGACCCCCAGGCCCGCCGCGAGGTGTGGCGCGTGATCCGCGACCTCACCGCAACCGGCACCACGGTGGTGCTCACCAGCCACATGTTGGATGAGGTCGAGGCCCTGGCGGACCGGGTCGCCATCCTGGTGGGCGGGCGGGTGCGGCGGGAAGGCACCGTGGCGCACCTGCGCGCCACCGCCAACCTGCCCAGCGTCGTCTCCTTCGCCGCCAGCACCGACACCCTGCCGTCACTGCCGTCGGTCGTCTCCACCAGCCGGAATGCCGCGACGGGCCGGTGGCAGCTGCACACCCGCAGCCCACACGACACGGTGCGGGAGCTGGAAACCCTGGCCAGCGGCCACGACCTCGCCGTGGTGGACGTGACGGTGCGTTCCCCGACCTTCGAGGACGTCTATCTGGACCTGCTCGACGACGGGGACAAGGAGGCCAGCCGTGCCTAAGCCCGCCACCACCCGCGCACCGGGGCTCGGCACCCGGCAGGTGCCCCTCGCGCCGGTGCCCGCAGCCCTGCCCACCCTGGTGCGGCAACTGCGCTACGACCTGCTCGCCCAAGTCCGCAACCCCGCGTCCGCCCTGTTCACCCTCGGGCTTCCCCTGCTGTTCTTGATCGCCTTCACCATGTTGGGCAAGGACACGCAGGCCACGGCCCGCTACTACGCGCCCGCCACCATGACGATCTCGGCCATGTCGGCCACGTTCACCACGCTGGTGATCACCCTGACCTACCTGCGCGAGTACGGGATCCTCAAACGCTCCCAGCTGCTGCCGGTGCGCGCCGGAGTGCTGCTGGCGAGCCGGATGCTCGCCGGGGGTCTCGTTGCTGCCTTGGCCATCGTCCTGATGGGTGTCGTCGCGGCCCTGGCCTATGACACCCGCCCCGAACAACCCCTCCAGGTCGCGGTCGCGATGCTCGGTCTACTGATCGTGGGCAGCACGCTCGGTGTGGCGATCACCCCACTGATGCCCAACGAAACCGCCGCCTCGCCGATCAGCAACGCCATCTCGCTTCCCCTGCTGCTGCTCTCTGGAGCGTTCTTCTCCCTCGATGCCGCACCGGAGTGGGTCCGCACCACCGCCTCGGTGCTCCCGGTACGCCCTCTGTTGGAGGTCGCGATCGATGCCTACGCCGGTCAGGCCACCTGGTCACAGCTGGCCATCGCAGGCGGCAACGCAACCGGGTGGATGTTCGCGGCGTGGCTCACCGCAGCCTGGCTGTTCACCTGGGTACCGCGCCACCGCCGCTAAACACCCTTCCCCGGGCCACCTCAACGCACTCACCAACCACCGGAGAGGACGGAGCACACGTGCGGATTCGCCTGAGCAGATTGGTCACGACGTTGATGCTCGCAGCCGTCACCATGAACGGGTTCGCGGGAGTCGGCCTCGCCGCACCCCACCCCACCCACCCCAGCCCACCACCGTCCAGGCACGAAGCTGCCCCGAGACCCAGGCCCTCCTAAAGATCCTGACCACCAGCAGCGACCTCGTCCAAGTCAAGACCGCGCTGGAGGCATGGATTACCGACTTGGAGGAAGCCGCAGCAGACATTCCCGACGAACAAAGGCCCTCCTACGACGCCTATCTGGACCGGCTCCGGCAGCTCCGCACCGACCTCGACGGCCCGGACCCCGCCTCCACCCTGACTGAGATCCGCCAAGCCGCCTGGCCAGCACGACACGAGGTCGACAACTGGACCACCTACCAAGCCACCTTCACCACACTCGCCACCAGCACCAACCTCACCGAGGTCAAAACTGCCCTCGAGTGGTGGATCGCCGACCTCAGGGCCCAGTCGTTGTACATCCCTGACGCGCAGCGACCCGACCACGACCGCTACATCGCCTGGCTCCAGCAGCTCCGCACCGACCTCGACGGTTCGAATGTGGCGTCGGCCCTGGAGAGGATCCGCGAGGTCGCTGCTCCGCTGAAGCAGAAGTACGACTCCTGGGACTGCCCGGCCACCACCCGATGAACACCACTCTTCAGGGGGTGGTCACCGCTGCGGCGGTGACCACCCTGCCCCTGCTCGCCCTGCACCTGCTGTGCCCGTGGGCAGCGTGGAAACTTCACCCGCGCAACCCGACCCGCGCCTACGACTGGCTCACCATCGGTGTGGCCGCCGCGGTCCTGCTGCTCGCACCACCAGAGTGGGACAGGATCGCGGCGCAGGCATGGTGGCCTGCGGTCGCTAGCGCGACCCTTGCTGGGTTGGCCCTGCCGTTCCTCGTCGCCGTCGCGCTGCGGCGCCGTCTCGTCCGCCGCCCCACACCGGCCATGTCTCATCTCGCGCGGACGATTGTGTGTGCGGCGGGCGAGGAACTGCTGTGGCGCTACACCGCCCCACTCGCACTGATGGTGGGGTTGGGGCTCCCGGCGTGGACCGCATGGGTGGCAGCCACAGCCGGTTTCCTGGCGCTCCACGTTCCCGGCTTCGGATGGCGCCGGCTCCCCTACATCGCCCTGACCGCGACCCTGTTCACCACTGCCTACCTCGCGGCCGGGCTGGGCGGCGCGGTCGCCGCCCACGCCGCCCACAACCTGCTGCTCGACACCTACACCACCGACCCTCGAAAGCGGTCACCAACTCCTCCTGTGCCACCGGGAACGCTGCCTGCCCCCTCAGACTGGTGACCGCCCCACAACACCCTCTCGACCGGAGCCAGGCTGGCTGAGGATGCCGGACAACAACGCCGACGCCACGGCCGCCGTCCGATCGTTGACCTCCAACTTCCGGAAGACGCGCCGCAGGTGAGTCTTCACAGTCGTCTCTGACACGAACAGCCTCCGAGCAATCTGTACATTGGACAGTCCACTTGCGACCAGGCGCAGCACTTCGACCTCGCGGGCGGACAGCCGTGCCTGCTTGCCGGGCTCATGCACTTCCACCAGCAGCATCGGCAACACCGACGGCGACACCGGAGCCCCACCCGAGGCCACCTGACGGATGGCACGCACGATCTCCTCCACGGTGGAAGTCTTGCGGAGGAACCCCCGCGCCCCCGCTTTGACCGCAGCCACGACCCGAGCGACTTGATCTGACAGCGCCACGACCGCGAGGTCTGCCCACGAACGCCGCAACCGGCGGATCAGCTCCACACCGTCTTCCGCTCCGAGGTCGAGTTCGGTGAGGGCGACATCGGGGGAGGTCAGCGTTATCTCCCGCATCGCGGAGGCGACGTCGTGGGCCTCGCCGACCACGGTCAGGCCGGGTTCGTTGTCCAACGCATACCGCAGCCCCGTCGCGACGATGGGGTGGCGGTCGACGACAACAACCCGGACCTCGTTGTCCGGGACCTCCATGGGTCAGGTGAGCCGGCGCAGGTACAGGTGCCACATCACCTCATAGGGCGGCGGGCCCGCACCCTCGGGGGCACCATCGTCCTCGAATCGGCGCAAAAGAGGGATCATGTGTTGGGCGCGTGCCGCAACCAGCCGGCGCGCCTGCCCGGAGGCGATGTCGAACCCGCCCAGGCCGCCGGCCCGAACCTCGACGCGAACCGGAGCGCACCGTTCGACTGCCTGCCCGAGCGCGATCAGTTCGTCCCAGCTGAACGATGCCGCGACCTGGTCGACCAGGTAGGCGTGCTCATCGGAGTTCGCAGGGCGGAAGGCGACGGCCACGTGCGGGTCTGCGTTGAATGCCGCGGGACGCAGCAGGTCTGTCGCGTAGAACAGCCCACCCTCGCTCAACCGGTCCGCCACCGCGAGCAGCCCGGCGAGCGGGTTCTCCACGAGCCCGAACACAAGATGCATGATCGCCAAGTCGAACGTTCCGAGCGTCTGGCCGGCCGGGTCGGCGAGCTGTTCCATGGACAGCTCGTCGACCCGGCATCGCGGACCCCCGGTGAGCCGCTGGCGAGCCGCCGCCACCGCCACCGCAACCGGGTCCACGCCCACCACCTCGGGCACGATCCGCGCGGCCTCGGCCAACAGGTCGCCGCCGCCGCACGACACATCCAGCAGCCGCCGCACCGGCCGCCCCACCTGCGCCAGCCCCACCTGCAGACACAGCAAGCGCGAGGTCGCCGTGTCACGGTCGTCGTAGCCGATGCTGACCGGGCGTAGCCGGGGATCGGTGAACCAGCGTTCAGCACGTGCTCGAGCGGTTGCTCTCTCCTGTAACCACGTCAGATCATCCGGCCCGCTCCTTCCTGCCGTCGCCGAGCCCGCCCTGTTCTGTCTGCGGTGACTCTCCACAAAACACCCCCGTGAACCATCGTGATGACCCCCCAGCATCAGGCGCCGCAACCATCCCCACGCGGCAACCTCACAAACGTCAAAGAACAACTTCTCGGTCATGAGCGGTACGGCAAGATCGGCCGCTCGTCGCTACGCGTACGGTGTCCGCGAACTCCGCACGATCGCGGCGGACGAGTGCTCGCGAACCTCATGCGCTACGAGTTCTCCACGCCTTCCGCCCTGGGAAGGAACTCGTCCTTGCGACCTGAATGTTGTTCCGTCCATGGGCCTTGGCGGCCCGCAGGGCGGTATCGGCGCGCAGGACCAGATCGGTGAGATCCCCCTCGTGTGCTCGATCGTCGAAGGCGATCCCAATCGATGCCGTCACGCCCTGAACGGAGACCACACCCTGCGAAGTCCTCGCGGGGATTTGTGCACTGCTGATCCCGTCGCGAATCGCCTCACCGATCGCTAGGCCCTGGTGCGGGTCGATGTCGGTCAACAAGACGAGGAACTCGTCACCGGTATGACCGCCGTACCGCCCCACGAGGTCCGTCTCCCGCGTGGCCTGTTGAAGGACGCGAGCGGTGTGCACGAGGACCGCGTCGCCCGCGACATGGCCGAACTCGTCGTTGACCCGCTTGAAATAGTCGAGGTCAACCAGGAGCAACGCCAAGCCAACACCACCTCGACGGGCATGGTCCAGCGCCCGTGGGGCGGCGTCGTCCCAGCCCCACCGGTCCAACAGCCCCGTCAACCGATCGATCGCCATAACCGCCAGCGGCCTGCCACACGCCTGACAGCACGTTTCCCAGGGTGAAGGGGAGCCGTCACCGCCCACGACCGTCTCCCTGCCTCTTCCAGCGATGGCAGTTGCTGACTCGCTGCCCATCCCTCTGCGACCCCCTACTGCTCCCACGGCTCGGCTGTTCGCCCTCCCGCAACAGCCCTCCCCCTTCAAAGGTTCATGAGGATCCGAGTTGCCCTGCGCGCCGCGCGCAACGGCTCCTGGGGGTCGCCGCTCCGGACACGAATACCGCGCAGGGCTTACGGCGGGCTGGCGCGCCACCCGGACCCCTCGATGCCAGCCTGGCTCGACCAAATGAAGTAGCGAATCGTAGTTCCGCTCTCACAACCGGTGGTTGACCCACGGTGGGGGATGAAACCGCATCGCCGCTTACTCGTCAACCACCGGTTGAGCCCCTTCGGGCGTATAATCAACCGCTGGTTGATGATCAACCGGTTGGGAGGATGGTGATGGGAGAGGCTGACCAGCGGTTCGCTGACCGCCTCAACCAGCTCATCGCTGCGCACGGGCGGGCCCACGGCCGCACGAAGTCCTGGACCAACGCGGAGATCGCCGAGAGGCTGAAGGAGATTAATCCGGAGCTCAAGGCCGGTGCCGCGTACCTGTCCGCCCTGCGCACCGGCAAGAAGCGCAACCCGAACATCGAGCTGCTGACGGCTCTCGCGGACCTATTCGATGTCACCACCGACTACTTCCTCACCTCCGACGACCGGAGAGCCCAGGACACTCTTCACCAGCTCACCCAGCTTCCGCTGCTGAGCAAGCTGCGGAAGGACTTGGGCGTGCGGAAGGTGGCCGCGCGTGCTGACGGGCTCACCCCGGAGCAGTTGGGGCCCATCATCGCTGTGCTGGACCAGCTGCGGGCCGCCAACAAGCTACCGCCGGTCACGGAGGACGGAGAGTCCTCGTTGACCGACTAGCGCAAAAACCCTTGGGCTGTCGTGACTGTTCGGCGGACTGCGGGACGTCGAACGTGTGGATCAGTTGGAGCATTGCCCGTTGCAGGCGGAGCACGGCGCTGCAACATCCGAGTGATTCATGACAGGAATGACGCGCTGCGGTCGTGACGCCACTTCTCGTGTCTGTAATGCTCTTGCCCGCTCAACCGTGGGGAGAGTGGGGGTATCGTGAAGGACTGGGCGCTGCGTCGCCGGTGTCGCCGCCTGTTACGGGAGCTGGATATCCAACCGCCGCTGCAAGTGAAGGAGTTATGCGAACAGCTGGGCAGGCAGCGAGGACGGCCGATCAATCTGGCGCCCTTCCCACTGCCGGTGCCGGGACCGTTCGGTCTGTGGATCGCCGCCGCTGACGCCGACCACATCGTCTATCAGCAGGAAACCAGCCCATTCCACCAAGACCACATCATCCTGCACGAGATCGGACACATCCTGGCCGAGCATCGCAGCGATGACCACGACGAGGAGTTCTGGCTGTCCATGATGCCGGACTTGTCGCCTGAGGCGGTTCGGCGCGCGTTGCGACGCTCCTCCTACGACACCGCGCACGAACGGGAAGCCGAACTCGTCGCCACGCTCATCCTGGAGTGGGCCGCAGTACTCAACCGCGTCTCCCCAACTCGGGCATCCAACGCCGCGGTGCAACGGTTCCAATCCGCATTGGGAGACCGCAGGGGGTGGCTGTGAGCTTCTTGCTCCTCACCGGAACCTTGTTGTGGATCGCGTTTGTCTGGAAGGCCATCCACCTGCTTCGCGCGCCGCACGACCTGCCGCTGCGGGCGGTGACCGGGTGCCTGGCGAGCATGGCAGCGGCCCAGCCGCTGGGCGTGTCCCGCCTAGCCGCGCAATTCAACGACCTAGTAGGGCCGGGCTCGGCCAAGCTGACCCAGAACGTGCTGGTCCTAGTCGGCGCCTACTCACTGATGTGCTTCTACCTGTTCTCCGCCGCCGGGCCCGCCGCCCGACGCCGCGCCCGCTGGGAAGCACTGCCACTGGTCGCGACGATCCTGGTGCTGGTCGTGGCAACCCTGTCCGTGCCCAGCGACATCCGCAACCAGCTCATGGGCAAGCAGGCCACCGAACACACCCCGGTCGCGATCTTCTTCCTCACCGCCGGCCTGTACCTGGTCTACGCGTTCGCCTCCACGGTGCGGTGGAGCATCCGCTACGCACGCATGTCCCGGCCACCGCTCGCCCACGGCCTCTGGCTGGTCGGCACCGGACTTACCCTCACCACGCTGGCCTGCACGGTACGCGCAGTCTTCGTGGTCGTCCGCTGGACCGGAAACCGGGTGCCACCCGCCCTTGCCGCAGGGGCCGTCGTCCTGCTCCTGTTCTCCGCAGCGGTCTTCCTCCTCGGGGTGATCTACCCGGCCGTGATCAGCCGTGCCGTCGCGGTCCCACTGTGGTGGCGTCGCCTGCGTGCCTACCACCAGCTCCGCCCGTTGTGGGAAACCCTGCACGCCGCGTTTCCCGCCCAAACCCTAGACCGGGTCCCCAGCCCATGGCGCGACCTGTTCAGCCTGCGCCAAGTCCACCGCCGCCACTACCGACGCGTCGTCGAATGCCGAGACGGCCTAGTGCAGCTCAGCCCCTACGTGACGGCAGTGGGCGGCGACAAGGCTACCGACCAGGCGCTGTCCGTGGAGGAACGGGCTCGGCTGGTGCGGGAGGCGTTGCAGGCCCGCCAGAACGGGGTCCGGGTAAGCACGCAGGCCACGTCCTTCGCGCTGCCTGCCGAAGGCAGGGGGGACCACCTGGACGCCGACACCGCCGAGCTCGTTGCCTTGTCCCGCGCCTGGCAACGACTCTCCACCGCATGAAACTGAACGGAGCACCGGTGAATCCCGCCCAGATGAGCCACGCCGAGATCAGTGCGTTCAACGCCCAAATGGCCGACAAGATCCGCCAAACGCCGGTCCAGCCCTACACCGAAGGACGCCACGTGCTGCGGATCCTGCACATCCTGGGAAGGGCAACAGGCCAGGACCGCCAGACACCGCTGGCGGTCACCCAATTCGACGGACACCGCTACGTGTGCGCGCCGAACCGCTCCCGAGACTGGGTCCGCAACCTGCTGGCCGCCGGCAGCTGCCACATCGAGGGCGACCCCGTCCCCGAGCACGCCGCTACCCTGATCGAGAGCGACGACGCCGCAGTCATCCTGGCGATCTACCTGGGCAACGTCGCCCAGCCCAGCAGCTTCTGGCCCTTCCCACCCGGCGCGCCCATCGAGGAGATCCGACGCCACACAGGCAGCACCGCGGTGTTCCGCCTGACACCCGTCACGGGCTAACCAACACACCGCCGCGACCGGTTTCCGGTGCCATACCGCGGAGTGCGGCGTCCCGCACCACGGTTCGTATGATCAGCGTGGTGGACATCCTCATCGAAGCCGGACAGATCCTGCTCGGTCCCGCCGGGAACCATCTCACCGACGCCGCAGTCCTGGTACGCGGCGGATCTATTGAGGCGGTGGGGCTTCGAGCCGAGATCGCGCAACACGCCGCTGCTGACACCCAGGTCCTACGGGCCCCCGAAGCCACGGTGCTGCCCGGACTCATCAACAGCCACGTCCATCTGGCATTCGACGCCGGCCCCGACCCGGTGGGTGCGCTCCAGGACACCGACGACACCGACCTGCTGCTCGGCATGGCCAGCCGTGCCCGCCAGCTGCTGGACGCCGGGATCACCACCGCCCGCGACCTCGGCGACCGGAACGAACTCGCCGTGCGGCTGCGCGAGGCCATCGCCCAGGGCCGGCTGCCCGGCCCCCGCCTGCTGACCGCGACCACACCCCTGACCCCACCCGGCGGGCACTGCTGGTTCCTCGGCGGCGAAGTCGACCCCGACAACCCCCACGCACTGCGCGAACGAGTGCGCCGCAACGCCACCGCGGGCGCCGACGTGATCAAGGTGATGGTGTCCGGAGGACAGCTCACCCCCGGTGGCGCGGCAATGGGCGAGTCCCAGTTCACCACCAACCAACTCCGCATCATCGTCGACGAGGCCCGCCAGGCAGGTCTCCCGGTCGCCGCCCACGCCCACGGCACCCAAGCCATCGCCTCCGCAGTCGACGCGAACGTCGACACCATCGAACACTGCACCTGGATGACCCCCAACGGCCGGTTCGCCCCTGACGAAGACATCGCCCGCCGGATCGCCACCCACGGCATTGCGGTCTGCGCCGCCAGCAGCCAATGGCGCCGCATACTGGAGCGCCTAGGCGAAGACCGCGCCGCCCCGCTGCTCGGCCGGCTGCGCTGGATGGCCGACCTCGGCATCCGACTGATCACCGGCACCGATGCCGGCCTGCCCGGCTCGGAGTTCACCGACATCGTCAACGCGCTCGAACTCTACGAGTACCTGGGCTTCACCCACGACCAGACCATCGAGCTCGCCACCGTCAACTCCGCCCGCGCCCTCGGCCTGGGCACCCGCACAGGACAGCTCACACCCGGCTACGACGCCGACCTCCTCGTCGTAGACGGCGACCCCCGCCACGACCTCCACGCCCTCCGCCGCATCCGCCTCGTCCTCACCCAAGGACGCCTCCACATCCCTACAGGGGCGACGTACCGCAAGCATCACATGCCCGAGTGACGACCGGATTTTTCTGGTGCTCGACCAGCATCTCGAGGAGCTCCCGCAGCGGCCGACCACTGGCTCTGGCTGCTGTTGGCCGTCCACGCCCAGCTTCGGCTGGCACGCCACCGGGCCGTCGATCTGCGCAGCCCATGGGAGAGACCCGTCCTGCCGAACAAACTCACTCCCGCCCGTGTGTGCCGTTCCGGAACATCCGCGCGAAGAGCACATCGCCGGCGGCTGCCCCCCAACCCGCCCCAAGCGGATCAAAGTGTCGCCATGATCGCTACGAAGGTGCCGATCACAAGACTCGGCCCATGAGGCTGAGCGTTCACCAGTTTGTTCCTGCCAGCCGCAGTAGCGACCAGATAGGTGAAAGCGCTGATGAGCCAGATCAGAAGTAGGCCGCTGGGAAGGCTCGACCAGCCCTGCCAGCCGAGAACAGCGCCAACAACACCTGCCAGCTTCACATCACCTCCACCAAGCTGTCCACGTGCGAACATGTAGAGCGCGGCATAGAAGAGCAAGAACAGTCCTGAGCCGATCAATGACTGTCCAAGGTGCTCGGGTTGCCGACCCCACAACGTGGCGGCGAGCAGCGCACTTGCCGTCAGGAGATAGCTCAGGGCTACGAGCCAGTTCGGAAGCCGACCCATCCGCAGATCGTGGAGAGCTAATGGAACAGCAGTAATGAGGAATCCTGTCGGAACGAGCAAGCTGACCACCGAACTGTTCTTCCAGACCATGACCGCAAGAAGGAAGCTCGTGATGCCAATCTGCAAGAACAGTTGCCATGACTGGACGTCTTGCTCGCGCTGACGGACCGCCCGCGCGAGCAGGATCTCGGCGAGGAGTCCGCCAATCACCCAAGTCGCGATACCAACCGAAGGATGCATGGGTGCCAACACTCGAAGCACACCGGCTCAGGCGGTTTGAGGCAGCGAGAACGCAGTGATCCAGAATTCGACACGGCGCAGCCCGGTTTCGGTGGTCGCTGTGTCCACACGCGAGATGGCGAGGAGTGAGCCGACTGGCTCGTCATCGGGCCAGGCCAGGGCACCCGTAGCCTGGTCGGGCATGGCTTCCTCCGCAAGCTGCTGGCACCACATGTAGCTCACTATATAGAGCTATCACGCAACGCAGGCACACCATAGTGTGCCACTCCACCCGGATCCCTGTCTATCTCCAGTGATCACCCGAGGTCGGAAATGTCAACGGCCGCTCGTCCCGAGCTCAGCACGAGCTTCGGGGAGCGCAGTGTTTGGAGGTCCTGCAGGGGATTGCCATCAACGACGATGAGGTCAGCGGCCAATCCGGGCCGCAACGCACCGGTCTTGTCGGACAGCCCGAGGTAGTGGGCGCTCGCGGTCGTTGCCAGCTCCAGAATTCCGGGGACCGGAACGCCGATGTGCTCGTACAGTTCGAGCGTGCTGACCGGGTCACCGTGCTGCGAGATCGGCACGCCCGCGTCGCTGCCGAACAGCACCGGAACTCGGCGGTTCATGAGCCACCTCAGTCGGTCAGCGATGGCCTGGGAGCGTTCGGGGCCCAGCATGTCCCACATGCGTCGCCACCCGGATGGCAGTGCTGGAGAGGCTGCGATCTGGCGGGCTGCCATCGTTTCGGCAACGGTGTCGCGCAGGTCGGGCATGCCGTCTGGGCCCAGGAACGTGCAGTGCTCGATGGTGTCCACTCCAGCGTCGACGGCCGCGGCGATGGTCTCGACGGTGTAGGCGTGGATCGCTACGGGCAGGCCGACGGCGTGAGCCTTGCGGACGATCAAGCGGAGTTCGCCTGGCGAGAATTGCGAGTCGGTCATGCCTGGGCCGTCGGGGGTCATTTGCCCTCCGTTGCCCATCACTTTGATCACGTCAGCGCCGAGTTCGGCGGTGTGGTGAATACGTTCGCGGATCTCCTTGTCGCCAGAGACCTCGCCTCCGAGGAAGAAGCAGTGCCCGCCGGGGGGTGTCAGTGGCGCACAGGCGGCGAGGATTCGTGGCCCTGTGATGTCACCGCGGTTGATGGCATCACGCAGCTGGGTGATTAGCCCGTTTCGATCCCCCAAGTCGCGCACGGTCGTCACACCAGCGGCCAGATGTTGGCGCGCCCGGGCACTCATACCGCGGATCAGATCGGTATCGCTGGATTCGAGCAGAGCGGCAACAGGATCTCTGCTCGCGTCAAAGGCGAGGTGCACGTGGCAATTGATCAGCCCCGGCAGGATCGTCCCTTGCGGATAGTCCAAGCGATGCACGCTGCTGGAAGTCTGGCGCTCGATCTCGCGGACTGATCCGACTGCGGTGATCACGTCGCCGTCGATCAATACCGCTCCTGGTGAAATGCTCTCCCCATGCGGCCCGATCAGTAGCTGCTGGGCAGTCAACAGTTGCTGCACACTGGAACAGTATCGCTACTCACAGGGACTGAAACGTTACAGTAGCGGCCACTGCGTGTCACACTGCAGTAGCTCACGGGAGACTTCGATGGTTTCACCATTTGATGTATTTCGCGAATGGGTGCTACGGCGCCAGTGTCGATCCCTGCTGCGTGACCTTGATGTGCCGGCACCACTGAACGTCCGCGACCTGTGCCGCAGACTAGGGGAAGCCCGCGGACGACCCATCGAACTTTACGAATATCCGCTCGAGGTTCCGGGGCCATTCGGGCTCTGGTTCCGGCTGCCGGATCGTGACGCCATCTTCTATCAGCAGGGAAGCGTGCCGTGGCACCAAGACCACATCATCCTGCACGAACTCGGCCATCTCCTCCGCGGACATCCGAGCGGTGTGGGCGCACTCGACCCGGCCACGGCCGCCATTCTCCGCAATCCTGCCGCCGGCTTGGAGTGGGACATCGCCGAGGAGGAAACCGACGGTGATGAGGATCTGCGTCGAAGGCGGCGCACCTGCTACGACGACCGCTACGAACGCGAAGCGGAACTGTATGCGACGATCATTCAGGAATGGTGTTCCGTACTCACGGCAGACCCCGCACCGGGTGGTGACCCCGCCGAGCGGCGGATCAGTCAGAGCTTGAGCCATCACCAAGGATGGCGCTAGTGCTCCTGACGTTCACCGTGCTTCTGTGGGTCGCGACGGCAATCAAAGCTGTTCAACTTCTCCGAGCACCCGATGATCGGCTGCTGCGTACGGTCGCGGGCGGACTCGCTTCCGCAGCGATCGCCTTCACGGTAGGGCGCCACCCGGTGGCCACGTGGCTCGACAGCATCGTGCTCGGGCTCCCTAGCCTTATCCGCAATATCGGCATGATTGCCGCCTTCTACTCACTCCTCGCCTTCTTCGCATACAGCACTGCAGCACGAGGCCGCAGTCCCCAGGAGATGCGTCGCCACCGCGTGATCGTGGGTACGCTCGTCGCGCTCGCGGTGACTGTCTGGGTGACAGCACCCGACCATGTCCGTGCCGACCCTCGTGGAGCGGCCGGCGTCGGCATCGTTCAGGGCACGGTGTTTCAGCTACTTGCCGTGCTCGCGTTGCTTTACACCATCGCGGGTGCGCTCCTGCATGCCCTGCACTATGCCCGCTTGACCCGACGCAAGCATCTACGGATCGGCTTGCGAGTCCTCGTCGCCGGGCTCGCTGCGGCTCTCGTCGCAAACGTGCTCTCGGCTTCCGTGACTCTTATGGGACTGGCTCTACCGGGCGGCAGTCCAGCGATGGCTGCTGCCCGCACGGCATACGTGATCGTCATCGTGGTGGCGATCCCCGGGCTGGCGGTCGGCCTCGCCTATCCCATTGTTGTGGGCATGGCTACTGCCGCGCCGACCTGGCTGCGACACTGGCGCGAGTACTTCGCGCTGCGGCACCTGTGGCGCGAGACACATCGGGCTTTTCCCGCCCTCACACTCCGCCGGAGCATCGGTGCGGTACGACCGTGGGGCATCCATGCCCGTCGATACCGGCGCGCTTGCGAAATACGTGACTGCCTGGTGATGCTGGCCCCCTACTACCCGGTCCACCGCCCCGAGGCCACCACCGTGGGCACAGACGTAGAGCTGGTCCGCGAGGCACTACGAGCACGGAGCGAGGCACGGGAGGACGGCAGCGAACCCATCGGAGGTCCGGTCACCGCACCGGTACCGCAGGGTGGGCTCAGCGGCGACATGAACGCCGACATCCGGTGGCTCGTCGACTTGTCCCGTGCACTCAAGCGGCTTCAGGCCTCGAGCTGACCCTGCACGGAGCCCCTGTCCTCCAAGACATCGAGCATCGCCAAGATCTGGCGCCGAGTCCTTGCACTCGCCTCGCCCGCGCGCATCGCAATCGTGCGAACATCCTGGTCGGCGAGCCGTTCACGCAGAACATCGTCCTCGACCTCGATGGGACCGGCCTCATCACCGGCGAGGTAACTCACTGTGATCGCCGGCCTGTTCGGGTCTCGGTGGTCGTTGAAGAACTTCACCAGGGCAGTGAGGACGTTCAGTCCCGGGTTGGTGTTCCGTCCGTTGCGTAGCCCGTCGATGTAGCTCCGGGAGAGGCCCGTCTGCTCACCGACGTACTGGTTCGAGAACCGGCGACGGCGCCCTGCCTCGTCCACGTACGTGATCTCATCGAACAGGCTGCGCAGCCGTGCCACGAACACGGGCGAGCCATGCTCGCCTGCGTGATCCCCGCGCATCTGGCCTCCTTGTGTCCGCCGCCACGGATGCGCCGCCGCTTACCAAGGCCCACTATATCGGGTCGCAGCGATTCACGACACCTCACATCGGGTTGATGGCTCACTATAGTGAGGTATAGCATCCCTGTGGCTCAGCATAGTAGCTTTGCCGATGGGTCGTGGGACCCGCTCTCGCGATGGAGGGCCGGAGCACCACCTGGACTCCGCTTGAGCGAGCCCACGTGTCGCCGCACGCCGCGCGAGCTTGGGTAAAAGATCACTTCGACGAGGAGCTGTATGCGTAATCCGCTCGTCTGGTTGGCGGCTCGACGTGCCAGAGCTGTGCCAGCACTAGTCGTTTGCGTAACCGGAGCACTGGCCGCTTGCGGTTCTCAAGAGGAACCTCCTACACAGCAGGCAAACCAACGGTCCAATGACGAGACCGTGCCATCGACGTCGACATCGGCCTCCCCGGCCGAGGCGGCAGCCCACCAAGCCGAGGCGGCGTACGTCGGCATGTGGGCGGCAATGGCGAAGGCTGGCGAAACGTCGGACTGGAAGGCGCCGGAACTGGGCAAGTTCGCTACCGGCAATGCGCTGACAACGATCACGCGCAGTCTCTACGCCGATCACTTCAACCACGTCGTCACGCGGGGCACTCCGAAGAACAACCCGCAGGTCACCTCAGTCGAGCCGCAGAGCAACCCTGCGACGGTGGTGATCACCGACTGTGGGGATTCGACCGGCACCTCCAAGGTCCGGGAAGGCACGAACGAACCCGTCAGCGGTGATGCGCCGGGTGGCCGACGGTCGATCGTTGCTGAGGTGAAAAAGCAGCCCGATGGCTCGTGGCGGGTAAGCCAGTTCGCCGTGCGGGGGCTGGGCACATGCTGAGGCGCGTTTCGATCGTGGCGGTGTCCGTGTCCACATTGGTCATCGCTGGCTCCGGTACAGCGTTCGCGGACATCTGGGGCGGCGTCGACTGCAGTAGGGTCGACTACGCAGGTTGTGACCTTGGTGCCGGGAAGGGCGGGCAGTCGGGCCAGCGTCCTTCCCCACCCCGCTCGGGCAACAACGGCCAAGACAGTGGTTCGGGCTCCGATGGCGGTTCCGGCCGCCCACAAGGAGACCAGGTCGTCGGGGAGGCGAACCGGGCGAACTGCCGGTACGTGCGAAGCGATTACCAACCCCCGAGTCGGGGAACCGTGACGGTGGTATACCACCCGCCGAACGACGGCGGCGCGCTCACCGTCACTCCCGCCGCATACCGGTCCTCCTCGTCCTGGGCACCGCTGCGGTTCGCCCAGCAACAGCCACAGCCCAGGCAATCAGGGGCCTGGTACGTGTACAAGTGCTCGGGCCCGGGATTTGCCGATGCCCTCTACCGGCCCCCGGTCTGGATTCCGGACGGACCGGAGCAGGCTCCCTCACCGGAACAACTCGCCCAGCAGGCATACAACCAACTGCGGTTGCCGTCGCCACAGATCCACGCCTCACCGACCACACAGCAGCTGGTCAATCTGCCAACCTGGCTGTGGATGGACCGTGGCGAGTGGCAACCGCAGACGGCCACCGCCTCCGTGCCGGGGGTCTCGGTCACGGCGACGGCGACGCCGCAATCAGTGACCTGGTCGATGGGCGACGGTTTTACGATCACCTGCCAGGGCGCAGGCACCCCGTACCCGTCGGGTGGCGACCCGAAGGCGGCCAGCCCTGACTGCGGCCATATCTACCGTCACACCTCGCAAGGACAACCGCACAACACCTATCCGGTCGCCGCCACCGTGCACTGGATGGTGACGTGGTCTGGAGCCGGGCAGAGTGGCACGTTCCCCGACCTGGCCACGACGTCGACCGCGTCGTTCGCAGTGGCGGAATCACAGGCGCTCAACAACACACCTCGATAGGAAATTCCACTGTAGATAGACAACCCAGTTCGCTGAGAACGCCCCTAATTTCCGTGATCGGAAAAGGGGTGCGGAGTACCGCATTGCTTGGAGGCGCTGGATGCCTGCACCGACTTCCACCCATCAACCCTCTTTGGGGCCGCCCACCGCGTCACGGTCGTGGGCTGGCCGCAAGCCTGGGGCGCGCTCGCGTATCGCCGGCAGAACCGGTCGGCGTGGGCGGGTGCCGTATCTAGTCCTGGGTGTTCTGCTGGTCGTGGTGTGTGCGGCCGGCTCGGTGATCACCGTGTTGCAGGTTGGTGACCGTGAGCCGATGCTCACACTGGCGCGACCCGTAACCGTTGGGCACGTGTTGACGCCGCAGGATCTGCGTCAGGTTCCGTTGTCTGCGGATACGGGCACCGATGTTGTTCCTGCGAGACAGGCGTCGTCGGTGCTCGGGCAACCGGTCGCCTACTCGCTGCCCGCGGGCACGCTGCTGTCGCGGTCGGTGCTGGGCCGTCCCCAGGTACCACCGCCCGGGCAGGGTGTCGTGGCCATGGCCGTCAAGGCCGGCCAAGCTCCGCCGGATATCGCGCCGGGCACAACGGTGTCGGTGATCGTCACGCCCGGCAGTGGGGCGAGTTCGAGTGCCGGTTCGGCGCCGTCGGCCTCCAGCGGCCCGTGGCAAGCGGCCGTGGTCGGCGTCGCGCCGCAGACCAACGATCAATCTTCGGTCGTGTCCCTGCAAATGCCCACGGACAGCGCTCGACAGGTCGCGGCGATCCCATCTGGCCAGCTGTCCCTGGTCGCTGTCCCGGCCGGAGGAGGCGCGTGATGCTGGTGGGGGTCTGCTCCGTGAAAGGGTCGCCCGGGGTGACTACGGCGACCCTCGCGATGGCCGCGCGCTGGCCGGTCGGCGATCCGCTCGTCATTGAAGCTGATCCGGCGGGTGGGGATTTGGCGGCGCGCCATCGGCTGGCATCCAGTCCTGGGTTGGTGTCGCTCGCCGCAGCAGCGCGCAGGGCCTCCAACACTGAGCTGTTGAACGAGCACAGCCAACGCCTTCCCGGCGGGCTGCGCGTCGTGCCCGGCCCCGTGGCCGCCGAACAAGCCCGGGCCGCTCTGGGAGTGCTCACCACGAGGGGGGCGCGGACGGTGCACGCGGGGGCCGGCCCCGCCGATGCGGCGGTGTTGGTCGATGTCGGCCGGTTGGACTCCTCCTCCCCGGCGCTGCCGCTGGTGCGCGGGGCGGAAGCGCTGGTGGTGATGGCCCGGCCCCGTGCTGACGAGCTATCCCACGTGGCCACGCTGCTGGGCGAGATTCCGACGTGGACGAAAACTCCGGGACTGGTGCTCATCGGGGAGGGCTACGGCCGCGCCGAGGTCGAGCGGGAGCTGCGTGTGCCGGTGATGGGCACGCTGCCGCATGACTCCTCGGGCGCCGCGCTGCTCTGCGGTGAACCACAGGGGCGCCCGCTGGAGAAGTCCGCGCTGGGCCGTGCTGCCGCGCGGCTCGCGCGCGACCTGGTTGCCCATATCCAGCCCGCCGCACCGTCCAAGGGCTCGCAAGCTGCGGCGGCAGTGACGACGCAGGTCCCGTCCAGCGGAAATGGCGTGGTGCCCCGATGACGACCAACTCGCACGAGCACCGCACCTCAGCGGTGCCGGTGTTTCCTCCGGCAAACCAGGCAAGGTCGCATCGAGGCCCGGTGAGCCACGGCGGGGAGCATCCCGGCGCAGCGGCGCTGCGAACGCGCGTGCGTCACGCGGTCTCTGAGGGATTGGCCGCGCGCATCCGCGACGATGAGCAGCAAGGTCGCCCGCCGCTGGACTACCGGGGGCGGCGTCACCTCGCGGAGAGACTCGCCGCGGATGCCGCCGACGCCTATGCGACCGAGGAACTAGCGCATCCCACGGGCACCGGCCTGCTGCCGGATGAGGTCGAGCGTCACGTGATCAACCAGGCGCTCGACGAGATCTTTGGCATGGGCGGTCTTCAGCCGTTGTTGGCCAACCCCGACATCGAGAACATCAACGTCAACGGGTGCGACAAGGTGTTCGTGCGCTACGCCGACGGTCGGCGTGCACAGACGCCGCCGGTGGCGGCCTCGGATGACGAGCTCATTGATCTCGTCCGGTCCTTGGCGGCGCGTTCGGGGGTAGAAGAGCGTCGGTTCGATCGCGGGTCGCCGGGTGTGAACGTCGAATTGCCGGATGGCAGCCGGCTTTTTGCGGTGATGGCGGTGACCGGCAGGCCCTCGGTGTCGATTCGCCGGCACCGCTTCCAGCGGATCACCCTGGCTCGGCTGCGTGAGCTGGGCACGATCGACGCCGGCTTGGAAGCTCTGCTGGGTGCGCTCGTGCGTGCTCGGTTCAACCTGCTGGTCGTCGGCGGGACCGCGATCGGCAAGACGACGATGTTGCGGGCCTTGGCCTCGGCAATCCCGCCACACGAACGGTTGATCACCATCGAGGACAACTTCGAGCTAGGCCTCGACCGGGACCCGGCGCACCCCGACACGGTCGCCCTGCAGGCGAGGGAGGCGAACGTCGAGGGTGAGGGCGCGATCAGCCAGGCCGAGCTGGTGCGCTGGGCACTGCGGATGAGTCCGGACCGCGTCATCGTCGGCGAGGTCCGCGGGGCCGAGCTGATCCCGATGGCCAACGCCATGACCCAAGGCAACGACGGGTCGATGGCGACCGTTCACGCCAGCGATTCCGCGGGGGCGTTCACCAAGCTGGCCACCTACGCCGCGCAATCGCCGGAACGGTTGTCTTTGGAGGCAACCAATCTGCTGATCGCGTCCGCGGTGCACTTCGTGATCCACCTCGCCGAGGCCCGCGACGACAAGACCCGTGTGGTCAGCTCGATCCGCGAGGTGGTCGGTGCCGACGACAAACAGATCGTATCCAACGAGGTGTATCGCCCTGGCCCCACTGGTCGCGCAGTCCCGGGCGCGCCACTGCGCGCCGCAACCGTCGACCGCCTAGCCGAGGTGGGCTTCGACCCCGATGTGCTGGAACGCCCCGAAGGCTGGTGGAACCCGTGATCGGCTTCACCGCAGTGGCGGGCGCGTGCGGCGCTGGCTTCGCACTCGGGGTGCTGCTGCTCCTGGGCGTCCGGGGCCAAGACCCCATTCCGGTCGCCAGACCAAGCCGATGGGAGCAGTGGCTCGACCGGGTGCGTTACCGCACCTCGGCGCGATGGACCGCGGGCAGCGTCGCAGCGGGTGTGCTTGCCGGTGCGGTGACGGGGTGGGTCGTCGGCGGCGTGTTGACCATGTGCGCCGTGTGGGCATTGCCGCGGGTTCTGGGCCGGAATAAGGACCATGCTCGGCGCGTCGCGCGGATCAAGGCGATCGCCGCATGGACCGAGATGTTGCGCGACACTCTTTCGGCTGCCGCCGGGCTCGAACAGGCTGTCCAAGCCACAGTGGATACCGCGCCGGCAGAGATTCGCGACGACATTCGTGAACTCTCGATACGCATCGAACGCGGCGACAAGCTCGCCGAGGCCCTGTCCGGCTTGGCCGACGACTTCAACGACCCCACCGCCGACCTGGTCATCAGTGCCCTGGTGCTGGCCTCCCAACACCAAGCTCGCCAGCTCACGGATCTGCTAGGCGAGCTGGCGACCGAAGCACGGGAACAGGTGTCGATGCGGTTGCGGGTGGAGTCCGGGCGGGCGCGCACCCGCACCAGTGTCCGCGTGATCGTCACGACGACGCTGATCTTCGCCGTAGGCCTGGTGATCCTCAACCGCGGCTACCTAGCCCCGTACGACAGTGCGTTCGGCCAGCTGATGCTGCTGGTGGTCGGCGGACTGTTCGCTGTCGCGTTCGGCTGGCTGACACGCATCGCACGAGAGGGAAGCCAGACACCAGAACGGTTCCTCACCCACCTAACTGGGACCACGCCGCGCGCCCTGCACGAGGAGGTGCGGCCGTGATCACAACGGCTGTTCTGCTCGGAGCCGGCGTTGGCCTCGGCCTGTGGGCGCTGCTGGTCTGGCTGCTTCCCCCGCGACCGTCACTGGGCAGCGCGTTGACCGCCGTACGCACACCTTCGCGGAGCCGGCCCACGATCACCGTGGTCGATCCCACCGGCTGGGCCACACGCTGGGGCCGGCCCGCTGTGCGCCCGCTGCGGGCGCTCGGCCTTCCCAGCGAGCGGCAGCGGCGGGATCTGCTCGTCCTCGGGCGATCACCAGAAGCGCTGCTGGCGCAAAAAGCGGCGCTGGCCGTCGTCGGCCTGTTCCTGCCGGGAGTGGTGCAAGCCGCACTGTGGGCGGCAGGAGTCAGCTTGCCGTGGCAGGCCCCTTTCATCATCGGCCTCGTCTGCGGCGCCGGGGGCTTCGTCCTTCCGGATCTGGACGTGCACCAGCAAGCCAAGCGCAGGCGCGCCTCCTTCCGGCACGCCTTGAGCGCCTACCTCAACCTCGTGCGGTGCGCCTTGGCCGGCGGTGCCGGTGTCGACGGCGCGCTCACCGACGCGGCCGACATCGGCCAGGGGTGGGCCTTCGCCCGCATACGCCAAGCGTTGACCACCGCCCGGCTGACTCGTACCACTCCATGGAACACACTTCGGCAGCTCGGTGAAGAACTCGACATCCAGGAACTCGTCGAACTGTCGTCCTCGGTCTCCCTGGCCGGCAGGGAGGGCGCCAAGGTTCGCGCTTCGCTGGCAGCCAAGGCGGCATCGATGCGCACCCACGAGCTGACCGAGGCCGAAGCCGACGCCCACGCAGCAACCGAACGGATGTCGCTACCGGTGATCTGCCTGTTCGCGGGCTTCCTTGTCTTCATTGCCTACCCGGCTCTGGCCACCGTCCTCGGCTCGTTGTAACGCACACAGAAGGGATTACGACCGTGCTGGGCTACCTTTCGGTCATCATCGCCACCGTTCGCGCTCGCATTGAGCAGATTCGTGCCGACGAGCGGGGCTATTCCACCGAGACCGTCTTGGTCACGGCACTACTCGTGGCTGCGGCGATCGTTGTGATTGGCATCATCGTCGCCGCAGTGACCCGCAAGGCGAACGAGATCGGGGGCCAGATGTGATCATTCGCGTCACCACCCGAGGACGTGTATGGCGTCGGCTGTGCGATTTCGGCCGCAACGAACGCGGTTCGGTCACTGCCGAGCTGGTGCTCGCCGCGCCGGCACTGCTGTTACTACTACTTCTCGTCGCGCAGTTCGCGCTCTGGGCGCATGCCACCCATGTCGCGCAAACAGCCGCCTCTCAAGCACTCTCGGCCGCGCGCGTGCAAGACGGCAGCAGCGGCGACGGACACGCACGAGCAACCGCCGTCTTGGCTCAACTGGGCGCCGGCCCTCTACGTGACCCCCATGTTGCGGTCACGCGCGGACCAGAACAGTCCACAGTAGAGATTAGTGGTCACGTCACACCAGTGGTTCCGTTTCTGAATCTACCGGTCCGAGCCCGAGCGGTCGGGCCAAGCGAGCGGTTCGTAGAACCGAAGGCCAACGAATGACTATGATACTGCGGCGATGGTGCGGGGACGAACGCGGCTCGGTGGCCGTTGAGCTGACCCTGCTCACTCCCGTGCTGATCCTGTTGCTGTTGTTCGTGGTCTTCTGTGGCCGGGTGGCCGAGGCACGCCTGCGTGTCGACGACGCCGCCCACCAAGCCGTACGGGCAGCGACCCTGGCTCGCAGCAACACCCAAGCCACCGCCGAGGCCCGCGCAACCATGGAAGTCGCGCTAGGCCAAGCGGGAGTCAGCTGCAGCAATCTCAGCGTCGATACGCAAACCGGAGGACTGCAGCCAGGAAGCACCGTGACCACGGTCATCCACTGCGAGATCGGGCTGTCGGACCTGTCCCTACTCGGTGTCCCGGGATCGATCACCGTCGAAGCCTCAGCCGCGTCCGTGGTGGATCAGTGGCGCGGCACCGTGACCGCGGGAGGCACTGGGACATGACGTGTCGCAGGCACTCCTTCGCCAAGGACGAACAGGGCAGAGTGACAGCATTCGTCGTGATCATCACAACTGCCTGCCTGCTCTTCGCTGGCCTGGTGCTCGACGGCGGGCTCGCACTGGCCGCGAAAACGAAGGCGATGGGCGAGGCACAGGAGGCCGCCCGCGCCGGGGCACAGGAGCTCGATCTGGCCGCCTACCGCGCTGGTGGCACCGCCCGACTGAACCCGGCCGCCGCCCACGCTGCGGCCCAACGCTATTTGGACTCCGTAGGTGCCACCGGCACCGTCATTGCCGACGGTAACTCGGTTCGAGTGCACGTCAACGCGCACCAGCGCACCCAGCTGCTCGGACTGCTGGTGGGCATCAATGACCTGTCCGTCTCCGCCGAAGGACGAGCCCATCCCGACCAAGGCGCACTGGGAAGCAACAAATGAGACCTCTCGCACGCCTCACCGCCGGAATGCGGCGCCTGCTGGTGGCGCTGGTCGCCCTGTGCGCGCTCGCCGTGCTGCTGGTAGGAGTCCCGTGGGGGCTCACCGCCTACATTGGATGGCCGCTTCCCGATCATATCCCCACCCGCGACGAAATCGAGGCGACGCTGCTCAACCCGCTGTCGGTCACGTTGCTGCTGGACATCCTGGCCTGCCTCGCCTGGCCCACGTGGCTGGTGTTCACCGTCGATGTGGCCCGCTGCCTGCCCGACGCGCTGCGCGGTGTGCGCCCCCCTGCGATCGGGCCGGTGCACGCGGTGGCCGGTGTGCTCGTCGCCTCCGCGGTCCTCGGGTTGCTACACCCGCGCGCCGCCGAGGGCGCAGGACCAGTACCGTCAGCCGGCCCCGCCCTGGCGGTGGCAACTGCCCAGGTCGAGTTTCCGAACGTGGCTGTCACCGGTGTCGCGCCGCATGCGGCCGCCCGAGCCGACCCGCATCCCCAGCAGGGCGCCGTGGTGGTGCAGCCGCCGCACGGAGGCATCCACGACAGCCTCTGGCGCATCGCCGAGCGCGAACTCGGCGATGGCCGTCACTGGAACGAACTGTTCCAGCTCAACCAGGGGCGCCTCCAGCCCGATGGGGATGCCTTGATCGACCCCCACCTGATCCGTCCGGGCTGGGTCCTGCAGCTGCCCGCAGACGCGGTCGCGCAGCCCGCCTCACCGCCGCAGTCCGAGCCTGCCCCACACGAGCCAGCCTCACCGCACCCCTCTCCATCGCAACCGCCCGTCGTTCAACCTTCCCCGGATGCAGTTCCCGACCGGCATCGCGCTCCCGCGCCGCACGCCGTCAGCACCACCTCGGGCACCGCGATCACCCTGTGGAGCGGCGGACTCGTCGCCGCGTCCATGGCCAGCGCTGTCACACTGGCGATGGTCATCCGCCGCCGCAAACGCAGGCGCGCCTATCAGCCGGGCAGTGGCGACCGCATGCCGCCGCCCGCTCCAGCACCAGCCGTTCATGCCCTCCGGTTGGCCTACGACGAGGAACACCTCGACGACAGCGACAACCACGAGGAACACGTCACGCTCGACACGCTGCTGCCACAGGTGTCCGCACCCATCAGTGTCGAGCCCAGCACCAACGACAACGGCTCCATCGAAATCGGCGTCCGCGAGCAACGCGCTCGCGCCGTCAACTTGGCAGCCGTACGGGGACTCGGATTGACCGGAGCCGGCGCCGAGGCCACGGCGCGCTCACTGCTGGTGCACCTCCTTGCCACCACCAACGCCACCGTCATCATCCCCGCCGACGACGCACGTGCCCTGCTCGGTGACGATCTACCCGATTCAGCGCGCTTGCACGTCACCAACGATCTGCCCAGCGCCATTACTGCACTCGGCCAACATGGCTCCCGTCGTGGCTCCAAAGACGAGATCACGGCACTGGTTGCCGTCCTCGTCGCCCAGATCGATGGCCCGGAGCCCCGGCTGCAATCAATTCTCGATGCCGGCTCCGGTAGTGGCATCGCCGGCATCGTGCTCGGCCACTGGCGGCCTGGAGCCACCGTACGGGTGCGCGCAGACGGCATCGTGGCTGCCGCCAGTCCCACCGTCGACGCCCTGCGGGGCACTCACCTGTTCCACCTTGACACCTCCGACACGCGCGACCTACTGGCCCTGCTCGCCCACACGCCCGCACCGAGCACACCACCGCCCGGGCCCGCCGAGCCTGCCGTCGAAGAACACGGATTTGGCGGCCGCGAGCTCGAGGACGCAGCCGAGGCTGAGTGGGCCCAGTCACACGTCGAGAGCGACGAGGACGAGTTGGCCGCACCGGAGCAGGCACTCGACCGCGCTCCAGCCGAGCCATCGGAGCACCTCGGCAACAGCGCACAAACGCAGGAAACGGACGCCAGCCGTGCCCTGAAGTCAGATGCCGGGACGCCAGCCGGGCTGCCCGCCGCTGAGGAAGCGGCCTCGACCGGCCGAGAGGGGGCGGTCACCGCCAACGTGCCGGATCTGATCGGGGAGCATGAGCAGCCCTGCGAGCACCCAGAACGTCCGTGGGCATTGTCGATCTTCGGTCCCATCACCTTGTCCTGGCGCAGCCCCGACGGTCACGACCACGATGTCACCTCCGCGCTGGCACCGAAGCACAAGGCGTTGCTGGTCTTCCTCGCGCTGCATCCCTCCGGCACCACACGAGATGCTGTCCGTGAAGCGCTCTGGCCAGATGCCCGCGGACGGCGGCCGTTCAATGCCTTCTACGCCTCGCTGTCGCAGTTGCGCAAAGCATCCGCCATAGCCACCGCTGACCAGGCTGTCGATCTCATCTCCCAGCACGGCGAGCAGGTCGCACTCGACCCGGGAGTCGTCGAGGTCGACTACTGGCAGCTGCACGACGCCGAGCACGCGCGGCGCATGGCAGCCAGCGATGAGGAGCGCATGACGGCCTGGTCACGTATCGCTGCCATCTACCACGGAGAGATTGCCGACGGTATGTCCGCGCTCTGGCTCGAGGGCCCCCGCGAAGCCGCTCACCGCTCCGTCGTCGATGCCTTAGCAGGCATGGCTGCCCACTACCGCGGACGTGATCCCCAACGCCAGCTACAGCTGCTGGAACACGCCAGGCTGCTGAACCCGGAGAACGAGCACATCTACCGAGACATCATGCGGGTGCAAGCCCAACTCGGACTCACCGATGCTATCGCCCGTACCGTCCAATTGTTGACCACCACGCTCGCCGAGATCGGCGAACGGCCCGACCCCACCACACTGATGCTGGCCCGAACCCTACAAACGCGCCAGCGCCAGGAAGTCAGCTAGCGCGTCCTTGCGGTGACGCTTCCAGACCCTGCGCTCCCGGTCTTGTGGCAGTACTTCGTCGTCGGCGATGATTGGTGCACTGCCGATCATGGTATCGGTCGTGTTCATATGCCACCATCGGCAGCGCACGCGCGCCACGACCGGCAAGTCCCCACTCCACCCAAACAGCCCGGTCTCGCCCGCACTACCGAAGTGCTGTCGAGATGCTCATTCACGAGACAGTGCGGCGGCGACTGAGACCCTACAGCCCCGCGCCCTCGGGTGGTCGAAGCATTTGATGTTGTGTTGGTGATCTGTGTCGGCGCTCGGGAAGGATGCGCCGGTGCGTCGAATGTTGACTGTGGAGGATCGGGAGGAGATTTCCCGTGGTGTGGCCCAGGGTCTGGAGTTCGTGGTGATCGCGGCTCGGATCGGGCGGAATCCGTCGGTGGTGTCCCGTGAGGTGGCCCGGCACGGTGGACGGGAGGGCTACCGGGCACGCAGGGCCGAGCGTGCGGCCACCCAGGCTCGGCGTCGGCCCACGCCGCTGCGTCTGGACACCGAGCCCGAGCTGCGGGAGGCGGTGGTGGGCCTGCTGCGGCGTAGCTACTCCCCGGAGCAGGTGGCCGGCCGGTTGCGCCGCGACCACCCCGGCGAGAAGGCTCGGCGGGTGTCCCACGAGGCGATCTACTCCTGGATCTATGCCCTGCCGGTCCGGGAACTCCAGCGTCAAGGCATCGCGCTGCGCTCCGGGCGCACCCGCCGCCGGGGCCGCACCGCGCCGGTGAACCGGGCCCCCCGCATCACCGGGATCCGGTGGATCGACGAGCGCCCCACCGAGACCGAGGACCGTCGGGTGCCCGGGCACTGGGAAGGCGACCTCGTGCGCCACGAGGCGCTGTGTAACCGAGCGGAGGTGAAAGACCTGCGCCGTTGTGTTGTCGCAGCAGCATAGCGAAGCTGGGGGCAGCCTGAACCGGGAGTCGCCGGGGAGGGTGGGAAGCGGCCCCGACAACGCCGGGACGGGCCAGAACTGTCGAATGGTGTGGGTCCGGCAAGCGAGTCGAGAAGGTGTACGCGAGGAACCAGTGTTGTCACACCCCTTAAGTCTCCCGCCAGCTCAAACTCGACGGATACGGGCTGGATTGCGGTGCGCACCCATTCGCGGGGTTTCGTGAGTGGGGAACTCCTGGGCTGGTTTAGGTCGCTGATTCGGGAGGTCACGGTGAAGGTCTGCGGCGTAGCCGTGACGATGCCGCAGGGGCATAGCTGGGCACCTCACTCGACGATCGGTTCATGGTGAACGTGGGAACCACTCGCAGTCTCCGCCTTCAAGTCGGGTGGATAGGTGCGACGTCTGCTGATGGCTGTGTGTGAGGCGGAGGACTCGTAGTGAGGTTTTCTCAGTGAGTTGATCGGTGGGCGTGGTGCGCTCGTGGTGGCCACCCGGCCTCAGA
>NZ_BMMK01000050.1 GCF_014645795.1 Longimycelium tulufanense | reverse complement strand
GTCACAACCCGATCTTGGACACCCTTCGCCTGTCTCCAGGGACCACCCCGACTTCGGAATTACTCGTCTAGCGGAGAGTAATGGCGACCCCCTCGGTGAGTGCAGTGCCCGCGACGATCGGCGCCTCCTCACGCGGTAGACCGATCACCACCAGGCGCCCCTGTTGCCCGGCGCCCTGCACTGGTGGGCGTACGGCAAGCACCACGGCGTCGCTGGCCAGTGGCGTCGGTGGTGAGCGTTCCACCGTCGAGATGAGGTCGACCCGACTGCCGGGATGGAGGAGGTCGGCGACCGCGGGATCCGCCAGCCGCACCGGCACGGCGGTGGCATCACCGCGCCGTGTGGCCAGTTCGGTCAGCTCGGGGCCCGCCAGGCGGAGGTCCGTCAGCGGTTCGCCGGAACGTGCTGCCCCGGCGAGAATCCGGCCGACCGCTTGGGAATGCTCCCGTAACGCGTGCGCTGGTATCGCTTCCGGAGGTAGCTGTCGTTCCGCCAAATCCGTCGCCTGAAGCACGGTGCCGGGCGGGAGATCGCGCGCGGCGATCAAGGCGGTCTCCCTATCGGGTGGTTTTCCGATGGCCGGACGTACGGCCAGTACCGCCGCGAGCAACACCAGCACGCCGGCGAGCAGGCGTCGGAACTGCACGGTTCGGCCCCAGCCGCGGTTGGTCAGCAACCACCGGAGGCGATCCGGCTGGAAATGGTTGGGATTGTTGGTCTGGTGCATCGGTCTCTCCCCACGTCGTTTTGGTTGTCGCCGACGCTATGCGGATCTTGCGGGGAGAGCGAGCACGGCCGCCCCGGTTGTGGACAACTGGGGCGGCTGTGGATAACTAGGTGCCCGAAAGGGTTAGGAGCTTGACAGCGTCACGACGCGGCCGCGGCCGTCGAGGACCCGCCGGAGGTCGACGACGAGGAGTTCGACGATGTCGACGAGGAAGCGGAAGACGTGGACGAGGACGACGAGGAGTTCGACGAACCGGAGCTCGACTTGCCGTTACCGCTCGACCGGCTGTCCGTCCGGTAGAAGCCGCTGCCCTTGAACACGATGCCGACCGCGTTGAACAGCTTCCGCAACCGTCCCGAGCACTCCGGGCACTCCGCGAGCGCGGCGTCGGTGAACGACTGCACCGCCTCGAAACGGTGGTCACACTCGGTGCAGGCGTAGGCGTAGGTCGGCACTGGTCCCTCCGCGGGCTTCAGATCTTGGCACTCTCAAGATGGGAGTGCCAATCTGATAATGCGCGAACCGGGCTCCGGACGCAAACACAGCCTGGTCACACCCGATGCGGTGACGGCGGCATTCGCCCCGGTCAGGCCGCGCGCGGTCCACCGCCGAACGGACCGGGAACCACCAAGGTTTCCGCACGTCACACCCGTGATGATCGCGGACCTGGCCGCGCCTGCATCCTCAGTGAGATCACGAGTCGGGCACAGGATGCGGGGCACATTCCGGGGGATCTCGCCGGTGCTGCTGTCAGCCCTCCCACGTCCCTGACGGGCCTGGCTTCGTCGTCGGGCCGGGCACCTGTCACGTGACGCATCCACGGACAGCTCGCCGCCCTGCAACAGTCCTCTCAACTTGCTGACAGGCCGGGGCTTACCGCCATCGGCGGACCCAGCACCAGGCACCGGGGTGCACCCACGCGTCTCACCCCGCTCCCGGCAGCCCTCACCCGGCCGCCGTCAGGGGGACGAACCCGTGCCCGGGCGTGACAGCCACCCCCATCCGCACGTCGTGCGGCTCGCCCGGCAACTCGGCCACCAGCTCGCTGTCCCGCACCACCGCCGCCAGCAGCGCTCCTGGCTTGGCCAGCGGCAACGACCGGTCGTAATAGCCGCCGCCCCGCCCCAGCCGCACGCCCCGCCGGTCCACGGCCAGTGCCGGGACGAACACCGCCTCGGCCTCTGCAACCGCCTCCGCGCCCAGCCGCGGCCCGAGCGGCTCCAGCAGCCCGAACGCCCCGAGCCTCAGGGTGGCCTCGCCGTGGTACTCGGCCCACTCCAGCGGCGCCGGGCCGGCCGCCGGCTCCGGGACCACCGGCAGCAGCACCCGCCAGCCGGACCGGTGCAGCGCCTCCAACATCGCCAGCGACCCCGGCTCGGTCCCCACCGGCACGTAGGCGCAGGCGGTGCCCTGCTGGCCCACCGCCCACTCGGTCACCCAGGTCGCCAACGCCCCGGCCTCCGCGGCCCGCGTCTCCGGCGGCAACGCACGGCGCTCGGCGCGCACCCGTGCCCGCCAGCCCGCCTTGTCCAGCCGCTCCGTACCAGGATCCGCCACGGCACGTGAGGGTACGGTGGCGCACCTCCCGGCCCCCTCCGCCGCTCGCCGTTAGGCTCGCTGACCATGAGCTCGACGAGCACGTTCCGCACCGAGAGCCGAGGCATCCGGACGGCCATCGTCCCCGCGGCGGGGCTGGGCACCCGCTTCCTGCCGACCACCAAGACCGTCCCCAAGGAACTTCTGCCGGTCATCGACACCCCCGGCATCGAGCTGGTCGCCGCCGAGGCCGCCGAAGCCGGCGTCCAACGGCTCGTCATCGTCACCTCACCGGGGAAGGAGGCGGTCATCGAGCACTTCCGGCCGCAGCCGGAACTGGAGGACACCCTTCAACGCCGCGGCAAGACCGCCTTGCTGGAGAAGGTGCGCCGGGCACCCGGGCTGCTGGACGTCGAGGTCGCCATCCAGGAGGACGCACTGGGTCTGGGCCACGCGGTCGGCTGCGCCGAGCCCAACCTCGACGGCAGCGACGCCGCGGTCGCGGTGCTACTGCCGGACGACCTGATCCTGCCCACCGGAATCCTGTCCCGGATGGCCGCGGTGCGCGAGCAGTTCGGGGGCAGCGTGTTGTTGGCCTTCGACCTGCCGCGTGAGGAGCTTTCCGCTTACGGCGTGTTCGACGTCGAGCCCACCGGCGAGGAGGGCGTGCTGCGCGTCAGGGGCATGGTGGAGAAGCCCAAGCCCGAAGACGCGCCGTCCACCTATGCCGCCGCCGGCCGCTACGTCCTCGACCGCGCGGTTTTCGACGCGCTGCATCGCATCGAGCCGGGTGCCGGTGGGGAACTCCAGCTCACCGATGCGATCGCGCTGCTGATCGAGGAGGGCCACCCGGTGCACGTCGTCGTGCACCACGGAAAACGGCACGACCTGGGCAACCCGGGCGGGTTCCTGCGCGCGGCCGTGGACTTCGCCCTGGAACACCCCGAGTACGGACCCGGCCTGCGGGATTGGCTGCGGGACCGGGTGGCGGGGGAGTAGCGCCCCGCCGACCTGTCAGGAGGTAAGGGGGGAGTGCGAGGTGTCGGGAGATGAGATCGGAATGAGGTCGGTCGACGAGCAGCTCGACCGGGTGCTCGCCGCCGCGGTGCGGCCGGCCGCGGTACGGGTGGCCATCTCGGAGGCGCAGGGTCTGCTGTGCGCCGAGGACGTGGTGGCCGAGAGCGCGCTGCCGGGCTTCGACCAGGCGGCCGTCGACGGGTACGCGGTCCGCAGCGTCGACGTGCAGTCGGCGGCCGAGGAACCGGTGGTGTTGCCTGTGGTCGGGGAGATCACGGCCGGCTCCCGACAGCCCCATCGCCTCCAGCCCGGGCAGGCGGTACGCGTGGTCACCGGCGCACCCCTGCCCACGCTGGCCGACGCGGTCGTCCCGCTCAACTTCACCGACGAGCACCCGGCACGGGTCACCGTGCGCAAGCCGGTGCCGTCGGCCGGGTTCGTCCGCAAGGCGGGCGAGGACGTGCAGACCGGCGATGTCGCGGTGCGCTCCGGGTCGCCCATCGGCCCCGCCCAGGTCGGCCTGCTCGCCGCCGTCGGCAGGAACAAGGTGCTGGTGCACCCGCGCCCGCGCGTCTCGATCCTGTCCGTGGGTGACGAGCTGGTGGACATCGACCGTTCGCCCGGCCCCGGCCAGGTCTACGACGTCAACTCCTACGCACTGGCCGCCGCCGCGCGCGACGCCGGTGCCGAGGTGACGCGGGTGGGCATCGTCGGCACCGATCCCCGGCGGCTGCGGGAGGTCGTCGAGGACCGGATGCTCATCTCCGAGGTCGTGGTCATCGCCGGTGGGGTTGGCGGGTCGACCGGTGACGAGGTGCGCGCCGCACTGTCCGAGCTCGGCGAGCTCGACGTCACCCGGGTAGCGATGCATCCCGGCTCGGTACAGGGATTCGGACGCCTCGGACCGGAGTCGGTCCCGGTCTTCCTTCTGCCAGGCAACCCCATCAGTGCGCTGGTGGTGTTCGAGGTGTTGGTACGCCCGCTGATCCGGGCCGCGCTCGGCAAGCGGAACCCACACCGCCGGGTGGTGCGCGCCCGCCTGCTCGCCCCGATCACCTCCACCAAGGGGCGGCGCGGCTACCTGCGCGGGCAGCTGCTGCGCGACACCGAGAGCGGGGAGTACCTGGTGCAGCCGTTGGGCACCGCGGGCGCGCACCTGCTCGCCTCGCTGGCTGAGGCAAACTGCCTGGTGGTGGTGAACTCCGAGACGACGGATGTTGCTGCCGGCGACGAGGTTGAGGTCAGTTTCCTGGCACAGCGGAGCTGATGCGGTTGCGCCCGGTCGACAGTGGCCCGGAGGAGCCGGCGGCGGGCGGACGGCACCCGGGCTGGCCGGCCCGGCTCGGCCCGCTGCTCGTGCCGGTCGGCCGGGTCGCGTTGCGCCCACCCCGCCTGCTCGACGGCGGCGCCTGGAGCCACGTGCGGACCCGGGACCGCGCGCACCTGGAGCGCTGGGAACCGACCTCCACAGTGGACTGGGCGGATCGCAACACCGTGCTGGCCTGGCCTGGCCAGTGGGGTGCTCTGCGCGGGATGGCGCGGCGGGGCCAGGCCCTGCCCTTCGTCATCACCGTGGACGACGAACTCGCCGGCCAGGTCACCATCGGCAACATCGTGCGTGGCGCGCTGCGCTCGGCGTGGATCGGCTACTGGGTCGCCGGAGACCGGGTCCGTGGGGGTGTCGCCTCGGTCGCGGTCGCGCTGGCCACCGACCACGCCTTCAACGTGGCCGGCCTGCACCGCCTGGAGGCCACGGTGCGGCCGGAGAACGCGCCCAGCCTGCGGGTCCTGCAGAAGCTGGGATTCCGCGAGGAGGGCCTGTTCCGCCGTTACCTGGACGTTGACGGGGCCTGGCGCGACCACCTCTGTTTCGCCATCACCACCGAGGACGCGCCGGAGGGCCTGGTGGCACGGCTGATCGGGAGTGGCCGCGCACAGCGTCCGTAATCGTTCGTTTCAGCTGTCCCAAAATCACCCCCGGGCCACGCCTGAGAACGTGGAAAACCCCGCCGGACAACGCTCCCGCCAAGGAACGAACCCGCAGGAGGCGCGCCCGCCTGGGTTGTGGCGGAACGTGAAGCATTGCTACCCGGCGACGCCACGCTGGCGAGCGGGTGACGACACGGCGGTCTTGGGGATTCATGCCCCGCCAGCGCCCGCCGACCGGGTGAAGTGGGTCGCGGGAAGGGGAGCGCACCTGGGACGGTCTCGATCAACGGTCACGTCATGATGGCGCGGAATGATCGTCTCCCGTGCGATGGGCATCGGGAGTGATCAACGGCGCAGGCAGGGAACGGATGGGCCCCGGCGCGCCTCCGACACTGATGTGACGGATGTGACTAGCGTGGCGGTGGCACGTGTGCGCCGCTTGACGTTCGGGGGAGGTGGCGGGTCATGCCCAGCTCGTTGATCTTTGCGGCGCTGGCGGTCGCTTGGCTCGTCGTGCTGGTCCCGATGGTCGCCCGGCGGCGCCAGGAGGTGAACCGCACCGCCGACTCCGCGCTTGCCGCCCGGGTCCTGCGGCGCGGTGGGCGCCAGCCGGGAGCGCCACCCAGCAACGCCGAGGAGGGGTTCGCCATGCCCGACCCCGAGCACATCGAGCCGATCGAGGACGACGAGCGCATCGACCTCGTCGAGGAAGCCGAGCCGCGCCGGTACCGGCCGGGTCGCGGCGGGTTCGACCCCGAGCTGGCAGCCGCCCTGGCCCGGGAGAAATACCAGTTCCGGCAGCGAGTGGTGCTGGTCATGTTGCTGCTCGCGCTGGCCACCGGCGTGCTCGCGTTCATCGCTGTGCCCATGCTGTGGTGGGTGCACGGCGCCATCGACCTCGCCCTGGTCGGTTACCTGACCTACCTGCGCCGGCAGGTTCGGATCGAGGAGGAGATCCGCCAGCGGCGCATGGCCCGGATGGCCGGAGGCCGCCGCCGTACCACCGGCCGCGCCCACCCGGCCGCCCCGCCGGCCGAGCACCCCGCCGACGACGCGGAGCCCGCACCGCCGCCCCGCACACCACACCCGGGCGCGACCATCGTGGAGATCGACGACGAGGACCCGGAGTTCGACGAGCTCGACAGGCCGCAGCCGCTGTCCTTCCGCCGCGCCTCCGGCGAATGAGGGGGTGCCGGAGTGCCCCAAGGGCTTTGGTATGCTCTTGGAGCACTCAGCACGGGGCTGTAGCGCAGTTGGTAGCGCGTCTCGTTCGCATCGAGAAGGTCAGGGGTTCGATTCCCCTCAGCTCCACATTTGGGGTCCTACTAGAACAAGGGCCTGATTGCAGGCCCTGGAGTAGGGTCGTGACACCAGAGGTCGAGTAGGGGCCACCCGCCTGGCGGGTGGCCTCCTCGCTGTTATCTCCCTGTTGGCTGCCAGCCGCGGTGTGACGGACGTCTCGGTTTGTGCGTCGGGTGCGTTGGATGGCGTGGAGTTGCCCGAAGGGCTTCCGCAGCTCGCCCTCGGTGATGTCCTCGTCGTCGATGTAGAGGGCGTGGAAGATGGCCTGGTTGAGCATGCGCCGTTGCTCGTCGTTGCAGCGCCGGTGCAGCTCCTGGGGTTGTTCGAGCAGTGTGAGGCTGGCGTCGATGAGCCGGGCACTGTCGGTGAGGTCGGCGCTGGTGGTGTCGAGCCGCTGGGTGAGGTGCCGTCGTTGGCGTTCGATCTCGCGGAGCTTGTCTTGGATCTTGGTGCGGGGGAGTGCTCCGTCGGCTGCGAGGTCGATCAGGTTGTTCTCCTGGGTGTCCAGTTCCTGGAGTTGGGCGGTGATCTGCTGGTGTAGCAGCCGAGTGGAGGCTTCCTGCTCGTTGATCACGGTGTCGATCTGGGTGCGGATGTCGTGGATGAACGTCGGGCTGAAGCGGATCGTGGCGTAGTGGTGCTCGACGGCGTCCTCGACGAGGGCGACGTTGATGTGGGGGGCGTGGCAGGTGCCGTTCTGTCGGTTGCGGCAGAAGAAGTACAGGTACTCGGCGCCTTTGGAGTTGAGGGTGCGTTGGATGATCATGCGTTGGGTGGTGCCGGCGCGGCGGCAGCGTCCGCAGAACAGGGAGCCTTTGAGGTAGTGGTGGTGCACCCGGCGGCGCTCCTTGGCCGCAGAACTTGAGTTGAGTCGGTCCTGAACTCGGTCGAAGAGGTCTTCATCGGTGATCAGGGGTTCGTGGCGGCCCTTGAACTCCTCGCCCCGGTAGGTGACGTAGCCGAGGTAGTAGCGGTCGCGCAGCATCCGCGAGAGCTTGTTAATCGAGATCTTCTTCGCGGGGTGTTTCGCGGTGGGGCGGGTGCGCAGGCCGCGGTCGTAGAGTTCGTCGGCGAGTTCGTCGAGGGTGTAGTCGCCGGTATCGAACAGCTCGAAGGCGAGTGGGACGAAGGGTGCGCGCTCGGGGTCGACGATGACGGTGCGGATCACGCGGCCGTCGGAGTGGTCGAGGTGGTTGAGGTAGCCCAGCCGGGCGCGTCCGAGGGTGCCACCGTTGCGGGCTTTCTGGCCCATCTTGTAGGCGATGTCGGCGCCGGACTGGCGTGACTGGTACTCGTTGAAGGTCGCCAGGATGCCGTGCATGAGCTGCCCGACGGGCGAGTCATCGATCTGCTCGGTGGCCGAGACCAGGGTGACCCCGCGCTTGCGCAGGTCGGCCATGACGATGGCGTCGTCGTAGCGGTTCCGCGCCATGCGGGACAGCTGGTAGACGATGATGTAGTCGACGTCGCCCTGGCTGCGTACCCGCGCGAGCATGCGTTGGAATGCTTCACGCTTGGTCATCTCGGTGGCCGAGCGCCCGGGCTCGATGTACTCGTCGACGACGGTCACGCCCAGGTCTCGGGCCTTGCGCAGGCACGCCTGGCGTTGGGCTGGGATGGAGATGCCTTCGGGGTTGTAGTCGGTTTTGACCTGCCCGGCGGAGGAGACCCGCAGGTAGATCACCGCACGCGTGCCCGGTTCCCTCTCGGCCGAGGAATGCGGGGCGGGGACGGGGGCATTTTGCTGTAGCTCGTCGTAGGAATCGGCGTAGGCGCTGGTCATGACAGTCTTCCACACTTTGCTGTGAGCAGAGGAAATCCGTTCGACGGTTCGAGAGGCGACGGCCGTGTGGATTCAGCGGTCGTCGAGTACTTCGTCCTCGAAGTCGGCAAAGGAGCCCAGTGTCCGCACCTGAAACTGGCCCGCGGGCGTCGAGACATTGATGGAACCGTCGGTGACTGACTCAACGGCCACGCCGTGTGAGATCAGTTCGTGGAGCAGATGTGCGAGGTGGCCTGGCGTGCGGGACAGGCTGTGGACGTTGCCTATCAGCAGAATGTCGATCCCTCCGGCGCGGGCGACGTCCAACACCTGGTGCAGGCCCGGGCGATTCAGGGTGGCGCCGGAAGCGTGGTCGGAGAACCGTTGGGCGATGTGCCAGCTGGGACGGGACTCCACATAGGACTGCAGGAAGTTGTCCTCCCTGTTTGATGGCCACCGGGTGTAGATTCCTACCCGGACCGAGTCGAGGTTGTTCAACGCAGCCCTCGGTTCCCGGCGTCCGGGTTCAGTCGGTGCAGGCGACATCGCTAGGTCTCCCTTACGAGTGCCGGGGCAGCGGCTGGGGATGGGAGCCGTAGTGCCAGGACACGCTGAGGGCGAATGTCTGTGCCTATGCGGCCCGGCGGCGTGTTTTCCGCTCAGCGGCAGCGGTGTCCGCGGTGTCGGTGTCGGTGATGCTTGCTCGCTCACTGGTCTCGTCCTTCAATAGGTCGGCAGCAAGGCTGGCCACCACTCGCGCGAGCTTGTGCCTGTCTGGTGGGTCGCGGCGAACACCGCGAACGACCAGGTTGTGGCCCGTCCTGCGGGAGTTCCGTCGCTGCCGGGTCCTCTTGGGCGCTGTGTTGGTGTTGCGTGGTTGTGGCGGCGCGGTCGGAACCGTAACGCCGGCGCTGTCGACGGGACGGGACCACTCGATGGCGGTGTCTGCCTGGTCGTCCTTGCCGCTGCTCGGTGGGTTGGGCGTGATGTGGGTGTCGTGAGGGCACAAAGGCGCAGCTCCGAACCCGCGCGCCCGCTGCTCGAGGGGCGGTCGCGGGTGCTGGTCGGCGGGTCTGAGGTGACCGTCGACACAGCGGACACATCCCCAGCCGAGGCACCCGCTTGCCTGGTCGCGGATGGAGTGATCGGAAGCGGGCACGCGCCATGACGCGCGCTGTGGTGGCTGGGGGCGTCGGCACGGGTGCGGTCCGGTGGGGCTTCGACTCCCCGACTGCACGAGGGCACTCGTCGGGGCCAGCGCTCCACCGATCGACTGGACCTCAGCGTCCCGAGGCAGCCCGCAGACGTGTACGCGACGGAAATCCGTTGCGGCGCGGCATTCGGGACGGTCGACGCGATGGTCCAGATTTGGGTGGAAGGGTCAGTTGGCTACTGGGGTGCGATCTGGCTGGGCCGAGCCTGCGGCCCGGTCAGGCGACCTCGGACCGGTCACAGGCGGTGCCGGCCGTGTGGTCGGCCAGTCGGCGTAGGAAGATCTCGTGGTAGTCGGCTCGCAGGTCGATCCCTTGGTAGAAGCGCCCCAATTTTCGGGCCGCGAGTCCTGTGGTGCCGGCGCCGGAGAACGGATCGAGGACGCGGCCGTTGTCGGGGCAGCCGGCTGTGACACAGCGCCACGGGAGGTCGAGGGGGAAGGGGGCACAGTGTGCCTCCGGCAGCGGTCGCGTGGAGATCGACCAGACATCGCCGGGGTTTTTGCCGAGACTGTGCGGGTTCCAGGGTGACTTGACCGTGTACGGTTTGGTGCCTCCGCGGCGGCTTTTCCGAGACGCCGGACGATTCGGTGAGAGTGGTGCGAGCACCCGGCTGATATCGAAGTAGTAGTCCGGTTGCTTGACCAAGAGAAAGACCACCTCGTAGCGGGAGGAGAACCGATCCGACGCCGGGTCGGGGATGCCGTTGGGCTTGTGCCAGACCACGGCATTGCGAATGATCCATCCGTCGTGTTGGAGATCGAGGGCCACCCGCCACGGCAGCCCCAATAGGCTCTTGTGGCGAACCACCTTCGGTGAATCGTCGACCGTGGTGGTACGGGTGCTTCCCGTGCCGCTGTTGTGGTAGCTGTACCCATCCCGAAGGTTGAGCCAGAACGTTCCTCCCGGAGTGAGTAGTCGCTCCACTTCCGCGCTCACCTCGCGGAGACGGCGAACGTATTCCTCGATCGTTGGTTCCAGCCCGTATTGCTGATCCTGTGAGATTGCGCCACAGCGTCGGCAGTGTTTTGCGCTGTCTGAGCGACCTCGCCCGGTACCGGTTTTCTTCACCGTGCGGCGCTGGTGTGGCGTGGTACCGAGGCTGTGCCGGCAGTGCGGGTTTCCGCCGATCCAGTGGGCGGTGCCGTAATCACGTAGCCCCCAGTAGGGTGGTGAGGTCACGACACAATCCACCGACGCGGTCGGCAGGGTCGCCATGACTTCCAGGGCGTCCCCGACGTGAAGTTCCATGTTGTGGTCACGGTAGTAGAGACTGGTCATCGGGTACCACCTGCCGCCGAATGTGGAGTGCGGAAGACCAACACGTCGATATGGACGGGGTGCGCGGTAGAGCAACCGTGGATATCACTATTTCCCGGGTGCCTCCTGCCCGCCGAGCCGAGCCGGGGGCGCACGTATCCGTTGCGTACGGGCGCGGTGAGCGCGATGCAGTGGTCGGCGGGCACAAGGCCCGCCGCGTTGGCGACCTCGTGGATCTTGCCGGGCAGGTCGAGCAGCTGGCCGCGGCGGTACGAAGGCCGGCAGGTGACCACGACGTGCCCGCCGGGCCAGACCCAGTCGGCAACGGCGTTGAGGTCCTCGTACAGCCCACGAGTATCCGGGACGGGTCGCTGGCAGGCGTGTGGCGCAGGCCGGTGAGCACGAGGTCGACGGCGCCGGGTAGCTCGGTGGCGCGCGGATCGTCGACGCCGTCCAGCAAGGTCGCGGTACCGACGGGACCTGCCAGGCGGGCGAGGTCGAGGTTGGCCTCCAAGACTGAGTCCCACTGGGGCTGGGTGGCCAGGCCGAGGGCGTGGCGACCGGCGCGGAGGGCTTCGGCCAGTACGAGCCCGGGGCCGGGGCTGGGGTCACAGACGATGTCGCCGGGGGCGGTGTAGGTGGCGATGATCCAGCGGGCGATGGCCGGGGTCAGCGCGGTGTCGGAGCGGGTGGCGGTGACGTGCCGGTCCGCGAGCGGCTGGCGTGGCGAGCGCTGGCCGGTGCCCCAGACGCTGGTGGGGCGCACGAGGTTCTTAGGCATCGCGGGCCTCCGGGGACGGCATGACGGGCCGGAACACTCGGGCGGTCGTATGGAGGCGGTGGTGACCGCCGAGGGCGACGGCCCGCTGAACGCGCGGGTGCGTGGGCGGGGTGGTGCTGGGGGCACAAGGGGCGAGGATCAGCCGGTCGGTCAAGATCAGATTTGCCAGGGCCGCGATCCGGCGCAGCGACCCTGATCGGACCGGCCCTCGGTGAGGCGCGTGATTACGGTGCGTGAGGACGATGAGGGTGCCGTTCGGGTCCAGCCGCGGTGCCCAGTCGATCACCGCACTGGGGTCGGCCGGGTGGCGCGTGCACCCCAAGATGATCAAATCCAGAGGGTCCGGATGCCGCCCGAAGGGGCGGTCGGTGGCCGCGCGAGCGGTCGGTCCCCCGACCGCGCCGGGCGGAGGCTCGGGATCGGGTCCGAGTCCGGGCCCGGACCACGACCCAGCACCGAGCAGGCCCGCATCGCCGTCGCGAGGATGATCGCCTGCGGCGTGCCGGGGCGGCTCAACCGTGGCGCCCCGACCGAGACGCAAGACGGTCTCGACGAGGCGGTCACGGTACTCGCGCGCGGCCCGCGCCCCGCCCACGGTGGGATCGGCCGCATCCGCAAGCGCGACGCGATCGCCAGGAACGGTGTAGGCGGCCACGAGCACCCGGATGGCTGCGATCAGCCTGTCCTCCAGCCCGGCGTTGGGGTCGACCGGGCAGAACCGAACACTGGGCACGGCACCGGCCCGGCCGCGCTTGTGCGCGGCCGGGGGCCCACAGCAGTCGGCCCGCGAGGGGGACGCCGGGTGATCGATGGAGTCGCGAAAGCCGGGCACGGGCGGGATCGACGGTGGCGACATGGCGGGCGCTCCCTGATCGTCGCGGAGGGCGAAGACAACCCTGAAGTCCGCGAAACGGGGCCCGATTGGACACACCACTCCACAGAACCGGCAGTGAGACAAGCCACAACCCTGGTAACGAAATGTGACTTCTCCGGCCGTGGGTCCGGTAGCTGAAACCGCTCCTTGTCGTCGTTCGAGATCGCTTTCAGCTCCTCCCGCGAGTGGAGTGCGTGATCACTCAGGCAGCCTTCCAAGATCGCCTCAGTAACTCATCAAGATTCTTTCTCTTGTTCTGGTTGCCCCGTCTGTCGTGGTGACAGCAGCGGAACAAGAGCTGACTAACACCCCTGGTAGCAGCCTTGCTGTCCGCGGCAGTGCTGATCTTGGCAAGCCGTATTTGTTGATCTCCTTGTTTGAGAACAAGAAGATCATCTTAAGCGCTTCTTAGTGCGCAACCGTGCGTGGCGCTGTTCCTCGCCTGGCCTTCTCGGCGGCGTCGTTGACCGTCGCTTGGAGAGGAGTCAGGAATGGCAAGCCCCTCGAATTCCGGGCACGCAGAGTGGCCTTCCAACTCGCTGGATGCGGCCCGTGAGGCATTTGCGTGGCTGACCGCGGGAGACCACCCGGTTGCCCTGGATGGGCGCCTGTTCGACCACCTGCCCAACCGTGAGATCCCCGTCGACGAACTCCGCGATCTGCTGCTGCGTCGGTCCTGCCCGCGGCGGGTGTGGGACCAGGTGTGGCGGCATGTGATCACCCGCTCCCGTGCCGAGGGTGGCACGTGGACGATCGTGGCCGTCGGGCTCGCGCTGCCGATGCTGACCCCGATGGCGGCCCGGCTGACCGACCGGTACGCCGGGGACCCGGCCGATATCCACGCCGAGATCGTGAGCGGCTTCCTCGACGCGTTGCAGACGGTGGACCTCACCCGGGGGCGTATCACGATCCGGCTGCGGTGGGCGGCCTACCGTGCCGGGCACCGCGCACTCCTCGCGGCGTTGGACGGTCCCACCCCAAAGGCTCCGGGGTTCTTCTCGGCCGAACCGAAGCCGCCCTCGGGACACCCGGACCTGGTCTTGGCCCGTGCGGTTGAGGTGGGGGTCCTGGCCCGGACCGAGGCCGAGGTGATCGCGGAGACCCGACTCGACGAGACCCCGCTGAACGAGTGGGCGGCCGAGGCCGAGATCGAGTTCTGGGCTGCCTACAAGATGCGCAAGCGAGCCGAACACCGACTCGCCGCCTGGCTGTCCGAGTCGGCCGACGGCTCCCACGACAGCGACCCCCCGAGTCAAGCGGTCACTTCCCAGACCGTTCCGCGCACAGCATCCAACACCGCAGGGCGGTCACAGAACGTCACGAAAAAAGGTGGCGGGGGCCTGTCCAACGAGCCCCCGAATTCCGGACTTCAGGGCCGCGGGTGATCCGTGCCCGCTTCTCGCGCTCGTCGCCCGCTGATCAGCCCTGGAGGTCCACACGTTGCGCTCACTCGCGCCCTCTGCTCGCCTGGCCGCCGGTGGCCGCACGCCGCGTTGCCGGACCGGCCGGGTCCTCATCGCCACGGTTCTGGTCGCCGCCGGGGTGCTGGCCACCACCGCGTCGGCCTCGGCCGAGACCACGTACGTGATGGCGTTGGCCCGCTCCGTCGATGAAGTCCTCAACAACATCCGCAACTGGATCATGGGCATTCTCGCCCTGCTCGCCACCGTCTTCTTGACCATCGGCGGGGTCCGCTACGTGCTTGCTAACGGCGACCCCAGCGAGGTCGAAAAGGCCAAGCAGAGCTTCAAGAACGCCGGCTTCGGCTACGCGCTGGCCGCGCTGGCTCCCCTGGTGGTCGAGATCCTCAAAGGGATCGTGGGGGCCTGATCGCATGTCGGCCACCGCATCCCCCACCGCCGGGGCCGGCCACCGCTTCGGCCGCGCATGCGCTGCGGTGGCCGCCCTGCTTGCCGTCGGCCTTCTGGGTGGGGCGGCCGGGGCGGTCACGGCCTCGGCCCAGCCCACCCCGACTCCCAGCCCCTCGGCACCGGAGCCGCCGTCGTCGTCGGCATCGCAGCAACCCGGGCCGCCCCCGTGCCAGGGACGGGGGTGCATCCCGCAGCCGGCGACACCGGCGCCACCACCGTCGGGAAACCAACCCGGACAGCCCAGCGGCCAGACTTCTCCACAGGAGTCCTCGTGCGGAATCACCGATATCCCGGCCTGCGTCAACGACGCGATCGATTCGTTTTTCCGGGATCTGGTCACCCCGGCGTTGAACAGCCTGTTGGATCTGCTGGCCAACACCCTGTTGACGACCCCGACGCTGGATCAACTGCCTCGCATCGGCGAGCTGTGGAACTCCTCTTGGCAGCTCATGCTGACCTGCTACGGGATTTTGATCCTCATCGGCGGGATCACCGTCATGGCCTACGAAACCCTGCAGACCCGGACTTCCGTCAAGGAGATCCTTCCGCGGATCGTCATTGGTTTCTTGGCCGGGATGCTGTCGCTGTGGGTGAGTTCCCAGGCAATCAATCTCGCCAACGCGCTCGCGCAAGCGATCATGTCGGGCGGAGTCGACGAGGAGTCCTCGGCCGAAACGCTGAAGAAAATGGTGATGGGTTCGCTCAACGGCGGATTCTTCATCATCTTCATTGGTCTCTTTCTTGCGGGAATGCTCGTCGCGCTCTTGTTGACCTACATCGTCCGCGTCGCGTTGACCGTGATCCTTATCGTCGGAGCACCGCTGGCCCTGATGTTCCATGCGCTCCCGCAGACGGAGGGGATCGCAAAATGGTGGTGGAAAGCCTTCGCCGGTTGCCTGGCGATCCAGCTGGGTCAATCGCTGACGCTGATCACCGCGATGCTCGTCTTTCTCGCGCCGGGTGGGTTCACGTTCTTCGGGCCGACCACGGACGGGTTGGTGAATCTCCTCGTGGCCTTGGCGTTGATGTACATCCTGGTCAAGATCCCGTTTTGGGTTCTCGGCTCGATTCGCGGTGGCGGCGGGTCGTTTCTCGGGTCGCTGGTCCGGGGCTTTCTCGCCTACAAGACATTCGGCTTGCTGGGCGGGCGTGGTGGCGGGAGCGCCCCGACGCCGCGCGGTGGCCCCAGGCCGTCCGGGCCGGCTGATCCCTATGCCAAGACCCGGGCGACGGCGTCGGGGCAGTACATGCTGCCGCTGGAGCGGGTCCGGCGGCAGCGTGCCTCCAAGCCCCCGCCGCAGCGCTCCAACCCGAAGCCCGCGCCACCGCCTCGACCGAGTGGCCAGGGCACGCAGCTGGCCCTGCCCGTGGACGGGGAATGGCCTGAGCACAAGCCCCGCTTGGGCCGCGATGGGCAGTACGAGTTGCCGTTGGATGTGCCACGCCACCTCGGGCCCACCCGCCCGGCTGGATCGCCGCCGCAGCCTCGGTCGTCGGCGTCGGGCAGCCACGGGCGGCAGCGGAGGTTCCCAGCCAGTGGCCAGTTGCCGGACAACCAGCCACGACTCAGCCGTGACGGGCGGTACCGGCTGCCGCCCACCGCGCACCGCGTGCGCCGCCCCACCCCAGCGCCACCCCCACCGGAGGTGCAGCGGCCCTCGATGCGGGGACGCCAGCTGACGTTCCCCTCCGATGGCCAATGGCCGGAACACAAGCCCCGGTTGGGTCCGGACGGTCAGTACCAGCTGCCACTGGACGTGCAGCGCACGCGCAACCCGGCGCGGTCGGGAAGCGAGCCGCCACCCACGCCCCCGCCGCCAAGGCCCAAGCGTGCCCGGCCGCCGCGGCAGCACGCCCTGCCGCTGGACCTGCCCAAGGTGTCCCCACCCCGCCCGAGCACCCGCCGCGAAGGAGGTGAGCCGAAGTGAGCCAGTACAGCGTGCGCATCCCGGCCGACGTGGACCGCGAGGACACCATCCTGGCCGGGTTCACGGCCCGCCAAGTCGCCGTCATGGCGGTGACCGCCCTGGTGCTCCACGGCGGGTGGTTGGCCACCCGGGCGTTCCTCCCGGTCGTCGCGTACCTGGTGGTCGCGGTGCCGGTCGGGGTGGCCGTGTCCGCGCTGGTCGTGGTGCGCCGAGACGGCATCACCTTGGACCGACTGCTGCTGGCCGCGGTCCGTCAGCGGCTCCAGCCCGCGCGGCGGGTGGCGGCCGGGCACGCACCGACCGCCGTCCCGGACTGGCTGACCGGTGTCGCCGACGATGCCGACCAGCCGGCGGCCGGCGGGCTGGAACTACCGGCTACCGGGGTCAACGAGGCCGGGGTGGTTGATCTCGGGTCGGACGGTCTCGCGCTCATCGCTGCCTGCTCGACGGTCAACTTCCAGCTCCGAACCCCCGCTGAGCAGGAGGCGTTGACGGCCGCATTCGGGCGGTACCTGCACAGCCTCTCCGCGCCGGTACAGATCCTCGTTCGCGCCCAGCGCCTGGATCTTTCCGAGCAGATCGCCGAGCTGTCCGACCGAGCGGCGGGCCTGCCGCACCCGGCATTGGAGACCGCCGCCCTCGACCACGCCGACTATCTCGACGCGCTTGGCCAGCAGGCCGAACTGCTCCGCCGGCAGATCCTGCTGGTCCTGCGCGAACCCGTCCGCAGCGCACCCACGGACACGCTGGCCAAGCGGAGGCGACCGGGACTGGGCCGTCGCCGCACCACCGCGCCCGCGCAGACAGCCGGGGCATGGCGGGCGGCGGCCTCCCGACTGCTCCGGCGCATGCACGAAGCCAGCGAGCTGCTGTCCCCGGCCGGGATCGACGTCACACCGCTGGACGCCGCCCAGGCCACGGCCGTGCTCACCGCTGCCAGCAACCCGGACAGCCCGCTCCCGCCCTCACCGGAGATGGCCGGCGCCCACGAGGTGATCACCACCGCCGGCCCCGACTGGGACTTCGACACCGAGGAGAACAGCCTGTGATGCTCACCCGGAACCGGCGCCGTACTCCCTCGACCCCCTCCAGTGCCTTCGTGCCAGACGCGGTCGAGATCCACCCGCGTCACCTGCAGCTCGGCGACGAATGGGTGGCCTCCTTCGCCATCACCGGCTATCCCCGGGAAGTCCACGCGGGCTGGTTGCAACCTCTGCTGACGCACCCCGCCCGGCTGGACGTGTCCCTGCACATCGAACCGATCGACCCCCAGGTGGCCGCCGAACGGCTGCGCAAGCAGCTCGGCAAGCTCGAATCCACCCGGCGCCACACAGCCGCTCGCGGCAGGCTGGTCGACCCCACCATCGAGACCAGCACCGAAGACGCCTACGACCTGTCCGACCGGCTTGCCCGCGGCGAGGGCCGCCTGTTCCGGGTGGGCCTGTACCTCACCGTCCATGCCCGCTCCGAGGCCGAACTGATCGAGGAGGTCAGCGCGCTCCGCGCGCTGACCGCCAGCCTGCTCGTAGACGCCAAGCCCACCACCTACCGGTCCTTGCAGGGATGGATCACGACGCTGCCGATGGGCCTGGACCAGATTGCCATGACGCGCACCTTCGACACCGCAGCCCTGTCCGCGGCGTTCCCGTTCACCTCGCCGGACCTCCCCCCGCCGGATGTCACCTCGGCCGCGGCCGCCCGCGGCGTGCTCTACGGCTGGAACCTCGGCTCTCAGGGACTCGTGCACTGGGACCGATTCAGCTGCGAGAACTACAACGCGGTGATCCTGGGCCGCTCCGGGGCCGGCAAGAGCTACCTGGTCAAGCTCGAAGCGCTCCGCAGCCTGTACCAGGGCGTGGAACTCGCGATCATCGACCCCGAGGACGAGTACGCCCGCCTGGCCCGCGCCGTCGGGGGCACCTACTTCCCCTTGGGCAACGAGGGGATACGGATCAACCCACTCGACCTGCCGATCCACACCCGGCCCGATGGGCGCCGCTCGGCTCCGGCCGACGCGCTGTCCCGGCGCAGCCTGTTCCAACACACACTTCTATCTGTCCTCTTCGGACAGTCCTTGAGTGCCCGCGAGCGGGCCGTGCTGGACCACGCGGTCACCGACACCTACCGTGCGGCCGGAATCACCGAAGACGTGCGCACCTGGACACGCCAAGCACCCTTGCTGACCGACCTGCGCACCGTGCTGGACACCTCCGACAACAACACCGCCCGCGATCTGGCCAGCCGACTCCACCCGTTCACCCACGGCGCGTTCTCAGGCCTGTTCAACGGGCCAACCACGACCCCGCCCGAAGGACACCTGCTGGTGTTCAGCCTGCGCAACCTCCCGGACGAGCTGAAACCTGCGGGCACGCTGCTGACGCTGGACGCGGTGTGGCGTCGTGTGTCCAACCCCGCCATCCGGCGACCGAGGCTCTGCGTGGTCGACGAAGCCTGGCTGCTCATGCAGCAACGAGCCGGCGCAGAGTTCCTGTGGCGCATGGCCAAAAGCGCCCGCAAGCACTGGGCCGGGTTGACCGTGGCCACCCAAGACGTGGGTGACGTGCTCGGCTCAGATCTGGGAAAAGCGATCATCAGCAACGCCGCCACCCAAATCTTGCTGCGCCAAGCACCCCAAGCGATCGACGACATCGTGCGCACCTTCGCGCTCTCCGAAGGCGAGCGACAGTTCTTACTCTCGGCAAACACGGGACAGGGTCTCTTGTGCAGCGGGACTCAGCGAGTCGCCCTGCAAGCCATCGCGTCCAATGCCGAGCACCAGCTGATCACAACTGACCCGGCCGAACTCGCCGCCATGGCCAACGACACCGCCGCCGACAACGCGGACCCTTCGGCCGCCGCCGACGACCTCGTTCTCGACGACTAATCCAGCAGGGAGGAAGGCCTGTGCCCATCCATGTTACTGCTGATCACACCCCCGTCTCAACGCTCGTACCCACCTTCGCCTTCGACTTCTTGCCTGCCTTCGCCCTGGCCGTCGCGCTGATGGCGGTGGTCTGGATCGCCTGCGCCGTCGTGACCATGTTCGGGGTTTACCTCGGCGGCCTCGTGTACATCGGCGCTCGGGGTCTGATCCGCGCGTGTGCCAAGCGCATACGCCACCACCGCAGCACCGAGTACGCCCAGCTCGCAACCGTGTCCTCCGAAGGCGTCACCACCGAGATCATCAACCTGGACCATTACCGGCGCCAACGCGAACAACGACACCGTCGACCGAACACGACGGAGCACACCGGCGATCCCAGCTCAGGCTCCAACGAGCCAGCCTGACCGCGCCACCGCGCCTCGCCGGAACCGGGGCGCGCACGTCTACGGCAGTCGCTGCTTTCCCGCCCCGCTTCCTGCTTGGCTGCCGCGTCTCGCATTCTCCTCTCTTCTTGGGGGTACGCCTATGTCTGCACCCACGCCCGCATCCGCGCCCAGGCGACAGCCGAGGCGTCCGCAGCGGCTACTGACACAGAATCGGGAAATGAAGCAGATCGGCGTCTACAACTGGACGCTTCCCGCCCTGGCCGCTCGACTGGCCGACGGCCGCACACAGATCACCTGCCCGTCCGCCGGGATTTGCGCCCGAGTCTGCTATGCCCGCCACGGCGCCTACACCTGGCCCGCGGTGCGCGCCAAACATGAGGCGAATCTGACGTTCGTGCTCGACGATCCGGACGGCTGGGAACAAGCCATGCTCGCCGAACTCGCTGCACCTAAGTTCGCTGGCCGCTGGATCAGAGTGCATGACGCCGGCGACTTCTTCTCCGACGACTACACCATCCGATGGCTGCGCATCATGCGCCAACGTCCGGACACCAACTTCTACGCCTATACCAAGGAATTTCGACGCTTCAGAAACTGGCCGAGCCGAACCCGCCGGGGAACTTCCTCTGGGTCTACAGCTACGGCGGCACCCAAGATCGTCTGCTGGACCCAAGTGTGGACCGGGTGGCTGATGTGTTCCGGACGAGGAGTCGATTCGCACGGCCGGATGGTCCTCGCAGGAAGCCTCGGACTTGTTGGCCGTGCTGGGTCCTCGCTGGGTGGGCGTGCCGGCGAACCGCATCCCTCATTTCCTGCGCCGCTTGGACGGTCGCAGGTTTTCCCAGTGGCAGGCCGAGGTGGATGCCGAACGCCAGGCCCGGCGCAGCACGGCCGCGCTGCGCTCAATTACGACTGCGCCCTCCGTTCGCCGTCAGGCACGCCACAGCGGCGGCCGGCAAGCTGCATAGCCCACTCCGTCTCCGCTCGCCACCGTCGCACCCAGGAGGTTGACGCACGTGTTGCTGCTGGAACCAGCTATTGTGGACAGTCCGATCGGCAGGCTGCTGACCGATCCGTGGGGTGCCCTCCGATCGGCACTGGACGCGGGGTGGTCCTGGCTGTACGTCTGGGGGCCGATCGTCGGGCCCGTCATCCTGACCGTGATCGGCGGATTGTTCGCAGCGCGGCGCTGGTGGTCCGACCGCTGCCAGGACCGGCTCCACGACCAGGCCCGGGTCGTGACGATCCTGGCTCCCCCGACGGTCGACTTCGACGGAGCACCCGCCGTGTGGTCCAACCTCGTTGGCCTCCTGCGCCCGATGTGGACTCGCCTGGCCAGCGGACAGCCCCACCTGACGTGGGAGTACGTCTTTGGCCACGACGGTGTGGCCATCCGGCTGTGGGTGCCGGGTACGGTACCCCCGGGGATGGTTGAGCGGGCCGTGGAGGCGGCCTGGCCGGGGGCACACACCCGCACCGAACAGGCCAGTGCGCCGCTGCCCGTGAAACCCCAGGCCGGGCGCCGCCAGCTGGTCACCGGGGGTGTGTTGCGGCTGGCCCGCACCGAGGCGCTGCCCATCCGGACGGATTTCGACGCCGACCCGATCCGCGCGCTGTGGGGCGCACCCACCGGGCTCGGTGTGCACGAGGCGGCGTGCGTGCAGGTGCTTGCCCGCCCGGTGACGGGCCGCCGAGCCAAGCAGGCCCGCCGTGCGGCGCGACACCTGCACGCGGGTCGCTCGACCCGGCCGGTTGGCCGGCTGTTGGACCTGGTCACGCCAGGGGCTACACCGAAAGCACCGTCGGCACGAAGCGGACAGCCGAAGCCGGACCCGCAGACGTTGCTGGAGTTTCAGGCACAGAACCGGGCCATCGTGGCGAAACAACGTGGAGCGCAGTGGGAGACGCTGATCCGGTACGCGGTGTCGGCGACCGTTCCGATGGAGACATCCTCCGAGCAGGTGGGGCGTGTGCGCGACCAATTGCGCGGCCGGGCGCACGCGATCGCCAGCGCGTTCTCCGGGTACACCGAACACAACCACTACCGCCGCCAGCGACTGCGCGAGCCCGAGCAGGCGATGGCCCGGCGCCGCTTTCGTCGGGGGGACCTGCTTTCGGTTCCCGAACTGGCCGCCATCGCGCACCTACCGACCGATGAAGCGCTGCCCGGTCTCGTCCGGGCGGGCGCGCGGGCAGTGCCGCCTCCGCCGAATACCCCCACCGAGGGGGAGCTGATCCGGCCGGTCGGCGTCTCCGACACCGGCCACGCCCGCCCGGTCGGGTTGCAGGTTTCCGACGCCCGGCATCACCTACACGTGCTCGGCGCCACCGGCTCGGGCAAATCGACGATCTTGGCGCGGATGATCCTCGCCGATGCCGAACACGGACGGGGCGCGGTGGTCATCGACCCTAAGGGGGACCTGATCACCGACGTCTTGCAACGCCTGCCCGAACACGCCGCGGACAAGGTGGTGCTCTTCGACGCCGACGCCCGCGGCCCGGTCCCGTGCCTGAACCCGCTGGAGGGGCCAAAGGAGACGGCCGTGGACAACCTCGTCTCCGTATTCGGCAGAGTCTTCTCACAGGCGTGGGGGCCGCGCACGGAGGACATTCTGCGGGCCGGGTGCCTGACCCTGCGCGCGGCCTCGGAGTCGCCGACCTTGGCGACACTGCCGCAGCTGCTCACCGATCCCGCCACCCGCGCACGACACCGCGAGAAAGTCCAGGAGGACGCCACGCTACGGGGCTTTTGGGACTGGTACGATCAGCTCTCCGACGCCGCTCGGGCACAGGCGACCGCCCCACTCCTGAACAAGTTGCGGGCATTTTTGCTAAGGCCATTCGTGGTCAAGGCCATCGCCGCCGGTGGGTCCACAGTAGACATGTCGACGGTGCTGGACGGTGGGCTGTGCTTGGCCCGCATCCCCAAAGGAAGCCTGGGCGAGGACACCACCCGCCTGCTCGGCTCGCTAATCGTGGCCCAGGCATGGCAGGCCACCACCGCCCGCGCCGCACTCCCGCAACGCGAACGGCGGGACGCCGGGTTGTACGTCGATGAAGCGCACAACTTCTTGAATATGCCATACGCGATCGACGACATGTTGGCCGAAGCACGAGGATATCGGCTGTCGATGACGCTGGCCCACCAACACCTCGGACAGCTTCCCCGGGACCTCAAGGAAGGCATCTCGACCAACGCCCGGTCGAAAATCTTCTTCAACGCCTCCCCCGAGGACGCCCGCGAGCTGGCCCGGCACACCGGGCCCCGGATCAGCGAACACGACCTAGCCCACCTCGGCGTGTTCCACGCCGCCGCCCGGCTGGTCGTCAACGGGGAAGAAACCCAACCCTTCACCGTGACCACCCGCCCGTTGCCCCCTGCGGTCCGCGGCCGAGCCCGCATGGTGCGCGAAGCCGCCGCACGCCACACCCAACCGCTGCCGGGCCAGACCGACGAGACGGCACGCAAGCAGACCGAACCGCAGGTCACCGGGACTGATCCGCGCCGCGCCGCCTGACCACCTTCTCGCACTCGAACAGGGGCAGGCCACGCCCACTACCTGGCCTTGGCCTGCCCCGCTCACGTTCTGCCTCACCCGCTGAACCCGTCGAAAGGAGTGTTCGTGTTCGACGCCGCCACACCGCAACGCGACCTGCGTGCGCCGATCCCCGCCCGCGCCAGCGCCCGCGAGGCCACCTCGGCCGAACACCAGGCCAGGGTCGCCGCGCACCTGACCATCCGGGACCGGTGGATCGCCCGGACGCTCGCCGAGCACCGCACCCTGACCTCCACCCAGATCACTCAGCTCGCCTTCCCCACCCGACGCGCAGCCAACTACCGACTGAAGCGGCTGTATCAGTGGCGGGTGCTGGACCGTTTCCAGCCCTACATTGGACGCGGCCGGGCACCGATGTTCTACGTGCTCGACACCACCGGTGCCCACCTGCTGGCACACGAGGACGGCATCGACCCCCGCGACCTAGGGTTTCGAGCCGAACGCTCGATCGGCATTGCCTACTCGTTGCGCCTGGCGCACCTGCACGGGCTCAACAGCCTGTTCACCGGACTGATCGCCGACGCCCGTGCCCACACCGATGGGCGCGCGGTGACCGCCTGGTGGTCCGAAGCCCGCTGCACCCGGCACTTCGGCGACCTCGTGCGGCCCGACGGATATGGCCGCTGGCGCGAAGCCGGCCGCGAGATCGAATGGTTCCTCGAGTGGGACACCGGCAGCTACCAGCTCTCCCGGTTCGTGGCGAAACTCCCCGGCTACGTCGCCCTCGCCGCCACCACCCACATCGTCACCCCACTACTGGCGGTATTCGCCACCGTCAAACGCGAAGCCCACGCCCGCCGACTGCTCACCGAGCACCTCCGCACCCAGCCCCGCCCGCACCACCTGCCCATCGCGACCACCACAACGGACGAACTGAACCGCGCCGGCACGGCCTCGGCCCAGGTGTGGCTCCCCCTGTCGCACCACCACGCCGGGCGCTACCGACTGATCGAGCTGCACACCACCTGGCCCCACCTCGACGACCCCACCCCCAGCACCGGCACAACCCCTGGCTCCTCCCAGACCAACCCGGTACCCCGGCTCAGCCCCCCAACGCCGATGCCGCCCTTCACCCGTCACGACCTGACCTGGAAACCCGCGGAGTGATGCCTGCATGCTCAAGCTCGCCACCACGGTCCTCGGCACCGCTGTCGGGCTGATCGTGCTGGTGGCCGCAGGCGTGGCCGGGATCGTCTCCGCTCTCTTCGGCGGCGGTGATTCCGCGAACGCCAGTCAGCCCAGCCACGCCGCCCTGGCCGACATCCCCAGCAACTACCTCGCCCTCTACCAGCAAGCCGCCGCCACCTGCCCCGGACTGGACTGGAGCATCCTCGCAGCCATCGGAAAGATCGAAACCAATCACGGCCGACTCAACGCACCAGGCGTACATAGTGGAGAGAACTTCGCCGGGGCCGGGGGGCCGATGCAGTTCCTCCAGCCGACGTTCGACTCCGTGGTGGCGCGGCACCCCATCCCGCCCGGCGGCAGCACCCCGCCGTCGCGTTATAACCCGCACGACGCCATCTACGCAGCCGCGTTCTACCTGTGCGGCAATGGGGCCCGCGACGGACGCGATCTCTACGGTGCCATTTTCGCCTACAACCACGCCGACTGGTACGTCAGCCAAGTCCTCAACCAAGCAACCCAGTACAAGCAAGCAGCACGCAACTCCGGGACCGACACCGCCGCCTCGCCCCAAGCACAACAGGCCGTGAACTACGCCCAAGGACAACTCGGACTGCCCTACGTCTGGGGAGGCAACGGACCCGACCACGGACACACCGGCTTCGACTGCTCGGGACTGACGAAGGCCGCCTACGAAGCAGCCGGAATCAACCTCCCGAGAACGGCACAGACCCAGTATGACGCGGTACCACTGCTACCCAAGGAAGCACCACTCGCACCGGGAGACCTGGTTTTCTACGGCACACCAGGAAACATCCACCACGTCGGCCTCTACATCGGCGCAGGCAAGATGATCCACGCACCAGACTTCGGGCAACCTGTCCAAGTCGGCAACATCCATTGGCCGGGCGACGACTACGCGGGCGCCACCCGTCCAGCTCGGTAGCCGCTGCGAAGCGGCCCGAACCGGACCATCCAGGAGCGTGCCGGAGCCTCCGAGCAAGACCACAGGCCAGGGACAGAAGAAACACCGCACAGGGTTGCCCCGGTGGGTCGATCGCCGATGCCGACCTTTACCATTCTGTGGGTGGCCGCCTGCGATGATCTTGCGTTCGAGCACCTGGACACCTCGATCCTGCCGCCACGTCAGCAGCGGATCCTGGCCGCGATCCGGGATTGGGTGGTCAGGTACGGGTATCCGCCAAGCACGCGCCAGATCGCCGATGCTGTCGGGTTGCGGTCGTCATCGTCGGTGTCCAAACACTTGACGAGCCTGGAGGAGAAGGGGTTTCTCCGGCGCAGTACCACGATGTCCCGGCCGATCGACGTGCGCATGTTCCTGCAGGAGCCGCAGAAGCGGGAGCCGTCCGAGGGCTCGGTGACCGTGCCCGTGGTCGGCGATATCGCGGCGGGAAGCCCCATCGTGGCCGAGGAACATGTCGACGACGTGCTGAGGTTGCCCCGTGAACTGACCGGGCGCGGTCACGTGTTCGGTCTGCGTGTGCGCGGTGACTCGATGATTGATGCTGCCATCTGTGATGGCGACATCGTCGTGGTGCGACAGCAGCCCGAGGCCCACTCGGGACAGATCGTCGCCGCGATGATCGATGACGAGGCCACCGTCAAGGTGTATCGCCGCCGAAACGGCCACGTCTACCTCGAACCGCGCAACCCGGATTACGACGTCATCGACGGCGACAGTGCCGTTGTCCTGGGCATCGTCGTCTCGGTGCTGCGCAGCGTCTGACACCGCCAACGCCTCCGCCCAAGCGGTGTGGAAGCTCGCGATGAAACAAAGCAATCAGCGTGCGTGGGTGCACCGAGAATACGCAGCCACGAACCACACTACTCGTGATCAAGCGCTTGGGCGCTCTCGGTGATAGTGTCAGTGATCTTCTGGGCGGTACGAAAAGCGTGGATCATCAGCTTGTCGCGCCGGATGGTCTCGGCGAGCTGCAGGATCTCGGTTCGTTGGGCTTCAGCGCGACTCGCCCAGTCGCCCTCGGCGAGCGTGTTGGCCACGCACAGCACCACCCGGGGACCGAGTCCCCACAGCACGCTGTTGATCGCGCAGGCAGCGATCGCCAGGTCGTCGATATCGGCGCCGTACCAGGAAACGGTGGCGGGGTCTCGGCCCTGTTCGCGCATGGCTTGGGCGGCGGCGCGGAACAGCCCGCCGGTGCCGACGGCCGGGTCTTGGACCGTGTCACCCTCGTGTGGCGTGGTCATTCGCGCCATCATGTCCGCGACCGCCGTGGGGGTGTAGATCTGTGCGTTTGCTCGGCCTGCGCTGTGGGACTTACTGAGATTGAACCGGTGATGGCGGGGTCGTGACTGTCCATGATCGTTGCGGTATGCCCGGTGGATGAGGTATGCGCAGGGTGGCGGGCTGACACCGAGAGAGCAGCAGGCCCGCGAGCGGGTGCGGCTGGAGGCCGGTGCGCGGTTCGTGCGGGGTGAGAAGACCGCTGATGTCGCCGCGGAGTTGCGGGTGGGTGTGCGGCAGGTGGAGAAGTGGCGCCGGAGTTGGCGTGAGGGCGGCCTGGAGGCGCTGCGCTCCCAGGGGCCGATGTCGACCGAGCGGCTGGCGCCCGCGCAGTGGAACCGCCTGGAACAGCAGCTGATGCGTGGGCCGCTGGCGCAGGGCTGGGACGAGGGCCAGGGTTGGACGCTGGCTCGGGTGAAGACGCTGATCAGGCGGCTGTTCCACGTCGGCTACACCGTCCAGGGAGTCTGGAAGCTGTTGCGTCGCCACGGCTGGTCCGCCCAGGTGCCCGCGCATCGGGCGATCGAACGCAACGACGCGGCGATCGAGGTGTGGAAGAACGAGGTGTGGCCGCGGATAAAACCACCGCGGCGGACCTGGGCGCCTACCTCTGCTTCGAAGACGAGGCGGGGCAAGGGCTGAGGCCGCCGAAAGGACGCACCTGGGCGCCCCGCGGGCAGACTCCCGTCATGCGGGTGCGTGGTGGTGGCCGAGGCTCGGTCTCGGTGGCCGGTGTGGTGTGCTTCCGGCCCGGAGCGCGACCGCGCTTCTTCTACCGCCTGCGCCTGTGGCGCGGCCGCGAGGGTGAGCGCCGCAGCTTCGCCTGGACCGACTACCGCGACTTGATCCTCTGGGTTCACCGCCAGCTCGACGCACCGCTGGTGTGGGTCTGGGACAACCTCAACGTCCATCTCACCGGCGAGCTCACCGCCTTCATCACCGAGAACAAGGACTGGCTGACGGTGTTCCACCTGCCCTCCTACGCCCCGGACCTCAACCCCACGGAGGGAATCTGGTCACTGGTCAAGCGATCGTTAGCCAACTTCGCCGCCGCCAACCTCGACCACCTGGTCCGTGTCCTCAAACGCAAGCTGAAGAAGATCCAGTACCGACCGCATCTCCTTCACGGCTGCCTGACCGAGACCGGACTGAGCACCGAGCCATGATCCACCACCCGCCATCACGAGTTCAACATCAGTAAGCAGGGTGAGCACGATGCCCAACAGATCAGTGTCGAAGCGGCGGTCGGTGCCGGTTAGTGCGAGCTGACCTTCGCGCAGGGCGGCGTCGGCCGTGTGCTTGGCTGCCTGCTGCACGGCTGTGTCCGGTTCGTCGAAGATCCACGCCATCAGCGGGTAGACCAGGTGGGTCAGGTCGGGGCGAGCGTTGACCAACGCGGTGTAGATCTTCCGCAGTGTGCCGGTGAAATCTTCCGAGCTTTGCGTGCGCAGTTGTCCAGCGAGGTCCGGGCCGTCCGGATCGTGCTGTGCGACCAGGGAAAGCGCGGCGACCACGGACAAGGCCACGTCACGGCGCCCAGAGTGATGGGATTTGTTCCAGGCCGTGTCGACGGCTTGCGCGATCGCAACGGCATGCTGGCCGGGATCGCGATGCATGTGGCGATGCTTGACGGAACGGCTCATGATCAATCCTCTTGATTAGTCATACTGGCGCTGATGTCGCCGCGCACGTGCTCAATAAGAAATGGGAAGGAGTGAAAACTGGAAGTGGGTGAATGTGACGGCAGAATCCGACGCCGGCGTTCCTAGGATGCTAGTCGGGTACTCGTGCGATGTTGAGAGTGGTGGGTTTGGGAACGTCACGTCATGAAGTACGGGGAGCCGAGTACGAAATGGAGGTGGGCGCTGTCGCCCGGGTCATTGCGGTCACCTGACTCGGACACCTCGTGCGGGTCGTTGGCGTGCGCGGTGGGCTCCCAAACACGGGGCGGGGTCAGCCCAGCACGCATGCGGGCGTCGAGACTGAACACTGCGTGGGCCTGTTCAGTAGCCAGCTGGCGCACATGCCATGTCGAGGTGTCTTCGGGGAGACGGCGCACCGCTCCTGCGGCGGCGATCATGCTCTGATACGGGCGCTCACAACCAGTTTTCATGAGTGGCCTCCCAGACGAACAAGCGGACGAGGTACGGAAACGGAGGGATGCGACGGGCAGATTCGGATCAATGGCTTTGGTGTATTCGCGCGGGCCGGTACGGGCCGGCGGTGCGGCACCGATCTTGCGCACAATGATCGTCATGGTGCGTGGTTGCAGTCGCGACGCGAGCGGCACGGAAAGCCGGGCAGTAAAAGGGCCGGCGGACCCACCCCCGAAAACGGGGTGTTGGCACGGTCCGCCGGCCTGCGGTAAACCCCCGAAAGGGCTGCCTTCCCGAAGGGAGGCATGGCCAGGGTAGCTCACCGATCCGGCGCATATCCCCGTGACGCTCGCTGTGCAGTTGTTGTGACGGTGCTGGTCAGGCCGGCGGTGTGGTTCGCTGCGCGCCGTGTGTCCGGTACCGGGTGACCACGTCCCACAGCCGTCGGTGATGGTGGGTATCGGTGGGCTGGGCATCCACGTTTGGGAACTCGCCGAATGTGCCGGCCCGGGCGACTCCGATCACGCTCGGGCAACTGGCGGTGACCGCGTCGATCAGGTCGGCGTGCCGGGTACGCCCGGCAACCTGCGCGTGGACGTGCGGCGTGGCGCGGCAGGCCGCTGTGCAACCACACTTCGGGGTCGTCGGCGTGGCCACCGAGCACGCACGTACGGGGATGATTGAGCAGCTCGATGCTGTGCAGCACGGCGGCGGGTGCTTGGTATCGAGCATGCTGGAGTGTGCGGCGCGCATTGACCAGGCCGGGTGTGCGCCGGCCGCTGCGCCTGCCACGCCGAGGCTCGCACGCGTGACCCTGCCCACCTCGCCCGACGAGTCGGGGTCGAGTACCGCGACCATCAGTGGCGCGTACGCCGGCAACGTCAATATTTGCTTTCGCAACACCAGCATGGGCGCGGCCAGCGCGTCGACGAGCTCCAGCACCGCTCGTTCCCAGTCATCTCGGATGCGCTCGTGTGACAGGTACGTGACCCGGTGCACTCCGCGCGCGTACTGCAAGGCAGCCAGATGTGTGATCAGTAGAACCAATCCGGACAACGCTCATCACTCCATTGAGGATAGTCGGGAACCGCGGCGCGTTGATGGCTCGACGACTCACCGTCTTCTCACCACGTTGGATAGTCGGCAGGTGGCCATGCGCTTTCCTGGGTGGGGTGGTGCTGGGAGATGACCGCTCCCGGCACCGCCGTCAGGACTACGGCGGACGCAAGGGCTTAGCAGGGGCCGACAAGCGCACCCGCCGGCCCCGGTGAACAGTACGGAAATGTTCAAGAGCGCCGGCTCCCGGGAACAAGTCAGCCGACCCAGTAGGTTCCGGTGTGGTCCTCGGTGAGATCGGCGTGCGGCAGAGGCTGACCCGGGTAGGGGGTGTGCATGATCAGCCGGCCGCCGTTGGTCGGTGCGTCGTCGGGAATGCGGCGCAGGGTGAACGCGAACGCGCCGCGCGGATCACCGACTGACACCGTGACCGTGATCGAGTCTTCGGCGGGATCGGTGTGGATCGCGGCGGAGTTGGCCCATGAAAGCGGCACCCGTTCCGCGCGGTGCGGGCCCTCGCGGAAGTCCGGCGCGGTGTCGATGTCGTCGACTTCGGGATCGTCGTACGGGTCGTACGCATCACAGATCTGCGAGCCGGATTCGTCGGCGTAACCGTCGGGTTCTTCCGACAGAGCCCCACCGCAGGCCGCGCATTGCCACATGGTGTCGTCGGCGTTCTCGACGGTGATGATCGAAGAGTCGTTGTCGACGTCGGTGGAGATCATCTCTCCGTTCAAGGACAGGACGAACACAGCACACCTCACCAAGCGAAGATCATGAAAGGGCGGGCGGAGCAGCCAGCCGCAGCACGCGACGCATCGGGCGCGGCCGGCCGAGCGAGAACTGGGGCAGGAGTCAGCTGGCGAACCGCACGGCCTTGCCGCACTTCGGGCAGGCCGCATAGGCGCGGTCGCGGTCGCCGAACGGCACACGGACACGGTCAGACACGCGGTAGGTGGTCATATCCGTGTCGTTCCACGAGTGCAGGTGCACGGTGTCTTGTGTGCACCACCGGTGTCCGTTCGCGCACTCACCCTCGGCGGTGGTGTACTCGGCCCACTCCTCCAGACCATCCACGGTGGAGCGGTAGACGGTCGGCGAGACGTAGTGGCCGAGGTAGTCGGCCACGGTGACCATCAAGTCGCCGAACCTGGCCGACGACAGCACCACGAACCCGAGATCGTCAATGAGGTGGTCGGAGAAGTTGACGAGGTTGTGGTGCCACATTTCGCCGTCGCCGTGCAGCCCGGCGGGGGGCTCGCCCGTACGGTCGGTGATCCACGCGGCGATCACCTCGTCATGCGGCCAATGGTGACCGTGGGCGTCCATCCACTCGCGCAGGTCGTCGGTGAGATCGGCCGCGTACTCACCACGATCGTTGATCCACTCTTGCGTGTCCACGGACAGCCAGCCGTCGCCGTGTGCCCAAGCTTCAACAGACACGGAAGTCATGAAAGCGCCTTTCGATGTTTACCGCTGCGGGAGTAACGGGGTGCCAATCCCTACCCGCGACAATGCTTTCTTTTCTGATGTCTCCAGGTCTTTCTCTGTCTTTCGATGTCTTATCCTAACGCCGGCGCCGCGGGCGATCCAATATCTCCTGGATGATTTTTTGGAAGGCTTGCCGGTTGTCGGAATGTGGTTCGAGTGTGTGCTGACCAGGATGGGCGGTGGTGAACGCGAAAGCGGCAATAATGTGCGTGCCGGCCGTCGTCGATGATTGGGAAAGGAAGTGAAGGATGAAGAGAACAGGAAAAATCTAATTACCAATGATATGTTTGGAGGCTTATTCAGCGAGGGAGTAGAAGTGTAGGGCGATCACGGCTGAGATGGTTTCGGGGAAG
>NZ_BMMK01000049.1:13902-32106 GCF_014645795.1 Longimycelium tulufanense | reverse complement strand
TTTCTGACCTTGGCCGCCGCCCTCACCTGCTACAAGAGACTCACCAAGTGAGACACGCTCTAAGACCACCTTCATCGAGGACCTGGGACTGCAGAGCATCGAGTTCATCGCGCTCGCAGAGCGGGTGCAGCGCCGTTATGGTGACCACGTCGACTTCGTCGAGTTCTTCGCCGGCCTGGGCATGGACCAGCTCAGGACCGTGACAGTTGGTGAGCTGGTATCGCACATCGAGTCCTGCCTACGCCAGGCCGAAGGTGGTTCCGCGTACGTCGCGCCGGCCACGCACGGCTTCCCCCCTGGTGATAAGACCGGCTCGGACACCACCGCCCGTGCATGAGCGGGGTGGGCTATCGGAGACGACCATGGCCGAAGTGACCGTACGCGGAATCCGGTTTCACATCCAAACACTCGATCCCCCGGGGGCGCACCTACAAGACCGCCCCTGTGCGGCACCCAATCATGCGGGAGCGTTCCCTGCAAAGGGGCCACCGGTGGTGGTGTTCGTGCACGGGCTCTGCGGGAATCTGTCCACCTTCTACTACTCGGTCGCCATGCCGGTCACCGTCGCGGGTGCGCGCACCGTGCTGTATGACATGCGTGGCCACGGCCGGTCGGAACGTACCCGCACCGGTTACACAACAGCCGACTCCGTCGCCGATCTCTTTGCCATCTTGGACGCGCTCGGCCATAGCCACCCTGTGTACCTGGTGGCCTACAGTTTCAGCGGTGTAATTGCACTGAACGCCGCGCTGAGACGCCCCGAGCGTATCGCGGGAATGGTGCTGATCGACGCATACGGTCCGGGCGAGTGTGCTGGCGAGTCGACCACGGAGTGGACCGAGAAGGTACTGAACGCCCTCAGCCTCACCGCGCTGGGGCTGGAGTACGGACGAATCGCCAACCAACGCTGTAGGCGGTGGATGCGCGCGTGGATGGCTGGTCTCGACGCCCTTATCAACGGCACCAGCCTTCTGGACGATCTGGCTACCATAAAGCTGATCCGGCCCGCCCAACTGGCGGCGGTGGCCTGTCCGGTTCTTGCGGTGTACGGCGAGCACTCCGACGTCATCGAGGCGAGGGAACTGCTGGTGCAGCACGTGCCGGACTGCACATTGCACGTCATGGCGGGATGCGCTCACTTCATCCTGCGCGACAGCGCCCGGGAGCTTCTCGATGTGATGCTCCCCTGGCTTGCTCAGCACACAGGAAACGCAGTACCAGTCGTTTCATGAGCGTCATTCTCTTTGGGTGTTGCCAGTAACCCAGTATGCGAACCTTGTTGTGGCCATGGTCGCCGAGCTGCTCTGGCGGCGATCAATCCGGCCGGGTGAAACACTCGCCGGGCTTCTAGTTGCTGCAGGAGCCTTCCATACGTTCTGCGTTGGGCCACCGGCGAGGAGGCAAGAAAATGGGGGTAAGCAGCACCATCGAGGGTTAAGACGCAAGTAGGGAGGACGCTCGTGGTCGTTGAGCAGAGCGTGGTGGATCTGCAGTCCGCGGTTAACGGGGTACGGTTCACCGCACGGATCTTCGAACATGCCTATGCCACCCTTCCCTCCGTGGTGTGCCGTGCTCCCACCGCCCTTGTCCTGCTGAGGAGCCCGGAACGTGCGCTCGCGGTAGCGCTGCCGTGGGGGGTTCTCGTCGCCGTCAGCGAGCACCCGCGCGGCCAGGCGGAGTTCTACTCCCGGAACCACTACACCGACCGCTTCACTATTGACCCGATCATGCTCGGCGAAACCACGGTCCCACCGTGGGCCGAACACAGCGCCCATGCGCTGGCCAACCGCGCCCTCCCCCGAGGCATCCGACTACTGACCCAACAAGAACTCCCCGCCGAGATGGACCTGCTGACAGGAGTGGAGACCTTCTGCGCGACCTCTCTCGCCGTGCAGGGTCTGTACGACGCGCACACCACCGTGTCACCGCCTCCCACGGATGATGAGGGAGATTGGCCGTTGGCGTCTGACCTGACGTATGTGGTGGTGCTGTGTGCCCGGGAGCGGCATGCGTTGCTGGTCGGTGGCGGGGGAGTGGAGCACATTCCCTGTGATCTTGCTGCGACGGGGCATCGCCTTCTCCTCATGGAGCTGGGGCTTTCCCAGACCGTTCCCTCGGGGGGTCGAGTGCATGAGGAGGTGATGGAGCGGGCCGCTCATGCAGTGCGGGCCGGGGACATGACCGTGCTGGGGGCGCTGCTCACGGAGGCCCATGTACCAGGTGTGGACGTGATGGAGCTGGCGCTGGACGCGGCGTCGGAGGCCGGGGCGCTGGGTGGACGGGCGGTCGGGCGGTGCGCGGTCGTGCTCGTGCCCACCGCAACCGTGCCCAGGGTCCGGGCCGTGGTCATGGCCAAGTTGGCGGGCGTGGCACGCCGCCCGCCGCGCTTCCTGACCGTCACCCCAGCCGCCGGAACCCGCCGAGTCGGCTGAACCCGCCTGGGTTGTGGTTCAACGCGCTCTTTCGAGCGGAAGGAGTAAGCGATGTCGGTCACGGCAGCCCAACGCCGTTTATCCCCCAACGAGGTGTCCGGTGCTGGGCCAACAGTGGTGGGTTCCCATTTCCGGGGGGTCGTAGACCCACGGTTGCTGGAACGTGCGCTCACGATGTTGACAAGTAAGCATGCGTTGCTACGGACTCGTATCGTGCGCGACAGGCGCCGCTACCTGGTGCGTGTGATCGATGATTTCACACCGGAACTGGTGGTACGCCACAACGACACCGATCCGTTCCTGACACTGGCAAATGAACCCTGGCGGGCGGAACGGTCGGTGTTCCGGGCCGTGCTCAGTCTGGACAATCGCATCAACGGTCATGTGCAGGGACCAGGCGGCACCCTGTTACTGGCAATTGATCACGCTGTCACCGATGGGCGTTCCAAACAGGCCATGCTCGAGGAGCTGTGGGATCACTACACCACGTTGGCCTCCGGTGGCGACCTCCGGCCCAGGCGCAGCAACGACCTGGGAAATCCTACTGAGACACGACTGGCGGGACGATTCAGTGCGCAGGACCTGGCCACGTTCACTGCGGACTTCGAGGACCGCCTCGCTCGGGTCGAGCCGGCGGCACTGCCCACCGCCGCTGCCCCGGACCTCAACCAGACTCCCACCTTCGGGTTGATCCCTATCCCACTCGACCGGGACCAGACCACCTCGCTCGTCGCCACCGCTCGCGCCAGCGGGTTCTCCGTCCACGCGATGCTCAGTGGGGCGATCCTGGTCGCATTCCGCAAACACCTGACACCCTCGACCGGGCGGCTTCACCTGGCCGAGCTCGTGCCGATTGACCTCCGGCCACGGCTCACGCCACCTCTGGCCGCCAACACCCTTACCCAATGCGTTTCCATGATTACGGTCGGAGGGGCCGTGACCGAGCAGGATGACCCGCTCACAGTGGGACGCATGATCGCAGGTGAACTCAACCACGCCATAGAGTCCGACGAGATCCTGAAGATGGTGCTACTGCCGCGATCCTGGCCACTGTTCTTCATGTTCAAACGAACCAACGTGGCGACAGTCCTGGTGTCCAACTTGGGCGTGGTACCGAAACCGGTGACTCCCAGCGCGGTGCACATCACCTCGGTCCGTAACTTCGCCCTGCCGAGGGGCCCGCTCCCGGCCATCTTCGTGCGGACCATGGATGGTCGGCTTAGCGGTGACCTGGTCTACAACCACGCCTACTTCACCGACGACCAAATGACACAGCTGGCCAATGACATCGAGGCCAACCTGACCTCCGTCAGTCCGGACGGGCTCGCGGATGCCATGGCGTCAACAACCGGATAATGCCTCGGTGTTGGTTGGGTACAACCTCGCCCGGACCGTCCTGGGGCCGCGTTGCTTCAAAGGATCTTGGCGGTGCAACCGCTGACCGGCGGCTCGTCGAGCCTGTTCGAAGGGTCCGTCGTTCGGTGCCCTGTGACGGCGACAACGGTATCCCGTGGTGTCAGGGAGCAGCTTGGTTGTCCATCGAATCCGTGCGCTGGGCTCAGTGCGCTGGGCCACTGTAAGGGGGCACAGGGAGCTGGAGTGCCGTGGACTCGGCGGCTGCCCGAGCCGTGCCGCCCAATCTGACCTGGGTATTCGCGGATGGAAGGTGCTGTGAGGGGTGTGACGCGTGTCCGCTGTGCGGCGCGGTTGCCCGCCCGATGTCTGCCGTATCGTTCCTTTCAGGTCGCCGTCTGCGCGTGAGTGCACCCGGGACCTGTGCCTCACGACCATCCGAACAGGAGTGATCTGTCCGTGTCCTCGTCCGCCCCGGCTCCGGCCTCTCCGCGACCTGTTCGCGTGCTGCTGGTGGAGGACGATGACCTGATGCGCCGGTCCTTCACCGTCGCCCTCGAGCGCTACGGCTACCAGCTGAAGGCCACGGCCGACGGGCTGACGGGGCTGGAGCTCTTCCGCGACGAAGGCTTCGACCTGCTGATTCTGGATGTGATGCTGCCCGGTCTGGACGGGATCGGTCTGTGCCGCAGGGTCCGGGAGACCAGCTTGGTGCCGGTTTTGATGATGTCCGCCCGCGGCGACGGGCTCGATGTCGTCGCCGGTCTGGAAGCCGGGGCGGACGACTACGTGGTCAAGCCCGTGGACACCTATGTGCTCGTGGCACGCATCCGTTCGCTGCTGCGGCGGGCGACCTACGCGCCCGCCCCAGGGCCCGGGCGGGCCACGGGCGACAAGCCACCACCGTCCGAGGGGGAGTTGTTGGTCTTCGGGGATCTGGCCATCGACACCGGCGGCATGGAGGTGTTCGTCTCCGGAAGCCCGGTGGCACTGACCCCGACCGAACTTAAGCTGCTGCTGGAGTTCGCCGCCCACCCGGGCATCGTGCTGGAGCGGCACACCCTGCTGCGGAACGTGTGGGAGTACGGCTGGGACGGCGACAGCCGGGTCGTGGACCTGTGTGTGCAGCGGCTGCGCAGGAAGCTGGGCCGGGATCGGATCGAGACGGTCCGCGGCTTCGGCTACAAGCTCAGGCGCTGAGGCCGGTGCGCCCGGTCCATCGGCCGCGGTTGGCCCGCGTGCCCCTGCGCTGGAAGATCGCCGCGCTGGCCGCGTCCACGGCTTGCCTGGTCGCGGCGGCGGTGGGCCTGCTGGTGCACGTGTGGACCGCGCAGGACATCCGGAGCCGGGCCGAAGCACAGGCCTTCAACAGTCTGTATTCGGCCATGAACGCTTACCGGCGCACCGGAACTCTCACGGACGGTGCCGAGCTCGATCCGGCCGAGCTGCCCGCCGCACTGCGGCACCCGGCCGACGGCGACCGGCATACGGCCTACGACGGGCGCGTCGACGGGAATCTGGGACCGAGCGTCTGGGCCGCCCAGTGGGTCGACGGTCCGGGCAGCCGGGTGCTGGCCGTTCAGGTCAACATGAGCCCGGAGCTCTACGGGCTGCACCGGCTCGACGTGAGCATGGCGGTGGCCTCGCTGGTCGCACTCGCGGCGGCCACGCCCCTGGCGGTCTACGGGGCCGGGCTGCTCGGCCGCCGGCTACGGCAGGTCTCTGAGACCGCGGGCCGGATCTGTGCCGGGGACCTGGATGCCCGAACCGGGCACACCAAGGGCCGCGACGAGGTGGCCGACATCGCCGCCACCGTCGACCTCATGGCCGACAGTCTGGGCCGACGGCTGCGCAGCGAGCGCCAGTTCACCGCGGACGTGGCCCACGAGCTGCGCACCCCCGTCGGCGGTCTGCTGGCCGCCGCCGACCTGCTGCCGCCCGGTGAGACGGAGGATCTGCTCCGGGCCCGGGTGCGCGATCTGCGCGGCCTGGTCGAGGACCTGCTGGAGATCTCCCGGCTGGACGCCGGCGCCGAACAGCCGGTCCGCGCCCATGTCCCGCTCGGCGCGGTCGTCTCCGAGGCCGTGGCGCGCACCGGCCTCGACACTGAGGTCACCGTCGCCAACGCACAGCGCGCAGAGACCACGCAGACGGTGGAGACCGACCCGCGCCGCCTCGAACGGATCGTCAGCAACCTCGTCGTCAACGCCCACCGGCACGGGGGCACCCCGGTGCAGGTCACCGTCGAGGGCCGTACGGTCGTCGTGCGTGACCACGGCCCCGGCTTCCCCCGGGATCTGCTGCTCGACGGCCCGCGCCGCTTCCACACGGGCGCGAGAGAGCGCGGCTTGGGCCACGGCCTGGGCCTGACCATCGCCCTGGGCCAGGCCCGGCTCCTCGGCGCCGAGTTGCGCCTGGACAACGCCCCGGACGGCGGCGCCATCGCCACCCTGCGCCTGCCGAACTGACCGCCCGGCCCCCACAGAACTGCTACGAAGCGACCAGAACTGCTACAAGGCGGCGCGGACACCGATACACGGCGGCCCAGGCTCCGATACGTTCCCCGGACACCCTTCGACGTGCACCCGATGGCACCCGAAGAGGAGTCCCCGTGACCGCCGAATCCCTTGACACGCTCACGCCGCACCCGACGATCGGGATCGCGGCCGCCACCACCGACCTGTCGAAGGTCTACGGCAGCGGCGACACCAGTGTCGTCGCCCTGGACCGTGTCAGCATCGCCTTCCGGGAGGGCGAATTCACCGCGATCATGGGCCCCTCCGGCAGCGGCAAGTCCACTCTGATGCACTGCGCCGCCGGGCTCGACTCGTTCAACTCCGGCTCCGTCCGCATCGGCACCACCGAACTGGGCACGCTCAACGACCGGCAGCTCACCCAGTTGCGCCGCGACCGGATCGGCTTCATCTTCCAGGCGTTCAACCTGATGCCGACGCTGACCGCGCTGGAGAACATCACGTTGCCGCTGACCATCGCCGGTCGCCGGCCGGATCGGCAGTGGCTGGACCGCGTGGTCACCATGGTCGGCCTCTCCGAGCGCCTTGACCACCGGCCCGGACAGCTGTCCGGCGGGCAGCAGCAGCGCGTCGCGGTGGCCCGGGCCCTGGTCTCCCGCCCCGCGATCATCTTCGGCGACGAGCCCACCGGCAACCTCGACTCCCGCGCCGGGGCCGAGGTCCTCGGCTTCCTGCGCGACTCGGTGCGCGAGCTGGGCCAGACCGTGGTCGTGGTCACCCACGACCCCGTCGCCGCCGGCTACGCCGACCGCGTGGTCTTCCTCGCCGACGGCCGCTTGGTCGACGAGATGGCACATCCCACCCCGGACCGGGTCCTGGACCGGATGAAGGCTTTCGACGCCCGCTCACGTACGAGCTGACCCGCCCGCACGTCGGCACCGAACCAGCCACCCGCGCGCATCCGTCGAGCCGGCATCCCAGGCCCCACGCACCTGCGTCGCACATCCCTGTACCCCCACGTCACCGAAAGCTCCCCATGCTGAGAACAGCCCTGCGCAACGTCCTCGCGCACAAGGCCCGTCTGGCCATGACCGTCCTCGCGGTCTGCCTGGGTGTCGCGTTCGTCTCCGGCACCCTTGTCTTCGCGGACTCCTCCACCGCGGCCTACCGCGCCGCCGCGTCGAAGAACTTCGCGGACATCGCGGTCACCGTGACTCCGAAGGACTCCCCACCGGGGGCCTTCGCGGACCAACACACCACCGTGCTCGACGACGCACTGGCGAGGAAACTGGCCGACCTACCCGGTGTCGCCGCCGTGCGCCCGTCGGCCGACGGCTCGGCCACCCTGAACGCAGCAGATGGCACTCCGCTTCGGGCCGGTAAGGCGTGGGCGAACCTGGCCGCCGCCTACGTACCGGGCAAGGACGGCAAGGACAGCCGCTACCCGCTGATCGAGGGCCACGCCCCACAGAACAGCGATGAACTCGCCGTGGACAGCGGCACCGCCGCGGCCGGCCGGTTCAGCCTCGGTGACAGGGTCACGCTGGCCACCGACGGCCCGGTCATGACGAAGCGGCTCGTGGGCATCGTCACCACCAAGGACACCCGGGTGACCGCCGGCGGCACCCTCGCCCTGTTCGACAAGGCGACCGCCCAGCGGCTGTTCGCGTCTCCCGGGCACTACACCAGCATCGATCTGTCCGCCGCTTCCGGCACCGACCAGGGCCAGCTCGCCGACCGGGTCACCGCCCAACTCCCCACCGGTCGGGCCGAGGCCACCAGCGGCGCCGCCCAGGCCGCCCAGCAGGCCACCTACGTCGACACCTTGACCCGGGGCTACACCAAGCTGCCCCTGGTCTTCGCCGGGGTCTCGCTCTTCATCGGCTCGTTCCTCATCGTCAACACCTTCACCATGCTCGTGACTCGGCGCACCCGCGAGATCGCTCTGCTGCGGGCGATCGGCGCCTCGCGCCGCCAGATGGTCCACTCCGTCCTCCTGGAGGCCCTGCTGCTGGGCGTCGCCGCATCGGCCGCCGGTTTCCTGCTCGGCCTCGGCATCGCCTCCGTACTACCTGACGTCTTGAGCACCGGTGGGGACACGCTGCCCGATGGGCCGCTGGTGATCGGCCCTCGCTCTGTCGTGGCGGCGCTCGGCGTGGGCGTGGGTGTCACCGTGCTGGCCGCGTGGCTGCCCTCCCGCAGGGCGGCGAAGGTCGCGCCCATCGAGGCGATGCGCTCGGCCGAGCAACCGCCCTCCGCCACCCGATCCCGGATCCGTGCCACGATGGGGCTGGGCCTTGCCGTCCTCGGCGCCGGTCTGCTGGTGTCGCTCACGGGGGCGAAGGACGCCTCGGTGGCGAACCTGCAGAGCGCGATGCTCGGCTGCGCCGCCCTCGTCGTCGCCATGATCATGCTGGCGCCGCTTCTCGCCACCCCCGTGATCCGGCTGACCGGACGACTGACCGACCGCTTCGGGATCACCGGCCATCTCGCCCGGGAGAACGCGCTGCGTGACCCGCGGCGCACCGCGGCCACCGCTTCCGCACTGATGATCAGCACGGCGCTGGTCGCCGGGCTCGCCGTCATCGGGAACTCCACCGGGCAGGCTCTCGACCGCCAGGCCGCGGCCGGCCTCGGCGCCGACTACGTGATCAGCACCCGCGACATCACCAGCGGCATCGACCCGGCTGCCCTACCGCGGGTGGCCGACACCTCCGGAGTGCGGACCGCGACCGCCGTCGCGGACTCCGTCCTGCTCACCGGCGGCCATGTCCGGCAGATCTCCGGCATCGACCCCGACACCGTGAACGCGGCCATGAAGCTCGACTTCGTCAGCGGCTCCCTGACCGACCTCGGACCGGGCCGGATCGCCGTCTCCAGCACCCTCGCCCGGGAACACGGCTTGAGCGCGGGCGGCCAGCTTAACGCCCGCATGGGTCGCAACCAGGACTTCAAGCAGTACACCGTCGTCGGCGTCTACAAGGACAACCCCATCGCCCACGACGCGCTGGGCGCCCGTACCGAGGTGCAGCAGAACAGTTTCAAGCCCGGCTCCGTCCAACGGATCCTCGTCCGCACCGACAGCAGCGCGGTCTCGAAGACCACCGAGGACCGACTGCGCACCGCCGTGGGCAACAGCCCGCTGCTGCAGGTGCAGGACCGGGAGGAACTCGTCCACGAGGCCGCCGGCACCATGAGCACCCTGCTGACCCTGATGTACGGGCTGCTCGCCATCGGCGTCGTGATCGCCGCGCTCGGCATCGTGAACACGCTGGCGATGTCGGTCTCGGAACGCACCCGCGAGATCGGCGTACTGCGCGCCATCGGCATGGACCGCACCGGTATTCGGCGGATGATCCGCCTGGAGTCGGTGACTGTCGCCGCCTTCGGCACACTGCTGGGTCTGGCAGGCGGGCTGTTCGGGGCCTGGACGGTCGGCGCGCTGGCCAACGGCGCACTACCGCAATACTCCCTGGCGCTGCCCTGGGGGACGCTGCTCCTCGTGTGCCTGGTGTCCCTCACGATCGGCGTGGTCGCGGCCGCCGTCCCGGCCCGCCGGGCAGCCGCCCTGAGCCCGCTGGAAGCCGTCGCGGAGACGTGACGCACGGCCCCCGGCCGGCGCGCCACCATCGGGACCTCACTGTCGATCTCTCCAACGAACGACGGTGAGGCCCAGCAAAACAGAGGCGGGTTCCGGCATCGCCGTGCCGGGACCCGCCGTCTACATCCCACCCGCCCAGTGCGAGCGCTGATTAGCTAGGTCGCTGGTTTCGGCCATGTGTTCCGGGTCGCTGTCGCCGTACCCGGGCCTGCGGGGGCCTGGCCCGGGGCGAAATGATCCTGGGCTGGGCCGGGATGCGCCTGGCGCTCAGCTCGACCAGCTGGCGAACATGCCTGGCTGGTAGGAACCCCCCTGCTGGTGCACGATCACGGCGAGCCGGTTGGCCGCGTTGATCAGGGCGACCAGGGAGACCAGCGCGGCGATCTGGTCGTCGTCGTAGTGCTTGCGTACCTGGGCCCAGGTCTGGTCGGACACGCCGTGGTGGGCGTCGGCGAGCCGGGTGCCCTCTTCGGCGAGTGCCAGCGCGGCCTGCTCGGCCTCGGTGAACACGGTGGACTCGCGCCAGGCGGCGACCAGGTTGAGCCGGACCGCGGTTTCGCCGGCGGCTGCGGCCTCCTTGGTGTGCATGTCGATGCACCAACCGCAGCCGTTGATCTGGCTGGCGCGCAGCGACACCAGTTCCTGCGTGGACTTTGGCAGCGGCGACTGGTGGATCACCAGGGCGGCGTTGGCGAACCGCGTGAAGAACGTGGCGGCAAGGTCGTTACCGAACATGTTGAATCGGGCTTCCATGACGTCCTCCTCACTCATGGTGTTGCACTGAACGAACACCAGATGCCGGTGATCCGATCCCTGTGACAGCGTGGTGACGTGACGCGCGCCACAGGTGGTCGCCGGCGGTGCGTTGGTTGCCGCCGTGCTGCTGGGAGCTGCCGGGAGTCTTGTGCTCGCTGGCACGGGCGGAACCGGTGCCCAGGCCCCGAACCACGTGGACATCGGGTTTGCCCAGGACATGACCGTGCACCACCAACAGGCGGTGACCACGGCCAACTGGGTCCGCGACCACAGCACCGACCGCCCGCTGCGGGAACTGACCTTCGACATCGAGCACGGCCAGACCGAGCAGATCGGCCGGGTGCAGGCATGGCTGCGCCTGTGGTCCCAGGCCGCACTCCCCACCACGGGCCACATGACCTGGATGAAACCGCAGACTCCGCACGCGCCCTCCGACCCAGCCCACCCTAGTCGCTCGATGCCCGGCATGGCCACCACCGAGGAACTAAACCGGATGCGCTCACTGTCCGGACGCGATCTCGACATCTACTTCTTGCAACTGATGATCCGACACCACCAGGGTGGGGAACCCATGATGCGAGCGGCCCAGGATCGCGCCGCCATCGGCGAAGTCCGCAACCTCGCCGGCCAGATGCTCACCGCACAGACCGCGGAAGTGGAGGCGATGACTGCGATGCTCACCGAGAGAGGCGCCGAACCCCTGCCCCCACCCCACTAACACGCCACCCCCGGGGACACGGGCCGGCACCAATCAAGGCCGGCTTCGGCCACGCCCCAAGAGTTTTCCGCCACGTTGGGACGAGATGGCAGCCGTCCCGGCAGTCCGGCGCAGCGGGCCTCAAGGTGATCACGCCGTCCCGCACACCCGGTGATGGCCCCGAACTGCCGGAGCGCAAGGAGGACCTCAACCCCATCCACCGCACGGTCCGTGCTCGGGTCGAACACACTCTGGCCCGGACGACATGCAGGAAGATCCTGCGAGATGACCACCGAGCGGCCCGTACACTCGCCGACGCCGTCTCCGGGATCGCTCATCTGCGCCACATCCACCTCCTCGGCTTACCACCACACTCACCCCACCTTCCCCCATCGTCGGCTACCGCATTCGGCGACCACCGAGTCTGCGGCCTCTCCTGCGCCACCCCACCCAACGCCTCCTCACCCACCTCCCCTCCGCCTCTGAATGGGGAACTCACGGGGGCGGCGAAATCGATCGCCGCAGCGGACGGGCGCTGCTAGCTTGCGGTCGTGGATCTCTTCTCACGCTCGTGGACGGCGTTGCGCACGGCGGTCGCCGAACTTTCGGACGAGGACTTCGCGCAGCCGTCCGGCTGTACCGGCTGGCTCGTGCGGGACCTGGTGTGCCACCTGGTCATCGACGCTCAGGACGTCCTGATCACCCTCGTGACGCCCGCCGAAACGGAACCGACCCGGGACGCGGTGACCTACTGGGACGTCGCCGCAACGCCGCCCACCGGTGACGACCCGCTCGACGCGCTGATCGTCCGGCTGGCCGCCGCCTACGAACAGCCGCGGCTGCTCAAGTTCCACCTCGACGACGTCGGCTCCGCCGCCGGCCGCGCCGCCGAACTCGCCGACCCGGGCCTGCGGGTCAGCACGCGCGGAGAGGTCCTCACCGCGGGCGACTACCTGTCCGCGTACGTCCTGGAGTGGACGCTGCACCACCTCGACCTGGTCGCGCACCTGCCGGACGCCGCCGAGCCGCCCACGGAAGGGCTCGCCCGGTCACGCGAGATGCTGGAGAAGATCGCCGGAGCCACGTTCCCCGTGTCGTTCTCCGACAAGGACACACTGCTGGTGGGCACCGGACGCCGTGCCCCGACCGACGCGGAGAACACCGACCTTGGCGAGCTGGCCACGAAACTCCCACTCGTCCTCGGATGACCGTCCCACCAATCACAACACCAGCTACGAGCGCCCCTTAGCTTGACTCTGTCGGAGATCTTGAAGCTCTCGAGGTCAGCCGCTGACGGCGCGCCAGGACTTCAGGCGAGAGATTTCGCGCTGGTCCAAGTAGTTCTGGAATGCGGTCGGTGGCCGGGACGGGGGTGCTTCGTCGGCCGATGGCAGACCGCTGAGGCGCTCGATGTTCACGGCGATGGCCGTGAACACGTGCTGCAGGTGGGCCTCCGGGCTGTCCCCGGTAGCGGCAGCGGCGCATGCCGTGTCCATGGGCGAACTCGTTGACGGTGCCCTTCACTCCGGAGCGCACCGCGTAGCGGGCCTGCCAGTCCGACGTCTGCTGCTCGGTGCGGACGCGGACTTGCAGGTCGCGGAGTTCTTGCGGGGGAAAGCCCGCGTTCCGGGCGCTTTCGCGGGGGTGGTGCACTGGGGGCGGACCGGGCGGGGCTGGCATTGGCCCTTGGTGAACCGCGCCACGATCAGCGGGGCTGCGGTGGGCGAGGAGGTCGGGTAGGGGCCCGTGCCAGCCCTTGCTGACCTGGCCCTGGGGGCAGGTCACCTGTCGGCGGTCGAATTCGATGCGGAAGTCGGCCAGCACGCTGTGGTGCAAACCGGGATCGTCCAGCTCCATGGCCAGGGCGTATTTGAAGTCGATGCGGCAGCGGACCGCCTCGGCGGCCTGCCGGTCCGACAGGTCGAGCAGGAACTGCAGCACACAGATGGTGGCCAGCTGGGCGGGCGAGAGGCCCGGGCGCCCGTCGCGCGGGTACCAGTCGACGAAGTCCTCGTCGCACCACAGCCCGTCCAGCCGGTCTCCCGCACCCACATCGCCGTCGTACCACGTGGATTGCTGGCACGAGCCATCCGCGCGGTGAGTTCGGGGCTTCCACTGCAATCCGGGGACGAGCCGACACCTGACCACCTCGGGGGAATGATCGACTTCCCCAGTCCTCGGTAGCTTGTCGGTTACCTACCGGTCACTTTTCGCGGCGCGCCTGCGATCCCCAAGATCCCCGACAAAGCCAAGCTAGACGCCGCTCAGGCGATGTCACACTGTCAGGTGGGTGACAGCCTCGCGTGCCCGCAACGCCCACGTCTGGTTAGCTCCCCGGTGTGGACTACGATCTCCTCGTCCTCGGGGGCGGTGCCGCCGGGCTGGCCGCCGCGCAGGCCGGAGTCGACGCGGGAGCATCGGTTCTGCTGGTGAGCGAGGGCGAGCTTGGCGGCGACTGCACCTTCACCGGATGCGTGCCATCGAAGACGCTGATCGAGGCCGCAGCGGCGGGGGCGTCGTTCGCCGAGGCGATGTCGCGGGTGCGGGCAACGGTCGCTCGGATCGCAGCCACCGAGGATGAGTCCGTCCTCCGCAGACGCGGTATCAACGTGATGCGGGGGCGCGCCCGCATCGTCAGCCGCGACACCATCGACGTCGATGGCCGTCGGGTTCGTGGTCGACGGATCGTGATCGCCACCGGTGCCACTCCGGTCGTGCCACCCCTCGACGGACTCGCCGCCACCCCCTACCTGACCACCGAGACCGTCTTCGACCTGACGGAACCACCGGAGTCACTGGCCATCCTCGGTGGTGGCGCGGTGGGCTGCGAGTTGGCGCAGGCGTTCGCCCGAATCGGCGTCGCGGTGTCCATTGTGGAGGCCATGGACCGGTTGCTGCCAGGCGTCGAGCCGGAAGCCTCCGCACTGCTTGCCGAGATCTTCGACGCTGAGGGCGTCGCCGTGCACGCCGCAGCGCGGGCTCATACGGTCCAGGCGCGGGATGGCCAAGTGGTGCTGCACATCGACTCCGGGAAGGTCGTTTCGGCGCAGCGGCTGCTCGTCGCGGTCGGACGGAGTCCGTGTACGGGCGGCCTGGGGCTGGACGCCGTTGGGGTAAAGACCGACGAACGCGGCTTCGTCGTTGTGGACAGGCACATGCGCACCACGGCCGACCAGATCTCTGCGGCCGGGGATGTCACTGGCCTGTTCCCACACACCCACGCGGCCTACGGGATGGGCAGGGTTGCGGTACGCGCTGCGCTGCGCCGGCGTCGACCGCCATCCTTCGACGCCACGGCGATTCCCCAAGTGGTGTTCACCGCACCGGAGATCGCCAGCGTAGGCGTGGTTGAGTCCGACGTCGCCGACGATCGGGCTCGGGTGGCGTTCCTGCCGCTGTCCGAGGTGGACCGGGCGATCACCGCCGACCGCACGACAGGGTTCGTCAAGCTTCTCGCCGGGCCACGCCCACTGCTGCGCAACCTGGGGGGCGGACGGGTACTGGGTGCAACGATCATGGCCGATCGTGCGGGTGAGCTCGTCCACGAACCGGCCTTGGCCATGCGCACCAGGATGTTCACCGGACGGCTCGCGCAGACCGTGCACGCCTATCCCACCTGGTCGCTCGCCATCCAGCAGGCAACCGCACAGTTCTTCGGTGCCTACGGGGGACGCACCGCACGGCCGGCCCATCCCCGTGACGAGATCTGATCGTCGTGCCCAGACATCCCCTGGTCATCGCCTTCGACGTTATAGAGACACTGTTCCCCTGGAAATCGCTCGGAGAACGACTCCAACAAGTCGGCCAGCCCCCAGACGCGGTGGGCCGCTACCTGGGTGCCAACCGCCCCGGCGGCCATCACACCGCCTTGAAGGCGGTCGGGCGTGACACTACTGAGAGCGGCATCGTTACGTTTGATCATCCTAAGATGATCAAACGTCAGATGTTCGGCTGTGCCGCGTCACTGGCAGGTCGAGGCACGTTCGGGCTGGCGACAAGTCACGTGCGCGAGTCCGGCGAGGGGTCGGGGATCAGCGGGTGCGGCGGCGGCCGGAGCGTGTGGCGGCGGAGAAGGCCGCGACACCGGATTGGTGGTTCGGTGTCTGGGTGGCGGTGGACCCGCCACGACGCGATCCCGACTTGGCCTTGGGCTTCGGTTCGGTCTGGGTGGAAACACGCGCCCTGTCGCCACGGCCCCGGCGTGGCCGGGTGGACCGAGGTTGCGTGGTGGGCGGCGGGGTGAAGGTGCGTTCACCGGGAGCGAGTTCGGCCAGCAGCGGATGCCCGGCGCCGAGTTTCGTCGTCGTGGGGGTGATGCCGGCCCTGCGGGTCAGGTCACGCACATCGGCGCGCTGATCGTCGGTCATCAGCGTGACCACGGTGCCACGTGCCCCCGCCCTGGCGGTCCGGCCCGAGCGGTGTAGGTAGGCCTTGTGTTCGACGGGTGGGTCGGCGTGGACGACCAGCGTGACGTCGTCGACATGGATCCCGCGTGCGGCGATGTCGGTGGCCACCAGGACCGTCGCGGTGCCGGTGGCGAAGGCGTTGAGGTTGCGGGTCCGGGCGGTCTGACCGAGGTTGCCGTGCAGCTCCACGGCGCAGACGCCGGAAGCGACGAGTTGGCGGGTCAGCGTCTTGGCCCGGTGCTTGGTCCGGGTGAACACCAGCGTGCGCCCCGGCACCGACGCGAGATCGACCAAGACCGGGAGCCGCTGGTCGGGTCGGACGTGCAGCACGTGATGCCGCATCGCCGCGACCGGGGACCGATCGGAATCAACACTGTGCGTGACCGGGTCGGTCATGAACCGCCGCACCAGCACGTCGACTCCGGCGTCCAGCGTCGCCGAGAACAGCAGCCGCTGACCGCCCGGCGGAGTCTGTGCGAGCAGCCGCCCGACCACCGGCAGGAAGCCGAGGTCGGCCATGTGGTCGGCCTCGTCCAACACGGTGATCTCGACGGCGTCGAGGCGCACGTGACCGGACTCGAGATGGTCGGCGAGCCGGCCGGGGCAGGCCACCACGACATCGACGCCCGCCCGCAGGCCGGAGATCTGCGGTCCGGCGCTCACCCCACCGAACACGGTCAGGGTGCGCAGCGACAGCGCCGTACCCAGCGGGCTTATCGCCGCCTCGATCTGGCTGGCGAGTTCACGGGTCGGCGCCAGGATCAACGCGCGCGGGCGGCCCGGCCTGCGCCGGGTGGTACTCGCGGCAAGCCGGGCCAGGACCGGCAGGACGAACGCATAGGTCTTGCCTGATCCGGTGCGCCCACGACCGAGCACGTCCAGACCGGCCAGCGACGAGGGCAGCGTCGCCGCCTGGATCGGGAAGGGCCGGTCAATGCCCTGGTCAGCGAGTGCCTCGGCGAGCGCGACAGGCACACCGAGCTCGACGAAGGACAAGGACGAGGTGGCAGGGGCAGAAGAGGTGTGCAGGGGGCGGCTGACCGCCATAAATTCTCCGAGAGGTAGCAGGGTCGTCCTGCCCGGCGCAGATCCAATGACGGACCGCGGCGCGTGGTGGCCGACATAAGACGCGGCCCACGGCAGAACTGAGCAGGCCGTATCCTGGATACTACCCGAACTGACCCACCCGTGTCCGGCCGCAGTGCGCCACCCCACCCTCACACCGAAGCCCCGACGCTCCCACCACAGCCCACCAGTCGGGGCCAACACTCGGATCTGGTCCATATTTCGTAAGCGGGGCCAGAACCCACAACCCACGTGTGAAGTCAGACACCCCTGCGCGAAGAAGTTCTCGACCATCGCAACCCGACCGGCGACCACCTTTTCAGCGACTTCGCACTGCCAGGCCGATGAGGCCGCACCTGATGCTCCACCGTGGCGGTAGGGCCATGGAACGCAAACCGCAACACCTTCACGGCCTCAGCCGCGATCGGCGCCTACAGACAGTGCGGCGCGGACGATCGATCCACCCCTCAGCTCGTTCTGATCCTGCTGACGAACCGCGGCCATGGTCAGTGTCTTTCTCTTGGGAAGCCTGTTCCGGCACGACGGGGCGCCTGGCCCCTGGTGACGTCGTGCTGGCACTGATCACCTGCATGGGTGATCGAGTATGGCACCGCGGCTGAGCCTGGTCTTGATCGTCTCGAGGACGCCACGAACGGCCATCGAAAGCGCATCAGTGATGCCTGTTGAAGGGCCCAGGGCCTCGTCGAACAGACCTAAGCACGCATACCCGGCCCGAGTCCGGGGGCGGTCGTTCTGTCCACACTGGACACATTTGACGTGGACCACCAGCAGACGCTGATCCCGTTGTGCCCCCGGGGTTCGGTCGCCAGCGCGCTCTCGCGCCGTATTGTCCCGCGGGCGCGCGTTTCTAGCACACCAGGTTCTCCCGTCACAAGTCACGGAAGCCCGTGTCGCGGGCTGAACGAGGGAGTCGCCGCCGAGATCACAATCGGGATCATTCATAACCGGTGACCATAAGTGTCTGCTTGACGCGACATAACCGGCGCGGGCAAACTCGTCGTCGTCGCCACGCAATGGCGAAGTAATTATGTGCAGTAATCTCTGGAGAAAAGTGAGGTGAGCGCGATGCAGGAGCAGACTGCCTACGAGTCGCCGGCGCTGGTTGAGGTGGGCACCTTCGAGTGTGACACCCAGGGCTGGTGGGGTGCCAACTGGGACGGCCCGAGTGGAATGCGCGACTGACCCGCATTAACTGATCGGAGAGCACGGTGTTCGGCTGCGGCATGAAATGGTTCACGGTTTTTCCTGGCTGTGGGGCCGGTCCCGCCGCGGCCGAACTGCTGCGCTCGCAGGCCACCCACGTCGTTCGGCACAGCTCGGGGCGACCCTGGTTGATGGGGCATTGGTCGACGGATGAGGTGGTCACCGCTCATGCGGGAACGACCCGGGTGGCGGGGGG
>NZ_BMMK01000049.1:0-13891 GCF_014645795.1 Longimycelium tulufanense | reverse complement strand
CCGCCACCCAGCTGGCCGACATGGCAAGCCGGATCAACAGTGTCGGCGATCTGGACCGGCTCGCCGCGACCCTGCCGGGCAGCTTCCACCTGATCGCGGTCGTCGGCGACCGGATCCGTGTCCAGGGCAGTGCTTCGGGGTTCCGGCGAGTCTTCGCCACGACGGTCGCGGGCACAGTGGTCGCCGCCGACCGGGCCGACGTACTGGCTCGACTCGGGGCGGCCGAACTGGACCACCGTTGGCTGGCCGCCCGCTTGCTCGACCCGGGGATGCCGCACCCGCTGAGTGATGCCACCCCGTGGCACGGGGTACACGGGGTGCCGCCCGGCCACTACCTGCTGGTCGAAGCCGCCGAACGGAGTCGCACCGTGCGGTGGTGGAGCCCGCCCGAACCGAGCCTGTCCCTGCCGGAAGGCGCTGCCGTGCTGCGCGAGGCCCTGACGACGGCGGTGTCCGTCCGTCTCGACGCCATCCGGCCGCAGACACCGATCGGCTGCGATCTGTCGGGGGGCCTCGACTCCACGTCACTGTGCTTCCTGACGAAACCACGCTGGAACGACCTCATCGCCGTCACCTGCACCGGGATGGACGAAGGCGACGACGATGCGCTGTGGGCGCAGACCGCAGCCCACGACCTCCCCGGAGTGCAACGGCTCGTGGTAACCCCGGAACAACGTCCACGACAGTTCGCCGACATCGTGCGGCCCAGCGGAGCCGACGAGCCGTTCCCCGGCGTACGTGGCCAGGCCCAGTCACTGGCGCTTGCGCGGCGGCTGGTCACCGACGGCTGCACACTCCAACTCACCGGACATGGCGGCGACGAGGTGGTGTGGACCCGCCGCGCCTACCTACACGACCTGGCCCGCACCCGGCCGTTGCTGTTCTACCGGCACTTACGCGGGCATCAGATCCTGCGCCGCTGGTCCACCGGGTCCGTCATGCGGAGGCTGTGCGACCGACGCAACTACGCCGCCTGGCTCGCCAACGAGGCGACACAGCTCTTGACGGCGCCGCCACCCGACGGCCCGGGAGGCTGGGGACCGTCCCTGCGCATGCCACCCTGGGCGACGCCGACCGCGGCCGCGGCGGCCCGCTCCCTACTGGCCGGTGCCGCGGAAAGCGCCGAGCCGTTGTCGCGGTTGCGCGGGCAGCACGAGGCGATCGCCCTCGTCCAGACCGCCGGCCGGTTCTCCCGCCTGGACGCCCAGGTCGTGGCCGGTGCCGGTCTGACCAGGGAGTGTCCCTTCCTCGACGACCGTGTGGTCGAGGCGTGCCTGGCGGTGCGGGTGCACGAACGCACCACCCCATGGCAGTACAAGCCGCTCCTGGTCGAGGCGATGCGAGGAATTGTCCCGAAGACCCTGTTGCGCCGCAGAACCAAGTCGGACACGGGCGTGGAGGTCTCCGCCGGGTTCCGCCACCACCGCCCGGAGCTGCTGGCGTTGTGTGACGACCCCCTGCTGGCCCGGTATGGCCTGGTGGACGCCCACCGGCTGCGTACGGCCGTGTCCCAGGTGTGCGCCGGCTCCACCCTTCGCCCGGTGCTCGTGCAGACACTCGCCTGCGAGGCGTGGCTCCGTTCGGCCGCCATGCTCGATACGCGAGAAAGCTGACTCCGAAAACCAAGGGGCCTGTCGTTTCGTTCGGACAGTCATCACCCGGTCGCCACCCCGGGAGCAGGGGTGCGTGCCCTTGTGTATGGGGACTGATTTGAGGGGGAAATTATGACCGATACCCTACCGTCGCTGCCCGACGTTCCGGACCTGTTCAGCGACCAGTTTCATAACGACCAATATTGTACGTATCGCGCGCTCCGTGACCGGCAGCCCGTTTCTCGGGCGCAGTACACGGCGGACAGCCCGGCGTGGATCGTGACAAGCTACGAAGAGTCCAAAGCCCTTCTGCAGGACAGCCGCCTGCAACGCAACGAATGTCATGTCGCCTCCGGCGAGTCACTCCCGGAAGCCGCCATTCCCACGGGAATCGAACAGTACTTCGAAAACATTCTGGCTCGCCGCGACCCACCCGGCCACACCCGGCTGCGTCGCGTTGTGGCCCACCACTTCACCGCGCACCATGTCCGCTCCTTGCGGCCCCGGATCCAGCAGGTGACCAACCAGGCGGTGGACCGGCTCACCGAGCAGGACAGCCGCGTGGACCTGGTGGAACACTTCGCCGATCCGCTGCCCGCCCGGGTACTGGGGGAACTGCTCAACCTCGACCATGACGACCGTGAGGAGCTCGTCGTTCGCACGCACGCGGTGCGCACCAACCGCCCCGACCAGCCGGATGACCCGTTGCGCCCCATGGTCGACTTCGCCTTACGCCTCCTGCATCTGCGCCGGAGCGAGCCGGGTGAGGATCTGGTGTCGGACATGGTCCGGGCCCACGAGGAAGGCCGGCTTGATGACACCGAACTGGTCACCCTGCTGATTTCGCTGCTTCTGGCCGGTCTCGACGTCACGAGCAACCTGATCAGCACCGCGGTCTTCACCCTGCTCACCCACCCCGAGCAACTAAAGTTGCTGCGGGAGCAACCTGCCCTGATCCCACAGGCGGTCGAGGAAGTGCTGCGGTACCGCTGCCCGCTGGAGCTGGCGGCCCGCCGCTTCACCCGGGAGCCCGTGGAAGCCAACGGGGTGCGGATCCCGGAGGGACAGACGGTCCAGGTCGTGCTCGCCGCTGCCAACCGCGATCCTCGGCAATTTCCCGATCCGGACCGGTTCGACATCGCGCGGCAGGACACCTCGCACGTGGCGTTCGGCCACGGCGCCCACTTCTGTGTCGGCGCCGCCCTGGGCCGGGTAGAGGCCGAGATCGCACTGGCGACCCTGCTGGAGCGCTTCCCCCGGCTCGCCTTGGTCGTCTGTCCTACCGAGATCACCTGGCTTCGGTCGTTCCTGCGCGCGCCCAGCACGCTTCCCGTCCAGCTTGGCTGAAGACCAGGAGCCCGGACCACCAAACACGGCCAGCCAGAGGAGTGGACAGTTGCGAGCGGTCGAAGACGATCAGACGACACCGCGGTCCGGTGAACAGGTGTGGAGCTACCTTCGTGGTGGGCGGCTGGTCCTCCTTCTCCTGCTGCTCCTGCAGCTTGCATCCCAGAGTGCCGCGTTGGTGCAGCCACTGGTGGTCAACAGGATTCTCGATGCCCTCCAGTCCGGAGGGAGCCTGCGATCTCCCGTGGTGCTCATGGCTGCCGCAGCGCTGTCCAGCATCCTACTGTCAATGGTGGCCAAGTATGCGCTGGAACGATTTGGCCACCGCGTGATCTTCGGAGTCCGTCAAAACCTGGCGTCGTGCATCCTCCGGTGCCGCGTCCCGGATCTGGAGCGATGCTCGGCCGGTGACACGTTGTCCCGCTTCGCCAGCGACACCGCGGTCCTGCAAGGTGCGCTGTCGAGTGCGGTGGTCAACGGTGTTGCCGCGCCGCTGGTCCTTGTCGTGGCCTGCGTCCTGATGTCGACGATCGACGTGCTCATGCTCCTGGTCGTCCTGGGCATGCTGCTGTTGGCGGGAGTGGCCGACTGGTTGTGTTGGAACCGCCTGTACCGCATGACGGGGCAACTGCAGGACCAGCTCGGCCGCATGACGGGCGCTCTGCAACGGATCCTGGTGAGTTTCCGGACGGTCAAGGCGTTCGCCACCGAGGACCGCGAGGAGAGGGTTCTTCGCGGCTACGCCGAGGCGGCGTATCGGACGGGTACCAGGGCGGCCCGGATCGAGGCGGCAGCCGACGGGATCGCCAAGGTCTCGATCGAGTTGGTGTTTCTCGTCACGCTCGTGCTCGGCATCGTCCGAGTCTCGGCGGGCGCGCTCACCGTCCCCGAGCTCGTGGGGTTCCTGTTGTACGTGGTGTACCTCCGCGGCCCGATCTCCATCTTTGCCGGCGCGGCCTCCGTGCTGTCCGCAGGGCTGGCGGCGATACGGCGGATCGAGCAACTCCGGAGTCTTCCCGCCGAGTCGAACGGGACAGAGCCTGTGATCCCACCGGGGATGTATCGGCCGGGCTGGGGGAGTACGCCGCTCCTGTCGGGGGTCCGGCTGGACAGGGCCGGCTTCACCTACGGTGACAAGCAGGTTCTGACCGACGTTACTTTCCACGCCCAGCGTGGTCTCACCCTACTCGTGGGGCCGTCGGGCGCGGGCAAGACCACCGTGCTCAACTTGATCGAGCGCTTCCACGAGGTGGAGCGGGGAAGCATCCTGCTCGACGGCGTCGACATTCGGCAGTATCCACGACAGCACCTCCGCCGCAAGATCGCCTACGTCGAACAGGACGCCGCCTTACTCGGAGACACTCTTCGTGCAGCGTTGCTCTACGGTGCGCCCGACGCCGGAACCACCGACGTGATGGCTACCCTGCAGGCCGTCGACCTATGTGAGTGGATCGACTCACTACCGGAGGGACTCGACACTCCGGTCGGGGAACGTGGCATCACCATGTCCGGTGGGCAGCGGCAGCGGATTGCGATAGCGAGAGCACTGCTGCGCCAAGCGGATGTCCTGATTCTCGATGAGGCAACCTCACAACTGGACGGTCGGACCGAACGCAAGTTGTTCCGAACCATCGTTGCGGAAGCCAGAGCCCGCACCGTCATCGCCGTGACGCACCGGTTGGACGTCGCCAGAGATGCGCAACAGGTCGTGGTCCTGGACCGAGGCAGAGTGCACGCGGTGGGCCGGCACCACGAGCTACTGCGGACCAGCGAGCTGTACCAGCAGCTGGCCGCCGGCATGGCGGAAAAGCCCGTGCCGCGACATCCCACAACCGTGTAGCCGGCTTCTTCGTGGGGCAGGACGACGCGTCGGTACGGATCCGGCGCCGAGGGCCGAACGACTCCTTTCCGGAAGATGACGAACGAGGTGTGCCATGGACACGGATGCCGACCCGTTGCCGCGAGTTCCGACCGCCACCTGTAGTGGTCCACTGGGCCAGCACTTCCCCGAACCCGGACCGGTTCGATACCTGCCGGGGGAGGACGGGGGAGTAGGTAGGTGGATCGTCACGCGGTATGCCGACGTCGTGGCAGCGCTCACCGATCCACGGCTCAGCAACAAGTCTTATGCCGCAGCGGACCCCACAAGTCACGAGCCCAACGATCAGCTCGGCTGGAGCATGGTTGCGGCCGATCCACCGGACCATACCCGGCTACGGAAGCAGGTCGTCCGGGCCTTCAGCGCGAAGCAGGTCGAGACACTGCGCCCTCGTGTCCAGCGCATCGTCGACGAGCTGCTCGATGCTGTTGCCGTCAGTGACGAGATCGACCTGGTCGAAACGTTCGTGTTTCCGCTGCCGGTACGAGTGATCTGCCACATACTCGGCATTCCCCGAACGGCCTGTGACCGGTTGCTGGATGCGGCACACACCGCGGAGGTACCCGCCGCGGGAGTGCCGTTGGAGTGCGCGGAGAACGTGCTGCGCGAAGTGATCGACGACCGACATGCGCGCCGCACGGACGACCTCCTCGGCGGCCTGGTTACGGCCCGAAACAACCACAAGCTCTCCGACACTGAAGTCCTCGAACTGGCCCGCTTGCTCTTTGTGTCTGGCCATCTCACCACTGTCACGTTGATCAGCCACGGCATTGCGGCGTTACTGGACGATCCGGAGCTGCGGGCCCTGCTGCGCGATAGCCCTGCGCATGTCTCCTCGATGGTCGACGAACTGCTGCGTTGCGCCGGCCCGGTGCCTTCGGTGCCCCGCTACGCCGTGGAGGACGTCGACATCGGTGGTGCCGTCATCCCGGGCGGAAGCTACGTGGCCGTGATGCTGATGAGCGCCAACCACGATCCGATCACGTTCACCGATCCGCACGCGTTCGACATCCATCGCCGTACTCGTGACGATGTTGCTTTCGGGCACGGCATTCACTTCTGTCTGGGCGCGCGCCTGGCCAAGATGGAAGCCGAGCTCGCCCTCGGTACCCTCGTCGGCCGCTTCCCCGACCTCGCACCGGCCGGTCCCGCACCGGATGACCGCCCACTCTCCCTCCGCGTCCACCTACATGGACATGGCAACGGGGGGACGGCGCCTCCCGACAGGGCAAGCCGGATCAGCAAGAACACGTACAGAGGGGACGATCGAGGATGAACGAGTACGAGGTGCAGCAGTGGCGGACGGCTCGGGGACTGGGCGATCTCGGTGAACTGACCGCCCACTGGCTGACGGGTGACCTCGCCTCCCGCCCCGGCTACCCACCGGGCGAGGGACCGTATGTCGAGACCCACGAGTTGATCGGCACGCTCGCGGCGTGCAACCGCGGTGGGTTCGTCACCAACGCCAGCCAGCCCGGCTTTCCCGAGTCAGCGGGGCCCGATGGTGTCGTGTGGGTACAACGGGCCGCGGTCACCGGGTTTGCCGAGGAAGAGGTCCTCGAGCGGATCAGGGCGGCGGTGGCCGGTACCGAATTGGTTCTGCTTACGCCCACCGCAACCGACCGCAACCCCGATGGGATCGTCGTGACCACCCGCAACGGGAAGCAACACACCACGTTCGGCACCTGGCTGTCGCGCCGCGCGGTCGCCGACAGCTTCGACGTGTGTAAATCTGCGGCCATCGATGCCCTGTGCTCGGCAGACCAGCCCACCCTCGTGGATCCGGTGTGGGGCCGCAACACGGTGCTCTGGCCATTCCTGGATGACCTCTTCGGAACCACTACATGAACCAGCCCAGGTGCGGCGAGCCGTGACCTGTGTTCCCACACCGCTGACCGCTTCGACTTCGGAGACGACAATGCCGTTCACCCTGCGTCGGGACGTATCGATGACGACGGCTGACGATGCCACGGTGCTCCTCGATGAACGCACCGGTACCTACTGGCAGCTCAATCCCAGTGGCTCGCTCGTGCTAAGCACGCTCCTTTCCGGCGGCAGCCCGCAGCAGGCCACGGAGCAACTGGTCGAACGCTATGCCGTCGAACCTGCCCGAGCAGCAGACGATGTGACCAGCCTGGTGGAGCACCTCCGGCGAGCTAAGCTGGTGACTGTATGAGTGGGCCCGTCGTCCTTCCTGCCGGCCCCAAGCCCCGGCTGTACCGCCGCCTCGTCGCGCGTGTGGTGATCGGTGTTGCCCGTCTGATGGCTCATCTACCACCCCGTCGTATCCGTGCCGTCCTGACGGTGTTGCGTGTTGGCGCGGTACCCGCAACCCATGCCCAGGCTCTTGCGGCACGCGACACCGTGACGAGCACGAGCATGTTGTGCGCGGGGCCGTACTGCCTGCCCCGTTCCCTGGCTACCGCGCTGCTCTGTCGGCTTCGCGGCACCTGGCCTACCTGGTGTGTCGGTGTGCGCACCAACCCGTTCGCCGCGCACGCCTGGGTCGAGGTGGACGGCCAGCCGGTCGGCGAGCCGATCGGTGCCGGCTACTACCGTGCCCTCATGACCGTGCCTCCACGGTGACAACAGGCGCATCGGTTGACCTATTGACAGGGGAGGGGCCAGTCGCTGCTTCGCGGCCTGTTCGCTCGAACGGTCTTTGTTGAAATCTGAATCGGAAGGCCACGCTGGAGTGGCGCTACCGGCAGCCATTCAGCAGAAGCCGGGCGAAGTTTGCCAGGAGCTGAAGCACACCGCGCGATCGGACCGTAGGCCCACCCCCATCCTCGTCTTCTGTGCGCTGTAGGCCGGTAGCCAAGGGGTCCGGCTGATGGGGCGAAGCCCCCCATGCGCCCCCCTGAGAGAGCGAGCCCGACGCTCTTCAGGGCCACGGCGATGTTTTTATCGCGGGCCATGTCTCCTTCCTCCAGGTCGTGACCGCCTTCTCGTCGCGTTCGAGTGCTCGATGCACCGGGCGTTGCGCGAACCAGCCCAGCCTATGCAGCGAGTACGCCTGTGTAGGCGCGCAGTGTGTTCGGGTTGCCCTTGGCCTTCGGGGAGTCGAGGAAGGCGTCGATAGCCGCGCGCACGGTCGGGCCGCCAGCCTTCTCGGTCCGGCCGTGCCGGGTCTCAAACTTGGCCACGGTCGCCGTCAAGGTCAGCCCTCCGGATCGACCTACCGGATAACGTGCACGAGTCGCGCCGTCAGCGAAGCGGCGTTCACGCTGGGTTGATCTCAGCTGCGCGAATCCACAAGAACGCCGTAACGGATCGCATCATTACCCATCCGGGACATCAGTCGCCCTGATCAAGTCGGCCTACAGGGGCGTATGCGTCACCACGGCACGGCGTTTCCGATCCCACTCCGTCGAACAGAGGAGAACCAGCCCAACGCGTCCCGTGAACACTGCGCTGCTCGGCGCCAGCCTTGGCAGCCGACCGGCGGTGGCTGTGCTCCGCTGGCCGCCAGGTCGGACGTTCTGCTCTGTCCATTGTGGAATCGCATCACGGGTCGGCAGGAAGAGTTTCTCCGGAAGTTTGGACTCTGCTCCGGTGGAGCGCGTGCTAACGCGGGTAAGTGCCCTGGACCCCGGTGTGCCACTAGCCAACCGAGGGACTCCCATAGCACATCTCCACGTCACTTCCGTTCCCGTGCCGATCGCGGGCATCGCGGAACCTCATCAGAGCACGGTCGAGATCATCCTGCGCGCGGTCTGGCAGGGTCTGTTCACCATGGCCGAGGGCGAACTACTGATCGACCGAGTCCGTAGGCACAGGTTGCCCTTGTCCGCCATTGACGGTCGTCTCTCCGCGGGTGGCGAGCCTGCATCGGGAACGGTCCTGACCAGGCACAGTAGGACAGTCTCATGAAGACATCGACCGCGACTCGACCGCCACTTCGACCCGTTCCCGACCCGAAGCCGATGATCCTTCCCGGCCGGTCGACGAGCGAAGCAGATCGACCCCGTCGGCGATGGCCGCCTACGCGGCGGCTGACGAAGACGCATGAATCGGCCGCAGGTTGCGGGAATGGCCGACATATGGCCGTCTGGCCATGCTGCTCTCGGTCGTTCGGTCAATCTTCGGCTGAGGTCTCTCGGACGGTCCCGCTGTTCCTTACCGTGGAAGTGCACCCCCCTTTCGGGTAACAGCACCTCACTGTGGGTGACCCAGGCGGGGGGCCTGTCTTATTTGGCGAAAGGAAGGGAACTTTGATGAGTGTCCGCCGTGTATTCGTTGGGAGTGCCACGCTCGCCGCGGCCGGCTTGATCGCTGCTGCGCCGATCGCGCTGGCCAGTGGCACGGGTGACTCGTCCAGCAAGCCGAGCCCTTCTACCAGCGCACCGGCCCCGACCAGCGGCACCAAGGCACCGCACAAGGACACCAAGGCGCCGACGACCAGCCCAAAGCCGACTGAAAGCAAGAAGCAGCAGATCGACAAGAAGCCGAAGGGCGGTGCGCAGACCGGTGGCGGTGGCGCTGCTGAGGAGAACGGGGCCAACCCGGCTCTGCTCGCCGGTGGCGCCGCAGCGGTGGTCGTGGGTGGCGGCGCGGGCCTGTACGCCCTACGTCGGCGCGGAACCAACCAGGGCTGAGCCCACATGACGCGTCCTGAGCAGCAGCGTGGCCACCCCGGCCTAGTCGTGGTGGCCACGCTGCTGGTCCTGTCCGGGCTCGGCCTGATCGGCGCGTGGGGCTGGTCGGCCGCACGCACCGACAGCCAGCCGGTATCCACACCGGAGACCGTGACCGGCTCCGTCACGCCACCGTCGAAGATGGTGCTACCGAGGTCGACACCTACCAGGATCGACATCCCACGCATTGGTGTGTCGTCATCCCTCATCGGCACCGGCCTCAACGCGGACGGCACCATCGAGGTGCCATCGGTCGACAAGCCGATGCAGGCGAGCTGGTACCGGAACAGCCCCACACCAGGTGAGATCGGCCCTGCGGTGATCCTCGGCCACATCGACAGCCGCAACCAGCCGGGAATCTTCTTCCGTCTCAAGGAACTTCAGCCAGGCGACGAGATTCGTGTGACCCGCCAGGACGGCACGGTGGCGACGTTCCGCGTAGAACGCCGCGAGCAGGTAGCCAAGGAAAAGTTCCCGACCGAGCGCGTCTACGGCGACACGAAAGGCCCGGAGCTGCGCCTGATCACCTGCGGCGGCGTCTTCGACAAGGGTTCCGGAAACTACAAGGACAACATCATTGTTTACGCCAAGCTCGTGGACGTACAGCCGGGATCGCGGTAGTGCAGCCTACCTGGAGTTCCCGTTATTGTCTGGTCACACTCTAGTTTAGGGGCAGCCGCCCGCGGATCGTTACGCCATCCGTTGGTTCCCGGTCGGGGTGGGTGTGCCGGTCTCGTCGTGACGCCCACGGGTGTGGAACTGGCGACGCCGGCGCATGTTCTCCGGGTGAGCGCCGGTGGCGGTGTAGAACGCGCGCCGCCGGAGCCCGCCAATCGAGCAACACCGGCTCGTAGTCGTTCTCCTCCTCGACAAGACCGATCCGGCCGATGTACAAGCGTTCACCGGACAGGGAGTCCAACCGATCGAAGCACAGCCCGTCGTCCGCCACCTCCAGCCGCTTCATCTCCCTGGCCAGCACCCGCACCTCAACATTCCGTTTCATCGGTGACCCACCCTCGAGCGCCTGCAGCACCACGTGGTCAGCCACCCGGCACCGATCATCCACGGTCGCCAGCCCGTAGACAGTGGTGGCGATCCGCGGTGCGCAGACGGTGGGCAGCGGCGGCGTGCGCCGCGCGAAAGCCAGCCCGGTGGGTACATCACCGTTCGAGCCGGTGCCACAGGGCTGCGAAGTCGGGGGAACGACCGGGTGAATTGCCGAGGTGGTCACCAGCGCCACCCCCGCGAAAAGACACGCACAACGGGGCTGGATGCGACAAGCCCGTGGTCAGCACCCTTGACCACGGACACGTGGAATGTCGCACGGATGCGACGTTTGGGTGTCCGAGGACCGACTTGAACCAAATTCCCACCCTCATCCAACGCGCTGACCTGCACCTTTAGACGGTGGCCACTGGGTGGCTTCCCCGGCGGACTGCCGGGGAAGCCACCCAGTGCTGGCCGTGCGGCGGCCAGCCGTGTCGAGTCATGGCCGGCGATTGCTGTCCGTTGGGTGATGTCGTGTTGCCGAATGCGTTGCCGGTCTCCAGGCGTGCTGCACCCCCGCGGGGCTTCTCCGAACCGCTGGGACATCCCTACGTGGTCGCGGAATTGCTATCGGTAATTGATGGTGGACCGTTGGACTCAGCGCTGGGGAGGAGTAGCGTCGAGTCGTCTTCGGAAGAAGAGAACGATGCATCATTCGATCTCTGTCCTGGCTTTGCTCGCTGGGGCGGCGTTGTCGGTGCCCTTGGCCGCGGCGAGTGGCGTTGAAGCCACGCCACCCCCGGTGGTGCAGTACCACCACAACCCTGCGGAGCCCTTCCCGCTGCCTCCGCCGCCCCGGCCGAAACCCGAGCCGGCGGAGGTAGCGCCCCCGCCTGTGCCGGCGCCGCCCGTGGTCGATAGTGACCCTGGGTGTGGGACGCGCGCCGTCGCGGAGGGCGTGTTCAACCCGGCCTGCTCCGAGTATCAGGGCTATCTCGATCCCGGCACGAGTGCGGGCAGGGGACCGACATCCGGCGAACTCCAATTCGAGTACGGGTGTCGGATGGGTTACATCCCATCCGCCCAGTGCAAGCGCTGATCAGAAACTGCGTTGAGGGGTCGCCCGGAAGCTACGCGCCGCACCGGTACAGCTGCTCAGGTTGCGAGGCTGATCGTCTTGACTGTTCAGCGAGGGTAGTTGGCTTCTGACATTGAGCATTTGGCGCCGCCTGGGGCCTTGTGCTTGGGGAATTTTCCGTTCTTGTTGAGTGTGAGTGGCTTTCGTCCGCAGCAGGGACAGGTCTGTTTGCTGCGTGGCCGCCGGCACTTCGAGCTGAGCTGGCGGTCGGTGGTGTATTGGGTGGTGCTGGATCCGGGGCACGTCTTCTGCTCGCGGTGAGACAGAATGCCGTGTGTGTCTTCGAGATAGTGTTTCGGTAGGGTCTTGTCTTTGTTTACGGACAATCGTAAGCAGCATTCGTCGCAGTGAACCACGGGATGCTCTCTCCGTTCAGCCTGACTCCGGTGAGCTGGGCACGTCGGTCTTGGTCAGTGTCACTACCTTGGAGGGTGTGTCCTCTCCTGGTGGTCAGGCGAAGGCTGCGGGGTAGAGGGCGTTCACGAACAGCAGGCCGCCCAGCAGCACAGAAGCGGGGAAGATCAGGAGTGATTCGGCGGGGCCGCCGGCGCGGAACCGGAGTGCGGCCGGGGGTCGGATGCGGTACCAGGCTTGGCTGCGGATGCGCAGCGGCCAGAGCAGGGGCACGCCGGAGTGGGTGACCAGGTCGCCGAGGTTGTGGATGAGGCAGCCGACGGCGACGAGCAGGCCGAGGATGAGTCCGGCGCGGGCTGTGTCGTAGCCGGCCAGGATCGGGCCGTTGGCCTGGAGCCCTGCGAGGAGGAGGGCGCCGGTGACGGCGCCGAGCACCCAGTCGCCGAGCGCGGCCGTGGCCAGCAGCACGCCGATGGCCAACACGATCAGTGTGGCGATGAGCCCGCCCAGCGCGGTGATGAGTGCCGTGAGCAGGCCCGCGGCCACGGCGAAGAGGCCGGTGTGGGCGAGGTGGCGGTGCTGGCCGTCCCGGCGCGTGTCGGCACCGGTGCGGGTCCGTTGGTAGACCGCGGCGGAGGCCCGTCGCAGCCCGGCCGAGGCCACCGTGGTCAGCGGGCCCAGCAGGCGGGAGGCCGTCGAGGAGCGGTGATCCAGGTCTGGCAGTAGCGCGTACCCGGCGGTGGCGGTGGCCATCAGCACGACCATCGGTGGGCTCGGCTGTTCCCATAGCGCCGAGAGTCCCAGGCCGGCGCACCAGCCGGTTGCCGCATGTGATCGCCCCATCACAAGATCTGAGGATGCAGACGTCCGGTCCTGGTTAGCAGCGGCCGAGGCGGTGATGCCCTCCGGCCGACCGGGTGGTGCGGCGTTGCGGTTCAGTCGGTCGGGCGCGGCGCCTGCAGGCCAGCGCGGGCGGTTCGGCGGAGCAGCGCTGAGTCCGGGTTGCCGGCCAGGGGCTCGGCCTGCGCGATCACCGTGGTGCTGCCGTCGATGTGGGAGTCGTAGGCGTTGCCAGTGAATTTTGTGCTGCTGTAGCGGGGCACCTCGCGGGACAGTTCGGCAACGTTGCCGGTTCCGGAGCGGTCGGCCAGCCGCTTGAGCTCGCCGGCACGCGTTGGATCCGGCATCTGCGTCCAGGACACCGCCACCAGCATCCGCCGGCCCGAATCATTGGTGACCTCGAACAACGACCGGGTCAGCGCCTGGCACGGGTTGGTGACGAAGAACCGCTGCACCTCGCCGTAGGAGTACCCGCTGCAGGGCATCGCCTGCGAAGAGCCCACCGACGTGAAGGTCAACCCCTTCACCTGGGCCGGCGGCGCCGGCGGCTGCGTCGAGAAGAAGCCCTTGTTGGCCGCCATGCCTGCCCCACCTACGAGGAGCACCACCGCGGCGCCAGCGAAAAATCCTCCTGCCCCGCGCTTTCCCGGCGCCGACCGCGGGTGCGGCCGCACCCGCGTACCGTCACGCCTGGTGTAACCCCGGACATGAACCACAACTCCACCCCCTTGCAATCACGTCGACGATAGGAGTGAGCACCGACACAGTTCGGGGAGAAGAGGTGGCAAGACGGCGGAAAGCACCCGAACGGCCGCAGGCCGCTGGACCTGTCACCAGACGCGCCATAGTTCCCGAGATGCTGACTTCAATCCAAAGAGCCAGGCGGCAGGACTGTCGGTGTTGACACAGGACTCGCTGCGATGATGCTGGCACACGGCCGGGGCCTGACGGTTCGACGCGGGCCACCGACCCGTCCGTCCGTCGCACGACCATCAGATCGCGACCACCCGCGATATCGACGCCACGGCCCGCACGGCCGACTTGGGCACCAAACGGGACTGTCTGATTAGCGGTGGATCGCCTGGAGATGGCAGGTTGGCTCGACTGACCTGCCAGG
>NZ_BMMK01000048.1 GCF_014645795.1 Longimycelium tulufanense | reverse complement strand
TTTCTGACCTTGGCCGCCGCCCTCACCTGCTACAAGAGACTCACCAAGTGAGACACGCTCTAAGTGCTTATAGCCTCGGACGAAGACCACAGGGGTTCGGCGCGGCTGCGTGGGGGTCGCGTGTTGCATGTTCGGACCGCTCTCGCCGAAACTGTGATGCGTGGATTCCGTCTGGGCGTCGTGAAAATGCCGCTTCTCAGGGGGTTCGGAATGGGAGAGTCGGTAGCTGTGTCCGTCGCTTTGCGATTCCGCGTCCTAGGGCCGTTGGCCGTCTCGTACGAAGACCGTCAGGTCGAACTCGGCCCGGCTCGCCAGCGGGCGGTGTTGGCCGCCCTGTTGCTGGCGCCGGGCCAGGTCATGACCCCTGAACAGCTGACCGAGGCGGTCTGGCCAGGCAACCCGCCGGCCGAGGCTATGGCCAACCTGCACAGCTACGTGTCGAACTTGCGGCGCCGGCTCGAGCCGAACCGACCCCCACGCGGCCGGAACCGCATCCTGCGCCGGGAACCGATGGGCTACCTGCTCGCGGTCGAACCCGACCAGGTCGACGCACACCGGTTCGAACAGCTGCTCGGTGAGGGCCGCCGGCTGCTGCTGGACGGCCACCACCGGGAGGCGGGCCGGACACTCCAGGAGTGCATGGCGTTGTGGCGGGGCACACCCTACGTCGACGTCCGCGACTGCCACCAAGCATCGCAGGAGGCAGTACGGCTGGAAGAACTGCGTCTACTGGCGGTGGAGACGCGGTGGGAGGCCGAACTGTCACAGGGACGGGACGCCTCCACGGTCGCGGCGGAGCTGGCGGCATTGCGCACGAAGTACCCGATCCGCGAGCGTCTCAGCTGGCTGTTGATGCAGGCGTTGTGCCGTACCGGACGGCAGGCCGATGCCCTGAAGGTCTACGACAGCACACGTCGGGCGTTGGCCGAGGAGCTCGGGGTCGACCCCGGCCCCGAGCTTCAGAAGTTGTTCAACGCCATTCTGCGCGGCGACTACGCCGCGCCGGCCTCGACCCCACCCTCGCCGGTCGTGCTCACGGCGGAGCCCCGGCCCGTGCCGTCCGCAGTCGGTGCGGGTGACGAGCCGGTGGAACGACCACCGACGGCCCGGTACCCGCTGCTGGAACGTGAAAGCGAACTCGACCTGCTGACGCGGTGGGGCGAGGCGGCACTCGCCGGCCGGGGCCGGGTGGTGTTGGTACGGGGTACGGCCGGACTCGGCAAGACGAGGCTGGTCCAGGAATGGGAAAGCAAGGCCACTGCGGGCGGTTTGCCGACGTTCTGGGGCCGTTGCCAGGAAGCTGTGGGAACACCGTTCTGGCCCTGGGTACAGGTGCTGCGGCAGCTCGTCAGGGCCCGCCGCGACGAACTCGACGCGCTTCCCGAGGACGTGCGGTCCGCCCTGGCGCGCATCCTGCCCGAAATGGGGCTGCCCGACCCTGGGGCGGTGCCGCAGCCACGGCGGGTCACCGACAACCGGAATCCGCTCGACCAGTACGAGGCCGTGTATCACCTGCTGCACGAGCTGGCATCCCGTCACCCCTTCGCGATCGTCCTCGAAGGCGTGCACGCCGCCGATCCCCACTCCCGCGACCTGCTGGACGGGCTGACAGCCCTGGCCCATACGATGCCGCTCATCATCGTGGTCACCGAACGTGTCCCCGAAACGGGAGCACAAATCGAGGGCAGGACACCAGGAACCTCCTGCGTGCGCGACACGGACGCCGACGTGCTCAACCTTCGTCCGCTCAGTCCCGAAGCGGTCCACACTCTTGTCAGCTCCGTGGCCGGGGTCAGTGTGGCCGAGGCGCTCGGCGATCCTATCTACATCGCGACGTGTGGCAATCCTTTCCAGGTCTCCCAACTGTTGGCATTCCTCGACGAGACGAGGGAACCACGTCTCGTGACCCCCTCCCGGGTGCTGACGCGTTTGACCGCGGGAGTGCGGGACCTGCTACGCCACTGGCTCCAGCGGCTCGACGACGACACAAGGAACCTCCTCAAGGCGTGCGCTGTTGCCAGGGAGGACCTCGACGTGGCCTTGCTGGACGAGGTAACCCAGCTCGGCGACGAAACGCTGCAACACCTCGACCTCGCCATCGACTGTGGGCTGTTGCGGGAGGACCCGACCGAGCGCGGCCGCTACCGCTTCGCGCACGCCCTGATCCAGAAGGGCATCGACGCCGACCTCAACGGCTTGGAGCGAGCCACGCTGCACGCCCGGGTCGGCCACGTCCTGGCGAACCGGGGACCGGGCGTGGCCGACGACGTCGAACGGGTGGCCAACCACTTCTGGGCAGCGCGGGCCCTTGTTGACGGCGTGGAGGTCCTCCGGCACACCGAGCGCGCCGCAGAGCACGCGGCGCAACGTCGGGCGCGCGAGGACGCACAGCGGTGGCTGCGGCGGTCCATCGAGATCGCCCGCCGGCTGCCGCCCAGCGACGAGCTGATGCGACGACAGGTCGAACTGTTCACCGCGCTCGGGCAGATCGCCGTGACGGCATGGGGTTTCAGCGCCAACGAGGCCGAGAAGGAGTTCGGTACCGCTCTGGACATCTGCGAGCAGCGCGAGCTCGTTCCACCGCCGGTGGTCCTCTGGGGACTGTGCTTCGTGTACTTCATGTCCGGCCGCCTCTCCGGCGTGACCGAGATGGTGCAGCGGATGCTCGAGCAGGCGCGCGCGACCGGCGATCCGGCGGCCCTGCTCGGCGCCTCCTACGGACAGGGCGTCCTCGCGTGCCTGCGGGGTGAGCTCGACGTCGCCGTTGGGGAGTTGAGCTGGGCGGTCGGTCTGGCGGACCGACTCTACGGGGGCCGGTCGCAGTCGGAGAACGTGTCCCGCTGGTCGGACTGGCGGATCAGCTGCCGGGCGTTCGAGGCACTGTGTCGCTGGCTACTCGGTGAGCACGACGCCGCGTCCCGGCTGCGGATCGAGATCGTGGCGATGCCACCGGTCGACGCCTTCAGTCCCGCGGCCCGCCTCGGGGCGCTCTACTTCGACGCGATGCTCGCCTCGTTCGACGGGGATGTGGGCCAGGCGCTTGTCTCCGGAACCAACGGGCTCGCCCGTGCCGCCGAGCAGGAGCTGTGGTGCTGGCACTCGATGATTCGCGGCCCATATGGCTGGGCGTTGGCGCGCACCGGTGAGGTGGCAGTGGGGCTGAGCCATCTGCGTGGTTCGATCGAGGATCTCCAGAAGCAGCAGACAATCGCTTACCTGCCCCTGCATCTGCTTTACCTCGCGGACATCCAGGAGTGGTTGGGCGACGAGCGTGCGGCACGGGCGAGCGCGGTGCAGGCGCTGACCATGGTCGACTACCACGGGTTGAACATCTACCTCCACCCACGGCACCCGTTCCGGACGTTGTGGGAGCGGCTTAGCTCCGCCGAACTGGCGAAACTTCGTTGAACCTCAGACGTTCCACCCGACCACTTGTTCTCCCGCGGATCCGGTGTCCCCCTACCAGCTTCGCACGATCAACCGTGGCTCCCGAGGCGACCAAGCCGAAGGATCAGCGCCAGCGGCACTGGTGTGTCTCGGGACGGTCGTCGCGTCGGTGCGGCATTCGGGTGTCATTCGACCAGGGGTAGGTGTTGAACCGACCGCCGGCTGAGGTATGACAGATAAGGGGTCAGTCGGGCGATTTGTGTTCCTCTCCCGAAGGATCTGGGTTTCCCGTGTATTTCCGGGGGATAAGGTTTCGGCGAAACGGGGACATGCACGCGTGGGACCTAGATCTGGGGGAGTCTCGTGTCGTGGCACTTGAGCATCACCGTGGACCGACGATCGTCCGGGTCGCTGACCGAGCAGGTGCTTCGTCAGATCAAGCAGCTCATCCGGGACCAGGTACTCCGGCCGGGCGTGCGGTTGCCGTCGACCCGTCAGCTCGCCACCGACCTGAATGTGTCCCGATCCGTCGTGGTCGAGGCATATCAGCAGCTCATCGCCGAGGGCTGGTTGGCCTCCTCACAACGCTCCGGAACCTGGGTCTCCTACCGGGCGGAACAATGTTCGCGACGAGGCAGGTACGTCGCGAACTCCTCGCACGACAACCTGCGGCAGACGCACCTGGACCTGCGTCCCACCGGTGCCGACATCACCGCCTTCCCCCGAAAGGAATGGCTGGGTTGTCTGACAATTGTGCTGCGCCGCGCCAGCCGGCTCGATCTGGACTACCCACCGACCTCCGGGGTACCGGCACTGCGCGAGGAACTCGCCCAGTACCTCGGCCGGGTGCGGGGGCTACGGGTACTGCCGGACCAGGTCGTGGTCACCGTCGGCTTCGCCCAGGGGCTTTCCCTCGTCGGCCACATGCTCCGGCGCCTGGGCATCCACTCCATCGCCCTCGAGGATCCCGGACAGCCCTATCTGCGCAACTTCATCGAAAAGATCGGTCTTCGCACCGTCGGCGTCCCGGTCGACGAGAACGGAATTGATGTGGCCGCCCTGGAACGCAGCGCCGCCCGCTCCGTTCTGGTCACCCCGGCACACCAGTTCCCGACCGGCGTGGTGTTGGCCCCGCACCGACGGGCGGCCCTGCTCGACTGGGCCGAACGGGTGGACGGACTGATCATCGAGGACGACTATGATGGCGAACTGTGGCACGAGCCGAGTGACTGGCGGCCGACACTGCAGAGCATGAGCCCGTGCCGGGTCATCTACGGCGGCACGGCGAGCAAGACCCTGGCCCCGGGGCTCCGGCTCGGCTGGTTGTGCGTTCCTCCCACGCTGGTGCGCGAGCTCGAGCGGGCCAGGGAGGGGCACGACCTCGGCACGGGAAGCATCGAGCAGCTCGCCTACTCCGAGTTCATCCGCACCGGCCGGCTCGACAGACACCTGAGGCGCATGCGGGCGCGTTACCGCGAGCGGCGTCGAACGCTGGTGAACGTGTTGTCGGAACGCCTACCGGACCTGCAGTTGTGCGGTTCAGCCGTGGGGGCACACGCCTACCTGCGATTACCCCCGCGTCTGGACGAACGGTCACTCGTAACGAGGGTGGCCCGGCAACGGCTCCTGATCCCGGGCGTCACGCACTTCGGGCTGGGCCATGCCAGCCCTGCACCCGGCCTGATCGTCGGCTATGCCTTCCCGCCGATGACCATCCTGGTCGAGGCGTTGCACATACTGGCAGCGGCGGCGGACGATCTCGCGGGGAGCGTGCACCTGGCCCCCGCCACCAGCCTTCGAGGCTGAAACGAGTTCTGCGACCACCGTCAGGTCGGTCACCACCGGCTATCAACATCACCTGCGACGGCAGCGGCCAGCCAGCCGAAGCCAGACCTGTGCCTACGGTCGTGTGTTCCCGCAGGAGACGGGTAAGCCTCACTCACCGGTCGTCGCCCGGAAGCAGATCTGGTCGCCAGGGCGCAGGTCCAGATCTGCGGCGGTCAGCAAGCGCTCGGTGTCGATAAGGATGTTGTAGTGGTTCGGTGCGTGGCATTCGTCAAAGCCGGCGACGACCCCGATTCGCCGGCCATCGCCGAGCCAGACCTCGTCGCCGCGTTCGACGACAGCGGGGTCGTGGAACTCGGCGAAGCCGAGGAATCCCACCCGGTCCACCCGGTCGCCCGGCCTGGTCGGGCGATCCGTCGTCGTGACCAGCTCGTGGATCTGCCCTGCGGGTACACACCGGGACAACCACGGGGACATGGACATCCCGCGCTCAGCACGGCTGTGGAACAGCAGCTTCACCACCCGGGCGACGACAGCGTTCTTTGCCGTCATGCGAGCCCGGGTTTCTTTCCTCCTGGCTATCGTGTAGGCATCGGAGACCAGCCGAACGATCTCGGGCCCGGCATCGACATGGTCGGTACCGAGCGCAACCGCCCGACGGAAGTCGGCCAGAATCCCGACGTACTCATGGTCCAAGGAGGACTTGAATTCCTCGAATCCGCCGAGCATGTCGGCGCGCAACAGACGGCCATCGCGAGTCTCGACGGTCACGTCCTTGAGCTCACCGGTGGGAAGCGCCCAGTCCAGCTCTACCTGGACCGGAACACCATTCGCACCCTCGAGGGCGACTTCGGCGTAGTGCTCGCATCCGGTACGCACATCGCCGATGGTGGCATCGACCACCCGTAGATCGCCAACGAGGAAGCGTACCGTATCCAGTGCGTTCGGACCGTTGTCAATCAGGCATCCACCTCCGCAGCGGAGAGGATCCAGGTACCACTGATCACCGCCGGTGTGCTCGGTGATGTTCTCGTGGTACCGCGCCCTGACCAGTGTGATCTCCGCCGGGTTCTTGGGTAGCTGAGCGGCGAGATTGTGCAAGTTCCTGTTGTAACGCCGGTGGAACGCGGTGAACAACGTCGCCTTGCCACGCCTTGCCGCGGCCACAACACGGTCAGCGTCCGTGCTGGTGACGGTGAGCGGCTTCTCGCAGCAGACCGCGATCCCTCGTTCCAGTGCCTGCACCGCAACATCCGCGTGCAGGTTGTTGGGGAGCGTGATGACCAAGGCATCGACGTGACCCGCGTCCAACAGCGCCTCGACGCTGTCGAACCCGGGAACTCCGCGTTCGGTGAACGGCAGGATCTTCTCCCTGTCCCGATCGCACACGGCTGCCAGGGTCACCTGTGGATCCTGCTCGATGGCCCGGAGGAAGAACGGCGCGATCGCGCCGAGACCCAAAACACCGATCTTCATCCTGGGAGCACCTCCTGGAACAGTTCCGGAATCCCGAGTTCTTCAGCGAGCTGAAGAAGCTTCTCCATCACCTGATCGGATAGTGCGACACCCTGTTCCTCGGCCTCGTTCGCCCGTCGCGCTTCTGGAGCACCGGGGTAGGTCACCGAGCCGCTGTTGGACGGCGGGCAGCTCTCCACGGTGCCGAGTACCTCGTCGACGGAGTCAAGGAACTGACCGGTTTTGTCGAATGCTGTCGGGTCGATCGCCAAGGCGAAGTGCCCGACGTCGTGGTCCTCCGCGGGCGGACCGGACAGCGCGTCCCGTCGCGGTCCGAAGGACGCACCGGCCAGGGGGCCACACAGCAGGTCGACAAGAAGGGCGAGACCGTAGCCCTTTGCGCCACCGGTGGTTATCCGCCCGCCAAGCCATGCGACATCGGCGCTTCCGTTGAAATAGGCCGCCGGATCGGTGACGTCTTCGCCGTTGCGCCCGATCAGCCAGCCGGGCGGTACCTCGCGCTGCTCCGCACGTGCCAGGGCGAGCTTCCCGGTGGCGACCACCGTGGTGCTCATGTCCAGCACGAAGGGTGGTCGCCGTGCCGAAGGCACCGCGGCGGACAACGGGTTGGTGCCAAGCAGGCGTATCGCGCCACCCAGCGGTGGGACGACGCCCTGCGCTCCACAGTTCGTCATGGCGATGCCCACCAGCCCGGACCTGGCTAGTCGGTGGGTGTAGTAGCCGGCGCTGCCGAAGTGGCTGCTGTTGCGAACGGCCACCGCGCCGACACCGTGTGTGTGTGCCTTACGGCTGGCCATGTCGACCGCGCGGGTCATTGTCACCAGCCCAAGACCACCCTGCCCGTCCAAGGTCGCGCCGGCCGGAGTTTCCATGAGCACCTCTGGTCGTGCGCTTGGACTGATCCGGCCGTCACGCAACCTCGGCACATAGGTGTTGACGAGAGCGTTGCAGCCGTGCGTGGTGAAGCCACGCTCGTCCGCGTAGCACACGACGGCCGCCGCTGTCTCTGCCGCGGTCCGGCGAAGCCCACATCTCTCGAAGACCGTCACGACGAAGTTACGTAGTGTCTTGGAGTTGATCCGAGTTGTCATTCGAGTTGGCTCCCCTTACATGGTCCGCAAACCCCAGAACCAGGTCCCGTATGCGGGTGGCATATTCGTCGAGATCGTCGAGCGGGACGTGTTCCCGTGGCGTGTGTGCGCCGTTGCTGTCGAGTTGGCCCGGCCCGCAGACGATCACGTAACGTCCAGGCCCGGAGGCCCATATCGCGTCACAGGTGAACGCCGAACCATCCGCGGTGCCGTCGTGTCGTGGAAGGCCCACGGCATAGAGCAGTGACTCCATTTCGTGATCACGGTTGGACAGCGGCGGAAGATCGCGTTTGAGCCATTCCAGCCGCACCACGTCGGCCCAGTCGGTCGCGAGACGCCGTGCCACGGGATGGTTCCCGAAGCGGTGGACGAACTCCTTCCCCACTCCGGCAACGACCTGGTGCACTGCTTCGGCAAGCTTGCTCGCGGCGTCCTGGTCGTAGTAGGCGATGTTCAACTTCAGCTCGCCCGTGCCGTAAACCCGGTTGTGGAACCGCCCGGTATGCACGCCGGAGAGGCAGAGCTTCGCACCGTGGTGTTGGGCGAGTGGGCTGAGGTCCTCCATCAACCGGGTGGCCAGGAACCCCAACGCGAGTGTTGCGTTGTGGCCCTGTTCGGGACGATCGTCGGTGCTGTCCATGCCCTGTACGACCAACATCGGGGTCATTGCGGCGCTACAGGCGTCGAGCGACCGGCATCCGGTGGGCTCGGCGAACAGCATGAGCCGGCCGACGCACCCGCTCCGAACCAGCCAGCGCGTGCCGTAAACGCCCATTGCCCCGCCCTCCTCACCAGGGACACTGGCGACCTGTACCTCGAGATCGTCTGCGAGTAGTGGATCGGAGGAGAAGGCCGCCGCTACACCGACCACCGCGGCAACGCCGGGTCCCTTGTCATCCACCGCGCCCCTGCCGTACAGGGTCCGACCGACGGTCTTGGGCGGTATGTGCGGGCTCACGGTGTCGATGTGGAAGTTGATGACGAGCCGGCGATGTGGGGGCTGTCGCCGCCCGATACCGACCACCACCGACGGCTGAGTTGCGAGGAACCTCTTGGGATCAACAGCGGCCGCCGCTCGCACCTGGGCGGGGACACCGGGTAGTTCCAGATCCGTGGCCGGCGGACTGTCCCACCGGTGCTTGCGCAGTCCGCGTTCCACGGCGCCCGTGAGGAAGCACTGCTGGGCGCCGACGACCTCGCGGGGATCTCCGCCTTCCAGGGGAGAGACGCTGGGTACCGACATAAGCTCGCTGAGCCAGGCCAGGTCCTTTCCGCTGAGCTGGACGTCACCCATCGAGCCCTCGCACGAGGTCGAGGAACTCCTGGACATAGCGACGATGAACGGCCTGGCACCGAGCTGGATCTGCGGAAACGCCGAGATGCGGGATCAGCGCGATGTGTGGCTCGACACTGTACCAACCACGATAGCCGGACTGTTCCAGCAACCGTACGCAGCCAGCGACGTCTGCCTCGCCCTGTCCAGGCATGACGAAGACGGCTCCGTCGCCAGGGTCCTTCCGTGCGTCCTTGACGTGCACGTGGTCCACCCAGGCAAGCACCTCCCTCAGGAAGGACACGGGTTCGTAGCCATAGGCAATGCCGTTGCCCATGTCGAACACGAGCCGTAGGCGCTTACTGTCTACATAGGACAACATTGCCAGCGTGTGATCGTGGCTCTGACTACCCCAACCATGACAGTTCTCGTGAAGTAAGAGGACGTCCAGGTCTTCTGCGATCGAGGCGAGCACCCTCATCCGGCGCAGGGACTCGGCGCGCCACTCCGGCTCAGCTCTACCGTCGTTCGGGTAGGACATCACCCGCAGTCTTCGGCAACCCAGCATCGAAGCGTGACGGGCGGCTCTCCGCAACACATCGATCTCGGCGTCGAGGTCGGTACCCACCGAGACGGCCCAACTCCCGAGCGGGGTGTCCACCACGGGGACCACCATGCGCGCTTCGGCGAGGGAGTCCGCCAACGATCCCACTTCCTCGGTGGTGAGGTCGTGTATTCCTCTGCCCTCCACCGTGCGTAACTCGACCCCCGTCAGGCCCGCTTGTTGATGGATCCGGATCTGGTCGCGTGACCCGGGAGCGGCCTCGTCACCAATGCCGCAGACACGCCCAGCAAGGTTGATCATGGTCGCCTGCCGTAGAACTCGGTGACCGCGTCGGTAACCCGCTCGACATCCGCCAGCGGTAGCCCTTGATAGAGGGGCAGCGCCAGGCTCTCCTCAGCCAATTGCTCCGCGACAGGGAAGTCACCCCGCTGGTAACCGAGATCCCTGAAGACACGTTGTAGATGCAACGGGTGGGGGTAATAGACCTCGGTTGTGATCCCCACCTTCCCGAGATGGTCGCGCAGCCGTGCACGCTCTTTGGCCCGAACGACGTAGGTGTACACAGCCCTGCCGGTGAAATCTGGAGGTGGTGGAAGTAGATCCGGTGCGAGTGGTCGCAGGCGTTCCTCATAGTGCTGGGCGAGTGTCCGCCGTTCCTCCAGCACGTTGTCGAGAGTCGGCAGCTGGCGCAGGAGATATCCGGCGACGAGTTCGTCCATTCTGCAGTTGAATCCGACCTTGTGGTGCAGGAAGCGCACCTTGAGATCCATGCCGTGGTTGCGTAGCTGGCGACATGCCGTGGCCAGCGTCTCGTGGTCCGTGATCACCATCCCGCCATCGCCAATGCCGCCGAGCGGCTTGCCGGGGAAGAACGAATAGACCCCCGCATCGCCATGCCGTCCGGCCGGTCTGCCATCCACCTCTGCGCCCAGACTCACCGCACTGTCCTCGATCAAGCTCAGCCCGTGCCGGTCGGCGATGGCTCGGAGCACGGACATGGGTGCGGTGCAGGAGAAGAGATGAGCGGGTAGGACAGCACGGGTCGCGTCGGTGATGGCCGGCTCGACCCCGGCCGGGTCGAGCGTGGCGGTTTCCGGTTCGACGTCGACGAACACCGGCTTGGCCCCGGTCAACGCGATGGTACTGGCGGAGGAGATGAACGAGAAGGCCGGTGTGATGACCTCGTCTCCCGGCCCGATGGACAGCGCGGACAGCACCAGCGTCAGGGCACCGGTGCCGCTTGCGCAGGCGATGGCGTGTGTGGCACCGGTACGTTGCGCAATTGCGGATTCCAGCGCTGTCACTCGGGACTTCAGGATGAACTCGTCCGAGTCGCTGATATCGCGAAGCACGTCGAGGATCTCGTCCACCTGGTGTGCGTACCGACGCGTCCACCCGTGGTAATGCAGTGCCTCACTCATCGCGTCCTCCATGGAACTTCTCGATCAGCTCGCAGACGAGGTCCACCTGCTCATCGGTGAGGTCGGGGTAGAGCGGCAGGCCCACCGCACGGCGGCTTGCCGCCCTGGCGACGGGCACCGGGTGACGAGCGCCTGGAAGGTGCCGCAGGCACGGCTGATGGGAAAGCGGACGCGGGTAGTAGACCTCGGTTCCGACGTCGTGATCCGCGAGGAAGTCGACCAGTTCGTCGCGCCGTTCGGTTTCCAACAGGTACACGTACCAGACGAGGTTGCTCTGGTGTTTGGCCGGGGCTTGCCACGGGATGGTGACCTGAGGCAGCCGAGCGAGGCGTTCGCTGTATCGTTGCGCCAGCTGTGCGCGGCGCAGGATGTCCTGGTCAAGCCTCTCCAGACGGGTCAACAGAACTGCCGCCTGCAGCTCGTCGCACCGACTGTTCCAGCCGAGCTCGAGGTAGGTGTGCCTGAGCTCGGTGGCTTCGCCGTGACAGCGGGCGCGTCGTACCCGGCCGGCGATGTCCTCGTTGTCGGTCAGGACCATGCCCGCGTCGCCGAGCGCGCCCAGTGTCTTGGTGGGGAAGAAGGACAACACGCCGGCCGTTCCCCACCGCCCCGCGTGCCTTCCCGCGACCCGCATACCGATGGCCTCCGCGCTGTCCTCGATCACCTGTAGCCCGAGTTCCTCGGCAAGGTCGCAGAGCGTGGCCAGGTCAGCCGTCTGGTTGAACAGGTGTACGGGCATGATTGCTTTCGTGCGCGACGTGACGGCGGCGGCGGCCCGGTCCGGATCGATCGCGTAGGAGCCGGGCACGATGTCGACCAGCACCGGATCAGCTCCGACATGGATCACCGAGGAGACACTGGCGAAGAACGTGTACGTCGGCAGAATCACCTCGTCGCCGGGGCCGACCCCGGCAGCCCGGAGCGCGAGGATCAGCGCGTCGGTCCCACTGTTGCACGCGATCGCGTGTTGTGCCCCGGTGTATTCCTTGATCGCCTTCTCGAGCTGATGCACCATCTCATGGGAGGTGAACCGGCCGCGCCGGACAATCTTCCGAACACGGTGGGAAATACGGGACCAGTCACGACGAACGGATGCCGCACCCGAGAAGAAGGGCACAGTGGTGTCGGTCAGCACGTTAGGTCCTCCTTGCCGTGGACGGCCAGCGTGGCGGCTTCCACCAGTTCGACCGCGCGCAGGTGAATGTCGAGCCCGCACGGTGGTGGCCGCTCCAGCGTGCCGTCAAGGTGTGCGTAGACCAGCTCGAGAAAGCGGGTAAGCGGCGCGTCCTGCACCACTCGGCGCCCTGGTTCCCCGGTCACCCGCAGTTGCCCGAAGTCGTCCTCCGAACTGATCGGAAAGTCGGCTCGCAGCTCGCCGGAGGTCCCGGTGATACGCAGGCGCCGGATGCGGATCGACGAGGTCAGGTCGCTGACCAGAGTGCTGGTTGCACCGCTGCGGTGCCGTAACACGAGTCGTACCCCGCCCATGGCTGCCAGAGTTTTCGTGGGAAGCGGCATCGACCAGGTCCGCACCTCGGTGATCTCGGTGACCTCACCGCCGAGATACAGCGCGAGTACGACCTGATGTGGTAACTCGATCTCGAGAGCGTTTCGGTGACCGCGGTCGGTGATAGTGCGTCGGAACCGCGGCTTGCTCTGCTCCATGTACAGCATCTGCGGCGTGCCGATCCGGCCTGCCGTGAGCAATTCCGTGACCTGCCGGGTGATCTGACTCGCCGGCCAGACGCTGACCGGGATAAGCTGTGCACCCCGTCGAGCGGCCTGCGCCGCGAGCTGGCGAGCCTCGCTGTGGCTGCCCGCAATGGGCTTCTCCAGGACGAGGCATCGTGCACCCAGATCGAGCAGTTGGGTGGCCAGTGGAATGTGCGTACCGGCCGGTGCGGTGATGTGGAAGACCCCGAGGGTGGGGTCCGTGAGATGGTCGAACGCCCCGCCAGGGGTGGGGAACCAGGTCGTCCCCGGCAGGAGGTCAGCCGGATGCCGGGGATCGACGACGATGACTTCACCGGTCCGCAACGTGCCACGCTCGGCAAGGGTTCGCAGGCTCCGGTGGTGCAGGTCCCGACCTGCCCTGCCATAGCCGACGATGACAGGTCGTAGCAGTTGGGCGTGGGTCATAGGTGCGCCACCCCGTCACCGCTGTGCACCAGCTGCCAGGTGTCCAACAGCAGCGGTGCCGCGTACCACAGCGGCCGTTTCATGATCTCCTCGTGCGGAGTGATCAACACGAGACAGTCGTGTGCCGCGACGGCATCGCGTTCCCATTCGACCCTGGGGACCGCCTCACCGTCGACAACAAGATCTCCGACGATCGGATCGGTGTAGGTCGGCTTTGCCTGGCGTCGACGCAGCTCGCGGATGACTCCCAGGGCCGGCGAGTTGCGGGTGTCGGGAACGCCCGGCTTGTAGGCGACGCCGACCACCAGCACCCGGCTGCCGGACAGGTCGCTGCCGGCATCCCTGAGCAGCGCCTCCAACCGGTCCACCACCTGGATCGGCCGACGCAGGACATGCAGGTAGGCGGCTTCGAGCAGAGGCAGCCGTGCGGCGGCTCGAGGGGCGACGGCCTGCAGGAACAACGGATCGACCGCGATGCACTCGCCACCGACACCCGGACCGGGCCAGTGCGGCAGGAAGCCGAACGGCTTGGTCGACGCCGCAGCGATCACCTCCCGGACCGGGATCCGTAGCCCGCGGCACAGGTCGGCCAGCTCGTAGGTGAGCGCGATGTTGACCAGGCGGAAGGTGTTCTCGAAAACCTTGGCGGTCTCGGCAACCTCCGGGCTCGAGACCGGAACCACCTTCGTGCAGACCAGCTCGAGGAGTCGACGGGCACGCGTCGTGCACTCTCGGGTCAGGCCACCAACCAGCTTCGGAGTGTTCGCCAACCGCCAGCCGTGCTTGTTCGCCGGGTCGATTCGTTCCGGTGAGTAGGCCAGGTTGAAGTCCTTGCCGGGACGCAGGCCGCTGCACTCGGCGAGACGGTCGGCGGCAGCAGTGGTCGTGCCGGGCGGGGCGGTGGACTGGAGTACGACGAGCATCCCCGGCCGCAGGCGTTCGCCCAGCAGGTCGAGGCTCGCGTTGACGAAGTGGAGATCGGGCTCACCAGCCCGGGTCAGCGGAGTGGGTACGCAGATGACCACACTGTCCACGGTGGATAGCGGGTCGGGATCGTTGGTCGCCGTGAGCCGACCTCCCAGTGAAATCAGCTCGTCGTCGGTGACGTCCGGAAGGTAGGACCGTCTGCGTTTGACGGCGTCGACCTTGGCCTCGTCTATGTCGTAGCAGGTCACCGGTACGCCGGCCGCCGCGAAGGCCACGGCGAGCGGAAGACCGGTGTAACCGATGCCAATGACGCCGATACTGCGAGGACGGTCGTGTGTTGGCCGAGCTGGTTCGTGATAAGTCACGTTGGCTCCTGCGCGCGTGCTACTGAGGTCGCGTGGCGGCCGCTCCCGACGGTGAGCAGCGCCCCCAGGACCACGCGACGGTCTGCAAAGCACCGGAGGTGGAACCAGCATCTGCCGTGCGCGTACCGGTCGCCAGACCAGGCGAAGCGCGTCAACCCGGACCAGATAAGGCCGCTGTGTGCGGCGACAAGCGGAGCCACCCCTCAGGAGTAACGGCGTAAAATCGCGGGTGGCAACGAGAACCGCGACCGGTAGGGCGAGTCCCGGAAGTCTGGCCGGTGCGCCACTCGGTCCGACAACCAGGTCCGGCGGCGCGAACCGACCGGCAGCCGCGCCGCCGCCCGCCAAGTGGCTCATCGGGTGGGGCGGGGCCGCTGTTGGAGCGGGTGGTCTGCTCGCAGACATCGGATCTGGTCTGGATGACACACGGCAGGGCCAGCTTTGATGGGGGAGCCGAGACCGAGGGGGCGTCATCCATGGGGAGCAGCACACGACCAAGGTGGCCCAAGAGCTGTGCGGCGAAGTGGTCCTCGACGTCGCTTCTTCGCCAGTCTTAGCTTTCCGGTCATGCTCCGCGGAAGTGTGCTGGCCGCTGTCGCTCAGATCCTGGTGGGAAGCTCGGTCGCGGTTCTGGCCGCGCTCCGGGACTATCCGTTCTACTTGGGACAGGGTCTGCGTTATGGCGGCGCGATGTTGGTGTTGGCGATTGTCCTGCGGATGATCCCCAAACTTGATGTGGCGGCCGGGTCGGACAGTTCGTCGAACAGGCGGCTGACACTGCGCGACTACGGACGCCTGCTGGCGATGTCGCTCACGGGAATGGTGGGGTTCAACCTGTTCGCCTTGGCGGCGGAGCGGCGTGCCGATCCGGCGCTGGTCGGGGTGATCGTGGGCGGAGCCCCAATCGTGCTGGCGGTGGTGGGTCCCCTACTCGCTCGTCGGGTCCCGTCCGTCCGGATCGTGTTCGCCGCCGTGGTCGTCACCGCGGGTGTGGTGTTGGCACAAGGGATTGGGGGCGGCTCGTTGTCCGGTGTCCTGCTCTCGATCGGTGCGCTGGCGGGAGAGACCGCTTTCGCCTTGCTGTCGGTGCAACTGGTGCGTCGTATCGGAGCGATGCGGGTTTCCACTTACGCCTGTGCCGCCGCCGTGGTGCTCTGCGCCCTTGGCACAGTGGTGACCGGGGAGATGCGGATGCCCACAACCGAAGAGTGGCTCGCGCTGGCCTGGCTCGCCTGGGGGGCGACGGCGCTCGCCTACGTGTGTTGGTTCGGCAGTCTCGGCCTGCTCGGCCCCGAACGGTTCGGACTGTTCACCGGGTTGGTGCCGTTCAGCGCGGTGGGTATCACTGCCCTGATCGGTACCGGCACGCCCACCTGGGGCCACGTGCTGGGGGCACTGGTGGTGGGGTCCGGAATCGTGCTCGGGCTGTGGGACAAGAGTGCTCGACAGTTGACTCCAGCGGGAAGGAAATGACCTGCGATGAAAAGGATCGTGCTCCCACACAGCGACCTGCCGGACCGGTGGTACAACATCGTCGCGGACCTCCCGAGCCGGCCGGCGCCCTACCTGCACCCGCAGACCCTCGAGCCGCTCGGGCCCGAGTTCTTCGCGCCACTGTTACCGCAGGCGCTCATCAGGCAGGAGTTCTCGACCGAGCGCTGGGTCGAGATTCCAGACCGGGTGCGCGAGATCTACGAGATCTGGCGTCCCTCACCGTTGTACCGGGCGGACCGGTTGGAGCGTGCCCTGGACACGTCCGCCAAGATCTACTACAAGTTCGAAGGCGTCTCTCCGGCCGGGTCGCACAAGCCGAACACCGCCATCGCACAGGCGTACTACAACAAGCTGGAAGGCACGAAGCGGCTCACCACCGAGACCGGTGCCGGCCAGTGGGGCTCCGCTCTCGCGTTCGCCGGTAGTGTCTTCGATCTCGACGTGACCGTGTACATGGTCAAGTCGTCGTACCACCAGAAGCCATACCGCCGGGTGATGATGGAGACGTGGGGCGCCACGGTCTTCCCGTCACCGACCGACCGCACCGCGGCGGGGCGGGCGATCCTGGCCGAGGATCCGGACTCACCGGGCAGCCTGGCGATGTCCATCAGCGAGGCGACCGAGGAAGCGGCCGGTCGCGACGACACGAAGTTCGCGCCGGGATCGGTGATGAACTACGTGCTGATGCACCAGACGGTGATTGGGCTCGAGGCGAAGAAACAGATGGAGCTGGCCGGTGACTACCCCGACGTCGTCGTGGCGTGCGTGGGGGGTGGCTCCAACTTCGGTGGCTTCACCTACCCGTTCCTGCAGGACCGGCTCGCAGGGAGGAAGCCCCGCACCCGCTTCGTGGCCGCCGAGCCCGATGCCTGTCCGACCTTGACCAGGGGAAAGTACGCCTACGACTACCCTGACACGGCACGCACCTCACCGGTGATGCTGATGCACACGGTCGGCAACACCTTCATGCCACCACCGATTCACGCCGGGGGACTGCGACATCACGCCGACGCTCCCTCACTCTGCCTGCTTGCCGACCAAGGCCACATCGAGGCGCGGGCCTACTCGCAAGGCGACGTGTTCACCGAGGCGGTCCGGTTCGCGCGCAGCGAAGGGTTCATCATTGCGCCGGAGTCGTCGCACGCGCTGCGCGCGGCAGTCGACGAAGCGCTCGCGGCCCGCGTTGCGGGGGAACCCAGAACGATCGTCTTCAACCTCTCCGGGGTGGGCCACTTCGACATGGGCGCGTTCGACGACTTCCTGGCCGGAAAGCTGGCGGACTACGAGCCGCCGGACGAGCGGATCCAGGAGTGCCTGACCTCGCTGCCCCAGGTACCGGAGCCGGCCTGACCCTGCGTGCGGCCAGGGCGCGGCTGCGGCCAACGACGGTGGCGGGTTGTCTCTCCCTCGCCGTCACGGGCCCGCAAGAAGCCTTGTGGCGGGTGTGGGGACCGGAGGTCAGGCGTCGACGACGCGACGTTGCCGCCTGACCTCCGGCGCCACCTGCAGCGCCGCGGCCTCCCGCCGGAACACCTCGGTCATCTCCTCGACGAACGCGATGATCGCGGCGAGCTCGGCGGGGCTGCTCCGACTGACCACGGACTCCAACGAGCGGATCAGGCCGTCGAAAACCGACCGGACGCCGGTCCGGTTCCGCGGCACCGGCTCGACCAGCACCTTGCGCCGGTCGAAGGGGTCGCGCACCCGACGTACGTAGCCGGCGCGCTCCAGTCGGTCGACCACCCCGGTGACGGCACCGGTGGACAGTCCGGAGAGCTCCGCGAGCCGTCCGGCGGTGATCGGCCGCTCCGCCTGGAGGACGAAGTCGAGACACTTGTAGTCGGTCAGCGACAATCCCAGCAGTGTTGCGACCTCGGCGTGGTAGAACACGGTGGCCGTCCCCAGACGGCGCCCCAACTCGCCCAGTCGTTTCGCGGCCTCCGGAACGTCTCGGCTCCCCGGCTCCGACACCCTCCGCACACCTCGCCCCCACGAACGCTTTTCGATCAAGCTACCGTGCGGGGGCCGGCCGAATGCCGCTTCTGCCGGGAACTCCACTCGATGGATGTCCAGAACTGTCGGGGACAGCGCAACTACAGCAACGCGCCGATGCGAAGCAGGTTGCCGTGCGGGTCGATCAACGCGAACTCCACCATCCCGTAGTCTGTCTCCACCGGCGGTCGTAGCCGCTCGCCGAGGTCGAGCCGACTCCATTCGGTATACCGGGCCCTTACCTCGGTGACCGTGTCGTACCGGAGATAGCAGGCGACGTCGTTGGTCATCGGTTCCACATCCGTCTTGAGCCAGAAGTGCAGCTCGACGTTGTCACGGGACATGATCAGGTAACCCGGATGGCGAGGCAGTTCCTCGGTGAAGCCCAACAGTTCGTAGAACGCCACGGTCACGTCCAGGTCGGCGCTGGGCAGGATCGGAATGGTCGTTGCACCCATGAGCGGATCATCCCCGGGAACACCGACACCCCACCCGGCCCCGGAACATCCGTCACGCCTGCCACGTTCCCCCGATGGGGAAAGGATCACCAGGTAGACGACGACCACGCGTGCGCCGAGTCGCGCCGGACGGCACCGAGTGGTACGCCCAGACGTGTAGGAGACAGCGGAAGGCAGGGGGACGATGACCGGTTTCTTCGGCCCGGGCGGGTTCGGGCAGAGCCCGTTCGACGACTTCCTGGCCCGGTTCTTCGGTGCCGGTGCGCCACGCCGGCCCGTCCAGCGTGTCGACATCACCCGGCTGATGAGCGACCAGGCCCGGGAACTGCTGGCCACCGCGGTCTCCCAGGCCGCGGAATGGGGCTCGCCCGACCTGGACACCGAACACCTGCTGTGGGCGGCCACCCAGCTCGAGCCCACCCGGCAGCTCCTCGGCCGCACCGGCGCCGACCCGGACGCGGTCGCGCGCGACATCGACAAGCGGGTGGAGCACGGGGAACGGCGCGAGGAACCGCCGGTGCTCACCCCGGCCGCCAAGCGGGCGTTGCTGGACGCCCACCAGATCTCGCTCGCCCTCGGCTCCTCCTACATCGGCCCCGAGCACCTGCTGCTGGCGGTGGCGGCCAACCCGGAGTCCTCGGCCGGCCGGCTGCTGGGGGACCTGCGGGTCACCCCGCAGTCCCTGCAGCGCGCGGCCGCGGGCCGCTCGGCGGCTCCCGCCGAGGCCCGGCCGCGCGCCGACACCCCCACCCTGGACCAGTACGGCCGTGACCTCACCGCGCTGGCGGCCGCGGGCAAGGTCGACCCGGTCGTCGGCCGGGACGACGAGATCGAGCAGACCATCGAGGTGCTGTCCCGGCGCACCAAGAACAACCCGGTGCTCATCGGCGAGGCCGGGGTCGGCAAGACCGCGATCGTGGAGGGCATCGCGCAACGCATCGTCGACGGCGACGTCCCCGACGTGCTCGGCAACCGGCGGGTCGTCCAGCTCGACCTCACCGGGATGGTCGCGGGCACCCGCTACCGCGGTGACTTCGAGGAACGCGTCAAGAAGGTGATCGACGAGTTGCGGGAGCACGGCGAGGAGGTGATCGCCTTCCTCGACGAGCTGCACACCGTGGTGGGCGCGGGCGCCGGCGAGGGCGCGATGGGCGCCGGCAACATCCTCAAGCCCGCGCTCGCCCGCGGCGAGCTGCACATCATCGGCGCCACGACGCTCGACGAGTACCGCAAGCACATCGAGAAGGACCCGGCCTTCGAGCGCCGATTCCAGCCGATCCTGGTGCCCGAGCCGACAGTGGACGACACCATCGCCATCCTGCGTGGCCTGCGGGACCGCTACGAGGCGCACCACCAGGTGCGGTTCACCGACCGGGCGCTGGTGGCCGCCGCCGAGCTGTCCGACCGCTACCTCACCGACCGGTTCCTGCCGGACAAGGCGATCGACCTGATCGACCAGGCCGGCGCCCGGGTCCGGCTGCGCACCCGGCGGCCCGCCACCGCCCTGCGCGACCGGGAACGCCAGCTGGAGCAACTGAGCCGGGACAAGGACCAGGCCGTCGCCGACGAGCAGTACGAGCGCGCCTCGACGCTGCGCGACCGCATCGCCGAGCTGCGGCGGCGCGTCGACGAGCTGCGCGGGGACGACCGCCCCACCGGGGTCTCCACCGTCACCGAGGACGACATCGCCGAGATCGTCGCCCGTGCGACTGGGATCCCGGTCAGCCAGCTCACCGAGGAGGAACGGGACCGGCTGCTGCGCCTGGAGGAACACCTGCGCAAGCGGGTGATCGGGCAGGACGAGGCGGTCGAGGCGGTCGCCGAGGCGGTGCGCCGCTCGCGCGCCGGGCTGGGCGACCCGAACCGCCCGGTCGGCAGCTTCCTGTTCCTCGGCCCCACCGGCGTCGGCAAGACCGAGCTGGCCCGCGCGTTGGCCGAGGCGTTGTTCGGACAGAGCGACCGAATGATCCGGCTGGACATGAGCGAGTACGGCGAGCGGCACACGGTCAGCAGACTGGTGGGCGCCCCGCCCGGTTACGTCGGCTACGAGGAGGCCGGGCAGCTCACCGAGGCGGTGCGGCGGCAGCCTTACTCGGTGGTGTTGCTCGACGAGATCGAGAAGGCGCATCCGGACGTCTTCAACATCCTGTTGCAGGTACTCGACGACGGGCGGCTCACCGACGGCCAGGGCCGCACGGTCGACTTCCGCAACACCGTGCTGATCATGACCAGCAACATCGGGTCCGAGGCGTTGACCGGTGGCGGCCCGGCCGGCTTCCGCGCCGGCCAGGCCGAGGAGACCAACGTGCGGGACCGGGTGATGGCCCGGCTGCGGGAGTCCTTCCGCCCGGAGTTCCTCAACCGGATCGACGCGGTGATCGTGTTCCGCCGGCTGGACCGAGAGCAGCTGCGGCGCATCACCGAGCTGCTGCTGGAGGAGACCCGGCGCCGGGTGCACGCCCAGGACATCACGGTGGAGTTCACCCCGGCGGCGGTGGACTGGCTCGCCGAGCACGGCCACCAGCCGGAGTTCGGGGCGCGGCCGATGCGACGCACCATCCAGCGCGAGGTCGACAACGAGTTGTCCCGCATGTTGCTAAGCGGCCAGCTCTCGGCGGGCCAGCACGTGACGGTCGACCAGCGGGACGGCCGCCTCGCCTTCGACGTGACCTCGGCACGGCCCTGACGAGCGGGGGAGGGGCGGCCCGGTCTTACCGACGTCCCGTGGCCGGCCTTTCGCTGCTCCTCCGCCCCTGGAAACGGTGTCTTGCGAGGATGCCAAGGTGCGGGTGTGTCGCCGCGAGAACTGATCGTGCTGGGTACCGCCAGCCAGGTGCCCACCCGGTACCGCAACCAGAACGGTTACCTGCTGTGCTGGGACGACCAGGGACTGCTGTTCGACCCCGGGGAGGGGACGCAGCGCCAGTTCCTGCTGGCCGGGGTCGCGGCGAGTGCCATCACCCGGATCTGCCTCACCCACTTCCACGGCGACCACTGCCTCGGTGTGCCCGGGATCGTGCAGCGCTTGTCGCTGGATGGGGTGGCGCACCGGGTGGTCGCGCACTACCCGGCGTCCGGGCGGGAGTTCTTCGCCCGGCTCCGCCACGCCGCGGTGTTCCACGAGGTGGCCGACCTCCGGGAGGAGCCGGTGGCCGGGGACGGCACGGTCGCGTCCGGCCCGTTCGGATGCCTGGAAGCGCGACGGCTGGACCACCCCGTCGAGTCGGTGGGCTACCGGCTCGTCGAGCCGGACGGGCGCCGTATGCTGCCCGAGCGGCTCACCTGGTTCGGCATCGGTGGTCCCCGCGTCGGGCAGCTCCAGCGCGCCGGGCACCTGGAGGTCGGTGGGCGGACCGTGACCCTGGCCGAGGTGAGTGCCCCACGGCCGCGCCAGCGGTTCGCCTTCGTCATGGACACCCGGCTGTGCGAGGCGGCCTTCGCACTCGCCGAGGGGGTCGACATGCTGGTGATCGAGTCCACCTTCCTCGGCCCCGACGCCGACCTCGCCGCCACCTACGGTCATCTGACCGCGGCCCAGGCGGCGCGGGTGGCCACCGAGTGCGGTGTGCGCCGGCTCGTGCTGACTCACTTCTCCCAGCGCTACGACGACCCGGTGCGCTTCCACGACGAGGCGGCCGAGGTCTTCGACGGCGACATCGTCGTCGCCACCGACCTGGCCCGGATCCCGGTCCCCGCGCGGCGCTGAGGCCCGTGGCGGTCAGGGGCGACCGGGAACGTGGCCGTCTCGGCGGCAGATGATGGAGGACCACGTCAGTGAGCTCCACATCGCTGATCCGGGCGGTCATGTACGTGCATGTCGGCTGCCGCCGACGGTCGGTCGGCGAACCGGGGTTGAGCAGGCGGAGTCCGGTGTCGGTGGTGGTGTCCCACGGGATGTGGCTGTGCCCGAACACCAGCACGTCCGTGTCGGCGAACCGGGCGGCACACCGCTGTTCCCGGCCCTTGGCGGGCCCGGTCTCGTGCACCACGGCGAGCCGGACGCCGGCCAGCTGCACGGTGACGACCTCGGGCAGCCGAGAGCGCAGGTCGGGGCCGTCGTTGTTGCCGTACACACCCACCAGGCGGCGGCTCCGTGTCTCGAGCTCGTCGAGCAGGGACACGTCCACCCAGTCGCCGGCGTGGACGACCACGTCGGCCCACTCCACCGCCGCCCACAGTTCGTCGGGCAGGTCACGGGCCCGCTTCGGCACATGGGTGTCGGCCATGAGGAGCAGCCGCAGCTCCGGGCCCGTCGTATCCGGCACTTCCGCTCCTCCTTGTGTCTTGTGTCGCCCCTGCGCCATCCGGGTGAGGACAGGGCAAGCGTGTGCTGTCGACCCCGGGGCGGGCAACACCGCCAGCCGGTGAGCGTGTTGCACACTGTCGTCCCGCGCACAGACCCCCCAGGTCCTCAATGGACATGCAGGCTTGTCGCGTTGCTACGAGTGAGGATCAACGATCTGCAGCAACTGTCCACTAGGGACAAATTCGGGACTCGCGTCGCTTGCGTTCGACTGTGTTGCCGAGTCACGTAATGCGCGGTGATGGATGTGGTTCTCCCGTCGCGCAGCACTACTTCGACAAGACGTCGCAGCTGCGGGTGACAGGTGGGGCGTCTGGGACGATCACGGCGAAACCGGCGGCGGGCCGGCAGCCTGGACATCTCCCCGGGCGCACGTAAACGACATGTTTCTTCGGTTAAAAGGGATCGTCTGTTACCGGCTGGGAAGGAGATTTCCGCCACCCGACACCATCAAAAACGCCGCAACCAGGCGACTTACAGCTAGTGTGAGGTCATCGCGACCGGTCTCGACGAGAACCGTCCCGACCGGTGAACCGACGCCCAACGACGCCGCGTCGCTTCTCAACCGTCCATAGGAACCTCGCTCCGCCGGGGCGGTCCGGGCCAGCCGGGAGGGGCCCGCACCACCGGAGCGAGCCGGCCGAAACCCGACCGGGGTGCGGCCGGGGACCTCCAGGAGGAGCGGACATGAACATTGACCCGTACGGTGAACCCGGGTTCGGCCTGGGCTGGTACGTGCGCTCGGTCGCCGAGGAGCTGGGACTGCCGGCCGAGGCGGCCAGCTACGAGCTGGACGAGCCGGCAACCGCCTACGTGGCGCTGGACGAACGGTGTCCGGCTTTTCCGGACCTGGACCTGATGTTGCTCTGGGACGAGGAGAACGGCTGGGCGGTCGCCGTGGAGACGCATCCCGCGGACCCGGCCGTCGTCTTGGCCTACGCGGCCGATGCGGTAGTGCCACCACCGACTGCAGTCCGGCAGTTCGTGTCCGCCGTCACTGCCGGCCGCGCCGCCGGACAGACCCTACCGCCCGCCTTCCGCACCGCGCGCGAGGCGGACGGGCTCGACGAGCTGCTGGCCGCCTACGCGCTGGCGCACCAGCACGAGATGCGGTTTGACAGCTCCTGGACGGGGGCCTCGGGTTCGTCCTCCCAGCTCGTCCCGGTCGCCGGGGTCTGACCGCGGGAAGGAAGGGCGCCGGCCCGTTGGGACCGGCGCCCTTCCCTCGTCTTCGGGGCGATTCCGACACCCGCCTCCCCGACGACGGCCTCGACCTCGCGCACGACCGAGACGTCCAGCGCTGCGAGCGTCACCTCTGTGGCCAGATATTTGTTATGCCTGAATGGTCCGGCCCATGGCGCCGGCGTCAACCCGCTCGTCAGATCGGGTCGGTGCGGCCCTTCCACGCTTCCCCGGCCTGGTAGACCTTCCGCTGGTGCTGACGGGTCATCATCGGCTCCCAAGGGGCGCTGAGATAGTCGTAGCCCCGGTACTGCTGGTATGCCTCGCGCTTCTCGGTCTCCCAGTACCCGCTCACGTTCTGCGCCATGTGCTGCGCCTGGTAGTCGTAGTACTCGTCGCGCCGGCGCACCGTGCTTCCGTTGGCGGTGTCGGCCTCGGCGGCGAACAACGCCCCGCAGATGTGGTCCAAATGCGACGCGGCGCGACTCGCAGTGGTGTCCTGGGTGCGGATGTAGCTCGGGTTCGTTTTCTCGTACAGCGCCCGAAGCATCGCGACCAGCGAGCCGCGGGTGTAGGGGGCGCGACCGTCCAGCGGATGCGCCACGAAGCTGGGGTCGTGCCAGAGCCGATGGAGGTCACCGTCCTCGACGCGTGGTGCGGACGCCGCGTGGATGTAGGGGAACAGCAGCCGGACGTTGGTGCCCTGCAACACGCTGGTCGCCACCTCGTGGCCCCCCAGCATCATCGGCTCGTGGTGCCAGGAGTTGGCCACCCGAGCCATGCGGGCGTAGGCGGCCCGCACGCCGTGCGCGCGTTGATCGGCATAGTTCAGGTCGTTCGGCTGGACGTTGCCCGCGGTGAGGTACAGGACCCAGGTGTTGTAGCCGGCCTGGACGTCGGAGATGACGTGGGGAGCGCAGAACAGGAGGTCGTCATCGGGGTGGGCCACCACCGTGAGGGTCGTGGTCGCCGCCACCCGCCGTGGCGCGGCGACCGCGCTGACCCGGCTGGTGAACGCCAGACCGACGGCACCCGCCAACGAGGCGAGCACGGTCCGACGACTTGCACCGATCGCAGGGGATTCGGCCACCCTTGCCTCCCGCCTGAGCCCTTCGTCGCCGCGGCGCCCTTCGCCACCACGGCACACGTGTCGGCCCTCGGTGAGGCGGTCATCCCGGGGCGAGGGGTCCGGTCCGTCCGACGCACCCGGCGCCGCCTCATCGCCGACAGCGTCGCCACAGCTGCGGCCCTGTCGGGCATCCTGCCCCGGTTCGCGCGGCATGATCCACTAACAGCCCTCCGCCGGGGGAACTCCGGACGAGGGAAGGGACTCCGGCTGGTCGCTGGACGAGGCTGACAAGGGTGCGGCCAGCCGGAGCCCCGATCGCCGCCGGGACTAGCCCAGGCGGGCGAGAACGTCGGGGTTGGCGCAGTGCGCGAGCGGCTCACCGCGCACGAACCGGCCAACCTCGGCCGCGGTGATCCGCGCCGCCTCCGCCGCGGTCTGCCGGCTCGCGCCAGCCAGATGCGGCGTCATGACCACGTTGGGGGTCCGCAACAGCCGGGACCCGGCGGGGATCGGCTCCTCCGGGAACACGTCGAACGCGGCCGAGAACAGGTGCCCGGAGTCCAGGGCGTCACACACGGCGTCGTAGTCGAGAAGAGCGCCGCGCGCGCAGTTCACCAGCACCGACCCGGCCGGCATCAGCCCGATCTCGGCGGCCCCGATCATCCCGGTGGTCTCCGGAGTCGCCCGCGCGTGCAGGGACACCACGAGGGACCGCCGCAGCAGCTCGGGCAACTCGACCCGCTCGGCCACCCCGGCCAGGGCGTCCTGGGTGACATAGGGGTCGAACACCAGCACCTCGGCGCCGAACCCGCGCAGGATCGCGGCCACGCGGCTACCGATCGCGCCGTACCCCACCAACCCCACGGTGTTGTTCCGCAGCTCCAACCCGACCTGGTCGTAGCAGTAGTAGTCGCCGCGCCACGTGCCTTCTGCCAGCTCGCCATGGGTCTGCGGGATCCGGCGCATGGCGGCCAACATCAGGGCGACGGTGTGCTCCGCGGTGGCGGTCGCGTTCCGCCCGGGGGCGGAGGTGACGGCGACACCGTGCTCCGTGGCAGCGGCCAGGTTCGCGTTCACCGGCCCACCGCGCCCGATCGCGAACAACTTCAGGGCCGGGCAGACCGCCAACACCCGACGGGTGAGCGGCGCCATCTGGGTCACGCAAACGCGGACGTCCCGCAACGCCTCGATCAGCTGCTCCTCGGTACCGGAGGCCTCGTGGACCTCGGCCACGTCGCCGAACGGTTCGATCGGCCACGGCAGGGTCAGCTCGACGATGTCCGGCTCGTCGCCCAATTCGGCGCGGAGCGCCTCGACGAGCAGGGAGTTGAGCACGAAGTGGTCGCCGGCGGCGAGGATGCGCATGTCGCTTCGGGTTCCTTCCAGTGACTTCTCAGCCGGCCGGGCCCTCGACCGGGGTGTTCAGTTGCAGTAGTGCTGCCTGGCCGATGCCGTCCCAACGGAGCTCGGCGAGCGTGCAGTTGCCGATGACCGGGAACAGATCCCGGTAACGCGCCAGCGGCACCCCGAGGAAGTGGCACAGCAGCAACCGGTTGAGCGTGCTGTGCCCCACGATCAGCACTCGCCCGTCGGGATGTGCGGTCACGATCTCCAACAGGCACCCGAGCGCCCGCGCGACCGCCTCCGTGGGCGGCTCACCACCGGGCAGGTGGTACGCCACCGGGTCGCGTCGGAACGCCGCCCGTGCCCGCGGGAACCGCTCGGCCATCTCGCCGGAGGTCAGGCCCTCCCCCTCGCCGAAGTCCACCTCGCGCAACCGGGTGTCCACCCGTGGCTCCAGCCCGGTGGTGCGGGCGACCGCGGCCGCGGTGTCGCGCGAGCGTGACAGCGGAGAGCACCACAGGGCGGCCAGGTCCGCGCCCTTGGCCCACTGGCCCAGGTGCTCGGCCTGCTCGTGGCCGCGCCGGGTCAGGGCCACGTCGCTGCGCCCGGCGTAGCGGTTCTCGGCATGCCAGACGGTCTCGCCGTGCCGCACCAGCACCAGGTTCGTCAAGCCTCGGCCCTCCTCTTCGCGTGCTGCGCCAGTGTCTCGGGTAGCCACCCGCGGGCGGACAGCTCCTCGACCAGGCGCAGGTGTGCGTCGAGGAGCCGGTCCGTACGCCCCGGGCGGGGGTGGAAGGTGCGCCGCAGTCGCACCATGCGGCGGGCCACCGGGGCGGGGGAGCCGTCCCGGGCCCGGGCGAGGATCGCCATGCCGAGCGCGGCCTCAGCGTTGTCCGGCACGGCGACCTCGCGGCCGAGCACGTCGGCCCGGAGCTGGCACCAGTAGGAACTACGGGCCCCACCGCCGGTCAACGTCACCTGGCCGTCGACCGGAGCGCCCAGCAGGTCGAGGTAGTCGAAGCACAGCCGCTCGACGAACGCGACGCCCTGCAGTAGCGACGCGTACTGGTCGGCCTCGTCCCGTGGCGTGCCGACGGTGAACCCCTCGGCCTGCGGTGCGACGAAGGGGAACCGTTCCCCGCGCGAAACCAGGGGATAGGTCAGCACCGTCGACGGCTCGTAGCCGGCGGCACGCTCGTCCAGCGCGGCCAGGTCGCGGTCCGGGAAAGCCCGGGACAGCACCCCGGCGCCGACACTGGATGCCCCGCCCGGAAGCCAGTTGCCATCCGACGCGCGGTGCGAGTAGAGGACGCCCAGCGGGTCGCGCACCCGTTCGGTGGTGACTCCCTTGAGGACCAACGTGGTGCCGAGCACCGAGTTCCAGGATCCGACCTCCAACGCGCCGGCCCCGAGTTGGGCGGCGCACCCGTCGGTCATCCCGGCGACGACGGCGGTGCCCGCCGGGATTCCGGTGGCGTCCGCGGCCACCGCGCACACCTCGCCGAGGACGCTGCCGGGCCGCACCACGGCCGGCAGCAGCTCGGTCGGGACGTCGAGGGCCTCGAGCAGGGCCGTGGGCCAGGTCCCGCGCACCAGGTCGTAGCCGGTCTTGAGGGCATGGCTGGAGTCCGCGGCGGTGAGCCGACCGACCAACCGGGTGGTGAGGAAGTCGGCCTGGTGCAGCAGCCGCGTCCCGGGCGGAGCCGACGTGTGCTTCAGCAGCCACAACAACTTCGGCAACGCCCACGACGGCTGCGGCTGGTAACCCAGTTCCGCCCACAACGCCGCACCCGCCTCGATGACGCGCGGCGCCTCCTCCCGCGCACGCCCGTCGTCGTACATCAGGCCACCGGTGAGGGGATTCCCATGACGGTCGGCGAGCAGGATCGTTCCGGAGGTCGCGCACACCGCGACCCCACGCACCGCCGCGGCCGGGACGTCGACCAGCGCGGCGCGGCACACCGCCTGGGCGGCCACCCACCACTCCTCGGGGCCCTGCTCGTGGCGGACACCCTCGCGGTGGCTCTCCAGCGGGCTGGACGCCCCGCCCCACACCCTGCCGTCGGCGTCCACGGCCAACGCTCGGACGCTCTGTGTGCCCAGGTCGATACCCAGCCACACGCTGCCGTCGTCGTTCACACGCTCAGGCACGACGGCCTCCCCCCGAGGCGCAGGGCGGACTCCGCGGGAACCGGGGCGGTCCGGCCGGCGAGCCGTTGCCAACCCTTGCGGGCCAGCTCCCGGAGCGCGAGGAAGTCCTCGTACTGCTGGACGTATTGCCGGTTTCGCTCGGGATCGGGTTCGTAGGCGTGGTGCACGCGCACGTACCGCGCGGCCGCAGCGGCCAGGTCCGGCTCGGCGCCGATGGCGACCATGCCGGTCAGGAAGGCACCCTTGGCACCCACCTCACTGTCGGTGGAGCGCAGCGTGGGCAAGCCGGTGATGTCGGCGATGACCTGACACCACGTGGCGCTGACCGAACCGCCGCCACAGACCCGCAGCTCGCCGGCGGCGCCGGCGGCCAGCAGGCAGTCCCGGATGACCAGGCTCAGGCCCTCGAACACCGCGCGGGCCACATCGGAACGGCTGTGCTCGATGGTGAGGCCCCACAGCGTGCCGCGCGCCTTCGGGTCGAGGAACGGGGCACGCTCCCCGGCAGGGGACAGGTAAGGCAGGAACATCAGCCCGTGCGCGCCCGGTGGGCTCTGCTCGGCCAGGGCACCCAGCTGGTCCGGGGCCTGAAGCCCCAGCATTCCCATGGCCCATCTGATGACCTCGGTCCCGGCGAGCGTGGGATAGGCACGCAGCACGTGCCCCGGGGTGTCCAGGGCGATGGTCAGCCCGGCGGGTTCACCGGAGGTGTCCACCGCGTCCCGCACGACCTCGGTGGCCAGCGTCGTGCCCAGGATGGTGCACGCCTGCCCGGGCGACACCGCACCGACGCCGAGGGCCGCGGACGCCACGTCGTAGGGCGCCATGACCACCGGCAGCCCGGCGGGCAACCCGAGCTCGGCGGCCGCCTCCGTGGTCAGTGCGCCGATGCGGTCCCCGTTGCGCCGGACCTCCGGCAACAACCGGCCGGCCCACTCCATGCCGAACAGGGCCTGCAGCTCGGGGGAGTAGCGCCGGGTGCCCAGGTCCAAGAACGGCGCCGAGGCGTCGGACTCGTCGATCACCAACTGCCCGGTCAGCCGGGAGAACACCCAGCCGTCGCAGGTCAGCGCCGCCGCGGACCGGCCCAGCCGGTCGGGGTCGTGCTCGGCGAGCCACCGCAGGATCGCGTTGGCCAGGCCCGGGAAGGTGAGCGAACCGTTGCGCCGGAACGCCTCGGCCAGCACACCCTCCCGTCGCCACCGCTCCACGATCGGCCCGGCCCGGCCGTCCGACCACAGGATCGCCGGACCGGTCGGCCGGCCCGCGGAGTCGACCAGCCAGCAGCCGTCACCCTGCCCGGTGAGGGCGAGGAGCCGCACCTCGTCGCCAACCTCGGCGACGGCGGCGCGCACGGTGTTGGTGACCGCCGCCCACACCGCGGCCATGTCCTGCTCCGCCCAGCCGGGCCGGGCACGGTGCACCTCGGTGGCGAGCCGGCGCACGGCGACCTCGGTGCCGTCGTCGTCGAACACGACGGTCTTGATCATCGAGGTGCCGAGGTCGACAGCCAGGACGGACATCAGTGTCTCCTTAACTTCTCACTCCGCGGCGAGGACACCGGGACGCGTGGTTTCCCCGGCCGGCTCGGCGACGGCGGTCGGGGCCGGCTCGCTCGCCGGCAGCTTCAACGCACCCGCCAGCACCGCGCTGGTCAGGTAGAGCCCGGCGAACAGCCACATCACGCCCTGCACGCCGAACGGTCCGAGGAACAGGCCGACCAGTGCCGGGCCGACGAACACGCTCGCGCCCGCACCCAGGTTGAGCGCGGCCATCGCCTGGCCCTTGCGGTCCGGGGCCAGCGAGGGCATCAGGGCCGACAGCGGCACGTAGCCGGCCAGGGTGGCGCCGTAGAGCGCGGCAACGAGCGCCGCCGCCCCGAACTGCGGGCCGAGCAACGTCGGCACGTAGTAGAGGAGCAACGTCGTGATCGCGCAGCCCACGCCGCCGAACCAGGCGACGGTCCGCCGCCAGCCCACCTTGTCACCCACGATGCCGAACACCAGGTTGAACACGATGTTCGTCGTGAACATGACGGTCAGCAACCGCAGCCACTCGGTGAGGCTGAGCCCGATGGTCTCGGTGAAGAAGACCGGGAGGAAGACCAGGTAGCCGAACTGCGGCGCGGTGTTGATGGTGCGCACGACGCTGCCGATCGCGACCCGGGGACGGCGCCACAGGATGGACACCCCGGCCAGCAGCGTGGCGATCGGGCGCTCCTCGGGCGGCGCCAGCCGCTGCGTCCCCGTCGGCTCCCGCACCATCAGCAACGCGACCAGGCCGCCGACGGTGATCAGCGCGAGCGAGAACCACAGCGTCTGGTAGGCGCCGATCACCGGGATCAGCACGCTGGCCACCAGCGAGCCGAGGGTCGGCAGGCCACCGGTGAAGGCGAACCAGAACCAGCCGACCGCGGTGCCCAGCCGTTCCTGCGGTGTCGTCGCCGCGATCCAGACCAGGAAACCGAAGGCGAACAGCGGATAGCCGAAGCCGCGGAGACCGTAGCCGAGCAGGAGCATCGGATAGTTGAGCGTGGGCACGGCGACGGTCAGGAACAGCACCTGGAAGGCCACCCAGATGCCCAGCCCGAGCCACATCACGCGGCGCGGGCCCCACAGTTCCGACAACGGCCCGGAGAACCAGGCCGCGATGCTGGCGGTGATGCCGTAAACGGTGAACAGCAGGGCGACCCGCGGTGCGGACACACCCTGTTCGAGCAGGTACTTCGACAGGTAACCGGCTTCCACGCCGTCGCCGATCATGAAGATCAGCAGGCCGAGGAAGCCCCAGGCGAGCGGCCGCGGGATACCGAGCCGGGCCAGCCAATGCCGGGCCCCTGCCCCGGGGTCGGGGAGGTCGAGGGTGTTGGCCATGGAGGACACACCTTCCGTCGGGCGGCGGCGTTGCCACCGGGAGGGGCGAGGTTCGGGGTGGTTCAGCAGGGGCGCGGTACCGCGAGGTGCCACGATCGAAAGCCCGGCCTGTGGCGTACGTCAACAACTCGACGCAACCCACCACGAGATACGTGAACAATCACGTGAAGTTTGGCCCGGTCAGCGGTTGCACCAAGCAGCGCACCCCGTCCTCAAGCCGAGGAAAGGCAGGTAGAAGCGCTACGCTCGGACTACTTCAACGAAGTGATATGAACGTTAAAATCACATGACCGCGACATGGGAGGGAGCGGGCAGGTGACCACCGGGGAACAGCAGAGCCAGATCGGCGCCGAGGGCCGGGTGGACCGGCAGCGCGACCGGCAGCAGCGGATCCGCGACCGGGTCGTCAGCGAGGGATTCGTGCGCACCGAGAGCCTCGTCGCGGAGTTCGGCGTCAGCCTGATGACCATCCACCGCGACCTCGACGCCCTGCAGGCCCAGGGCTGGCTGCGCAAGATCCGCGGCGGCGCCACCGCACTGCCCTCGGCGATGTTCCACGGCGATGTCGCCCACCGGATGGCGACCCAGGCCGACACCAAGCGACGGCTCGCCCGCGCCGCGCTCGACCTGGTCACCCCCGGCCAGACGATCATGATCGACGAGAGCACGACCGGGCTCTACCTGGCCCAACGCCTGACCGAGCGGGCCCCGCTCACGGTCATCAGCAACTTCCTCGCGGTGCTCAAGCTGCTCGCCGGCGAACCCGGGGTGAACCTCATCGCGCTCGGCGGTTCCTACTTCCCCGCCTACGACGCCTTCCTCGGCCTGCACACCGCCGAGGCCGTCCGGTCCTTCCGCGCCGACACCCTGTTCATGTCCACCACGGCGATCACGCACGGCCGCTGCTACCACCAGTCGCAGGAGACGATCCAGGTCAAGCGCGCGTTGATGGAGTCGGCGACCCGGAAGGTGCTGCTCGTCGACCACACCAAGTTCGCCCGCCACGGCCTGTACACGCTGGCCCCACTCACCAGCTTCGACCTGGTCATCGCCGACGACCGCATCCCGCCGGCCGCCCAGAAACACATCCGTGACTCCGGCGTCGCACTCACCATCGTGGCCACCGCACCCTGACCGGCCGTAGCTGGCTCTGCCCAGGACCGCTGTGCGGGCGCCGACCGGGGTGGCCGCGGTCCGCGACATCCCTCGGTACCCACCGCCGACCGTTGCCTCAGTGGCCCGGTGACGGCATGCCCTTGCGGGGCGCGCGGAAGCGCCCGGCGCGGCAGGCGGCCGGGTTGTGCCGGAGCAGCAACAACTCCTGCTCCGGTGTGGGATGGCCCTCGGCCACGGCCAGCTCGGCGCGCGCCAGCTCCTCCAACTCGCCCAACCGCCGCCGGCAGGCCGCCAGCTCCGCCTCGTCGGGACGACCGCGCCGCGCCCTGCGGTAGGGGTTGTCCGGGGGCAGGCGACCGGCGAAGCGCCCGTAGCAGCCCAGAACCAGCAGGACGGTGCCTGCGGCGAGCGTCGCGACGACGTGCGGGAACGCGAAGCCCAGCGGATTGACCGTTCCCATGAGGACGAGGTGGGCCAGGCCGCCCAACACCACCAGGACACCGAGCACCCCGGTGGTGGTGGAGGCGGCCACCGCCCCCAGCGACGCGGCCACGAGCAGCGCGCCCCCGGCCACCAGCACGACCACCGCGAGCAGCTGTACAGCGGACAATCCGAGTAGTTGGGTGTGCCCGGTGACTGGGCCGGGGATGAGGTCTGCGAGCCAGCCGGTGG
>NZ_BMMK01000047.1:30970-33247 GCF_014645795.1 Longimycelium tulufanense | reverse complement strand
TTGGTGAACGCGCGCAACGCCTCCTCCGGAATCCGGATCGCGTTCCCGATCTTGTACGCGTCCAGCCGACCGGCCTTGATCTCCCGGTAGACGGTCGACACCGAGACGTCGAACATCTCGGCCACTGCCTTGACCCGGAACACCCGGGTACCCTTGTCCTGCATCGTGAGGTCTCCACTTCGGATGCACGCCCCGGTCGGTGTGCCCGCACCACCGGGGCTTCTTGCTGTCTGCCGCAACCTGTGCCATCGGTGCGACAGATGGAACGATAGCAGCGTACTAGTACGCACGCAAGATGGCGTGCTAGAACACGTGTCAAGACTAACCGTGACCTGCGGATATGGGCGCTGATACAGTCGGCGTGCTAGGACACGGATGGCCCGGCAGAGGAGTGAGCAGTGCCAACCATCGAGCGTGCGGAGCCTCCGTACCTGCAGGTTGTCCGACACATTCGTGAGCAGATCAAGTCTGGCGCGCTGAAGGATGGCGACCCAGTGCCCTCAGCGCGCGAGATTGCGCGGACCTGGGGAGTCGCCTTGGCGACCGCGACCAAGGCGTTGACGACTCTCCGCGCCGAGGGTTTGACCCGTGGCGTGAGTGGGGTCGGCACGATCGTGCAAACCAAGGGAGCGCTTCACCACTCCGCCCAAGATCGCAGCATCGCGATGCATCGAACCGGCAAGATCTACCCGCCTGGCCACTACGCCAAGATCCGCACGGCCGCGTTGAGTCCTACTCCTACCCACGTAGCCGATGCGCTAGGCATCCGGGAGGGGACACCAGCTATCCGGCGGCAGCGAACGACCTACAGGGCCGACGACACACCAATTTCTACCTCGGTGTCGTGGTTCGATGGCACGCTTGTTGCGGGCGCTCCACTTCTGTTGTCGACTGAGCGTATCGTTCAGGGTACGGCGCGATATATCGAAGAGCAGACCGGGCGCCTAGCTGTAATGACTTACGTGCAGCATGCGGCCGGGTTTGCCGCCGAGGATGATGCCGTCGAGCTGCGCATCCCGGTCGGGTCGGCCGTGCTCATGAGTCGTAACCGATTTGTGGATACTGAGGGTGCGGTTCTGGAGTATGGGGAATCGACGGCCCTGCCCGGTCACTGGGTATTTTACGAGTACACCAACGAGGAAGCTGAATGAAGCATCTCCACAGCGGCAAGGTTCGCGACCTCTATGAGATCGACGGGGATATCCTCCTCGTCGCATCCGACCGGGTTTCAGTATACGATGTGTCCCTGCCGACTCCAGTTCCCGATAAGGGTGCGCTCCTAACTCAACTGTCTGCGTGGTGGTTCGATAAGCTTCACTGGATCGTTCCCAACCATCTGATCTCTACTGAGGACGTTCCGAAAGAATTTTACGGTCGGGCAATCCGTTGCAAGCCGCTGAAGATGATTCAGGTAGAGTGTATCGCGCGCGGCTACCTAGCTGGACTTGGACTGCGGGAATACCAGGCAGGGGGCACGGTCTCCGGGGTCCCATTGCCGGCCGGCCTCATGGAAGGTAGCCGGCTTCCTGAACCAATTTTTACTCCTACGACAAAAGTATCTGACACAGGACACGACGAGTTCATCACGTTCGACGACGTGGTGAACGACGTAGGCCGCGAAACCGCCGAAAGACTCCGTGACCTGACGCTCAAGATTTACACCGAGGGTGCTATGCATGCCGCTCAAAACGGCATCGTCATCGCTGACACCAAGTTGGAGTTCGGTGTCGATGCTGACGGAGTTTTGACCCTGGGCGATGAAATCCTGACGTCCGATTCGTCGAGGTTTTGGCCTGCTGACGAGTGGGAACCCGGACGTCCTCAGCATGCTTTTGACAAGCAATTCGTCCGGGATTGGTCGTTGACGACGGGCTGGGATAAGACACCGCCTGGCCCTGAAATGCCAGATGAGATCGTGCGGGCGACACGTTCGCGCTACATTGAGGTTTACGAGCGGATGACCGGAAATCAGTGGTGCAGTGGGGAGTCTTGTGATGTCGGAGAAAAGCCAGAGCTATGATCCTCGTTACCTGGTTGAAGACGTGATGACGCTGCTAACCGAGCGCGGGTTGAGGCCCAATCGCGAAGGGGGTAGCGCCGTGGAACGGCACACCGCAGCCAGCATGTTGCTTCGCAACCTGGGCATCACGCCGGCAGCCGCGCCCGAGGACTGGCTAGACCTCGACGGACAGCTCGGCTACAACCGCCTTGTCCACGGGGACTGAGCAGCACATACCAGTTTCGCCAGTTCCGCCAGGACCCGGAACGTGGCGGAAC
>NZ_BMMK01000047.1:0-30951 GCF_014645795.1 Longimycelium tulufanense | reverse complement strand
TGTGGGGTCAGGCCCGGCTGGTGTGCGGTTCGGGTTTCTTCCAGATCAGGACAGCCACGGTGTGGCCCGGCTTGTGGCGAGCCTGCCAAGCTGTGACCTGCACGTTCCAACCGTGCTCACGCAGGCAGAGGAAGTCCTCGAAGGCGCTGCTGTCAAGCTGGTAGGGTTCCGCCACGTAGACCCACTGACCACCGTCAGCATCGCGCAGCCGATAGCAGTGGTCGCACCAGTCGGGGAGAAGCCCACCTAGATCCGTTTCGCGGCGGCGTGGACTTGTGCCGTGGTGGGCGTGAAGCAGGGGCTCAGGTCCCTTTGTGGCGTGCCAGCCACGATACGAAGCCGCGCCAGTGTGACATGGGCAGCTTGCGATCAGGCCAAGTTCTGGGTCGTGTTCTTGGACGGTCGGTGCGGCCAAGATGCCTCCCTTGACGGGCCGATATCCGTCATCGTGTGCGGTAGGCGTTGCGGCGGTGGGCGACGGCAACCACGGTGATGCTGTGGGTGGTGTCGTTGATGGTGTAGAGGGCGCGGTAGTCGCCGCGTCGGGTGCTCCACACCCCGTCCAACGGGGCGTTGAGGGGTTTGCCCAGCCTGTAGGGGTTGCCGGCCACCGGGCCGGTGAGGTGCTCGTACAGGGCGGCGGCCGCGGGGTAGGGGAGCTTGTTCAGGCCACGGCGGGCGGCGGCGGTGAAGGTGACCGCGTAGGGGGCGGGATTGGTCATTCGCCGGTGGTGCGGCGGGCGGCCAGGTCCGCGGCGATCTGGTCGGCGGTGACCACGCGCCCGGCGTGTGCGTCGGCCAGGCCGGTGCGCAGGTCGCGGACCAGGTCGCTGTCGGAGAGCACGTCAATGGTCTCGCGGAGGCGGTCCAGTTCGCCGGAGGGCACCACGTCGGCGACGTGCTCGCCGTGGGCGATGACGGGGACGGTTTCGCCGTGTTCGGCGCGGTGGATGGCCTGTTCCCACACGGCGGCTTGTTGGCTGACCGTGTGCAGGTCGTCGGCGGAGACGGGCTGCTCGCTCATACCGCCCAGGATACGGCCGCCGGCCCTTCGGGGAAGTCACGCTGGGTACAGGGTTTCTGACGTGTCAGGCCGTTGTCCGACGGTGTCAGGACAGGTTCCCGCGCGTGTGAGCGCACGCGATGAAATCCGGGTTGGGAGGGTTTCTGACGCGTCGTGACGTCAGTGACGTCAGGCCCGCATCGGTGACGCTTCGTAGCAGCCGGGGTTGGGGCGGTCGGAGCCACACGCCCGGGCGGGCCGCGTGGGGCCGGGGCATGGTGTGAGGTTCGTGCTGCCCGCCGCGCGCCTCCCACCATGCTCCAGCCCCCACCGGGAACACCGCGGGCGGACACCGTGCGGATGCCGCCCGGCCAGTGAGCGGGGGAGTAAGAGCCGGGTTGTGGAGTGAGCGTCCTCACTCGCCCCGCCGCGGCGCTCACTCCGTGCATGAACTGGGAGAAGTGAGAAAGTGAGCGAGTGAGCGCGGGGCTTGAACCGGCCGGGAACGGCCCGGTTTTCGGGGACCGGCCAGTGCGAGTCGGGCTCACTCACTCATCGAGATCGGCGGTCGACGCGGGCTCGGGCACCCGGAGGCACGACACCCGGCTGGAGCCGCAGGGGGGCGGCCACCTGCCGACCCCCGGGAGACCCCCTCCGGCTCCAGCCCGCCCGAACCACGGCGCCAGCAGTGCCGTAGCCGGCCCAGCCACCACCAGTCAAGGTCAATGTCGGGCCGGCGGCAGGGAACGACACGGGGCTTCTCAACGCGCCCTGAGAGCGCCGGAGAGACGCGTTCCCACCTGCCCTGGAGTGATCGGGCCGGGGACGACGGGGGTTGTTCCCCCGTTCCGGAGCGTTCCGCTCCTAACCCTTCCCCTGCCCCCCACTATTTCAGCCGGTCTGTGCTCCGCTCCCGTTGTGCTGGAGCCGGAGGGCGGAGCAGACCGGGCCGCTCCCCATTCCTTTTTCAGCGGCTTTGGTGGGGCTGGAAAAGGAGGGGAACAGACCGCGCCGAACCGCGGGGAACGAGGGCGTTCCGCCGCTGTCGCGGTCGCAAGGCGCCCGATCACGACAGGGCCTGTGAGACCGGTGTTGCGGCAGGGAACGGCCGCAGGCGCGACCCGCGACCCAACCGTGTCAGTGCTGACCAGGACGGTCGCGGGTCAGGTCGCGACGGCGCGACCGGTCGCGGCCCAGCCGCGACCGATCCGCCCAGGTCGGGGCGGGAGCGGGGGGTGCGAGGTCACCTCACCTCACGTGACCTCACCTCAACTCGCCCCCCGCGGGTGGGGTTGGTCGGCCCAGGTGGGGGGCCGCCACCCTGAGGTGAGGTGAGGTGAGATGAGGTGGGGTCGGGCGGGCGTTCAGCGCGGCTCGGCCGTGAGTGAACGGGCCACCGTCGGCAACACGCCCACCCGGCACCCTCCGGCCGGGCCGCACCCCCACCACTCACCCGTTCACGTGCACACCATCACCCCAGGTCAGCCCGCGTGAACGGTCCATGCGGGCCGGGTGGTGACTATTCACGCCGCACCCGCTGACTCACGCGGCGTCCGGGCGCCGGCCGGCCACCGGTCATCAAGGCTGGAACAGGGGGGCAGAACACCGTTACGGAACCGTCAGCGCGGGTGTCAGACCCGGTGTCAGCACCCGCACACCCGCACGCGTCCTGGGGAAACCGCGGTGTCTGACACCTGACACCTGATCTTGATGTCAGACCGGGCAGGGTCTCAGACTGGGTCTCAGTTCAGCCCAGTTCGGACCCCCCCCCCACTGTTGCAGCCTTCTCGCCGACCAGCACCGAAGCAACCGGCGACAACCAGCCGGATTGACCACCCCAGAACTCCTAAGCGGAGGGTCGCAGGTTCGAATCCTGCCGCGGGCACAATCGATTGGGTGAGCTGTGCCCGCGGACCGCACGGGCCCTCATCGATTGTCATGCTCCCTGGGGGTGCAACCCCCAGACCCCACCCGGCGGGCCCCGCCCCCGGACCCCCACACACGCACTCACCATGGCAAGGCAACCCGCGGACCGCACGGGCCCTCATCGATTGTCATGCTCCCTGGGGGTGCAACCCCCAGACCCCACCCGGCGGGCCCCGCCGTCCAGGCACGCCAGCCCTGAGCAGCGACCACGGGCGTGCCGAACTGTCGGCGCGCCCGTGGTCTCGTTTTCGGTTGGATCGAGGTGGCCGAGGCCAGCTTTCCACCTGGTGGGCAATCCTTGCCCGGTACGGACGAGGCCGCTTGGCGTCTCGCCGATACCGCTGCCCGGATTCCGGACAAATAGCGCCGAGGGTGGTCCGATTCCTTATTTCCAGCGCCGGCGTGGTTCTGCAGGAGGCCGTGGCACTGTCCCGAGGGAACGGTCACCACGGCACCGCCCCTATTCCGGTCCTTACTCAGGTGGGTTGCGCCAGAGCCCGCAGATCTCGGTGTCCCGGTCGATGTCGTTGAGGAACTCGATGTCGCAGGCGTAGATCATCCGCTTGCCGGGATGCTCGGTCACCGTCCAGATCCGGCCCGGCCTACCGTCCGACTTGGGCCAGTGCGACAGGTCCTCCACCCCGATATCGGCCCGGTGCGCGCTCTCGATCTCCAGGGTCCCGGTCGTCGAAGTGATCTTCTTCGTGACGTAGAGAAGGCCGTTCTCCCGGTCGCCTCGACTGCGGCTGATGTACCACTTGTCGTTGTACGACAGCGCGCCCTGCACGTTCGGTACCGGGAGCCGGTATGCGGCGTCTGCCTTCCACAGGCCGTCGGTCAGCTTCGGCCTGCCGCTGCTACCGTCGAGCGGCCAGCGGGCCACCCGCCCCCACCGCACCGGATCGTCTCCCACGTCACCGCGGTTGCAGTACTCGCCGGTGGTGAGGTGGTCGATGCCGCTGCGGTCCAGGCCAACGAAGGAGAAGCTGGAACCACCCTCGCCGGTGCATTTCTGCCGCGTGTTGGTGTTGACCCAGTTGTAGACCTGCGGCATGACGAACCGGTAGCCGTGTCCGTAGAAAGTGCCCTGCTGCCGGCCGATCTGGGTCTTGTCCTTGGTGTCGCCGTTCTCGGCCGCTGCCAGGTCGAAGATGTAGCGCGTGTCGAAGACCCGGATGCCCTTCGCGGTGTCCGCGACGTAGAGGTACCTGCCGTACCAGGCGATGCCGCCGGCATGCAGGGACGTTCCGGCGGCGGTCTGCGTGGTACGCAGGCTCATGTAGGTCGCGTTGCCGGAGTCGTTGGTGAAGGGGTACGCCAGCAGGACGTGCCGGTACCGGAGCGAGTCCGGGTCAAGGAAGGTGACGCGGACGCCCTTTACCTGCTCGACGTCCTTGTTGTACCAGGTGATCAGGATAGCTCTCTTGCTACCCCACAGCTGGTCGGCCTGCGCGTCGGCGACCGTGGTGACGCCCTGCGGGTACCACTCGACCTTCTCGGGGTACTGCCAGCCATCGTCGGCGTCGTCGAAGCAGTAGCTGATCCCGTGGTGCTTCAGGCTGTTGGTCGCACCATGATTACAGGTGTCCGAGCTGGCGCTCTCCGTGGCTATCCGGTTGGCGTCCTCCAGGATGTTCTGCACCCCGAGCTTGGGCAGCTGCTCGTCCAGCCGAAGGGCCCGCCCCGGCAGATCCTCCGCGTGCGGGCCGGGTTTCAACTGGAAGTCACCGAGGTTGGGCGGGGCGGCCCGCGCCGGCGCCGGTTCGGCCACCAACAGGCCGCCGACCGCCATGACCGCGGCCAGCGTCACGCGGCCAAGCACCCCGAAGTGTCGTGTCAAGAGGTACCTCGCTTGGCCAGGTCCGCTCGCAGACGGCCCACATCGGTGAACAGCAAAGCGTCGATCCCCAGTTCCCTGGCCGCGAGCACGTTGTCCTCGCGGTCGTCGACGAACATCACCTCACCGGGCCCAGCGCCCAGCGATGTGCACAACCGCCGGTAGACAGCCGGATCCGGTTTGGCCAGCTTCAGGTCTGCGCTGAAGAAGCGATGCTGGAACCGGCCAGCCCACGGCTGGGTGTCGATCACGCGCGCCAGATCAACCGGTGCATTGGAGAGCAGGGCGAGCGGGACGTCGGCCTCGGAAAGCTCGCGAAGCAGGTCGGACGTGCCCTGGTTGAGGTTGAACCAGGCGATGTTGTCGAGGTCAACCAAGCGCTCCACCTCATCGTCGACGGAGGGTCTGCCCAGGTCGCCGCAAACCTTGGTCCAGAACTCGGCGGCGCTGACGACACCCAGGTCATAGGGTGTGCGGTGGGCCCAGTAAGCAGGCCAGAAGCGGTCGACGGTTGTGCCAGCTGCGGCAGCGAGCGCCGCGCCCGCCTCCTCAGTCGGCGGGTGGCACAACACACCGCCGTAGTCGAACACCACCCAGGTCATGCAACCCTCAACTCTCCGGTGGGGGGTCAGAACTTGTCAGGCAACCAACCAGCGTCGTCCCAGTCAGCTCTGGTCGGCGAAGCCCGTGCGCCAGGACAGGTAGCGCGGCTGCCATCCGAGCTTGGTGCGGGCCAGTGTGTTGTCCGCTCCACGTTCCCATGCGGCACGGCCGGCAACGCGCTCGGGAGCCGGGCCACCAACTGCCTGGGCCAGCACCGGCATCCACTCGTGTGCGGGTGCGGGCTCGTCGTCCACGATGTTCACTGTCCCACTCGGCCAGTCCAATGCGAGCACGGCGGCGCGGGCCGCATCAACGACATGCACGAACGAGGTGACGCCCTCGTTCGCCGTGACCTGGGCATCCCGGATCTGCTGCGCGGTGCGCCCGCCCGGCGCGTGAGAGGTTCCCGGGCCGTAGAAGAGGCCATAACGCAGGATCACGTGCTGCTCGATCTCGCTGACAATGTCCTCCAACGCCTGGACACCACCGATCGTGACAGATCTTGGCTCCGGTGCGTCGAGATCGAGCGGCATCCTCTCGTCGGCCGGGGTGTCGCCCGGCTCGTAGGCCCAGGCGATGGATTGTGCGACAACACGGGTGACTCCGGCCTTCTTGACCGCGTCGACCAGATTCCGGGTCCCCTCCCGGCGAACTCGCGCGTTGTCCGCCAGGTTCCAGTCCGACAGCGCCGTGAGCTGGTGGATCAGCGCGTCCGGAGCGCTCTCCGCCACGGCTTGGGCCAATCCGTCATGGTCGAACATGTCGATGCGCAACGGGATCACGCCCTGGGCGCGCAGATGTTGCATGCCCGACTCCCGGCGAGTCGTCCCCACGACCTCGTGCCCGGCGTCGATGAGAAGTGGAACCAACTGGCGGCCGACAACACCGGTCGCACCGGCAACGAAGACGCGCATGAACCGCACCCCTCCTTGGGGAATCAAGCTTCCCCGAGGGGAAGGCGCCGGACGACCCACCGAACACTCTAGTCGGGTCCGAGGTGCTTGCGGGGCGCGCAGAGGTGTCCGTTACCGCCACGTCGAAGGCCATGGCCGCGTAGTGCGCAATACCTGTCAACTGCAGGGGAAAGGAACCAGACAGGTTCAGGTTTCAGGCGGCGCCGGCAATGGTGGAGTTGCTGCCCTCCAACAAGATCTTGGCCACCAGGTCAGGCGCGTCGTTCATCGGAACGTGGCCGCAGCCGGGCAACGTGATGTGTCGTGCGTTGGGGAGCTGTCGCTGTGCCACCCGGGCCTGGTAAGGCGGTAGCGTCAGGTCCCGCGTGCCCCACGCGATCGTGACGGGCAGGTTCGGCGGGATCGGTTGGTGGAACGGGAAAGCACGCGGGAGTATCCACCGGATCGCCGGTTCGGCCGCACGGAACGCGCGGAAGTCACCGAGCGCGAGGTCCGGGTCCAGGCGCCAGGGTTTGCCGAGGAACGGCAGGTACATCATCGTCCGGCCGATTCCGGACCGCGACATCCGCGGTGCGAGTGGATTGACGATCTTCCCGAGCCGGACCCAGGCGCGGAACATGGTCCGCGTGTAGAGGAAGCCACGGTCGGTAACCCAGAATCCGGCCGGCGACAGGCAGGTGGCCGACCGAACCCAGCCGCGGCTCGCCGCCTCCAGGGCGACGCGTCCGCCCAGCGAGTTCCCGGCGATATGTGGACGGTCGAGCTGGAGACGCTCCAGCAGCTCCAGCAGCGGCTTCTCCAGGGTCGCGACGATGTCCCCGCCCGGGTCGGGCTCCAGCGGGGGTGACTCGCCGTGGCCGGGAAGATCGACGAGGATGACCTCGCGGTGGTCGACAAGGCGGTCGAGCACCGGGTACCACGCCTGCCGACGGTGGGAGATTCCGTGCACCAGCACCAGCGGGGGCCCGCTGCCAATCCGCTCGTACGCCAACATCGGTTTACGACACCACAACGAATCGGAAATCGGAAGAGCACGGCACGTCCACCGCGCCCCCTCGCCGGTTACGTTGACCCATGTGGGTGATACCTCCATCACGAGACATAGAGCTTGTCCAACACGTCGCGGTACTTGGCGGCGATGGCCGACCGACGCAGCTTCAACGTGGGTGTCAGCTCCCCGCTCTCCGGGCCGAAATCGTGTCCCAACACGGCGAATGCCCGCACCTGCTCGGGGCGGGAGTACCGCGCGTTGACCTCGTCCACCACGGACTGGACCAGGGCGCGGACCGCCGGGTGCCCGGCAAGCTGCGCCAGGTCCTCCGGCAGCCCGCGCTCCCGGGCCCACGGCAGGATCTCCTCGCCCTCGAGCGTGACCAACGCGACGAGGTACGGACGGCGGTCCCCGTGCAGTACCGCGTGCGAGATCCACCGGGACTGACGTAGGTCGTTCTCGATGGGATTCGGGCTGATGTTCTTTCCACTGGCCGGAATGATGAGTTCCTTCTTGCGCCCGGTGATTCGTAGGAAACCGTCCTCGTCGATCTCACCGAGGTCTCCGGTGTGCAGCCAGCCGTCGGCCAGCGCCCGCGCCGTGGACTCCGGGTCCCCGTGGTAACCGGCGAACATGTTGTCCCCGCGGGCCAACACCTCGCCATCATCGGCGATGCGGACCTCCACGCCGGGTACCGGCCGGCCCACCGTACCGATCTTGCGTGCTTCGAGGGTGTTGATCGAGATGACGGCCGTGCTCTCGGTCAACCCGTAGCCCTCGAGGATGGGTATTCCACAGGCGTCGAAGAACTCCAGCACCTCCGGCGCGATGGGTGCGGCCCCGGTCAGCGCGCCCTCGAGCTGTCCGCCGAAGGCGGCCCGCACCATGGCGAGCCAGCGGGCGTCGGCCTCGGCGAACTCCTCCCGCACCTCGGCGGGCACCTCCTCCCCGCGGCGCTGTGCACCGCGCACCTGCCGTCCCAGTTCCAGCGCCCTGCGGAAGGCGTCGCGGTCATCGGGCGGCACCTGGTCCAGCATGCTCAGCACGCGGTGATGGACCTTCTCGAAAAGCCTCGGCACCGAAGGAAGGAACCGCGGGCGCACCTGTGCCAGCTCGGCCACCACCTGCCGGACGTCCCCACCGAAGAAGTGCAGCACCCCACCGCGCCGGAAGACCTCGATCTGCACGATGCGGGCCAGCATGTGCGCCAGCGGCAGGTACAGGTAGACGACATCGCCGGCGGGCACGGGAATGCTGTCCCGCACCACCGCGAACGTGGCAGCCCAGTTGGCGTTGGTAATGACGCAGCCCTTGGGACTCCCTGTGGTGCCTGAGGTGTAGATGATCGTCGCCGGGCTCTCCGGACGTACCGCGGCCGCCCGCCGTTGCGGCTCGGCCGGGTCGACGTCCTTTCCCTTCGCCACCAGCTCATCCAGGTCGAGGGCACCGCCGGTGGACCCTTCCTCCATCACGACCAGTGCCCGGAACTTCTCCGCCAGCGCCGCAACCTTGGCCAGTTGCTCGGAGTTCTCGCAGATCACCAGCGAGGTTCCGGAGTCGGTGAGCACCCACTCGCATTCCGCTGGCGAGTTCGTCGGGTACACCGGCACCACCACGGCGCCGGCGGCCAGCGCGGCGAGGTCGCAGACAGTCCACTCCGGACGCGTCTCGGCGAGGATGGCGACGTGGTCGCCCGGCTCGACGCCGAGCGCGATGAGGCCGCGCGCCACGTCCCGCACCACTTCGGCCAACTGCCGGTAGGTCAACTTCGACCACCGGCTCGGACGCACCGAGCGGATGGCGGGGTCGTCGGCGAAGTGGCTTCCCGCGGCCGAGGCGAGATCGGCCAACCGGGACACGTCCAGAGTGGGCATTCCGCTGCCTCCTTCGTCAGCAGGAGCTTCCGGCCGGGGTGCCGAGGAACCTGTTGGCGAGCCAGTTCACCGCGACCGGGGCGCCGACGACGTCCCCGCTGATGTGTTCGGAGACCGGCATGGTCTTCCACTCGACGGTGGCGCCAAGCCGGCAGTAGTCGTCGAGCAGCGGCCGGGCGATGTGGTACGGGATGAGCTCGTCGAGATCGCCGTGGTACAGGAGCACGGGTGCGGTCGGCTTGCGCTGTCCGGGCCGGTTCTCGGTCAAACGCGCCCGCCAAGCGGGGTTCTCCAGCACGTCCGGCACGGTCGTCAGGTCGACGAGCCGGTGGAAGGCCCCGCGCACCGCCATGGTTGCCACACAGTCCTCACCGGCCTGCGCGACCAGCTTCCGCCCCTTGTCGTTGACCAGCTCGTCGTAGGGCAGGTCCGGGTAGGCGGAGCGGTAACCGGCGATGGCGCCGAGGGCCAGGCCGAAGAACGGTCCGCCGTCGACGTAGCGGGCCAGTTTGATCAGGTCGCGCGGGACGCCACCGGCGACCGCGCCGACGGTCTTCAGCTCCGGGGCGTAGCTCGGCTGCAGCTCGCCGGCGAACGCGGCGGCTTGGCCACCCTGCGAGTACCCCCAGAAACCCACGGGGCCGCTTGGGCTCAAGCCCGGTCCGGGTAGGCGCTGCGCGGCGCGCGCGGCATCGAGCATGGCCTGCCCGGCGGCACGTCCGACCGCGTAGTGGTGTACGTCCGGCGTGCCCAGCGCCGGATAGTCGGTGAGGACAACGGCCCATCCACGCATCAGGGGTTGCGCGATCAGGGCGACCTCGTTCTCGGTGCCGGCACGCATCTTGTACGAGGGGGCGCACTGGTCGCCGAGGCCGTGGGTGCCGACGGCGTAGGAGACGAGGGGGCGCGTCCCGGCGAGCCAGGGCACGCGCGGCACGAGCACGGTGCCGGTCACCGCGATGGGCTTCCCGGTCGCCGAGGTGGACCGGTACAGCACCTGCCAGGCGGCGACCGGAACCGGGGCAATACCGGTCGGCTCGACCCGGACGGCGATTTGCCGGGACCGGATCACGTCGCCGGGCTCACCCGGGGGCAACGGGGTGGGCGGCCGATAGAACGGGTCGTCGGCGGGGGTGGGGACGGTGCCGGCGTTGCTGCGCTGGGGCTCGGCGAGCGCGGCCTCAGCGCCGGTGAGGCTGGTGACGACGGCTGTCACCAGGGCTAACAGGAAACGGGGGCGACATCGGGGACGGGCACACGAGGACATCGGCGACCTCCGTGATCATCCTCACAGTGGTAAGCGAGGTTTTCACACAGTAGGGCCGACACCCTGTTCTGACAACGGTCATGACCGAATTCCGCAGGGCGGCAGTAACTACGCTCGGTCCCAGCCGGGGAGGGGAGGGCCCATGACGGAACGGGCGGCGCGGACCTACCGGGGCCTGGCCCCGGAGGAACGCCGCGCGGAACGACGGGAGCGACTGCTCGACGCCGCGATGGAGCTGTTCGCCCGGGACGGCTACCACGCGACCCGGATCGAACGGCTGTGCACGCAGGCCGGGGTCTCCACCCGCAACTTCTACGAGGAGTTCGACAACAAGGAAGCGGTCCTGCTGGCGCTACACAACCAGATCAACACCGAGGCGCTGGCCGAGGTCGACGCCACGCTCGCGGACGTGCCGGACGATGTGATCGCCCGGATCGAGGCCATCCTCACGGCGATCCTGCGCAACATCACCGCCGACCCGCGCAAGGCCAGGGTCGCCTACGTGGAGGCGGCCGGCACCAGCCCGGCGGTGGAAGCACAGCACCGGGAGTGGGTGTTGCGTTGGACGGCGCTGATCGAGCGCGAGGCCGAGCGGGCCGTACAGGCCGGTCTCGCCCCTCCCGGCGACTACCACACGCTCGGGATCGCGCTCACCGGCGCGGCCACCGAGCTGCTGCGGCAATGGCAGGCTCAGCCCGAGCCGGGCTCCCCCGCTCCGATCGCGGAGGCGTTGCGGCGGTTGGTGTTCGGCGGCTTCCTCACCCAACGCTGACCCGCCGCGCCCCGGCAGACCGTGATCTTGTGCACCGGCGACGTCGGAGCGCGCCCGAACCACCTCGCTTTCTCCTGATCGGCGATTAGGCTTCTGCCACCAGAGCGAACCGCCGTGACGACCCGCGACACGTCCCCCGTGGTTCCCTGGCTGGGGGAAGTGATCACACCACCGCCTGTGGTGACCGTGCGGGTCAGAAACGGCCACGACCGCCAGACCGGGAGCCGTCGCGTGACCACCGAGAAGACCGCCGGGAGCTCGTCCCCTGCCCGACTGCTCGCGTTCGTCGGCACGGAGGTGCTCAGCCCGTACACCGTGGTGTGCCTGCTGCCGCTGGCCATCGCCTGGCACGACACCCGGCAGCTCGGTCCGACTCTGGGCTGGGGCCTGTTCGTCGCCGCGCTCACCGGGCTGGTTCCACTGTGGATGATCAGCCGGGGCGCGCGGCGGGGCAGGTGGGAGGGCCACCACGTGGACAACCGCGAGGGACGCCTCGTCCCGCTCCTGATCGCCGTCGGCTCGCTCGCCCTCGCCCTGGTCGGGCAGCTCGCGCTGGACGGCCCGCGCGAGTTGCTCGTCATGACCTACGCCGAGTTGGCTCTCCTGTCGTTCGCGATCGTCATCACCAAGGCGCTGCGCTGGAAGATCAGCTTGCACGCGGCGGTCTCGACCGGTGCCGTCGCGATGGTGCTCTTCGCCTACGGCGGATGGCTCGGCCCCATCGTGCTGGCGGTGCCGTTGATCTGCTGGTCGCGGGTTTACCTGGGCAAGCACACCACGGCCCAGGTCCTGGCGGGTGTGGGCCTGGGCGCCGTGGTGGCCGGCCTGGTGTACGGGTTCCTGCTTTGATCCCCCGGAGCGTGCGCAGCGAGGTGGGTGAGCCCGAGGAGGAGTTTTCTGCCACCGAGCCGGAGGCTCGTCGCCTTTCCCTCGCGGCGAGGGTGTTGTTGGCCGTGCTCGTTCTCGGCTTCGGTTTCACCGTTGCCGGAATCGGCTTGCTCGTCACGAAGTTCGACGTCTACACGGTGCCCGGTAACGCCATGGCGGACACAATTCGGCCGGGTGATCGGGCTGTTGTCCTGCGGGCGGGAGAGGCCACGATCCGCCGGGGCGACGTGGTCCTTTTCGACGCACCACGCTGAGAGAAGGCGGCTTTCGGGCAGTTGGTGGGCCGGGTCGTCGCTGTCGGTGGTGACAGAATATTCTGTTGCAACGACGGTCGGCGGCTGGTGGTCGACGAAAAGTCGATCACCGAACCCTACATCCGAACCGACGAATCGGATCCGAGGTGAGCTTTCCTGCCCTTCCGGGTAACCGTGCCCGAACACCACCTCTTCATTGCGGGTGACAATCGGTCGGGCTCGGTGGATTCACGCCACCACGTGGACAACTTCCTCCAGGGAACGGTCCCGGAGACGACGGTGCGGGGAAAGGCGGTGCTGGTCCTGTCCCGGAAGGGCGTCAGCGCCCTGTTCACGTCCGCGTTCGCCGAGGCGGGCCTCGGGGAGGACGGAACGTCGGAGCTGCTGCGGATGGACCTCGCCGGCACGCTCGCCGTCGGCCTCGGCCTCATCGCGGTGTCGGTCGGCGGTGCGCTGGTCCTGCTCGCCGTCGGCGTCGTGCTCCGGCTCGTGCGGCGGAGCCCGGCGGCAAGCTGACGACGTGCCTGGCGGGCGCTGGAGGAGCGCCCGCCAGCCGCAGGCGAAAAGTGCGTCGTGCGGTGGTACACCCGACGAGGTCGCAATCGACCGGTCACACCGGCCCGGCCAGGGACGTCCCTACGTTCCGGCGAGAAAAGTCATCGCCGGACAGTCGGTGGCGTTCTCCCGCCAACATCACCGGGCGCAATGTAGGCGTCGAGAAGCCAATGTGGTCTACCTCATCGCCACGCGGAGCAGCGGGTGCACCCGGCTAGGTTTGGGAATGAGACTCCTCGCCGCCATGCCCCGGCACGCGTACCGCGGTCGAGGAGAAAGGCCGACGAGAAAGGCCACTTATGCCCGTTCCACCGGTTACCCACCGGTTCGAGCACGAGTTGGGACACGATCCTCTGCTCGTGTCGGCAAACCTCGTCCGTTCCGGGCCACCAGACGACTACGTTTTGTACGAGGATGGTGACTCTTGGTGTTACGCGTGTCATCCACTGGCCGAGATCGTCCTGACCACCAAGGCAATCCGCATTCGACAGGGAGACCGGGAGTGGGAGACCTCGCCGGGTGACGCTCCGATGGAGCAGGTCGCCGCCCTGCTGGACGGCCTGCCCGGTCACGGCTGGCGGGCCTACGGTTGGGCCGCCTTCGAGCTGGCCTACCTGCTCGCCGGTCAGGACCTGGACGCCCTGCCGCCGGACGAACCGCTGCTCCGGCTGATCGTTCCGGGCACCGAGGTCGTGCTCCGCGAGGGCCTTGCGGTGCTGCGCGGTACGGATGCCGAGGTGCTCGCCGGGCTGCGGGAGCAGCTGAACCGGCCGGTGGGGCGGACGATCGCGGCACCGCGACCGCTGCCCGTGGAAGACCTCGACCGGGACGGCTACCGGAACGCCGTCGGCACGGCGGTCGAGGCGATCCGGCAACGACGCCTGCAGAAAATGATTCTCTCCCGGGTGGTTCCCGTCGACTTCCCCGTCGACCTCGTCGACACCTACGTGGTCGGCCGACGGGGAAACAGCCCGGCGCGCTCATTCCTGCTCCACACCGGTGGCGTGGCCGCAGCGGGCTTCAGCCCGGAGACGGTGGTGGAGATCGACGCCGACGGCTGGGTCCACACCCAGCCGCTGGCCGGTACCCGGGCGACCGGCCAGGACGAGCGCGACACCGAACGGCTGCGCACCGACCTGTTGTGGGACACCAAGGAGCTGTCCGAGCACGCGATGTCGGTCAAGGTCGCTTACGACGAGATGGCCGCACTCGCCCGGTCGGGTACGGCCGCTGTCGCGGACTTCCTGTCCATCAAGGTGCGCGGAAGCGTGCAACATCTTGCGTCCTCGGTGCGTGGCCAGCTGCCGGTGGGCACGAGTGCGTGGGACGCGTTCGGTGCCCTGTTCCCCGCGGTGACGGCGTGCGGGGTTCCGAAACCCGCGGCGTACCAAGCGATTCGTTCCCTGGAGTCGCACCCGCGCGGGCTGTACGCGGGTGCCGTGCTGCGGGCCGAACAGGGTGGTGCGCTGGACGCCGCGTTGGTGCTCCGCACCGTGTTCCGCCAGGGCGGTTCCACCTGGCTGCGGGCAGGCGCCGGCATCGTCGCCGATTCCGACCCCGACCGGGAGTTCACCGAGACCTGCGAGAAGCTCCGGAGCATCGCCAGCTTCCTGGTGCCCGGGAACGCGGACGACACCACGACATTCTGAACGAGCGGAACGGGACCGCCCCATCCCCGGGGCGATCCCGTTCCGTCGATCTCCGTTCGGTCAGGCCCGGCTGTGCCGTACCTGGTAGGGCGGGATGCTGTTGGCGCGCAACGCGTCCACGTCGATGGTCTCGGGCTGGTAGGCACCCCTCTCCAGCCGCTCGACCATCAGCCCGGTCGGGTCGTCGACCACGTCCGCGCGACCGAACAGGTACGCCCACTCGTGCTCGTCGGAGCCGTAGTAGGCAGTCGTACCGAACACCTCGTTGAACCGGTGCCAGCAGCGGATCAACGTCGTGTTCCGCCACATGGTCTGGCAGCCGGCCTGGGTGACCACGACGCCGCCCGGTGCGAGCACGGTCTTGCACATGCGCAGGAAGTCCGTGCCGTACAGGCGGTTGTGCTGGGCCTCGTCCTCCCGCTCGTCGGGGAGGTCGACCAGCACGATGTCGTAGCGCACGTCGCTGTCGGCGGCATCGGCGAGGTACTGCCAGCCGTCGGTGTAGTGCACCCGAACCGGACCCTCGCCCCGCTCGGCCCGCTCCAGCTCCTCCGGCGCGTAGCCGTAGGGCAGGAGCCGCGCGCACAGCTTGACCGCCTCGGCGTCGATGTCGACGTGATCCACCCTGGTGGCGCCGGCCCGGACCGCGATCTGGCTGACCACGCCCTCGCTGGACCCGACGACCAGGACCCGATCGACCTTCTCGGCCAGCAGCAACGCCGGCACCAGCAGTGCCTCGTGGTAGACGAGCTGACTGAACTCGGTGCTCTGCCGATCATCGTCGCAGAACAACGACACGCCCTGGCTGGTCTTTCCGATGACCACGTGCTGATAGGCGGTATCGCCCTCGAACAACACGTCGTCGACCTGCCAGAGCCGGAACATGCCCTGGGATAGCGGCTCGCGGACGCAGCGGCCGCCTTCGATCTCGATCAACTCGCCCCCTCTCGGTGGCCGTCCGCGGGGGCCTCCGCCTCGCCGCGGTTGATGGTCTGCACCTGCGCACTGGTCGGGCGCAGGGCCTCGGTCAGCAGTTCGACGGCCCGCTCGGGCTTGGCCCGGGTGCCACACGTGAACACGTCGACGAACAACGCGCCCCGTTCCGGGTAGGTGTGCACCGAGGCGTGGGACTCGCTCAGCAGAGCCAGCACCGTGACGCCCTGGGGTTCGAACTGCTTGGAGATCACATCGCACACCGTCGCACCAGCCAGGTCCAGGACCTCGGCCAAGGTGCGGCGGAGGAACGGCTCATCGTCGAGGAGGGCCGGATCAACCCCTTCCAGCTCGGCGAGCACGTGTTGCCCGGCGAACAGCCCGACGGTCTGCACCGTCCCCGGGACAGCGGACATCTATCACTCCCAACTATCTCGGCCGCGCCTGGCGACGCGCGTGAATGGACCACCCCGTGGACCGGGGGTGGGGACTCGGTGGGGAGAAAGGGCCTGCGGGTCGGGCCGGTGGCGGCGGTGCCGGTGGCGGAGGATGCTCCACCACCGGCGACCGCAATGTCACGTCCGGTCACTGACGCAGTGGGTGGGCAACGGAGGGAACCCGTTGAAGCACACCGAGGCGTAGCTTGCGGTGTAGGCGCCGGCGCTCAGGATGTCCACCTGATCACCGGCGCGCAGATCCAGCGGTAGCTGGTAGCGAGTTCGCTGGTACAGCACGTCATCGCCGTCGCAGGTGGGGCCGGCGATCACGACGGGTCCGACCGGGCCGCCGTCGTGTGGCGTGACGATGCGGTAGGCGATCGCCTCGCCCTCGCACTCGGCCATCCCGTTGTAGCGCCCGACGTCCAGGTACACCCAGCGGTGGTCGTCGTCGTAGCTCTTGCGGGAGACCAGCACGACCTCGCTGCGGATCACGCCGGCGTCGCCGACGATCGAGCGGCCCGGTTCGACGGCCAGCTCGGGCGACATACCGCCGAAATGGCGCTCGACGGCCGCCCGCACCGCCTTGCCGTACACCGGAAGCGGTGACGCGGGTTCCAGGTAGGAGGCGGGGAAACCGCCACCGAGGTTGAGGAACCGGGCCCGGATCCCGCGCTCGGCCAGGGCGCGGAAGACCCGCGCGGCCGCGGCGATGCCGCCCTCCCACGCGTCCGGATCGGTCTGCTGCGAGCCGACGTGGAAGGAGACACCGTAGGGGGCCAGGCCCAGTTCGGCGGCGCGTGCGAGCAGGTCGATCGCCATGTCCGCGCTGCACCCGAACTTCCTGCCGAACGGTGTCTTCGCGCCGGCCGGCTCGACCAGCAGGCGGCAGAAGACCGACGAGCCCGGCGCCTCGGCGGCGATGTGTTCCAGGTCCTGGGTGCTGTCGAGGGCGAACAGGCGGACGCCCACGCGGTGGGCGTGGGCGACGTCGGAACGCTTCTTGATCGGGTTGCTGTAGGAGATGGTCTCCGGGCACGCACCCTGGGCGAGACACAGGTCGATCTCGGGCGGGCTGGCCACGTCGAAACACGCGCCCAGCCGCACCAGCAGTGCGACGACCTCGGGCGCGGGGTTGGCCTTGACCGCGTAGAAAACCCGTGCCTCGGGCAGGGCGGCGCGCACGTCGGCGTAGCGCTCGGCGACCGTCGGCAGGTCGATCACCAGGCACGGGGTCTGCGGGCGGTCGCGGTCGAGGAAGGTCCGGATCCTGGCCGGGACGCCCGCGGTGGCGGTTCGGCCCTGGCCCACCGATCGGCGATGGTCCACCGTTGCCATGTCCAGATCCCTCCTCCCGTCGCCATGCCCCTCGACGCGCAGCAGCCGGTGGCGCAACGAGGGGGTTGCCGCTGCTTGACTATGACGCGTCGGGAGCGTGTCCAGGTGTCGAACGCGCCGGCGCACAAAGACGTTCCGACGCGACCCGCCACTCTAGGGCACGATGCCAACGGATGGGACCCGGTGTGAGGTGGATCAGTCCGGTTCGATCGGGCTACCACGGCCGAAGGAGCTGACTTCGAGATTTGCGGTGCGCTGAAAGACTCTGTTAAGTCGATCGAAACAGTCGCCGCACGGGGAACGGAGCATGCGCCCGCACACCTGCGTGCGGCGTCCACTTACTTCTGTTCCGGATGTTTCTACGACGCCCCAAGCCACAACGGCCTGCGCCGGGCTTGCTGACCGGCGCGCCAGGCCCGCGGGACCTGAAGGATCTTCCCACAGCGCCGGGGAGGCACGGGTGGTACAGCGCCGAGCGGTGAGATTAGGGGACGTCCGACTCACACCCGCTTCACATATCCACTGTGGACATTGAACCCCGAGGTGGCGGGACTCCGACCGTTGGAAAACCGGCGACCCTCGCGGCCACCTGGACGGACCCGCGGTGCGGGCGTGCATCACCGAGCACCTGGGCAAGAACACGATCAGCAAGAACGGGTAGCCCGCGGACCACTCCACGGCCAGTACGGCAGGAAGGACATTCCCCAACCGGCCCAGCCGCACAGCGGACAAGATCGAAAAACAGCGGAGGCGACACACACCTTGCGAATGCGGACCGAATGCAATTGCCCCTGGGGGCGGACGCGGCGGAACTCGACCTGTGGCGAATGTGGCATCCCATGTCCTCCCGCCCGTACCAGTCCTCCCCATCTCGCGAGTGACGTGGCTTACTCCCCACGCGGAGAGGGGCGGGTCGAACCGCGGTGCCCGCGTTCCTTACCACCCGTGATGAACTGGGTCGCCGACGTTGACGTACTTCCATCGATCACCCGGTTCGGGGATATCGGAGAAGGATCATTCTCCGACTGTCGCGTTACTGTTGAGAACCGCCGTTCTCCAAGGAAGGGGTGCCGCGTGGACGACGAGGAGGCCAGGCAGCGGGTGCTCGACGCCGCCGAGGCGTTGTTCTACGAGCGCGGGCTCCAGGCGGTGGGGATCGACGACATCCGCGCGGCCTCCGGGGTGTCCTTGAAGCGCCTCTACCGCTGCTTCGGGTCGAAGCACGAGCTGGTGTCGGCCTACCTGGATCGCACCGACCTGAGATGGCGGTCCGCGCTGGCCGAGTACGTCAGCGCCGTGGGCGGCGACCCGCGGGAGGCGGTGCTGGCCGTGTTCGACTGGCTCGGGCTGTGGTTCGCCGAGCCCGGCTTCCGCGGGTGCGCGTTCATCAACGCGCACGGCGAGTTGGGCGAGGTCGCGCCGGACGTGGCGGCGGCGACCCGCCGGCACAAGGAGGCGTTGCTCGCCTACCTGACCCGCCTGGCGGAACGGGCCTGTCCGGGCGCCGGTCGCGCCCTGGCGAACCAGCTGCTCCTGGTCGTGGACGGCGCGATCGTGACCGCGGCGGTGCACGGGGCTTCGGGGGCGGCGGCCGCTGGCCGCGCGGCCGCCGCCGCGTTGCTCGACGCCGCCGAGCACAGCCGCGCCGCACGCCTACACCGCGACCAGCAGGTGATCCGGTCCTGAGTTGGCCGGGCCGGGTGCGCCGGGCGTGCCGGGTCCGCTGACCGACGCAGCGCCGTACCCCTGACCGGGGGACGTGCGGGTGCGGTGCGCGTGCGAGGCTGCGTCCGGAAGATCATGAGTCCGCAGGGGAGGCTGGGCGACGTGGCACACGAGGTGCGTGGGGTCGTCGCGCGGAGCAAGGGTGAGCCGGCGACGGTGGAGACGATCATCGTGCCCGACCCTGGGCCGGGTGAGGCGTTGGTCCGGGTCCGCGCGTGCGGCGTCTGCCATACCGACCTGCACTACCGGGAGGGCGCGGTCGGCGCCGAGTTCCCCTACCTGCTCGGGCACGAGGCCGCGGGCGAGGTGGTTGCGGTCGGGGACGGGGTGGCCGACGTCGTGCCGGGCGACCTCGTGGTGCTGAACTGGCGCGCGGTCTGCGGTCGGTGCCGGGCCTGCCGGCGTGGCCGTCCCTGGTACTGCTTCGACACCTTCAACGCCGAGCAGCCGATGCGGCTCGCCTCCGGTGAGCCACTCTCCCCCGCGCTGGGCATCGGTGCCTTCGCCGAGCTCACCCTCGTCCATAGTGGACAGTGCACGAAGGTGGATCCCGCGGTGGCGCCGGCGGCGGCCGGGCTGCTCGGGTGCGGTGTCATGGCCGGTGTCGGTGCGGCCATCAACACCGGTGCCGTCTCTCGGGGCGACAGCGTCGCGGTGATCGGCTGCGGCGGGGTGGGCAACGCGGCGATCGCCGGCGCGTTGTTGGCCGGCGCCACCACCATCATCGGCGTGGACATCGACGGGCGGAAGCTGGCCTGGGCACGGGAGTTCGGTGCCACCGACGTGATCGACGCGCGGGAGGCCGACGTGGTCGCGGGCATCCAGGAGCTGACCGGTGGTTTCGGCGCGGACGTGGTGATCGACGCGGTGGGTCGGCCGGAGACCTGGAAACAGGCGTTCTACGCCCGTGACCTCGCGGGCACCGTGGTCCTGGTGGGCGTGCCGACTCCGGAGGCGACCGTCGAGCTTCCGCTACTGGACGTGTTCTCCCGCGGTGGCGCGCTCAAGTCGTCCTGGTACGGCGACTGCCTGCCCTCCCGTGACTTCCCGATGCTGGTCGACCTGCACCGGCAGGGCCGGTTCCCGCTGGACCGTTTCGTCACCGAGGAGATCGGGCTGGCGCAGGTGGAGGGCGCCTTCGCCCGGATGGCACGCGGCGAGGTGTTGCGCAGCGTCGTGGTGCTCGGGGAGACGGCGCCGCTCGGCTAGGAGGTCCGAAGCAGCTCGAAGGCGACGCCGAGCCGGCCGCCGAACCGCCCGGCGACGTTCTCGGCGGCCGCGCGCAGGAACACCTCGGGCTCCGGCCAGCTCGGGCCCAGCCCCTCCAGGTAGGCACGGTGCTGCCGCAGCGACCGCACCCCTGCCGCGAGCGTGTCCGTGATGTCCACGGCATGCGTCGCCCGTGGCGAGGCGTCCACGGCGATGTGCCGGACCCCGGACCAGGGCGCAAGTCCCTCGTCGACGAGCTCCCGGAACACCCAGCGGTTGCCCGCGTCGGCCACCGCGTCGATCGCGGCCTGGCCGACCACACGGTGGTCGGCCTGGTTCAGCACCCCCGGCGCGTAGTTCTCGCGGTGGTTGACCACGATGACGGCCTCCGGGCGGTGCCGGCGAACGGCCCGGGCGACATCGCGGCGCAACGGGAGGCCGTACTCGACCATCCCGTCCGGGTGGTCGAGGAACTCCACGACGGTCACGCCGACCTCGGCGGCGCTGGCGACCTGCTCCCGGGCCCGCACCTCGGCGCACTCCGCCGGTGGCATGCCGTCGATGCCGGCCTCGCCCCTGGTCGCCAGCAGGTACGCGACGCGCCGGCCCTGCCCGGTCCAGCGGGCCACTGCCGACGCGCAGCCGTACTCGACGTCGTCGGGGTGCGCCACGACGACGAGAGCCGACGACCAGTCCTCCGGGAACTCCGCTAGGTCCACGGGCCGCATCCTGCCGCAGCCCGGGCCACACGTCGATCTCGGTCGCGTCCCGTCCGCCAGGGCGGCACTCAGGCGCGCTCCCCCTTGCGCGGCCAGATGACGCGGGACTCGGTCACGATCGCGGTCACCAGGTCGGCGGGGGTCACGTCGAACGCGGGGTTGAGCGCCGCGGTGTCCTCGGGAGCGGTCCGCCGGCCGCCCAGCTCGAGCACCTCGGCGCCGTCGCGCTGCTCGATCTCGATGCTGCGCCCGTCCGGCGTGTCCCGGTCGATCGTCGACTCGGGGGCGGCCACGACGAACGGGACGCCGGCGCGGGCCGCGGCCAGCGCGAGCGGGTAGGTGCCCACCTTGTTGGCCACGTCACAGTTGGCGGCCACCCGGTCCGCGCCCACGACGACCGCGTCGACCTCGCCGCGGGCGATCAGGCCAGCCGCGGCACCGTCCACCACGACCCGATGGTTCACACCGAGCCGGGCGAGCTCGACGGCCGTGATGCGGGCGCCCTGCAGCAGTGGACGGGTCTCGTCGGCGAGCACGAGCCGCACCAGACCGTCCTCGTGCAGGGCGCGCACGACACCGAGTGCGGTCCCCCACGCCACTGTGGCCAGGGCACCGGCGTTGCAGTGGGTGTGCAGGGCCATGGGCATGTCGCCGACGAGGTCGCGCAGCAGGGCCGCGCCGCGGCGGGACAGCGCCTCGTTGGCCCGGGCATCCTCCTCGACGATCTCCAGCGCCGCACGCAGGACGGCGTCGGGGCCGGCGGCGACGTGCGGTAGCACGCGGTTCACGGCCCAACGCAGGTTCACGGCCGTGGGCCGTGCGGACGCGATCCGTTCGGCGTCCGCACGCACGGCCTCCGGCTGGTAGCCGGTCCCGGCACTGCGACGCGCGGCCAGGGCGACGCCCAGCGCCCCGGCCGCGCCGATGAGCGGGGCTCCGCGCACGGCGAGCCGCCGGATGGCGTCCACCACGTCGTCGACCGTTTCCAGCCGCAACGGGACGACGTCCGGCAGCGCGGTCTGGTCGATGGTCAGGATGTGGCCTTCGACCCAATCAATGGTCCTGTCGTCCACAAGCCTCATATACATGACTGGTTGACGTGTTTCCAACCGGTCAAGGACATGGCTGACCCGTTCCCCGACGCCGAGCATCCGGCCGACCCCTATCCTGGCAGTGTGCCGCGTCACTCCTACGTGCACCATGGTGGCCTGGGCTGGCCGTTGCACCCCGATTTCGCCGCGCTCGGCGGCTGGCGCGTGGGCGAATGTGACCTGGACGACTGGTTGCTCCAGCGCAAGGCCCCGGTGCTGGCCGACCGCGTGCCGGTGCTGACCTACGGATCGAACCGCTGCCCCAGCAAGCTCACCTGGCTGCGGGAGCACCTCGGCCTAGCCGGGCCCGTGGTGGTGCTGCGGGCGCGAACCCACGATCTCGCCGCGGTATGGGCGTTCGGGCTCCGCGCCCGGGATGGTCAGCGACCCGCGACGTTGTGTGCCTTGCCCGGCTCGGTCGAGGAGCATTCGGTGTGGATGGCGACCCGCGAGCAGGTGCGCGTGCTCGACACCTGCGAAGGGCGCGGAAGGCGGTACCGGCTGAGCCGGGTGCGCTCCGGTCAGGTCGAGCTGGAGGACGGCTCGATCGTCGACTCCCCGTGGGCCTACACCGCCGCCACCGAGGTACGTCTTCCCTTGCTGGCCAACGGAAAGCCCGTCCGGTGCGTGGACACGCCCCAGGACGAGGCGCTCGCGCTGAAGGGTGTTCCCGGGCCTGACGGGCTGGATGTGTCCGAAGTGGATGGTGATCCGGCGGGTGACGAGTGGCCGGACCGCGTCTTCGTCTACGGCACGCTGCAGCCCGGCGCCTCCGCCTGGCCGTTGATGTCCCGGTTCGTGACCGACGAAGGAACACCTGCCCGGCTGGCCGGCACGGTCTACGACACCGGTCTCGGATATCCCGCGCTCCGCCTCGGGGACGGGCCGGGCGCGCCCGGCACCGTGCTGCGGCTCCGCGACCCCGAAGCGGCGTTCCGTCAGCTCGATGCCTACGAGGGAAGCGACTACCAACGGGTCCGGGTTCGCGTGAGCGACGGCACCGTCTGCTGGACGTACGTGTGGCTTTCCGACGTCGCCCAGCTTGCCGTGCTCGCCGAGGGCTGGCCCGCCGCCTGACGGGGCCTTGCCCGGTCTGCCGAACGACGGACCGGCTCGTGATCGGTGGGTGAGCGGCTTCGCCTCCGCACCCCGCCGTTCCAACCGGCGGACGCTTTCCTTGCGTGTCCGGCCGGCATCCGGCCAGCATCGCCGGGTGCGGCTGAGAGTCCTGGTCATCACGCTTGCGCTCCTCTTCGGTACCGCGCTGACCAGTGCGGCGGGGCCCGCCCCGTCGCCGGCGAGCCGGCTGGAGGCGGTGACCTCTCGCGGAGAGGTCCGGGTCTGCAGCACCGGCGACTACCGCCCGTTCACCCACCTCGAGGACGGGAACTGGAGTGGGATCGACGTCGAGATGGCGCAGGACCTCGGGCGGCGGCTCGGTGTGCGGGTGACGATGGTGCCCACCACCTGGAAGACCTTGCTCGACGACTTCGTCGCCAAGTGCGACATGGCCGTTGGCGGTGTCTCCGTCACACTCGACCGCGCCAGGCGGGCGTTCTTCAGCGACGCGTACCTCGTGGACGGCAAGACACCGATCACTCGTTGCGAGAACGGCGGCCGTTTCGGCACGCTCGACGAGATCGACCAGCCCGGGGTCAGGGTCATCGTCAACCCCGGTGGGACGAACGAGCGGTTCGTCCGATCCAGGCTCACGCGAGCCACGATCGTCACTCATCCGGACAACACCACGATCTTCGACGAGATCGTCGCCGGGCGAGCGGACCTGATGATCACGGACGCGGTGGAGACCAGGTATCAGGCCAAGCTCCATCCCGAGTTGTGCCCGGTACATCCCGATAAGCCGTTTACGTATGTGGAGAAGGCATATCTCCTGCCCCGGGGCGACGTGATCTTCCAGCAGTGGGTGAACCACTGGTTGAGCATCGCCCGGCACGACGGCACCTACGACGGGATCGTGACCCGGTGGCTCGGCTGATCCGGTTCCCGCCGTGCGTGTCCGCCCGGCTTCGCGGATGTTCGGGGCGTATTTCGGATCGTTGATTTCCTTGGGCCACAAGGGTGACTATTCCGGTCGCGCGCCAACCCGCGGACCCCTCAGGCGTCTTCGTTGTAGGGAAACGGGGAACTCCACGGGGAGACGGGAGGTGGATCGTCATGAGAACCATGGCCGGAGCGATCCTGGTGGCTGGCGTCGTGTTCACTGCGTGCGGTGGTCCGACCGGTGGGCCGGCGCAACCGACCGGGAACGACAACACCGCGACGAGCCCGCGCACCACCGCGCATCCGGTGTCGCTCAGCAAGCCCGAGAACGAGGGCGTGCGCTGCACGGCGGAGATGCTCCAGGGCCGGATCGAGCTGCAGGACCAAGGCGCCGGGCAGCGTTACGGCCAGCTGGTGGTGACCAACGTCAGCGACCGAGCGTGCCAGCTCTACGGGTACGCCGGCCTGGAGCTGGTCAGCAGCGCGCGGGGAGAGCGGTTGCCCACCAACGTCGAGCGCGTGGACGAACCGGGGCCGTCGCTGGTCCGGCTCGCCCCGGGTGAGCGGGCCGCGATGAGCCTGCACTGGGGCGTGGTGCCGGGCAGCGGTGAGCCGTACGACCGGCCGTGCCAGCCCGAGGCGGACGTGCTGTCGGTGATCCCGCCGGACGAGACCGAGCCTTTCCGGGTGCCGTGGTCGTTCGGCGTGGTCTGTCAGCAGGGCCGGATCGAGGCCGGGGCCTTCCACGGCCTGTGACGCCGTGACCGACCCGAACTTCTCGACCAGAGGAGGGGTTTCCCGGCTCAGCTGGGGAGGCGGACGGGGAGCTTGCGGGTGCGGACGGCGCGGCGGAGTTCGGCGGCGATCTCGGTGTACTCGGCCGCCCGGCCGGCGCTCTCCCGGTAGACCAGGCCGATCCGACGGCCGGGCGCGGGGTCGCAGAAGCGCGCCGCGGCCAGCCCGGAGCGTCGGGTCTCCACGCCGACGGCGGTCTCGGGCAGCAGGGTCACGCCCATCCCGGCCGCGACGAGCTGGACGAGGGTGCCCAGGCTGGCCGCGCGGGTGGCGGCCTCGACCCGGCCGCCAACCTCCCGACAGACGTCCAGCGCCTGGTCACGCAGGCAGTGCCCCTCCTCCAGCAGCATGACGTCCAGCTTGCGCAGGGCGACTCGGGACACGTCGATGGTGCCGGCCAGCTCGTGCCGCTTCGGCACGACCAGCACGAAGTCCTCGGCGTAGAGCGGAACCTCGGCCAGGCCGCGCCCACCCGCCGGCAGGGCGAGCACGGCGACGTCGAGCCGCCCGGTCCCCAGGCCCTCCAGCAGCCGCCCGGTGCGCTCCTCGTGCACCTCGGGTTCCAACGCGGGGAAAGCCTTGGCCAGTGCGTCCAACGCGACCGGCAACAGGTAGGGCGCGACGGTGGGGATGATCCCGAGCCGTAGCGTGCCCGCGAACGGCTTGCCGACCATCGCGGCCTCGGTCACGAGCGCGTCGACCGCGTCCAGGACGGCACGTGCTTTCGGCACAAGCCGTTCCCCTGCAGTGGTGAGCATCACCCGCCTTGTGGTGCGTTCCACAAGCCGAGTTCCGAGCGTCTCTTCGCACCCGGCAACTGCCGCCGAAAGCGTGGGCTGGCTTACGCCGAGTGCCGCAGCCGCCGCCCTGAAGTGCAGAAACTCGGCCACCGCAAGGAACGCTCGAAGCTGGGGGAGCGTCGGCCCGGAGTTATTGATCAGCACTTCCGATCAGTTTACTCGGAGAAGTCGATTTGCCCTATCAATCCGCCGGCTGGTCCGATGTGGATGGGAGTCGTTGACAAACAACTCAGGAGGGCATGGTGCTCACTGTCGGCCAGCAGTTCCCGGAGTACTCGGTCACGGCATGCGTGTCGCTGGACCCGGAGAACGCCTTCCAGGCCATCGACCACAAGTCCCACCAGGGCAAGTGGCGCGTGGTTTTCTTCTGGCCCAAGGACTTCACCTTCATCTGCCCCACCGAGATCGCCACGTTCGGTCGGCTCAACGGCGAGTTCGCCGACCGCGACACCCAGGTGCTCGGCGTGTCGGTGGACTCGGAGTTCGTGCACTTCGCCTGGCGGAAGAACCACCCCGACCTGCGCGAGCTGCCGTTCCCGATGCTCAGCGACGTCAAGCGCGAGCTGACCGAGGCGTGCGGCGTGCTGGGTGAGGACGGTGTCGCGCAGCGCGCCACCTTCATCGTCGACCCGGACAACGTGGTGCAGTTCGCCATGGTCACCGCGGGTTCGGTGGGCCGCAACGTCGAGGAGGTGCTGCGGGTGCTGGACGCCCTGCAGACCGACGAGCTGTGCCCGTGCAACTGGAACAAGGGCGAGGACACCCTGGACGCCGCCAAGCTGATGGTGGAGGCCTGATGTCGCTGGATGCCCTCAAGGAGGCGCTGCCTGCCTACGCCAAGGACACCAGGCTCAACCTCGGCTCGGTGATCGGCACCTCGACGCTGCCGGCGCAGCAGCTGTGGGGCACCGTGCTGGCCGTCGCCGTGGCGTGTCGCAACGAGCAGGTGCTGCGGGAGCTCGACGAGGCCGCCCGCGAGCACCTGTCCGCCGAGGCAGTGCAGGCGGCGAGGGCCGCCGCCTCGATCATGGCGATGAACAACGTGTACTACCGGGCCAAGCACCTGGTCGGTGACCCGGAGTACAACAACCTGCCGGCGCGGCTGCGTATGCAGGTCATCGGCAACCCGGGCGTCGACAAGGTCGACTTCGAGCTGTGGTGCCTGGCGGTCAGCGCCATCACCGGCTGCGGGGTCTGCCTGGAGTCGCACGAGAAGGCGCTGCGCAAGGAGGGCGTGCCGCGGGAGACCGTGCACGAGGCCCTGCGCATCGCGGGCGTGGTGCACGCGGCCGCGGTCACGCTGGACGCCGAGCGCGTCCTGGCCGACGCCTGAGGCGGAGCGGGAACGACGGACGCGGGGTTCCTCCGAACGGAGGGACCCCGCGCCGCGTTTCGGCCACCGGTGGCGCCGGGGTGAGCCGGCTGCGCAAGAATTCCCTCGCCATGGACGAGGACCTGGAGTTGTTGCTCACCGCGGTGGTCGCCGCCGAGAACGACCTGATGGCGCGCGCTGCCTGCCGGGACCTGCAGGCGAGGGTGGCCGGCCGGGTGGTGGAGACGGCCGACTGCTCGGACGAGGACCCCGGCTGCTGGTCGGTGACGATCAGCTGCCTACCGGGAGACCGGGCCGCACCGGACGACGCGGCCGGCCTGTCCCGCGCGGTCCGCGACTTCCTGCGCCGGCTCGGTCCGGAGTTCACCGCCGCCCGGGTCAGCTGTGAACCGCCGACGGCGTGGACGGTGCTCGACGATCCCGACCTCGTCGGCCGGCTGGTGCGCCGCGGCGAGCGACTGCTGGTGGAGGCGTGGACCGGGGCCGGTTGGTTGCCCGTGACCGGTGACGTCCGGCCGGGCGACGAGGATCCCGACGAGCTGGACTCCTCGGTGTGGACCGAGCCGCCGGACGACGGCGGCGGACCTCGACTGCGGTTGTGGGTGGAGGTCGTGGCCGAGCGCGAGGCCGGGGCCGAGTGGCAGGCGCGGGCGGTGGCGGGCCGGGTCGCGCGTTCGGCGCGGCTTCTGGAGTCCGTGCGGCGGGACACGGTGATCCGGGTCGGCTTCGATCTCGGTCCGGTCCGCGGCGACACCGCGCAGGTGCTGAACGACGCGATGATCGCGCTCGGTGGGAACGGCTGGACCTTCCCCCAGCAATTGGAACGGGCGATGGTGGCGCGCTGGATGTCATCTGCTCTTCCCCGCTCGGGCATCGCCGCGATCGAGCTCTCCGCCGACTTCATCACTCCGGCACCGCGGTGAGCTCGCGGCAAACCAGCGCCGCGAAGGGGCCTTGCTGCCGGCTGTTGTCCGCCCGTTCTCCGTTACGGACGGCCGGTAGCAGCGGATTCCCCAGCTGGCAGAGAGGTTCCGGGCCGCCGGTTGTTGACCGTTCTCCACGTCTTTGGCGATCAGGAGGCGGAAAGTCAGCAGGGCGAACAGGATCTCCACCGCATCCGGCCGAATCATCGACGCGTCCCGCAGCAGCACACCCGCGCGCTGCCTTCGTGGGGCCTGCGGCCAGCGCACAGAGGCAGAAACCCGGGTTGGTTGGGTCGCGCGGTGCACGACCCAACCGACGGCAGTCAGCCGAGCTCGGCCGCGTGATCGGCCGCCCACTCCGTGAGCGTCCGCCCCGGCCGGCCGATGACCCGCTCGAAGGCCGGGGACACCGTCGGCGGCGCATCGGTGTATTCGGCCTGGTAGCCCAGCATGTAGTCGGCGACCTCCACGGGAAGCCCGGCCTCGACGAAGAACTCGCGGGCCCGCCCGTAGGTCACCCGCTCGTAGTGGATCTCGCGACCGAGGCCGGCACCGATCGCTGCGGCCTGCTCCCGGTGGCTGAGCGCCTGCGGCCCGGTCAGGGTGTAGGCCTTGCCGGCATGGCTGTCCTCGAGCAGTGCCCTGACGGCCACCTCGGCGATGTCGGCCTCGTGGATCGGCACGCCCAGCGTGTCCGGGTAGGGGTTGCGGACCACGTTCTCCGCACGGATCGAAGGACCCCAGGTGGCCAACTTGTTCGCCGCGAACTCACCGGGCCGCAAGTGCGTCCACTGTAGACCCGATTCCTCGATGACCTGTTCCACTTCGTGGTGGGTCTCATAGCTGCCCACACGTCGTTCCGTAACGGCGTCGGTGGACAGGAACACGACACGTTTCACGCCGGACTTTCCAGCCAGCTCGAGGAAGCTCCTCGCGTGCTCGACCACCTGCTCGGACTCCAGGACCGCCACCAGGTAGACCCGATCCACACCGTCGAGCACCGGTTCGAGGGTGTGCCGCCGGGTCAGGTCGCCGGTGACGACATCCGCTCGTTCCGGAAGTCCCGCCCGCGCGGGGTTTCGGGTCAGGGCCCGAACCGGCTGGCCGGCCGCCAGGAGCTGATCGACGAGCACCCGACCGACGGTTCCGGTCGCTCCGGTCACGAGAATCGTCATGCCGACTCCAATCCTGTGGGTGACAGGGAACATTGCCCGCATTCGCGGATCTTGCACCGCAGGTCGGACGGTACGGGCCCATCGCCACTACGTGCACATAGGTCTTTGCAGGAGAGAACACCTGCGGAAACGGCTTGCGGGAACGAGGGGGACCTGCTCTGCGAACGCGCCGACTTACCCCTTGCACTGCGCGCTTGGGCCACCTTCTACTCGTTGTGCGACATGAAACGAGACCTCGTCAATCGGATCTCGACACCGCTGGTCAATGGCGATATCGAGTCGATCCAGGAAGTACGTCGCGGCGAATCGGAAGCAACTATTGACGACACCGCAACGGCCACGCGGCACGGACGCGCCCAACGGACCAGATGGAAGGAAGGAACCCGGCCACCTGAAAGCCAAGCGGTTCCGAGACAGGCAGCCGCCGATCTTGGTCCTTCCTGTCGAGGGCGGAGGTATGTTCTGTCAGTCGTTGAGGCGATACGACCGGTAGATCATCCTTGATTGCCTTGTCAGGTGGTCGAGACGACGAGGACGGAATGGTTCTGGTCATGCCCCGCCGGCTCGGGGGAGATGGCGTACCGACGTCCCCACCCCTCGCTCGCACGAGACGTCTGGGCCTATCGCGGCTTCCGATTGGAGCAGGATGAGCCCCGGTACAGGTTGGAGGTGCCCGACGGCACCGTCTCGATAGTCCTGACCCTCGAGGGACAGCTACAGATCATGGGGCCAACACCCTCCGGGGTCGGCCATTCGACCAAGGACAGCGGATATCGGTTGTTCCGGTCCTTGGTGGTCGGTGTGCACACCGTGCCCCGGCTCGGTGGGCACGACGGTCGTTGGTGCGGGGTGGCGATCCTGTTGGCTCCATGGAGCGTACGGACGGTGCTCGGTCTGGCGGCCCACGAGCTGACCGACCAGATCGTCGACCTGGACGAGGTACTTTCACACACGTTCTCCGGGGAGCTGTTGGAACGGTTGGGCGAAGCCCGGTCATGGGCGGACCGGTTCGCGCTGCTCGACCGGACTCTCGTGCGTCGGCCCCGCCCGGAGCCAACGTCCTTGCCACGGGTCGTGTCCGCCTGGCGAGAGTTGGAGCGGCGGCCGGCAGGGGTATTGGTACCCAGGCTGGCCGACGAGGTCGGTTGGGGACGACGGCGGCTGGAAAGCTGCTTCCGGGAGCAGATCGGGCTCTCGCCCGGCAACGCGGCACGAGTGCTACGGCTGCAGCACGCCCTGCATCGACTCGTGGAGGGTGGATCAGTCGCTGAGGCGGCCACCGCCGCCGGCTACTTCGACCAGCCGCACCTCAACCACGAGTTCCGGCGGATGGTGGGTCGCACCCCCACGGAGTTCCTCCGGGCACGACGGCTACGCCTGCCGGGTCCCCCCCTGGAGGACCGCGCGCCGGGGCTGATCACCAGCGCGGTGGCCAGCCCGTTGCGCACGGGTACAAGACAAGGTCGTCCGGCTCGGACAAGCTGAACCCCAGCGGGGCGACGAGACCTGGGGGTCGGGACGGGGGCGCGGGACGTTGTCTCACCGGGGCACGAGGCACCTGGGTCCCCGTTCCGCTCGACCCGCGACCCAGGTGATGCGTCACCGACCGAAAGGGGCGCCGTGATCCGCGGGGCGTCGCGAGTAGCAGTGGTCATTGGCATGCCCGGAGCACTCCTGAGAGGTACCGTCGCCGCGATCGCCACGGCCGACGAGACCACAACCTCAACGGCCAACGAGAGCACCATTCTCGCCCCATGTCGTGCTCCACCCAGAAGCTGAGCGCGACGAGGGCCCGTGGCTGGTGTTCCGGCGGAAAATACCGGCGCGTGGGCATCGAGTGCACTGATGGCCGCCATTACTGCAGCTGGCCCACGACTAAGAGCGTGTCTCACTTGGTAGATCGTTGAGGTGGGGTAGATGATCTCCACTCGTGGACGAT
>NZ_BMMK01000046.1 GCF_014645795.1 Longimycelium tulufanense | reverse complement strand
TGCACACCTACAACCATCACCGCCACCACACCGCGATCGGCGGCCCACCCGCCCACCGCATCCCCAACCTCACGGGACAGAACAGCTAGTCCTCGGTGAGCTCCATCCGGCGGGACCGGATCTCCACCGAGGAGCCGCCCTCGGGGTGGTACTCCACCGTCACCTCGGCCTGCTCCAGCACCGTCCGGCGGATCGAGTCGCGTAGGCGCTGTTTCAACGCGTCGGGGGCATGGTCGCCACCACACTTGCGGGCGAGCAGGATCTTGATCTGCTCCTCGATCCCGTACTGCTCGAGGCAATGGCCGCACTCGTCGAGGTGCTGCTCCAGCTTCTGCCGGCGCCGCTGGTCACACTCCTGGTCCAGGAAGAGCCATACCTCGGCCAGCACCTCGTTGCACGGTGTCTCATGGGGCTTCCCGCAGCTCACGACCCCGTCACCTCCCGCTCGTCGCTGCGCAGGAACCCACGCTCGCGGGCGACGTCGGTGAGCATCTCCCGGAGCTGGCGCCGGCCCCGGTGCAACCGCGACATCACGGTGCCGATCGGGGTGCCCATGATCTCGGCGATCTCCTTGTACGCGAAACCCTCGACATCGGCGAGGTAGACCGCCATCCGGAAGTCCTCGGGGAGCCGCTGCAGGGCGTCCTTCACGGCGTTGTCCGGCAGCCGGTCCAGCGCCTCCACCTCGGCCGAGCGCAGGCCGGTCGAGGTGTGGCTCTCGGCCTGGGCGAGCTGCCAGTCCGTGATCTCCTCGGTGGGCTGCTGCTGCGGCTGGCGCTGCCGGCGGCGGTAGCCGTTGATGTAGGTGTTGGTGAGGATCCGGTACAGCCACGCCTTGATGTTGGTGCCCTCGGTGAAGGAGTTGAACGCCGCGTAGGCCTTCAGGTAGGTCTCCTGCACCAAGTCCTCGGCGTCGGCGGGGTTGCGGGTCATCCGGAGCGCGGCCGCGTAGAGCTGGTCGAGCAGTGGCATGGCCTCCCGCTCGAAGCGGGCGGCGCGCTCGCTGGCCGACTCCTCCGCACGCTGCGTCGAGTCCACGTCAGGGGTGCCTGGCACCTGGCTCCCTTCCCGCCGGCCGCGTGGGACGGCGGCTCCTGGCGACGTTCCCATGGCTGCCGGCGCATGGGTCGCCGCCGAGGATACGCGGCGCTCCCCCGGGCGGCACGGCGCTGAACGCCGAGGTGGCCGTGTGGTGGGACGACGCTCGGCGGCCTCGCCGGCCTGCTCGGGCAGCGCGGTCTGGGGAAGGTCGGTTACCACGTCCGCTGAGAACGCCGTGGTGTGCTGCAGCATTCCCGTGGTGTGGTGTTCGTCGCCGCCGCGCGTGCGCCGGCGACGACGCGCTGCGGTCTTCCGGTCGCCGGACGTGCATGGCCTCCCTGGTCGGGTGGGTTGAGCTGCACCGACGCTGTCCGTGGGCCCCCGCTTGTTCAGCGATCACACGGCAGGAGCGTCTGCCTTTTCGCACCCACCGGTGCGAGACCCGGCAGTGGGTGGGCTCCTACACGAAGGTCCCGGTGAAGCCGCCCGGGAGTCCGTACCGATCCGCCGCCGTTGGTGCCCAGGGCCAACGGGGCGATGATCTGGCCACGGCGGCACCCCCGCTGGAGCCGCCCGGGTGCCGACTCGTTGATCGTGGTTCGGCTCCGGGTCAGTGGCATGGCATTGCGCTGGAATTCATCCCGCGATGGGCGCGACCACCGCTCCGGTCAGCCGGATCAGCTCCGCCGGCGACAGTTCCACCTCGAGCCCACGCCGGCCAGCGCTGCAGTAGATCGTGGAGTGGTTCTCTGCCGTGGCGTCTACCACCATGGGAAGCCGCTTTTTCTGGCCCAGCGGGGAGATCCCGCCGGCCACGTAGCCGGTGGCGCGCTCGGCGTCCGCCACGGGCGCCATTCGTGCCTTCTTGCCACCCACCGCGGCAGCCAGTGCCTTGAGGTCGAGCTGCTGGGCCACCGGCACCACACCCACCGTCAGCAGCCCGTCCACCTCGGCCACCAGGGTCTTGAACACCCGCTCCGGCGGCAGCCCGAGCACCTCGGCTGCCTCGAGGCCGTAGGAGTCGCTTCGGGAGTCGTGCTCGTATGCGTGTAGCTCATGCGGGATGCGCTGCTTCGCCAGCAGCGCCGTCGCTGGTGTGCCCTTACCCGCCATTCCGGAAACCCCACCTCAACGTCGACAGCCAAGGCCCCTGATCTTCGTGCAGCCGGACACTGTTGGCGAAGCGATGCAGCGGCGCCGCGACAGCGCACTGGAGGCCGAGTTGCGCCGGGCCTGCGCTCTCGCAAGTCGCGATGTCGCCCGAATCCCTGTAGCCGGTATGGGGCGTTGCGTTGCACATCATGCCCGTGATGCACCTGTGTTCGGACGATCCAGGCTTCGTACCTTCTCCGTCACGACCTGCCGGCGACCCTCCCCCAGTACGTCGCCGCTGCTGGCGCACTTCGTGCGGGCTCTTGGTCGGGAACGCTACAAGCGGTTCGGTCTCCCTCGCCCGCGTTTTTCTGGCTCGGGTCCGGGCAAGGAAGCCCAACGGGTCAGTTGATCACTGGTCCGGGTGGTTCGGTGCGCAGACTCTCGAACGCGCGTTCGAGTTGGGGCATGATGGGCGTGGTCGTCGCTGGGTTTGCGGCGATCGGGATGGGGGCGGTGGTAGCCGCCCCGGGGCGAGCCGGCTTCGGCCGAGCCGGTTCGGATCTCTCGACTCGGTTCGAGAACGGGCCGCCCATCTTTGTGGTGATTGCCGGGGCGGCGGTGCGATCTCTCAGTGACATGTCACGTCCAGTCCGGACTTTCCTGTCCACAACGCTTTCGGTGAGGAGGTGAGGCGTTACGAACAGACCGGCCAGGGCAACGTGCGCGGCAGCGTCCCGACCTACGCCCTGAACCGCGGTCACGCTCGTCCACCGGGTCGTCGACCAGACGATCGTCAGTCGAGCGGGCGCAGGACGCGGTCCAACCATTCGCTGACGGCGCGGGTAATGCCGTCCGGGTCCGCCTTCAGCGAGTGGTCACCGGCGAGGAGCACGACCTCGCGGTGATGGGCCGCTTCCGGCCGGCCGAACGGGTCGCGCTCCCCCTGCACCACCAGGACCGGCGCGTCGACCGCGTGGAGCTCGTCGAGCCGGTGTTTCTCCGGACGGCCCGGTGGGTGCACGGGGAAGGCCAGGCACAGCACGGCGACGGCCTGGCCGAGCGTGGCCGTGCGGCAGGCGACGCGTGCTCCCGAGGAACGACCGCCGAACACCAGCGGCAGGTCGTCGAAGATGCCCGCGCCGAGCGTGTCGGCGACCGCCAGCCAGGCGGTGTCGAGCTGCTTGGCCGGGGCGGGGGCGCGGCGCCCGGCGACCCGGTACGGCTGCTCGACGAGGGCGACGTGCACACCGACGCTGCAGGCGGCCCGGGCCGCCGCGACCAGGTCGGGTGCCTCGATCCCGCCGCCGGCGCCGTGGCCGAGCAGCAGGGCGGCCCGTCCCTCGGGTGCGCAGTGCAGCTCGACCCGGGCCGGGCCGTGCGGGGTGGGGATCTCCTGCCGGCTCATGGGCAGTCGAACAGGGCCAGCTCCGGCGGGTCCGGCACCGGGCGCAGCCGACGCTGGCCCGCGGAGTCCAGGGCGGGGGCGGGCTCGGCGTCCGGGTCGACCCGGGCGACGAGCTGGGGGCCGTTGTTGCGCACGTTGTTCACGGCCGTGGAGACCGGGCGGAGTTCGAGGCTGTGGTGCAGCTCCTCGTCGGGGGCGGCCAGCAGGTCCGCGACGTCCGTGCGGTCCGGGTCGAGCCAGGAGGCCCACGCCGGTGCCGGCAGCATGACGGGCATCCGCTCGTGGATGTCGGCCAGCTCGCCGACCGAGTCGGTGGTCAGTACGGCGCAGGTGACCAGCGGCGGGGCGTCCTCGGCCAGGTCGGTGGGCCGCCAGGTGGTCCAGATGCCGGCCAGTGCCAGGCTGGCATTGTCCTCGCTGGTGACGTAGTAGGGCTGGCGGGTGTCGCCCTCGCGCTTCCACTCGTACCAGCCGTCGGCCGGCAGCAGACAGCGGCGGCGGGCCAGGGAGGTGCGGTAGGCGGGTTTCTCGGCCGCGGTCTCGGACCGGGCGTTGATCATGCGGGAGCCGATCGACGGGTCCTTGGCCCAGGCCGGAACCAGCCCCCACCGCATGACCCGGATGGTGCGCTCGGTCCTGGTCGGGTCGGGTTCGCCGCCGGGTTCCCTGGGGTGGCGCTCCACGACGGCCAGCACCGGCTTGGTCGGGGCCACGTTGTGGTCGGGACCGGGCGCGGTGTCACCGGTCATGTCCAGGGCGTCGAACTCGGCGGCAAGCTGGGCAGGATCCTTGGTGGCGGCGTACCTGCCGCACATCAGCGACCACCCCTCGTCAGCTCGGGTCGACCAGTCCGCGGCTGGCCCTGTACTGGCATCGTGGCACGTCGTGCGGGCCGACGCGAGGGCCGTCGGAAACGTGCGGGATCATCGGTGCTATGACACAGCCGTGGCCTGCCCCTACCGCCGACGGTCCGGTACGCGCCGTGGTGCGGGTGCCCGGGTCGAAGTCGATCACGAACCGGGCCCTGCTCCTGGCGGCGCTTGCCGACGGTCCCGCGGTGCTGCGCACCCCGTTGCGCAGCCGGGACACCGAGTTGATGGCGCGGGCGTTGCGCACGCTCGGGGTGGGAGTGGCCGACGGCCCGGCCGGGGCGTGGTCGGTGGCGCCGGGGCCGCTGCGGGGCCCGGCCGAGGTTGACTGCGGCCTGGCCGGCACGGTGATGCGGTTCGTGCCGCCGGCCGCGGCGCTGGCTGAGGGGACGATGCGGTTCGACGGGGACGCCCGGGCCCGGGAGCGCCCGATGAGCACGGTGCTGGACGCCCTGCGGGCGCTCGGCGCCGAGGTCGACGGCGACCGGCTGCCGTTCACGCTGCACGGGCGTGGTGGGTTGCCGGGCGGTGAGGTCGCGATCGACGCGTCGGCGTCCTCGCAGTTCGTGTCGGGGCTGCTGTTGTCGGGGGCCCGGTTCGAACGGGGGCTCGTGGTGCGGCATGAGGGGGGCGCGCTGCCCTCGCTGCCGCACATCGAGATGACCGTGGAGATGTTGCGGGCGCAGGGTGTCGAGGTCGACGACGGCGAGCCGAACACGTGGCGGGTGGCGCCGGGTCCGGTCAAGGCCAGGGACTGGGACATCGAGCCCGACCTGTCCAACGCGACCCCGTTCCTGGCCGCCGCGGCGGTCACCGGCGGCGAGGTCACGGTGCCCGGCTGGCCGACCACGACCACCCAGGCGGGGGATGCCATCCGGGGGATCCTGGCCGACATGGGCTGTGTCGTGGAGCGGGACGAGCGTGGGTTGACCGTGCGCGGGCCGGAGCGGCTGGCCGGGCTGGACGTCGACCTGCACGACGTGGGTGAGCTGACGCCGACGGTGGCGGCGCTGGCCGCGCTGGCGGACGGGCCGTCCCGGCTACGCGGCATCGCGCACCTGCGGGGGCACGAGACGGACCGGCTGGCGGCGTTGGCCGCGGAGGTCAATGGCCTGGGCGGGGACGTCGCCGAGACCGCGGACGGCCTGGTGGTCCGGCCGCGGCCGCTCCGGGCCGGTGGTTGGCGTGCCTACGCCGACCACCGGATGGCCACCGCGGGGGCGATCGTCGGGCTGGTGGTGCCCGGTGTCGAGGTCGACGACATCGGCGCGACGAGCAAGACGATCCCGGACTTTCCGGCGAGGTGGACAGCCATGCTCGGCGCGGAGGGCCCGTGAGCCGACGCAGCTGGCGGGAGCTGGACGAGTCGGACGTACGGGTGCGGCCCGGGCGGCGCGGCTCGCGGCCGCGCAGCAAGCGACGCCCGGAGCACGCGGACGCGGCCGCGGCGATGGTGGTCGGCGTGGACCGGGGCCGTTACACCTGTGCCCTCGGTGGCGACCCGGACCACCGGGTCACCGCGATGCGGGCGCGGGAGCTGGGTCGCAAGTCGGTGGTGATCGGCGATCAGGTGGGTCTGGTCGGTGACGTGTCCGGGCGGCCGGACACGCTCGCCCGGATCGTGCGGATCGCCGAGCGGGCCAGCGTGCTGCGCCGCACCGCCGACGACACCGACCCGTACGAGCGGGTGGTGGTCGCGAACGCCGAGCAGCTGGTCATCGTCACCTCGCTGGCCGACCCGCCCCCGCGGACCGGTTTCATCGACCGGTGCCTGGTGGCTGCGTACGCGGGCGGGCTCAGCCCGGTGCTGTGCCTGACCAAGGCGGATCTGGCCAGCGCGGACGGCGTGCGGGAAAGCTATGCCGACCTGGCCTTCCCGATCGTGGTGACGCGGATCGACGCGCCGCCGGAGGAGCTGCGGGAACGGCTGGCCGGGCGGGTGTCCGCGCTGGTGGGGCACTCCGGGGTGGGCAAGTCCACGCTGGTGAACCGGCTGGTGCCGGCGGCCGAGCGGGCCACCGCCGAGGTGAGCGCGGTGGGCAAGGGCCGGCACACCTCGACCTCGGCGGTGGCGTTGCCGTTGCCCTTGCCGGACGGTGGCTGGGTGGTGGACACCCCGGGCATCCGTTCGTTCGGCCTGGCCCACGTCACCCCGGACGATCTGGTGGCTGCCTTCCCCGACCTGGCGGAGGGTGCCGAGGGATGCCCACCGAACTGCGGGCATCTCGGTGCGCCCGAGGACCCGGACTGTGCGCTGGACACGTGGGTCGCCGAGGGGCACGCCACGACACGACGCCTGGAATCGTTGCGCCGCCTGTTGGCTTCCCACGCCGGCATCGGCGACGAGCAGGAGTGATCGACGCCGCACCGGGGTAGCTTCTCCCTCGAGGGGGCCGCCGGGGAAAGACACGCTGTTGGCGAAGGACCGATCGCGGTCGCGGAGCAAGGTGGGCCCGGGCCTGTGGCCCGGCTCGTGCTGAGACCACAGGAGCTCACCGCCAGCTCGCCAACAGGGTCGGAGAGGAGGCGGGCCCATGGTGCGAGCCGGGTGGGGCGTGCTCCTGGCCGCGGTTCTGATCGCGGGATGCGGTGACCAGCCGACCGAGGACGGGGCGGGCAGGCAACCCGAGCCCTCCCCGCCGCCCGTCGAGCACAACCTCGAGCCGTTGGCGGACGCGGTGACCCGGGCCTTGCGCGAACAGGGGTCGGCGCGGGTCAGCGGCGATGCCACCGATGTCGGGGGACAAGCGGGGGTACAAGGGACGGCCCGGTTCGACACCGCTCAGACGGATCTCGATGTCGCCCTCGAACGACGTGCCTCCCAGGACAGCGGCCCGGAACGGACCCGCTTGGTCATCGTGGAAGGGAAGGGCTATCTGCGCCCACCGCCCGCCGTGACACCCGCGAACCGGCCGTGGGTGCGCCTCGATCCGGCGTCGGGCGACGAGTTCCAGCAGTACGCCGCCCAAGTGGCACACGCGCTGCGGGTGACCGTCGATCCGCGACGAGCGCTGGAGCTCGCCGTGGCGGGCGGTCACGTTGCGGGCAGTGAACGCCAAACCCTCGACAACACGGGGGTTGTCCACTACACGATTGACATTGACTTGGCCAGGGCACTGGAGCGCAGGGCAGAGAACCAGGTGTTGCAACGGGTCGTCGACTCGGGTGCCCGTGCCCTCCGGCTCGAGCTGTGGTTGGACAACCGGAATCTGCCACTTCGGGTCAAGAGCGACGAGGGCCTCCCTGCCCTGAACCGGTTCGTCGCTGACGTGCGCTTCGACCGCTGGGCGGCAGCGGCCAACATCACTCCCCCGAATTCGCAGGAGATTGCCAACCCGGCGTAACGCACCCTGGGTATGAACGGTCGAGCCCACCGAAAGATCGGGGCTGTAGTGAAGCCGTCTCGACCATGCCTCTCATGTCGGTGACGGCAGTCTCGAGTTGGCGTTCTGCACCGTAGCGCCGGACCCGGGCAGCGGTGGGTAGGTGACCTACTCGAGGTCAGAGAGATCCGCGGTCTGTCGGGCTGAAACCGGGTAGCTGGATGCCTGCGGGCCCGATAGCGGCAAGGGTTGCCGCCCGAAGGTCACGCAGGGTGCGATGCTGCTGTCCGGCACCGCAGCACCCCTCCGAAGAGTGGTGACACCCAACGACCGCACCGCCTGGGAACACATCGCGGCACCGCCGAACCGCCTGTCACGTTTCTCCCCGGCATCTCGTCCTGTTCCTGAAGAGCGGACAAGCGCTTCGAACAGGAGGTCATGGTCGTGAAGGTGTTCGTCATCGGAGGCACCGGCGTACTGGGCAGGCCCGCGGTGCGCCAGTTGCTCGCCGCCGGCCACGAGGTTCGGGCGCTGGCCCGCAACGCGGAGCGGGCGGAGGTCATTCGCGGGCTCGGTGCCCGGCCAGTGATCGCCGACTTGTTCGACCTCGACCAGATGACGGCGAACCTCGCCCACGAGGAAGCGGTCATCAACCTGGCCACCCGCATCCCCTCGGGCATTTCCGGCGCGCGCCGCAAGTGGCAGGAGAACGAGCGCATCCGGAACGAGGCGAGCGCCATCGTTGTGCAGGCAGCGCTGCGCTCCCAACACGTTCGTGTGCTCGTCCAGGAAGGCGTCTCATTCCTCTACGCCGACGGTGGGGACGCCGAACTGCGGGAAGACGCTCCGCTCTCGGTGCCTCCCGGGTTGGAGAGCGTGATGCGGGCTCACGCCAATGCCGAGCGCTTCGCCACCGCAGGCGCAGGCAGGAGTGCCATCCGGTTGCGCATCTCGCGGCTGCTGGGCGACGACGCGCTGACCCGGTTCCAGGTTTCTCTCACTCGTCGGGGCATACCTGTGGTGTTCGGTGACCCCGATGGCTGGACGTCCGTCGTGTACCCGGACGATGCCGCGTCGGCGGCGATTGCGGCACTGGACGCCCCCAGCGGTGTCTACAACGTCGCCGCCGATCCGGTTCGTAAGCGCGAACTCGGTGCGTTGTTCGCCAGGGCCGCAAGGGTACGCAAGGCACGTGCACTACCGGGTTGGCTGGCCAGCCGGATGGGGCGGGTCAGCATTTTCGCGCGGTCACAGCGTGTCGTGTCGGACAGCCTTACCGCGGCGACGGGGTGGCGTCCCGAGCGCCCAGTGCCGACGCTCGACTGGTTCCCTCAGCTCTGACTGGAGGACCAAGCCACAAATCACCTACGAGGCGCCGAAGGCCAACGGATGATGATGGGAGGAGAGGGCCGTAGCGCTTCGGCTGGGTGGTAGAGCTGTTGGGCCGCCAGTGTTGGTAGGACGCGCGAATTCCTACTTCAGGCACGCAGGTCCCTTGCTCCTTGGCTGCTTGCTCCTCGGCGTAACCGAGAGCCCGACTGTCCGTCGCGCCTTCCCCCTGGTACCACTGCAAACAGCACCAATTCCTGACGCCTGAAACCAGGGCACGCGACAATCGGTGAGCCGACAGGCCGCCCTCGATGAGGGTCAACACACCGTCAGGCACGATCAACCCAGCCACCTGGGTGCAAGACTCGCGAGCGACGTCTCACGCAGCTCGCAGAAAGGCAGCGGGGCCGTGCGCGCAACGCCCACGGCCCCGCTGACTCTGACTGGTTCTCAGCCCATGTGCGGATAGGTGTGGTCGGTCGGGGCGACGAACGTCTCCTTGATCGCCCGCGGGCTGGTCCAGCGCAGCAGGTTGAACATCGAGCCCGCCTTGTCGTTGGTGCCCGAGGCCCGGCTGCCGCCGAACGGCTGCTGGCTCACCACGGAGCCGGTCGGCTTGTCGTTGACGTAGAAGTTGCCGGCCGCGAACCGCAGCTTGCGGTGGGCCTCCTCCACGGCGGACCGGTCACGCGCGAACACGGCTCCGGTCAGCGCGTACGGGCTGCTGCTGTCGACCAGGTCCAGCACCTTCGAGTAGTCGCCGTCCTCGTAGACGTGCACGGCCAGGATCGGGCCGAAGTACTCGGTGGTGAACGCCTCGTCGGTCGGGTCGGTGCCGACCAGCACCGTGGGCTCGACGAAGTAGCCGACCGAGTCGTCGTACCCGCCGCCGACCAGCACCTCGAGCGAGGACTCGGTGCGGGCCCGGTCCAGCGCGGCCTTGTGCTTGGCGAAGGCCCGCGCGTCGATGACGGCGCCGCCGAAGTAGGAGAAGTCGGTGACGTCGCCGTAGCGGATCGTCTTGGCGGTGTCGGCCAGCTGCTCGCGCACACCGCCCTCCCACAGCGACCGCGGCAGGTAGGCGCGGGACGCCGCGGAGCACTTCTGGCCCTGGTACTCGAAGGCACCGCGAACCAGGGCGGTCACGAGGGGGGCCGAGTCAGCCGACGGGTGCGCGACCACGAAGTCCTTGCCACCGGTCTCCCCGACGATGCGCGGGTAGGCCCGGTAGGTGTCCAGGTGTTCGGCGATCGTGCGCCACAGCAGCTTGAACGTGCGGGTGGAGCCGGTGAAGTGCAGGCCGGCCAGGCCCGGGTCGGGCAACGCGACCTCGCTGACCGCCTTGCCGTCGCCGGTGACCATGTTGATCACGCCCGGCGGCATGCCGGCCGCCTCCAGCATGCGCATGGTGTGGTGCGCGGCCAGCTGCTGGGTGGGCGTCGGCTTCCACACCACGGTGTTGCCCATCAGGGCCGGGGCGGTGGGCAGGTTGCCGGCGATGGCGGTGAAGTTGAACGGCGTGATGGCCACGACGAAGCCGTCCAGCGGGCGGAAGTCCATCCGGTTCCAGGTGCCGGGCACCGAGCGCGGCTGCTCGGTCAGCAGTCGCCGCGCGTAGTCGACGTTGAACCGGAAGAAGTCGATCAGCTCGCAGGCGGCGTCGATCTCGGCCTGCTGCGCGGACTTGGACTGGCCGAGCATGGTGGCCGCGTTGACCGTGTCGCGCCAGGGGCCGGCGAGCAGGTCGGCGGCCCGCAGCAGGATCGCGGCCCGCTCCGCGAACGGCGTGGCGGCCCAGTCGGCGGCCGCGTCCTTGGCGGCCCGCACCGCCGCGGCCACGTCCTCGGTGGTGGCCTGCGCCGAGACGCCGAGCACGTGCCCGTGGTCGTGCGGCTGGACCACGTCGAACCGCTCACCGCCGGCCATCCGCTGCTCACCGGCGATGGTCATGGTGAGCTCGTGCTCGCGGGCCTCGAGCTCGGCGATCCGCTTCTGCAGCGACTCCCGCTCGGGCGTGCCAGGTGCGTACGAGTGGACCGGCTCGTTGGCCGGGCTCGGGACGGACGTGACGGCGTCCATGGGGCGGTTCGCCTCCTTGTTGCACTGCACGGGTACCGGGTGCCCCGACTCGTGGCCGGGTTTCCCCCTTCAGTCCCATCCTGTCATGCGGAATGCGGCACATCACCCCCGCATGAGGACCGATTTGTTGCGTTCTTGCCGTCTCGCCGACACGGTTCGTGCACTCGACCGGTACCCGATCAACCCCGCCGCCCGGCCGGCGATTCGACGCTCGTCGTAATCAACCGTTACGCTCCGCTGTTATGGCGCGGATCACAGGGATCGGGGGTGTCTTCCTGCGCGCGGTCGACGTCGACGCGTTGACCGTCTGGTACCGCGAGGCCCTCGGCATCCCGCTCGCCGACTACGGCAGCGTCACCTTCCACTGGTCGAACGGGGTGTCCCCGCAGCGGCCGGGCACCACCACCTGGGCCCTGTTCCCCGCCGAAACCGACTACTTCGGCCGGCGCGAGCAGCAGGCGATGATGAACTTCCGGGTCGACGACCTGTACGGCCTGCTCGCCCTGCTCCGTGCCAGGGGCGTCGAGGTGCTCGACGAGGTCGAGGAGAGCGAGTTCGGTCGCTTCGGCTGGTGCGTCGACCCGGAGGGCAACCGCATCGAGCTGTGGGAGCCCGCCGCCGGTATGTGAACCGAAGCCGCAGCCGCCAGGATCAGAAGAGCCGGCGGCGGTGCGGAACCGGACGCGCACACGCCGTAGCGGCAACATTCCCGGAGCCGAGATCGAGCCTTCCGCCCGTTCGCTCCTGGCCCCTTCCCGGGCTCCCGAACCCACTAGTGACGAGCCAGCGGCGGTGCGCCATCGGTGTTCGGTGGGCTGAGCGGTTGTCTTCGCGGCATGAGTGCTCGAGGGACTTGACGATTGTCTTCCCCGAGCCTGCAGGGAAAGGGCGCCAGTGCCGAGCGTTCCTGACCGTGGTCGTCAGCAGCTCTCGCGGCGCGTGGTCCCTCGCCTTGCCCCACAGAGCGCCACCGCTGCACGCGTCCGCACTACCCCGGCCCGCTCGCCATCGTCAGGGTTGGGGGCACTCCCCGCAACGGCCTCCCGCGTGCTCCTCGCGAAACCCACCGAGGCAGCAACATCGAATCGGCCAGACCCGGCCCCTGGCCAATGCCGCTCACTCGGCGATCAAACAGGCCAAAAGCGTTGGCGATTTCCGCACGCCACCGCGATTAGTTGATCTCAGTGCGACCTTGGGTCAGTGGCATTGCCCCCAGGCCCAAGGCCGATCGCGCTGAAGCACGAGCAGCACAGGAATTTGGCTCGGGACCAAACGACACCGGGCCCCGGCATATGCCGAACCGTCAGGGCCCGGTGGAGCCCTGTGGCACATGCGGAGCGATCGCGTCCGGCTACCTGGTATCCGAACCTCCAGGACTCCCAGCACCGACCGTAGAGGGCCGCGGTGTTCCAACTCCACGAGCAGAACCCAGGAAGGCCCGTTACCCCGCTGTCCGCCTCTCCTGCCCGTCCAGCGTGCTCGGGAGCCATGTCGCGGCCGAGCGGATGATCAGAGCAGCTCCAGGAGGAAGGGCAGTTCCTGCGGCGCGTACCAGGCGAGCTCGTGGTCCTCGGCGTCGCCGAGGGTGAACTCGGCGTCCTCGTCGCCCAGGTCGGCGGCGTCGATCACGGCCGCGGCCGCCCGCACCGCGGGCTCGGCGGCCTCCAGGTCCAGGTGCACCGCGGCCACCCGGAGCAGTGGCACCGGGCCGGCCAGCTTCACCACCGCGGCGTCGAGGTCGGGGCGCAGCTGGACGCCCTCCAGGTCGGCGGAAACCACGGCGCGCCGGGCCTGCGCCTTCTCGTCGGTCTCCAGTTCGGCCGCGAGCAGCCGCAGCGACGCGCGAGCGGCGTCGAGCATCGCGGCGTACTCCAGTTCCTCGGTGTCCCCGCTCGCGTAGGACTCCCGCAGGGCGGGGGTGAGCGCGAACGCGGTGCCGCCGACCGCGGCCAGCTCGCCGTCCGCCACCAACCGGCGCAGCATCGCCACCGTCGCGGGCACGTACACCCTCATCCCGACACCGTCCCCATCAGCTCTTCCAACGACTCCTCCACCATGGCCGCCAGGACGTCCACATCGGACATCCCGTCCCGGTCGGCGTTGAGTCCGAAGTAGACGCCGCCGTCGTAGGAGGTCACCCCCACCGACAGCGCCTGACCCTTCGCCAGCGGCACCACCGGGAACATCCCCACCATCCTCGCCCCTGCCGCGTAGAGCGGCACCTGGGGACCCGGAACGTTGGTGACCACGAGGTTGAACAGCCGGCGGGAGAAGGAGCTGGCCGCCCGCGCGCCGAGGGCGTGCAGGGTAGGTGGGGTGAAGCCGGACAGCCGGACGAGGGCGTTGGCCGCGACCGCCTGGCCCGACTCCTTGTGGGCGCTCATGGCGTGGCGGACGTGGTGCAGTCGCACGACCGGGTTGGGCTCCCCGACTGGCAGGTCGACCAGGTGGGCAGAGACCTTGTTGCCCACCGAACCGGCTGGCCGGCCCTCGTCCTCGGCGTCCCGTACCGACACGGGTACCAGGGCGCGGATGGTGGTGGACGAAGTGACTGCCTCACCGCGAGAAAGCAGCCAGCTACGCAGTGCACCGGCCACGACAGCCAGCACGACGTCGTTGACCGTGCACCGGTGCGCGCGGCGCAACGTGCGGTAGTCGTCGAGTTTGGTGCGGGCAACCGCGTACCGACGCTGCGGGGAGATCGGGACGTTGAGCGGGCTGCCGGGCGCCGGGCGCGCCGCGGCGCTGAGCGCGGAGGCGATCCCGCCGAGGGCTCCGGCCACCTTGTGCACGGTCGCCGTCACGTCCATGGCCGCGGCCCTGGCGTTCTCCCACACCTCGCCAGGCTGCTGCACCGCCTCGGCCACGGCGTCCAGCACCAGTTGCACCGGCCCGGGTTCGGGTCGGGGCATCCACAGGTCCTCCCCGACCGTGCGAGAGGTGGGCGACACGTCCAGGATCACCTGGCCGATGTCGATGGCGCCGACACCGTCGACCAGGGCGTGGTGGGTCTTGGTGACGACCGCGACCCGGCTCCTGGCCAGTCCCTCGACCAGGTACAGCTCCCACAGTGGTCGCGACTGGTCCAGCGGCCGCGACATCAGCCGGCCGACGAGGTCGCGCAGCTGGGCCTCGGTGCCCGGTCGGGGCAGTGCCGAGCGGCGTACGTGGTAGCTGATGTCGAAGTCGGCGTCGTCCACCCACACCGGGCGGGCGAGCCGGCCGGGGACGTGGACGACCTTCTGCCGGTAGCGGGGCACCAGCGCCAGGCGCTGCTCGATCAGGGAAACCAGGCGGTCGTAGTCGAAGCCGGAGCGGGGCCTGCGGAGCACGGCAACACCGCCTACGTGCATCGGCGTGGTGGGGTCTTCCAGATACAGGAACGACGCGTCCAGCGCCGACAGGCGGTCCGGCATATGACCAATCCTGGCATACCACCTGACTCAGTGACCCCAATCTGTGGCATGGTGATCACTTTCCGTTCTGACCGGCGAGCGGGCTCGACCTTCCCGGGGCTTGTCCGCTACCGGGGCCACCGCGACGTGGGGCGCCGGCTGACCGCGTGTCATCCTGCAAAGGTGCAGGCCCATCCGTCCCCGAAGGACCGCTTCGTCACCGTCTACGGGCGCAAGCCCGTGTTGGAGGCGCTCGCTGACACCGCGCTTGAGGTGGACAAGGTGGTCCTGGCGGACAACGCAGGGGGACCGGCGGCCCGGGAGATCCTGCACGCGGCCGCGCAGCGGGGGGTGGCCGTCCAGCGGGCGACCCCGCACCGGGTGAAGGTCCTGGCCGGCAACGGCCGCCACGACCAAGGCGTGCTCGCCGACGTAGTCGCGCCGCGGATGCGGACCCTCGGCTCGGCGGTGGCCGGAGAGAGCGGGCCGGTTCCCCGTACCATCCTGCTGCTGGACGGCATCACCACTCCCGCCAACGTGGGGATGATCCTGCGGACCGCGACCGCTGCCGGTGTCGACGGCATCGTCGTGCCACGGCGGGGCGTGGCGACGATCGATCCCTTGGTGGTCAAGGCTTCCGCCGGGGTGGCGTTTCACGCGCCCGTGCTGCGGTGCGGGACGGCGGAGGAGGCAGCGCGGACGCTTCGCGGGGCCGGTTACCCGCTGTTCGGTTTGGCCGCGGACGCACCGCGCACCCTGTTCTCGGCCAAGTTCCCGAGCAGGACGGCGTTCGTGCTGGGCAGCGAAACCGGTGGGGTCGGTCCCGAGGTACGCGCCCAGGTGTCGGAGTGGCTGGCCATCCCGATGGCGGGTGGCGTGGAGTCGTTGAACGTCGCCAGCGCCGCGGCGGTGTTGTGCTTCGACCTGGTTCGCCGCCGGCACGGCTGATACCGAGGGCACCTTGGGTCAGCAGGGCGTGGCGTTGTGGGCCCGACTGGTGGTGTCGTGCCTGTTCAGGGAGGTATGAGGGGCCGGCGGGAGAGGGCGTGTGGGAGAGCGTGTCGGCTCGACGCGCGGTCTGGGTCGTGTTCCCACGGAACAGGCGTCAAGCCAGGGCAGCCGGCGCAGAGAGCGGAGTAGACGGTGCGCGGCTTGGCAAGCAGGACCACGGATCATCGGTGCTCTGGGCCGCTGACTGCGCCGAGCATGTGCTCCCCTACTTCGAGAAGAGGCACCCGGAAGATGATCGACCCCGGCAAGCTGTCGCGGTAGGACGAGCCTGGGTGCGTGGTGAGATCGCGATGAGCCAGGCGCGCACCGCCGCGTTTGCCGCCCACGCCGCCGCTCGCGACGCCGATCAGGCTGTGGCTCGCGCCGTTGCTCGGGCCGCCGGTCACGCCGCCGCAACCGCCCACCGTTGCCGATCACTCCCGGCACGCGGCCCCCTACGCTGTCGCCGCCGTCGGCTACGCCGTCAATCCCGCGGACGTCGCGGCCCCCACCGCGATGGAACGGGGTTGGCAGTATTGAGAACTCCCGAGGCGCCGTCGGCCAATGGTGTTTCCTGGCTGAGGCAGTAGCTGAACCCTGTCGGCTGCTCCCTGACGGTTGACCGTGCCAATCTCCGGCTGATGAATCCCCTGTGACGGATGCTCAGGCCCGCCAATGCACCCAGCGCCAGGCCCTGCAGGAAGGGGTTGCGGACGAGGGGAAGCCGGACGACTCACGTCAGATCGACCGCGAAAAGGGCTTCCAGCTCCTCGATGGTCGACGGCACGTCGACGTGGTGGACCCCCACCATGCCCGCCTGCGCCGCGCCCCGCGCGTAGCCGGCCACGTCATCCACGAACACGCAGCTCTCGAGTGGCAGGTCCAGGCCGTGCGCGGCGAACCGGTAGATGTCGGGGTCCGGCTTGGCCAGGCCCACGGAGCCGGAGAGCACCACGACGTCGAAGAGCTCGTGCCACCAGGGTGGCCACACCTCGGGTTCGACGTGCTCGGCGTTGGACAACAGGGCGGTTCGAATGCCGTGTTCCCGTGCCCGGCGGAGGACGGTGCGCAGCGGTGGCTCGGCCGCCGGTTCGGGGCCCGGGTCGGTCAGCACCCCGCCGTAGTCCAGGACGAGGCCGCGCAACTCCATGTCCTCAGCTCACCACATCGGGTGGATCTTGCCGTCACCGGTCCGGATTGGGGGTCGAGGCCCCTCTGGAGGGCGCAATTGATCACACGTGTGTCAGGAGGGGTCATGGCAACCGCCGCCGCCCATGAAGCATTCCGTCCTCGCCCGCACGGCTTGGGCGTCAGCCACGCGCCCGCGCTGGAACCAGTACCGGACACCAATGGTGTGGCCCCGGAGCTGACCGGGAAGCCGGACAGCCACGCCGAGCGCGACGGCTTCGACGCACCACCGCTCCCCGGGGTACCGACCGGCCAGGTACCCGACGCCGCGGCGCAGACCGCCCGCCGGGTGGCACGCCGGCTGCTGGTGGCCGTGCTGGAAGTGTTGAACGGTCGCCGCCAGCCGGAGCAGCTGGGCCGGTTGGTCTCCGGTGAGGTGCACGCCCGCATCGCCCAGCTCGCGCGGGCCGGGGCGGCCGACCAGCAGGCGCGGGTCCGGTACCGCCTCCGTTCCCTGCGGATCTCGATGCCCCACGCCGGGGCGGTCGAGGCCAGCGCCTCGGTGTGGTGCGGGGACCGGCTCCGGGCCGCCGTCGCCCGGATCGAAAGCCACGGGGACGGGTGGCGCTGCGCGGAGTTCTGCCTGCTCTGACGCGGCCGTGGCGGCCGGCCTACGGCCGGGACGCACGGGCGCGGCACCGTTGACCGGTGCCGCGCCCGTGCACGCCGTTCGCTCGGCGCGCTCAGCCACCGCTCAGCGGCGGCGCTTCTTCTGCTCCTTCGCCTGGGCGCGGGCGGCGGCCCGCCGCTCACGCCGGGAGCCGGACTGGCGGCCGTCGCCGTCGGGCTCGCCGTGCGTCTCCACACCGCCGCCCTCGGACGGGCCGGAGAACATCATCTGCGGCCGCTGGGGCGACTCCAGCCCCCGGCCCCGCAGCGGCGCCGGAACCTCGCCGCCCGCCGCAGCGCCCCCGAGCTGGGCCATGGCCGGGCCGGCCGGCGCCCCGCCGTTGCCGGTCGGGATCACCGTGGTCTGCTCGGCCGCGTTCACCGCCTCCGGCTCCGGCTGCGCGGCCGACGGCTCCGGCTCGGCCGCCTCGACCTGGAGGTTGAACAGGAAGCCGACGGCCTCCTCCTTCAACGCCTCCAGCATCGTGTTGAACATGTCGAAGCCCTCGCGCTGGTACTCGACCAGCGGGTCGCGCTGGGCCATCGCGCGCAGGCCGATGCCCTCCTTGAGGTAGTCCATCTCGTAGAGGTGCTCGCGCCACTTGCGGTCCAGCACGCTCAGCACGACGCGACGCTCCAGCTCGCGCATGGCGCCCTCGCCGACCTTGCCGTCGATCTCGGCCTCGCGGCGCCGGTACGCCTCCTGGGCGTCGGCGACCACGGCCTCCAGCAGTGTCTCCCGGCTCAGGTCGTCCTTCTCGTCGGCCAGCTGCTGCCAGCTCACCGAGATCGGGTAGAGCGTCTTGAGCGCGGTCCACAGCTGGTCGAGGTCCCAGTCCTCGGAGTAGCCCTCGGAGGTGGCGCCGTTGACGTAGGCGGTGGCCACGTCGCGGATCATGTGCTCGACCTGGTCGCGCAGGTCCTCGCCCTCCAGCACGCGACGGCGCTCGGCGTAGATCACCTTGCGCTGCTGGTTCATGACCTCGTCGTACTTGAGGACGTTCTTGCGGATCTCGAAGTTCTGCTGCTCGACCTGGGTCTGGGCGCTGCGGATGGCCCGGGTGACCATCTTGTGCTCGATCGGCACGTCGTCCGGCACCCGCAGCCGGGTCATCACGGCCTCGACCATGCTCGCGTTGAACCGGCGCATGAGCTCGTCGCCCAGCGACAGGTAGAACCGCGACTCACCGGGGTCGCCCTGCCGGCCGGACCGGCCACGCAGCTGGTTGTCGATCCGCCGCGACTCGTGCCGCTCGGTGCCCAGCACGTACAGGCCGCCGGCCGCGCGGACCTCCTCGGCCTCGGCCTTGACCTGGGCACGCATGTCCTCGACGAGCTTGGGGTACTCGGCGTTGTACTCGTCGGGCGAGTGCACCGGGTCCAGGCCGCGCGCACGCAGCTCCAGGTCGGCCTCGAACTCGGGGTTACCGCCGAGCATGATGTCGGTACCGCGGCCGGCCATGTTGGTGGCGACCGTGACCGCGCCCTTGCGGCCGGCACGGGCGATGATCGCCGCCTCCCGCTCGTGGTGCTTGGCGTTGAGCACCTCGTGCGGGACACCCTTGGAGCGCAACAGCTTCGACAGGTACTCGGAGCGCTCCACGCTGGTGGTGCCGATCAGCACCGGCTGGCCCTTCTGGTGCCGCTCGACGATGTCCTCGGCCACCGCGAGGAACTTCGACTCCTCGGTCTTGTACACCAGGTCCGGCTGGTCGGCGCGCACCATCGGCCGGTTGGTCGGGATCGGCACCACGCCCAGCTTGTAGATCTGGTGCAACTCGGCCGCCTCGGTCTGGGCGGTACCGGTCATACCGGCCAGCTTGTCGTAGAGCCGGAAGTAGTTCTGCAGGGTGATCGTGGCCAGCGTCTGGTTCTCGGCCTTGATCTCGACGCCTTCCTTGGCCTCGATCGCCTGGTGCATGCCCTCGTTGTAGCGGCGGCCCGCCAGCACGCGGCCGGTGAACTCGTCGACGATCAGGACCTCACCGTCGCGGACGATGTAGTCCTTGTCCTTCTTGAACAGCTCCTTGGCCTTGACCGAGTTCTGCAGGTAGCCCACGAGCGGGGTGTTGGCGGCCTCGTACAGGTTGTCGATACCGAGCTGGTCCTCGACGTACTGCACGCCCTCCTCGGTGATGCCGATGGTGCGCTTGCGCTCGTCCACCTCGTAGTGGACGTCCCGGCGCATGCCGGTGGACAGCCGGGCGAACTCCAGGTACCAGCGGGAGGACTGGTCGGCCGGACCGGAGATGATCAGTGGGGTCCGGGCCTCGTCGATCAGGATCGAGTCGACCTCGTCGACGATGGCGAAGTTGTGGCCGCGCTGGACGCACTCGTCCAGGCTCCACGCCATGTTGTCCCGCAGGTAGTCGAAGCCGAACTCGTTGTTCGTGCCGTAGGTGATGTCCGCGGCGTAGGCCTGGCGGCGCTGGTCCGGGGTGAGCTGGGCGAGGATCACCCCCACCTCCAGCCCGAGGAAGCGGTGCACCCGGCCCATCCACTCGGCGTCACGCTTGGCCAGGTAGTCGTTCACCGTGACCAGGTGCACACCCTTGCCCGAGATCGCGTTCAGGTAGACCGGCATGACGCTGGTCAGGGTCTTGCCCTCACCGGTCTTCATCTCGGGGATCCAACCCAGATGCAGCGCGGCGCCACCCATCAGCTGGACGTCGTAGGGCCGCTGGCCGAGCACCCGCCTGGCGGCCTCCCGGGCCACCGCGAACGCCTCGGGCAGCAGCTCGTCCAGGGCCTCGCCGTCGTTGTAGCGCCGGCGGAACTCCTCGGTCTTGGCCCGAAGCTCCGCGTCCGAGAGATCGACGACGTCGTCTTCCAACTCGTTGATGTGCGCCGTAATGGCCCGCAGCCGCTTGAGCATCTTGCCCTCGCCGGCGCGGAGCAGTCGGGACAGGACCATCCGGGGTCGACCTCGCTAGCTGATCGTGACGCGCCCGTCACGGACGCCTTCGTTCCCATCGTACGGGCGGGCCGAGCCGGGCATCGAGGTTCCGCCAAAACCGCCACCCGCTGGTCGGCGCGCGCACCCGTCTATCGTCCCGGCACGGCGCGCGGCCCCCGGCGCGGGGTACGTCCGGGGGCCGCGCGGTGAGGGAAGGTCTATACGAGCCGAATCAGGCCGTAGTCGAAGCCATGCCGCCGGTAGACCACGCTGGGGCAGCCGCGGTCGATGTCGACGAAGAGGTAGAAGTCGTGCCCGACCAGCTCCATCTCGTACAGCGCCTGGTCGACACTCATCGGTTTGGCGGGGTGTTCCTTCTCCCGCATGATGCGCCCCGGTCCCATCGTCGACTCGGCCTCCCACCGCTGGGCGGGGACCTGGGGCGTGCTGGTCTCGAGCTCGGTCTCGGTGCGCGGTGCCTCCAGCACCGCGGCCCGGCCACGACGGTTGGCCCGTCCGTTTCCGGCGCCGTTTCCGGCCATGGTGGCCTCCGCCACCGAGGGCGGCCGGTGCTGGCCGTGGTGCACGCGACGGCGGTCGTGTGCCCGGCGCAGCCGGTTCTCCAGCTTGTGCAACGCGAGGTCCAGTGCGGCGTAGAAGTCGCCGGCGCTCGCCTCCGCGCGGATCACGGGCCCGCGACCCTTGCCGGTGATCTCGACGCGCTGGCAGCGCTTCTGCTGCCGCCGGTTGGGCTCGTGGAACAGTTCCACGTCGAAGGAGATGACCTTCCTGTCGTAACGCTCGAGCCGCGCCAGCTTGTCCGCCACATGCACCCGATAGTGGTCCGGCACCTCGACGTTACGGCCCTTGACGACGATGTCCATACACGACCTCCCTCTGCTGCGTCGTGCGTGCTGATGAGTCGACGTCGACGCCGGGAGCGGGGATTCAGCGCTCCGTCGGCGCCAGGGTCATGGGCTGATCGCCTCCTCCCTGCTGCCGGGATCGCCGATAGCGCTGCACGTTAGCTCGGGTTTCGCGCCGGCGACAGTCCCGACGGCGGACGGTGTCAAGCCGCCACGCGCAGTGACCGCGACGGCCCGAAGAGCGCCATGTGGTGCCGCCGGGGGTAGGCATCCCGACGGAGGTGACGCTCCGTACCCACTCGAACGTGTGAAATGCGCTGCCGCGCTCGCCAGCAGCCGTGCTGCTGTTTCCGGACGCGGCATCATGACCGGCCAACGTCCGCCCAACCTCCCGGGTTCCCGGCCCGGCCGGCCGGGTGTGTCCTGGGGCATTACCTCCACTCGACTCCGCGCCGGCCGCGGGGTCAACACCTGAGCGGGTGACGCAGCAGGTGACCGCGTTACCTGTGCTGGCCCCGCCTGGCGGGCGCGGCCGTCGAGCTGCCGTGGACCGGCATCACGGCCGACCGCACCGGAGACGTGGGCCATCCCTAGATTCCCTCGCCCAACCCGGCACGGAGCAACGGCGCGAGGTCCGTTCCGGCATGCGGAACGGGTGGGACCGCGAGCTCGGCCTCATGCCAACCGAACTCGGGGATGCTGGCCCGATCGGACGGGGCCGGCACCGCCGAGGAGACGCTGTTCGCCCCCTCCTGCCGGAGGCTGGTCCCTTCCTCCGGCGCGGCGACACCCCGCGTCGCCGAGGCCGGCGGCTGGGCGGGGGACTCCGCGCGCAGGTCCTGCATCCGCTCGCTCCCCGACGGCGCCCGCCCGGGCGCCACCACGGACTCCGGCACCGGACCGGTGGGCAGCTGGCCGATGAGGACCAACAACATCCCGGCCGCGGCCAGGGCGATGGCCGGTCCGAACCCGACCAGCCGGTCTGCCCGCCAACGCCACACATCAACCCCCGACCAGATCCGGACAACAATGTGATCACACTGCGATTACGACTGCTTGCCCAGCGTGCTCACTGAGCGGGTGGACGGCAACTACGCGGAAGCGTGGTCGTCCGCCACCCATTGCGGGGGTTGACATGCCACCGAACCCCCCAACCAGGCGGCTCCGTCCCGCTTTTTCGCAGCCGAGGGACCCCTGAAGGAGCCGGCATGACCCGAACGTTCTATCGAGACGGCAACGACTCGATCCGGGCAGGGTGGCGCACTCGACGCTGAGCTGCCGCTGGCGCGCTGCTTCGGCTTCGCAGCGCGGTATCGATGCTTCGTGGGTCGGCACGTGGCGGGCTCGGTTGGCGTGTGAGCCTTGCGAGGACGACGAAACTGGCTCGGGCTGCTGCTCCCCTGGAGCACGTTGAGGTCCGGCTATCGGCGAGTTCCGCGCCTCCCCGCACTGACTGCGAGCCCCGGACTGCTGATCTGTGCCGGCCGCTGGGGTGTTGTTGATCCCCGGCCTGTGCCTGTGGCATCACCACATCCGCGGATGCGCCCCAGGGGGCTGCTCGCCCAACTTTCATTGAGCGAAGCCAGTACAGGTACAACCAGCGGGTCCGTCCAGGGTGCGGCCCAGCGCCGGTCATCGGGCTGGCTCGTTGCGCGCGTCCCACGCATCCGCCCTGGTTCCCCAGGTCACTGGCCGGAGCCCGACGCCTTCCACCGAGGCGGAGATAGTGAGAACGGAACGCGTTGTGCGGTAAGCTGAGTCGCCGTACCACGGGATAAGGAGTCAGACCGATGGGACGCGGCCGCGCAAAGGCGAAGCAGACCAAGATCGCTCGGAAGCTGAAGTACAGTTCGCATGCCCTCGACGTCGGGGCCCTGCAACTCGAGCTGTCGGACCGCGAGCCCAACGACGCCCAGCCCGCCCACCAGGGAGCCGGGGGCTCCGGGGACCGCGACGGCAACATCGACTGAGGCCGCGCGCGGCATCATCAGTAAATCCCACGCGAAGCCCACTCAGCGGCTTGGCATGCCTTCCCTTGGGCGCCGACGCCGCTCCGCGCCTCATCTCTCTCCCCCCGCCTTGGGCTGCCGACCAAGTCCTCGCCGGGACTCCTGAACCACCCAACCCGATTCGTCCTGACTCGACGCCCGAGCAAATAGGGTTTGGCCGCAATCCGCAAAATCAATAGGCGTCGATGCCGGATTCTGTCAGAGTTATTGAGTTGTCATGACTGCCGTGAAATGAGCGAACCCCCGTGTGACCAGTCCCTCCGGCCACTCGCGAGGTCCATACCCCGCTTCCCGTGCAGGCCGGCTGGAGCCCTGGCCCGCGCGACGGGCCCGGCGGGGCCGCGGTCGGCCGTCTCTGGCTTGCCCCCACCCCCACCCCCTCCCTCCCCTCCCCTGATCCCCTTCCCTATCCCCTCGTCCCCCTTTTCCCATCCCCATTCGGTTGGCCTCGGTGCCCCTGAGTTGGCTGGCCTGGTGGGCGATCGCTTAGTGACCGGCATCCACCAGGGCCAGCGAGGCTTGGACGACGAGGTTGGCTTCGTGCAGTGCGGTGGTGCAGAGGGCCACGGTGGTGCCCGTGGTGATCACGTCGTCCAGGAGCACCACGGGGGTGTCCGGTGGTGGGACGCCGGATCGGCGGAGCTGGATGCGGCCGGCCAGGTTGGCGGCGCGGGCCGCGGCGTCGAGGCCGACCGAGTCGACGGCCCCTCGGGTGAGCCGTAGCGGGTTGGCCACGATCGCCGGGTGGCCGGCGGCCGTCAGATAGGTGGCGCAGTGTGCCGCTATGCGGCGGACGTGGTCACCGCCGCGTTGGCGGGCCGCGGTCCTCCGCGAGGGCACCGGGACGAGCCACCAGCGGCCGTCGGGTGCGGGTCCCGCCCTTGGGAGGTGTGGGATCGTGATGGCGAAGTGGGCCGCGAAGGCGAGGGCGAGGTTGCGGCGTCCTCGTTCCTTGTAGGCGATGACGGCCTGCCGGGCGGCGCCCTGGTAGCGGCCGAGGGCGTAGGCCGGTGGCCCGTTGTCGAGGGCTGGTCGGTGGACGGTGTGCAGGTGGCGAAGTTGGCGTGCGCAGCGGAGACACCAGGCACTGCCGAACTCTCCGCAGCCGACGCAGGAGTCCGGGAACAGGACGTCGAGAATGGCGGCGAGGAAAGCTCCGCGGCGGTCTTCGGTGTGTTCGTTGTTCGTTGGCGTGATCATGGTGGCAACGATGCCCTGCTTTGGGCTGGCGGCAAAGTCGGGAGTCGTGGGCTGTGGAGAAATCTAGGAGCTGTGGATAACTCTGTCCCTGTAACGGGTGAATGGGTTGACAGGACTCGGCAACCGTGTCTTTGGGTTGCCCGTGCTTCAGGCGTTCCTGCACCGGGTCCAGGGCAGGACGGTCACAACGGAACGACCAACACACTGACCAACCCGTTGAATCAGCCTCACCGTTGACCTCTACTGCGCTTGAGGTTGCAGGGTGGCGTGCATGCGTGCCGTGTGGTTGCAGGAGTTCGGTGCTCCCGAGGTGCTGGTGGCTGGCGAAGCCCCGGAGCCGGTACCCGGCGACGGCCAAGTCCTCATCGAGGTGGAGTTCGCGAACGTCACGTTCGTGGAGACCCAGATTCGTGCTGGCCGGTTTCCCTCGCCGATGGGCAGGAGCGGGCTGCCGTCGATTCCCGGAAACGGCGTCGGTGGGGTGGTCGTCGCCACCGGGTCGGGCGTTGCTCCCGCGCTGCGGGGTACCCGGGTGGTCAGCAGCACGGGCGGGTCCGGTGGTTACGCGGAGCGGGTCGCGGTCGACGCTGCCGGTGTGATCGAGATTCCTGAAGGCGTCGGGACCGACACCGCGGTGGCGCTACTTGCCGACGGCCGGACTGCGATGGCCTTGATCCGTGCCGCCAAGCCGGGGGCGGGTACACGGGTGCTCGTCGAGGCTGCTGGCGGCGGGGTGGGCAGCCTGCTGGTCCAACTCGCGCGTCGGGCCGGTGCGACCGTGATTGCGGCCGCCGGTTCGGCACACAAGCTCGAACTCACGCGCACACTGGGTGCTGAGATCGCGGTCGACTACCGTTCTCCGACCTGGACAAAGGAGGTTCGCGCCGCTATCGGTGCGGTCGACGTCGTTTTCGACGGTGTCGGTGGAGCCGTCGGCCGGTCCGCGTTCGAGCTCCTGGACAAGGGCGGGCAGATGGTCATGTTCGGCATCGCCGCCGGAGCTTTTCCCGAGATCGACGACAAGGAGGCCGCCGAGCGCGGCGTGACTCTCACTCGCGGCATATCGGTATCGCCGGAGCTAGCGCGCGAACTCACCACTGTCGCCCTCGCCGAAGCAGCCGCCGGCAGGCTCACTCCGGTCATCGGCCAGCGGTTTCCGTTGGACAAGGCGGCGGTGGCGCACGCCGAAATGGAAAACCGGGCGACGGTCGGCAAGACGCTGCTGATCCCGTAGCCGTCACCGGCATCAGGCGCACGAGTTGGGAAAGGGACAGCAATGGACATCGGGATTGGGGATTGGGCTTCCCGCCCAGGTTCCTGGGGTTACCGGTCGACAGTTGCTGGAGTGGGCATGGAGTGCCGAGCAGCAGGGGTTCTCTACGCTGTACACCAGCGACCGGCTGATGTGGTCCAGCTTCGAACCATTGACCACTCTCGCCGCTGTTGCCGGCGCAACCACCCGGATCCGCCTGCTCGCAGTGGTACTCGCACCACTGCACGCCAACCACGCACTGTTTGCCTCGGCCACCGCCTCGGTCGACCAACTCGCGGGTCCCGGCCGACTGCGGTTGGCGCTGGCCCCGGGACCACGCCCGGACGACTTCGAGCGCAGCGGTCTCGGCTTCAGGTCGCGCGGAAAGCAGCTGGACGCGCTACTGGACGAACTTCACACGAGTTGACGCACGGATGACAGCGTCGGACCGAAGCCTGCCACTCCCGGTGGGCCGCCGCTGTTGTTCGCAGCCTCCTTCGCGCCGGCACTGCGTCGCATCACCACACGCGGTGCGGGTTGGCTGGCACCCCCAGATATCGATGAATATCGGCAGTTCGCTCCCCGAATCCGTGAACAATGGCGGCAGCAGGGCCGCTCCGGTGAGCCGTACCTGGTTGCCACCCGCAAATATGCCCTCGGCAGCGATGCGGTGGAAGCACTGGATCGGGTCACGCGCCACTACTACAGCTTCGCTGGTCCGGAGCTGATCGAAAGCTTGATCGCCCAGGCCATGACCACCCCGGAGCGAATCAACGCTGCGATCAACGCCTATGAGGAAGCGGGCTGCGATGAGCTCGTCTTCCTGAGCCAGCACGATGCTCCGGAGCAAGTCGAACGTCTCGCCGACATCGTCATCGATCGCTTGGACCAGAAACATCAGCGAACCGAACGGGACATGATGAGTGCGATGGTTGAGTAGCTGGCGTCAGTTTTCTGCCCGGTAACGTTGCATGGCCAACGTTGCATGGCCGCCAGCGCACATCCAGTGGGCGTGGCTGGGATCGCAGTCGTCGGCAATGAGCTCGTGGCTGACTTCGGCAAGCACGAGAAGCGCGACCGGGACCGGTGCGGTCGCGGCCTGCTCCGCAGAGATGAGTACCCCGCCGGGAAGCATGCCCTCAGCGCTCGAACGGGCCTGGAGCGTCCATGCGTCCGCACGTGACCGGCTGACTAATTGATCTTGATTCACCTTGGGTCTGTGGCATTGGCCAGGAGGCGGGTGCACCGGACCAGGGCAGGTGCGGAATCAGCCAGGGTAGAAGGGAACGGCGTTGGGCTGCTTCATCATGTTGGCCGGGTGCTCGCGCCAGTACTCGGAGTCGTCGGCTGTGACCCAGAGTCCTCGGCTGTCCGCCACAACGACCTGCCTGCCGGGCGCGGCGGTCACCGCCGTCACAGGCGGGCTGAGGTTGGTGGCCGTGTAGGGCTTGACCGTGAGTCCGTCGACCGAGACCTTGATGACCGGTTGGCCGGCGTTGTCCGAGCCAACAATGAGGTTGTCCGGTCCCTGCCAGTCGACCGCGGTGACGCCGTCCATGAGCTTGCGGACGTTGCGGATGCTCACGTCGTTACCGTTGTCCACCACGCTGCCGACGAAGAGCTTGCTGTCCACCACCGCGGCAACACGCACCCCGTCCCGCGAGAGCCGCAGGTCGGTGATGGAACCGTTGCGGGTCAGCTCGGTGGCGTCGACGTTGCGCGTGGTCCATTCCCGGTCCGTGTTGTAAACGACGCTCACCACGCTCTTGTGGTCAACGGTCGTCCACAACTCGGTTGCGCCACGGTCATTGCTGGCAGGCTGCCAGGTGGGCCTGGTGAGGTGGCTGGCGGGGTCGAGGTTCACCTCGGTGAGGTTGCCTTCGACGGGGCCGACGCGCAGCGCGACCTGGCCGCTGCCGCTGCGGGTCACCACTGCGAGCCTTCCGCCGTCGATGGACTGGGCCGCAGTCACCACGTCCAGCGAGCCGGCCGGTCCCTTGACCGGGCCGCCGCCCTTTTCCAGGGTGCGCAGGCGGCCACCGAGGACCACCATGCCGGGCACGTTGGGGGGCGGCACGTTGTCGCCGGTGGTCTGTGGGAAGTCAGAGGGACGCCAGTCGACCTTGTTCTTGTCGATGGGCACGTTCTCGCTGAGCAGCTTGACCTTCAGGGAGCTGACGCTGTTCAGGGAGAGCACCACCTGGGTCGCGATCAGCCTGACGTTCTGCGAGGTTTGCTCCCCGACGTCGGTGAGGTTCACGACGAGCGCGCCGTCCGGGGCATCGACGACGTTGCCTCTGAGGCGAACGCCCTCGGGGATGGCGCTGCGGACGGCGTCCTTGAGTGCGGGGGACGGGCCCTTCAGCAGCATCTCGATGACCGCGTTGGGTTGCGCGCTCCTGGGCTGGGACGGGATGTAGCGGAGGTCGGGTACCGGTTCCCCGCGCTTGCGGTCGAGGAAGTAGACCGGGACCGGCTTGTAGTTCTCGTCGAAGCGGTCGATGGTGGTGACCACGCCGTCGGGTGGGTCGGCGATGCGCCACTCGCCCTTTTCCTTCTCCAGACGGATGCGCTTCTCGAAGTCGTTGGAGTCCGGGATGAACGCGTTGTCCCGACCCAGTCGTCCCTTCCACTTGCCGCGCACCAGGACCGTGGCCTTGTCGTCGCCACGGCTGTCCTCGGACTCGGCGGGAAAGGTGCTGAAGTCGTTGCCGATGATGTGCATCGAGCTGTCGTCGCGCCAGTTCGGTTGCGCGTTCTGGGTGAGGTAGGCACGGCCGGCGGCGTGCTTGCCGTCAGGGTTGCCGCTGGCCTCGATGTAGCGGCGTACCAGGGTCAGCGGGTCGCTGCCGGGCTCCGGGGCGAGCGGGGGGCGGACGCGGCGGCCGGGATCGCGGGTGCCGACCGCCTCCGGCTCGGAGCTGGTCGGAATGGTGGCGCAGCCGGCAACCCCCGCCACGGTTGCCAGCAGAGCCACGACTACGAGCAGCAGGCGCCGGTTCATCCCTGTCCTCCCTCGCCGCCGACGAGCTGGGGTCGGGTGGTCTGGTCGGGGTCCTCGGGTGGGGGCAGTGGCAGCGGGCTCCCGGTCAGCTCCACACCCTGCTGGCGAGGCAGGGTGAGGCGGAAGCAGGCCCCCTGGCCGGGCTCGCCCCACGCCTCCAGCCAGCCGCCGTGCAGGTGGGCGTCCTCCAGGCTGATGGACAGGCCGAGGCCGGTGCCGCCGGTGCGGCGGTTGCGGGACGGGTCGGCACGCCAGAAGCGGGTGAAGACCAGTTCCTCCTCGCCGGGTCGCAGGCCCACGCCGTGGTCGCGGACCGCGACGGCGACGGCGTGCTCGTCGGCGGCCAGCCACAGCTCGATGGGCCGGCCCTCGCCGTGGTCGACGGCGTTGGCGAGCAGGTTGCGCAGGATGCGTTCCAGCCGGCGGCTGTCGACCTCGGCGACGACCTCGTCGGCGGGCAGGTGCAGCTCGATGTGCTCGCCGGCCTTGTCGGCGATGGGGCGGAGCGAGTCGACGGCGCGGTGCACGACGGCACGCACATCCAGGGTCTCGGCGGCCAGATCGGCGACGCCGGCGTCCAGCCGGCTGATCTCGAGCAGGTCGTTGAGCAGGGACTCGAACCGGTCCAGCTCGTCGACGAGCAGCTCGGTGGAACGGGCCAGTCCTTCCGGGAACTGTTCGCGGGAGGCGTGCAGGACGTCCGCGGCCATTCGCACGGTGGTCAGCGGGGTACGCAGCTCGTGCGAGACGTCGGAGGTGAACTGGCGCTGGAGCTGGCCGAACTCCTCGAGCTGCCGGATCTGGCGCTGGATGCTCGCGGCCATCTCGTTGAAGGACTCGGCGAGTCTGGCCACGTCGTCCTCACCGATGACGGGCATGCGTTCGTCGAGTTGTCCGTCGGCGAACCGTTCGGCGACCTCGGCGGCCTGCCGCACCGGTCTGACCACCTGGCGGGTGACGAGGTTGGCGATGCCGGCGAGCAACAGCAGCAGGAGGAGCCCGACCACCACCAGGGTGCTCTGGACGAGGTTGATGGTGCGCTGTTCGGCGTCGAGCGGAAACAGCAGGTAGAGCTGCAGCGAGCGGGTGGCGCTGCGGACGTGCAGGCCGACCGCGAGGGTCGGGATCTCGCTGCCGGCGCGGCTGATCGTGGTGAACTGGTAGACGAAGTGTTCGCTCTCCACCTCACGGCGGAGCGCGGGTGGGACGTCGGTGAAGCGGCCGCCGGCGGCGACGGGGTCCTGGCCCTCCCTGGCGCCCCGGCCGTCGACCAGGATCGGCTCGAACGCGCCCGCGATCGCGCCGGTGGTGCTCCCCGTGCTGTGGCTGGGCAGCAGCCGGGCGAGCGCGTTGTTGAGCCTGGTGGCCAGGTTGTCGGAGTCGGGGTTTACCCCCACCAGCTCGCGTTCGACGTTGCGCGCGGTCGACTCGGCCTGGGAGATCGCGGCTTCCTTCTTCGAGCTGAGCAGCCGGTCGGTGATCTGGGTCTGCAGCACCATGCCCAGCACGAAGACGACGGCCGAGGACAGTGCGAGGGTGCTGACGACGACGCGGAGCTGCAGGGACCTCCGCCACAGCGCGCCGAAGGCCGCCCACCGGTGCCGGACCTCCTGGGCGAGTTGGTTGGACCGCCGGGCGAGGGCACGCGTCAGCCTGGCGTCGAGCCTCCTCAACGCTGCCCTCCGTGGCGGTGGGTCACGGTGGACCGGCCTTGTAGCCGACGCCGCGCACGGTCAGCACGACCTCGGGGTGCTCGGGGTCGCGCTCGACCTTGGAGCGCAGCCGCTGGACGTGCACGTTCACCAGCCGGGTGTCGGCGGCGTGCCGGTAGCCCCAGACCTGCTCCAGCAGGACCTCGCGGGTGAAGACCTGGCGCGGCTTGCGGGCGAGCGCCACGAGCAGGTCGAACTCCAGCGGGGTGAGCTGGATGGCCTTGCCGTCCCGGGTGACCTCGTGGCCGGGGACGTCGATGGTGAGGTCGCCGATGGTGAGCACCTCGGCGGGTTCGGCGTCGGTGCGGCGGAGCCGGGCCCGGATGCGGGCGACCAGCTCCTTGGGCTTGAACGGCTTGACGACGTAGTCGTCGGCTCCGGACTCCAGGCCCAGCACGACGTCGACGGTGTCGGTCTTGGCGGTGAGCATGACGATCGGCACACCGGACTCGGCCCGGATGGCCTTGCAGACGTCGATGCCGTTCATCCCGGGCAGCATCAGGTCGAGCAGGACCAGGTCGGGCTTGAGCTCGCGGAGCGCGGGCAACGCGCGGGTGCCGTCACCGACCACGGCGGTGTCGAAGCCCTCGCCCCGCAGGACGATGGTGAGCATCTCCGCCAGGGCAGGGTCGTCGTCCACCACGAGAACGCGTGCCTTCATACCCCACATGGTTGCACTGCTCACTGTTGGGCTGTGCACCGCCCGGTCTCCTGACTCACCAGTGCCGTGCAGGTCCTGCTGCCTTGTCGCCACGACTGCCCCTCCCCGGTCTCCGTTCGGCCCACGACCTCGGGTGTGCGCGTCGATCCTGGCCGGTCCGGGTTGGCGCACCGGCACCGACCCCCGCTTCCGCCCCGCGGCCGGTACTGGCACCGGGCACTTTTGCGCAGGTCACCTGCTCCCTACGGGCCCGCGGGGCGGGTGCGGTGGGGTCCGCTGGACCGGTCCTGGGAGATCGACGACGCCGTCTCTCCAGCGGACCGTCACCCACACGTGTCAGGCAAGGGTCTGGTCGGGTGGTGTCCGGCCTGGGAGTCAGGGGCCGAGCCGGGCCAGGAGAGCGGGCACGTCCACGCCGGTGGCGCCGTCCACCACGTGCCAGGGTGCGAGCCAGCCGTCGGCGGCGAGGCCGTCGTACACCGCGGCGCAACGGGCCTGGAGACCGTTGTCGATCTCGTAGGCGTCGCGGGCGCGATCGGCCTCGGTGCTCTCCCGCTGCTCGGCGCGGTGCGCAGCCACCTCGACCGGGACGCGGAGCAGCACGTGGGCGTCGGGCACGGGCACGGCGAACCGTTCGATCTCGAGGTGCCGGAGCCAGGCGACGAACTCGCCGCGGGCGTCCTGGTGCAGTCGGGCGGCGCCGTAGGCGGCGTTGGAGGCCGCGTAGCGGTCGAGCAGGACGACGTCGTGCGCGAGCAGGTCGGCCCGCAGGGCCGGGGCCGCGGCCCGACGGTCAAGGGCGTAGAGAACGGCCATACCGTAGACGGAGTCCACGAGGTCGCCGAGCCGGCCGTGCAACGCGTCGCGCACCAGGTCGGCGTGGATGTCCTGGCCGTACCTGGGGAAGGCGCGCCGGGTCACGCGTAGCCCGCGCTCGCCGAATGCAGCGGTGAGCGCGTCGGCGAGCGTGCGCTTGCCGGCTCCGTCCAGTCCTTCGATGACGACCAGTCGCCCCACGGGACGCAACCTTACGGAGGTGCGGTCTCCGTCTCCTCATGGAGGCAGGCCGGCGTGGATCAGCCTGGCGGCGGCCCCGAGTCATGTGGTCGACGGTAAGCCGTTGTTTCGGGCGGCGAGATCGGCCGGCTGGCTGCCGTCGGGTAACGCGTTGGCCCGCTGGTCCGCCGGCCACCGGTGCCCGGTCTCGCCGGAGCAGCGAGCCTCCGGCAGTGGCTGGGGAAGGCCGTCCGTCCGCTGTCGGGCCAGGTCGAAGAGCTGTTGCTGGCTGGTCTCGTCGAGTGCCGCGAGAAGTTCGGCGACGCGTTCCAGGCTGGGCAGCCCGTGGTTGGCGGTTCCCGGTGATCCGTCGGGCGCGGCGCGGGTGGCGGGTGCCGGGCCTGCATTGCACAGCCGGTGGAAGACGTCGTCCATGTCGGCGATGTCGCGGATCCGCTCCGGGTTGCGGAATGCCCACCAGACGCGCGCGGTGACGACATCGCCGAAGACGAAGGAGCGCAGGTGGTCGATCTCCTCTGCTTCCAGCTCCCGGCGCAGCCGGCCCAGCTGCCGTTCCCGGCGCAGCCGCTCGTGATCTTCGGCCAGTTGTGCGCACTGCGGTGGGACGGTCAGCTCGACCCCGCCCTTCATGCGCAACACGCTCTCGAGTTCGCGGACCCAGCCGAGACGCCGGTTGGCCTCGGCTCGGAGGGCCTCCACCGCCGTCACCGACCCGGTGCTGGTGACCTCGTGCACGACCTCGTAGGCGTAACCGCGGACCAGGTCCTCGGGTCGGGCGTGCCGCTGCTCGCCGTCCGGGAGCAGCTGCCAGGCCAACTGGAAGGTTGCGTCGAACCAGACGCCGGGCAGTTCGCTGCGCAGGGGTGCGTGGAACGAGGTTTGGCGGACGGGTGAGGGCATTCCCGCCGGTGGGGAGGGAGGCGGTGGCCGTTGCGCGAACGGATCCGGGCTGGGTGGGTAGGGGCGGGCGGGGACGGTGGGCTCGTTGAGGAAAGCTCTTCGCAGGACGTCGGAAAAGCCCATCGAGACTCCCTGGGGTGGCTCGTGGTGGGTGGTGGATGGTCGCCGGGGTGGCGTTGCGAATCGGATGGCGTGTGCACCCGGTACCCACGAACGAGTGGAACGCGACGGCGGGCGAGAGTGCTCGCGGCGTCATGCGCGTCACGAGCGGGCCGCCGAAGCATCGACACCTCCCCGGCCTCGGGCTGGCAACACCGGCACCGAATGAAGGTGACGCATCGGTAGACCCGACGGTGAGAAGTTTTTGCCTAACCACTCAAGCAAACCTCGAGGGGCACACCAGCGTCGCAACGAAGCGCCCCACGACCAGCCCAACCTGCTCCGACGAGTGACCGCCTTCCCCGGCGACGCTGCGATCGTGCCCTTTCGTTGCGCCGATCGTGGGCCGGGTGGTCGTGGGCGCGGGGGGTGGGTTCTCCCCCTGTTACCTTCTTTTGTGGCCCCAGGTTGGGGCTGTCAGGCCACCGGTCCCGGCATGACTGAG
>NZ_BMMK01000045.1 GCF_014645795.1 Longimycelium tulufanense | reverse complement strand
CACCACCTCACGCATGAGCCCTGCGGCTACCGCACCTGGCTTGCCTACAACGTCGCCAGCGACCGCGACCGCACCGAGATGCGGCGCGTCATCCACGACCACACCTGCGGACCGGAGGACTGACCGATGTCCCGTGCCCTGCCCATTGATCGTGACCAGCTTCGCGCCGCGCTGCGGGAACTGCTCGACGGCGACCCGCGGCAACCCGCCGCCCGGCCCGCGGTGCTGGCCGCCGTCGCGGCCGCGCGGCAGCGGCACCGCGACGCACACGGCGCCTACGCCGTCGACGGGCACCTGATCGACCACCCGGCCCGACTCACCGCGCTGGCCCAGGAACTCGGCGACGTCGCCTGCCAGCTCGGCCCGAACGCTGTTGAGGACCCCGACATGCTGCACGACGAACTGATCGAGGTCGCCGCCGTCGCACTCGCCTGGCTTGACCACCTCGACGAGCTCGACGGAGCCCCATTCTGAACCCCGCCACAGAAGCCCGGGGCCAGCCCATGCCTTGCCCAGCCCGGCTGGCCCCGGGTGCCCACCCACCCCGACACGACCGGAAAGGACGAGCACCGTGACCCTCTCATCACCCACACCCCGCGAACGGGTTGAGGCGCTCCGCGACGCCGCCCTAGCGTGTGCCGCCCGGGGCTGGCCGGTCTTCCCGATCCGACCCGGCGCCAAGAAGCCGCCCGCCCTACACGGGGACACCACCCGCCGGCCCTGCCCCCGCACCGGACCGTGCCGCAGCGGCCACCAGGGCTGGGAGCAGCGCGCCACCACCGACCCGGACCGCATCCGCCGCTGCTGGGCGACTGCCCCCTACAACATCGGGTTGGCCGCCGGCCCGGCCGGGCTGGTGGTGGTCGACCTGGACACCCCGAAGTCACCGGAGGACGTGCCGCCGAAGGGCTGGAGCCGGAGGGGGGTCCACGACGGACACGACGTGTTCGCCCTCCTCTGCGCCGACGCCGGACAACCGGTCCCGTCCGACACGTTCACCGTGCGCTCCGCCCGCGGCGGCACCCACCTCTACTTCCAGGCGCCGGCCGGGGTGCGGCTGGGCATCACCGAAGGCGAGCAGGGCAACGGACTCGGGTGGAAGGTCGACACCCGCGGCTGGGGCGGCTACGTCGTCGCCCCCGGATCGATCACCCCGGACGGGGTGTATCGGGTCACCGACGCGCGTCCACCGGCCGAACTCCCGGGCTGGTTGGTCCAGGCCCTGACTCCCAAGCCGCCAGCGGCGACATCAGCGCGCCGCCAGATCGCCGCAGAACGGCTACCCGCCTACGTGCGGGCCGCCGTAAGGGGCGAGTGCGCTCACGTGCGAGCGGCCCAAGCAACCCGGCACACGCGGACGCTGTTCGTCGCCGCCTGCCGGCTGGGCGAGCTGGCCGCGGGGGGACTTCTCCCCCCGGCCCAGGCCGAAACGGCTCTGCTCACAGCCGCAGGTCACATGATCACCGGCCCGTGCCAATGCACAGAGCGGGAAGTGCTGCGCACGATCGCCAACGGCCTACGCGCCGGAACCGCCCGCCCCCGCACCGCACCCATCACCACCCCCCACCGCCCGGCCGCACCAACCGGCGCGCTGTTCGGAACCCGAGGTGTCGTATGACCACTGCCACGAACCCGACCGCCACCGAGGGCGCGGTGCTGCTGGATGCCGTGCACGCCGCGCTGACCCGCTACGTGGCCATGCCCAGCCCACACGCCACCGACGCCGTGGTGCTGTGGATCGCGGCCACCCATGCCCAACCCGCCTGGGCACACGCCCCCCGGCTGGTCATCCGCGGACCCGAACGCCGCTGCGGCAAATCCCGGCTGCTCGACGTGGTCGAGGCAACATGCCACAACCCGTTGATCACGGTCAACGCGTCCCCCGCGGCGGTGTACCGCTCGATCACGCCGGATCCGCCGGTGCTGCTGGTGGATGAGGTCGACACCATCTTCGGCCCCAAAGCCGACGGCAACGAAGACCTCCGCGGGCTACTCAACGCCGGCCACCAACGCGGCCGACCAGCGCTGCGCTACGACGCGGCGCTCAGCGCGGTGGTCACCATCCCCACCTTCGCCATGGCCGCCCTGGCCGGTATCGGCGCCATGCCCGACACCATCGAAGACCGCGCCGTCATTATCCCGATGCGCCGCCGCGCCCCCGGAGAAAAGGTCTCCCCCTACCGCACCCGACGCGACCGAGAACCCCTGCGGGCACTGGCCAACAAGCTCACCACCTGGCTACGCGCAGACCTGGCCACCCTGGAAGCCGCCGAACCGGAACTGCCCGTCGAGGACCGCGCCGCCGACACCTGGGAACCCCTGGTCATCGTCGCCGACCACGCCGGCGGCACCTGGCCCCAGCGTGCCCGCACCGCCGCCGCAACGCTGACCGCCGAAGCCAGCAACACCGGCGACATGTCCGACCAACTCCGGCTCCTCACCGACTGCCGCACCGCCTTCAGTGACGACCAAGCCCTACCCACGAATGAACTGTTGGCCCGACTACGCGGCATTCCCGAGTCCGGCTGGAACGAACTCGGCCCCAATGGGCTCACCGCGATGAAACTCGGATCGCTACTGCGCGAATATGGCATCCGATCAGGCACTTTCCGGTTCCCCTGCGTCGGCCAGGCCAAGGGCTACCAGCGGGCCGATTTCGTCGACTCCTGGCAGCGCTACTGCCCCGAACCCGACACGTCCGGGGAAGGGGAGCCGTACCAGCCGTACCAGCCGTCGCATCCCAGGTCAGGGGCGGTACGGCTTGAGCCCTGGTACGGCTCAAGCCGTACCACCGAACAAGCCGTACCAGGGCTGACCAGCAAAAACGAGGCTGGTACGGCTGGTACGGCCGCCCCCCTCAGAGTCGTCCGGGGGCAGGCATGACCACCCCCACGCAACCAACGCCGCAACCATTCGGACCGGGGGAGTGGGAAGGTCACATGGGTACGTATCTGACGCCTGACGAATTGGTGGCCTACCTGAAATTGCCCTCCAAACAAACGGTCTACCAATGGCGCACTCGTGGTTACGGGCCGCCAGGAGTCAAGGTCGGAAAGCACGTTCGCTTCCGCCTCGAAGACGTCGACAAGTGGATGGAAGAACAGAAGGGGGCCGCCTAATGGCACGCGCATGGGTGTACGACCGCAGAAATAGCAAGGACTACCGCGAAGCGCTTCAGCGTGCCAAGCAGAACGGCAAGCAGCCTCCCGCGCGATGGCAGGTGCGGTACTACAACCGCGCCGGCAAACTACGGTCGGAAGTCGCGACGACCAAGACCCGGGCAGAGGATCGACGAACGGAGTTGGAGGCAGCACTGTCCGCCGGCACCTACGTCGACCCCGCTCTGTCGCGAGTGGACTTCGCCGACATCGCGGACAAGTGGCTGGACGCCCGGCAGGACCTCCGTCCGTCGACATGGTGGAAATACCGGGGCTTGCTGGACAACCACGTGAACGTGCGATGGGGCGACCTTCCGCTGTCCGCGATTGAGCGGGAGGACATCGCGGTGTGGGTCGCGTCCTTACTCAAGTCAAAAGAGGAGGGCGGCGCCGGCCTGGGTCCGTCTCAGGCCCGACATGCCTACCGTGTTCTGACCATGGTCCTGGAATGGTGTGTGCCCACGCGGCTGGGCAGGAACCCTGCACATGGGGTGAAGCTGCCCGTCCGCCCCGATGCTGAACACGTGTACCTGTCCTACGCACAGGTCGAGGCGTTGGCGAATGCGTCGGCCACGCTGATGACCAAGTACGCGCGGCCCACCGCGTGTGCCGCGATTAACCGGGCACTCATCCTGCTGCTGGCCTACACGGGTCTGAGGTGGGGTGAGGCCGCATCGCTGCGAATTGGCAGGGTCGACCTAAACAAGCGGCGAATCCGAGTGGCGACTACGTTCTATGAGGTCAAAGGGGTCCAATGCGAAGGCTTGCCGAAGACCGGCAAGCGCCGCACAGTCCCGATCCCGGCGTCGTTGGTGCCCGTCCTGACCCAAGTCATCGGCAACCGGGCGGGTGACGAGCTGGTGTTCACCACCAACCGCGGCATGTCGCTTCGGGCGAACAACTGGCGCGTGCGGGAGTTCAACGCGGCGGTGCAGGCGGCCGAACTCGACGGGTTGGGCTTGACACCGCATAAGCTGCGCCACACAGCGGCGTCGTTGGCGATCGCGGCCGGCGCGGACGTGAAAGTGATCCAGCAGATGCTCGGACACGCCGACGCATCGATGACTCTCAATATCTACGGGCACCTGTGGCCAGACCGTCTCGACGACGTCGCGGCCACGCTCGACGCTCGCCGACGCGCCGCGCTCAACGCGGCCTGAGCGAGGGGTAACCGCCGGTCGTGTGGCACAAATGTGGCATGCACCGCCGGTCAGGCATTCAGAGAGATCACGACGGCACCAACGGAACAGCCCATCTACCTGCGTAGATGGGCTGTTCTGGCCGTCGGGACGACAGGATTTGAACCTGCGACCCCTTGACCCCCAGTCAAGTGCGCTACCAAGCTGCGCCACGTCCCGGCCACATCCGGCGTCCGGATGCGGGATCATCCTAACCCATCACCGCGGACCCCCAAAATCCGGGGCTGGGCGGGTGGGACGAGGGCGAGCGCGGGCGGGGACGCACCCCCAGCGTCCCCGCCGCTCCCCCGCGTCGGCCCCCTGCCCGGCAGGGGAACTATGCGGGAGCGGAGGCCACGGGACTACCGCCGATCGTCGAGTCGTCGTCCCCTACTTTCGTAGGTGGTGCCGGGCCGGCCCCCTGCAGCGGAAGCTCAGCCTGGACCAGGAAGCCCCCGGTCGGGGTGGGGGTCGCGGCCAGGGCTCCCCCAGCCATCCGCATCCGCTCCGCCAACCCGGACAACCCGGCCCCATGCTCACCCTCCGTAGCCACCACGGCCGAGGTGGTGGACGTGTCGTTCTCGACGGTCACGTGCAGCCGACCATCACGCCGGTCCAACCGGATCAGGACGGGAGCACCAGGAGCGTGCTTCGCGGCGTTGGTCAAAGCCTCCTGCACCACCCGGTACACCGCCCGCCCGGCGCTGGGCGTGAGCTCAGCCCCGAGCACCGACCGGTCCTCCAGTTCGACAACGAGCCCAGCAGCCCGCGCCTTGGCCACCAGGTCGGGCAACTGCGGCAACCCGGGCACAGGCTCAGGCATCCCGTTGAGGAGACCCAAGGCCGCCCGCATCTCGGCCAACGACTCCTTTGCCAAGGCACGCAACCGCAGCGCGGAGTCACGGGTAGCGGCGTCCCTAGTAGTAGCGGCCAAAGCGGCGGCCTCGACAGCGATGAGCGTCGCGTGATGCCCAACAGCGTCGTGGATCTCCCGGGCAATGGTCGCCCGCTCCTCCGCCTTCGCCCGCTCCTCCCGAGCCGCCAACTCGGCAATCCGCGCCCGCTCCTGCTCCCGCAGGCTGGCGGCCAGCTCCTCCCGCGTCGCAACCAGCTTGCCGAGAGCAGCAGGGGCGGCGGTGTAGATCACCCCGAAGACAGCGGTGAGCACGAGGTCGGCCCAACGTAGATGGGGCTGCGAGAGATACACTCCGGTCCAGGCAACGGCGGTGGTCAACGCGACAGCGCCGGTCAGCAAGGCCAGCGAACGCGCCGTCCTGCCAAGCCGAAACAGCGACACGACGGTCGGCAGGAACCCGAGCCCCGAGAACAACGCCGGCAGGCAGATCAGCACCATCAGCGGCGGATAGAGCAGTCGCAGCGGCAACAGCGCGCAGGCAACAAGTGCTGCGGGCAAAGCGAAGTCGTAAGGCGTGGGATTCGCCAACAGCACCAAGGAAACAGGCACCGCCACGGCGAGGATCTCAATTCCCACCCGCCGGACCAGCGTCCAGCCCCACAAGCTCATCCCTGCCCTCCCCCAGGGCTGGCAGCACGTTGCGCCATGAGGGCGGCCTGCACCCGATTCTGTGCACCGAGTTTGCTGAGCACAGTGGACACGTAGCTCTTGACGGTAGCCTCGGTCAGGCCGAGTTCCTCGGCGATGCCGGCGTTGGATCGCCCGTCCGCCAACAGTTCCAGCACCTGCTGCTCCCGCGCGCTCAACGCCCGAAGCCGCTCAACATCCCGGCGCTGGCCGCTGGCCATCCGCAGCCTTGGCAACAACCGCGCGGTGATCCGCGGATCCAGCACGGCCCCACCGGCAGCGAGGTCGAGCACCGACCGGACGAGGACCTCGGGCTCGGCGTCCTTGAGCAGGAAGCCCTGCACCCCGACCTCCAACGCGTCGGCCACGTATTCGTCCAGGTCGAACGTGGTCAACACGGCGGCGGCCGGGGCCTGCGGCCACGCGAGCATCGTCCGCAACGCGGTCAGCCCGTCCACGCCGGGCATCTGCACGTCGACGAGCGCCACCTGCGGCCAGTGCTCCCGCACGGCCGCCAGCAGCTCGTCCCCGTCCGCGGCCTCGGCGACCACGGCGATGTGCCCGCTGGCCTCGAGCAGGACCCGAAGTCCCCGCCTGAGGAGCGGCTCGTCGTCGGCGAGCACCAGCCGCACGCGGCCGTCGACGACCGAGCCGCTGTGGCTGGTCGGCACCGGCCCCACCTCCCTTGATCCACCTTGGCAGGGAGGCTAGGCGGTCGAAGGCGGATCTTCCATGATGTTCGCACCGCCCGGCCGCGCGATCACTTCCGCGGCTTGCGCTCCCGGACCCGCACGGAGATGCGGACGGGGCTGCCGGTGAAGCCGAAGGTCTCCCGGAACTTGCGCTCCACGAACCGTCGGTAGCCGGCCTCCAGGAAGCCCGTGGTGAACAGCACGATCGTGGGCGGCCGGGTCTGTGCCTGGGTGGCGAACAGGACCTTCGGCTGCTTGCCACCGCGTACCGGCGGCGGGGTGGCCGCGACGAGCTCGTTGAGCCAGGCGTTGAGCTGCCCGGTGGGCACCCGCCGGTCCCAGGACTCCAACGCGGTCCGCAGCGCCGGCGCCAGCTTGGCCACGGCCCGTCCGGTCCGCGCGGACACGTTCACCCGCTCGGCCCACCGCACCCGGACCAGCTCGCGGTCGATCTCCTTGTTGAGCTGGTATCGCCGATCCTCGTCGACCAGGTCCCACTTGTTGTAGGCCAGCACCAGCGCCCGCCCGGAGTCGACGACCATCGAGATCACCCGCAGGTCCTGCTCGGTGAGCGGCTCGCTGGCGTCGATGAGCACGATCGCCACCTCGGCGGCCTCGATCGCGGCGCGGGTGCGCAGCGACGCGTAGTACTCGGTGCCGCTGGCGGTGCGTACCCGCTTGCGCAGGCCGGCGGTGTCGACGAGGCGCCACGTCTCGTCATCCAGCTCGACCAGGGAGTCCACCGGGTCCACGGTGGTGCCGGCGACCTCGTCGACCACCGAGCGCTGCTCCCCGGTGAGCCGGTTGAGCAGGCTGGACTTGCCGACGTTGGGCTTGCCCACCAGGGCTACCCGGCGTGGACCACCACTCGCACCGACCGCCTCCCGCGGCGTCTCGGGCAACGCCTTGAGCACGGCGTCGAGCAGGTCGCCCGAGCCGCGCCCGTGCAGGCCGCTGACCGGGTAGGGCTCACCGAGGCCCAGTGACCACAACGCGGCGACGTCGGCCATCAGCCGCTCGTCGTCCACCTTGTTGGCGATGAGCAGCACGGGCCGGTTCGAGCGGCGCAGGACCCGGGCCACCGCCTCGTCGGTCGTGGTGGCGCCGACGGTGGCGTCGACGACCAGCAGCACGACATCCGCGGTGGACATCGCCAGCTCTGCCTGTGCGGCCACCTCCGCCTGCAGGCCGCGGGCGTCGGGCTCCCAACCGCCGGTGTCGACGACGGTGAACCGCCGCCCGTTCCACAGCGCGTCGTAGGCGACGCGGTCCCGGGTGACGCCGGGGACGTCCTGCACGACCGCCTCGCGGCGGCCCAGGATCCGGTTCACCAGGGTGGACTTGCCCACGTTCGGCCGGCCGACCACCGCGACGACGGGCTGCGGCGGCTCACCGCCGCCCAGGCCCTCGTCGGCGGCCCCGGCCACCTCGTCCAATGCGGTCCACTCGGCCTCGTCGGCCCACGTGCCGTCCAGGCCGGTCACGCTCGCCCTCCCCTCTCGGAGCCCTTGGCGGGCGGTTGCTGTCGTGCGGGTGCGGTCTCGCCGCCCCGCTGTCGGTCAAGTTCGGCGACCAAGCCGGCGAGCTCGACGCGCAGGCGCTCGGTGGCCGCGGCCAGCCCCGCCCGCCCCTTGCCGGCAGGCAGCCGGAACGGCTCGCCGAACAGCACATCGACCCGGGGCCGGAACCGGCGCCGCGCGCCGGAGGGCCGCAAGGTGCCCCGGCAGGCCACCGGCAGCACCACGGCACCGGTGGAGCGGGCGAGCCAGGCAGCCCCGTTCTCCGCCGACCTCACGGTGCCCTCACCCCGGGTTCCCTCCGGGAACACCCCGACCACGCCGCCACCGCGCAGCACCCGCACGGCCGCGAGCATCGGGGTGCGGTCGGGTTCGCCGCGGCGGACCGGCAGGTGCCCGAGCCGGTACAGCACCCACCCGAGCGGGCCATGGAAGAGCTCGTGCTTGATCAGGAACACCGAGCTGCGACCGAGGACACCCAACAGCAGTGGGCCGTCGACCAGCGAGCTGTGGTTGCCGACGAGCACCACCGGCCCCTCGGCGGGAACCCGGTCCCGGCCCCGGACGCGCAGCCGGAACACCGGGTGGAACAGCCAGGTCCCGATCCAGCGGGCCAGGCCGTGCAGCCAGGGCCAGGCCCCGGGTGGCAGGGCCGCGCGCGAGGTCATGACCGGCTCCGCTGCGGGACGGCCGTCAGCCCGCGCTGCTTGATCAGCGCGGCCAGTTCGCTCAGCACGCCGGGGATGTCCAGCTCGGTGGTGTCGACGGTGACGGCGTCCTCGGCCCGCCGCATCGGCGACACCGCTCGGCTGGCGTCGTAGGTGTCCCTGCGCCGCACGTCGGCCAGGGTCTCGGCGACGTCGGCCCGCCGGCCGGAGGCGTTGTCCTGGGCCGCGCGCCGGTGTGCGCGTGCCTCGGGGGTCGCGGTGAGGAAGACCTTCAGCCCGGCGTCGGGCGCGACCGTGGTGCCGATGTCGCGCCCCTCGACGACGATGCCGCCGGTGCGGGCGAGTGCGTCGGCGATGATCTGCCGCTGCCGCCCGACGAGCTGCTCACGCACGGCCGGGACGGCGGAGACGGGCGACACCGCGAGGGTGACAGCAGGCCCGCGGATCTCCTCGCTGACGTCCTCACCGGCCAGGTCGATGGTGGGGGCCTCGGGGTCGGTGCCGGAGGCCAGCTCGGCGACGGCCGCGATCTCGGCGACGGCGTCCGGGTCCTGCGGGTCCACCCCGGCGCGCAGCACGGCCAGCGTCACCGCCCGGTACATGGCCCCGGTGTCGAGGTACTCGGCGTCGAACTCGGCCGCGAGCCGCCTGGCGACGGTGGACTTCCCGGTACCCGACGGACCGTCCACCGCCACGACACCCCGCAGCTCACCGCGTGCCACCACGCCTCCTCGGTCTCCCCTCGTGAACCCCCGGCGACGCCTCACCCACAAGGGGGCACGTCCGCCGCTCAACCAACCATTCTGCCTGTTCCCCGCCGCCGGGCCCGCATCGCGTTCGGACCGGCGGGTGAAAGCCCACCTCATCCACCTGGCGAACAACCGCCGTCGGCCGGTGCATTCCCGGCCGGGCGCTCAGCCGGCCAGATCGGCGAGGAGGAGGCCGCTGCGGGGCTTGGGGGTGAAGTAAGTGCTCTTGCGGGGCATGGTGCGGGACTGGGCGTGGACGGAGAGCACGTCCTCGTAGGGCACCGGGGCCAGCAGGAGCAGGGCGTCCACGCCGGCCGGCAGGGCCAGGCCCCCGAGCTGCGGCGCCGGCAACGCGCGCACGCTCGGCCCCGCGGGGTCGACTCCGAGGGCCTCGGCGAGCAACAACCGCTCCACGACGGCGTGGTCGATGCGGGGAACGGGCTCTCCGGCCCCGGGTGGGGGCAGCGTGATGGTGTAGGTGCCCTGGTCGGTGACGGCCACGACGGTGCCGGGGTGACTCGGCTCGTGCGGGGTGGTCTCGGCGACCGCGAGCCCGACCGATCGCCAGGCCGCGACCAGCTCGCTCCCGCCCCGCCCGGTGCCGGAGAGCACGCGGTGGATGGCGCCGATCTGCAACGCCGGACCACCGGTGACCATGGCGAGCATGCCGCCGAGCCCGGCAGCGGCGGAGGCGGCGACCCGATGGTTGCCGTCGGCCACGAGCAGCGGTTGGGCGCCGGCGCGAGCGAGCAGGCCGTCACGCTGCGGGCCCGGGCCGAGCAGCCACAGCAGGTGGCGCCGCCCGGCGGAGTCCACCGAGCGGACGGCCGGGTCGCCGAGCCCGCGTGCGACCTGCTCCACCGCGGCGGTCAGTTCCTCCCCGCCGCGCACCGGCACCAGGAGGGCGGCGCTGGTCGAGTAGCCCAGCCCGGCCAGCACCGCGGACCGCTCGGCCACCACCTCCGGGTAGACCTCCTCGCTGTGCCGCACCTGGGCAACGCCGTCGCCGCCCACCGCCTCGGGATCGACCAAAGCCAGCAGGCCGGCGGCGGTCCCGTCCGTTCCGTCCACGATGTAGGGCGCCACGACGTCGGTCACCCGCCGGTAGTGGGCGGCCCGCAACCGGGCGAGCACCTCCCGGGCGTGCGGCAACGACTCGGCGAGCCCCAGACCGGCCGCGATCGCGGCGGGCGTGCGGTGCGGGTGCTGCGCGGCGAGCAGGGTGTCCGGCCCCGCCCCGGCCAGGGCCACCCGGACCTGCTCGGGATTGGCGAACTCGTCGACGTCGGGCCCGGGCACCTCGCCGCGGACCACCCACGCCGTGGGCAACGCACGCACCAGTCCTTGTGTCATCCGATCGATCCTGCCCCCTCGGGTCGATCAGGTGGGTGGTGATCTGGCTTGCACCTGTCAAGGCCCGAAGCGCGGCTGTTCCGCTCGCACCCCCGTCCGCGGTTACTCTCGCTCGCGTGAACGTCGAGGTGACCCCGTTGCCGGGAATCGGCACCCGCCAGGACTTCGTGACCCGCTCCGGTCGCCGGATCGGCGTGGTCACCCACCGCGATGGCCGGTTCGATCTCATCGTGTCGGGCCGCGAGGACCCGGACGCGTGCGCCGCGTCGATCGCATTGACGCCCGAGGAGTCCGGGACGCTGGCCAACCTGCTCGGCGCGCCCCAACTGGTGGCGCAGCTGGACAAGCAGCACGGCGGCGTGGGCGGCATCGTCACCCGGCAGCTGCCCATCATCACCGGCTCGCCGTTCGACGGGCGGCCGCTGGGCGACACCGCCATGCGCACCCGCACCGGGGTGTCCGTGGTCGCCATCGTCCGGGCCAACGACGTGGAACCCTCACCCCGACCCGACTTCGTGCTCCGGGGCGCCGACGTGCTGATCGCCGTCGGCACGCCGGAAGGCGTGGACGCCGCCGCCGACCTGCTCGCCAAGGGCTGACCGGACGGCGTATCGGTGCATTCGACGGCGATCTCCCTGATCGAGCTCGGCGCGATCTTCTTCGGGCTGGGCATGCTCGGCCGCCTGGCCTGGCGCATCGGTGTCTCCCCCATCCCGCTGTACCTGCTCGGCGGGCTGGCGTTCGGTACCGGCGGGCTGCTGCCCGTGACCGGTCTGGGGGAGTTCACCAGCATCGCCGGCGAGATCGGCGTGATCCTCCTGCTGCTCCTGCTCGGCCTGGAGTACTCCGCCGCCGAGCTGGTCACCGGGTTGCGGCGGTCCTGGATGGCGGGCGTGGTGGACCTGGTGCTCAACGCCGCACCGGGTGCCGTGGCGGGCCTGTTGTTGGGCTGGGGACCGCTCGGGGCGTTCGTGATGGGTGGCGTCACCTACATCTCGTCCTCCGGGATCATCGCCAAGGTGCTCGGTGACCTGGGCCGGCTGGGTAACCGGGAGACCCCGGTGGTGTTGTCGGTGCTGGTGTTCGAGGACCTGGCGATGGCCGTCTACCTGCCGATCCTCACCGCGTTGCTGGCCGGTGTCGGGTTGATGGGCGGATTGTCGGCGGTCGGCATCGCGTTGCTGGCGGTCACCGTCGTGCTCGTGGTGGCACTGCGGTTCGGCCGCTACGTGTCGGCGTTGGTGGACAACCCCGATCCCGAGGTGTTCCTGCTGCGGGTGCTCGGTGCCGCGTTGCTGGTGGCCGGGATCGCCTCGCAGCTGCAGGTGTCGGCCGCGGTCGGCGCGTTCCTGTTGGGCATCGCGATCTCCGGTTCGACCGCGGAGAACGCGACCCGGATGCTGGAGCCACTACGCGACCTGTTCGCCGCGATCTTCTTCGTGGTGTTCGGGTTGAACACCGACCCCAGGCTGATCCCACCGGTGCTCGGCGTTGCCGCCGTGCTGGCCGTGGTGACCACGCTGACAAAGGTGGCGACCGGATGGTGGGCGGCAGGCCGGCAGGGCATCGCGCGGATGGGTCGGCTCCGGGCCGGGGCCGCCTTGGTGGCACGGGGCGAGTTCTCCATCGTCATCGCGGGGTTGGCGGTGGCGTCCGGCGCGGTCGAGGAGGGGCTCGCCCCCTTGGCGACCGCGTACGTGTTGTTGATGGCGATACTGGGTCCGGTGGCGGCACGCGTCGCCGAGCCGATGGCCCGCAAGGCGATGGCGGTGCTCCGGCCCCAGCAGGCCACCTAGGCAGGCCACCTAGCGCACGGTCTCCAGCCGCCGGGGCGGGTACTCCGTGCCGCGGCGTGCGGAGCGCACAACCGGGGTGCCGGGCCGCCACAGCTGGACAACCAGTTGCTCTCCCACGGGATCGACCGTGGTGAAGACCGCCTCGTCCAACTCGCAACGGAACACGTGGCACGGCTGCGGCGGCTGGGTCGCTTCGACGAAGGCGCGGAACTCGTCGGGATCGGTCATCTCCACGGCTCGACCGGACACCTTGGCGTCGCCGTCGTCCATCCCGTCTCCCGGATTGGCGTGCAGCGCGAAGCGACCGTCCCGCCGCAGGTCTCACGCCTTCCTGGCCAACCACATCGAGCCTAGGACGAGATCCGGGCCGTAGAAGTCGACCTCGGTACCGCTGACCCGGGGCGAGCCGTCCTTCCGCACCGTCGCGAGCACGTGGCGCCTGGCTGCCTCCAGGCGGGCTCGAACCAACGCTGCCAGTTCTGGGGCTTCCGTTGCGAACTGCTGCCGGGTGGCCATGCGGCGCACTCTCCCGCACCCCACCGACAGTGTGAGATCTATTCGATCAGCACTGAAGCCTCGGGGAGAAGGAAGTTCGGGGTGCCGGCGCGGTCCCGTGCCGGCACCCCGGCCGACGATCTCGGCTTACAGGCCGACGGACTTGTAGAGCGAGCCGATCTCGTGCCGGTTCAGCGGGCGCAGCCGGCCCGGCTTCTGGTTGCCCAGCCGCACCTCCCCGATGGCCGTGCGGACCAGCCGCCGCACCGGGTGCCCGGCGGCCTCCAGCAGCCGCCGCACGATGTGCTTGCGTCCCTCGTGCAGCACGATCTCCAGCATCCAGCGGTCCTGGAAGTGGTCCACGACGGAGAAGCGGTCGACCCTCACCGGGCCGTCCTCCAGCTCCACCCCGGTCCGGAGCTGCTTGCCGAGGTCCCGCGGGATCGGGCCGCGCACCTCGGCCAGGTAGGTCTTGAGCACCTCGTAGGAGGGGTGCATGAGCCGGTGCGCCAGCTCGCCGTCGTTGGTCAGCAGCAGCAGGCCCTCGGTGTCGGCGTCCAACCGGCCGACGTGGAACAACCGGTCCTCGCGGCCGCGCAGGTAGTCGCCCACGCACGGCCGGCCCCGGTCGTCGGACATCGTGGTGTGCACGCCCTTGGGCTTGTTCAGCGCCAGGTACACCAGGTCGTCCCGGACGATGACCCGCTCGCCGTCGACGTGGATCACCACCGTCTCCGGGTCCACCCGGCGGCCCTGCTCGGTGACCACGCGGCCGTCCACCTGGACCCGGCCCTGCTCGATCAGCTCCTCGGCCGCCCGCCGCGAGGCCACCCCGGCCTTGGCCAACACCTTCTGCAGCCGCACGCCCTCGCCGGCGCCGGGTTCGTTCCGTTCTGACAGGTCAGACATCGTCGATTGCATCCACCTCGGGGAGCAGCGGGGCCAGTGGAGGCAGGTCCTCCAGCGACGACAGCCCCAGCCGCTCCAGGAAGAGCTCGGTGGTCCGGTACAGGATGCCCTGCGTCTCCGGATCCTGGCCGACCTCCTCGACCAGACCCCGGGCCAGCAGGGTCCGGATCACTCCGTCCACGTTCACCCCGCGCACCGCGGCGACCCTGGCCCTGGTCACCGGCTGCCGGTACGCGATCACCGCGAGCGTCTCCAACGCCGCCCTGGTCAGCTTGGCGCGCTGGCCGCCGAGCAACATCCGCTCGACGAACGGCGCGTACCGGTCACGGGTGTAGAACCGCCATCCCTCGCCGACCCGGCGTAGGTCGATGCCGCGGTCCTCCTCAGCGTAACCGGCGGCCATCCGGTGCAGTGCGTCGCGCACCCGCCGAACCGGTTCCCCGAGCGCGTCGGCGAGCATCTCCTCGCTCGCCGGCGAGTCCACGACCAGCAGCAACGACTCCAGAGCCGCCTCCAGGGCGGCATCGGCGGACAGGTCGGGCAGGGTCGAGGCGGCACGCGCGCCCTCGGTCTCCCCCGGCTCGCCCTCGGCGGACTCGGTCCGCCCGGGCTCGGTGTCCTCGGATTCCGCCGTGCCGGCATCACCCGCATCCGCCGCGTTGCCGGCGGTGTCCGTCGGCTCACCCATCGAGTCCGCCGGTACCGAGGGTTCCCTACCGGCCGCGAGGTCCGTCCGGTCGGTGGGCGAGGAACGGTCGGGCTCCGCGGCCACGGGGGCCTGGGTCGGGTCCGGACCGGTCGGTTTCCCGGTCCCGTTGGGTCCGCTCACCCGTAGTCCTCCTCGTCGACGCTGGTCCGGTCGGTCTCCGCGGCCGCCCGCGCCTGCTCCACACCGCCGCCGACCCATCGGACGCGCAGCTCGCCCAGCGGATCGTCCTGCTCGAACAACACCACGGTCTCCCGGTACAGCTCCAGCAGGGCCAGGAACCGGGCCACGATCTCGACGGTGTGCTCGCAGTCGGCGACCAGATCGCCGAAGGTGGCCTGCCCCGCCTCCGCGAGGCGCACTCGCAGGACCGCCACGTGCTCACGCACCGACACCGCATGCATGTGGACGTGGTCCAGTGAGACCGAAGGCGGTGGCTTGGGTCGGAAGACGGCCGCGGCGATCTCGGCGAACGTCGCCGGATCCACGCCGAGCATCACCTCCGGCAGCAGGCCGGCGTAACGCTCCTCCAACGCGACCGAGCGCGGGTACCGGCGCAGCGCCCCGGCCTCCAGCTCGGCGAACAACGCGGCTACCTGCTTGAACGCCCGGTACTGCAGCAGGCGCGCGAACAGCAGGTCCCTGGCTTCCAGCAGCGCCAGGTCCTCCTCGTCCTCCACCTGGGCCGCCGGCAGTAGCCGGGCCGCCTTCAGGTCGAGCAGGGTCGCGGCGATCACCAGGAACTCGGTGGTCTCGTCCAGGTCCCAGGCATCGCCCATGGCGCGGATGTGGGCGATGAAGTCGTCGGTCACCCGGTGCAGCGCGACCTCGGTGACATCCATCTGGTGTTGCGAGATGAGCTGCAGCAACAGGTCGAACGGCCCTTCGAAGTTGGCCAGCTTCACCCGGAAGCGGCCGTCACCCGGCTCCGGTGTCTCCGGCGTCCCGGCCGCGGACGGTGCGGTGTCGTCGTGGGGAGTGGGTGCGCCGGAGGATGCCTCAACGTCCAACCGCGTCACGCTTCCGACTCCGCGCGCAACCGCCGCACCAGCAGCGAGTCCGCGCCCTGTCGTTCCAGGTCGGCGAGCAGCACCGCGACCGCCTCCCGCACGATGCGGCCGCGGTCGACCGCCAGCCCGTGCTTCGCGCGCAACGACAGCCGGGCCTGCTCGAGCGCGACGAGCTCGTCGCCGGAGATGTAGACGGTGATCTTCGCGTCGTGCTTCTGTCGCCCGCTGCTGCGTCGGTCGGCGGGCGTGGGCACGCCGGACGACTGGCCGTCGCCGTCGGTGCGGGGCCCGGTGGGGCGGAACAGTTCCGCTGCTCCGGGAAGCTGTGCGCGCCGGTTCATCGGGCGATCACCTCCCGGGCGAGCTGGCGGTATGCCTCGGCGCCGGCCGAGCGGGGCGCCCAGCGGGTGATGGGTTCGCCGGCGACCGTGGTCTCCGGGAACCGGACGGTGCGGTTGATCACGGTGTCGAACACGACCTCGCCGAACGCCTCCACCACCCGCGCCATGACTTCGCGGGAGTGCAGGGTACGTGGGTCGTACATGGTGGCGAGGATGCCGGCGATCTCCAGCCTGGGGTTGAGCCGTTCCCGCACCTTGTCGATGGTGTCGATGAGCAGGGCCACGCCGCGCAGGCTGAAGAACTCGCACTCCAGCGGGATGAGCACGCCGTCCGCGGCGGCCAGCGCGTTGACCGTGAGCAGGCCCAGCGAGGGCTGGCAGTCGACCAGGACGTAGTCGTACTGGGCGATGACCGGCTGCAGCATGCGGGCCAGCGTCTGCTCGCGGCCCACCTCGGCGACCAGCTGGACCTCGGCCGCGGACAGGTCGATGTTGCTGGGCAGCAGGTCCATGTGGTCCACGCCGGTGCGCAGCACCACGTCCTCGACCCGGGTGCCGCGTTCCATCAGCACGTTGTAGATGGTGCGTTCGAGCTGGTGCGGCTGGATGCCCAGCCCGACCGACAACGCGCCCTGCGGGTCGAAGTCGACGAGCAGGACGCGGCGGCCGTACTCGGCCAGTGCCGCCCCGAGGTTGATGGCAGACGTGGTCTTGCCGACGCCACCCTTCTGGTTGCACATCGCCAGGACGCGGGCCGGGCCGTGCCGGTGCAGCCGGGGTGGTTCCGGGATCTGCCGGCGCGGCCGGCCGGTGGGGCCGACCTGCCCGTCGGAGGTCTCCACCACCTCGTCCTCCACCGCGGCGGTCGCGGTGCGCGGCACCAGGTCGAGATCCACCACGTCGCCACGGCTCCGCCCGGCGGACGGCTGCGGGGTCGACATGGCTGCTCGGTCTCCTCGGCTCGCAGGCGACAGGGTTCGCCGCGAGCCTAGGCCGGTGCACCGGCAGCGGCAACGCGCCGCGCCGTAGGGCATCGCACCTGGTCAGAAAGGTCCTTCTGGCGAGGTGTCCGGTGCCGCCGACAGCCCGGTGAGCCCCAGCTACCGGGCCCCCAGGACACGTTCGGGTGCGCGGAGCACGACGTCGAGCAGTCCCGGGAACAGTGCGTCGAGATCCTCCCGGCGCAGTGCGACGAAGCGTTGCGTGCCCTGGCAGCGGGTGCGGGTGACGCCGGCTTCCCGCAGGACCCGAAAGTGCTGCGACAGCGTCGACTTGGCCACCCCGACGTCGAATCCCCCGCATTGACGCTCGCCCTCGGCCGCGATCTGCCGCACCACCGCGAGCCGGGTCGGGTCGCTCAGTGCGTGCAGCACGCCGGCAAGCGTGATCTCGTCCCGCTCGGGGTGCTCCAGATCGCGCACCCGCCACCTCCTCGTTCGGCCGTCCCCGGCTTGGTCGAGACGGGTCGACCCCCCGGCCACCATCTGGTGCAAGGCTAATACCCTTTCGTCAGTCGACGAATCGCTTCGTCACTCGCCCCCTTGCCCGCGCACTCAGGACCCGACGGCACGGCTGGGAATACCGCGCCACCGACGCCCCGGCACGAGCCACTCCCCCTTCATCGCCAGGGAGAGTGCATCCAGCGTGGTGTCGGCCCCGACGACGGCGTCGTAGAGGACGATCGAACGCGGGCCCACGGTCGCCCCACGCTCCACCGTGACCACCGACATCTTCATGACGCGGTCCTCGAACAGGTGGGTCTGCAGCGAGGTTTCCGCGCCCACGGCAACGTCGTCACCGACTCGGACCAGGTCGAACTCGGTGAGTCGGGTGGTGGCGAACCACGTGCGGCGCCCGATGCGGGCCCCGAACAACCGCAGCAACGGCCCGAGCAACGGTGTGCCGACGAGGAAGCCGAGGAGGGCTGGCACGGCGGCGCTCTCGTAGAGACCGGTCACCAGCTCGGTACGGCGCACGAACCGACTCCACAGCGGTTCCACGCGTGGCCGGTACCGCCCGATCACCACCCACTTCAGGATCGCGACCGCCACCACCACGCTCAGTCCGAAGAGCAATGTCACCCCGGGCGCCACCAGATCCGTGCCGAACGGGCCGAGGTGCTCGGCCACTTTGAAAAGCGTGAGTACGGCGAAGTAGCCGCTGACCGCGAGCAACGTTGCCGGCAGGGTGACCCGCAAGAGCTCGATCGCCAGGCGTTCCACCACCCGGGCCCGGCCGGGCCGGAAGGTGAGCGCCTCGTCGAACTTCTGGCTCTCCTGTCGACGGGGCAACCGGATGGGCGGCGAGCCCAGCCAGAACGTGCCGTCGGGGACACCGTCCACGGGCGCGACGGTGTGTACCCCGACCAGCGCCTCGTCGCCGATCCTGGTGCCCGACCGGGCCAGCGCCACGTTGCCGATGAACGACCGGCGGCCGATCTCGGTGCGGTTCAACGCGATGTGGCCACGGTGGTAGGTCGCGACGCCCACGCTGGCCTGGTCGGCGAGGAAGCTTTCCGGCCCGAGCCGCAACAGGTCCGGGTCGACGTGGGACACGGTCGACACCTCCGACCAGGATCCGACGCGGGCACCCAGGGAACGCAGCCACGGCACCGTGTACAGGGTGGCGTAGAGCGTGTTGGTCGTGGTGAGGCTGCTCTCCAGCAGCTTGTCGACAACCCACTTCCGAAGGCCCAGGGTCGATCGGACCGGGTAGATCCCGGTGGGAGTCCGACGCAGTACAAGGAACTTGCCGAGGGCGATCGAACCGCAGGTGATCACGACGAAGAGCGGGCCGGACAGCACCGCCGCCAGCAAGCCACCGAGGATGCCACCGTGGACCCAGCCCACCACCATCAGCGCGATGGACGGGACGGCGAGGATGATCGGAAGAACCTCCAGAATGCCCCACGCGGCAAGGAATGCACCGACCAGCCCTGCGGAAAGCTCCCCTGTGGGCTGTCCCTGCAGTTGCATTCGATCGAGGAGCCGGTCGTGGTTCTTCCTTGGTGCGGAAGGAGCTCCCGCCCACTCCTGTCCGGCCGGGATCGCCTGTCCGGTGACGGCGAGGGACTGGTCGGCCAGCCGCGCGTCGTCCCCCAGCATCACACCCGGCATCACGACCGAGTTGGCGCCGACAAAGGACCGTGCCCCAAGGGAGATCGGTTCGACGAGCACCCAACCGGCTTCGACGTGGGTGGTGTGGAGCTGCGCGCCGTACCCGACGCTGGCCTCATCGCCGATCGTGACGAACCGGGGTAGGCCGAGGCCCGCCGTTGCGAGGTGGCAACGCGATCCCACACGAGCACCGAGCAACCGCAGGTAGGGCGGCAGCAAGGGCGACCCGCTGAACACGCCGACCGGGGACAGGGCGAAGAGCTGCTGAATGATCCACAGACGGAGGTAGGTGCCGCTCCACAGCCGGTATCGGCCGGGTTCGAGACCCAGCGACAGTAGCCGCACCCCGATCACGGGTATCAGCAGCCGACCCGCCACATAGGTGCCGACGATGATGGCGGCCAGCTTCGCGACCTTCTCCGGATACATCCTGGCGTGGCCCAACACTTCCATGGTGGGCAGGGCCAGGGCCGCGCCGAGCAAGTAGACGACTGCCAGCTGGATCAGGGCTGCCGCGAGCACCGTGCGGTTGGTGGCGCGGTGGGGCGGCGGGGCCTGGCCCTCGGCTGCGCCGGCCCCCTGGTCCAGCGCTTCCTGGTGTTCGGCCAGGCCCCGCACGGTCGGGTGCTCGTAGAGATCGGCGATGGAGAGCGCGACTCCCTCGCGCCGCAGGAAAGACACGACCGTCGCGGCGAGCAGGGAGTGGCCACCGAGGTCGAGGAAGAAGTCCGCCTCCACCGAGACCTCGTCCGTGCCGAGCCGCATCACCTCGGCCCACACCCGGACGATCCGGTGCTCCAGCGGCGTTTCCGGCGGTGTGACGGGCATGTCGGTTGCGACCAGGCGCCGGCCGGAGGGGGCGGGAAGTGCCTTCCGATCCACCTTCCCGCTGGGCAGCATCGGCAGTTCCGTCACGATGTCCAAAAAGGCCGGCACCATGTACGGCGGAAGGTGTTGCCGAAGTCGTTGGTGTAGCCGTGAAACGAGCGTGTCCTCGGCGGGCTCGTCGGTACGGCGGGTGATGTAGGCGGCCAGCTCGCCGCCGGGTCCGTCCTGTTTGAGCAGGGTCACCACCGCGGCCGCGACGGCCTCGTCGGCCATCAGGTTCGTCTCGATCTCCTGCAGGTCGACCCGGTGGCCGCGGACCTTGACCTCACCGTCAGCCCGACCCAGGTACTCGATCTCGCCGTCGGGCAGCAGGCGTCCGAGGTCCCCGGTGCGGTAGAGGCGACCGGCGGGCCGCCAGGGGTCGGGCACGAACCGGTCCGCGGTCAGGTCCGGGCGGTTCAGGTAGCCGGTTGCCACCCCCACGCCGCCGATGCAGATCTCGGCCACCTCGCCGTCGGGCACCGGGCGCAGTTCCTCGTCCAGCAACCGGACGTAGTAGGTGGGCAGCGGGCGACCGATGGTCACCGGTTTGCCCGCGTGCAGCTCGGCCCAGGTGGCGGTGACCGTGGCCTCGGTCGGGCCGTAGGTGTTGAGGATGCGGCGTCCCGGCTGGCTCCAGCGCTCGACCAGCTCAGCCGGGCACGCCTCACCGCCCACGATGAGGGTGCGCAGTTGGGGAAGGTCCCGGTCCATGGTCGCCAGCACCGTGGGCACGCAGTAGAGCACGGTCACCGACTTCTCGGCGAGGAACTCGGCCAGGCCGCCGCCGAGTCGTCGGGCGTCGTTCGGCCCGCCGACCAGGGTCGCGCCGACCGCCCAGGTGGGCCAGACCTCCTCGATGGAGAAGTCGAAGGCCAGGGTCATCCCCTGGTAGACGCGATCGTTGGCATCCACGCCGTAGACGGCGGGCACGACGTCGATGAAGTTGCAGATGCTCGACTGCGCCACGGCGACGCCCTTGGGCCGCCCCGTGGAGCCGGACGTGTAGATGATGTAGCAGATCGAGTCCCTGGTCTCGGCCAGCCGCGGCCGGTGGCAGGGCAGCGACCCGAGCACCGGTTCGGCGCGGTCCAGCTCGAGCACGGGGCAGTCGAGCCCCTGTGTGGTGGCGGACAGCGTGCTGGCGGACAGCAGGAGATCGAGCGAGGAATCCTCGGCGATGAACGAGACCCGCTCGGACGGGGAGCTGGGGTCGATGGGCACGTAGGTCGCCCCCGTCTTCAGCACGGCGAGCAACGCGACGTAGATCTCCGGGGACCGGTGCAGGAGGAGTCCGACGCGGTTACCGGTGCCGATGCCGCGCCGGATCAGGTAGTGGGCGAGGCGGTTGGCCCGCTGGTCGAGCTCGAGGTAGGTCAGCACGTGGCCGTCGCAGTCGAGGGCGACGGCGGTGGGCTCGGTGTCGCAGCTGGCCTCGAAGAAGTGATGCAGTCTTCGGGTGGGTGCGGTGGGTTGCTCCACGGAAAGGGCGGGGGACTGGGGTCTTCTGCCAAGAACGTCGGTCTCCGCCATCTGATCCTTCCCGAGGTTAATTCGACGTTACCGGATGGTGACGGGCGTTTCTGTTATCCGGAATGGTTGAAGTCGGCCGCAACAGTGCAGCAGAAACAAAATTCACACGAAGGAGTGACCCGACCGAGGGTGACAACGTGTCGCCCGCGTTCGGCTCACACCCGGTCTCGCCGACCCACCCCTGGAGGGAACGGGCCAGGTCAGAACATCGCCCCACGCTCGCGACAGCACCGCCACGGGCCATTCGGGAGAGCACGTGACATCCCGATCATCCCGACCCTTGGTTCCACTGACCATTGCCAGACGAGTTCATGCCCGACTCGGTCCTATCCGGAGTAGGAGATCGCAGGCAAATAATCGTGACACAGGTCACATCGAATGCAAACGTCGCGTAAAACGGGCATTTCTCGCGGACGGATGAAATCGTAAACGTATCGACAAGAGACGTTGTGAGAAAAGATCAGTCGCGGGCTCGGGGATGCGCCGTCGCATAGATCTCGCGCAATGTGGTCATCGTGACGAGGGTGTAGACCTGGGTGGTGGTGATCGATGCGTGCCCGAGCAGCTCCTGCACCACGCGCACGTCCGCGCCACCCTCCAGCAGGTGGGTCGCGAACGAGTGCCGCAGGGTGTGCGGGGAGACCTCCGCGGCGATGCCCGCCCGCTCGGCCGCCGTCTGCACCGCCTGCCAGGCGCTCTGCCGGGAGAGTCGGCCGCCCCGGGCGTTGAGGAACACGGCCGGGCTGCCCCGTCCGCGTGCCGCCAGACCGGGACGGGAGCGGACGAGGTAGGCGTCCACGGCGGACAGTGCGGGCCGTCCGATGGGCACGAGGCGCTGCTTGCCACCCTTTCCCTCGAGCACGACGGTACGTTCGGCGGCGTCGATGTCATCCAGGTCCAGGCCCACCGCCTCGGAGATCCGCGCGCCCGTGGAGTAGAGCAGCTCCAGCAGCGCCCGGTCGCGCAGCGCCCGCGGGTCGTCGCCCCCGCCGCTCTCCAGCAGCTTGATCACGTCATCCAGCGGCAACGCCCTGGGCAGTCGTCGTGGTGGCGTGGGCGGGCTGACCTCCCGCGCGACGTCCACCGGCACGCGCCCCTCGGCGTGTGCGAACCGGTGCAGGCCGCGGACCGCCACCAGGGTCCGTGCGGCCGAGGACACCGCCAGCGGCGGGCGGCCGGGGCCGCCTCCCCGCAGCGCGGCAAGGAAAGCGCCGATGTGGTCGGCGGTCACCTGTGCCAGGTCGTCGATCCCGAGCTCGGCAAGGAAAGCCAGGTACCGGCGGAGGTCCCGGCGATAGGAGTCGAGGGTGTTGCGGGACGTGCCGCGCTCGACGGTGAGGTGGTCGAGGTAGGTGGTGACGAGGTCGGCCGGTGCCGGACCGACGGCGGGCCCGGCCACGTCAGCCCAACGCCTCGAACAGGTTGGTGTGCGGCATGGTGTGCGCTTCGGCCACCTCGGGGTGCACGATCCTCCCTCCGGCCACGTTCACTCCCCTGGCCAGCGCCGGGTCGTCCGTCACCGCCTCGGGGATTCCCCTGTCCGCCAACGCCACGACGTAGGGCAGGGTCACGTTGGTCAGCGCCCAGGTGGACGTGTGCGGTACTGCGCCGGGCATGTTCACCACGCAGTAGAACACGCTGTCGTGCACGCGGAAGGTCGGGGCGTCGTGCGTGGTCGGACGCGAGTCCTCGAAACACCCGCCCTGGTCGACGGAGATGTCCACCAGGACCGAACCGGGCCGCATCCGCGCGACCAGCTCGTTGCTCACCAGCGTGGGCGTCTTGGCGCCCGGGACCAACACCGCGCCGATGACCAGGTCCGCCCACCGGCACGCCTTGTCCACCTCGTAGGCGTTGCTCGTAATGGTCTGCAGATGGCCACGATAGACGAAGTCGATCTGGCGGAGTCGGTGCACGTTGGTGTCCAGTACGCGGACCTCGGCCTGCATCCCGAGCGCGATGGCGGCCGCGTTCATGCCCGACACCCCGGCCCCGATCACCACGACCTTGCCCGCGGGCACGCCGGAGACGCCGCCCAGCAGCACCCCGCGACCGCCCTGGGCGCGTTCCAGGCAGTGCGCGCCCACCTGCGGCGCCATCCGCCCGGCGACCTCGCTCATCGGTGCCAGCAGTGGCAGCGAGCCGTCCGGGAGCTGGACCGTCTCGTAGGCCAGGGCGGTGATCCCGGCATCGAGCAGGGCCCGCAGGCACTCCGGGTTGGCCGCCAGGTGCAGGTAGGTGAACAGGGCCTGACCGGCGCGCATCCGGTGGTACTCGGCGGGCTCGGGTTCCTTCACCTTGAGTACCAGCTCGGCATCGCCCCACACGTCGTCGGCGGTGGGCACGACCGTGGCACCGGCGGCGACGTACTCGCCGTCGGGCAACGCCGAACCCGCGCCCGCACCGGTCTCGAGCAACACCTGGTGGCCGCGCCGGGACAGCTCCAGTACCCCGGCCGGCGTGATGGCCACCCGGTACTCCCGGTTCTTCAGCTCCCGGGGAACCCCGACCCGCACGTCGACCCCTCCCGACCGCGACGGCCGGCGCCGTTGCCGGCCTGGGAAAAGCGTAATCCGCCACCGCGGCCCGGGCTGCGGGCCCGCTCGGCTACCGTGCGTGTCGTGAGTTCGGAAGCGGCAGGCCCGGGCGAGGTCCGCATCGGTACCCGGGAACGGGAGGACGCGATCAAGGTGCTCGGGGAGCACCTGGCCGCCGGGCGGCTCGAGATGGACGAGTACGAGGAGCGGGTGGGCCGCGCCACCGCGGCACGCACGCTCACCGACCTGCGGCCACTGTTCGCCGACCTGCCTCCGCCCCACCCGCCGGCACTGGCCCCACCCCCGCCGCCGATGCCGCCACCCGCGCCACCCAGGATGGTCCCGCCCCCGGTGGGCTATCCGCATCCTGCCGCGATGCTGCCGCCGTCGGACCGGTCCAAGGTGGCGGCCGGGTTGCTGCAGATCCTGTTGCCGTTCGGCGTGGGCCGGTTCTACACCGGGCACGCAGGCATCGCGATCGCCCAGTTACTCACCACGTTCCTCTGCGGGGCGGGCGTGGTGTGGTCCATCGTGGACGGAGTCGTCCTGCTGATCAACGGGGGCACCGACGCCCAGGGCCGCCAGCTCCGCGACTGAACGACCGCGGTGCCGTGACCCGGTCGGATCACGACACCGCAGTCTCTTCAGGCAGTCACCAGGCAATCTCTATGGGGCTCACTATCGCGTTCCGCTCTACACGGTAGCTGTGCACCACCACACCCTTACTACGCAGGCGGATGCGCCCGAAGCCGCCACTGCCGGGAACTACTTCTTGCCGGACTGGCGGGCCGCCCACCGCGTCGGCCGGTCCGGCCAGGGCGCGTCGACCGGGCGGGCGTCCGCGGCCCCGGAGCGCACCGCCTGCGCGGCGAGCAGGCCGGCCACCGCGGAGGCGTTGACGATCTCGCCGGCCAGCGCGCGACGTACCGCCTCGGACAGGTCGATCCGCTCCAGCACCAGATCGGCTTCCTCGCTGCCGTGGTGCACCTCCCGGTCCACTTCGGACAGTCCGGTCGCCAGGTAGACGCGGATGGACTCGTCGCTGAACCCGGGCGTGGGCGTGACGTCCACGAGCACCGACCATTCCCGGGCGGCCAGTCCTGTCTCCTCGGCCAGTTCCCGCTGCGCCGCCGGCAACGGGCTCTCCCCCGGCATATCAAGCAGACCCGCCGGCAGCTCCCACAACCGCCGTCCCACCGGGTGGCGGTACTGGTGGATCATGGCGACCCGGTCGGCCTCGTCGAGTGCCACGATCGCCACCGCCCCGGGATGCTCGACCACCTCGCGCACCCCGGTCGCGCCACCGGGCATCACGACGTCATCGACCCGCAACGTCACCACGCGCCCGATGTAGGCGTCCCGGGTGGCCGCGACCTGGAACTCGTGGCGTCCCGCCTCGCTCTGGGAGTTCACGAGCCCGCTGCCGCCTTCACCGTGCTGTCGTTGGCACGCCTCAACTTTCCCGCCGGCTTGTCCGGCTTACCGGCCTTGTCGTCGGTGGTCTCCGCCAGTTCCACCGGCAGGCGACCGGCGGCCTGGTAGGCCAGGGAGGCGCGGACGAACGCGGCGAACAGCGGGTGCGGGCGGGTGGGTCGGCTCTTCAGCTCCGGGTGCGCCTGGGTGCCGACGAAGAACGGGTGCACGTCCCGGGACAGCTCCACGAACTCCACCAGGTGACCGTCCGGGGAGGTGCCGGAGAACACCAGGCCGGCCTTGGCCAGCCGGTCCCGGTAGGCGTTGTTGACCTCGAAGCGGTGCCGGTGCCGCTCGGAGACCTCGGTGCCGCCGTACGCCTCGGCCACCAGCGAGCCCGGCTGCAGCTTGGCCGGGTAGGCGCCCAGCCGCATGGTGCCGCCCATGTCGCGCTCGCCGGCCACCACATCGGCCTGGTCGGCCATGGTGCTGATGACCGGGTGCTCGGTACGCCCGTTCTCCTCGTCGAACTCGGTGGAGTTCGCCCCGGCCAGGCCGGCCATGGTGCGGGCCGCCTCGATGACCATGCACTGCAGGCCCAGGCACAGCCCAAGCGCGGGGATGCCCCGGGCGCGGGCGTGGGCGAGCGCGCCGATCTTGCCCTCGATGCCGCGCACGCCGAACCCGCCGGGCACCAGCACGCCGTCGACGTCGGCGAGTGCGTGCGCCGCACCGGAGGCGGTGGCGCACTGGTCGGAGGGCACCCACCGGATCTCCACGCGGGCCCGGTGGGCGAAGCCCCCGGCACGCAACGCCTCACTCACCGACAGGTACGCGTCCGGGAGGTCGACGTACTTGCCCACCAAGGCGATGCGCACGGTCTCCGAGGGGTTGTGCACGCGGTCCAGCAGGTCGCCCCACACCGTCCAGTCGACGTCCCGGAACGGCATTCCGAGCCGGCGCACCACGTAGGCGTCCAGGCCCTCGGAGTGCAGCACGCGCGGGATGTCGTAGATCGAGGGCGCGTCCGGCGCGGCGACCACGCCGTCGATGTCCACGTCGCACATCAACGCGATCTTGCGCTTGAGCCCGTCCGGAATCTCCCGGTCGGCGCGGCAGATGATGGCGTCGGGCTGGATACCGATGTTGCGCAGCGCGGCCACCGAGTGCTGCGTCGGCTTGGTCTTCAGCTCGCCGGAGGGCGCCAGGTACGGCACCAGCGACACGTGCAGGAACAGGCAGTTGTCCCGGCCGACGTCGTGCCGGATCTGCCGGCACGCCTCCAGGAAGGGCAGCGACTCGATGTCGCCGACGGTGCCGCCGACCTCGGTGATGACCACGTCCGGGGTGCGGCCGTCCTCGCCGGGCTGCGCCATCGCCCGGATCCGCTCCTTGATGGCGTCGGTGATGTGCGGGATGACCTGGACGGTGTCACCCAGGTACTCGCCGCGCCGCTCCTTGGCGATGACCGCCGAGTAGATCTGGCCGGTGGTGACGTTGGCGTTGCGGGTCAGGTCGCGGTCCAGGAACCGCTCGTAGTGACCGATGTCCAGGTCGGTCTCGGCGCCGTCCTCGGTGACGAACACCTCGCCGTGCTGGAAGGGGTTCATCGTCCCGGGGTCGACGTTGAGGTACGGGTCGAGCTTCTGCATCGTCACCCGCAGGCCACGAGCGGTCAGCAGCTGACCGAGGCTGGAGGCGGTGAGCCCCTTGCCCAGCGAGGAGGCGACGCCTCCGGTAACGAACACGTGCTTGGTCGTACGCGACTGCAGCGCCAAGAGGGGGCTCCCGTGGTTCACGCGATGGTCCGGCCGCCCGATCGGATCGGGGTCTGCGCGACGGGCCGCCCGCGTGGGACACCCGCCGTTCCACGGGACTTCAACTTATCATCCCGTCCCCCGGACGCGCCCGTGACGAGGGCAGGTGTCCCCGGGACGAGGCACAACGGCACCCCCTTGAGGTGTCGCACCCCCGGCCCGAGGGGGTGCGACACCCCCCGCCGCGGGAGGGCGGCCGGAGTCAGCTCGCGGGCATCGGGGCCGGTGCCTGGGCGTTGCCCGCGGCCCCGTACCGACCGGAGCGGCCGTTCAGCTCGTCGCGCAGCGCCAGGACGGTCACCGTCCGGCCGGCCGCGGTGTCGACGTTGTCCACGGTCGAGAGCACCGAGGCGGCCGCGGTGTCCGCGCGCACCACGCCGACCGGCCCGGTCCCGTCGGCCGAGCCGGCGCGTCCGGCCAGGACGGCACCCGCACCGGAGCGGTCGAGCTGGGTGGCGAAACGTGCGACGGTGGCCGCCCGGTCGCCGGCCGCGGCACCGCCGACGGCGCCCCCGGTGAGGACGACGGCCAGCTGTGCCGCACGCAGGTCCTGACCGCCGCGCAGGAAGCCGCCGTCGGTCAACGCCGACAGCGCGGCCGTGACCTCCTCCGGTTTGGCCTGCGGTTGCACGCTTTCCTTGCCCAGCAGCACCAGCGGACCGATCAGCCCGCCGGCCAACGTGCCGGGGTCGGTCGCGGTGGGCAGCTGCACCCCGGCGGGTACCAACCTGGTGACCAACTGGCGTAGCTGGTCGGCGCGACCCGGGTCGGCGAACGCCTCGGTGAGCTGGAGCTCACCGCTGACCGTCCCGCCGGCGCTGCGGACCAGTTCGGCGACGGCGTCCCGGTCGGCCGGGCTGGCGTCGGCGGCGCTGATCAGCACGACGGTGCGCTGGTCGAGGGCGCCGCGCACCAGCGTCGGCCCGACCGTTCCGGTGAACCGGTCCGCGGCGGCCAGCTTCGCGTTGAGCGCGTTGCGTTCCTCCTGCAGGTCGGCGACCTGTTCGTGGAGCGACTCCCGGTCACCGGCCAGCCCGGAGAGCAGTCGGTCGCTGACCGCGGTGGAGCCGAGCACGACCCCCAGTGCCAGTGCCAGGAACACGGCCGCGATGGAGACGATGTGGTAGCGCAGCGAGATCACGGGAACAGCCCCTCGGTCCAGGTGATGAGCTTGTGCCACGCCTGCGTGACCATCTCGGCGTAGACGTTGCCCACGTCGGAGACCAGCAGTGCCGCCGCGACCACCACGAGCGCGGCCAGCACCAGCAGCACCATGGCCCCGAGCGAGACCCGGCTGCGGTGCAGGGTGGCCACCGCCCTGCCGTCCACCAGCTTGCTGCCGAGCTTGAGCCGGGTCAGGAAGGTCGACGGGTTGGAGCCGGACCGGCCCCGGTCGAGGAACTCGTGCAGGGTGGCCTGGAAGCCGACGGTGATCACCAGGGTGGCGCCGTGCGCGTCGGCCAGCAGCAGGGCCAGGTCCTCGGGGTTGCCGGAGGCCGGGAAGGCGACGGTGGGGACGCCGAGGTCCTGGACCCGTTCCTGGCCCGGGGCGAACCCGTCGACGTGGGCCGGCAGGACGACCTCGGCCCCGCACTTGAGGGTCTCGTTCTGCATCCGCATCGGGTCACCGACGATGATGTCCGGCCGGTACCCCAGCTCGCACAGCCGGTCGGCCGCCTCCTCGACGCCGATGAGCACCGGCCGGTACTCCCGGATGTGCCTGCGCAGCCGCTTGACGTCCGCGAGGTAGCCGCCGCCGGGCGCGACGACCAGCACCTGCCGGTCGCGGATCGGCACCCGCACCTCCGGTACACCCACGCCGTCCAGGATCAGTGACCGCTCGCGGCGCAGGAACTCCATCGTGTTGGCGGAGAACGCCTCCAGCTGCGCGGACATGCCGGCCTTCGCCTCGATGAGCTGGTCGGCGATGCTCTCCGTGGTCTGCGCAACACCCCGCGCCACCTCACGGTCACCCGCGTAGATCACACCTTCGTGGATTCGGATGCGGGTGCCGTCGCGCAGCGTCCGCAGCACCTCGGAGCCGACCGCGTCGACCAGCGGGATCTCCGCGGTGAGCAACACCTCGGGGCCGAGGTTGGGAAAGCGGCCGGAGATGGAGGGCGAGGCATTGACCACCGCCGCCGCCCCGGCGGCAACCAGGGCGTCGGCGGTCCGCCGGTCGAGGTCGGCCTGGTCGAGCACGGCGATCTCGCCCGGTTCCAACCGGCGCAGCAGCGCTTCCACGCGCCGATCCACCCGAGCGAAGCCGGACACCCCGGGTAGTGCCTCCCTGCCACCTCGGGTGAGCAGGCCGGTGAGCTTCATGCGACAGATGGTGACAAAGGGGATGCCGGGAGTTGGGATGCCACGCCGACGGCGGACCCCCGGCTACCCGGTGGTGGCACGCCACCATGCGGGCGTCAACGGCCGCCGACGTCCGGGTGTGCCGGGACCACGGACCGCCTCCGTTGCCGGGACTTCGCACGTTGGTCGCGGGCCTTCTCGCCGGCCGCGGTGGCGAGCAGCTCCTCGGCGTGCGCCCGGCCGGTCTCGGTGGAGTCCAGGCCGGCGAGCATGCGGGCCAGCTCCACCACGCGCTGTCCGTCGTCGAGCACCCGGACCCCGCTACGGGTGACACCCGCCCCGCCGACCACCTTGTCCACCACCAGGTGTCGATCGGCGTAGGCCGCGACCTGCGGCAGGTGCGTCACCACGACGACCTGGTGCGTGCCGGCCAGCCGGGCGAGCCGCCGACCGACCTCGACCGCGGCACGGCCGCCGACCCCGGCGTCGACCTCGTCGAACACCAGGGTGGGCACCGGGTCGGCGTCGGCGAGAACCACTTCCAGGGCGAGCATCACCCGGGACAGCTCGCCACCGGAGGCGCCCTTGTGCACCGGCAGCGCGGGCGCGCCCGGGTGTGCCACCAGGCGGAGCTCGACGTCGTCGACGCCGTCCGGGCCGACGTGCGTCCACCGGTCGCCGACGCGCAGCACGCCCGGCTCGCCCTCACGGCCGGCACGGGGTGTGACGGCGACCTCGATGCGGGCGTGCGGCATGGCCAGGCCGGACAGTTCCGCGGTGACCGCCTCGGCCAGCTCACCGGCCGCGGCCTGCCGGGCCGCGGTGACCCGCTCGGCGTGCCCGGCCAACTCGCCGGCCAGCTCGTCCCGCCGCGCAGCGAGGGCGGCCAGGGCCTCCTCGGAGGTGTCCAGCGAGGCCAGCCGTTGCTCGGCGGATCGGGCCCAGGCCAGGACGCCGTCGACATCCGCGGCGTACTTGCGGGTGAGCTGCTTCAGTTCGGCCTGCCGGGCGAGCACCTGTTCCAGCCGGGCCGGGTCGGCTTCGAGGCGGTCCAGGTAGCCGGCCAGCTCGGTGCCGACGTCGGCGAGCAGCGTGGCCGCCTCTGCCAGCCGCGGCTCGAGGTCGCGCAACGCGTGGTCCTCGGTGGCGCCGAGCCGACGGCGGGCCTCGGCCACCAGACCGAGCGCGCCCGGGGCGTCCGGATCGCCGTCGCTGGCCCCGGTGACGGCGAACTGGGCGCCGGCCGCGGCCTCCCGGAGCTGGTCGACGTCGGCCAGGCGGCGGGCCTCGGCCACCAGGTCGGCGTCCTCGCCAGGCTCGGGGTCGACGGCGGCGATCTCGGCCAGGCCGTGCTTGAGCAGGTCGGCCTCGCGGGCCATCTCGCGGGAGCGCTCGGTCCGCTCGGTCAGCTCGGCGCAGACCCGCAGCCATTCCTCGCGCACCCGGCGGTAGTCCTGGAGTGGGGCGGCCACCGCGTCACCGGCGAAGCGGTCGAGCACGGCACGCTGTTCACCGGGCCGGAGCAGGCGGAGCTGGTCGTTCTGCCCGTGCACCGCCAGCAACGCCTCGGCCAGTTCGGCCAGCACGCCCGCCGGCACCGACCGACCGCCGAGGTGGGCGCGGGACCGGCCGTCGGTGTTGACCGTGCGTACCGCGATGAGGCTGCCGTCCTCGTCCAGCTCGGCGCCGGCCTCCTCGGCCAGCCGCCGGGCGAGCCCGCCCCGGCCCGGCCGGAACCGGCCCTCCACCACGGCCCGGTCGGCCCCGGCCCGGATCCGGGATGCTTCGGCCCGACCACCGCCGAGCAGGTGCAGCCCGGTCACCACCATCGTCTTGCCGGCTCCGGTCTCGCCGGTCACGACGGTGAGGCCCGGGTGCAGGTGCAGCGTCGCCTCGTCGATCACGCCGAGGCCCTTGATGCGCATCTCGGCAAGCACGGGACCAAACCCTAGACGCTGGTGCCCACGACCGGGTGGAGCCTCGGCGGTCTCGGTGGGCTGGAGACAACCAGGAGTGATCACCGTCTGCTGTCGCGAGTGGCCGAGCTCGTGGTTGCCGACCGGGTGCGGGTGTCCCGCACCAGCACAGCGTCAGGAGTGCGGGCGGGGCGGGCCGCGCCAGCCCTGGACGGGCAGCGTGAACTTCTGTACGAGCCGGTCGGCGAACGGCGCGTCCTTCTTCAGACGCACCAGCTTCAGCGGTTTCTCACCTGCGGTGATCTCCACGCGGCTTCCCGGTGGCAGGTCGACGGTGCGCCGGCCGTCACACGCCAGCACGGCGGGATGCCCGTGCTGCTCGACCTCCAGCGCGACCACCGAGTCCGGTTGCACGACCAGCGGCCGGGCGAACAGCGCGTGCGCGTTGCTCGGTACCACCAGCAACGCCTGCACGCCCGGCCACACCACCGGTCCGCCGGCGGAGAACGCGTAGGCGGTGGATCCGGTGGGGGTGGCCACCAGCACGCCGTCGCAGCCGAAGGCCGACACCGGGCGCCGATCGATCTCGAGCACGACCTCGAGGATCCGTTCCCGGCTGCTGCGTTCCACGCTGGCTTCGTTGAGTGCCCAGGTCCGGGTCACGCGTGAGCCGTCGAGCAGCACGGTGACGTCGATCGTCATCCGCTCCTCGACGTGGTAGTCGCAGGCGGCCACGGTGGCCACGGCCTCGTCCAGCGCGTGTGGGTCGGCCTCGGCGAGGAACCCGACGCGGCCGAGGTTCACCCCGAGCACCGGTACACCGGCCGGCCAGGCCAGCTCGGCCGCGCGCAGCAGGGTGCCGTCGCCACCGAGCGCGAGCACCAGCTCGGTGCCCTCCGCGGCCCTGGGGTCGGCCGCGACCACCCGGTCGTAGCAGGACGGGTCGAGGTCGGGTGCCTCCTCGGCCAGCACCCGCAGGCCGATGCCGGCGTTGTTCAACCGGTGCGCGACCTCCTCCGCGGTGCGGAGGTTGTCCTTGCGCCCGGTGTGCACGACCAGCAGCGCCTCGCGTGGCATCATCACGGACCCTCCCCAACGGCGGCGTGCACCAGCTCGGCGGGGTCGACCGCGGGCGCCGAGGCGCCTGCGGCCGCCCGCTGCAGCCAGACGAAGAACTCCACATTGCCGGAAGGACCCGGCAGCGGGCTCGCGGTGACACCGCGCAGGGTGAGGCCCAGCTCCGTGGCGGCGGCGACCACCCCGAGGACGGCATCGGCGCGCAGCTCGGGATCACGGACCACACCACCGGAGCCGAGGCGTTCCCTCCCGACCTCGAACTGTGGTTTCACCATCGGCACCAGATCGGCGCCCTCCGCGGCACAGGCGAGCAGCGCCGGCAGCACCAGGCGCAGCGAGATGAACGACAGGTCGGCCACGACGACCTCGACGGGCCCGCCGATCAGCTCCGGGGTCAGGTTCCGTACGTTCGTGCGGTCCAGAACCTGCACCCGCTCGTCGGTGCGCAGCCGCCAGGCGAGCTGCCCGTACCCGACGTCGACGGCGATGACCTCGCGGGCGCCGCGACGCAGCAGCACATCGGTGAAACCGCCGGTGGAGGCGCCGGCATCCAGGCATCGGCGGCCGGCCACGGCCAGTCCGGCGGGCTCGAACGCCGCGAGTGCGCCGAGAAGCTTGTGTGCGCCGCGCGAGGCCCAGTTGGGAGCGTCCTCGACGCCCCGCACCACCACGGGAGCGTCGGCCTCCACGGCGGTGGCGGGCTTGCGGGCGACCATGCCACGCACCGTCACCCGGCCCTCGCTCACGAGCTGGACGGCGTGCTCGCGGGAACGGGCCAGCCCGCGTCGGACCAGTTCGGCGTCCAGCCGAGCACGTCGTGCCACGCTAGATCCTGTCGATCGCGGACAACGCGTCGGTGAGGGCGCCGTGGACCGCGTCGAAGCGGGCCACGTGGTCGGCGACGGGGAGGGTGTCCAGGTCGACCAGCCCCGCCAGGGCGGCGTCGACCGCGGCGCGGTGCTCGGCGTCAGGGTCTGCCAACACCGCCGGCGAAGGCGTGTGTTCGGGCCTCATGGTGCCGCTCCCGTCCGGCTGGAGTTATCGGATGATCTTGCTTGCTTCGTCCGGTCGTTCCGGCCGATGTCCACGCTAGCTGATCAACGCCCGGAGAGACCGAGCCGCTCGACCGCGTCGCGGGAGATGTCGTCCGCGGGGATGACCGGAACCGGACCCGCTTTCTCCGCCCACCACGTCCCGCACAGGGCACGCAGGGCGGCGACCACGTCGCCACCGGGCTCGGCGTGCAGGTGGAGCGCGTCGCCGTCCAGCCCGGCGCGCCATCCGGTCGCGGTGCCGATCCGGACCTCGTCCGCGGGTCGCAACAACGCCTCGAGGTCGGCGGCCAGGTACTGGAACCGGTGATCCTTGGCGGCGGCGAGCGCAGCGGCCGGAGTCGTCACACCGGTGAGCACCAGGAGGCAGTCCATTCCGGCAGCGGCCGCGCCGGCGATGTCGGTGTCCAGCCGGTCGCCGACGACCAGGGCGCGCTGTGCCCCGGCGGCAGCTTGGGCGAGCAGCCCGCGCTCCGGCTTCCCGGCGACAATGGGCGTGCCGCCGGTGGCGGTACGCAGGGCGGCCACCATCGCCCCGCTGCCCGGGAGCTCACCCCGCTCGGAGGGCAGGGTGGGGTCGACGTTGCAGGCCACCCACAACGCGCCCGCCCGGATGGCCAGGCACGCCTCGGCGAGGTCGCGCCACGCCGTGTCCGGGGAGTGGCCCTGGACGACGGCGACCGGGTCGTCGGCCTGGTTCCGCACCGGGTTCAGCCCCTGGGCGCGCACCTCGTCGCGCAGGGCGTCGGTGCCGACGACCAGCACGTTCGCCCCGGCGGGCAGCCGTTCGGCGAGCACGGCGGCGCCGGCCTGGGCGCTCGTTCGCACCTCCTCCGGGCTGGCGGGCAGCCCCATGTCGCGGAGGTGGTCGGCGACCTGCCGGGGTGAGCGGGAAGCGTTGTTCGTGACGAACCGGATCGCGGTGCCCGCGGCCCGGACGCGGCCGAGCGTCTCGGCCGCGCCGGGCACCAGCTCGCCGCCGCGGAACACGGTGCCGTCGAGGTCGAGCAGCACCGCGTCGTAGTCGTCGAGCAGGCGGGCCGTCACTTCTGCTCGGGCTCCTCGGCGGCCGGTTCGTCGACGGGCCGTTCCCGCTGCGCCGGCGGCTCGGGAACACGATCCTCGACCCGTTCCGACGGCTCGACCGGTTCCACCGACTCGCTCGACCCAACCGGTTCGGCAGGCTGCCCCGTGGCCGCCGTCTCCTCGGCGCGGAGTACCTCCTCGGCGCGTTCGGCCTGCTCGGCCCCGGCCGTGCCCTCCGGCGTACCGGCGGCCTCCTCCAGCACTCCGCCCTGGGCGAGCTCGGTGGCCCGCTCAGCGGCGTCGGTCTCCTCGTTCTCGTCCGCGTCGGCCGCGTGCAGGAACCATCGCACGGCCTCCTCGGTGCGGCCCACGGCGGCGAGGTTGTCGGCGTAGGCGTAGAAGAGCCGGGCGCTCCACGGCTGCCACACCTTCGGGTCCAGGTCCGCACCCTGCAGGGCGACCACGGCCGCGTCCAGCTCGCCCAGGTCACGACGTGCGCCGGCGGCCACGATGCGCAGCTCGACGGCCTCCTCGGCCGGCAGTTCCGCCGCCTCCGGGCTGCGCACCAGCTCCAGGGCACGCTCCGGCCGGCCCAGCGCCCGCTCGCAGTCGGCCATCACCGCGACGTGGCCGGGGCCGCCGGTCATCCGACGCGCGGCACGCAGCTCGGACAACGCCTCGGCCCACTCCCCGGCGTGGTAGGCGGTGAGGCCGGCGGCCTCGCGGACCACGCCGACCCGGGTCGCCTTGGCTCGGGCGTACCGCGCGTGCTCCAGGGCCCGCTCCGGCTCGGAGTCGATCAGCTGGCCCGCCGCAACCAGGTGCTTGGCCACCAGCTCGGCGAGGGTGCGGGGCATGCCCCGCAGGTCGCGGCGAACCTCGACGTCGAGCAGCTCGGGGTCGACGTCCTCGGGCAGCTCGGGTGCGGCCACCCTGGGCGTGGCCGCGCGCTCGTCATCGCGGTCCCGCCGGGGCCGGCGGTCACGGTCGGCAAAGGCACCGCGCCGGTCCCGGTCGTCCCGGTCACGGCGGGGCGGGAAGTCGCGGCGGTCCCGGTCCTGTCGCCAGCCGCCACCCCGCCCGCGGAAGTCCCCACGCTCGCCCCGTTCGCCGCGACGGTCGTCGAAGTCGCGGCGCTTGAAGTCACGGCGGCCACCGCCGCGACCCTCGAACCGCCGTTCTCCGGAGTCGAAGCGGTCGCGGTCGGAACGACCACCGCGGCCCCGGTCATCGCGGTCGAAACCGCGCCGTCCCCCGGAGTCCCGGTTGTCGAACCGCCGCCCACCGGAGTCGAACCGATCCCGGTCCGAACGCCAACCACCACGACCCCGGTCATCGCGGTCGAAACCACGCCGACCACCGAACCCGCCACCGGAGTCACGTCGATCGGACTCGCTGCGGCCACCACGGAAGCCACCACGGTCGCGCGAGTCGAAGCGGTCGCGGTCGGAACGACCACCGCGGCCCCGGTCGTCCCGGTCAAAGCCGCGCCGTCCCCCGGAGTCCCGGTTGTCGAACCGCCGCCCACCGGAGTCGAACCGATCCCGGTCCGAACGCCAACCACCACGACCCCGGTCGTCCCGACCGAAACCACGCCGACCACCAGAGTCCCGGTTGTCGAACCGCCGCCCACCGGAGCGGTCGCGATCCTGGTCGCGGCCCCGGTCGTCCCGGTTCTGCCACCCATTGCGGTTCCCGCGGCGATCGGACTCGCCACGGCCACCACGGAAGCCACCACGGTCACCGGAGTCGCTCCGGTCGCCGCGCCATCCACCGCGATCCCGGTCGGGGCGGCCGTTGTCGTCCCGCCGGCCTCGATCCCCGTAACCGCCGCGGGCGTCGCCGCCCGAGCGGCGGCCCGAGCCGCGGTCCCAACCACCGTTCCGGTCGCGGTTGCCGCCCCGGAAGCCGGGGGACCCGCCACGTCCGGACGCGCCTACGCGTCGGTCGCCATCCTTACCGGAGCCGGCACCGCGTCCCCGTCGGGACTCAGCCGAACCTGTCACGAAAAACCTTCCTGAACATACGAGTAGGGACCTGCGCACCTGGGAGCACTCTGAAGAGTACCCCCAAGGCGCAGGTCCCTACCGGGAGGAATTGTTCGGCGGCGTCCTACTCTCCCACACCCCCACGAGTGCAGTACCATCGGCGCTGGAGGACT
>NZ_BMMK01000044.1 GCF_014645795.1 Longimycelium tulufanense | reverse complement strand
ACCCGGCCACGTCACCGGCCGCCACCACGCCGGCCGGGCCCGTGGTGAGGGCGTGGAAGCTGCCGGGCAACGCCAGCAGCGCGCCGACATCGCCACGCGCGGCCGCGGCCACCTGCGCCAGGCTGGCCAGACATTCACCGATCACGGCCACCCGCACCGGCCCGTCCAACACGACGCGGACCGTGCCGGTGGGCTGGTGGCCGATCAGCCACGGCCGGCCGGAGGCGTGCCAGGCGAGCACCTCGCCGGCACCGGCACCCTGCAACCGATGCACCGCGGGCGCGGCGGCCTCGGCATCTGGCAGTGCGCACCACCAGTGGACACCACCGCGCCCGCCTCGCCTGGACAGGTCAGGCATCCGGCCGGGTCACTCCCAGTACCCGCCGGCATCGGTGTCGTCGGAGTTCGACTTGCTGTACTGGCCTTTGGTCACCGCGTCGAACCGACCTACCTCGGTCAGCACCGGCGGCTCGTAGCCGACAGGCCGCTCGTGATTCTCGGGCATCTGCTGTTCTCCTTCCTGTTCTCCCAACCCTCATTGGCCGGGACGCTCTCCGGGGAGTCATCGGCCCTGTTGGCGGTCCCGCTGCCGCTGAACGGCGCCGACCGATCGGCGGCTCAGTCATTGCGGCGAGGGTGGCCACGCGGGGGGCATCGGGCCGAGGGCCCAGTCGATCACCGCATCCGCGGGGCCGACCCGACTGTCGATCGGGTCCGGGTGCGTCAACGGTGCCCGGGGGTCGTAGCGGAGATCCCAGTGGCCGGCCCGTCCCTGCCCGGTGGTATCGATCTCGACCGTGGTCGCGGCGTAGCGGGTGCCGTGGTCCTCAAAGTGCGCGTACACCCACCCGGCAAACTGACCGAGCGAGTTCAGATGTGGGGCGACGTAGAACCCCCGTGTGGTGAGGGCCTCGACCCGGTCCGGGGACACCAGGGGCCGCCGGGACGCACCCTGCGGGTGCTCGTCGGCGGTGTTCTGGGCGGCCGCGAACAGGCAGGCGGCGCAGGGCATTCCGCCGAGTTCGTCGAGTCGCTCGACATCATCGGCGCGAAGCTGCACGCGATGCCGGCGCTTGTGGGCGCACAGCGGGAGCAGCCATTCCGGTGTCGGCTGGGTGAGGTCGACGTCGACGAGATGGACGCTGCGGACATCGTCGGCGAGTCCGGACCGCGCCCGAAACATCGGGTCGGCGGCACGGTCAGGCCGGACGCGCACGTACAAGCGGGCCACGGGTTCCCTCCGGACATCCATAGGACGCTGCTTCGTGGGGAACGGCAGCGCGGAACCTGCTGGGGAACAGGCTCGACGCGCTGCCGTCCCGGCCGCCGGCCCCACAGCCGGCGGCATCGGGGGTGGTCCTGGCAGGTCATCCCGCGGCCTCGGTAACCGGGTTCGCGCCGGGCCACGTCATCTCAACCTTGGCCAGTCGCGTGCGCTCCGGTTCGGCGTCGGGGTTGAGCCATCGCACGATGACCAGCCATCGGCCCGCCGGGCAGTGGTGGCGGGCGAGGTAGTCCTCGGCGACCGTTGCGGCGTACTCGACCGCGCCACCGCACACCCATGGGCCGTGGTCGTCGTACTCCTCACTCCAGGCCAGGCTCCGGGCCCCGCGCACGATGCGGTACAGCTCCACCCGATGCAGATATGTCCACATTGGTCGGTCACCACCCGGAAAGCAGGCTGCTGGCGATGCGAGTCGCAGGGGACACGGACCCCTTGCGGCTCGCCGGTGGGCCGCGCCGGGCCTCGCACTCCTGCATGGCGCGACCGGCGGCCCCTTGAGCCTCACGGGGCGTGTGATCCGCCCCACGCGCGACATGATCGTGAATATACGCGCGCATATGTAAGGCTGGCGATAGACCGGCCGGGCGTACTTGCGCGGCACCCTCCGTGTAGGTATGGGGAGCCAGGTCACGCAGGAGGCGGCAGAACCGGGTGGCAGCACCCGAGTGAGGAGAAACAGGAGCGTGGGCAACCCGACGCTGACGGTGGGGAGCTGGGCGCTCGGGCGTCGGCTGCGAGAAATCCGCGAATCCCAGGGGCTCACCTCCACCGACGTCGCCCGGCGACTCAAGCTGTCACAACCGACCGTGACCAGGGCGGAAAGCGGCCGGCACCGGCTCACCCGGCCCCAACTGGCCAAGTTGTGCAGGACCTACGGCATCCCTGATGCCGAGGCCGCCGAACTGGAGCGCATCCGCCAAGCGGCGGCCGAACCGAACTGGCTCCAGGACTACGGCTCACTCGTCGATGGCCCCGTCGGCGACGTCTTCGGCCTGGAATCCGGCGCCAGTGTCGTCAGCACCTTCGAGAGCATCCTCATCCCCGGACTGCTCCAGACCGAGCGCTACGCCCGCGCCGTCATCTCGGCAGCCTCGCCCTACATCCGCGCCACCGAGGTCGATCGTCGAGTCGATCTGCGCATGGCACGTAAGCGCCGACTGACCGGCAACAACCCGCTCACCGTCCGCGCCGTGATTGCCGAAGCCGCGCTATGTCAACTGATCGGCGGACCCGAGGTGATGCGGGAGCAACTCGACGCACTCCGTGCGATGGAACACGACCACATCCTCGTGCGGGTCCTGCCCTCCTCCGTGGGCGCGCATCCCGCGCTCGGCTCGGCGTTCTCCATCTTCGAGTTCTCCGCCGCCGAGGGTCTGCCGCCCGTGGTCTGTGTGGACACCATCACCTCGGCGCTGATCGTCGAGAAGTCACACCAGGTCGCGGCCTACACTCTGAGTTTCGACGTTGTGGCCGCGCTCGCCGCGGGGGAACGCGAGTCCGTCGAGCTCATCGACCACATCGCCCGATCCCTGTAACGAAGGAAGGCACGAGCATGACCACCCCCCGCGACTTCTCTCGTGCTGCGTGGCGCAAGTCCACCCGCAGCAACGCCTCTGCCCAGTGTGTGGAGGTGGCCCCTCTCGGCCGGTTCGTCGGGGTCCGTGACTCGAAGAACCCAGCCCGGGCGGCGTTGACCGTCGCGCCGGCGGCCTGGTCGTCCTTCCTCGCCTCAGTGCAGACGGGAAGGCTCGATCTCGCCTGACACGGAAGTCCGAGCCTCCGAAATTCTGGCCGCCCACGGTCGTGGGCGGCCGCTTTTGTCTCTGGCCTCGGTACCCCGACGAACTGCTCATCGTCCTGTCAGCGCGTGACCTGGTCACCGTGGTCCTGGTGCTCGTTCAGCATCCGGGCCGACAGCCACTGAGTCTGGCCTGCGGGTGGGCCGACGCCGGGGTGCCGGCCCACCCGCAGGGCGGAAAACGGCGCCGCGATACGGCGAGGACTAGGCGTTACCGTCGCGGCGGCGGTGAGGTTCCCGGCGTCGGAAGTGGGGGAGCATCGTGACGATTCTGGTGACCGGTGGGCGTGGCCACGTTGCGCGCAGTGTGGTCGGGCAGCTGCTCGAGGTCGGGGAGAAGGTGCGGGTGGCCAGCCGGAACCCGACCGCCGTCACGGCCCCGGACTCGGTCGAGGTGGTGGGGGCCGACCTCACCCGCGTGGACTCCCTTATCCCAGCCCTGGCCGGGGTCTCCAAGGTCTTCTGCTACGCCGATCCGGCGGGGATCGACAGTGTCGTGACGGCGGCTCAGGATGCGGGCGTCGGGCACGTCGTGTTGCTCTCGGCCAGCCCGGTCACCGCGGCCAACCCGGGGGCCAACCCGCTGGCGGTGATGCACAGGGCAGCCGAACAGGCCCTGCTTGACTCCGAGCTGTCGTGGACGTTCCTGCGTCCGGCCACCTTCGCGACGAACACGTTGCAGTGGGCGCAGTCCATCCGTCGTGAGGGTGTGGTCCGGGCGGCGTATCCGGAGGCGCACACCGATGCCATCCACGAGGCCGACATCGCCGCGGTCGCCGTGCGCGCGCTGACCGAGGATGGCCATGTGGGGCGTGCCTATCTGATGACCGGGCCGGAGTCAGTGACCCAGCGGCAGCAGGTCGAGGCGATCAGCGCGGCCATTGGGCGCCCGGTGGAGTTCGTGGAGCTGAGCCCGGCCGACTACCGGGCAACGTTGGCCCAGTGGGGGGCAGATGCGGTCGAGGAGGTGCTGCGCCACCTGGCTGCCACCGATGGTGTCCGCCAGCCCGTGATCGACACGGTCGAGGTGGTGACCGGGCGGCCGGCGCGCACCTTCGCCCAGTGGGCACGCGACCACGCGGACGACTTCCGGTAGGTCGGGTGGCCAGTATCGCCCGCCATGTTGTGTGGGGGCTTCCCCACCGACCGGTGATCCTTCTCCGGCACCGCGCCGTGCACTGGGCCAGCCCATCGTCGCCGACGATGGTGGTGGGCCGGCACCAATGTCGTGGGGTAATGACCGGGATCATCGCCACTCCATCGGGGGACGTAGGTTTCGGGGGTCCAGACCACGAGTGATGGGGGCGGTGTCGGTGAGGCCACGGCGTGCGGTGGTGTTGGGTGGCGGGCTGGCGGGAATGTTGTCGGCGGCTGCCTTGGCGGAGTCGGTCGATGAGGTGACCGTGGTGGAACGTGATCGGTTGCCGGAGGGGCCGCAGGAGCGTCGTGGCACGCCGCAGGCGCGGCATTTTCATGCGTTGATGTGTGGTGGGGCAGCCGCGATCGAGGATCTGGTGCCCGGCACGTTGAAGCGGCTGCGTGCGGAGGGGGCGCATCGCGTGGGGATGCCGAGCCAGTTCGTGTCTTTTTCGCCGCAGGGGTGGTTTCGCCGGTTCGACTGCAACCTTTTCTTGGTGGCATGCAGCCGTCCCCTGTTGGACTTTGTGGTGCGGGATCAGGTGTTGTCGTCGTGGCCGATCCGGATGTTGGACGGGCGTGAGGCGGTGGGTCTGCGGGGTGATGCGCGGCGAGTGACGGCGGTGGAGGTGCGTGACGTCGCGGGGGGAGGTTCCCAGGTGTTGGGGGCTGATTTGGTGGTGGATGCCATGGGGCGGGGGAGCCGGACCGATCGGTGGCTGGTGGAGCTGGGTTTGCCGGTGGTGCGGGAGGAGGTGGTGGACTCGGGCCTGCAGTACGCGACCCGACTGTTCCAGGCTCCCCCGGGTGCCTGTGAGGGGTTCCCGGTGGTCACGGTGCAGGCCAGCCCGCACGGGGTGAGCCCGGGCCAGGCAGGCGGCGTGATCCCGATCGAGCGTGGCCGCTGGTTGGTCACGCTGTCGGGGACTCGTGGTGCTGCTGCTCCGACGCGCGAGGAGGACTTCAAGGCGTTCGCGCGTAACCTGCGGCACCCGGTCGTCGGTGAGCTGCTCACTTACGCCACGCCGCTCGGACCGGTGATGACCACGCGCTCGACAACCAACCGGCGCCGTCGGTATGAGCGCGTGCGTCCCTGGCCGGAGGGCCTGGCGGTGATGGGGGATGCGCTGGCCGCGTTCAACCCGGTCTACGGTCATGGGATGTCGGTGGCGGCCCAGACGGCGGTGGCGTTGCGGGAGAGTGTGCGGCGGGGCGTGTCGGGGCCGCGTCTGCAGCGGGTGCTGGCCCGGGTCACCGACGGGGCGTGGCGGATGGCCACGACCGAGGATCTGCAGTACGCCAGTGACCAGCCACAGAACCTGGCCACCCGGCTGCGACGTCGGTACGTGGAGCGCACGATCCGGACGGCCACCAGCCGTCCGGAGGTCGCGAAGGCGTTTTTCGGCGCGTTCACGTTGGCGGCCCCGTTTCGTCGCTTGCTGTCGCCGCGGGTCGTGCTCGGGGTGCTGCGGGGTCCGGGTGAGCCACCCTTGCTGGGGCCGCCGTTGACCTCGGCGGAGTGGTCGGCGGTGACCTCCAAGGACACCCCCGGCTGAGCACGCCACCGGTGTGTGCGGCCGCGACTATGACGAGGTCGGCGTGGGGTCGTAGTCGTCGGCGACCGCCGCCAGGATGGCGGGAACCAGGGGGTGGTGGGAGGCCCGGGCCACCAGGACCCACCAGGCGTGTTCGTCGGTGAGATCGGCGCTGTCGTGCGGGGTGTCGAACGACGGCGCGGTGGGCGACGGCTCGACCTGTTCGCCCTGGCCGCGGAGTCGCAGGAGGGCGGCGTTGAGTTGGGCGGCTTCAACGAGGGCCGCGTGCTGGGGGCCGGACAGCCCCGCTTGGTCTGCCATCGCTGCGGCGACCTCGCCCACGCGGGGTGAGAGGTAGGGGCGCAGGTCCCACCGCCAGTCGTTGAGCTCGTGCACTATGCGCCGCACGCGGTGCCGGGAGTCGAATCGCCTGACCACGAGCACCTTGTTCGGGTCGACCTGGCGCAGTTGCCGGTGCAGTGGGCGGAGGTACCAGAAACGGCGCCAGCGTGCGCCCCACTGGCGCAGGTCGGTCAGCCGTGGTCCCCACACCGGCAGTACCACGGCCGCGACCAGCGGTGGCGCTCCTACCGCGACGGAGAGGACCGGTGCGGCGGTGTTGATAGTGGTGAGCGCCCGGCTGTCTGCCCAGAGGGCGACCACATTGAGGATTTTGATGGCCGAGACGGCCAGGGGACAGGACGCGGTGATCATGTAGGCGCGCAGCCCGCGGGCCAGCCAGCGCAGCCGTACGGTGCCGGCCGCGAAGGCTTCCACCGAGGCGGACCAGCACTGGTACAGCTGGGCGGCGGCCGCCAGGATCGAGGCCGCGCCGTAGACGGTGATGAACGTCGCGACGGAGGGCTGGTGGGCGTAGTAGCTGTCGAAGTCCTTCAGGCGTTCGGTGGGCAGATCAGCGGCGAAGAACGTCGCGGCGAGGATGACGAGGACGAGGCTGTAGCCGCCGATGATGCGGCGCACCCAATGCCAGGCATGGGTGAAGTGGTGACGCCAAAACAGCACTAATGCCAAGGTGGCGGCGGAGAAAATCGTGGCGAACTCATAGGCCAGGAAGAACCCCAGGTTGGGGATCCCGGTCACCGCGTTGATCCATGACCCAACCTGGGGAGCCGACGCCAACGCGCAGGCCGACACGGAGCTGACTGAGAGCACCAGCGACCACACCGTGGCCTGGCCCCACCGCCGACGCAGCCCCCAGAGCTTGTAGAGGGCCACGGCCAGTCCTGTGCCGCCGGCCAGTATGTAGATGACATCGAAGTTCACCGGCGCGGACCTCGAGAATTGAGGCCAGCCCGCAGGCTCTCGGCCACACGGGCCAAGCTGTCAGACACCGGCGGCTCGTCTTCAGGTTCCTGCTCGAGTCGCCGCTCGGTGCGCTCAAACAACTCGTCAGCGAGCTGTTCGGCCGCATGCTCGTCGCTTTCTTCCACACACGCACTGCGCGAGGCAAGAATCTGGACCAGCCGCGGCGACAGGTGCGGCGCAATCTGGTGTGGAGTGTCCTGGGGATCCACCGCAGCCGGCATGTGCCCTAGCAGGTAGTGCGCGAACTCGTGCAGCAGCACCAGTAACCGCTGGGACCACCGGTCAAAAGCGGCTACCACCACCACACACCGGCCATCCGCCAATAAGGCGGTCACGCCCGTGATGTCCTGCAGGGTGGCGTAGTCCACCAGGACCGGGCGCTGCATATAGCGTTCCATCAGCGTGCGCACGGCCTCACACACATCGCGATAGGTGCTGCCAGGAGTCAGGAGATCCTCAAGATCACGGGTGGCCTGAGCGATCAACTTGCGCTGTTGGCGTCTGCTCACCGACGAATCCCCTCCCCTCATCATCGGACCATCGGACCACGCCTCACCAAGCATCGTCCGGATGGGGGTGACCCTTTAGGGTCAAAAACTACGTCCTGTCACCTGTTTGGCCGAGCGCGTGGCGGATCGCCCGGAGCGCGGCGCGGCGAGGCGCCCCCCGGCGGGCGGACTGTTGCTCCGCCCGGGTCACCATGGCCACGACACCAGACCGCAGGAACTCCTTGAACGCGGCGGCTTCCTCATCCACCGTCCGGGCAAACTCGTCATCAAAGAAGTACGCCGGTGGAACACCAAAATGATCCGACAGCCCCAGGACCGTCTTCAGAAACGGGTTGGGATGCCCCTTGATCAGCGTGCGCACGTACTTGGTCGAAATCCGCCCCCACCGACCTCGATCCGTGATGGCCTGGGCAATCTCGTCCGCAGTCCAGGGCCCACGGGTGAGGGGATACACGGTATCGGTGAGGTGGCGGACGGCCTCGGGTCGCCAGCCCGCACGTTCGCCGTCCCGCACCCGCCGGCGCGTCCCTCCGACTAGGGCGGCCGGATGCACGTCCAGGGCTGCGGCCAGGGCCTGCAGGTGGGCGACCGTCGGGTTGTCCCGCTCCCCGGTGCGCAGAGCCTGGACATAGGTGTCGGCGATCTCCTGTCCCTGGGCCTGACAGGCGCGGGCGACCTCGCCGTTGGTCCAGGGGTCCTTGCGGCCGGGCGGGGTGCGGCACAGCTCGTCCAGGATCGCCGCGACGTTCAGGTCCGTGGCCTCCGGCGGCCCTCCTTTGTCGCTGACCGGCACCGGCTCCTCCTTGCCCCGCGGGTGGGTTCCCCCATCCGCCCTAGTGTCGCGTGCCGACCGGGGATGGGGGTAGCGGGTCTGTCGGTGAACCACCCCGCAAGTCCACTACAGATCCCGACACGCGGAACTTGCAGTGGACTGGGTAGTTGATCGGTTGCACAGTGAAGTTCTACCCTCACGCCACCACAGCATCCACTAGAGATCACTTTTAGAGGCATCTGTAGTGGACGCTTGGCCATCGGGGTAAATCCACACACACGGTGTGTGAACGGGGATAACGGGGGCAGTCCGGCCGGCGCAACGGGCTCACAGGGGGTTCGGCCGGACTGCTCCCCACCCCCTCAGGGGAGGGGAGGACGCACATGGCCGCGGCAGCATTCGCCCGGTCCAGACGGTCCAGAACAGTGGAGCAGTTTCGCCGCCGCGCGGTGCTGGTCATCGTCAGCACCGATCAACGTCCGTTGATCTACACCGCCCGCCGGCGTCGCTGGGTCATCGCCTACAGCACGGCCCGCCTGGTGCACGGCACGCACCGGGTGGCCGCGATGACCGGCGCGGTGCTGCTGCGCCGGATCCCACCCACGGTCGGGATCGTCCTCGACCCGGGATGGCCGCACCAGACCATCCTGCACCGCGGCCGAAAGCCACGGCGTGCTGCGCAGCCGGCGCCGGTGCGGTGGGCGGCATGAGCGGGCGGTGAGTGGGGACTGGCGTGAGCGGGCGGGCCTGCGAAGCGGCGCACGGCGTCACGACGTGAGGGGGAAGTCATGGGGATTTTGGAGCCGGTGGATGCCGCACAGCGGCGTTCGACGGCGACGGCCGAGGTAGAGGAGGCCGCCCGGCAGGAGGCAGAAGGGCTGCACCGCCAGTTGGTGCGCCTGTTCTTGCGGGTCGAGCGGGTGTACTTCAAGACGGATCCGGACCACGGGTACACCCCGCTGGTGGTCGAGCGCGGCGGCCGGCAGTGGGTGGATGCCTATCTGCACGAGCAGCAGATCGCGGAGTACGGGGAGCTGCCGGAGCGCTCGTGGTGCTCGGGACAGCAGCTGCGCGACCGGGTCCACGAGCAGTTTGGCCCGGGGGTGGGGATCACGCTGCTGAGCCCGCAGGGCGTTCGGCTTCCGGTGGTCGAGCCGATGGTCGCTCCGGTGTCGGCCGATGCCGATGGGTCGGAGGTGTCGGCGTGAGTGCGCGGCCGGAGTTGCCGTACCGGGGATGGGCGGATGTGGAGCGTGCGCGGCGGCAGACTCACGCTCGTCTGGATCGCGCGCAGCAGCGTCTGGAGGAGATCGCGGAGACGCTGCGGCAGGGCCCGCCGGAGGGTGGGCCCGAGGGGATCTCCGCAGCCATCTCTGTGCTCCACGACCAGATGGTGACTCGGCTGATCATCGCGGTGTCTCAGGTGGATCGGGCACGGCACCTGCTCGATCAGGTGGCTGACGAGGAGCAGGAGCGCCTGCGTCGGGCGCGCACCTGGACTGAGCCCGGCTCGGATGCGGGGTCGACGTGGTGACCGCCGGGGACAGCGACGCGCTCGCGGACGCGCCCTGCGGCACCGTGGCCTGCTGGCAACGGCTGATGGCGGCGGTGGCCACCAGCGCGCACCTGCACCGCGTGCCGCCCTGGTGGCCACCGCATCCCTCTGCTGCGCCGGCTCCGGGTCGGGGCGGGGAGGCGGGGAGATGACGCGGGATCGGGTGTGGCCGTGGGTCGCCTGTTCCGCGGCGGGTCCTGCCCTGTTTGGCACCTTCTACACCGCTACGCACCACTTGCCGGCGAGTCCTGTGTGGACGTCGGTGTATCGGGTGGTGCCGGCCGCGGTCGCTCTGTTGGTGTGGCGGCCGGTACTGCCGGCCGGGCCGTGGTGGCGGCGGTCACTGATCCTGGGTGGACTGAACTTTGCGGCGTTCTTTGTGCTGCAGGCGGTGGCAGCGCACCGTCTTCCGGGCGGGATTGTGGCGATCGTGATCGCCTGCCAGTCGATGCTGGTGCCGGTGCTGGCGGTCGCGCTGCTCGGTGAGCGGGTCCGGCTGTTCCAGGTGGCGGCTGCGGCACTGGGTGTGATGGGTGTCGCGTTGCTGGTGGAAGGCGCGACCACGGGCCTGGACTGGATCGGTCTCGTAGCGGCGGCGGGTGCGGCGTTCTCGGCGGCGACGGGCTTCACCCTGACCAAGAAGTGGGGATTGCCACCACACGTGGGGCCGGTGACGGCGACGGGGTGGCAACTCTTCGGCGGCGCCGCGCTGCTGGTGCTCGCCGCCTTCCTCGTCGAGGGGACACCGCCGGGCCTGGATGCCGCGGGGGTGCTGGCGGTGGCGTGGGTGAGCCTGGGCGCCACGGCGCTGGCGTTTTCGTTGCTGTTCACCGGCTTGCACAAGTTGCCGTCGGCGGCGGGGGTGTCGGTGCTGGCGTTGACGGCGCCGCTGGTCGCGGCCCTGTTGGGCTGGGCCGCGGGGGAGCGGCTGTCCGGTCTGCAGTGGGTGGGCATGGCCGTGATCGCGGGGGCGGTGGTGGCTGGGCAGCGGGCGCAGCGTGGCCGCGCCTCCACACAGGACGTGGCGGGAGCCGCGCATGGGGTGACGAGCGTGAGGGGAGCGACGCGGTGAACACAGCGATCGAAGATCCGGCGGTGGTGGCCGCGGCCCGGCGGTGGCATGCGGCCCAGACCGAGGCGATGGCGCCTGCGGAGCGGGAGCGCCGGGCTGAGGCGATGCTCGCCGCGCTCCGGGACGCCACGTTGTTGTTGCCTCTGCTGCGTGACGACGACGGTGCGGTGGCGCCCGGACAGCGCGCCGTCGAGGGGGTCCAGTGGCTGGTCGTGTACTCGACGGAGGAGCGGCTGGCCGGCGCGGAGCCGCAGCCGGCCGGGATGTGGGCGGTCCGCGGCGCGGAGGTGTTGGACCGCTGTCTGGCGGCGGCGGGGCCGGCGGTGGCCGGTGCGGTGCTGGATCTGGGTTGTCCACACGTGCTGTTTTTGCCACGGCTGCCCGGGATCGTGGCGCCGGAGGCGGCGCTGACGGACACCGATCTCACCGGCACCGGGGAGGTCCTCCAGTGACGTCCCGGCAGCGGACTGACCAGGGTGGTGCGAGCGAGCTGGGGCCGGTCATCACGGCGTGGCTGGCGGTGCTGGATCAGCAGCGGGCGGCCCTGCGGGAAGTGGCGCGGGTCCACCGGCGACTGTGGCACGCCCTGCGGCAGACGCCGGGTACGGATCAGCGGCTGGTGGCCCTGGCCGCGCAGCAGGCGCAGGAGGCCAGCGTGTGTGCGCAGCGCACCGACGACGTCGAGGAGCTGCTGCGGCAGCTGCGGGAACACCACACACGGCGGGGGGCGTGAATGTCGGGGTTCCAGGTGGATCCGGAGGTCCTGGGCCGGGTTGAGCGTGGCATCACCGAGGCGTTGGAGAACCTGGGCGCACTCGCACCGCACGGCAGTGAGCGCTCGGCGATCGGGCTGGAGCGGCTGCGGTTCGAGTTCTGGGAGGCCGGCCACCAAGGACTACTCGATACGCACAACAACATGGTCGAGCGGATGCACTGGTGCCTGCGGGATCTGCTCACCGAGTCCGAGGACCACGTGGAGCGCCTGGTCGACACCCGCACCGCCTACGAGAAGGCCCAGGACGCCGCCACCGCGGCATTCCAGAAGATCCTGGACACCGTCCAGGGCGATCCGTTGGGGGGCAGCTGATGTTCCCTGTTCCGATCCCGCCGCCGGAACCGAAGGAGTTGGGGCAGACCGCGGATCCGCGGGAGCTGGTCATCGGTACCCCGGAACGCCTGCAGGGCGCGATCGACCGGCTGGCCGCAATCACCAAGGGGGTGGCGACCACCGCGGAGGCCCTCGGGCAGATCACGGTGGACGGCTGGCAGGGAGAGGCGGCCGAGGCCGCCCGGAAGACGCTGGCCGACCAGCCGGAGAAGTTCACGGTCGCCGCGCGGGCCGGTCGGCGCTGGGTACACGCGCTGGAGGACTACGTGGCGGCCCTGCACCACGCACAGCAGGTCCAGGCCCGGGAGGCGATCGCGCTGTGGGAGGCGGGGCAGCGCGCCACCGAGTCCGCCCGCACCGAGTACGAGCGGGACGTCGAGGGCTGGCACCGACAGGTGACTGAGTTCAACGCGAAGGTGGCGGCCTTCAACACCGGCCTCGGTGGGCACCCGGGCACGCCGCCGGGGGCGGCGCCGGTGTGGCAGGACCCGGGGGAAGCCACCCGTGCCGAGGCGCGGGAGATCCTGGAGCAGGCCCGGCGGCGGCTGGCCGAGGCCGGCGCACAGGCCCACGCCGAGATCGACGCGGCGGCACGGGAGCTGCCCGAGACACCGAACCTGCTGGAACAGGCCGGCAAGGGCCTCGTCGACGCCGGCCGCTTCCAGGTCACCCAGACCGTGGATCTGGTCACCGGCGCCGGCGAGGCCGTGCTGAGCGTGGTCGAACTCGCCCGAACCGTGCACCCCTGGGACCGGTGGAACCAGGCCAACCCCGGGCAGTACATCCGCAACGTCGCCGCGCTGGGTCAGGGCCTGATGCACGCGGCCACCCACCCCCTGGACACCCTGAAGTCCATCGTGAACCCCGCCGGCTTCCTCCGGTCGCCAGGAGGATGGATCGGGGAGCAACTGCCCGGGGTCCTGCTCGGCGGTGGTCTCGGCCGCGCCGGAATGGCAGCCGCCGACGTGGCCACCGCCGGGCTGGCCTCCACCGTGCGGGGAGCGGCCGGCACCGTAGCCCGCAAACTCGGCCGCGACGCCGAACACCTCGCCCAGCGCGCCGGCCGCGTCGGTGAGCACACACCCGACGGGCCACCCCGAACCCCGGTCGCTCCCGGCGGCGACGGCCACCCCGGACGCAGCGGTGACTGGTTCCAGCTCGACCCGCCAGTACCAGGGGATCCCGGCGCCGGGACACCTGACCCGCCACCGAGTGCTCCTCCCGCACACGGTGAGCCGCCCACCCCCGGCGGTACGCCCGACAGCGCGACACCGGCCGGTGGCCAGCCCACCACGTCACCGGATCCAGGCCCGGGTGCGGGGATGGCGGGCGCGGATCAGCGCGCGGCCGACGGGATCGGCCAGGCCGGCGGCGGCCTAGCCGACGTGGAACGCCAGCTCGACACCCTCGGGCCTGCGGACACGTCGGTGCCCCAGTCCAGCCCGACCGCGACGGCGGCACCGGGCCCGGTGCACGCGGTGCCCACGCCCCCCGGGCACCCGAGCACCACCCCGCCCGGCACCGGAGCAGCCCCTCCCCCTCCGGTGCCGGGCACCCCCGAACCCCCGCACCTGCGAGAACGACCGGACTACGCCAACCCGGACTTCGAGGCCCGGGGCCAGGACCAGCACGACTACTGGGACCAGCACCCCGGCGACCGCGACACCATCCGTAGCCTGCGCCAGCTCCACACCGAGGAGATGCCCTGGCTGCGCGGGGTACGCGACTCCGAGCTGGACGCAATGCTGCTGTACCAGCGGGATCTGCACCGGCCGCTCAACGATGCCCTGCGCTCGGCCGACCCCGAAGCGCTGGCGGCCTGGGACACCGAGATCCGGGTGCTGACCTCCGGGCTGAACCACGTGCCCGACTATCAGGGCACCGTGTTCCGCGGCCTGCATTTCGACGACACCCAGAGTCTGATCCGGTTCGTCGAGCACTACCAACCCGGAACCATCGTCCATGACCCGGGTTTCGCCTCCGCCGACAAACTCCGAGCCATGCCCGACACCAACGTGGAGCTGGTGATCACCTCTCAGCACGGAAAGGACATCTCTTTCTTGAGTAACCAACAGGACGAGGTCGTGTTTCCCCCGGGCAGCCGGTTCCAGGTCCTGGCCAGGACCGATGCCGGCGACAAGATCCGTATCCATCTCCTCGATCTAGGGCGGTAACGATGGGTGTGAACTGGGACGAGATCCGTAAGTTCGTGCAGGAGACCAATGCGCAGGCTCCTCCGCTACCACCGGAGCTGCAGGCACAGGTGGATCAGGCCGAGGAGTACGCACGCAACCTCGACACCCAAGGCCGGCCGGTGGCTTCGGAAGAACTGCAGGAGCGCTATCGGCACCACATTCCTGGCCTCCCCGAGGACCTCAATCCCTACCACCAGCCGCGGCGGGAGAACCCGCCACAGCAGCACGACTAAGTCGATGGCATGAGGGGGAGAACAACGATGGCGGTGCCGGACACCTGCACCGAGTTGAGCGTGGAGCAGCGGCAGGCGCTGTATGTGGAGCGCCGCCGAGAGGATCTCGCCCGCGCGGTCCGGGCCGCCGACTCGCTGACCGGCGTGCTCGCGCTGCTCGGCGGGCGCCCTGTCGAGCTGGAGTTGGGGGGACGCCGGGAGCGGATCCGGCTGACCGTGGAGCAGCGTCGCCTGTTGGACGCCGCTCCTGATGAGTGGGCCCAGTACCGGTGGGGAGTGCTGCGTGACGCCGCGCGTCACCCGGTGGCCTACGTCGAGGCCCTGGTCCTGCTGCACCGCCTGCCCTATGAGACTGCCACGCAGTTGCGGGACAGCGATATCCCACTGGGCCGTGCACTGCGCCGCTGGGGGGTACGTCGGCACGTCCAGGGCCAGCTCCATCCCATCAGCGAGGTGGACCTCGCCGGCGCCGAGCTGGACATGGGGATCACGGCGGTGCTGGACCTGGCCGACGGTCGGTCGGTCGCCGTGGTGCGGGAGCGGCTCTACAAGTCCTTTGTGGACGCCTACGTGCAGGCGTCGTAGCGGAAGGGAGGACGAGACGCCTCCGCGACGACGAGGGCCGAGGTGCTCTATGTGGGGTCGAGCTTGTTCGCAATCCGGGCGACGCGGTCGGCACGGGTTCGGGCGGCGGCGGTGCGGACGAGGTCGGGGCGAGGTGCACCTCACCGACGACCAGGCGGCCGCGCTCCACGCTGATCCCGGGGCGCGGGCCTGGCTCCGCTGGGGACTGTTGCGCACCACCGTGGGCGGCGGTGACGTGGCGGTCCGCGTGACCGCGCTCATTCTGCCGCAACGGCTTCCCGTGGAAGCACGGCGAACGCTCGACACCACCGGCACCCCTTTGGGATTGATCCTGTCCTGGTACGGCCTTCGTCGCCACATTCAGGGCGCCGTCCGACGGGTCCGTGGAACCGAGGTCGACGAAGCCGGAAACGCCGTTGAATACGTGCTCCGCGCCGTTCTCGACATCTCCCCAGGGATCAGTGTCGGAATCGTCGACGAAAGCCTCTACCAGGATTTCCTCCACAAATACCTGCGGCCCCCCAGTCCGGCACCTCGAAATACGGCCCGGCCACTCGGTCACCTGGTGACACGAAAGGAGGAGAAATGAGCGTGCACAGAAAGCACCCCGGCCCGCCAGCCCAGCCGGGCCCGGTGCGCCCGCAGACGCCGCATCCGCGCCGCCTCGACGACCCGGCGCAGTCCCCAGCGTCTGTGCTGGACACGGCGCAGCGCCACCTGGTGGCGGCCGCGGCCAAGCTGCCACCGCCATCTCCTGACAGCGATAACGAGGATCTGTTCGGTGTCGGTGTGTCACTGGAGGTCATCGCCCGCGAAACGATCATCTTGCTGTTTGGCTTGGCGGCCAGCCTGGATCCCGACGACGCACCACCGGGGATGGCGTCATGACCTGCCCCAAGCCCGCCCTCACCTGGGCCCAGATCCAACGCGCCCGACACCACGGACGCGCCGCGCTCGACGAGTTCCTGGGCCGGTTGGAGGCGGCCGCGGCCGTGCTGGATGAGCTGCCCGCCCCGGCGCCGGGTGACCCCGCCGCCGCGCTCGTCGCGATCGCGGTCGAGTACGCCCTGGACGCCCTCCTGTACGCCTCCGAGCGCGCCGACGAGCTACGCCACCGCGTGGACGCCGCCGCACGCAGGGCCGAAAACCGATTCTTGGCCACGGCAGAAATGCCACCGGACCCCTTCACCGACGCAGGAGAGGAGGACCCCCGGTGAGTACCGCAATCATCACCCCCTGGGCCGCGGTCGGGGACATGAGCTGGCGCCAGCACGGCGCGTGCGCCGTGTCCACCAACCCAGATCTGTGGTTCCCCGAGGGGAACCACAAATCGGAACGCCTGGCCAAAGTGGTGTGCCACAACTGCCCAGTCAAGATCCCATGCCTGCGATGGGCCTTGAACAACAAAGAAAAGTGGGGTGTGTGGGGTGGCACCACTGAGCGAGAACGGCGGCGGATGCAGAAATCCATCCGCGACCAGATCTGACATACGGATTTCTCGATGTGGCCGTGGTTTACCGCCGGTGGTCGAGTTTGGCGGCGATGTGGGCGACTCGATCCCTGCGGGTTCGGACAGCGGCCGTGCGCACGACGTCCGGGGTGACGCGGTACAGCGTGGCGAGTGCGTCGATCAGGTCGGTGCTTGGGGGGCGGCGGCCGTGCTCCAGTTCGCGCAGGGTGGTTTCGCCGATGCGCAAGGCGGCTGCTGCCTCCGTGATGGTGAGCCCAGCGCGACTCCGGAGGTCGTCGAGTTGGACTTCGTCGGCGTCGAGCGCGGTCAACGTGTGCGGGGTCGTGTCGAGCGCTTTCGCCACGGCGGCCAGGGGTTTCGGCGTCGGCTGGGTCCGGCCGAGTTCCCACTGGGAGAGGGTTTGAGCGCTCACCCCGGAGAGAGTGGAGAGTTCGGCGAGGGTCAGGCCGGCCTGGGTGCGTGCCGTGCGGAGCCGGTTCGGGTCGAACCCTCGGATGCCGCGTCGCCCCATTCGTTCAGCCCGTCTCGTGATGATCTTGTCCTTCGGCGTGCGCGGATCATCATGCCGAACGGGTGGGGCTTCGTCACATTCCCTAGCGCGGAATACTGGCGCGAAATACTAGACAGAGTGGCGTGATGGTCCCTAGAGTGCGCGGGGTTTGTCGTACCGACGGTGCAGGCTATGTGACCGCCTGCAAGCACCGCCGGGGAACCTGATCCATTCGATGGAGCCGCGCTCATCCGCGTGGGGGGGTTGGTTGATCTTGGACAAGGTTCAAGACGTGGGAGAGGAACCTGTGCTGTTGGGCGCGGCCGTGCCCAACAGCGCGGCGAGTCCGCCGCCTCCCGCCGTCGCTCGGGATCTGGGCGTGGTTGCGGGTCCGCCCCGGCCGCTACCGAAGGGCTGGCCAGTCAAGACGGTCACTCCATTGTGGACGTGGTTGGGAACGCAGCGCGCCCCGGTGACCGTGGTCGTCACCAGTGCGGGCGGCGGTGTGGGCACGAGCACGGTCGCAGCGCTGCTCGCGGAGACGTTCGCGGCGGGGGCGCCCTCGGGTGCGAGCACAGTGCTCCTGGATCAGTGCGGAACACCGTGGGGTCCGGTGAGTCGCCGCGTTCTGGGGCAGCGCGGCGGGTTGTCCGGCCGCACCGCTGCTGCTCTTCTTCAGCAGGGGGTGCACCCCCTGCGTGTGTTGCGCGGCGCGCCGGTCAGCCCGGCGGGTGCGGCGGTGGTCGTGGAGGACGGGGAGGCCAGTCCTCTACGGGACATGCGTCGCCTCGTGCAGACCGTGTGTGGGGGCCTGGTGGTTGATGCAGGCTGCATCAATCCCTGGGTAGTGCAGCGCGTCGCCGATCCCGCTGCGGCCCGCCCGGTGCTGGTGCTCGTCGGCCGGGCCGATGTGCCCGGCGCGGAGACGGTCTGTGCGTCGCTGGCGTGGCTGCGCCGGTCCCTGCCCGGACCCCCGATTGTGGTGTTGGTCTCCACTGCTCCGCCCGAGCGGGGTCAGGTCGCTGCCGCGCAGCGACTCGTGCGGACGGTCGTCCCTGCTGACCGAGTGGTGCACCTGCCGTTCGATGCCCGCTTGGCGCACGGGCAGGACATTCGGCTCGACAAGGTCGGCAAGACGACAGCAATGGCGGTTCCTCAGCTGTTGCGCGCTATTCGCCTGGTACAGGAAGGACGTTGACGACAGTGTTTCAGCGGTTCGCACAGCACGCGGCTGGTTTGCTGCACCAGGAGCCGCCCGACTTCTCCAATATCGGGCCGGACTCGAACGGTGTGCCGAAGAGCGGTATCTTCAACACGATCGCTGAAGTGCTGATGTACGGGGGCTTGGGGGTGCTGTTCATTGCGCTCCTGGCCGGTCTCATCCTGTGGGGCGGCTCGTCGATCATCAAGAACGCGAACTGGGCTGAGGATGCAAAGGGAAAAATCGCCAAAGCCGGAATCGCCGCAATCCTTGTGACAGCGGCTGGTGCGTTCTGGACCTGGATTCTCAAGCTCTGAATGACGTAGAGGACGTGACGCATGGGCAGCAACAGGGCGGTCGGCTACACACCGACCGTGGGCCGGGGTTCCCGGTCCGGTGTGGTGGTCGGCATCTCCGTCCTCGTGGTGGTGGCGCTTGGCTTGCTGGTGGGCGCGTTCTTCCTGGGGCGTGCGACCGCACCTGGCGCGGGAAGTGGCTCCGGCTCGGGTGATGTGACGCTGCGCGACGGAATGCCGGTGCCGAACCGGCATTCCGTCGCGGGTGCGGCGACGGCGGCGAGCAACTACCAGATCGCGTGTACGCGGGTGAGTGCGGGCACGCTTGACCCGGAGCAGGCGGGATCCGTGCTGTTGTCTGATTCCGCCAGTGATACAGCAAAACAGGGATTGCAGAAGCCAACCGCCCCGGCGGATGCCCTGAGCCAGGAACGTAAGAGCTTCGCACCTGCCTCGATTGTGGTCGAGTCCTACACCGCAGACCGTGCGGTGGTCCGCGTCTGGGGTGCATGGACGTCGAGCTCGCGCATCGTCCCAGATCCGGCAGGTTCAGCGATGTGGGGCAACACGGTCATCACTCTGGATTGGCAGCGCGGCCAGTGGCGTGTCTCTGACCAGCGGTTCCAGGAAGGACCCTGGCCAGCGCGCTCTGGACAACGGTTCGCGAAGTCCGAGGGGGAATTCGCGTTCCGCTATGACGAGGTGCGCGGGGGAGCGTGGGCATATGTCCCGGAAGGATGACCGGACCGCAGTGATGCCGGCTGCATCAGCGCACTCCTGGTGGCGGCGATTGGTGACGCTGCTGCTGGTGATCGGCGTCGTCGGGGTGGCGAACCCGGCGGCGGCGATGGCGGAGCCGAAAGACCTCTCCCAGCTTCCGGACAATCTCCGGAAGTACGTCGTGGATTCGGCCGGCTGGGTCTCGAGCCCGTGGATGACCTCGCACGCATGCCGTGACCGTGGTGGCGACTGGTCGGTTTACGTCCAGAACGTCATTCAGGACAGCCCGGATCTGCTCGCGTTCTTCCAACCGGACTTGGGCGGTCCCTCACCGCAGGACAAGCCTCGCCGGGATGCGCTGCTCGCCGGGTACCGGGACTTGGCTACCCGTGTTGCACCACCCCCCGGGTACTGCGTGGACGACATGAAGCAGTGGGCAGGGTCAGACCCGAACGGAAAGCCGTTTGGTTTCCCGTGGGGAAATGATTCCAACCACGACACCGACTACACATGTGGCGACTCGAATCAGCTTGGCGCGGACCTGGCACCGTGTAAGGGCTTCTACGTGAGCTGCGCGGGAGCGCAAGCTGACGCGAAGATGCGGTGCGAGAGCTGGAACCAGTTCTCGGATTCGTACGTGACGCAGGTCAGCTCGATGAGAGAGAAGGTGCTGCGGGACCATCCGGCCGGCGGCACCGCCGACACGCATACCAGGGTCAAGAGCCCGAGTGAGATCGCCGGCGAGCTGGCAAGTTGGGTGACGAAGCGGGGCATGGAACAGGTCACCGCATTTGTCGTCGAGGGTGTCACCAAGTTGTGGGGCACCTTCCTTGACATTGCGGTGCAGTACACCACGCCCAACATTCAGGGGAAGGGGTTCGCGTCGGTCTACAACCTGGTCGCCGGGGTCGCGTTGACGTTGGCGTTCTTGGGATTCATCGTCACGGCGGCGAGCTCGTACAAACGCGGCTACTTGCAGTATTCGCTCCTCGGTGGGATCAAGGCCGCCGTTGGGGTCACCCTCGCCGGGGTGGGGGCGATTCTCATGCTGCAACTTGCTGACGACTCCACGCGCGCCCTGGCACAGGCCGGCGGGGACTTCGCCAAGCAAGCCGACTGGACCGGCAGCCTCGCCAAGGTCAACCCGCTGGTCGCGGTCGTCCTCGGATTGTTGATCTGCCTGTTCCTGCTGGTGGCGATTGTGTTCTTGATCGCGATCGGCCCGCTGGTGCTGATGTGGGCGTTGTTCGGCTCGATCGCGGCGGCCGGGCAGGTTCACCCGGCCACCTCGGGGTGGCTGACGCGCTGGGCAAGCCGGGTGACCGCCTTGTGTTGGGTCAAGTTCTTCATGGTCGCGGTCATGCTGTTGGTGATTGGATTGCTGTCGCCGTTGGACGGCGGCAGTGACGCGGTCCGCCAGGTGGTTGACGTTGTCCAGGGCTTCGTCCTGGCGGCGATGCTGGTCATGACTCCGTGGCTGTTGTGGGAGCTGGTCGACTTCGTCGGTGACCGAGTCGGCGGTGCCGCCTCCGGCGGCGGGGCGTCCGCCCTGGCCGGGATGGCCGGCGGCCGTGCGGTCGGTGCTGGCGGCGCGGCGCTGAGCGCGGCCGGCGGTGCCGCTGGTGGCGCGGTGGGCACGGCCGTGAGCGGCATGATGTCCGGGGTTTCGGATATCGCCAACAAGCTGCGCGGCAGTGGTGCCGGTGACTCCGGCAACGGCGACGGTGGCGGCAGCGGGAGCACCCCGCCACAACCGGAAGGTGGTAGCCCCAGCGGCGGCGCGGGTGGCGGTGGCGCCTCGGCCGAGGCGGCGTCCGGCTCTGGGCAGAACTCCGCCTCGACCGGCAGCGCCGGCAGCGGGTCCTCGACGGCGTCGCCCTCCGGTCCTCCGGGCCAGGCCCCCCAGCAGGGAGGCCCCCCGCCACCAGCGAACCGGGGTCGCGTTGTCGCGTCGCGCCCGCCCTCACCGCCCACCGGGTCGAGCCCCCCTTCGTCCCCGAGCGGCGGGGCTGGCAGTGGGCGCGGGCCGTCAGGCTCAGGCAGCACCGGGGGTGGCGCGAGTGGCAGCGCCACCCCGCCACCGATTCCACCTGCGTGAGGGGGAGCTTGGAATGAATGATCGCGAGTACACGTTCCCGCCGCGCCGGACCTCGGGTGTGGTGGGCAAGGTCAGTTTGACGCAGCTCATCGTGATCATCGTTGCGATCCTGCTGGCCTGGCTGGGTGTGCAGACCAAGAGCCTGCCGGCGTTCGTCGTCCTGGTCGTCGTGGGCGTGACGCTGGTTTTCCTGGCGTTCCGCCGGATCGGGGGCCGCTACGTCACGGAGTGGGTCCGGCCGGTGCTGGCGGTGATGTGGTCGCGGGTCAAGCGTGACCACGTGTACCGGGGGGCAGTGTTCGGGCCGTCGTCCTTACAGCACCGTATGGACCTGCCCGGGGACCTGGCCAACATCCGCATGATCTCGGCGGTCGCACCAGACGGGCAATCCCGAATCGGTCTGTGCGTTGACACCCAAGCCAAGACGGTGACGGCGGCGCTGCTGACACAGGGCACCCCGTTCATTCTTGAGGAGTCCGCGGAACAGGAGGCCCGTCTGGCCGAATGGGAGGCGGTGATGGAAAGCACGTGTGATCGCGATTCCGCGATTGCACGGTGGCAGTTGCTGTTCCGGTCCATGCCGGACAGCACCAATCTCGCGCAGTCGTACTACGCGGAGAACGTCACCGACCGGGACGGTCTGCCTGGCAAGGCTCTGTATGAGCTGGTGGCGAAAGCAGCTCCCGCCGCGCAGCGACACGAAGTGTTCTGGGTGGTCGCCTTCGACCTCAAGAGGTTGGCGGCCGACATCAAGGCCACCGGAGGTGACGACAAGGCGATCGGCGTCATCGTGGTCGAGCGCCTGGTGGAGTTGGAACGCCAGATCGCGGAGGCGCGCATCCCGGTCAAGGGGTGGTTGCCACCCGGCCAGTACGCGAGCGTCATCCACACGCAATATGACCCGGACTCGCTGCCGCTGTACGACTTGCAGTCCAGCGAGCAAGGAGAGCTGGACCCGCGGGCGGCCGGGCCGAGCGCGACCGAACGACGGTGGGACACGTTCTTGCACGACTCGGCCGTGAGTTCGACCCTGTGGGTTCACGAAATGCCACGCCGGCCGGTCAAAGCGAACTGGCTCGCCCCGTTGCTCCAGCAGAGCGACGTGCGCCGGTCGATCTCGCTGGTGGTGGAGCCGCTGTCCCCGGAGATGGCCGAGCGGTCGATCAGCAACCAGCAGCTCGCGGCGGCCGGCAACATCTACGTGAAGCAGCGCCACGGTTTTCTCGTCGACGCGAGGACGCAGAAAGAGCTTGACGCAGCCCGGCGTTTGGATGACGAATACGCGGACGGTGCGGGCTACTTCAGATACTCGATGTTCGTCACGATCACCGCACCGAACGCGGACAGGCTGCGGCGCAGCGTCACCGCCGTGCGGCGCCGCCTCACCCGGATTCGCTGCGCGAGCATGGTGCTCTACGGCGAGCAAGATCAGGCATTCGCGGCTGGAGCTCTGCCGCTGGCACGTGGGCTGAGCCCCATGAGGGGGGTGACCGGCTCATGAGCCAGCGACCCTCACCAGTGGACCGTCCCCTCCGGCCGGTGTCCGCGCCCGCCGAGTCATCGCCATCCCCGGTGATGCCGGCGGCATCACCAGGCGGACGGCCCTCGTGGCGGGAGGAGGTGCGTCGGCGTGCTGAGCGGGCCGACACCGAGCGTGCGGAGAAGACCCGCCAGAAGCGGGAGGCCGAGCGCGAACAGCGCTGGCAGCGGGAGCAGTTCGGGCCACGCCGGGATCGCAAGGGCGCACTCGGGCGGGGTTCAGGCCGGTTGGCGCACATCATGCGTCTGCCGGCGCACACCGTCTCGTCGACCGTGCTGCGGACCTGGTACCCGTGGGTCATGGACCCTGGGTTGGGGGTGCCCGGTGTCTACATCGGCATCGACCTCTACAGCCGCGCGTCGTTTCTCTTCGATCCGTGGAAGCTGTACGAGGCCGGGGTGATCACCAGCCCGAACGGGTTGATCATCGGCGAGATCGGCTCGGGCAAGTCGGCGCTGAACAAGTCGCTGCTGACCCGGTTCGCCGCAATCGGCGTGCCGTTCTCGTGGGTGGACATCAAGGACGAGTACACCCCGGTCGCCCAGGCGCTGGGGGTGGAGCCCCTGAGGCTCGGCCCCGGCCTCGGCGTGAAGCTCAACCCGCTCGCGGCCGTGCAACGTCACCCGGAGCAGACCGACGAGGAGTGGCGCGCTTCCACGAAGACACGGCGGATGGCGCTGCTGGAGGGCCTGGTCCACGTGCGGCTGGACCGGCCGCTGACGATGACCGAACGGACCGCGCTCGAACTGGCGCTGGACACTGCCACTGGCGAGTTACCGGGGATGGCGCGCGACCAGCTCGCGCCGGCCTCGCTACCGGCCGTGCTCGCGCAGATGACCGCAGTCGACCGCTGGCGCGATCAGCTCCGGGACTTAGGGGTCGACGCCGTGCAACTGCTCGACGAGAGCCGGGACGCGCGGCTGGCGCTGCACAACCTCGTCCACGGGTCGCTCAAGGGCATGTTCGACGCGGAGGACGAGACCACCCGCTACCTCGACTGGACCGCGCCGGGGACGATCGTCAACCTCTCGGCGGTCCGCAGCGACCAGGCCGTGACCGTGATGGCGATGGTGTGCGCGCACTCCGCGATGGAAGCGGAGCTGATGCGGCCAGGAGCTTCGACCCGGATCGTCGGCTACGACGAAGCATGGCTCGCCATGCGTTATGTGCCTCTGTTGAAGCGCTTTCAAGAACAATGGAAATTGGCACGAATGTATGGCCTATTCAATTTGCTCACGTTCCACCGGCTGAGCGATTTGCAGGCGGTGGGGCAGGAGGGCAGTGAGGCCGTGCGGCTGGCGCGGGGCTTGCTAGAGGACACCGGCGTGAAGATCGCCTACCGGCAGACCGAAGCGTCGCTTCCGTTGACGCGGGAGATGTTCGGCCTGACCGACGTCCAGACCCAGCTCCTGAAGTACCTGAGGAAGGGCTCGGCCATGTGGCGGCTGGGCGGCCGGACCTTCGTGGTGCAGCACCTGTTGTCCAGTGTGGAGACCCCGCTCGTGCAAACGGATTCGCGGATGCGCGCCGTCCACGGCGTGGATGACATCGACGACGACGAGTGGGAGCGGCTGATGGATGACTCCCTGGGAGTGGGGTCATGAGCGCGGTGGAGGACCGGCCCGTCCATGGGAGGGTGCCCAGCTCGCACGATCTCGGGCTGCTCGCCGTCGCCGTGGTGGTCGCCCTCACGGTGGTCACCGTGGTTGCGGGACAGCTCGCGGCCGTGGTGACCGGCCGGGGCTGGCCGTCCTGGTCCGGGGTGAGCCCCACGGCCTTGTGGGCACCGATCCTCGGCGTCTACGTCCACGCTGGTGATCCGCTGCGTGACTGGCCCGGCCTCGGTGCGGACCGGCCAGGGCCGGTGGCGTACTGGCTGGTGTTCACGCTGCTGCTCACCCTGCTGCTGACGCTGGCGGTGTGGGTGGTGCGGCGCCGGTTGCGGGCACGCTCGCGGCCGGGCTTCGCCTCCGGCGACGAGGTCGCCGCCCGGCTCGGGACGGCCGCGCTGCTGCGGCAGGCACCCCGGCTACGGCCGGGGCTGGTGGCCACGACGCCCCGTCCGACACCGACCCAGCTCGGGATGTACCTCGGCCGGGACGTCACGACGGGGGTGGACACCTGGTCGTCAGTGCGGCAGTCGACCTACGTGGTCGGCCCATCGGAGTCGGGCAAAACGTCCTGCGTGGTGATCCCGACGGCGTTGGATCACGACGGCCCGCTGCTTGCACCAAGCGCGCGCCCGGACGTGATGGCCGCGACCTGGCAGGCCAGGGCCGATCGTGGCCCCGTGCGGCTGTTCGACCCGCTGCGTCGCTCGCCGGGTCTGCCGTTGCTGCGGTGGGACCCAGTGCGGGGCTGTGAGAACCCAGTGGTGGCGATGCGCCGCGCGGAGCAACTGATCGTCGGGGTGGACATGAGCCGGGTCACCGATGGCGACACCTGGCGCGCGAAGGGCGAGGCAGTCCTGCGGAATCTGCTGCACGCGGCGGCACTGCGGCACAAGGACGTCCGCACGGTGTTGGAGTGGATCTACGACCCGACGTCGGAGGAGCCCTACGCGATCCTGCGGAATGCCTCGGTGACACCGGACTCGTGGGCGCAGGAACAGCGGCGGGTGTCGGTCGCGCCGGACCGACAGCAGGCCGGCATCTACATGTCGGTGGAGACCGCGACGAAGATGTTCAACGACCCTCGGGTGCTGGACACGTGCACGCCGCGTCATGACCATTTCGAGCCCGCGGAGTTCGTCGAGGCCGGGGACGCCACGCTGTATCTGCTCAGCGAGCTCGACGCCGGCACGTCGGTGGCCGGCCTGCTCGCCGCGCTGATGGCCGAGATCCTGGAGGCCGCTAAGGACAAGTCCGGCAAGCAGGCCAACGCCCGGCTCGATCCGCCGCTGCGCCTGTTGGCCGACGAGGCCCCGAACACCGCCACCTTGCGGTCGATGCCGTACCTGATCTCAGCCGGTGGGGGTCAGGGCATCCCCACCACGATGATCGTGCAGGAACGCGCGCAGGCACGGAAGGTCTGGGGCGACGACGACGAGGCGAGCATGTGGGGCGGGGCCACGATGCGCCTGATCCTGCCCGGCATCGCGGACGCCGACCAGCTCCGCGAGATCGCCAGCTACGTCGACGAGTACGACGTCGAGACCCGGAGCCAGAGCCGCGGCCAGGGCGGCGTCTCCACGCAGACCAGCGTGCGGACACTGCCGGGCCTGACCCCGGCGCGGGTGCGGGCGTTATCCCCGTGGCACGCCCTCGTGATCGCCGGTGGTGGCCTGCGCCCGGTCGAAACGGAGCTGACGCCCTACTTCCGCCGTGACGACTCGAAGGCCACCACGGATGCAGAGCGCGCCTACTACGAGGCGGTCCGTGCAGGACGGAGCGTGCTATGAGCAACCCCAGCGAGTCCACTGAGTCGCATCCGGTGATGCAACAGGCATCAGCGGAACCCGCTGCCGAGCAAGCAGTAGCGGCCGAAGAGACGGGTGATTCCGCCGGAATCACCGCCGATGCGGGGTCCGGTGTGGACGGCAAGCTGCGGGAGGCGGTTGCGGAGCTGGGAGACCGACTCGACCAAGTCGAGCACGCGCTCACGCCCGGCGACGGACAGGCTCCGCTGGTCAAGCGGGTTGACGAGACCCTCGACACCATCTCCGCCCTGGTGGACACCGTGGGGGAGCTCGCTGGGCGTGTGGAGACGGTGGAGAAGTCTGTCCGGGAACGGCAGCAGACACGGCGGGAGCATCAGCGGGTCTACCGGTTCGAGCTGTATAGCGCGAAGACCGACGAGGCCAAGGCGAAGGCGGAGGCGCTCATCGCGGAGCGCATGGAACGGCTCGGCGAATGGGTGGCGTGGCTGGTGCGCACCTACCGGCTGGCCAGCGTGATCCCGCCGTGTTGGGCGGCGCACCCGCTGATCTTTGAGGAGCTAGCGGGGCTGCGGGTGGACTGGGCTGGGGCGTGGACCGACGCCGAAGCGCGGCATGACGCGGTGGTCGTCTGGCACGAACAGCTGTGGCGGTTCCGCGAGCGCATGAGCACACCGACGTGGGGTGCGCCAACCTGCCCCGGGCGGCATGACGGCCAGGACACCACCTATGAGGAGTGGGCGCACAGCGCGGCCGGGCAGAAGGCCTTCGAGGCCGCGGTGGACGCGGCACAGTCGGCGCTGCTGAGCAGGGGGAGCGGTAGCTGATGGGGGAGTGGACACCCGCACAGTTGGCAGACCTGCGGCGGCGCATGGCGGCGCTGTCAGCGCAGGTTCGCGCCGCGCAGAACCGCAGCACGCACGTGGTCATGCAGCACGAGGTCGACGTCGTGCCGCTCGCGGTGCCGGTGGCGACCGTGGCCGTTCACGAGGCGGGACACGAGGCCGCGGTGGCGGCCGAGGTCGCCTCGGCGGTCGCATACGAGGCCGCTCATGAGGCGGCGGTCGAGGCGTACGCGGCCGGCTACCACGCCGCTGAGCACCAGCACGCCCCGTCGCGCGAGCTGGAGTGAGGGAGACAGCTCGTGCGTGCAGTGAAGGTGTGGCTGTTCACCACGATCGCCCCGATCACGCTGGTGTTTTCCCTGCTCGGCCTGTTCATCGTCGCGATCGTCTCCGACGACCAGGCCGAGGCCGCCGGCCGGCGTGGCATGGTCTGCACGACCGAGGGCGACGGAGCCACCGGCACCGTGGCCGGGATGGCCGGGGAGCAGTTGAAAAACGCGTCCGAGATCGTGGCAGCAGGCAAGGAAATGGGCCTGCCGCAACGAGCTTGGGTGATCGCCGTCGCGACGGCGATGCAGGAATCGACGCTACGGAACATCGGTTACGGTGACGCGGCCGGCCCGGACTCGCGCGGCCTGTTCCAGCAGCGTGACAGTTGGGGTCCGCTCGCGGTGCGCATGAATCCGCGCGAGTCAGCGAAGCTGTTCTATCGAGCCCTGATCAAGGTGCCCAACTGGGAGTCGCTGCCCCTCACGGTGGCTGCGCAGAAGGTGCAGCGCTCCGCGTTCCCCAGCGCGTACGCAAAATGGGAGCAGAAGGCGATGGAGGTCGTCGGCGCGGTCGAGGGCATCCGCTGCACCAGCAGCGGTGCGGCCGGACTCCCGCCAGGGATCACCTTGCCTGACAACCCGAAGGCGGCCACGGTGGTCAAGGCCGCCCTGTCACAGGTCGGCGTGGACTACGCCTGGGGCGGCGGCAACGCGAATGGTCCCACCAAGGGCATCCGGGACGGCGGCGTAGCGGACTCCTTCGGCGACTACAACAAGATCGGGTTCGACTGTAGTGGCCTCGCGCTGTATGCCTATTCCCAAATCGGCGTCATGCTGCCCCACAACACGCAACTGATGTGGAACCAGTTCCAGCCCGCGATCACCGACCGAGCTAAACTTCAGCCCGGCGACCTGCTCATGCTCGGCGGCCGGGAACGCTCGACCAGCAACGTCCACCACGTCGGTATATACCTGGGTGGCGGGAAGGTCGTCGAGGCGCAGAAGAGCGGCACCAAGGTCATGGTGCGCGACAATATCTGGGACCCGTCCTCGAACTACGCCGGGGAATTCGTGGGTGCACTGCGGCCAGGGGTTGTGTGATGCACTATGCATCACCGGCCGCCCTTACTTCGCTTGGCCCGCTGGTCGGCGGTGCTGGCCTCGCCGGCCACACTCCGTCCGCCGTCCGGCGAGCTGGACGGCTGCCGGTAGGGCGGGGGACCGGGTAGGGGCTATCTACCTGGTCCACCCACCGGACGCGAATCGTGTCCGTGTCCGATCGGACCGCGGAACGAACACCGCCGCGCGCATGACCAATCGAACCCCTGATTGGAGCCCCGTCACGTCGCCCAGCGTTGGGGCGGGGCTCCTTCACGAGGCTAGGCCCTCGTGATCTCGTAGTCCTCTACGGTGGTTTCGACCTCCCGCAAGCCCAGCAGACCAGGGATGGAGAAACGCACGGTAGTGGCGCTGAACAAACCAGCCTTCACCACCACGCCGGGGCTGCCCTCGGGCACGGTCGGACGGAGGACGCCGCCGATGCCTCGGGCAGCAATCACCTGGTCGCCCACGCTGTAACTCGACATGAGGTTGAGTGTCCTTCCCGCAACGACGTTCCCGAGTGCGTCGACCACCCTGTCTGATGCAGCGCGCATCAGCTTCATCGGCCGGTAAGTGCCCGTTCCTTCAGTAGACCTGCTGGTCGACGCGCCATCCCCCATCGGGGCCGCGGAGGACGTTGACGGTGGCGGCGACCTTCTCGGATGGCGTGGGTGGTTCGCCGTTGGCGCAGGTGGTCTTGACCGCGCCGGAGACCAGGACAGGTGCGGCGGTGTCGGTACCGGGATTCTCGGCTGGGCGCGTGCCGTTGACATTCTCAACCTTGCTGGTGCAGTGCCGTTCCACGAAGGTGCGCCAGTCGGCTCCGCCGTTGCCGTCCCGGTACTGGTCGTACTCACCGGCAAGTCGGTCGGTGATCACGGGGCGGATGCGGTCGATCCATGCGCTCGGACGGGGGTCGGTCCAGCTCACCGATCGGTAGGCCACGAGCCATTCCTTGGCTGCCGCGATGGGGTCGGTGTAGTGGGTGGCCGGCGGCGCGGTTGCCGTGGACGTGCCACTCGTCATGTCCGCAGGTGTGGTCCGGTGGAAGCTGGGCTGTGTCGTGGTGGCGGTGGGGCCGGAGCCGGCCGACTGGCCCGTGCAGGCGGTGGCCACGAGTGCGAGGCCAGCGATGGTGAGCCGCCGTAGGTGCTGACGGTTAGTCACGCTCGATCCCTTCGTCCCTGCCGTGCTCGTAGGCTCGCCGGTATTCCTCGTCGGCGACCTGCTGCCGCCTCTGGTCCTGGTCCGTCTCATTCTCGTCGGCGCCCATTACGTCGGGGTGCGGTTCGATGTCGTCCAGTTCGATCTCGGCCTCGCCCATGATGGCGGCCGGCTCGAGGTCGACGTCCTGGTCCACTTCAAGCTCGCTGAGTTCGATGTCAGGGTCGATCGCTTCGGGCTGAGGCTGCGGTTCCTCGTCCGGGCCGGAGAGCGTGCGGCGGATCGCGGCGAGGCGTTCGGCCACTGTTGCCGGCTGGCTCGGGGTCTCCGGCTCGGCGGGCGTCGGCTCGACCGGTGCGGCCGGTTCCTCGGGTGCGGGACCGTCTTCGGGCTCGCTGGTGTCGAGCTGCTCGACCTGTTGGAGGTAGGTCTCGCTGGCGTCGGCGACCTGCTGCCAGAAGTCCGGTGCGGTCGGGTCGGGTCCGGCGGGAGGCGGTGCTGCGGTGGCCTCGGCCGGGCTGGCTGCCGGCGGCTCGGCCTGGTTGCTCGTGATCGGCGGCGCGACGGCGTGTTTCTGCTCGCGCCGCGTTCGTCCTGCGTCGGCCAGGCGGTCGCGAATGGCGCGGGCTTCGGGGGTCAGCGGCGCTGATGCCGGCTGTGTCGCGCGGGCCTGCGGGGTGTTGGGGAGCACCGTTCCCACCCGGTAGTGCAGGACCTGGGCGATGCTCTCGGCGGTGTCGAGTTCGCGGGCGGCGGCTTGTTCGGGGAGCACCGCGGCGGGGTCGAGGCCGGCGGCTTCAACGGTGTGAAGCCGGGCGGCGAGGGCGGGCCATGCCGGGTCGGCGAGGATCGTTTCGGCGTGCTGGGGCAGTCCGGCGCGGACCCACTGCTGCGCCTCGTGGTGGAGCCACTGGTTACAGCTGACCCTGATCTGCGTCGCGAAGTCGGCCGGGCGAGCGGCGTTCGCCCGGTGTGGGGTCCGCGTGCGGGGGCCGCCGACGAGGGCGGGTTCACGCTCGGGACGGCGGCCGAGATAGCGCAGGACCCATTGCCGGGCACGGCGTTGGGTGCCGCGCACGTTGGCCGGCCCCAACAGGGCCGGGTCGCTGTCGGGGATGTGCCAGTGCTCGCGGTAGGCGGCCACCTGTCCCGCTGAGGCCAGCCAGTCGGCGCGGTCCAGCGGGTCGTCGGGCGCCGGTCCCAGCTCGCGCGTCCATGCCGGGAGCCGGTCGGCGGCGCGTTGGCCGAGGGTGCGGACGCGGCCGGCGATGCGCTCGGCCTGGCGGCCGAGCCAGTCGGCCAGGTCCATGAGATCGGTCTGTCGGCGGGGTTCGGTGGCGCTGAACAACGCGAGCTGAGCGGGGTCGACGGCCGCCGGACCGGTGTCCTCGGTGGGCTGCTCGTCGACGGAGACTAGGAGCAGTTGGCTCGGGTCCGGGCCGCCCAGCTCGGCCGGCTCCAGCGCGGTTTCGACGTACTCCGCAGTGTTCACGGTCGGCGGGTCGAGGTCGAACAGGGCCAGCTCGGCGGGCGTCGGCGCGGCCGTCTCCGTCGGCTCGCTGGTGTTGAGCGGCAGCAGGAGTTGGCGCGGTCCCGGCCCACCGTAGGGGGCGTGCTGGGGGTCCGGTTCCGGGCGCATAGCGACTTCGCGCACGTACTCCGGCAGTTGCTGGTACTCCGGAAACGGTGTCTCGCTCGGCGGGCTGGCAACCCACCCTGGCAGGTCGGCCGGACGGCTCGGTGCAGTCGTGTCGGTGTACTCGATGTCCTCCAACACGCCCGTGACGCGGTAGTGCATCACCTGGGCGATACTCTCGGCGGTGTCCAGCTCTCGCTCCTCGGCCGCCTCGGCCAGCAGGGCGGCCGGGTCGGTTCCGGCCTCGGCGACCTCGTGCAGGACAGCGGCCAGCGCGGGCCATGCTTCGTCGGACAGGATCTCCTCGGCCTGCTCCGGCATCCCGGCGCGGACCCACTGCTCGGCCTGTTCCTCGGCCTGGTCGCCGCTGTGCAGGTGCAGGCCATAGATGTATTGGGGGACGGCGTTGTCGAGCTGGTAGGGCGCTTCCTGCGCGGCGCGCATCTCCTCGGTGGCGCTGGCTTCGGCCCCTTCGTGGCGGATGATCGCCGCGAGCATGTCGCGGGCAAGGGTGCGATTGCGTTCCCGATAGAACAGGTCACCCGGCAGCGTTTCGGGCTCGTCGGCACCGATGACCTGGTCGGTCTCCAGGTAGCCGTAGTTGGCCTCAATGCCTCGGGACAGCGCCACGAGGCCGGCCTCGCGGGTCGTCGAGGGGGACAGGTGAGCGCGGGTGATGTCGACGGTGAGGCCCTGGCTTCGGTGGATCGTCGACGCGTAGCCCAGCTCGACGTGCTGGCGCACGTAGTCTGCGGGCAAGGTGATGCGCCCGCCGTGGGTGAGGTGGCGGAGCAGGAGGCGGCCGTCGTTGTGACGGCGTTCGACCGTCCACAGGTCGCCGTTCTTCACGTAGTCGAGCGCGCGGAACACGATCAGCCGGCGTTTGTTCTTGCGTGTGACGATGATGTCGCCGGTGCTGGCGGTGGTGCCATCGTGCAGCTCGACGCCCTCGGCCTCGACGAGGCCGGCGGCGCGCCTGTCGGCTTGGGCGCGCAACGAGAGCTGACGCACGGTCTCGTTGTTGTCGGAGATCATGATGCTCGTGCGGCCGGAGTCCTGGTCGGCTCGCCAGTCCTCGTAGAGCTGGTCCAGGACGGCGGAGCGGACACCGGAGCGCAGCCGGTTGTTGTCCGCATACCAGTCCGCGGCGGCGGTGTCGCCGACCCGGAAGGCCAGTAGGGCGTCTGCTTCCTCGGGGTCACGGAACCGCCGGACCTCGGTCAGCTCGACCCCGCCCGCCTCGTGATGGAGCAACCGGAGCGCGCCGCCGGCCTCCACGGCGGTGAGCTGTCGGTAGTCTCCAACGAGGCGCACGACCGCGCCTCGCTCCCCGGCGAGGGTCACGATCTCGTCCAACATGCGGGTGCCGGCCATGCCCGCTTCGTCGACCAGGAGCATGTCTCCGGCGCGCACGTCCACGTCGATGCCGTGCCGGTGGGTGGTCAACAGGCGATGCATCGTGTCGGCCTGCACACCCAGTTCCTCACCGAGTACGGCGGCGGCTGCGGCCGAGGGAGCCAACCCGATGACACGTCCACCGGTGGTCTCCCACGCGGCGCGGACTGCTCGCATGGCGGTGCTTTTGCCCGTTCCGGGCGGGCCGATTCCCACCGCGACGGCGAGTCCGGAGCCGACGAAGTGATGGACCAGCTCGCGCTGCCCCTTGTTGAGGTGCTTCTTGCCGCGCCAGGTCCGGCGCTCCAGCCGGGCGATCGCCGCGTCGATGACGGCGGTTGCGGCCGTCGGACCCCGCCGGGTACGTGCGGCGCGCACAAGCCGTTCCTCGGCATCGAGGACTGCGGTCGAGGTGTACCGCTCGGCGCCTCTCCGGCGGAACACCGATTCCCCGTTGGCGCGCTGCAACAGTCGTGGTGCGGCGTCCACTTCGATGTCCAGCATCACGGACTCTACGCCGAGGGCGCGCTGCACAACGGTCGCCACGAGCGCGTCCCGCTCGACGGTGGATGCGAACTGCACGCCCCGCAGTTGCCGCTCAACCTCAGGGCGAACGTGGTAGATCGTCCACGTCGCACGGTGCGTGGACACGGTGTCGATGACCACAGCAGCCAGGGCCTCGAGGTCCACTTCGGCCGCCGTGCGGCCGGTCGGTTCACGCCCTGATGCCGCCTGCATCAGGGCGCGCACGTCGACCCCAGGGAGGATCTGGGCGGCGCGCTGAAACCACTCGGTGACCTGCTCGGCCATCGTCTTCGGCCCGTCCTTGTGGGGCCGATCGTCCAGACAAGCCTGCTGCGCGAGCCGGTACTGCACACTGCGTGGGGGAGTGCGGCCGTGCTTGCGGACGTAGTCCCGCACGAGCTTGTCGTAGCCGTTTTCAACCTGCTCGCGTCGACGCGAGAACCACTTGATCAGCTTTTCGGGGATGCCGTCGATCTCGCGTACGGGCCGCTTGTCGCTGCCCTTGCTGCGCTCGATCCACCGCACTCCCAGCAGGCGCACCATGTTGTCCTCGAACCGTGCGTTGTACCGCTCGCTCATGCTGACGGCGATGCGGTGCATCTGCCGGGAGTCCAGCGTGCGCCACTTCCCATCTGCGGCGAGTACCCGATTGGAGATGGCGACGTGGGTGTGCAGGTTGGGGTCTCCGGCGCGGGAATCGCGGTGTTGGAAGGCCGTCGCCACGAACCCGGAGGTGTCGACCTGGGCCACTCCGCCGGCCCCAACCCGGGTGTAGGCGCCTTCCTTCTCGCCGTAGCTGAGGGCGTCCCGCCATGCTTCTTCGTGGGCCTGCTCGACCAATGTGCGGATCTCGTGATCACCGAATGCCCACATCAGGCTGGCCGACTTGGGCGGAGTGAACACGCAGTCGAACCCCGCGACTGGCTGACGCGCCTTGCCCAGCTCGTCGACGATGAACTTACGGATCTCCGGCTTCGTCCAGACCCGATGCGGGTCCTTCAGCTTCAGCAGCGCGGCGGCCGTGTTCTCCTTGATCTCGCGCCGCTCCTCAACCGTGGGCCGGCGCTGCTCGCGCTGCTCGAACCGCTCGTAGGCGGCGCGCAGCTCGACCGCGAGCGGGATCTGTTTGTCGTACTGTGCGAACCGGCGGCCGAGTCGGACGGCGTTGATCGCCTCCTTGATCGACACACCTTCGGCGATCTTCTCGGCGATCAGAGAGTCCGCCTCGGGATGCAAACCCTCCCCAAAGAGCGCCTGCATCTGGGCTTCGGACACCTCGCCGGAGACACCTAACTCGGCACATCCGGAGCCGACCCACTGGCCTGGGGGCGCACCGGCTTGGGTGTAGTAGGCAGTCATCGGGTCCGCCTCGGCCTTGCCCTGGCGCTGCACGTCGCCGGTCGCCACCTGCCGCGTGAGGTACGTGTAGCCGTCCCCTGCGTGCAGGACGTGCAACGTCATCACGGACCCGATCACCCCCTCTCCGGAGGCGATCGTACCCGGCCCCCGCCAGGCCTTTACTTCCGCACACTGCATAGTGCCAGAGGTGTGGCGGAGCTGGGGGCGCGCCGAGGAGGGGGTTCGGCGGATAGTGGCGGCGCGGGCCCGGGAGAGCGCCGAGCGAGCGGCAAGCGAGCGAGGGCGCGACGTGGGGCGCGCCGCCGGCGAGCATGGATAGCCAGGGGAGAGTGCTGCCGCCAGGCTCACCGGCGATCTCGGGCCGTGAGCTAGATTGTGGTGTTGCTGCCCGCCAGGTTGTTCCAAGCGTGTTCTTCCGCATCCGGGCGCGAGCGTGGCGAGCGCAACCGTTAGGAGTTGGGGAGTTTCCTCATCAACGCGACCGTTAGGGTGCGGTGGTATGGGGACACGACGAACCTCTGCACAGGTGAAGGCGCGGGAGCTGGCTCGCAAGCGGAAGGCGGAGCTGGACGCACAGCGTCAGGAACGCGAACGCAAGATCGAGGATCTGATGGTGGCCTTCATGGAGGCTCGTCTTATCCGAGACGAGGCGCTGTCCACGGTCACCGCATCGGAGCAGCGGATGGCTCAGGCGATGGCGGAGCTACACCAGCTCGGCGAGACCACGGCGCGCATCCGGGAACTGCTGGACATCGCGGATGACAGCGAGTACGCGAGGCTGCGCAAGGTAGCGCCGATACCCAAGCGGACCCGCACGAAGTCGGCGGCGAAGCAGGAGCAGACCACAGTGGAGCCCGCTGCCGATACAGCGAAGCCGGCGGTGGAGATGGCGTCTCCTACGGTTGCGCCACTCCCATCCGGCGGGGGCTTGGGGGAGCAGGAAGCCGCCGCGGGGTAGGTACGCGACGGCTGAGGGTTAACCGGGGAGAGGGGAGCGCGTCAGACGCTCCCCTCTCCCCGGTTTCTGTACGCCGGCCCGGCTACGGCAGCAGCGGCCCGGCAGGGATGTCGAGCATTGTCGCCGTCGTGGTTGGCGCGATCCGAGCCAGCTCCTCGGCGATCGCCGGGAATCCGTCGTAGATCTCGTTGCGGACGGCTGCGTGCTCGACACCGGTGTATGACCAGCCAGACAGGAGCTCGACATCGCTTTGACGGGTCAACCGCTTCTCGCGGTTGCTCACTACGACATCTCCCCATTCCGTTCCGGTCAGTCTTCTGGGTGAGCATGAAGAGGAATGGGTCTCCGCCCCCTGCTGTCGTGTCGGCCTCGGCTGGGAGGATCACCGCGTTCGTTGATCGGGCGAGTTTGCCGGGTGAGGAGAGGGGGAGCGCTGGGATGACCGCCGGTGTCTCGCGCAGCGTCTACGGTCCGCTGGTGTTGGCGGAGACGGTCGGCTTGCGGCGGTGGCAGGTAGAGCGCGCCGAGTCGGTGGGGATGCTGCCGCTGCGGGGTCACGACCGTGGATGGTTGCCGGAGCAGGTGGAGGAGATCCGCGCGCTGGTGCCGGAGATTGTGGAGCGGTTCGGTGCCGAGCATCCGATTGGCGCGGCGCGGGCGGCGGAGCGGGTCCGGTCGCGGCTTGGGCTGGATGTGCGGGGGAGTGACGTTGAGGCCCTAGCGGAGGGCGGGTACCTGGCGGTAGTTGAGGTGTTCGTGGATCGGAAGGGCCGGAGGCATGATTTGTTCGCGCCGGCTGAGCTGGACGCGCTGACCGTCGACCAGGTGCAGGAGGTCATCACCGCGCGTGAGGCGTGGATGGCGTCGTCAGTGTCGGTGGACGAGGCGTGCGAGCGGCTGGGGTGGCGGCGCGAGGACGTCGAGCGGGTCACGGCCGAGCGGAAGATTCCGCGCGGCCGGCTCGGCCGTATCGCCCGTGCGGACCTCGACGCGCTGGCGGCGGATGCGGTGTTGTGCGCGCAGGTCGAGGCGGACCGGCTGCTGACGGCCGACCAGGTCGCCGAGCGCCTGGATGTGATGCGGCGGCACGTGGACATCGCGGTGGAAGCGGGATGGCTGACCCCAACGAAGGTCCACGAGAAAGTCGTGGGCCGGTACCGGACGGTCGACGTTCCGCTGTATCGGGCCGGAGATGTGGACACCCTGCTGGAGCGGCCCGATATCAACTGGTCGGAGGTGCGCGAGACGCCGAAAGGGGAGCGGTCGCCGCTGCTGGATCTGGTGGGCGGACGCGCGGCGACCCGGGCGGACGTGATCCGCGCGTTCCTGCGGGACTTCGGCGCCCAGCATGGGATCGAGATGTGGGGCTGGTGGGTGCCCGGCCCGGATGTGTGGGAGATCGACTGGGAGCGCATCGAGGGCGGCCCCACCAAGGGGGACGTGGTGGCCGCCATCGCTGCCAATCCGGCGGTGCGGCGGCATCGGCGATGCATCCGGTTACACTCTGCGGCGGGTGCGGCAATCCGGTTCGCTCGCGCGATGCTCGAACCGGGCCGGGCGGTCATCCTCGACACCGAGACGACCGACCTGTACGGCGCGGTGTGTGAGATCGCGGTGATCGACGCCAGCACCGGCAAGACGCTGTTGAACACGTTGGTGAACCCGGGCGTCCCGATTCAACCCGGCGCCTACGCGGTTCACGGCATCACCGACGAGGAAGTCACCGCCCCGGGCGTCCCGACGTGGCCGGCCGTCTACAAGCGTGTCCTGCGCGTCACGAAGGGGCGCACGATCCTGGCCTACCACGCCGACTATGACCGGTCCGTGGTCGCGAGGGACTGTGAGCGGTACAGCATCCGCCGGACCCGGCTGGCCGATCCGCGCCTGTGGGCGGACGTGATGGTGCCACGCTCGGATCACGCCCGGTCCCGCCGGTGGCTGCCCAACGGCGGCGGGCACCGCGCGTTGGGTGATGCCCGGCAGACGCGGCATCATTTGCTGCGCATGACCGCCCCGTGACGCTCGCCTTGGCGTGGTCGCAGGCTACGGGTGGCGGCCTGGTCCGTCGTGGACGACGCGGCCGGCGCGGACGATGGTGAGTCGCCGGGGTCCGATCTGCCGGTCGAACCACAGGTCGAAGAGTGTGCTGGTGCGGGCGGCGACGGGTGGGGTCTGTCCGGTGAGGGTGTCGAGGTCGATCGGCTCAATGTCGGGGGTGATGCCGCCTGCATCATCGTCGTGGGTGGCGGCGGTGAGCAGGATGAGGCGGGCGCTGCCGTCGCGCCGGTCGGGTCCGGCGGGGGACTCGACGGCGGCGTAGGTGGCGCCGTATCCGGTGTGGTCGGGCTGGACCAGGACGACGTCTCCGGGACGGAGGGGATGCCAGGTCTGGCGGTGCAGTTCGCGGCGATGCGTGGTGGCTGGTGGCGCGGTGTCTGTCGGTGTGGTCGAGGACGCCGGGGAAGGGGAGCGCCCGCCATCCTGGTTGCTGATACCGGTGATCTGGAAGCGCAGCAGGTGTTCCCACGCCTCGCCCGGCGCAGGTTGCTTGCGTCCCTTATAGGGGGCGCGCAGGCGCGGGATGGTGAGCGGGGTTCCGTTGCGCATGGCGTGGGCGATGGCGAGGAGCTGATCCGGGTTGGCGCCGATGAGCCGGGCGTCGATGGGCTCGTCCATGGGCGGGGTCACGGGGTGCGTCCTTCCCTCTCCGGGGCAAGCAGATCCGGGGTGAGGTGGGTGGGGAGCCAGGTCTCCAGTGCGGCGACGGTCGCGCGGGCGGCGAGATAGTCGGCGGGAGGGTCG
>NZ_BMMK01000043.1 GCF_014645795.1 Longimycelium tulufanense | reverse complement strand
ATCACCCGCGCCGCACTCGTCCTCACCCACGCCGAACACGGCAAATTTCACTGAGAAAACCTCAATACACGAAAAACCGTGCCGAACAACCACAGACACCAACCGTTTGCAATCGTGATTCCAGCAGAATACACGGGAGATCGACAGTCAACGACGAACAACCACTGAGACGGAACCTTAATCAGCGGGTTCGGGGTTCGAGTCCCTGGCGGCGCACTCGCGGACGGGCGGATCATGCTTGCGGAGAGCGCGAGCCATGGTTCGCTCGTTGTGTTTTGTGGGGGCGAAGCCCCCACACCCCCTACCCGGGGGCACGCTCTCGGACCCCCTCTCCGCTCGCCTTCTCCAGTTCCGGGCACCACAACCTCGGTCTCGGACTTCTCACCTGTCACCTTGGGGCAGGCTCCAGTCACCGTCGACCAGGAGCCGGTGGAGTGCGCGGGCGTCTCCCATGCACTTCGATCGGTCAAGTTGGACCAGCGATCGTGCTGTTCTGGCATGACGTGCCCATGGTGGTAGTCCCGGGGCTGGTTCGGGCAGCGCGTAGCGTGTTGGAGGAGTGGGACGATCTCCCCCTGCCACTCCACGCCATCAAGACCCGCCTGTTCGACGGCAACGCGCCGGCCTCAGGCGTTGCTGGGCCGGACGTGATTCGCCAGGTCCTTCCTGGACGTCCTCCGCGCGCTTATCGTGCAGTTGCTCGCATTTCTTCGATCCCGTTGCACCGTCCGTTGTGACCCAGATCCCGATGCTGGGCTGGATAGGGCATCTGCCGTGGGCACGTCGCGGGTGCACAGCCGAATGCTGGGAGTCGACGCGCGCGTTCTGGTTCTGTCGGTGATGTCTCCGGTCATTCGGTTGGGACGTTACGGGACCGGCATCTGTTGGCGGGCGGTTGATTTTTTCGTGCCCAGAAGGTGGCCAGGGCAGAACCAGAGATGTTGTGCCACACGGAGAACAACGCTCCTGGTAGTGCCGCCAGCGGGGCGAAGTGCACGGTGGCCAGGCTCGCGGCGAGGCCGGAGTTCTGCATGCCGACCTCGATGCTGATCGCGCGCCTCGCTGTCTCGTCCAGACCCGCGGTTAACCCGGCCAGATAGCCCAGCAACAGCCCGACGGTGTTGTGCAGTATCACCGCCGTCACCAGCAGCAGACCGCTGGTCATCACGACATCCGCGTTCACCGCAACGACGGCTGCGACCACCAACACGATCCCGGTGACCGAGACCAGCGGAAGGTAGGGCAGGACTCGGTCGACCAGAGTGCCGGCCAGCGTGCGGATCAGCACACCGGCAACGATCGGCACCAGCACCACCGACAGGATGGAACGCAACAACGCCAGGGCATCCACCGGCAGGGTCGATCCGCCCAACCACAACACCAGCAATGGGGTGAGCAGCGGCGCGAGCAGGGTGGAGACCGAGGTCAGCGTGACCGAGAGCGCAACATCACCCCGAGCGAGGTAGACGATCACGTTGGAGGCGGTGCCACCCGGGGCCGAACCGACGAGGATCAGGCCCACCAGCAGCAACGGCGGCAAGCCCAGCAGGGTTCCGATGCCCCAAGCCGCCAGCGGCATCACGAGGTACTGGGCGAATAATCCGAGCAGCACAACCAGCGGTCGCCGCAACACCAGCAGGAAATCCGCGGGCCGCAACGTCAGGCCCATGCCGAACATGATGACGCCCAGCAGCAGCGGAACCTGCCCGGACAGCGCACCCGCCTGAGCGGGGACCAACAGTCCAGCGGCCCCGCCGAGCAGCACCAGCACCGCGAACCAACGACCAGCGAACGCAGCGATCTTCTGAAGTATCGGAGCTTTCCGTGCCCTCGGCGGCACACTCTCCGGCATCTCAACCTCGGTCATTGCAGCCTTCCGGCTCGTATATCAGCTGCGCCACTCCGATCCGGCGCACGTAACGTCAGCACGGCTCTGCGGGAACGGAGGTCAGGGCGTGAAGCGCAAAGTTGAGGGGGACCCCTGTGCCAAACGGTCGTAGTGCTCGGCCACGTTGAGGCAGTCGACGAGCGTAGCGCCCTCGTTCACCTTGTTGATCACGGCGGCTTCTGTAGCTTTCACCTCGCGCGCCGCCTCCAGTACCGGTATGGCGCTTGCTGGATCGAGAACGACGATCCCCTCTTGATCGGCAATGATGACGTCCCCGGGGGAGACGACCACTCCGCCGCAACTCACGGGGACCTGGAGGTCACCGAGGCTGTTCGCGACCGCAGCCATGGGCGTCACGTGCCGGCTGAACACGGGCAGATCGCACGTGTTGACATAGCTCACGTCGCGATAGCCGCCGTCCACGATGATCCCCGCGAGCTTCCTCGCCAGAGCTGCCCGTGCGAATATCTCACCGCCGAGCGCAAGCTCCCTGCCGCCGCCATCGACCACGACCACGTCACCGGGTGCTGCTTCCTCGAGTGCTCGGATGACCGGGAACAGGTCGCCCCGACACTGGACCGTGAAGGCGGGCCCGCACAGCGAAGGGTTCTTCGACCGGCACCGGATCGCCTCGGACATGACACGGGTCTTCTTGTCGGCATCACAGACCGCGGGCGTGTCTACCTCTCGGACGTGCTTACGGACCATCTCGAAATCAACCACGTGTCAACCATCCTCGGCTAGGAACTCGGTTCTGTTCTGTTGCAGGTAGTTACGGTGGGTCATTGCACGTCGTGCACGTCGAGTCTTCGCAGTCCCCGGTCCCCTTCGGCCGGAGCGGGTACGACCGGGGGACGCATCGGTTCCGGGGTCGAACGCAAGCAGTCTCGCAGCCTCTCCTTGCTCGCTTTGAGCAAGTCCGAGAGCTCGGTTCGCAGCGCCAGCGGATAGGCGGCCAGGATCGAGGCGCGGCGATCGGTGGCGAGCGGCGTGAGTAGCATCTGATCGGCGTAGATGGCGCCTTGGCCGAGCAGGAAGTCCTGGCCGACGTCCTCGTACGGGGCCGCGGAAAGACTCATCTCGATCGTCTGACGGCTGCTGATCGCCTCGTACGAGTAACTTTTCTCGAAGGGGATCGAGTTCGCCAGCAGCGCGGACGCTATCGATGCGGGAGCTTGCTGCAGACCCGGAAAGTCCCGCGCCGACCGGAGTGCCCGTGCCACCACGTCGTTGTCGACCGCGTAGGAGACACGTTGGTGCGTGACCAGAACCAGCCATACCTGCTCGGCGACCGAGTTGCGGCCGTAGGCTGCGAACTCGCGTCGAAACAGCTGCAGGGCGTTTCGCTCAAAGGTGCTCTCGAGTGATACGAGTGCGTGCCGTACCTGCTCACCCAGCCAAGAATAAGCAGCCCGGAACATACTGGACACACGTTCATGCACGTTGTCCGGGAACCTCGGCCCCAGGGACTTCGGCACCGTGATGTGGACGATCTTGTAGCGACCAACCGCGTCGTCGAGCAGCACGTCCGCATGCGAGTAGTGTCGCGTGGAGTCGAGATCGGGGCAGCGCGCGTCCTGAACAGCAACGTGAAGTGCCCACTCACGCTGTAGATCAGGACGGACCTTTGTGATCAGCACATGTTCCCCGACCCGGATGGAGTTTCCGAGCAGGCGGACGACCTCCCCGGGGTTGTCCTGTTTGATCAACGCCAGCAGGACTTGCTCACAAAAGTCTGCGATGGTGCTCTCAACCGCATTGATCTGGAAGGGGAGGAACTCCGCCTCGAGGGTTCCCAGGGAACCGTCGAGTGAATGGAGGAGCCTGCGTTGGAGCTGTGGAACCGAGAGCACGTGGGCCCCCGCCCTGCCCAGAGACGCCCTTCCTGCGGCTTCGCCGTTCTTCAGCGCTATCGCCCCGGGTAGCTCGACCGGCTGGTTCCGCTGGCTGGGCATGGACCACACCGGGGACCTGCCCGCCGTTTCGAGCAGCGGATCGCCCCTGAGCACCTGCTCGTGGACGCGCCTGAGGTCCCGGCCCGGTTCGATGCCGAGTTCCTCGACCAGAAGTTGCCTCGCGTCCTGGAAGACCTTGAGGGCCTCGGCCTGTCGGCCCGAGCGGTACAGCGCCATCATGAGGAGACCACGAAGCCGCTCACGCAGTGGATGATCGATGACCAGCCCGGCGAGTTCGGCCGCCACCTCGGTATCGCGACCGAGCCCGAGCATCACCTCGGCGCGCTGTTCGGTCGCGGCCAGCCGCATCTCGTCCAGGCGGTTTCGTTCGGCTTCGGCGAAAGGACCCGGGACGCCACCAAACGCGATGCCTTGCCACAGGCCCAGCGCCGCGTCGAACGATTCGAGTGCCCGCACCAGATCGCCGGCATCGTGTTGCCGGTGGGCCTGCCGGACCCGTTGCTTGAACACGTCGACATCCAGCTGGTCGGTCCCCAAACGCAGTACATATCCCGCTGTGCTGGAGACCAGCAGCTGGCCCGGTGCACGGCGGGCACGATGTGGTTCCAGTATCTGCCGGAGACCAGCCACATAGGTGTGCACCCCGTTCTCGGCCGTGGCTGGGCGCTCCTCACCCCAAACGCCGTCGATGAGCTCGTCCCGGGTCACCACCTGGTTCGCCCTGGCCGCCAGGATGCCAAGCACCGCACGCTGCCGCGGCGGACCCAGCGGCAACTCCTGTTCACCTCGCCAAGCATATGGTGGCCCGAGCAACTTGACATATAACAAGCCCTCCCCGGCCTGCACTATGTGCTCTCCCCCTCCACCAAGGACGCAACCAACCACCGGGCCCCAAAGACCGCTCACGGACGGCCAGACTGGCCAGCGGCAAGCTACACCCAGAAGACATCCAGACGCCATACAGAAGATCCGTAGTTCGCCGCGTCAAGCTTGGTAATCGTGATGCGACACACGCCCCATCTAGCCCTTTCGGAGCAACGAGGGTGGATCTAGTGGTGCGGTGCGTAGTAGGCAACTCGCGTGCGACCGGACCAACGGGAGTTGATGTCGTCCTGTTCCCGTCCCCGCTGTCTCGCGAGTCATCAACCGGATATGACGGCCGCAGAACCCACTCTCGGGAGCATGTCGCCCACCGTTGTCGCTGGCCCGGTCACGTCATCTTTGGGGGTATGACGTGACCGGGTTCGGCGCGTAGTTCCCCGCCACCAAATCTGGTCCGGTTGTACGGGTGTGCAGTGCCAGCACGAGAAGACGTGGTCACGTAGGGATTCGGCCTGCTCGGATGGCGGAGCCGTGCCGCCCAGCGGGTGGTCGTCGCGTTCACCGTCGCTCTTTTGGCACGACGGAATCTTCGGGCCCACTCACGACACGCGACCACTCCTCCGGTGTCAGCGGTGGTTCGTCCAGCGGTGGCTGGCCAGGGCCCCGTAGCGCAGCGAGCGCAACCTTGGGGTTGGCGAACGCGGTGACCGGTCGCGACAAGGAAAAAACATCAAAGACGATCTCTGCCACGTCCGGCTCACTCGTCGCCGTCTTCATCACCCGGTCTATGTAGCGCTGTTGCAGCCGGGCCCATTGGGACGGCCGTCGCTCAAGCGCCCCGGGGAACCACATGTCCTGCCCGCAGGCAAGGTTCCAGGCATCGTCGGTGGCCCGGCCGATCACGCGTTGGATCCGGTGCGCCGCGTTCGCACCCAGCCCATCATGGCTGAGTCCCGCGTTCAGCACGAGGGCGGCACGCGCTGCGACGGTCATGCCCTGTCCGTAAACCGGGTTGAATGCTGCGAGCGCATCGCCCATCACCACGAGGTTTGCCGGCCACCGGGGCAACCGGTCGAAGCGATACCTCCGATTGACCGTGCTGCGGGAACTCCGAACTGGGCCCAGTGGTTCGGCATGCTCGATCAGATCCGCCACGATCGGATGCCGCACCGCCGTCCGCGCGAAGCGGGCAAAGCCATCCTCGGTGGTGGGTGGCTCCGCCCCACGGGTCCCGCCCAAGGTCACCATCCACCGCCCATGTTCAATCGGCGCGAGTGTCACCGCGCGCCCTGGCTCCCCCGATGAGGGGTCCGCCATCACGTTCACCACGGGGAAGCTCGTGGCCGCACCAGGTGGGGCTCGAAAGACACGGGTGACGTAGGCCAGGCCCGGATCCAGCACGTCCTCGCGTGCCTTCGGATACCCCAACCTGTCGAGCCAGGCACCGGCGCGCGACGCTCGCCCGGTGGCGTCCACAACGAAGTCCGCCTCCAGTTCACGCCGCTCACCCGTGGCCTCGTCGCGCACCACCACCGCATCCACTCGAGCGTTACCGCCCCGCAGTCCCTCGGCCAGACAGCCCTGCGCCACCGTGATTCGGTCCTGACGCAGGATCTCCGCCCGCAGCACGTACTCCAGCAGGTTCCGGCTGCACGTCACCAAGAACTGGTCACCGGGAAACCGGCGAAGCCATCCCTGTGACGACAACAGCACCGCCCCGGTCGACAAGGGCGCCCGGTTCGCGCCAGCCTCCCGCAACCGGTCCCAGATACTTGGAACCAACGCCTCGAACGACCGCAAGCCGCTGGACAACAGCAAATGTGTATGACATGCCTGAGGCACACCCCGCCGCGGCTGCGGGCCCGACGGCAGGCGATCCCTCTCCACCACCGTTACTGCGTCGACATGCCGGACCAAGGCCGACGCCGCCAGCAACCCGGCGACGCTCGCTCCCATGACGACCGCGTGTGTCTGCCCGCCCACCATGGCTCGCACCACCTCGCTGTGCCTGTCGATCGCATCGTGCCCAGCCCCACCACCTGCTCACTACCGCCCAACAGGCGACCAAACACAGCCAGACGGCTTCTTTATCGACGCTCACCAGGCACAACTTTCCATCCCGGCCAGGGCACAACGATCTACGACGCTCCGCGTTGAACTCACCCTGGCGTGGGCGGGAGACCCTGGTATCCGGCGCAACGGCATGGGTGGGAGTTTCGTTCGTGCCGTGGATCGGGGGACCGCGGCGAGGGCCGGTTTCGTCTCCCAGTGCCCTTCGGTACCAGTAAGCGGCGTTGACGATGGCTGCGCCGGCGACCAGAACAAAGAGTGGAATCGAGACCGCTGTCAGCATTATCCGGGTCGCTGGGAGGAAGGTTCCGAGAGCCAGAAAGGCATACGAGACAAGGCCGGCACGTCGTTCGCGAGACCGCACCGACCTGGTCAGCTGCCACCGGAGGCGACGCAGGAACAACGACTGCCGAAATGCCATCGCGACCAATTCGACTGCGCGCCCTGGGTTCACCCCTTTCCCGCGGCCGCACCGAAGGCCGGCAGCGACGTACCACAGATCGCTCGGCCGGCTTCGGACGAGGAGCGTTCTCCCAGCTCGGGCCGGGTGAGTGCGAAGACGGCGACGGCTAGACTCCGGGTGGACGGGCCGGCCGGCCGTCGAGGGAGGTCGCCATCTACTACGCCGACGACGCCATGGAGACCCGGGCGCAGGGCTGGCGCACACTCGCCTCCCTCCACGCCCGCATCGAGGACGCCCTGGAGAAGGCACTGCAGCGGGAACATGGCCTGTCCGTGGTCGAGTACACCGTCCTGGACACCCTGAGCCGGCAAGCCGGCCTGCACATGCGCATGCAGCAGCTCGCCCGCGCCGCAGCGCTCAGCCACAGCGCGACCACCCGGCTGGTCAACCGCCTGGAGACGCGCGGCCTTCTGACGCGCGACCTGTGCACCGACGACCGGCGCGGCATCTACAGCGAACTCACCCCGGCCGGGCAGAAGCTGCTCTCGGCCGCGCGGCCCACGCACGACCGCACGCTGTACGCCGCCCTCGAGGAGGCCGAGTCGCTGCCCGAGCTCGCCCCGCTCGTCCGCGCCCTGCACGCCCTGCCGACGGCCGAACGCTGACCTGGCCGGCCGGGTCCGACGGAGGCGCACCCGGTCACGTCATACCCCCAATAACATGACGTGACCGGGCCGGCGACAGTGCTGCGACCCCCACCGCGCGGGTCGGTGTGCTGCGGTTGGAGCACCACCCTTATTCGACCTTCGCCGCCTGGGACAGGGAAGCGTTGACGGTGGTCACGTTGGTCAGGACCGGGTCAGCTTGGTCAGCATGACTGGCGACCCGGTCAGCCGGTCACCATGCTGCTTCCGATTTCTCCCTGCGGCCGCGCGCCGAGTCGTCCAGGCACGGACCAGCCGCCACCGGATTCGCCCGATATTCGCACACCTCCTTGTCGCGAAGTTCTCAACGCACAGGTCAACAACGGCCGGCGTGCGAATGAGCAGTGTTACCGCTGACAACAACTGGCTGCTGAGCCTTTGCCCGTGCTAAGCATGAGGTGATCGCTTGGACACCCCTAGTCATCGTCGATCGGGAGAAGGTGATGATCAGCGACGGGTCCTCGAAACGAGGACTTCTCGGAGCTGCGTCAATCCGATGCGCAGGCCGATGACGGTGGGCAATGCCTTCCCCCGTCACGGGGACGGAACCGGAGTAACGTCGGACGTCGTTGAGAGGGGAAACGTGTCGCTGAGCGTTTACCTCAGACGGCTGTGTTGGTCGCCGGAACGCCTGGCCCGCGAGATCAACCGCGTGGCCGGTGCCGGCACCATCAGTCCGAAGGCTCCGTACGGCTGGCTGAAAGGCGCCTATCCGCGGGGCAACGTACCGGACATCGTGGCCGAGATCCTGAGCATCCAGCTCCACGAGGACGTGACGGTGAACCAGGTCTGGCCCACCAGGCGGTCCGGCCAGATCGACTCCCCCCACGGCGCTCTCGCCTCAACCACCGGTAATGAGCGGAGCAGCCGACTCGACACTGACCATCTCGACACATGGATGGACGAATCCGCGCCCAGCGAGACCGCTCCCCTTCCGGGCGCGCACCTGATCTCCGCCGCGGTGGACTGGCTCACCGAACCGCTCCCACCGCCGCGGCCCCAGCCTTCCGGTGTCGAGCTCACCTCGGAGGCGCTGGAGCTCATAGACAACCGCATCGCACAGTTACGGCATCTCGACGACACGCAGGGTGGGCCGCTGGTACTCGACTGGATCCGTCACGACCTGCGATGGGTGTCCGGGCTGCTGCGCAATTGTTCCTATGACCGCTTCCAGGCCGTCCGCCTGCACCAACACATGGCGGAACTCGCCCAGCTGGCCGGCTGGCTGGCCGCCGACCTCGGCCGGCACGGCAACGCCCAGCGGTACCTCCTGGTGGGTTTAAGGGCGGCGAGCAAGGCAGGAGACCGACAACTGGGCGCCCACATCCTGTCCTGCCTCAGCTACCAGGCCGCGTGGAACGGGCTGGGAAAGGACGCACTCCGTCTGGTTCGGCTGGCCCGCAAGGGAGTGGTGGACCCGTTGCGCGGCCGGCTCAGCGCCCTGCTGGCGACCCGGGAAGCGCGCGCCCACGCCAACCTGATGGATGTCGCCGCGTTCCAGCGGGCCGCGGCCGAGGCGGCCGAGTCCTACGCGTCGGCGGGCTCCGTCGTCGATCCCTCGTGGGCCTCCTGGGTGGTTCCGGCGGTACTCGCCGCCGACGAGGGCCGATCCTGGCTCGACATGGGCCAACCCCAGCGCGCCGAGCCCGAGTTGGTCCGGGGGCTCACGCTGTTCGGGGACGAGCAGCCCCGCAATCGCCTGCTGCACACGATCTCGCTCGCGGAGGCGCGGCTGGATCTGGGTGAACTCGACGGTGCCGCCGAAGCGGTGCATGCCGCACTCGAACTCACCTCGCACCTGAGCTCGAAACGGGTACGTGATCGTCTGGCCAAGGTGCATGCCGCGCTCGCGCGGCTTGACTCCGCCTCCTCGCGCGCGGCGCGCACGAGGATCGAGGACGTCCTTGGCCCGAGGTCAGCAACTATCGACATGGGAAGACCGCATGCTTGTTGAGCGCGGCGTCCGGCTCGCCCCCTTGACCACCCTGGGAATTGGTGGCGTGGCCAAGCTGCTGGTGGATGTGACGGACAGCGCCGAGTTCCGCGACGTTGTCGCGCTGGTCCGGGACGTGGGCATCGCTCCGGTGTGTCTCGGGCACGGCAGCAACGTGCTGGTCAACGACGGCGGCTGCCCGAATCCGGTGCTGCGCCTGTCGAACCAGGGCGTCACCTTCCGGAACCACTCCGACCCCGACCTGGTCGTCCTGGTCGTCGAGGCAGGGCATCCGTTGCAGGACCTGGTCGATCTCACGATCGCGGAGGGGTTGACCGGCCTGGAGATGATGATCGGCATTCCGGGCACCGTCGGCGCGGCCCCCATCCAGAACGTGGGTGCGTACGGCCAGGAGATCGCCGACGTTCTGGTCGGTGTCGATGTCTGGGACTGGGTGCAGCGGCGCGAACTCCGGCTCACGAGAGCCGACTGCGGTTTCGGGCACCGGACCAGTCGTTTCAAGAGATCCCGGCGGTGGACGCTGCTGCGGGTCGAACTGGTGCTCCGGCGCTCGGTGTTGAGCGCACCGGTGCGGTACCGGCAGGTGGCCGAAGAGCTGGACGTTCCCCTGGGCACCCAGGTGGCGCTGGACGAGGCAGCCGTGGCGGTGCGCGCCGTGCGGTCCCGCAAGGGCATGATCCTCGACCCCACCAGCCCGGACAATCGCTCGGTGGGCAGTGTTTTCCTCAGCCCCGCAGTGGATCGGGAAGCCGCCGACCGGCTTCGTCGGCAGGGCGCACCGGTCCACGACTTCTCGGACGGGAGCACCAGGGTCAGTGCGAGCTGGCTCATCAAGGAGGCTGGGCTCCGGCGGGGTCAGCGGCTCGCCACAGGTGTCCGCATCTCCCGCCAGCACTACACGCTCGTGGCCGAGGACGGGGCGAGCGCCGCAAACTTCGCCCTGGCCACGCGGGACGTGGTCCGGCGGGTGCGAGCGGCTACCGGGGTCGTACTGACTCCGGAGATCGATCCTCTTCCCGAGCCGGAACCGGAGTGGCCTGGCTGAGGTGTGGAACAGGTCGTGTGTCGAGCCGTTCACCCCGGTGTGACGGCTGCTTGGAGTGCTGGAATTCGTGAGGGGTTGTAATCACAGGTGACGACGACACGGGTCGGCCGCACCCGGTGGGCGATCGGCAGCCTGATCGGCATCGGCATCATCGTCAACTTTGCTGACCGCACGGCGCTTTCCGTTACGGCGAAACAGATCGCCGACGAGTACGGGCTGAGCATGGGTCAGCTGGGCATCGTACTCTCCGCGTTCACCTGGTCGTACTGCCTCATGCAGCTCCCGGCCGGTGTGCTCGCGGACATGATCGGCGTCAAGTGGCTCAACCGCGTCGGCACCGTCCTCTGGACGGTTGCCAGCGCACTGACGGCGATCGCCAGCGGACTCGGGCTGATCATGATCGCCCGGATCATCCTCGGGATCGGCGAGGGCCCGGCGATGGTCGGCGCCGCCAAGGCCACCTCGTCGTGGTTCCCGTTACAGGAACGAGGACGTGCCACCGCACTTTTCGAGGCGGCGACGAAGTTGTCCAACGTTCTCGCCCTACCGACCCTTGCCGCAGTCACGTCGCTGTGGGGCTGGCGCGCGGCGTTCGTCTTCTCCGCGGTGCTCAGCCTGCTGTTCGCGATTGCCTGGTGGGTGCTTTACCGGGAGCCGGGCGAGCACCCTCGGTTGTCCGCTGCCGAGCTGACCTACATCAGGCAAGGGGGTGCGCAGCCCTCCCGCTCCGCTGCGGTTGGACGTCGGGTATCGGCACGGACGGCTCTCCGCTCGCGGAAGGTGTGGGCCCTCGTACTTGGGTTCGCCTGCTACGGATATGTCATCAACCTGCTGGTGGCGTGGGTGCCAGCCTATCTGGAGACCCGGTATCACGTGTCGCCGCTGCGGAGCGGGCTCTACGCCACGATCCCGTGGATCGCCGCCACGATCGCCGACTTCGCCATCGGGGGCTGGCTGGTGGATCGACTCATCCGCTCCGGTCGCGATCCCAGCGCGGTCCGTCGCGTGACATTGGGGGCGGGTCTTCTCCTCGGGCTCGCGGTAGCGCTGATCAACGTCTCCGACGACCCCATGGCCGCGGTTGTCTGGATGACCGTGGCGATCACCGGTCTCAGTGTTGCCGCACCCGTGGCGTGGAGCCTTCCGGGCATTGTCGCCCCGGCAGGAACCGTGGGGCTGGTCAGCGGGCTGATGAACTTCTTCAACACCGCGGTCAGCCTCGTCGCCGTGGTTCTCACCGGGTTCGTCGTCGACCTGACCGGAACCTTCTCCGGAGCCTTCCTGCTCGCCTCCGCCGTGCTGCTCATCGGCTTCGTCATGTACTTTCCCGTCCTGGGACGCATCGAGCAGGTCCGATTCCAGGTCCGACCCGAGGGAGATTCCGCGCTTTTTACTGATGAACCGAACCGACAGACCGGCGTGCCCACGCAAGCCGAGATGGTGGGAAGGACCGAGGACCGGTAACACACTCACCCGCCGCGGTGGCCGGCACCGGTCCCAGCCATTGCTCAGCTCAGGGCAGGTCGGTTCGGCGTGCCCTGAGTGCTTCCCGAGCTATGGGCAGGATGCCCGGGAAGTCGTCCGCGTACCGCTGCGCCTTCCAGCGTTGCCAGTACGGCCCACCGTTGTAGCGGGCCGCCAGCTCGCGCCGTTGCTCGACGGTCATGTGGTCGGGCTCCGTGTGCGCGAAGTCCGTGGACTGCTTCAACTCGGCGAGGTGCCGAGCAGCGACGAAGATGCTCTGCCTCGGATCCTTCAGCGCCGCGATGATCTCCTTACGCTGGCGTACTGACAGGTGCGCCGGTTCGTAACCAAGCGTCACAGCCGCCCGACGCACCTGGATGGCCATCGGACCGAACGATGTCCGGTCCGGTCCCCCACGCAGGGGTCCGGGGCGCATCAGTTCCGGCAGGATCCGACGCAGCCAGTCGGCGACGTCGTCCAGGAACTTCGGCTTGTTTCCGACCTCTTTGAAGGCGATTCCGGCGAGGAGGTCAGCCGGCAGGCCGTGCCCTTGAGCCGCCGCCGTGATGGCCGCCTGGTTGTCTCTGATCCATCGCTGCCGAAACTCGTCTTTGCCCTCCCCCACGCCGATCGCCCACCGAGCGAGATCCAGCAAGCTCCAGCTGACGATGCCGCCCGGGAGGCGCGCAGCCCGTTCTCGCATGTCGCGCAGGATGGCCGAGACCGAGCTGGTCACTACGCCCCTTTCGATCGCGTGCCCGACCGCTCCTGCATTGTGCCGGAACGTGCTCTCACCGGTTCGGGCCGGCTCCTGACCGAAGGGATGGTCGGGAGCCGGCCCGGCAGGTGGTCAGATGCGGAAGGCGGGGAGTCCGGCGGGCTGGTAGGGCCGGATCGCCGCCTCTGCGGGAAGGGGGTTACCGGTGACGCGCTCGGCGGCGCCGGGCTTGCGGGTCGTGTCCGGCGTCGGGATCGGCTCGCCGGCGCAGGAGTCGCTGAACGTGGTGCCCTCCCGGAAGTAGGTCACTCCCTTGGCGGCGCACGGAAGGTCCATCAGCGAGCCGTGCACGTCGTCCTCGATCGTCAACAGCGAACCACCCACCGTGCGCTGCATTGACAACGCCCAGGGCAGCGGCGTGACCGACTCGTAGGTGTGGCCGACGAGCTGCAGCGAGCTGTTGTCCTGCTTCAGTTGCCAGGGCTGGGCGGGCAGCGGCCAACCCGGGCAGTAACCGGCAAAGGACGAGCTGCCACCGGCGGCCGGGTAACGGCGTTTCCGGTCCTGCTTCTTCTTCCAGATGACCTCGAAGTCGCGACTGCTGGTCGACTCGTTGCAGATCACGGCACGGTTCTGGAACTCGCTGAACATCTCGAACTGCTCGTCGAAACCGAACTTGGGGTCCCTGCCGGCCTTGGCGACCGCCTCGGCGGCCCGGGCCTCGACGCTGCGGGCGAAGCCCGGAATTCCACCGTCCCGGATGGTGACGAGGTCCTTGGCCCAGTTGGCCCAGTAGGAGCGTGGAGCGAGCAGGAGCCTGGTGACCGTGTCACCGTCGATGGTGATCCTCGACTGGCCCGAGCCGATCGACCGCGGCGTGCTGGCGAGTTGGTCCCGCAGCTCGAACAGTGCCTTGCGCACCGCGGGCTGGGTGCGCCCGAAGTGATAGACGCTGTCGTAGCGGGCGATCCAGGAGGCGAAGTCGTTGAACCGGTTCTCGGAGGCGGCCTCGGTGTCCTCGTCGATAGCCTCCAGGTCGAACTTCGCCGGCATCACCGAGTCGAGCAGCATCCGGTCCAGGTTCGCACCGAACAGGCTGCGGTAGGTGGCGCCGAGCGCGGTTCCCCAGGAGATTCCGAAGTAGCTGATCTTCTTCTCCCCCAGCGCGGCCCGGATACTGTCCACGTCCCGGGCGATGGACGCGGTCGTGAGCTGCCGGGTGAAGTCGAGGTCCGTCTCCGCGCAGCGCTTGAAGTAGCGGGCCTGCTGGTCCGAGTAGAACTTCGCCTTCTGTTTCTCGGTGAACGACGAGGGTGCCTCCTCGTAGTCCCCGGGCTGCCTGCGGCAGGTGAGCTTGTCGCTGTAGCCGACGCCGCGCGGGTCGAATCCCACGATGTCGTACTCGTCGGCCACATCCTTGAGCTCGCTCTGGGCAACTGCCATCGGCAACCCGATACCGCTACCCCCGGGGCCGCCGGGGTTCACCACGATCGCGCCCCGGCGCTTCGCCGGGTTGGCGGTCTTCAGCCTGCTCACCGCGATCTCGATCTTTCGGCCATCGGGCTGGGAGTAGTCCAGCGGAACGCTCAGCATCGCGCATTCGGCCTTGGTGTCACCGTTGGTGAACAATGCCCAGTCCTTGGCCACCTTCGCGCAGGACTCCCAGGAAAACGTTCCTGTCGGCGCTGGGCTCGCCGTGGCGGCGGGGGCGAACAGGACCGTTCCGGCCAGCGGAACCACCGCCGCGACGACTGTCGCCGCGGCTCGGGTCACCGACCTCGTTCCCACCCTTGTCACATGCACCTCCGGCTCGGTCTGTCACTCCGTGACCAGGCTGGTGGAAAGGAATTACCTGCCGCATCGGTCACGCGACCGGGAGAAAATCCGAAGTTCGTAGGGTTGCCGCCGGAGCAATTCGCGTGTTAACCAGTGCCGCCTGATATTCGCCGATGTGGGCGGAACGTTCGGGTTCGTCCCGTTTACGCCGGGCGGAGACGCTACGGTCGATGCATGGCCCTCGCGGTCTGCCTGCTGTTCGACCGGCGAAGCGAGCGTGCCCTGCGGGCGCTGTGGGACAGGCTCGAGGCACGCGGCGTGCCCACCCTGCGTTCCCACACCCACGGCCTGCACCACCCACACATGTCCTACGTGGTGTTGATCGACTGGGACCTCGACAAGGTGCGCGCCGCCGTTGCGGCCCTGCCGGACCGGGGCCCGTTCGAACTGGCCTTCGACGCGGTCGGGGCGTTCCGGCGCGGACGGATTTCTCTGGTGCCCGCCGGCCCGGCCGATCTCGTGGTCCGCCAGCAGGCGGTGGTGGAGGCGGTCCGCGCGACCGGAGCCCTGGTCCACCAGCACTACGAGATCGGGCGCTGGCTCCCGCACTGCGCGCTTGCCCCCCGCGCCCAGCTCACCCAGCTCGCGGACGTCGCCGCACTGGTCTACGACGTGCTCCCGCTCACCGTCCAGGTCACCCGAGCCGCGCTCATCAACAGCGCGACCGGGGAGCGTTGGCCCCTGGCCACCCTGCCCTGAACGAACGGCCCGGCGGCCGGCTCGACACCGTCTCCTCGACGAGAACGCCCCCGGCCGGGGTGGCAGCCGCCACCGCCCGCACGGCAGTGGCGTTCCATGACCGGAACAAACGTCCCAATAGGCCAGTATTGTGCTCCATTGAGAGCAAGGTCACGAGTGTCGCAAAAGACATTTTCAATCGACCGCGCACGGCACCCGCTCCCCAATATTCGGCAGGTCAACGCCCTGGCCCGCGCCGCAATCCGACAAATCGGCCGTACCGCTGGTCGGTCCGGGTGACGACCCGCGGTCCTGGTGACTCCGGCAAGCGGTCACTACACTCCCTGCTCGAGCGCACGGAACCGGGAATGTGACCCATTGATGAGGCCGACATGGACCACGCGGAAGCCCGTCACCGACTTCTACCGGTGCCCACTTCGGCTTCCACGGGAACCGCAGGACATGGATCAGCGCCGACTACGTAGACACTGCCGGGCGATCGTGCGGGAGATCCCGCTCCCCCGCCCGTTCTCGGTGCGGGCGCTCTGCGACGTCATCGCCGAACAACGCCGACGCCCGCTCTACCTCCATCCCCTGCCGGCCGAGGCCAACGAGGAATGGCCGTGCGGGATGTGGATCGCCACCGAGCGGGCCGATCACATCTTCTACGAGGAACGCACGAGCGCGTTCCACCGGGACCACATCATCCTGCACGAGATCGGGCACATGTTGTGCGACCACACCGTCCCGGCGCTTCCGGAGCAGCTCACCTCGCCACCCGACGATCAGGTGGACACCAGGCTGGCCCAGCACATCCTGCGTCGCACCAGCTACACCACCCGGCAGGAGAAGGAAGCGGAGATGGTGGCCAGCCTCATCCTGGAGCAGGTGACGAAGTTGCGCGGCCTGCCCAGCGACGAGCACGACCGGTGGCTCGGCTCCGTGCTCGGGGTAGTCGATGATTGAGCAGGTCATCCGGCTCGGCCTGCTCGTCCTGTGCTGGACGGTCGTCGTCGTGCGCATCTCGGCGTTGCGGTCGCCCCGTCAGCGCCCGGTCTGGTTCACCCTGCTCACGCTCGGACTTGGCGTCACCATGTTGCAGAGCGGTTTGAGTCGTGCCCTCAACCGGTTGACCGGGATCCCGCTGTCCAGCCTGGTCTCGGGCCTGCTCGCGGTCAGCCTCGTCACCGCGTTGCTCGCGTTCGCGGTCCGCGTCTGGCAGGGGACCGACACCGGCCCGGCACCATGGCAACGTCTCCGTATGGGCTACGCCCTGGCGACAGCGGTCGTGATGTCCGTGTCGTTCGCGTTCACGGTCATGCACGATGTTCCAGCACGCGACCGTTTTCTCCCCCCGGTGGGGACTTTCAACGCGCTGACCGTCTACTGGCTGACGTACCTGTCCTACATGTTCGTGGTCAACGTGTGGGCTACCGTGCTGTTCTGGCGGGAACTTCCCCGGGTGCGTTCCTGGCTGGTCCGCACGGCCGTGCTCCTGCTGGCCCTGGCCACCACCGTGATCGTGGTCTACTCCGGAACCCGTGTCGCAGCGGTGTTCTCCACGACGCCCGAGCTGATCAGGCTCGGCCTGCTGCTGTCGTCGACGTACTTCGTGCTCGTGGCGTTGGGGTGTTCCGTCGCCGCCATCGAGCCTCTTGCCCAGGGCGCGGTGAGCTGGTGGCACTGCACGAAGCTCTATCCGTTGTGGCGCAACCTGTGTCACGCCGTGCCCCACGTCGCGCTGCAGAAGCCTCGAGGGTGGTTCCTCGACGTGCTCGCGGTACGGAACGGGCAGCTGCGTCTTCACCGGCGGCTCATCGAGATCAGGGATGGCTTGTTGGTGTTGCGCGACTGGGTTACGCCCGCTGATCTCGAACGCATCGACGCGGCGGTCACCGGCGCGGGGCTCAACGGCGACGGGGCGGAATCCGCGAGGACCGCCTGCTGGCTTCAGGTGGCCATACACGCGAAGCAGGTCGGGAACCCGCGCATCGCGACAGAGCCGCTCGACCTCGCCCGCCACGGGGGATCCGACGCCGACAGCGAACTTCGCTGGCTGCGTGCGGTGGCCAAGGAGTGGCGTTCCCCGATCGTCTTGCGGTGTGCCGAGGCCATCAACGCCGAGCGACCGCCAGTCCCCGTTCTGGGATCGTGAGGTCTACCGACCGCGGACACACCGAGACTGTTCGGCGCACGCGGGCTAGCGGACGCGCCGACCCGCCCGGAACACTGCGCGCACCTCGAGCAACGCCTCGAGACGCTCGAGCGGATTCCCGGCTACCGCAAGGACATCAGCGTCATAGCCAGGAGCAACCCTGCCCTTGCGGTCGGCCACACCGCACGCCTGGGCGGCCACGCTGGTGGCTGCGGCAATCGCCTCGGCATGGGCGAAGCCGAGCAGCGCGCCGAAGTCGATGACGCCGTACGGGAGGCAGTCGTGGGTCTTGAGCGGACCGACCCCGGCATCCGACGAGCACACCAGGCGCAGGCCCTCTCGCTGCATCTTGCCGAAGTTGTCGCGCACCTTGGCGACGAGCGCAGGCATCTTCTCCTCGGGGCGGCGCGCGGTTGTCGTACTGACCAGCACGCCAGCCTCGACCATGGCCGCTACCGTCCTCCAGTCGGGCTCCGCGTCACCCTGCCCGTCGTGCAGGCGAAGGAAGAAACCGTGTTCGATGACATCAACCCCGGCTGCCACCGCATCGGCGATACCGCCGCCGCTGTGTGCGTGCGCGCACACCGGCCTGCCCGCCTCGTGGGCGGTCTCCACCACCGCCCGCAGTTCTGCCAGGCCGTACTGCGACTCGAACGGTGACCACCCCGGGGTGAGGACACCGCCGGTGGCCATCACCTTGATCGCGTCCATGCCGCGGGCGACCCGTTCGGCCACCGCCGCACGGACCCCGTCGACCCCGTCGGCCTCACCGCCGAGGAACCAACAGTGCCCGCCGGTACGGGTGATCGGCGGCCCGGCCAGGAGAAGCTCGGGACCAACATCAGCGCCGGACTCGTACTCCGCGCGCAGGCTCAGCCCGAGGTAGTTGCGGTCGCCCAGGTCTCGGACAGTCGTGATCCCGGCCCGCAACGCCTGCCGCGCATGCGTACGCATCCGGTCGAGCACCGTGGCGTCGTCCTCCTGCCGAAGCTGCTCGAACGGGTGACCGTGGGGGTCGAATGCCAGGTGGACGTGCGAGTCCACCAAGCCCGGCAACAGGGTCACGTCGCCGAGGTCGACCACGTGCAGGTCCGCGGACGGACGGATGCCCGACAAGTCGACATCGACGATCCGTCCGGCACGGATCACCACCAGCGGGCGGCCCGGACGGAGCGTCACACCGTCGAACAACCGGGCGGCCCGGAGTCCCCACATCGACCCGTCGGCGGCCCCGCCAGGCGGGTTGTCCTCTTTGTCCGAATGGGTCACGCGGTCCTCCCCGAAGTCCCCGGCGCCAGCCCGGGCACGTGCCGTCCACCTGGGGGCAGCACAGCGAAACACAACTGGTTTCCCCGAGCCTACCTGCTGGGGCGTTTCTCCTTACCGCGACGGGATCTCATCCGTCCCGGTCGCCGCAAATCGGACCCGGTCGACACGCGGGCCGGTCAGAGCCACTCTTCGCGCAGGACGTCCAGGTTGACGAACGTCGGGGGCTCGGTACACAGCTCGACGAACCTATCGTGAATGTTGTTGGTTTCCGGCAGGTTCGAGTTCGCCATGGCTTCCTCGTAGGAAGGGAAGACCAGGATCTCGATGTACCTGGTGGCGTCGTCGCGGTCGCGGCACACCGTGGTCCGGCTTGCGGTGCGCTTCCCCTTGCTTGCCGCGATCCACTCGTCCAGAAGGCGGGAAACCTCGTCCGGCTCGGTCGTGCGGTAGTCGATCAGCTGGACAAAGGCCATCCGTCTCGCACCCCTCGCTCGTGTGGTCGTACCCGGGTGCCTGTTGGCAGCGCGCGTCCACCCCGGTCCCGATCCGGAATCCTGACAGCCACAACGGCCACGGCCACGGCGAGATTCCCACTGCACGGCATCGAAGATGACGAAGGGGCCCGGTCGTGCGGGCGCACGACCGGGCCCCTTCAGCCCGAATCTGCTTACTCGCTGGTGGCTGGTTGGGCGACCTTGCCCGCTCCGTCACCGGGCTCGTCGCCGGTACCGTCCCCGGATGCGGCGTCGGTCGTGGTCACCTGGCCGTCCTGGCCACGCTTGACCGCGGTCAGCAGCAGCTGGGCAACGTCGAGGACCTCGGTGCCGCCCGGCGCCACGCCCTCGTTCTGTCGTGCGGTCACGCCGTCGGTCATCATCACGCGGCAGAACGGGCAGCCGGTCGCGATCTTGGTGGGCGCGGTGCCCAGGGCCTCGTCGACCCGCTCCAGGTTGATCCGCTTGCCGACGCGCTCCTCCATCCACATCCGGGCGCCGCCGGCGCCACAGCACAGCGCCCGGTCGGCGTGCCGCGGCATCTCCCGCAGCTGGGCACCGGTCGCGCCGACCAGCTCGCGTGGCGGCGAGTAGACCTTGTTGTGCCGGCCCAGGTAGCAGGGGTCGTGGTAGGTGACGTCCTCGGCCGTCGACGACACCGGCACCAGCCGCCGCTCCCGCACCAGCCGGTTGAGCAGCTGGGTGTGGTGGACGACGTCGAACTCGCCGCCCAGTTGCGGGTACTCGTTGGACAGGGTGTTGAAGCAGTGCGGGCAGGTGACGACGATCTTGCGCTTGGCGCGCTCCCGGCCCTCGAACACCGAGTTGAGCACCTCGACGTTCTGCTGCGCCAGCATCTGGAAGAGGAACTCGTTGCCGGCCCGCCGCGCCGGGTCGCCGGTGCAGGTCTCCTCCGGGCCCAGAACCACGTATTCGACGTCGGCGATGTGCAGCAGCTCGGCCACCGCGCGGGTGGTCTTCTTGGCGCGGTCCTCGAAGGCACCGGCGCAGCCGACCCAGAACAGGTACTCGACGTCGTCGGCCAGTTCGCCGTCGAACACCGGCACCTCGAACGGCAGGCCCTCGGTCCAGGCCAGCCGGTCGCGGGCGTTCTGGCCCCACGGGTTGCCCTTGTTCTCCAGGTTCTTGAACATCCCGCCCAGCTCGGTCGGGAAGTCCGACTCGATGAGGACCTGGTAGCGCCGCATGTCGACAATGTGGTCGACGTGCTCGATGTCCACCGGGCACTGCTCCACACAGGCGCCGCAGGTGGTGCAGGACCACAACACCTCGGGATCGATGACGCCCAGCTCGTCCGGCCCGCCCACCAGCGGCCGTTCCGCCTCGGCCAGCGCCAGCGCGTCGATCTTGGCCAGCCGCGCCTCGGCGCCCTCGCCGGTGATGCCGACCTCGTCGCCGGCCATGTCCTTGCGGCCACCGGCCAGCAGGTAGGGCGCCTTGGCGTAGCCGTGGTCCCGCAGCGAGGTGATGAGCAGCTTCGGCGACAGCGGCTTACCGGTGTTCCACGCCGGGCACTGCGACTGGCAGCGGCCGCACTCGGTGCAGGTGGTGAAGTCCAGCCAGCCCTTCCAGGAGAAGTCCTCGACCTTGCCGGCACCGAAGACGTCCTTGTCGGGGTCGGCTTCCTCGAAGTCCAGCGGCTTGCCACCGCTCATCATCGGCTTGACCGCGCCCAGGGCGACGTCGCCGTCGTTCTCACGCTTGAAGTAGATGTTGAAGAACGCGCTGAACCGGTGCCAGGCCACGCCCATGGTCAGCACGCGGCTGACCACGATGAGCCACACCATGCCGGACACCAGCTTGATGAACGCCATGACCGACACCCAGTTGGTGCTCGAGGGGAGCATGTGGCCGACGGGGTTGGTCACGAAATTCGCCCACAACGGCATGGTCTCCAGGCCGCTGGCGACCTTGAACGCCTTGACGCCCAGGATGCCCAGGCCCTCGATGACGACGACGGCCTCGACGAAGTACGCCTGCCAGAAGCTCGAGCCGGCGAACCGGGACTGGCGGTCGGACCGCCGCGGGTGGTTGAGCTGGCGGACGATGATCAACGCGGTGCCGCCGACCACCGTGCCGACGCCGAGTACCTCGGCGACGAAGGCCCACACCGACCAGCCGCCGATGATGGGCCAGTGGAACGAGGGCACGAAGATCTCGCCGTAGGCCTCGAACAGCACCGCCGAGCCGATGATGAAGCCCCACATCACGAACCAGTGCCACGGCCCGACGTGCCGCCACTTGTTCATCCTGGTGTGCGCCGCGAACTCCTTGATCAGGGTCGCCATGCGCGGGAGGAACGGTCCGTTGCGCGTGGGGTCGGGCTGGCCCAGCCGGATGATCCGGACCATGCGGACCACGCCTGAGAAGAACAGGCCCCAGGCGACGACGCTCAGGGCGACGCCGGTCAGCCCCAGTGCGACCTGAAGGGCACCCATGCTCGCGGCCTCCTGTCCGGGAACGTTCTGCTGGGCGAGACTACGCCATATTACTCACCGGTAACCAAGCTGCCGGCAATGACCTGGATCACCCGGAAGCACCCCGTTCCCGACACACTAATCGCAGGTCAGGAGCGCTGCAGGTGGTAAGGCTGCGCTCAGTCGACCAGGTCGCGGGGGCACAGCCGGACCGGTAACGCGACCAGCCCCCGCAGCACGCCCGGTCGCCACACCAGTTCGGCGTCGGCAACGGCCAGCCTGAGCTCGGCGAACCGGTCGAGCGCAGCCGCGAGCGCGACCCGCGCCTCCAGCCGGGCCAGCTGGGCCCCGAGGCAGAAGTGCACGCCGTGGCCGAAGGCCAGGTGGGGGTTGTCCCGCCGGGCGAGGTCCAGTCGGTCGGCGTCGTCGAACCGGTCGCCGTCGCGGTTGGCCGAGTTGAGCGCGACGAGGACGACGTCGCCGGCCGGAATGGCCTGCCCACCCAGTTCGAGGTCGGCGGCGACGAACCGGTGGGTGGCCATCTCCACCGGGCTCTCGTAGCGCAGCACCTCCTCGATGGCCTCGGGCAGCAACTCGGGTCGCTGGCGGAGCAGCGCGAGCTGGTCGGGATGCCGCAGGAACAGGTAGAGGGCGGTACCGATGAGGTTGGCGGCCGTCTCCTGGCCGGCGACGAGGAAGAGGAAGACCATGGAGGACAGCTCGTCCTCGCTCAGCCGGTCGTTCTCGACCCGCGCGGCGACCAGCTCGGACAACAGGTCGTCGGCGGGCTGCCGCCGTTTGGCGGCCAGCAGCTGGCGCAGGTAGTGGTACATGGCCGTTGCGGCCGCGGGGAACCGGTCGGCGGCGAGCCGGCCGGCCACGATGACGGTGGACCACTCCCGGAACCGGTCCTGGTCGGCGGCCGGAATGCCGAGCAGCTCGCACAGCACCCCGGCGGGCAGGGGTGCCGCGAAGTCGCGCACGAGGTCCGCCCGATCGGGGTCGATGCCCTCCAGCAGGTCGGCCGCGAGGCGCTCGACCAGCGGGCGCATCGCCTCGATCCGCCGCGGGGTGAAGACGTCGGCCACCAGGCGCCGCAGCCGGGCGTGGTGCGGCGGGTCCGCGTTGAGCATGTGGCTGGTCATCGCACGGCGGAGGTCGGCGGGCACGAGCGCGAAGGCGTCCAGGTGGCCGAACCGCCGCACGTCGGTGGAAAGTCGCGGGTCGGCCAGGGCCTTTCGCGCGTCCGCGTACCGCGTCACCAGCCAGGCATGTTTTCCCGAAGGTAGCCCGATGGCGTGGACCGCGTCTTTGTCCCGCAGCACCGCATATATCGGATGCGGGTTCGCCTCGAACTCCGGCGTGAACACACCATTGTTACCCTGACCCGCGCCATGATCCTGCGCCATCCGGCGTATTCACCGCCCCCTGCATATTACCCACCGAGCGAGGGGCGATATTACGTTTCACCCGGCCGCCCCTCAATGTGATCGGACTCACATCCCAATGGAGGATTGCCGTCGCACTCACCCGTTTCGAGGATCTTGACGTAAGAATCCCTGCCGCCCGCCCTCGTTTTTACCCCCGGGTGACGACGCAGCTCGCCCGGTTGGCGTCGTCGAAATTCCAGGAAATCTGGAGGGGGAGCCATGGACCATTCGGCGGAATTGTTGGGCGCCGCACGCACCAGGCCGGGCGAGCAGTACCCGCCCGGGGGCAACCGCCGGCCAACGCGGGTCGTCCCCCCGCCGCCGGCCGGGTTGCGGGCCCGGTGACCGCTCACGACGAGCTGGCCGCCGACCAGCTCACCCTCGCGGCGTTCACGGCACTGTCCCCGGCCCGCCAGGCCGAGCTGCTGCACGCCCGCCGGGTGCGGCCAGCACTGGGCGAGGCCGCGCGCGTCCTGGTCATGCTGGGCCGCCCCCGGACCTGTATCCCGGGCCTGCTCGCCTACACCCTGGCCCTCGGCCAGGTCGGTGGCGAGCTGACCCCGGGCACCGTGTGGGGCGCGGTACTGGCCTTCCTGGTCGGTTTTTCCGGCAACCTGCACAATGTTTACACCGATGTGGCGGAGGACAGCCGCAACCTGCCCGGTCGGGTTTTCCTCCTCTACCGACTGGGCCTGCCGACGCTGCGCGGCGTGCTCGTCGCGTTGAACGTGCTCATGGCGGGCTCCGCGCTATGTTACGGAATCGATTTCTTTCTCTTCGTGGTGATCGGCCTGATCGGACTGCACCAATACTCCTTCCGGCCGCTGCGGATGAAGGCCCGTCCGGTACTCGGCCTCTACGTCTTCGCCCAAGCGGTGGTCGGCCCATTCCTGATCGGCTGGTTCGCGGTTCCACCCGGGCCGCGCTGGCCGGACGCCCAAATCTGGTCAGTCCTGCTGTTCCTGCTCGCGTGGTTCGTCGCGAAAGGATTGTTCAAGAACGTGCCGGACTACTACGGCGACCGCGAGGCGGGTCTGCGGACCTCGGCCACGTTCTTCCCTTCCTGGGGGAGTGCGGCGCTGGCCGCGTCCGCCGCGACCGTGGCGTCCTACCTCTGCTACCCGCTCCTGGCGCTCACCGGCGCCGTCCCGATGCGCTCGCTGCTGGCCATGCTCTGGGTTCCGGTCGTGCTCGTGCAGTGTGTCCGGCTCGTGCGCGCCGGCGATGGTCCGCACGGCAACGAGGTCCTGCGCGTGGACATGGTGCTGTCGAGCGCCTTCCTGGCCACGGTGCTGGTCCTGACCTTCCCCACCATCACCAGCGCTGCAGCCGTCCTGCTCTCCGCGATCATCCTGGTGACCAGCGACATGACGAACATGGACTCGCGACGCGCGGTGGATGCCGAGCTGCCGGAACGGCCACGCACACCGCAGCGACTCTTCGACCGGGTCGCCCGCTACTACGACACGCTCAACTCGCTGCTCAGCCTCGGTCAGGATCGCCGATGGCGTGCCTTCACCGCCCATGCGCTACGACTTCCGCCCGGTGCCTGCGTACTCGACCTGGCGACCGGGACCGGCAGCCTCGCCGTGTCGTTGGCCCGGCGCCGAACCGACATGCGTGTCGTCGGATGCGATCTCAACTCCGCGATGTTGGCCGTCGGGCGGCGGCGTATCCACCGGCTGGGTCTGGCCGGCAGAGTGCGGTTGCTGCGGGCGGATGCCGCGGCACTCCCACTGGCGGGCCAGTCCTTCGACGCCGTGTGCGTCGCGTTCGCCATCGACGACATGGCCGATCGGTCCCTGGTGGCCGCGGAGATCCGGAGGGTCCTCCGGCCCGGTGGGCAGCTTGCCGTGCTGGAGCTGGCCGTCCCGGAACAACCGTTCCTCCGGCGTTTCTACAAGGGGTTACTCACGATCATGGCGGCGCTGGGCCGGGCCCGGAGGTTCGACGCCTACAGGCACCTCCGTGTCGAGATCCTCGGCTATCGGGGGGCGAACGCAGTTCGGTCCTTGTTGGTCGACTCCGGTTTCCGTGCCTACCGCCGGCATGCACTGACCGGCGGGATCGCGGTGCTGCACGTCGCCGAGTGTCCGGGGGAGGCGGCATGCAGGTGAACAAGCACGTCTACGCAGAGCTGCTGGGCCGACGGCGGTTCGCCGACGACGTGGTGGACGAGCTCGACCAGGTCGGCACCGACGTCGTGTTCGGTATGCCGGCGGAGTCGGTGAACCCGCTGGTTGATGCGTTACGGAAGCACGAACGCGTGCGGTTCGTCGCCGTGCGGCACGAGGGCGCCGGCGCGTTGATGGCGTCCGCCTATGCCAAGGCGTCCGGTCGGCTCGGTGTATGCCTCGGCACGGCCGGGCCAGGCGCGGCCCACCTGCTACTCGGCACCTACGACGCGCTTGTCGACCAGGTTCCTTTGTTGGCGATCTCCGGACAGGTGCCCCTCGAACAGGTGGGCCGCCAGGCGTTCCAGGAGATCGACAGCGTCCGGCTCTTCGCCGACTCCTGCCCGGACAACCGGCTCATCACCTCCCCGGCGCAGCGTGTCCTGGTCCGACGTGCGGTGAACGCGGCCTTGGTGGGGCGTGCCCCATCCCATCTGGCCTGTCCCTCCACCATCCTGGCCGCACCAGCACCGACCAGCCGGTACCCGCGGTCTCCCACCGTGACGGCGCCCGCCCGCACGCACGGCCCCGTCAGCGAGCCACCCGCTCCGACGCCGAGGCAGGTGCCGGCAGCGGTGCTGTGGGCCATGGAACGGGTGCTGCCGAGGGACACGATTCTCGCGGTCGAGCCCGAACTCCATGCTGATCCCACCCTCTTCGTCCTCGCCTCGCAGGGCCGGACCGTGATCTCCTCCGGCCTCGATGTTTCGGGGTACGCCTTGCCTGCGGCGATCGGGGCGGCATTCGCCCAACCGACCCGGACCGTCGTCGGGATCACCACCGCCCGCCTCGTTCCGGACTTCATCCCTGAACTCCTCACCGCGCAGCGATATCGGATGCCGCTGCTACTGGTCTGTCTCGACGACGGAGGCCACCTCGACATCGCTCGGATGGCCGGCGCGGGCGGTGTCGACGTGCGTAACGCCGCGAACCTCGATGACCTGCCGGATCTGTTGTGCATCGCGCAGCGGGTCCGTGGCCCGAGTGTGGTCGTCACCAGGAGTCCGGAGGAGCACCAACGAAGCGAGGTCCAACGGTCGGAGCAGCACACGGTCGCTCATGCCTTGGCGATGTTCCTCGCCAAGGCCGGGATCAGCAGGGCATACGGCCGTTTCACCGACGCCCGGTTCCTACTGGGAAACCTCGACACTGCGGGCTTTCGGGTGTGTGAAACGGGACATGGGGAGTCCGCCGCTCTCATGGCGTCGGCCGTGGGCAAGTTCGCACGGGAACCGGCTCTTGCCGTCGCGGTAGGCCCTGCCGATCTGTTGCTCCAGGTCAACGGTGTCTTCGACGCCGCCTACGACAATGCGCCTCTGCTCCTACTCGGTGTCAATCGCGGTGACCATGTCGACGGTGCCGCACTGCTCGGTGGAATCGCCCACTGCGCGAGGTTGACCGAAGCACCCGAATCCTGGGAGGACGCGGTCGCGGCCGTCAGGACCGTCGTGGACGGCGGTGGCGTGGCCTATCTCGAGGTCGCGCCGGACCTGCTGGACGAGGAGAGCACAAGCTGCCCCAGCTGGCCTGGATCGACGCCCCGTGCGGAGGTCCTGCCTTCCACCGCCGCGATCGACCGTGTCTGTGCGGTGCTGTCCCGCGCGCGTCGCCCCGCCATCCTCGTCGGTCGCGGGGCGACCGGGGTGGGCGAGGACGTCGCGAAGCTGGCCACCCTGCTGGGCGCACCGATCGTGACGACCATGCCGGGCCGCGGCGTGGTTTCCGACAACCACCCCCACGTCGCCGGCGGGATCGGCTCTTCCGGACATCGCTCGGCGGACAGCACATTGCGTGGCTGCGACGTGCTACTCGCGCTGGGTGTCTCAGCCCGGGGTTCCTCCGCGTTCGACCTGCCCGGAAGGTTCCTGCTGATCCAGGTGGACCACGATCCGCTCCGGTTCAGCGCCACAGACCGCCCGTTACTCCCGGTGCACGGCAGCGTCCGGGCGACCCTGAAGCACCTTCTCGATCGACTCCGAAACCGTAGGTCCTCGTTGCCGAGTGCGCGACAGGCGTTCGTCCGGGAGCGACGCGCAGAGCATCTGGCCTGGTTACGTCGCACAACCACGCTTCCGTACCGGAGGACGGCCGCGCTGCAACCATCGGCGATCGCAATGTCCATTGTGGATGAGGTAGGCGGCCGCTCACCGGTCGTCACAGTCGACGTCGGCCTGGTGACCTTCTGGATCTACCGGTACTTCCATGGTGACCAAACCTTCGTCTGGACCAGTTCCTTCGCCACCATGGGATTTGCCGTTCCAGCCGCGGCAGCACTCGCACCGATCGCCGACGATCGCCCGGTCATCGCCGCGGTGGGGGACGGGGGTCTGGCCATCACGATGAGTGAGCTGGCCACCCTCGCGGAGCTGGACCACACCGTCATCGTCGTGGTGTTCAACAACGGGAAGCTGGGTGCGATCAGGTTCGAGCAGGAGATCATGGGCTGGCCGGAGCACGCCTCCGCGCTGTACAACGGGGACCTCGCCGAGGCTGCCCGCGCGTTCGGCATCCCGGCGTGGCGGGTGACCACCGAACCGGAGTTGCGCGCGGCCCTGCGGGTTGCCCGCGGGCACGGCCGGCCATGCCTCATTGACGCGGTGTGCGAGCCCAACGAGGTTCCCGCCCTGGGCCAGCGGGGGCGGACCACCACCCAGACCATCGCGTTCCTGCTCGCGCTGGCGAGGGAGGCGGTACGTGCGGTGCGCGGCGGTGACCCGGAACATGAGCCCGCCCGGTTTCCGGGGCGGGGGTGACGGTGTACGCCACGCTGCAGACCCTGGGCGGCCTGTTCTGGACCGCCACGTACCTGCTGGCGATCCGGCAGGGACACCGTGACCGCACCTACGGCATCCCCCTCGTCGCCTTGTGGGCCAACATCTCCTGGGAGTTCGTCTACACCTTCGTTCGGCCGCCGGCGCACGACGACCCGGGACTGAACAAGTTGAACTTCGCCAGCAACCTGCTCTGGTTCACCTTCGACGTCGTGATCGTCGTGCAGGCACTGACCTACGGACGGCGGGAGTTCCCGCGCCTGCGGGCTTCGGTCTTCTACGGAATGTTCGCACTCGGCCTAGCGACCGCTTGCGCGACCGTGATGCTCGTCAGCGACGAGTTCGACGACCCTTTCGGCGCACGTGCGGCCTTTGGCCAGAACCTTCTGATGTCCGGCGCGTTCCTCATGATGCTCCACGCGCGCGGCTCGCTGCGCGGCCAGTCGGCGTCCATCGCGCTGTGCAAGATGATGGGCACGGGAATGGCCTCCTTGGCTTTCGCGCTTCATCCACCGAAACCCTCGTACGAGGACTCGGTTCTGTTGCCCTTCCTCTTCGTCACGATCCTCGTGTATGACGTGATCTACCTGATCGCTGTGCTCCGTGCGCGTCGGCAGGCGACCGGGAAGCCCGGCCGAGACGAGGAAACCCATGAGCGAGCCGCCTGACGAGCCGGACCCACCGAGGTTCCCGTTCCCGCCCGGAAAGCACGGTGACGTGACCCCGCGGTACGCGGAACTGCGCGCCAGCTCCCCGGTGTCCCGGGTCCGCCTCCCCAGCGGGGACACCGCCTGGCTGGTGCTCCGGCACGCGGACGCGGTCCGCGTGTACGCCGACCCGGTATTCAGCCGCAGGGCACTCACCGTCCCGGGCACACCCCGCATGGCGCCGGGCCCGGACATCTCCGACGATCCCACCGGGCTGCTCAACCTGGATCCGCCGGACCACACGCGGCTCCGCCGCATCGTGCGTGGCGTGTTCGGCGTGCGCGCCGCCGAGGCTTGGCGGCCGCGGTCCCGTGCGATCGCCGAGGAACTCGTCGATGCCATGGTGGCCGGTGGGTCGCCGGCCGACCTGGTGGAGGCGATCGCGATCCCGTTGCCGCTCCGGGGAATCTGCGAACTACTCGGCGTGCCGCCGGCTGACCGGGAGCTCTTCCGCGACTGGGCCCGGAAGATCGTCTCGATCGGCGCCTATCCACCGCAGGAGGTCGGCGCCGCGTTGGCCGCCGCGCGAAGCTACATCGCCGACCTTGTCGCGGCTCGGCGTGCGGAGCGGCCCGAGCGCCCGCACGACCTGCTGGACCAGATGATCGCCGCGCGGGATGTCGACGACCTGCTGAGCGAGGGCGAGCTGCTCACCCTGAGCTTCGGGCTCCTGCTCAACGGGCACGACACGACGGTCAACAGCCTGGTGCGCGGCATGCTCGCGCTGCTGCGCCACCCCGACCAGTGGGCGCTGCTCACGGCCGACCCGGACGCCGTCGTGGCCGGGGTGGTGGAGGAGGTCCTGCGGTACGCGCCGCCGAGCGACAACGGCCTGCTCCGGTTGGCCACCAGGGAGGTGGAGCTGTCCGGGGTGCGGATCGCCGCCGGCGAGGCCGTGCTCGCCCCGATCGCCGCGGCCGGCCGCGATCCCGCGGTCTTCACCGACCCGGAACGGTTCGACGTGACCCGCGACGCCCGTCCCCATCTCGGCTTCGGCCACGGCCCGCACCACTGCCTCGGCGCGCACCACTCCCGGGTGGACCTCCAGGAGGCGTACCGTGCCCTCGCCGGCCGGCTGCCCGGACTGCGCCCGGCGGTCGGGCTGGACGATCTCCGCTGGCACGGTGGGTTGATCGGGATGAGCGTGCGGGAGCTGCCGGTCTCCTGGTGAGGGCCAGACGCGACAGGGGCGGGACGGGGGCGCGGGATGATCGAGCAGGATGCGCGGACGTTGTTGACGGCGCGCCCGTACGGGATGGACCCGGTGCCGACGCTGGCCTGGCTGGCCGACCAGCAGCCGGTCGTCGAGGTGCCGATGGGGCAACGCACGGCCTGGCTGGTCACCGGGTACGCCGAGGTCCGGCAGGTGCTGTCCGACCCGCGGTTCGGTGTCTCCCCGCTGCGCGAGTGGACCTCGGCGCGCTGGGCCTGCCGCCGATCTTCGCCGCGGCCGGTGGCCTGAGCGTGCTCGACGGTCCCGAGCACGCCCGGCTGCGGGCGTTGTTCGTGCCGGCCTTCGCCGCCGACCGGGTGGCCGTGCTCACCCCCACCCTGGAGCGGATCGTCGACCAGCTCCTGGACCGGGTGGCCGACCAGCCACTGCCCGTTGACCTGTGCGAGCACCTGGCCCACCCGCTGCCGGTGCGGGTGAGCTGCGCGTTGCTGGGCCTTGCACCGGCGGCCGCGGACCGGTTCGCCGCGGCCACCGAGGAGGCCACCCGGTGCTTCGTCCGCGGCTTCTTGGAACGCGGGGTCCGGGTGTGGCAGGAGATGCTGCGCGACCTGCGCCAGGAGCTGCAGCGCAAGCTGGCCGAGCCGGGTCCTGACCTGCTCACCGAGCTCACGGCCGGCCGCGGCGGGTCGGGTGTGGACACCGACACCGTGCTCGACCTGGCCGCACGGGTGCTGGGCGCCGGGCACGGGACGACCAGCGTGCAGCTGGGTTTCGGCGCCGTCGCGCTGCTCCGGAACCCCGAGCAGCTCGCGGTTCTCCGGGAGGAGCCCACGCTGGTCCCGACCGCGGTGGAGGAGATCCTGCGGTTCTACCCGCCGGTAACCTCGGTGGGGAGCCCGATGCGGTTCGCCAAGGTCGACACCGAGGTGGGTGGGGTCCGGATCCCGGCCGGGAGCCTGGTCCTGGTGTCCACGCACGCGGCGAGCATGTGCCCGCAGCACTTCCCCGAACCGGAGACTTTCGACGTGCGCCGGACGCACAACCCGCATCTGGCGTTCGGCCACGGCCCGCATCGGTGCCTCGCCGACGCCCTCGCCCGGCACACCCTGCGGGCGGCGATCGACGGTCTTCTCCGCCGCTTCCCCAAGCTCGAGCTCGCGATCCCGGTCGAGGACCTGCGGCAGACCACCTACGGCGTGGCGATCGGCTTCCGCGAGATCCCGGTTCGCTGGTAACGACCGCACCGGGGGCAATTGCCGCCGGAGGCACGTCGTCCGTCACCGCCCGGACTGGTTTCGGGCGGTGACGGACGAACTCTGGGCGCGCCAAGCGGTTTCCCGGCCAACCACGGGACACCGCTTCCCCGGGGTGACGGGCCGTTCGCCGCTTGGGCCGGAGCCGCCACGCTCCGCCGTTACGCCTGGCCGGTAGGCAGCTTGATCACGGCGAAGTGCGCACCGAACGGGTCGGCGAGGATGGCGAGCCGTCCGAACGGGGTGTCTTCCGGCTCCCCGAGCACCCGGCCGCCGTTCCCCACCGCGGTGTGGGAGGCGGCATCGGTGTCGTTCGTGGCGAAGTAGGTGAGCCAGGCCCCGTGACCGGAGCTGACCCGGCCCTGGCCACCGTAGACACCCGCAACGGGCTCGCCGTTGGCCTTGAGGACCGTGTAGTCGAACGGTCCGTCGGGGAGTGCCTCGGCCTCGTAACCGAAGACCTTGGTGAAGAAGTCGACGGCGCGTGCGACGTCCCGGGTCGCGATCTCGTTCCAGCAGGGTGCCCCCGGCTCGTTGAACGCCCCGGAACCCAGGTGTTCACCTGCCTGCCACAGCGAGAAGATCCCGCCCGTGGGGTCCTCGACGATCGCCATCGTGCCCCAGTTGTCGGCCAGTTGCTCCCGTATCACCCGCCCACCGTGCTCCTCGACCTTCCGTAACGTGCCGGCGCAGTCGTCGGTCGCCAGGTAGACCACCCAGTTCGACTGCGCCGGTGGTGCTTCCCCCTCGAAGGGTTCGGCGACGGCGGCCACGTCCCGCCCACGAACCCGGCAGAATCCGTAGTGTTCGGTGGTGTCGACGTCCCAGCTCAGCACCGCGCCGTAGAACTCGACGGCCGTTGCCCGGTTGGGCACGGTCATGTCGAACCAGCACGGGGCACCGACCGGATACCTGCTCGTCACATCCGCCACGACAGCCTCTCTTGATCAATGGTTCGAGTCCTCAATCGACGCGGCGACGCTAGCGGGATGGCCCGACACCACACGGCCACGCTGAGACCACACCAACCCCAGCAGCACCCGATTGAGGTAACCCGGCTCAGTAAGACGCGGCGCGTTGTCACGATGAACCCACTGACGAAGGGGTATGCATCGGCTGTGGACCACGACAGGGCACACCGTCGTTCCGTGCTGGGGGTGGCCGCCGCCATGGTGGCCGCGGCCCGGCGCGGCGATCTCGACGCCGCGGTGGGCGCCCTGCTGCGGCTGCGGGACTCCGACGGGCACATCCCGCGGGAGGACATGTGCCTGCTGCTGGCCGTCCTGGTCCGGTACGCCGGCCGGCTGCTCAACGGGATCGTCAGTGCGCACGGGGATCCGGCCACCGCGAAGCTCCACCTGGCCGACGAGAACGGCCCGGTGCCGGTCGACCGCGCCGCCCCGGCGGACCGGACGATCCTGCGCGCCGTCCTGGCCGCGATGCACGGCCACCCCGAGGACGCCGACATGCACATCGCCATCGCGCTCGAGCACGCGGAATCGCGCGACCACTCGCAGCTCATCGGGCGCGCGGTGGAGTTGGCCAGTGGTGCGGTCCGCGAGGCCGAGCGGCTCCGGGTGCCCATTCCCGCCCTCCAGCTCCCACCGCAGGCGGTACTTCCCTGACTGGACCACACTGCCAACCGCAGCAGGGGGTGCGTCCCACCGACCATGTCCCCACTTCCTTGACAGGGCGGTGGTTGGTGGCCCGGGCGCGCCTACACTGCGGTGTGATCTTGCCCATCGCTCAACCGGATGTTTCCGAACCCGGTCGTGGAAGGGAACCTCATCGCCTTGTCCAGTCGAAGAACCCGCGCCGCCATCGGCGGCCGTGTCATGACGGGTCTGGCTCTGTTGATGCTCATTGCTGGCTGCGGGAACGGCTCCGCCCCCGCCGGACCCAACGTCGAATCCACCACCACGACGACCGTGGCCCCGGGGACCACCACCGGGACCACCACAACGACAACCACCATCACGAAACCCGAATCCCCACCACCCGCTCCTCCCCCGCCGCCACCGCCCGCACCCCCGACGCCGGAGGCCGAACAACGGAAACCAGCGCCAACAGCCGCCGAACGGGCGTTGGATCCGCGGTTCCGCACCTGTAAGGAAGCGAAGGCGAACGGCTACGGCCCCTACTACAAAGGCGTCAATCCCGAGTACGACTGGTACTTCGACCGTGATCACGACGGGAAGGTGTGCGAGTAATCGGGATCGTGCTCGTCCGACGACAAACGGCTGGCTTGTCCCGGCAGCTCTGGCGTCCGCCCTGTTGCCGGGCAGCCGTTCCCGCCAGCTCGGCCGGACTGAGCCCGGGCGATGACGCTCGCTCTCTGCGCCGGTGGGTGGGCACGCCCCGGCCGCCCGCCCTGGGTCTCGCGAGCCAGGTCGAGCGTAGTGATCAGGAAATCCGCAGGTCAACGTTGCGGTCGGGAACTGTGGACAAGTCGCGTCCCGGTGAATAGGCGAGGGTTGGCGCCGACCGTGGTTCAGCGACATCTCGCTTCGGAGGTGTTCCTGAAGGGCCACTGACACCGGAGTGGCCGAGTGGCCGGGAAACCATTAGGTGCGTTCCGTAACCGGGAAGACCGGCAGCAACCTGTCACGGCCACCCCTGTCACACAGATTGGCGATGCGCTACACCCAATTTTTCTCTTTCCTTGTAGCGGAGCTGGTCTACGGTGTCGTCGTCCTCTCCGTTCTCCCTGCCGGGCGGTGACCCTCGGCCCGGCTTCGGGGATCGGTAGGGACACGCGTCTGGGGGCCGGAATGGCGGATCGAGCAACAGCCCGGATGTCACCGGCCGACGACGGGGACACCGCACCCGGTAGGCCGGTGGTCACCCCGGTCGCGTCGATGGCTCGTCATCCGGCACACCTGGCCGGTGCGGCAAATGTCACGCGTCCCGTCACCGGGACAAACTCGCCCGGCCCACCATGTAGCCGCAACCGTCCGGCGGACATCGCCGACGACGACATGGTTCGGCACCTGATCCGTGCCTTGGTGCGCCGCGTGGTGGAGCTGGGTGGGGTGCGGAGCGACCGGGAACGTCCCATGCTCGACAGCATCGAGTTGGGCGTGCGATGCCTGCTGCTGCGTCCGGAGCCGGCACCGGAGCGGCTGGCCGCCCTGCTCAGCCCGCGGGAACTGGAGATCGCCCGGCTCGTCGGGCTCGGTCACACGAACCGAACCATCGCGGCGGTGCTGGACATCAGCCTCTACACGGTGTCCACGCATCTGCGGCGAATCTTCGCCAAGCTCGGGGTCTCCACCCGCGCGGCCATGGTTGCGGTGCTGTCCGGGAATCCGCACCTGTTCGACGTCGAGGTGACGAAGGCGAGGGACTACCCGCACGATGACGACGACCGCTGAGTCACTCAGCGGGCCGACTGCGTTACCGCACGGGACCGGCGAAACGCCAGCGGTGGCACCGCGCACTTGCGTAGAGTGTCGGCGTCGAGGGTCCCCGGCCGATATGCCAGCCGCGGCAGCCGTTCGATCATCAGGGAAACCGGGTCGGCCAAGGCATCCCGAACACCGAAAAGAATCACACCCCACGGTTGCTCGTCGTGCCGGAAGTACACCGTGGTGTCGAAGACCTTGTCGAACCTCTCCCACACCGCGGCGAGCGGCCGGACCAGGTCCAGTCCGCCGCCGGTGAGCGCGGGGCGGCAGATCTGCACGGCCAGCACACCGCCCTCGGTGAGTACTCCGCGACAGTCGGCCAGGAAGTCCGCGCTGTAGAGCCGGTTGTGCTGCCGCTCGTTGTCCTCGTGTTCCTCCGGAAGGTCGAGTACGACCACGTCGTAGCGGGTGCCCTCGGCACCGGCCTGCTGGACGAAGGCAAGTCCGTCCGCATAGTGCAACCGAACCGCCCCATCGCGCTTCTCCGCAGCCGCAAGCTCATCCGGCGTGAACCCGAAGGGCAGATGTTCGGCACACACCTCGACGCACTCGCGGTCGATATCAACATGGTCGACACGGCCGATGCCGGCAGACACGGCGATCTGCGGAATCACGCCCTCACTGGAACCGACGATCAGCGCCGAGCGGGCGTTGCGGGCCAACAACAGGGCGGGGACGGACAGCGCCTCGTGGAAGGCGAGCTGCCCCAGTTCCGTGCTCTGCGGATTGCCGTCGCAGAACAGGGTTGTCCCCTGCCCGGTTCGGGCCACCAGGACGTGCTGGAACTCGGTCCTTCCCTCCCACAACACATCGTCGATCCGCCACAGATCCGACAGGCCACCGCCGAGGTCGTCACGCACCCAACGCACCTGGTCAGTCCTGGTCACTCGCCACTCCTCTCCGGCGTGCTCGCGGGCCCCGGCAAACGGATCGGCGCGCGGCACGGCCGCGACGGCGGCCGGCACTACCTGGCCGAGAACCCGAACAGGATTCGATCCATTCTGCCGGTCGGGTGACGCGCGTGGCCGGGTGGCAGGTTGCACAGCAGGATCCGGCTCGGACGTTGGCAGCTCATCCCGGGGCTGGCAACGGGCCGAGGTCTACCGCCAAAACCTCGACGTGCGGCAGGTCAGGGAAAGCCTGTTGACTGTACCTGTGCTCCCGTCATTGGTTTTTCTCGCCGTCGTCGCTCTGGTCAGCGGCGGAATCCACTGGTACCTCTGGAAACGGCTGATCCGCGATACCATGGCCCCGGGACGCTGGCGACGGGTCGGCACTGGCGCACTCGTGGTGTTGTGGGTGTTACTCATTGCTGCGGCAGCGCTCACCCGTAGGTTGCCGCCCGATGTGGGCCGCTTCGTGGCGTGGCCCGGCTACCTGTGGCTGGCAGTCGTCTTCTACCTGCTGCTCATTCTTGTGGTACTGGAACTGCCCCGGTGGCTCCTCCTTCGCAGGATCCGGTCGCGGAGCATGGCGAGCGAACCGGCCGCGGTGCCGGTGCCGGTGAGCACGGGCGGGCCCGGAACAATCGGTGGGTTCGAGCCAACCGAACCGGAGCGGCCCGTCGCCGAGCCCGAGAAGCCCGGTCCCGATGCGGGCGAGGCCAGTCGGAGGCTGTTTCTGGCCCGGTCCACCGCGGCCGTGGCCGGGCTCGCCGCCGCCGGGATCGTCGGTTTCGGCATGCGATCCGCACTCGGCACACCCCGTGTCGAGCGGGTGACGGTGCCGCTGCGACGGCTCGACCCCGGAGCGGCGGGGATGCGGATCGCGGTGGTCAGCGACCTGCATCTCAGTCCTCTGCTGGGGCGAGCGCACACCGAGCGCGTGGTGCGGGTGATCAACGACCTGGAGCCGGACCTGGTCGCGGTCGTCGGCGACCTGGTCGACGGATCGGTGGAGAACCTGGGCCCCGCGGCCGCGCCGCTGCAGGACCTGGCCAGCCGGCACGGGTCATTCTTCGTCACCGGCAACCACGACTATTTCTCCGGGGCGGAGCCGTGGCTGCGGGAGTTGGAGCGGCTCGGCGTGCACCCGCTGCGCAACGAGCGCACCGAGATCCGGCACGGCTCCGGCGTGATCGACCTGGCCGGCGTCAACGACCTGGTCGGGCGCAGCGTCAACGACGGCCCGGACTTCGACCTGGCGCTCGGCGGGCGGCCGGACGACCGTCCCGTCGTCCTGCTCGCGCACCAGCCCGTCCAGGTCGCCGAGGCGGTCCGGCACGGCGTGGACCTCCAGTTGTCCGGGCACACCCACGGCGGGCAGATGGTGCCGTTCAACCTGGCGGTGCCGTTGCAGCAACCCGTGGTCGCCGGACTGGGGCGGATCGACGACACCTGGTTGTACGTGACGCGGGGTGTGGGCTTCTGGGGGCCGCCGGTGCGGGTCGGGGCGCCACCGGACGTCACGCTGGTCGAGCTGGCGGCCGGGTGACGGCCGCCTCGGGTGACCCGCGCTGACGGCCGAGAGTCGCCGGAGGAACTCCGGGGCGCTCTTCGGCGCCTCGTGGCGCGGGCTCGCGCTTGTTGGGCGCGCGGCGCCCACTTGCCGCACGGCTGTGCCGGCGGCCGTGTGGGACCGCTCCGCCGGCCTACCGCCCGGCCAGCCGGTGTCAGGTCTTCTTGCTGGCCGAGGGGTCGGCACTCGAGGACGGGCTCGGTGCCGGCTTGCTCGTCGACGGCCGCGACGGGGCCGTGGGCACGGCCGACCCCGACGGCGAACGGCTGCCGGCCCGGTCCTGCGGGGTCCGGTGCTCGACCGGGTCGACGTGCCCGGACCCGCGGGCGGCCGTGTCCTCGTCGGTTGCGGCGGACCGGCCGGGCGTCGGGGTCACACCGATGGTCGAGGGGGACCTGCGGGGCTCCCCGGGCCGCGGAACCGGTGGATAGTCCATCGGCGGGCCGTCGGCGTCGGCGACGCTCGGCCCGGCCGACGGCGGGGGCAGGCCCTCAAGTTGGTCGGAGTTGTCCCGCCAGGCCCGCTGACCGATGGCGAGCCCGACGACCAAGCCCAGCGCCACGGAGAGCGCGGCGCCCGCGGACAGGCTTGGTCTCGGCAACCTGGGCAGTCGAAGCACGTTCCCTCCTTGCCGGACACGCACCGCCGGTGTGCGATGACGGGGCGTGAGCCGCCAGAGATGCCATCGCCGGTCCGGCGGTCCAGCATTAACCCGTCTGGCCGGAAACAGCTCGACCGAGTGATATAGACACGGTGTCAATCCGGTCATCGGCCCACTCCGTCAAGCCGCAGCCCAGCCGGCCGATCCGCCTCCCAGGCCGTCAGCTGATCCAGCCCCGCGAACCAGCGAAACGGGTGCCCCGGACCGGGTCCATGCGGGGCTGGATGGATCTCATCCATCCAGCGCAACACATGGTGCCCTGCATCGCCCTCAACTCCTGGCAACTGGCTCGATTCGGCGCCGCGAGGCACCCCGTCCTTCACCGCGGTAGCGCAGCGTCCGGGGTGGGTTTGCGGTGTGCCGCGCATTCCCTTCTCTGCCGCCCGTGATCCGCACGACGCTGTTCGGTGACCCGACCTTGTCGCTGCGGTCTGGCAGGATCGCCGGTATGACTGGGGAAACCAACCTCTCGACGCTGTTCTCGACGAGCTGGGAACTGAGCGCGTCGGCCGAGGTCCTTGCGCCTGCCGAGCGGCTCTACACACTCGTCAGCGACGTTACGCGCATGGGCGAGTGGAGCCCGGAGTGCACCGGCGGGGAGTGGATCAGCGGGGAGCCGGGACGCGTGGGCTCCCGCTTCCACGGCCACAACAAGGTGGGGGAGCAAACCTGGACCACCGAGTGCGAGGTGGTGTCGGCCGAACACCCGCACCGGTTCACCTGGGTGGTGCTGGCCAGTCCTGCGGACCGGGAGATCCTGACCTGGTCCTTCGAGATCGAGTCGAACGGAGCTTCCAGCCGTCTCACCCAGCGGCACCGCATGCGGTCGGTGCCGCCGCCGTTGCGGGCCACGCTCGAGAAGGCCGGGCCGGAACGCGCTCCTGAGGTCCTGCAGCGACGTAGGGAGATGCTGCAGGAAGGGATCCGACGGACCGTGGCGCGGTTGAAGGCCGCGGCCGAGAATTCCTGACGTGACAAGTGGAAGCCTCGACGGCGTACCGGCCGTCGAGGCTTCCACTCGATGTGCTCAGGCCGCGTGGGCGGTGTTCGCCAGCGCGGTGTAGTCGCGGTCCTCGGCGTACCGGGCGGCCATCGCGGGTGCCACGGCACCGCGGCTGAAGTTCCGCTCGACCTGGGCCCGCTCCTGCGGGCTCGGCTGGGCGTTCTTGCAGGAGGCCGGCGCGCTGGATCCGGACATCAGGTCGGAGCAGCGGCCGGTGCGGTTGTCCGGCAGGCCCAGGATGTGGCCCAGCTCGTGGGCGGCGATCCGGGTCGGGTCGTGCCCCTGGTTCACCGCCTGCCGGCCCATCCAGATCCGGCCGTTGCCGAGGCTGGTCGGTTGGGCACGCGGCCAGCCGTTGTCGGCGTAGACGACGATGTTGACGGGACGGCCCGGTTGCGCGCGCTGCAGCTGGACGTTGCGGACGCTGTTGTTCCAGATCTCCGCGGCCCTGTGCACGACGTCGACGAACTCGGCGGCGCGGCTTGCGTCGTAGTAGAGGGTGCGGGCCGCGACGGTGTCGTCCGCCGGGACCTCCGGGGCGGCATTGGCGGCGGCAACCTGCGCCCCCACCATGGCGAGCATCATGACCAGAGCGCCCACGATGAGGCGCGCAAACTTCCGCACGAACACGATTGATCTCCCCCGCGAGCCACCAGCGATGGCACTCGAAACGGACAAATACGTGCGGCGGCAGTGGAAGATTCGACGCGAATCATCCGACAACGGACCCTATTCAGCCGATCTCGGGGGAGTCAACGCGTTGCCCCATAACGATCGACCATAACACGCAAAACAGGCACACACGCGCATGCGCGGGAAGGTAGCGGGCCCGGCGGGAAACCGTACCGGCAGTCCCGTTAGCCCGCCCGAGCGGGAGTTCGGGCGTCCTTCGCGGTGGTGGCGCACAGTCGTCGTACCCACACGAACGGATATGTGACCGCGGTCACCAGCGACAACATCGGGGAGAGCACACCGGACACGACGGCACCGAACGCATAGTCGATCATCGGCACCACCAAAGCAGAAGGCAAACATGGGTTCGACCCGCTCGGCAGCTTTCCCGGTTTTTCGCCGCGGTTCGCCCAGGGGATGCGTTTCCATGGTTTCGCGATGGACAGCCAAGCTCGGAAGGCGATCGCCGACGCCATCAGCAACCCGGCGAGCCCACCACGGAGCGGAACTCTCGGATCGAGCAGAAAGATTCCGAGATAGAGCTGGACAACGTGGGGGCGAACCTGGCGAACACCCACCAGTAGCGGAAGTAACCCCAGGGGGTCAGGGCGGACAGCATCAGGCCCGTGAACGCGGAGGCGCCCGCGAGGTGCGCGAGCAGCTGTTTGTCCAGCAGGACGGCGACGGACTCCATGGTCTGCCGCGCGGCCTCGACGCCGGAGATACAACGCACCCGACGCGACGGCGATCGGGAGCCAGCAGAGCTGGTGCGTCCGCCACGAGGTGCCGGTGGCGCGCATCTGGAGAAGCGCCGCCGTGACCACGAACACGCTGGCCAGAACCGCGATCGCCGCATCGGCAACCGGCCCGCGCGGCCACGACCACCGCCCCCATACCTGCAGCACAGGTTCCTGGACAAGGGGAACCTGGTGGGACGCCCTGTTCAGGGGAAGATCGTGGCAGGGACCGCATTCCAGCTCCTGGGGGCGGAATACTCGCGCCATGCCGGCGCACCTGGGGATCTCCCACGTCTCGCTGAGTGTGCGCGACCTTGCGAGGAGTGAACGCTGGTATCGCGACGTGCCCGGGTTCGACACCTTCGAGCGGCCGCCCGGTGCGGGCTGGTCCGAGGTGGTCATGCTGCACCGAGCCGCGGGGAGGGTGCGCTGTCTCCAGGCACACGACGCCAACCGGAGTGAGGAGTTCGACCCGGTGCGCACCGGCGGGGACCACCTGGCTTTCCGGGCCGGCACACGGGAGGCGTTGGACGCGTGGCAGGCGTTCCTGGCCGGGCAGGGGGTGCGACACTGGCCGGTCGTGGATCGCTCCTACGGCGCCGTGCTGTGCCTGCGGGACCCGGATGGGATCCAGCTGGAGCTGTTCTGGCGCGAGAACCACCCGTGACCACATGCTCGACGACGTAGGGGCTTCACAGGCTGGGCGCGGGGATGGCGATCGGGTACGGCAGAGACGGGTTGCCACGCGGGTCGCGTGTACTCGTTGCGCGCCCGGATACCCCTGAGTGGGTGAGCGGCCCGTTGCCGGTTTCGGAGTCGGGAAGGAGTGGTGTGTGGGCAGGCACCGGCTGAGGCCGCCTTCCGCTGAGCCGGCCCAGGGCGTCGCCGTGCGTCAGCTGCTGCCGCTGGCCGCCATTGCCGTCGTGGTCACCGTGCTCGCGTGGGCGAACGTCCTGCCGCGGTGGCCCGGGCTGCCGCACCTGGTTGCGCTGCCACCGCTGGACCTGTTCGCGGACCTGCGGGTGCTGCTGACGCGGGCGACTTCCGTGCCGGCCTTCGTGCTGTTTCTGGCGCTTGTGCTCACGCTGCGGGTGCTGGTGATGGCTGTGATGCTCGGTGGGCTCAGCTGGCGAAGGGTGCGGTTGGCCGCGTCGTTCTACGGCGTTCTGCTGCTGCCGATGTTGATCGCCGCCGAGGTCGACTACATCGCGTTCGCGGTGCTGTACGCCCGGCCGTTCTGGATAGTGGTGGCCTCGGTAGCGATACTCGTTCTACTCGCCGGTCCGGTCCCTTGGCAGGGCAGCACGCGGATGCGTACAGCGTTGACGCGGACCTGGCGAGGGGGCCTCCGTGTGGGGATCCTGCTGCCGTACGGCGCTGTGGTCGTGTTGCTCGGTGTGGCCACCGACGTCTGGCCGGGCTCCACGGTGATTTTGGTGCCGATCTCGGCACTGGCTACCGGGGTGACCATCTGGCTGTTGAGCCGGCCACCGCGATCCGGGGCGCTTCTTCGTCTCGCCGTGGCGGGGGTTGCGTTCCTGGCCGCGGGTAGCGCGTTCGTGGCTACCCGTCAGCACGAGCCCCCTCCCCCGCCTTCGGCGCGGGAGGGTTCGCTGATGGTCATGTCGGGGATCAGCTCATCGTCTGGCCACGGTGCCGTCTTCCACACACGGCCGGAGCACTTCGGGCTGACCTGCGAGCAGATGTACTACTACTCGTACAAGGGCCCGGGGGACGGGCAGCCGCGCGGGTTCGCGAAGTGTCCGATCCGGACCGGGGCGCCGTTCGAGGCCCACCACACGCGGCGGCCGATGGAGGAGCAGGCGGCGGTCTTCGCCGAGCAGGTTCGTGGACTTCCGCGGCCGCTGCGGGTGATGGCGCACTCCCATTCGGCCTGGGTGGTGTGGATGGCGGTGGCGGACGGCATGGCGCCCGAGGTCGACGTGCTGATCCTCAACGGGCCGTTCCAAGAGAGCATCCAGGGCTACCCGCCACCGGGGGAAAACGCCCCGGGCAAGGTGGCCGGGGATCTGCTTCGGGTGTTCATGTGGGCTGCCAACCACTTCGGCGCCCTGGTCGAGCCGGACGCTCCCGCCACCCGGGCGACGCTGGGGGATCCCGGCACACCGCCGGCGATCTTCGCTCGCCCGCTGCCGCCCGGTGTGCGGGCGATCGCCCTGCATGCGGCGGCGGACCTGCCGCTGCAGCCGTCCGGGTGGCGGCTGCCCGTCGAGCACAACGCGTGCCCGCTGCGTGTCGCGCACACGGAGTTGCCGAAATCGGACGCGATTCGAGAGGAGGTGAACCGGTTTCTCGACGGCCGGCCACCACCACCGTGCCCGCCCTGGCGCGACTGGGGTGCCGCGATGACCCGCGGCTTCAGCGTCCCCGCCGCCCCGAACCTCCACCCCTGGTCCTGAGTCGATGGACAGCGCCCACCCGCTCCCCACAGGACTCCCGGTGGGTCCCGCGGGAGCCAATTCGCCGCCACGGGCGATCCGAATGGGGCCGGCCTTCCCGCGTGGCCACGGTTCCCGGAAGTCCAGTCGCTGGCACCGGGAACTGACGGGATGAAGCAGGTCGACTTCGGTGCCGAGCACAAGTGCGACTTCTGGACAAGCATCGACCGCTAAGAGCGTGTCTCACTTGGTGAGTCTCTTGTAGCAGGTGAGGGCGGCGGCCAAGGTCAGAAAG
>NZ_BMMK01000042.1 GCF_014645795.1 Longimycelium tulufanense | reverse complement strand
GACGACTGTCCGCAGCAAGGAAGTAACCACATCAACGCGATCCACCGTTAACTTGACACACCCCCGGGGACCAGTTCAGTGCTGTCGGGGCCTCGTGCATGATCGACTACGCGGGACGTGGTGACGCGCAAGGGAGGTTGGTGCGGCCATGCGGCTGGTCGATGTCGAGGAGGCGTTCTTCGATGCTCGGCGGCCCCGAAAGGATTCGCCGCACACCACGGCCGCCTATCGGCGGGATATTGCCGGGGTGCGGGCGCGGTTGGCCGAGGTGTGTGGTCGGGCGGCCGAGGAGTTGTTGCTGTCGGAGGTGACGGCGGAGTCGTTGCGGCGGGCGTTCGGCGTGTTCGCTGATACGCATGCGCGGAGTTCGGTGCTGCGTGCGTGGTCGACGTGGAACCAGCTGTTGACGTTCTGCGTGGTCGAGGGGTGGTTGGCGGGGAATCCGATGGGAGCGGTGGCGCGGCCTCGGGTGCCGCCGCACTCCCCCAAGCCGTTGCGGGGTGAGGACACGCCGGAGCAGTTGTTGGAGGCGGTGGCCGGGGGGCGGCGTGCGCGGGATCCGTGGCCGGAGCGGGATCTGCTGGTGCTGGCGTTGGGGTTGCTGTGTGGGTTGCGTTCCAGCGAGATGTTGGCGTTGACCGTGGGCTGTGTGGTGGGGCGGCCCGGGGAGAAGCGGCTGCACGTGCGGGGTAAGGGCAGCCGGGAGCGGTCGGTGCCGATCGAGCCGGCGATGGAGCGGGTGGTCGAGGCGTATCTGGTGTCGCGGCGGCGGCGGTTTCCGGGCGATCGGGTGCGGCGGTCTTCGCCGTTGTTGGTGGATCGCGGTGGGGAGCCGATGAGTCGTGGGGCGTTGCAGTATCTGGTGAAGTCCTGCTTCCGGTGGGCGGGGTTGCACGATCGGGTGCCGGTGGGGGCGAACCTGCATGCGTTGCGGCACACCTTTGCCACGCGGTTGGCCGAGGACGGCGCCAATGCGTCGGAGATCATGCGGTTGTTGGGGCATGCGTCGTTGGCCTCCAGCCAGCATTACATCGAGTCGACCAGTCGGGAGCGTCGGCTGGCGGCGGCGTCGAACCGCACCTATCGGAAGTTGGGTGATCTGGACCTGGTCTCCGAGGAGTAGGGGTCGTGTGGTGGGTGGGCATCGCGGTGGTGGGCGTGGGTCACGCTCGGGTTGCGGCCCGCGAGCAGCGGTTTTGCGTCGCTGCGGCGGGGGTATCGCGGGCACAGGAGAAGGTTGACCGGGCCCGTGGGCTCTCCCTTTTTCTCCGGGGCTGCCCGTGGCGGTGCTGGGAGCTGCTGGTGCGGAGCGGTGGTGCGATGCCGGGCTGGTGAGGAGGCGGGCATGGTTGCGCTGGGCTCGCCGACGAGGTTTCGGCACGAGGCGCTGCTGTATCGCGGTGAGCCGGAGTACGTGGGTGTCGTGCAGGAGTTCGTGCGTGCGGGCGTGGCTGGTGGGGAGCCGGTGTTGGTGGCGGTGCCCGGGCGTCGGCTCGACCTGTTGAGGCGGGTTCTGGGTGCGGTGGGCGAGCGGGTGCGGTTCGTGGACATGACCGGGGTGGGGCGGAACCCGGGGCGCATCATCTCGGTGTGGTACGAGTTCGTGCGGGAGCACACCGCGGGTGGGCGGCGGGTGCGGGGCGTCGGAGAGCCGGTGTGGCCGGGTCGGTCGCCGGAGGAGCTGGTGGAGTGCCAGCGGAGTGAGGCGCTGGTGAACGTGGCGTTCGGGCTGGTGCCGGCGTGGTGGTTGCTGTGTCCCTATGACGTGGTGGGGTTGCCGGCGGGGGTGGTGTCCCGGGCGTGCCGGCACCATCCGTTCGTGTGGCGGGACGGGGCGCACCGGGCCGGTGGAGGGGTTGAGGTCGTGGATCCGTTGGCCGGGGCGTTGCCGGAGCCGCCGGGGGTTGCGGTGGGGGTGGCGTTCACGGCGTCGGAGCTGCGGCGGGCGCGGCATACGGTGGCGCGGGTGGCCCGGGAGGCGGGCCTGCCGCCGGCGCGGGTGGACGATCTGGTGCTGGCGATGGGCGAGGCGGCGGCCAACAGCCTGCGGCACGGTGGTGGGCGTGGGCTGGTGCGGGTGTGGCGGCACCGGGGGTCGGTGGTGTGCGAGGTGCGTGATGCCGGTCGCATCCTCGACCCGCTGGTTGGGCGGCTGCCGCCCGAACCCCATCGGTACAGCGGGCGTGGTTTGTGGCTGGTGCATCACCTGTGTGATCTGGTGCAGGTGCGGTCGGGGCCGGCCGGCACGGTGGTGCGGATGCGGATGGAGGTGCCCGAGCGGGGCCGCATGGGGTAGGACGTTGCCCTCCCCCACTCCCCCGGATACACCCGAGTGGGTGAAACAAGGGTGCGGGGTTGCTCCGTTGGAGGTACCCAGGGCGCATGAGGGCGATGTGGCGGGGAGCGATCTCATTCGGGCTGGTGACGATCGGGGTCCGCCTGTTCGCGGCCACGGAGGAGCACGACTTCCGGTTCCATCAGGTCCATCGCGCTGACGGCGGGCGCATCCGCTACAAACGGGTGTGCAGCCTGGACGGTGAGGAGGTCGAGTACGCCGACATCGCCAAGGGGCACGAGCTGGAGGACGGCCGCATGGTCATCCTCGACCAGGAGGACTTCGACAAGCTGCCGATCTCCACCGACCGTGCCATCGAGGTGCTGGAGTTCGTGCCCGCCGAGCAGATCGACCCGCTGTACTTCCAGCGCGCCTATTACCTGGAGCCGGAGAAGAACGCCGTCCGCCCCTACGTGCTGCTGCGCCAGGCCCTCCAGCGCGCCGACCAGCTCGCCGTGGTCAAGATCACCCTGCGGCAGCGCGAGACGCTGGCGACGGTGCGCGCCCGCGAGGACGTGCTGGTCCTGCACACCATGTTGTGGCCGGACGAGATCCGCGCGCCGGAGTTCGGCTTCCTAGAGGGCGACACCACGGTACGGCCGCAGGAGCTGGCCATGGCCGAGTCGCTGATCGAGAACATGGCCGGTGACTTCGACCCGGAGGAGTTCAGCGACGACTACCGGGAGGCGATGGCCGAGCTGATCGAGGCCAAGGCCGAGGGTGCGGAGCTGCCCGAGCGGGCCGAGCCCGAGCCGGCCGGTGAGGTCATCGACCTGATGACGGCGTTGGAGCGCAGTGTGGAGGCCGCGCGCAGTTCCCGGGGCGGGGGTCGGGCGGCCGGTGGCCGTAGCGGCGCCAAGGCCGGTGGGCAGCGCCGTGCCACCAGCCGTTCGACCGGTGCCGCCAAGTCCACCAAGACTGCCGGGACGGCGGCCAAGACGACCAAGGCCGGGGAGAAGACCGGGGGCAAGACGGCCGGTCGTGCCAAGAGTGGGCAACGCAGGACCGGCGGCCGCAAGCGCCCGGCCTGAACCGGCTCCGTCATGCCCGATCCCCTGGCCGAGTACCGGCGCAAACGCCGTCCTCGCCGCACCCCCGAACCGGCGGGCGATGCGGTGCGGCCGGGGCGGGACGAGTTGTTCGTCATCCAGGAGCATCACGCCCGTCGCCTGCACTGGGACGTACGGCTGGAGCGGGGTGGGGTGCTGGTGTCGTGGGCGGTGCCCAAGGGACTGCCGCCGGAGCCGGGCACGGTGCGGCTGGCCGTGCACACCGAGGACCATCCGCTGGAGTACGCCGACTTCGACGGGGAGATCCCGGCTGGCGAGTACGGCGCCGGCACGGTGACGATCTGGGACCGGGGCCGGTACGAGACGGTGAAGTGGAGCACCGACGAGGTCTCCGTCGTTCTGCACGGCGATCGGGTGCGGGGCAGGTACGTCTTCTTCCGACGCCACCGTGGTCGCGGTGGAAACAGCGACTCCGATGAGTGGCTGGTGCGGCGTTCCGATCCGCCGCAGCAGCCGGACTGGGAGCCGCTGCCGGAGTCGCTGGCGCCGATGTTGGCCTCCGCCGGTGGCCTTCCGCCGGCGGAGCGGGACGCCGAGTGGGCCTATGAGTTCAAGTGGGACGGGGTACGGGCCCTGGTGCGGGTGGAGGGCGGGCGGGTCACCGTGTTCAGCCGCAAGGGCAACGACGTCACCCGAAGCTATCCCGAGCTGCGCGCGTTGGGGGAGGCGATGGGCAGCACCCAGGCGATGCTCGATGGCGAGATCGTGGCGTTGGTGGGGGGCCGGCCCAACTTCGCGGCCCTGCAACGGCGCATGCACGTGGGTAGCGAGGCCAGCGCGCGGCGGCTGGCCGAGACCCAGCCGGTGACCTACCTGGTGTTCGACCTGCTGCACCTGCAGGGCCGCTCCCTGTTGGCCCTGCCCTACACCGAGCGGCGTCGGCAGCTGGAGGGGTTGGGGTTGGCCGGGCCGCGTTGGCAGACGCCGCGTTACTTCGCCGGTGGGGGTGCGGCGGTGCTGCACGCCAGTCGGGAGCAGGGTCTGGAGGGTGTGATGGCCAAGCGGTTGTCCTCGCCCTACCAGGCGGGTCGGCGTTCGCGGGAGTGGGTCAAGGTGGCGCACCTGCGGGCGCAGGAGGTGGTGATCGGGGGCTGGCGGCCGGGCCAGGGCCGTCGTGCCGGTGCCATCGGGTCGTTGCTGTGCGGGGTGCCGGCTGAGGGCGGGTTGCGGTTCGTCGGTCTGGTGGGCACCGGGTTCACCGAGCAGGCCCTGGCCGAGCTGGGCTCCCGGCTGTCGCGGCTGGAGCGTCGCCGCTGCCCGTTCGTCGCGGTGCCGCGTGAGGTGGCGCGGCAGGCCCGCTGGGTCTCGCCCACCCTGGTTGGTGAGGTCGTGTTCCGGGAGTGGACGCGCGACGGGCGGATGCGGGGGCCGTCGTGGCGGGGGTTGCGCCCGGACAAGTCTGCCGGGGAGGTCGGCCTCGATGCCGGGTAGCAACACCGTCACGGTGCAGGTGGAGGGCCAGCGGCTGCGGCTGTCCAACCTGGAGAAGGTCCTGTACCCCGAGATCGGGTTCACCAAGGGCGCGGTGATCGACTACTACGCGCGTGTCGCGCCGGTGCTGTTGCCGCACGTGGCGGACCGGCCGCTGACCCTGCGCCGCTACCCCGAGGGGGTGGAGGCCGACTCGTTCTTCGAGAAGGACGTCTCCCGGCATGCGCCCTCGTGGGTCCGTACCGTGCGGGTGCCCACTCCGGGGAGCGCCAAGGGTGCGGAGGCGGCCGACTTCGCGCTGGTCAACGATGTGCCCACGTTGGTGTGGGTGGCCAACCTGGCCTCGTTGGAGCTGCATGTGCCGCAGTGGACGGTGGGGCCGCGCGGTGGTGTGCGTGATCCGGACCTGCTGGTGTTCGACCTGGATCCGGGGGCGCCGGCGACGGTGGTGGAGTGTTGCCGGGTGGCCGAGCGGCTGCGGGAGGTGGTGGCCGCCGACGGGCTTGCGGCCTTTCCCAAGACCAGTGGGTCCAAGGGGTTGCAGGTGTATGTGCCGGTGTCGGTACCCGCGGCGGAGCGCACCTCCGACTACGCCCGTGTGGTGGCCGAGCTGCTGGCCCGGCAGACCCCGAAGCAGGTGGTGGCGACGATGAGCAAGCAGGCCCGGCACGGCAAGGTGTTCGTCGACTGGAGCCAGAACAACCCGAAGAAGACCACGGTGGCGCCCTACTCGTTGCGTGCCCGGTCGCGGCCCACGGTGTCGACGCCGGTGGCCTGGGAGGAGGTCGAGGCGTGCGCGCGTGCGGAGGACGTGGTGTTCACGGCCGGGCAGGTGCTGGAGCGGGTGGAGCGCGACGGGGACCTGTTCGAGGGCCTGCTCGGTGACGAGCACCGGCGGGCGTTGCCGGACCAGCCGGCCGCCGCCGGCACGCGACGGTGAGGGTGTTGGGGTTCCCCGGCGGGTCAGGTGTCAGGTGCGGTGCAGGGCGAGGTGGGCCGGGGTGGTCTCGGGGCGGATCCTGCGGACGAACCGGGAACGGCGGTCCTGGTAGGTGGCGCTGGCGAAGTCCTCGCGCATCTGGTCCAGCTCTCGGGCGCGGTGGCGCTCCAGCGTCCGTTCCAGGGACTGGCCGCGGTGGCGGCGCGTCTTGTCCTCGAGCCGGCCGGGCAGGTCGGCGGAGTGGGCCAGCTGTTCGGCCAGCGCGGTGACGTGGGTGCGGAAGGTGGCGGGATCGCCGGGCACCACCTGGTCCGCCAGGCCCAGCGCGTGGGCCTGGCGGGCGTTGACGGGTAGGCACCGGCTGGTGAGTGCCTCGGCGGTATGCTCGCCCACCCGGCGGGGCAGGGTGTAGGTCCAGTACTCCGAGCCGGACAGGCCCATGAGCCGGTAGTGCGGGTTGAGCACCGCTCCGGAGCGGCACCACACCTCGTCGGCGGCCAGTGCCAACATCAGCCCGCCGGCCGCGGCGTTGCCCTGGACCGCGCTGATCACGAGGTGGGAGGTCGTGGTGAGGATGGCCGCCACCAGATCGTTCATCGCGTTGATGTTCTCCCAGGATTCCGCCTGGGCGTCGGGGGCGTCCTCGATGACGTGGAGGTGGATGCCGTTGGCGAAGAAGTCCCGGCGACCGCCGAGCACGATCACACGGGTGTGGCGGGACAGGGCGTAGCGGTAGGCGGCCAGCAGGCGCCGGCACTGGCGGGTCGACATCGCCCCGTTGGGGAAGTCGAACTCCAGGTATCCCACCTGGTGGTGTTCCCAGTAGTGGATCTCGCGGTAGGTGCGGCGGGGGTCGGGCAGGCCCTGGGGGGCCGCCACCTGGGGCACGCCGGACAGGTGTAACGCCAGGCCCACGGTGGCGGGCACCTTGAACGGGCGGCTGTCGTCGGGGCGGGTGCGGGGCTTGACGTGGGTGATCCAGACCGCGCCGTCGGCGGTGGCCCGGCACACGGCGGTGTCGCGCATCGCGAGCAGGGACCCGGCCGGGCCGCGCAGGGTGTCCTCGGCGATGCCGCCGTAGAGGAAGAACTCCTCGCCGTCGATGGTGTCGAGCACGCCGGGTTGGCTGGTGGCCGCGCGCAGTTTGCGCAGTACGTCCTCGGTCGGTTCGTGGGCCCAGTCGATCCTGCGGTCAGGTTGGCGCAGTGCGGGCCGGGGCTCGCCGATCACGTCGTGGCGGTCGTAGTCCAGTGGCTCCGGGGTGAGGTGGCCGCTGGCCATGCGCGCCACGGCCAGCAAAAGTGCTTCCACGGCGGCCTCGGTGACCTCGTGGCGGTAGAGCGAGCTCTTGTCGTACTCGGCCACCACGAAGGGGGCCCAGGCCCAGATGTCGCCGGCGTCGAACACCTCGTTGGCCTGCAGGACGGTGACACCCCAGCGCCGTGCGCCGGTCGTGATCGCCCAGTCCAGTGAGGAGGGGCCGCGGTCACCCTTGGGGCCGGGATGCACGATCAGGCAGGGGACCCGGGACCACAGGGCCTGTGGGATGGCGGCGGTGAGCATGGGGGCGACCACGAGGTCGGGCCGGAACAACCAGGCGGCCTCGACGAGCGTCTGTGGGGTCAACGCCAACTCGACCGAGACCTCGTGGCCCCGGTCGAGCAGTTCGGTGTGGCAGCGTTGGGCAAGGCTGTTGTAGGCGCTGGCCACCAGCAGAATGCGCACGAGGTACTCCCCCGCCCTAAGCAACGGCGTGATCGGTGGGTCGGTGTGGAAAGCCGCGGTGCACGGCACCGACCCACACAAGATCGACATTTGCGATACTGATGAGTATCGTAAATGAACTTCGTCGCCGTCAATGGCACGTGACACGGAATGCGAAGAGTGGCCTACCCGACTCTTCCGGACACGCCCCACCTCCAGCCGCACGAACGCCTCACCCGGCGGCGGTCGACCGCCAGTAGGGCACGTGAGATCCACATCGTCAATAACGTTTCTTGCGAGGCAAGAAATTCAACTGGTAAGTAAAATTTTCCAATATGGGCGTGGATCCGGCCAGTCCGGTACGGCCTGGTCCGACTGCTCATGGTCGGCGCAACGCACACCGAGGATTCTTACCCACTGCGCCTACGCGCATGTCGTGATCGACGGTGAACGTTGTTGGGTGGGACGACCGCTGCGACGCTACGGTCGACAACTCCTCCGGTTCCGGCCTGCCTATCGCCGGAATCCTCTGGGGCATGGCCTGATCACGGTCCACGCGCCTGACGACCGCCTCCCCCAGAATGTTTCGCTCTCCGAGTTGGTGGCCCCGATGCACCACGTGGCCGGTGGGCCGCAGCGCGATGGCGCCGAGCGAAAGAACGCAGGACAGACAAGTCCCGGCCGTGCCACGTTCGCCTGTGGGCGCCGCCTATTTCTTGGGTGAGACCAGGACGGTGATCGTGGCGGTGACCACCGTGGTGCCGCCGCGATCCACCAGGCGAACCGGGACGGGCAGGTCGACTTTGCCATCGAACCGGGGGATCTCCGGCAGCTGCGCGATCGCGCGCAGCCCGCTGCGACCCGGGGCGAGGTACTCCACGGTCATCCCCCGCGGAATCCAGCGGTGCGTGGCCGGCACGGTGGCCTCGGCCAGCATCCCCATCGCCACCTCGGCGAGGTTGCAGGCCGCAATCGCGTGGAAGGTACCCAGGTGGTTGTGCACGCCCCACCACTTCGGGGCGGCCACCTCGCAGTAGCCCGGCCGCAGCCCCACCACGCGCGGCAGCACCGTGCCGAAGTAGGGCACCCGCGCCACCATGCCGGCCGAGAACAGCAGCCGTCCCAGCCCCAGCGGCAGGCCCGACAGCCGCTGCCACGCCGAGTAGGTCCGAGTCATGAACCTACTCTGCAGTAAAGTTCGGGGGGTGACAAGGCGCGGCGGCGCAGCTGGAGGACGGGCTGTGCCAGGCACCACCCCAGCCGGCGGGCTGGTGCAGCAGGTGACCGACCACCCCCGCCGGATCCCGCACCACTCCCACCTGGCCGGCCAGGGTGGCCCCGGGCGCCCGGAGCACCGCCCCGCCCCGCTCCTGGCAGCGGCGGGTCGCCTCCGCCACGTCAGTGACCGCGAAGTAGCAGGCCCAGCCCGCACGCTCGGACCCCAACTCGGGATCGGGAACCCGGCGCCCGGCCACCGCCCAGTCACCGCTGCGGTAGAGCGCCGCCGTGCCCGCGGGCACATCCGGCGCCGCCGGGGCCACCGTCCACCCACAGCGGGACGGCCAGTAGTCGTCGGCGGCCCGGGCCCCGGTCTCCCCCTCGGTCACCAACTCCACCCAGCAGGGCTCGCCGGGCCGCGGCGTCGGTGCGGTGGGACCGTGCTGGACGCGGCCGGCATCGCAGGCCGCGCTCACCCCGTCCGGGCCCGCCAGCACCCCACCGGCGGCGCCACCGAACACGACCCGCCAACCCAACGGCTCGGCCGGGCCCGGCCGGCGGCAGGTGGCCACCTGCCGCTCCCCCACCCAGCAGTCCAGGCGGCCCGCCTGGACCGGCAGGACCACCCAACCCAGAAGCTCACCCCAGAACCGCACCGAGGCGGACGGGTCGTCGCTGAGCAGATCAATGCGGCGCACGCCGCGCACGGGCGCGTCAGTGGGCACGGGCAGCTCCTGCGAAGGTGGCCTGGCGAGGGTCGATCACCGATCCTGGGCGCTACCCCCGGGCGCGGACAATGCTCCGTTCGGCGGTATCAGCACGGCATCCAGCGGTCGGGCCCGGCCCAGGTGGAAGCCCTGCGCCACGCTCACCCCCAACCGCTTGAGCGCCTCCACCTGCGAGGGCCGCTCCACCCACTCGGCCACCGCCGAGAGCCCGAGCCCACGGGCGATCTCCACGATCCCGGTGACCAGCACCGCGTCCCGGCATCCCTCGTCGATGCCGCGCACGAACTCCCCGTCGATCTTCAGGCCCGTGATCGGTAAGTGCTTGAGGTGCACGAACGAGCCGAACCCGGAACCGAAGTCGTCCAAGGTGATGCGGCAGCCGGCCGCGCGCAGCTCCAGCGCCAGGGCACGGGCGGCGTCCAGGTTGGTCACCGCGGCGGTCTCGGTGATCTCCAGGCCGAGCCGACCCGGGGCCACCCCGGCCCGCTGCAGCCGCTCCAGCACGAAACAGCCGAAGTCGGCATCCTCCAGGGTGCGGCCGGACACGTTGACGTTGAACCGCAGCGCAGGGTCGGGGTAGGCGACCAGGGCGTCGATGGCCTGCCCCAACACCCACCGGTCGATGTCGAGCACCAAGTCGGTGCGTTCGGCCGCGGGCAGGAACTCCGCCGGTCCGGGCGCGGGCCCCTGCCCGTCCTCCAGGCGCAGCAGCAGCTCGTGGCCCACGGTGCGGCCGGTGTGCAGGTCGACCATGGGCATGGCGTGCAGGGCAAAGCCCCCGTTCTCCAGCGCCGCCCGCACCCGGTCCAGCACCGACACCCGCTTGGCCGTGTCGGCGTAGTGCTCGGTCTCATAGACCGTCACCCGGTTGCGGCCGGCCGACTTCGACGCATACAGCGCCAGATCGGCGTTGGCGAGCACACCCTCCCAGCCGTCACCGGGCCCAAACGGCGCCACCCCCGTGCTCACCGTCATCCGGGTCGTGGCACCGCCGGCCACCACCGGCAGCGCGGCCACCGCCGTACCCAGCCGCTTGGCGAACGCCGCCGCCTCCTCGCTGCGTGCCCCGGGCAACACCACGGCGAACTCGTCCCCGCCCAGCCGGGCGATGGTCTGCCCCTGCCCGACGCGTTCCCGCAGCGTGGCGGCCAGGATGCGCATCACGCGGTCGCCCACCGCATGCCCGCGCAGGTCGTTGACATCCTTGAAGTTGTCCAAGTCCAGCAGCAGCAACGCACCGCTGCCGCCGGCGGCCAACTGCCGCTCCAGCTCCCGGGTCAACGCCCGCCGGTTGGGCAGACCGGTCAGCGGGTCCTCCTCGGCCATCCGCAGCAGCTCGGCGTGCAGCCGGTAGGCCTGCGTGATGTCGTGGGCGGTGCCCAGCATGCGCACCGGCACCCCGGCCGGATCGGTGATGACCTCCCCGTAGCACTCGTAGATGCGCTCGGTGCGGCGATCGGCCATCAGCATGCGGTGGGTGTAGGTGAAGCGTTCCCCACTGCCCAGCGCGCGTTGCAACGCGTCCTCGACGATCGGCAGGTCCTCGGGATGGATCAGCGAGGCGTAGGTGGCGTAGTCCAGCTCCGTACCCGGTGGAAACCCCACCATCTCCAGCAACGCGTCCGACCAGACCACCCGGTCCTCGGCCACGAACCACTCCCAGTTGCCCATCCGGCCCAACACCTGCGCCCGATGCAGCGACTGGGCCTGCTGGCTGGCCTCCAGCTCCCGGTCCCGCCACGCGGTGATGTCCACCGCCCGGTACAACAGGGTGTCGGAGGCCAGCGCGGTACAGGACACCTCCAGCCAGCGATGCCCGGCATCCCCGCCCGAGGGGGCCAGCAACGCCGCCACGTCCCTTGGCCCGTCGGGCACCCCCGGCAACAGCGCCGGCAGCGAACGGCCCACGGCCTGGCCGGGGGCCAACCCCAACAGGGCAGCCAGCGCCGGGTTCACCCAGCGCAGCTGACCAGCGGGGTCAGTGACGCCGTAGCCGACGTCGGTCTGGTGCACCACGAGGCGGTGCCACCCGTCCACGGGGTCGCCGCGGCGCCCGAGGTCGGTCACTCGACCCTGCGCGCACGCCTCGCGCAGGTCTGGCGCATCCGTCACCTGCTGCTCCTCCTGCCGCCGGGCGACATCGTGGCCGCCGAACGCGGCCACGGGCAAGCCGCGGCGGGCGCCAATGTGTCTTACCGGAGCCGTTCCAGCCGGTGCGCGGCGGTGGCCAGCTCCCCGGCCATCCGACGCAACTCGCCCGCATCGGCACCGTCCTCGGTCGCGGTCACCACGTCCTCGGCGGCACAACGCAACTGGAACAGGCGGTCGGCCAGATCGGCCAGCTCGGTCGCCGAGAGCACGACCGCATCCTCGGGCAATCCACCGCGCTGGACCGCGGCCCGCTGCTCGTAGGCGCGCTGCCGGCAGGGCTGGCCGCAGTAGCGGCGGGGGCGGCCCACCCGCCCGTTGTCCGGCAACACGCGACCGCACCAGGCGCAGTGCCGGACCTCCCGGCGGGTGAGCGGGGGCGTCGTCTCGGCCACCACGTCCATGGGCGGCGACGTTATCCGCCGGCCGGCCGATCATCGGGGCGCCACGCCACCACCCGAAACGTTGATCTTGTTGGCGGCGGCGCACGGGCGGCCGGTCAGGCAGACTGGGGCCTCGTGCGCACCCGCCACCCCTACCTCGACGGACCGCATCCGCGTGCCTTCGCCCACCGGGGCTGGCACGTCGGCGAGCTGGCCGGGATGGAAAACGCGATGAGCGCCTTCCGCCGCGCCGTGGCCGAGGGCTACCACTACCTGGAAACCGACGTGCACGCCACGGCCGACGGGGTCGTGGTGGTGCACCACGACCCCGTGCTGGATCGCACCACCGACGGTCGCGGCCCGGTCGCGGCCCAGCCCTGGCGGCGGGTCTCGCGGGCCCGCATCGGGGGCCGGGAGCCGGTGAGCCGCCTGGAGGAGGTGCTCGAGGAACTGCCCGACACCCACCTCAACGTCGACGTCAAGGCCGACTCGGCGGTCGCGCCGGTGCTGCGGACCCTGGCCCGCACCAACAGCTGGCACCGGGTGTGCCTGGCCTCCTTCGACGAACGGCGGTTGACCCGGCTGCGCCGCGCCGGCGGTCCGCGGCTGATCACCTCGTTGGGGCCACGCTCGGCAGGGGCGTTGTGGGCGGGTGCGCGGCTGCGGGGCCTCGCGCCGCGGCGGGTGGTGCGGGGCCAGCTGGCGCAGCTTCCCCGGCGGCACGGCCGGTTGACGCTGGTGGACCGCAGGCTGGTGCGGTTGGCGCACCGCTGGGGCCTGGAGGTGCACGTGTGGACGGTGGACCGCCCCGCCGAGATGGGTGCCCTGCTGGACCTGGGGGTGGACGGGCTGGTCACCGACCGCCCGGACCGGCTGCGCGAGGTGCTGCGCGCCCGCGGCCACTGGCCCGCCACCGTGTGAGCCGGCATCTCCGGCGGTGCCGTGCCCTGTGATGGGGTCAGCACACTCCTGGCCCGGGGTGCCCGTGGCCCGACTCTGGTGCCCTGCCCCGGCGGTGGGTCGACGCTGTCATGAGCTTCCCTTGTGCTCGTTGGTGATTTCGGGTTCGCACCGACGCACAGCGGGACGCCGGCCTGGTGTACCGGTCGGTAGCGGCTGAGGCCCGGGACGGGCGCCGTCGTCGAGTCGTGGGCACGAGAGACTGCCTTTCGACGACGTGGACAGACCCTGCTTCACGTCGATCGACGCAAACCGTCCGACACTCCCATCACGATCACTACGCCGTCACCCGTTCGGGTCAGTACAGTTCCGGTCTACTAAGGACAGCGACAAGGAGGCAGTGTGAGCGCGGTCGGCACGCCCCCCGAACCCACAGCCGACCCCGCGGAGCGTCGCCGGGAACAACGCGGCTGGGTCTGGTACGACTTCGCCAACTCGGTGTTTCCCACCTCCGTGGTCACCGTGTTCCTGTCGCTGTATCTGACCACGGTGGCACAGAACGCCGCCCGGGCCGACATCGCCCGCAACGGCCCGAACCCGTGCCCGGACGGCAACACCTTGCGCGACTGCGACATCGCGCTGTTCGGGTTCGAGTTCCCGGCCGGGTCCCTGTGGGGCTACCTACTGTCGGTGGCCACGGTCGTGCAGGTGGTGGTGCTACCCATCACCGGAGCGATCGCCGACCGCACCCAGAACAAGCGGCGCATGCTGGCCGCCTTCGCCTTCACCGGGGCCGCGGCCAGCGGCCTGCTGGCACTGGTCGCCGGCACGAACTGGCCCCTGGGCGTGCTGCTGTTCGTGGTGGCCAACATCGGTTTCGGGGCCTCGGTGGTGATCTATTACTCGTTCCTGCCCGAGATCGCCACCCCCGACGAACGCGACGGCGTCTCCGCGCGCGGCTGGGCCTACGGCTACCTCGGCGGCGGGCTGTGCCTGGCGCTGCAGCTGGGGTTGTTCCTCGCCCACGACAGCCTGGGGTTGGGCCAAACCACGGCGGTGCGCATCAACTTCCTCATCACCGGGGTGTGGTGGGCCGGTTTCACCCTGATCCCGCTGGCCCGGCTGCGCCGTCACCAGCCACCGCACGGCACCGAGCCCGGGACCGCGACACTCAAGGCCGGGTTCCGTGAGCTGGCCTCGACCCTGCGCCACGCCTGGCACTTTCCCCTCACCCTGGGCTTTCTGGGTGCCTACCTGGTCTACACCGACGGCATCGCCACCGTGGCCAACGTCGCCGCCCAGTACGGCAAGTTCGAGCTGCGCCTGCCCGAGGACGTGCTGATCACCACGATCCTCATCGTGCAGTTCATCGCCTTCCTCGGCGGGATGCTGCACGGCCTGGTAGCCCGGTCCTGGGGCGCGAAGAAGACGATCCTGGCCAGCCTGGTGGTCTGGGTCGGGGTGATCGGGGCCGCCTTCTTCGTGGAGGCCGGGCAACGGCTGCAGTTCTACGGCCTGGCGGTCGGCATCGGGCTGGTGCTCGGCGGCACCAACGCGCTGTCCCGGTCGCTGTTCAGCCAGATGATCCCCCCGGGCCGCGAAGCCCAGTACTTCTCGCTGTACGAGGTCAGCGAGCGCTCGACCTCCTGGCTGGGGCCGCTGCTGTTCGCCGGGGTCGGCCAGCTCACCGGCTCCTTCCGGTGGGCGATCATCTCGCTGGTGGTGTTCTTCGTCGTCGGGTTCGTGCTGGTCTCGCTCGTGCCGGTGCGGCGCGCCATCCGCGCGGTGGGCAACCCCGAACCCCGGGTCCTGTAAAGCTTTTCTGGTCGGTAGACGGACCGTCCTGCCCGCCCACCGGCCCGCGTACACCAGCGTCACGACACCGGGACCGCGGCTCGTCCGACGGGACAGCACAGCTAGCGAACGGTGAGCTGCCCGGCGTCCTCCTGCTCGACCGCCGCCTCCACGGGCCGGCGACCAGCGGCAGGCAGGGCCAGGACCACGAGGGTGAGCACGGCGCAGGCCGGGTAGACCCAGCCCAGCGCCGACAGCGGCCAGGGCCGCGGGATCTGCCAGATCGAGGGCTGCTGGGTCAGCAGGTAGCTGATCACGTAGCTACCGGTGGCGGCGACCCAGGCCAGCGCCGCCACCGCGGCCATGCGGCGGCCCCGGGAGGCGGCATGGACCAGCCAGACCAGCGCGGGTACCACCCACACCCAGTGGTGGCTCCAGGAGATCGGGGACACCAGCAGCCCGAGCAGCTGCACCGCCAGTACGATCGCCAACGTGTCGCGGGTGCGGGCCGTGCGCCACAGGGCCATACCCCCCAGCACCGCCGCCGCGGCGACCGCCGCCAGCCAGGGAGCACCGAACCCGACGTCATGGCCGAGGGTCCGGGCCAGCGCCCCACGCAGGGACTGGTTGATGGCCGAGCCGACCGGGCCGACCCGGTTGGCGTCGGTCATGGTGTGAAACCAGAACCGCGCGGAGGCCGCGGGCGCAATCACCCAGGTGAGGGCCACCGCGGCGGCGAAGGCCAGCAGTGACCACACCGCCTCGGCCCAGCGGCGGCGTACCAGGAAGTACAGCCCAGAGATGGCGGGGGTGAGCTTGACCGCGGCGGTGAGCCCCACGCTGGCACCGGCCAGGACGGGGCGGGCCCGGGCCAGGCCGGCGAGGAGGACCGCCGCCAGGATGAGGTTGACCTGGCCGTAGTTGAGGGTGGTGCGCACCGGTTCCAGCCACAGCGCGACGGCTGTCCACAGCAAGGCGTCCCGGCGACGGGTGGCGGCGTCGGTGGTGCTCACCAGGGCCAGGCTGCGCTCGACCAGCCACCACAGGCACAGCACCGACACCGCTTGCCAGGCAGAGACGAGCACCGTCCACGGCAGCACCGACAGCGGCAGGAACAGCAGGGCCGCAAACGGCGGGTAGGTGAACGGCAGCGGAAAGATCCCCGTGGGGTCGGGCAGCCGGAAGCCGTAGAGGTCACCGAAGAGCGCGGGTGCACCCTCGCGGTACACCCGCAGGTCGATCATCGAGGTCATCTCCGGCGAGACCATCAGCGGCAGGTGGGCGGCCAGCGACACCGCCAGCACCCAGGGCGCCCACGCCCGCAGCTGTGCCAGGAGGACCGGCCTGATCATGGTGACCGAGAACTTCACTCGCTGCATCGTAAAGAGAGGTCCGGGCCACACCCCGCCGCGGCCCACCGTCCCGTACGTGTTCTGACCAGCGGTTCATGGCTCGACCGGTTGCCCGGCAGAGTTGATCTCCTGGTTGGGGGCCTGTCGTGCGGGGAGAGGCTGTTGCCTCGCGGCGGCCGAATTCGTCGGCATGGCTGCAGGATTCATCCGCCATGTCGTGCCTCCCCAGCGATGGCTGATGTGGTTGCCTCCTCGTGTCGTGCGCACAGCGCCGCGAGCTCCCGGAGGCCGCGCGCCCGCAGGCCCCACAGCCCGGTCGCGATCGAGAGCAGGGCGGCCAGCACGAAGATCAGCGCTGTTCCGGCCCCCGGGCCGGTGCCCACGAGCCAGCTCAGGGCCGACACCAGGGGGCCGTGGTGCATTGCGGGTTCGAAGACGTCGTCGGCCAGCGGACCCGCCAGCAGCATCGCGATCGGGCCCGCCGACTCGGTCAGCACGCGTCGCGCGGCGAACACCCTGCCCTGCACCAAGGCCGGCACCATGGTTTGCCAGATCGTCTGGTTTGCCGCCTGGATCGCCGGGAACAGGAACGCGCCGGCAAAGGAGCCCACCCACCAGATCGCGGTGGTGTCGCTGATCCCGAACGGAAGCTGCCCGGCCAGACCGGTGAGGACGAATCCCCCGAGGATGACGGTCAGGGGGCGGATCCCCGCACCGCCCCATGCGGTCGTGGCCAGCCCCCCGAGGATGCCGCCGATGCCGGCCGCGCTCAGCACGCCGGCCAAGGCCGAGGCGTCGCCCTGGGTCCGCGCGAGGACCAGTGGTCCCAGCAGGACACCGAACATGCTGGCGAAGTAGAAGAGGAAGAAGGCGATCTGCAGGGCGAGGAAGCCGGGCCGCCGGGCGATGTAGCGGAATCCGAAGGTCAGGTCCGCACGCAGCCGGTGCCGACGGTTGGCGGCGCGCCCTGGTGGCTGCGGAATGGGCACGACCAACGTGGTCACGGCGATGAGGTAGCTGATGATGTCGATCACGAGCACCGCGCCGAGGCCCCCGTTGGTCATCAGCAACGCCGCGACCACCGGGGCGACCACACCGGCCATCGACACCGACAGCGAGAGCATCCCGCTGGCCCGCGCGTAGTCACGGGCGGCAACCAGCGACGTCACGGCGGCGGTCAGCGCCGGATATTGCAGGGCCAGGCATCCACCCAACGCAATCATGCCTGGATAGATCCACGCTTCTCCCAGCATGCCCAGGGCGTTGAGCAGCCACAGTAGCGTGATCACGCCCGCTGCGGCGATGTTGCTCGTTGCCAGGGTCCGCCGCCGGCCCCACCGGTCGGCCAGCACTCCGGCCACCGGGCTGAGCGCGACCACGGCGGCGTAGGAGCACAACTCGAGGATGGTGATGGGCAATGCGCGTTCGCTGCGTTGCCACAGCCACAGGGTGAGAGCGAAGTTGGTCATCCCGCTGGCGAGCAGCGACAGGGTTTGGCCGAACCAGATCACCGAGAAGGCTGCGAAACCGCTACCGCGGTGTGGGCCGCCTGGCTCGGCCGCGTTCATCGAACTCCCAAGCGGTCCAACGACAGGTGTGTGATCACATGGTGTGCCCACGCCTCGATCTCGGTGTCGAGCCGACGGGAGTGCACCCGGGTACGGACCTGGTCCGGATCGCTGGGTGTGTCAGCGAGCAGGTCGAGGTCCCGACAGTGCGGGACGATACCGAGACAGGGCAGCCGCGCCCGTTGCTGGAGAATCTCGATACCGGAGGCGAAGTCGCGGGGATCGCCCGCATAGCGGTTGACGATGAACCCCATAACGCGTCGCCGTTCAGGTTCGGTCATCAGGGCGAGTGTGCCCAGCAGCGACGCGAAAACCCCGGTCTGGGCGGCGCTGCTCACCAGGACGCAGGGAGCGTCGATGGCCTGGGCCAGCCAGAGGTTGGTGACGTCGCGATGCTTGATGTTGAGCTCGACCGGGCTTCCGCACCCTTCTGCCACCACGAACTCGTGGTGGCGTGCAAGGTGGTCGTACCCAGCTTTGATCGCCTCCCGTGCCGTCGCCGTGCGACGCTGTGCGGGCATCGAGAGGATGGTGTCGTGCTTCCTGCCCCGCACTGCGGCAATGAGCACGCCATTGTGGCCCCACACGGCGATCGGGTTCATGTCGTGGTGGGGTCGCACGCCGGCGGCAACAGCCTGATATGCCTGGTGGTAGTGCACGCACGCGGTGGCCGACGTCGTCTGGTAGACGGCGTGTCCGGGTTGCATCGACATTGCCTTGAACGGCGCCACGCGCACGCCCTGCCACCGGAGCCAGCGGCACAGCGCGAGGGTGATCAGTGTCTTGCCGACGCCGGAGGAGGTGCCGAGCACCACGATGCTGCGGTTGGCTGCCAACGAACCTCCAGTCGCCCGGGCCGGTAGTGTCAAGCACCCTGCATAGCCCCATGCGCGCACCACAGGGGGCGTTCGGCCTGAATTGCCGCGTTCGGCCGAGCAGGACCGCCTCCGATAGGCGCCACGAAGCGCAGACCTGTTGTGGGGCACGGAACGACAGCACGGTGGCCCTGCCGCTCGACGACACCACCCGCCCCATCATCGGGGGCGCTCGATCTGCCCTGCGGCCATCAACTCGGCGTAACGGCCCCGGCGCGCGGTCAGCTCGTCATGGCTGCCCGACTCGACAATCCGGCCCTCGTCGAGAACGACGATCCGGTCGGCGGCTCGGATGGTGGACAGCCGATGTGCTATGACCAGGGTGGCCCGGCCGTGTCTGAGTTCGGCCAGTGTTCGGTGCACCAACAACTCGTTTTCAATGTCCACATTGGACACAGCTTCGTCGAGGACGAGAACGGGCGCGGCGCGCAACAGCGCCCGGGCGATGGCCAGGCGTTGACGCTGCCCACCGGACAGGCTCAACCCGCGCTCGGCCACCGGTGTGTCCAGGCCATCGGGCAGCTGGACGGCGAACTCGGTCACGCCGGCCAGCATCGCCGCGTGCCGCACCTGCTCGTCGGTCGCCGCCGGCCGGGCCAGGCGTAGGTTCTCCCGCAGCGTGGTCCGGAACAGGTACACCTCCTGCGGGACGACGGCCAGCAGTCCCCGCAGTCCTTCCAGGGTGAAGTCGCGGATGTCGTGGCCGCCGAGGGTGATCCGTCCCCCGTCGACGTCCCAGAACCGGGCCAGCAGGTTCAGGCAGGTGCTCTTGCCCGCGCCCGAGGCACCGACCAGGGCGACGACCTCGCCGGGGGCGATCTCGAAGCACACGCCACGCAACACCGGCGGACCGCCTGCCTCGTAAGCGAAGCGGACGTCCTCGAACCGCACCCGAGGCTCCAGGTCCTGCGGTGGGCGACGCGCGTCGGTCCGCTCGACCACGGGGGCGGGGGCGTCGGTGACCGCGGTGATCCGCGCAGCGCAGCCACGCAGCTCACCGACGGCCGAGGACGTGCTCACCACCTGCATCACCGGTGTCAGTACGGCCCCGGCGAGCACCACGACGACCGGAAGCCAGGCCCGGGGCAACGTCCCGCTGGTCACCGCGGCCACGCCCAGGCCGAGCGCGACGACCACGGTGGAGGCCACGATGAGGTCGGCCGTCCCGTTCTCCAGGCCGGCGCGGCGGCCGTAGGCCAGGTGCAGACCCCGCAACGAGCGGGCCACCTCGGCGATGCCTCGCAGGTAACGCCGGCCCGCACCGAAGGCCACCAGCTCGCGCAGCCCCTGGACGCCATCCACCACATCGGCGTGCAGGCGTCCCAGCTCGGCACGCAACGCCTTGCCCTGCGCGTGTGCCCGCGCGGCGAGCCAGGCCGGCACGGTGCCCAGGACCACGGCGGCCAGCACCACGACCAGACCGATCAGCGGTGCCACGAAGGACAGGCCCACGAGGGCGGCTACCGGGACCACCAGGGCCACCACCACACTCGGCAGCTGGTGGGCGTAGATCCACTCCAGCCGCTCGATGTCACTGACGGCGGTGGCCACGACGTCCCCGGTCCGGCGCTGGACCAACCTGCCGGGGGCCAGCCGTTCCAAGCCGTCGAAGATCTTCATCCGCAACGCGGCGATCAGGCGGAACGCGTAGAGATGGGAGACCCAGGAGTGCAGCCAGTGCAGGATGCCGGCGGTCAGGGCCGTGCCGCCGAGCAGCGCCAGCCCACCGGTCTCGCCGCCACCGGCGGCCCCGGCGAGGATGGTTCGGCCGACCAGCCATGCGGCAATCCCCGTCGCGCCGATCGTGCACAGCTGGGCCAGGACCGCGGTGACCACGGTCGCCAGCAGCATCGGGCGTTGCTCGGCCAGCACCGTGAGCAACCGCAGCAACGGGTGCCACGAGGAGTCATCGGCCTGTTGCGGGCCCGTGCTCGCCCGGCGCGAGGCTGCGTGCTGGTCGGAGACCTCCGCGGTCATGCGGCTCCCTCCTGGAGCCGGAGCATCCGGTAGTAGTCGCCCCGTCGTTGCACCAGGTCGTCGTGGTGGCCCGATTCGGTGACCCGGCCGTGGTGCACCACAACGATCCGGTCCGCTGTCTGAACGGTGGAGAGCCGGTGGGCGATGACCAGGATCGTCTTCCGTCCCTTCAGCGAGGCCAGGGCCGCCTGGATCACGGCATCGGCCTGTCCCTCGACGTTCGAGGTGGGCTCGTCCAGCAACAGGATCGGGCTGTCGCGCACCAGCGCCCGGGCGATGGCCAGGCGTTGCCGTTGTCCACCGGACAGGGTCAGCCCGCGCTCGGCGAGGTGGGTGCGGTAGCCGTCGGGCAGGGCCCTGATGAACCTGTCCGCCCCGGCGAGCGCGACCGCACGGTGGATCACCTCGGGGTCGGCATCAGCTCGCCCCAACGCAACGTTGTCCTCGATGGTGCCGTGGAACAGGTACGGGTCCTGCGGTACCAGAGCGACGAGGTTGCGGAGTTGTTCGACCGGAATGTCCGTCAGGTTCCTGCCCCGCAGCGTCACCGTGCCGTCCTGCGGTTCGACGAACCGCAGCAGCAGGTTGAAGACCGTGGTCTTGCCCGCGCCGGAGGGTCCCACCAAGGCGATCATCTCGCCCGGACGAACCTGCAGGTCGAAGTTGTTCAGGGCCGGGCGGTCGCGCTCGGGGTAGGTGAAGCGGACCCCGGAGAACGTGATCTCGTGGCTGGTGACCTCCGCCGCCGAGCTCGGATGTGTCGGCACCCGATTCCCGGTTCTCGCCGGCGGCGAGGTGCCGAGCAACTGCTTGATGCTGTCGGCGGCGGAGAATCCCACATAGCTCATGTGCCAGTAGCCAGCGAGTTCGGTGAAGGGCCGGAAGCACTCGGCGGCCAGCAGCAACACGATCAGCAACTCGGCCACACCGAGGTGGCCACCACCCGCGCGGAGCACCCCCACCGCAACCGCGGTCGCACTGCCCACACCGACCAACAGCGTGGTGAGGTTGCTGCCGATCAGCGACGTGGCGAGCTGACGCATGGTCATGACATAGAGGCGGTGGGTGCGGCGCCGGAACTGCTGTCGCAGCTGTCCAGTGGCCGACAGCAGCTTGAGCGTGGTCATACCCTGCATCGCGTCGACGTAGTCGGCCTCGACCTCCTCGTAGGTCGACCAGTGCTGCTGGCCCCTGCGGTCGAACGCGCGCCGCCACCACAGCGGGGCAACCGGGACCAGCACTACGAAGATCGCCAGTACGGCAGCGACCACAGGGTCCACGGTGGCCAGGTAGGCGAGCAGCCCGAGCGAGCCGAGCGTCGCCGTGACCGCCTGCGGAAGGTAGTGCGCGAAGTACCCCTGCAGTCCCTCCACTCCATCAACGAGGATACTCTTGACGGCCCCGGTCCGGTGCTGGGTCAACCGCGCCGGACCGAGCTCGAGCAGCGTGCGGAACAGTTGCTCGCGCAGCCGGCTCTTGATCGCGACACCGGCCCATTGCGCGGCGGCTTCCCGGGTCCACAGCAACCCGCTGCGCAGTAGCACAACACTCACCAGGGCAAGGACCGGCCAGCCCAGATCCGTCCAGGACGCCCCACGCAACGCCGCGACGATCAGGTGCGCCACGAGCAGGCTCTGGGCGACCCAGCAGCCGAACACCCCCAGACCGAGCCCGGCCACCACGCCGATGGGTCCCTTCAACCGGCCGGCCGCCAGTTGGAGGAGCGTGCTGTGCAGCCTCACCCGCCATCCCTCGGTCTCATGACGCTCTGCCCGGACGGTCTCGACAACACCACGGCACAACGGGACTGGCCCGTACGGCCGGAGCCTCGGGCCAGTCCACGATCCGGTGTCGTCGGGCCGATCAGCAGAAGCACGTCACCGATGCCCGGCCGTAACCCTCCTTCGTGTAGGCGCGGATGGGGTGCCCGAACGCGGCACGCGGGGAGTAGGGGGCCGGCGCGTTCGTGTCCTCGCTGAACTCCAGCTCCATCTTGTGGAAGATGCCCTTGGCCTGTTCCCCGGTGCAGAACACACCCTTGTTGCGGAACAACATCTCCCGGATGTTGGCGTGGATCTCGTCCGCGTTCTCCCCACGCCACGTCCTGACATTCCAGGTCGTGTCCTCGACCTTCTCGAAGAGCTTGACCTCGGCGCCGGTCTCGCTCTGGACGGTCAGCATGAACATGCGCCGCTCGTCGAGCAAGAGACCCGAGGCGTCCAAGTTCTTCAGAATCGCCTCCGCATCCCCGTAGAAGTCGTACATGTAGGGGTCGAACGACGAGACCACACAACCGGCCCCGGCCTTGCTGGTTTCGACAAGGAATTTCTCGTCGACGCCGAAAGGCGCGTGAACCTCGGACTGAGACATAAAATTCATCTCCCCAGTAGTGGTGACAACCACACCACGGACCATTGGAGCACCACCCCAGTTTGGGTGTCAATACACGCGGTTGCCCACACAACCCGTTCGGACCAGCCAAGACTCGCGTACTCGCCCGGACCGCCCATTTGTCGGCCGCACGGGGAAGGACGTCCTCGCCACCCCACGTCGCGCTGTCCCCCAAATGCGCTCGCCCGTGTTTACCAGTCCGCCGTCACGCGAACTGCGTCCCGCCGGGCACGAGGTCACCACGACCGTCCACCAGGTTCCGTTCACAGTTCTCCAACGGGCTCCTCGCCGGGCGATGGATCTGCCGACGATTGCAAGCGGCGGACATCTCGACTACTGCGGTCGAGGTGACGTTTCGTCCGCCATTATGGGCGAACGAGGACCAGCTTTTTGTCGACGCACCTCCACCCCGGTCACCGAAACACGAACGAGGGGACACGATTCGGCCAGCACGGTGGAGCTGCGGGAACGTCTTTCGCGGGAACGCCTCCGGCTCGACACCCCGGCGACCGTCCCGCAGGTTCTGCTCTTCCGGCCGTCGGTCCCCCGGCTGCCCCAGTTGTCCCGGATACGCCACCGAGAGGCATGGACACGTCATCCGCCACCGTCCTGTCCCCGACCAACCCGAGTGCGGCCGGCCGCTGGCCGATCACCTCGACGTCGTGTGATGCCGGGCCGCGCGGGCGGAGGGCCGCCCCGGTCGTGGCGTGAGCACGCCGGTGCGGCACGCCGGCGCTGCTGCCTTCACCTGGTTGGCCCAGGGCGGCCGTTAGGGTGGCGCACTCGTGAGCACCCCGCCCGATCCGACTGACGCGTTGTCGGCCGTCCCCGCGGCCGGAGCGCGGCGTGGCGCCCCCGTGACCGGCCGGTTGCGGTTCTTCTACGGCCCCATGGACTGCGGAAAATCCACCCTGGCCCTGCAGATCGACCACAACCACGCCCGGCAGGGGCGGCACGGCCTGTTGTTGGTGCGCCACGACCGGTCCGGGACGCCGCGGATCTCCAGCCGGATCGGCATCACCCGGGGCGCGCTGGAGGTGGACGAGGACGACGATCTGGGCCTGGTGGTGCGGCGCCGGTGGGCGGCCGGGCACCGGGTGGACTACCTCATCGTCGACGAGGCGCAGTTTCTGTCCCGCCAGCAGGTGGAACAGCTGGCGGAGCTGGCCGACGACTCGCAGGTCGACGTCTACTGCTTCGGGATCGCCACCGACTTCCGCAGCGAGCTGTTCGCCGGGTCGCGCCGGCTGTTCGAGCTGGCCGACGAGCTGCAGGCGGTGCAGGTGGAGGTGCTGTGCTGGTGCGGCGCGCCGGGGCGGTTCAACGCCCGGGTGGCCCACGGCCGGGTGCTCCGTGCGGGTGACCAGGTACTGGTGGCGGACACCGCCGTTGCTGCGGTCGAGGCGTCGGCATCGACCGGTGCGGCGGCGGCGATCACGGAGGGTGTCACGCTCGCCCCCACCCCGGCAACTACCGTCCGTTACCAGGTACTGTGCCGTCGCCACTTCAGGCGGGGTGATCTTGGTCCCAATATCGCCCAAGAGGGACAAATGATCCTGGCATAGCCCCACACATCGCCAGGTCCATAACCCGTTAGGGTGGTCTTGTTCACCGCCAGTCGGATAACGCGTCACCTCGCGGCTCCGATGGCATCCCTATGGAGGAAGCCTTCGTTGACGAGTGAATCTCGTCACCGAGGGCAACGAACTAGCCCGATCCGGGAACGACGGGAACGCTCCCGCCGTTGCACTGGGTAAGCACAACCCGGGGCCCCATCCCCCCGAACCGAGCGAAAGGACACCGACATGGCCGACCGCGTACTGCGTGGCAGCCGGCTCGGAGCCGTGAGCTACGAGACCGACCGCGATCACGACCTCGCACCGCGCCGGTCGGTGCGTTACGCCTGTCCGAAGGGCCACGACTTCGAGGTGCCCTTCTCCGACGACGCCGAGCTGCCCGCCACCTGGGAGTGTCGCCTGCACGGCACCGAGTCGAAGATGACCGACGGCGCCGAGCCGGAGGCCAAGAAGGCCAAGCCGCCGCGCACCCACTGGGACATGCTGCTGGAGCGCCGCTCCATCCCGGAGCTGGAGGAGCTGCTCAACGAGCGGCTGGAGGAGCTGCGCGGCCGCCGCTCCCGCTCCGCCTGACCGCCAGGCGTCTCGCGCCGCCGTCGAGGCGACCTCGAGCCACAGCGAGCGCAGGAGGGCCTCCCGGGACGTTCCCGGGAGGCCCTCCTGCTGCGTACCGGCCGGTCAGCGCTTGCCGGTCACCAACGACGTCAGCTGCTGGCCCCGACGGCGCAGCCCCCACTTTGTCACCCGCAGCAACGCCTCACGCACGATGTTGGCACTCATCTTCGACTGGCCGACCTCCCGGTCGGTGAAGGTGATCGGCACCTCCACCACCGCGAACCCGGCCTCGATCGTGCGCCAGGCCAGGTCGATCTGGAAGCAGTAGCCCTGCGAGGCCACCGTGCCCAGCTGGATCTTCTCCAGCACCTCCCGCCGGTAGGCGCGGTAACCGGCCGTCATGTCCCTGACCTTGGCCCCCAGCGCAAGCCCCGCGTACAGGTTCGCGCCGCGGGAGAGGAACTGTCGGTGCCAGGGCCAGTTCACCACGCGCCCCCCGGGCACGTAGCGCGAGCCGATCACCAGGTCCGCGCCGCCACCGTCGCGGCCCAGCGCGTCCAGCATGCGCGGCAACTCCTCCGGCGGGTGCGAGCCGTCGGCGTCCATCTCGACCACGACGTCGTAGTCACGCTCCATCGCCCAGCGGAACCCGGCGATGTAGGCCGCGCCCAAGCCTTCCTTGGCGGTCCGGTGCAGGACGTGTACCCGCTCGTCGGCCGCGGCCATCTCGTCAGCCAGCTCACCGGTGCCGTCCGGGCTGCCGTCGTCCACCACGAGCACGTGCGCGGCCGGTACCGCCGCGTGCAGCCGCCCGACGATCGGGCCGAGGTTGTCCCGCTCGTTGTAGGTGGGGATCACCACCAACACTCGGCCGAGGTCCTCGAGATGTCCCGCCTGGGCGTCCCGCTGGTCCGCCATCCTTGATCCTCCTCGCCGGCACCGCGCCGTGCCGGACGCCTGTCGTCCTTGGTCGTCAGTCCGTGGTCGAGTCGCCGGCCGTGGCGGCCGTGCCCGCCCGCGGGGCGCCGGTCGGGCGGCGCAGCAAGGCGCACGCCACGACCCACCCCAGCGCCGCCATCGCCAGCGCGGACAGCGTCCACTCCGGAAGGGCACCGACCCGGGTCGCCAGCGTAGCCGTCGTGCGTAGCGGCACCTGCGCCACCAGCGCATCGGCGGTGAACAGGCCGGTGTGGTGCTGCACGGTCCCGTCGGGCAGCACCACCGCGCTGACCCCGCTGGTGGCCGCCACGAGCACCGTCCGACCGTGCTCGACGGCCCGCACGCGCGACATCGCCAGCTGCTGGTAGGTCATGTCGGTGACCCCGAAGGTGGCGTTGTTGGTCGGCACGGCCAGTACCTGAGCACCGCTACGGACCGTGTCGGTGACCCGGTTGTCGAAGGCGACCTCGTAGCAGGTGGCCAAGCCCACCCTGGCCGGGCCCATGGTGAACGAGCGCGCCTCGTGGCCGGGCGTGAACTCCCAGCCGACCCGGTCCACTTCGGGGCTGAACAGGCGCACGAACTCCCGCAGCGGCATGGTTTCGCCGAAGGGCTGCAGCTGCCGCTTGGTGTAGGTGTCCACCGGACCGGTGCCGGGGTCCCACTGCAGCACGGTGTTGCGGGACTTGCCGCCCGATGCGACCAGGACGGCGCCCAGTGCGGTGGGGGCGTTCACCGCGCGCACCGCCTGGTCGATGACGGCGTAGGCGTCGGCGTTGCGGAACGGGTCGATGTCGGAGGAGTTCTCCGGCCAGATCACGAAGTCCGGCTGCGGCACCCGGCCGGCGCGCACGTCGGCGGCCAGCTGTTCGGTGCGGCGGGCGTGGTTGTCCAGGACCGCGCGGCGTTGGGCGTTGAACTCCAGCCCGGCCCGCGGCACGTTGCCCTGGATCAGGGCGGCGGTGGCGGTGCCGGCCTCGGCGTCGGTGCGCACCAGGGGCCAGCTGGCCGCACCGGCCAGCACCGGGAGGACCACCGCCAGCGCGGGCAGCACCGCGGTGCGCCAGGCCGGGCGACGGGGGCGCGTGGCCAGGCGACGCACCAGCGCCGCGGCACCGAACCCGCACAGGGTGATGGCGAAGCCGACCAGGGCGGTGCCGCCGAGCGCGACCAGCGGCAGGAACGCCCCCTCGGGTTGGCCGAAGGCCAGCTTGGCCCACGGGAAACCGCCGAAGGGAACCCGGGAGCGAGCCGCCTCCCCGGCCACCCACATCGCCGCCGCCCACACCGGGGCGCCCGGCAGCCGGGAGGTGGCGGCCACCCCGGCCCCGACCAGGCCGAAGAACAACGCCTCCACCCCGCCCAGGGCCAGCGGGGCCAGCGAGCCGACGTAGACGCCGACCCACCACAGCAGCGGGAGGAGGAAGGCCGCGCCGAACAGGGTGCCGTAGCCGAAGCCGGCGCGGGCGCGGCGGCCGTATACGGCCAGCCCGAACAGGGCGATGCCGACCGGGGCCAGCCACCACAGCGAGCGGGGCGGGAAGCTCAGGAACAGGGTGACGCCACCGGCGGCCGCGGCGGCCAGGCGTGCCCACGTTGCCCGTCCGGGCAGGCGGCGACGCCGGGTCCGGGTGGGATCAGCCGCAGGCTGCTGCGGCGTCAGGGTCGGTGCGGCCACCTGACCAGCGTACGGCCCGGCCAGGCCGCCGCGGTTCGCACCAGTTTGTCCGACATGGTCATTCCGGGTCGGTCTCAATCTCCCCCGGTGCCGGGTCGGGCCCAGCCCCGGCCGGACCGTTGAGGGCCGACGACAACAGCCGGGGCGCCGAGACATCTCAGGCGCTACACGAAACTACACGAAGGTGATCCGTTGCGTCTTCCGCCCCGGGAACGTTCACTGGGCGGCCGTGTCAGCGAGAAGCACCGTCGCACAATGACCAATGTGGTTGGTGGCCCAACGCAGGAGGGTTGCACCGCACTCCTGGACAAGCTCACGTATTCCAGCCTCGTCGAACGATTGGGAATAGAAGCCGTCCGCTCCGGTGAACAACACCCCTCCCCGCGGCGCCGTCATCTCCTGCAACTCACCGACGCCACATCGCCGGTAATAGGATCGGCGAATCTCGGTGGCCACCAGACTCGAGTTGAACACAGAAATGACAACTATCCCACCGACCCTGGCCAGCGCCTGGAGGATCTGCTTGGGGTCACGGAAGTTGCCAAGCAGGTTGAACGGCAACAGATACAACGGCTTCGCGCCGCCGACCGCGCCGCTCCACTTCCGGTGTTCGAGCACATTGGCCGTGATGGCGTCAGCCATGCCCGCCAAACCTTCCTGGCGAATACGACGGCGCAGTATCGAGATGGCGTGCTCGTTGATGTCGATCCCGAGATACCTGGTCCCCGCGAAACGGGCCACCTCGAGGGCGCGACCGTCGTAACACCCGATCTCCACGATGACGCCACAGCCGAAGACGGTGGCCGTCTCCCGCGTCACCAGGCTCTCCATCTGCAGGAGCGGCAGTATGGCGTCCGGGAAGTTAGCCACCCGCATGATTGCGGACGAGTTGTCGGGGTCATAGAACGCAGACTCCATCGGCTCGGCGACAAGCGCCGTGCCGGCCACGTCCTGTTCGAGCACGTCAATCCCCTTCGGAGCCAGACCCTTACGAAGCTAAAATAATATTGCTGACCGTAACAACTATCCGTCGGTGGCGTCAGGATATAGATCCAATGAATGGGCCACAATAGTCCGTTCAGGTGATCATCGATGGCAGGTTCTGTCGGACCTGTCACAAATCTCCCAGGTTGACGTTCACATAGAATTCGACCGATATTCAGGCGCACCACGCGTCGCCGACCTGCTTCAACGCCGGTACGCGGCGAAGGGGCGCCGGTCGTTGCCGGGATGATCGTCACCCGATAGACTCTTCTCATGAGTTTTCCCTGGGGATTTGTTCTTCCATCCGTGGTCCGAGCCTGAATCTCGGATGTCGGCTGACACGCAGTGACATCTCGGCCTTCGTTCACCTTGCCCGATCCAGCCCAGTCGACAGAGGAACGACGTGTCCACACAAACGAAGCCGGCCGCCCACTCGTCCGGTGACGTGCCCGCACGGTCGACGGCGCAGCTCACTCGCGGTCCACTGCCGATCGTGGCCGCCGCCACGTTGTGGGGCACGACGGGCACCGCGGCCACGTTTGCTCCCCCCGCCGCCAGCGGTGTCGCAATCGGTTCGGCGACGATGGGACTCGGTGGCCTGATCTTGGCGCTGCTCGCGCCGCGCTGTGCGGCCCTCCTACGTATGGGCCGGGGAATGCTCGTGGTCGCACTGCCGGGTGCGGCGGCCATCGCGGTGTACCCGTTGGCCTTCTACTCCTCGATGGCCTATGCCGGGGTCGCCATCGGCACCGTGGTGTCCATCGGCTCCTCCCCGGTGTTCGCGGCCCTGCTCGAGCGCCTCCTGGAGGGGGTGCGCCTGGACAGCCGCTGGGCAGTGGCCACCGCGATCTCCGCGGTGGGGACGATTTTGCTCGTGCTCGGTGGGCATGCCGGCCCGCAGGGCGGCGCGGCCCTGCCGGTCCTGGTGGGGGTCGTCCTCGGGCTGGTGGCTGGCGCCACCTATGCGGGCTACTCCTATGCCGCACGGCGGCTCATCCAGGCCGGGCACCCCTCCCGCGGCGTGATGGGCCTGCTGTTCGGGATGGGATCGATCCTGTTGCTTCCGGTGTTCGCGCTCACCGGAGAAGAGTTGTGGAGTACCACCTCGGGTGCGCTGGTCGCCGGGTATCTCGCGGTGGTGCCGATGGGCCTGGCCTACGTGCTGTTCGGGGCCGGGCTGCGGCACGTCGGCGCCAGCACGGCGACGACGTTGAGTTTGGTCGAACCGGTCGTGGCGGCGGTGCTCAGCGTCCTCGTCGTGGGTGAGCGGCTGGGCGTGTGGTCCTGGATCGGCGCCGGGCTCATCGGCGTGGGCCTCCTGGCGCTCATCGCTCGTCGGTAGGAGCACCGGCATCCTGGTCGCCACTGGTCGCCGAGATCGGCGGAACCTCCCCCGACGGTGGTGTGCCCGGGGCTGCCCGGCATCCCGGGACGCCGGAGCTGACCCACATGGCCCGCCGGAGCGTCCACTCCATTCCCCAGGCCGCGGTCGTGGGCACGGAACCGTAGTGGGCACACCGCCCGGATGCACACTGTTCTCTCCATCCGGACGGACATCACCCGACTGGCGGGCGCTCGAGTGGTGGAGATCGGTCACCACACGCCATTCTTGCTGCGTACAGCCGTGCAGGTGATGACATGGTCACCGGACCGGCCCGACCCCGTGCGGAAGGTGAACGTCCCAGGTGGAAGAACAGCTCCAGCAGCACTACGACCGGCTTGCGGACACCTACAACGAGACATGGGGCCACCGCCCCGCCTACCTGGACTGGATGGCAGACCACATCCGCCGTCGGCTGCTCCCCCGCCCCGGTGGGTGGATGGCCGACATCGGCGCCGGTACCGGCCTGTTCCTGCGCCGCCTGCTGCCGTTTGCCACCGAGCACACACCCCTGGTGTGCATCGACCCCTCGGCGGCCATGCTGGCGCGTCTGCCCCGCGACCCTCGCCTCCATCCCCTGCAGGCCACGGCCGAGGACGTGGCGGCCGGACGGGTGGCGTTGCCGTGTCCGGCCTTCGACACCATCCTGATCAAGGAGGCTGTCCACCACTTCGCCGACCTGGACCAGACCCTGACCGGCCTGGCCAACCGGCTGGCGCCCGACGGTCGCATCCTGGTCGTCGCGACCCCGGTGAAGCTCGACTACCCGCTGTTCCGGGCCGCCTGGGAACGCTTCGCGGCCCTGCAGCCCGAGGCGGAGACGGTGGCCGCCGCGCTGCGCCGGGCCGGGCTGACGGTGACCACCACCGTGGAGGAGTTCCCGGTGACCATCGAGCGGGAGCGGTGGTTGCAGCTGGTGGCCAACCGCTGGATGTCGGTGCTGTCCACCTTCTCCGACGAAGAGCTCGAGCGTGGCTTGGCCGAGATCGCCGAGCAGAACCCCGCGGACCCGCTGGAGTTCACCGACCGCTTCGTGTTCACCCTCGGCCACCGGACTTCGTGACCGTGTGAGCCGGCCCTGGTCGACATGTCCGCCGGGGCCCGGGCCAGCGGACACCCCGGTGGATGGTCCAGTATGGACTATCCACCGGGGTCGGCCGGAAAGCCCCGGGAACGGGGACTCGCTCGCTCAGCTCCCTTGTGGAGGAACGACGACCGTGCCCCGGGCGCGGGTGACCACCAGCGGTTCGGCCAGCACCTGCGCCGCGGAGGGCCCGCGGTCCGGGGTGGACCGGCACACCACCCGCGCCTCGAAGCTCAAGCCGCGGGACCGGGTGCCGATCCGGGTGAGCGTGGCGGTGGCCTCGATGACGTCACCGGCCAGTACGGGGGCGACGAACTCGACCTGGTCGTAGCCGGCGAACAAGCCCTCGTCGCCGTCGGTGTGAATGCACAGCTCGGTGGCCACGTCACCGAACAGGCCCAGGCTGTAGGCGCCGTCGACGAGGTTGCCGCCGTAGTGAACGTGCGCATGTGGCACGTACCGACGGTGAGTGACGGAGAAACCTTCCACCAGGGAACTCACACCAGCGCCTTTCGTTGCGTCGTCAGGGCGTGCACGAGGTAGCTGGCCACCTCGCCGGGGGTGGTACCACGGCCGAACACGCGGTCCACGCCGAGCTCGTCGGCCATCCGCGGGTCGAAGCGGGGACCACCGGCCACCAGCAGCGGCCGCCGCTCCCCCATCGCCTCCCGGAAGGCCGCGGCCATCTCCCGGGTGTTGAGGATGTGTGCGTCGCGCTGGGTGACCACCTGGGATACCAGTACAGCGTCGGCCTTGTCCGCACGGGCCCGCTTGACCAACTCGGGCACCGACACCTGCGCGCCGAGGTTGACCACCTTCAGCTCGCGGTAGTACTCCAGTCCCTTCTCGCCGGCGAAGCCCTTGATGTTGAGGATGGCGTCGATCCCGACGGTGTGGGCGTCGGTGCCGATACAGGCGCCGACCACGACGAGCTTGCGCCGCAACGCCTTCTTCACCGCGGCATTGATCTCGCCGGGGGTCAGCAGCGGGTACTCGCGTTCCACGACGTGCACCTCGTCGAGATCCACCAGGTGCGTGACCGACCCGTAGACCACGAAGAAGGTGAAGTCGGTGCCGATCGGGTGGGAGTGCACGACCAACGCCGGGTCCAGGCCCATCTTGGCCGCCAGCTGCTGGGCAGCGCCCTCGGCGTGGGGCCCGTGCGGAATGGGCAGGGTGAACGACACCTGCACCATGCCGTCGCCGGTGGTGTCGCCGTAGGGCCGCACGTACCGCCTGCGGTTCTCGCGGGCGGCGGGTGTGACGTCGGGACGGTCTCCGTCGAGGGTCATGGTCATCGCGTGGCCCCTTCCTCGAGCAGGTCCACGGCCGGGTTGCAGTAGTCCTCGGCCTTCTCCACCACGCCGTCGTGGCCCTTGCCGCCCTCGGCGGGACGGCGCATCAACCCGAAGGTGCCGTCGGCGATGGCATCCAGCAGCCCGTCGTCGACGATGCGCTCCAACAAGTCGACCGCTTCGGAGAGCACCTGCTGGGCACGCTTGGCGATGAACCCATCCGGTTCGGGCGTGAAGTCCTCGGCGAGCTTGCCGGCCGCGTTCAGCACGTAGCGCACGTTGGCCAGGGCCAGGTCGCGGTCGGACAAGAACGGGGTCACCACGGCCTCGGTCATCATGCCGACCAGCAGGATGCTCTGTCCGGTGAGGACACCGGCGAGGTTGAAGAACCCGTCCAGCAGATAGCCGCGGAACACGTCGCCGGTCATGTGCTTGGTGGGCGGCATCCACTTCAACGGGGCGTCCGGGAACAGCGAGCGGGCCAGCAACGCGTGCGCCAGTTCCAGCCGGAACGACTCGGGCAGCTCGGGGTTGATCTCGAAGGCGTGTCCCAGCCCCAGCTGCCCGTCGGCCAGCCCGGCCTCGTGCGCGAAACGCTCGTTGAGCAGCTGGGACACGGTGACGGTGTGGGCGGCCTCCACCGCGTCGGCGGTGGTGAGGTAGTTGTCCTCGCCGGTGTTGATGATGATTCCGGCGCGGGCGTGCACCTGCCGGGAGAAGCGCTGGTCGACGAAGGTACGGATCGGGTTGATGTCACGGAAGAGGATCCCGTACATGGAGTCGTTGAGCATCATGTCCAGCCGTTCCAGGCCGGCCAGCACCGCCATCTCGGGCATGCACAGCCCGGAGGCGTAGTTGGTGACCCGGATGTAGCGGCCGACCTCCTTGCTCACCTCGTCCATGGCGGCCCGCATGATGCGGAAGTTTTCCTGCGTGGCATAGGTACCGGCGAAACCGTGGTGGGTCGCGCCCTCGGGGACGTAGTCCAACAGCGACTGTCCGGTGGAGCGGATCACCGCGATGATGTCGGCACCGGCGCGGGCGGCGTTGGCGGCCTGCACGACGTCCTCGTCGATGTCGCCGGTGGCCACGATCAGATAGATCCACGGCCGCTGCGGCGGATCGCCCCAGCGCGCGATGAGCTTGTCCCGCCGGGTACGGGCGCGGTCCACCTGGCGCAGCCCACGCGCGATCGCGGTGCGCGCGGCCCGGGCCGCCCGGGTGCGGGCGCGTCCGGTGGGGACGGTGAAGCGGACCTGCCCGGCTGCGGTGGCCTCGGCCAGCTCGGTGAGGCTGGCCAGGTCGTGCTCGGCCAGTGCGTGGAAGGCCGGCACCGCCACCCCGTGCTGCAGGCCGCAGTGCTCGCGCACCGTGTCCACCACCCGGTTCACCCACGGCACGTCGCCGGAGCGGTAGGTGGTGTCGGCGCCGGTGATGCCGGCCAGCCGCAGCGCGGCCCGCTCCACCGCAACGGTGGTGTGCGCGCGGGCCAGAGCGATCACCGGGTCGGCAGCGCGGGCCGCCATCTGCCGGGCCCGCCGCACCAGCCCCGGGTCCAGCTCCAGCACGGTCATGTCACCGCTCCTCCCGTTCGTAGATCACCCGCCCGCGCAGCACCGTGCGCCGGCAGCGGGGCAATGCCACCCCGGGTTCCAGCACGGGCAACGCCGGCACCCGCGAACGCGGGTCGGTCGACCAGCGCCGCACCCGCGCGTCCGGGGCGGCCACCACCAGGTCCCCGGCGTCCCAGACCGCGTAGGTGGCGGGGGCCCCGGGCAGCAATGTGCCGGTCGTCCCGTCGTCCACGCCCGCCGCGCGCCACCCGCCCCGGGTGTGGGCGGTGAAGGCCGCCCGTGGGGACAGGCCCGACCCGGTGGTGCGGTGGTGCACCGCCGCGCGCACGGCCGCCCACGGGTCGAGTTCGGTCACCGGGGCGTCGGAGCCCAATGCCAGTGTCACGCCGTGGGCGGCCATCGGAGCCCACGGATTGAGGCTGCTGCCGCGCGGCAGCCCCAGCCGCTGGGCGTACATGCCCTCCGCACCGCCCCAGGCGGCGTCGAACAGGGGCTGGACCGAGGCGACCACGCCCCAGGCGGCCAGGCGGGCGGCCTGGTCGGCGGTGATCATCTCGACGTGTTCCAGGCGGTGGTGTGCCGCGGCCAGTGCGGGGCGCCCGACCACCTGCTCGGCGTGGGTGAATCCCTCCACGACCTCGGTCATCGCGGCGTCGCCGATGACGTGGAAGCCGGCCTGCACGCCGGCGCGGGTGCACTCCACGACGTGGTCGGTGATCTCCGCGGCCTTCAGGTACAGCGCCCCGCAGGTGTCGGGGGCATCCGCGTAGGGCTGGTGCAGGGCCGCGGTGCGCGAGCCGAGTGCCCCGTCGACGAACAGGTCGCCGGCCAGGCCGTGGGCGCCCAGGGCACGGGCAGTCTCCCACCCGCCGATCTCGCCCCAGTAACCGACCACCTCGGGCAGGTCCCCGGCCCGGGCCAGCGCCAGCAGCGCGGCCAGGTCCTCGGCGCCGGAGATCTCCGGGCCGGCGCACTCGTGCACGCAGGCCACCCCGTGCGCGGCGGCCCGACGCAGGAACGCCCGTTGGGCGGTGCGTCGCTGGACGTCGGTGAGCGCGGCCAGGGCGGCGCGCCGCACCTCGTGGTGGGCCTGGCGGGACAGTGGGCCCTCGGCGGCGAAGCCGGCGGCCTGGCCGGCCCGGGGGGCGCGTTCCCGCAGCGCGGTGCTGGCCAGCGCGGAGTGGACGTCGATCCGCGACAGGTACACGGCGGCGCCGTTGGCGGCCTGGTCGATCTCGGCACGCGTGGGTGGGCGACCCTCCGGCCAGGCGGTCTCGTCCCAGCCGTGGCCCCACACCGGCTCGCCGGGATGGGCGTGCACGTGGGTGCGCAGCCGCCGCAGGCACTCGGCCAGCGAGGTGCATCCGGCCAGGTCGAGGCCGGTCAGCTGCAGCCCGGTGGCGGTGGCGTGCACGTGGGCGTCGACGAAGGCCGGCGCCACGAACGCCCCCTCCAGCCACACCACCTCGTCGGCGTCGGGGTGCAGGGCCTGGCCAACCGTGTCCTGGCCGACCCAGGCCACCACCCCGTCCACCACGGCCATCGCGGTGGCGTCGGGGGCGGCCGGGGAGTAGATCCGGCCCCCGAGCAGCAGCGTGGTCTTGCGGCCCATCGTCGTCACATCCGTCACGCCTGCGGAGTCTGCCGTTCGCGGGCGGCGAACACCGTGCGCACCCCCGGCTCGGTGCGCACCAGCTCCAGGGCGAACGCCGCGTGCCCGGGGGTGTAGCCGTTGCCGATGAGCAGCTCGACGTCGGCGGCCAGGCCTTCGGCGCCCAGTGCGGCGGCCGGGAAGGAGGTGGACATCGAGAAGAAGACGACGGTGCCACCGTCGGCGGTGGCCAGGATCGCGCCGTGCTCGCAGCCGGCCACGTCGACGCACACGACCGTGACGTCGACCTGGTCGCCGACGGCCTCCAGCACGGCGACTGGGCTGCGGGCGTCGGCGACGACGACCTGGTCGGCCAGCCCGGCTTTGCGCACCAGCGCGGCCTCATCCTCGGTCGGTACCACGGCCAGCAGGTGGCGGGCGCCGGCGCGGCGGGCCGCGGCCAGCGACAGTGAGCCGGACTTGCCGCCCCCGCCCAGCACGCACACGGCGGGGGCGGTGCCGCGTTCGGCGGTCTTGCGGCGGACCACCCGGTCGGTGAGGGCGGGGGCGCCGCAGACGTCGAACACCGACAGCGCCAGCTCGTCGGCCAGGTCGGTGGGCAGGACCGCGGCGATCGAGCGGCCGAACAGCACCGCGGTGCCCGCGCAGGGCACCTGCTCGGAGGTGCCGTCCCAGCGGGCCAAGCCGTCGGTGATGCGCAGCGGGGTCAGGGTGAGCGAGACCAGGGTGGCGATGCGGTCGCCCACCTGCAGGCCCAGGGGGGAGTGCGGGCCGACCTCGCGCACGGTGCCCAGCAGCATGCCGCCCGAGCCGGTCTCGGGGTTCTGCATCTTGCCGCGCTCGTCGACGATCTGCAGCACCGCGTGCCGGATGGCGGCCCCGGTGATGTGGGCCTCCCGCAGCTGCCGGTAGGAGGCCGCGTCGAGGTTGAGCCGCTCGACGTCGACGATGACCTCGTCCGGCCAGGGGCGGGGGTCGGGGTCCAGCCGCCAGGCCTGCTGCGGCAACACCCCGGTCGGTTCCAGCACCCGGTGCAGGCCGTAGGGAGAGGGAGCGCCCGCGACCCGTGCGTTGTGCGTCAGGACCGAGTCCGTCACGCCAGCCTCCGAAATATTTACGTCAAAGCGGGTTAGTGGCAGCATATCTTTACGCCACCTTGAGGGCTAGGAGCAGATATGACTGTCGTTCACGAAGCACCGACCACCCCGGAGTACACCCGCACCACGGTCTCCGAGGCGATCGCGCGCACCGGACACCAGCCATACGAATACGCCCGACGGGAGCTTGTCGAGCCCGACTGGCGACGGTTCCCCGGCTGGCGTGACGTCACCGTGGCCCAGTGGCGGGACGCGCAGTGGCAGCGGGTCCACTGCGTCAAGAACGTCCGACAGCTTCGTAACGTGATGGGCGAACTGCTCACCGAGGACTTCTATGCGGACCTGGTGGCCGACCAGGAGCAGATGGCCACCATGTCGATGCTGCTGCCGCCGCAGATGCTCAACACGATGGCCTGCGGCACCGACGTCGACACCGGTGACCCACGGGCCTTCACCGCCGCCTTCTACGCCGACCCGATCCGCCGCTACATGCTGCCGGTGCGCTCCGACCGCGCCACCGACTGGCCCAGCCACCCCTACGCCACCCGCGATTCCTTGCACGAAGCGGAGATGTGGGTGGTGGAGGGTCTGACCCACCGCTACCCCACCAAGGTCCTGGCCGAGCTGCTGTCGACCTGCCCGCAGTACTGCGGACACTGCACCCGCATGGACCTGGTGGGCAACTCCACCAGCCAGGTCGACAAGCACAAGCTGGGACTCAAGCCGGTCGACCGGCAGGAACAGATCCTGGACTACCTCAAGCGCACCCCCGGGGTGCGCGACGTGGTCGTCTCCGGCGGGGACGTGGCCAACGTGCCCTGGCACCAGCTCGAGGCGTTCCTGATGCGGCTGCTGGACGTCGACACCATCCGCGACATCCGCCTGGCCACCAAGGCACTGGCCGGTCTCCCCCAGCACTGGCTGCAGCCACGCGTGGTGGAAGGTCTCGAACGGGTCGCGCGGACCGCGCTCCGGCGGGGGGTCAACCTGGCGATCCACACCCACGTCAACCACGTCAACTCGGTGACACCGCTGGTCGCCGAGGCCACCCGCACGGCGCTGGAGGTGGGCGTCCGCGACGTGCGCAACCAGGGCGTGCTGCTCAGAGGTGTCAACGCCACGCCCGACGACCTACTGGACCTGTGCTTCGCACTGCAGGGCGAGGCCAACATCCTCCCCTACTACTTCTACATGTGCGACATGATCCCCAACGCGGAGCACTGGCGGACCGCGGTGTGGGAAGCCCAGATCCTGCAGCACGCCATCATGGGCTACCTGCCCGGCTACGCCACCCCGCGGATCATCTGCGACGTGCCCTACGTCGGCAAGCGCTGGGTGCACCAGGTCGCCGAATACGACCGCGAACGCGGCATCTCCTACTGGACCAAGAACTACCGCACCCACATCGAACTGGACGACCCCGAAGCCCTGACCCGCCACTACCCCTACTACGACCCGATCCAGACCCTGCCCGAGACCGGCCAGGACTGGTGGCGCCACCACGGCCAGGACTGAGAACACCGGGCGTGGTGGGCGGGGCGAGATACCCGTCCACCACCCCCACCCAGGGGCGTACCGGCGAGATCACCCGATCTTCTCGTTACCCCTGGTCAGAGCCCGTCCCGACCCGACCGGACCCAACCTCCGATGTCCCAGCGATGTCCCAGAAAGTCTATTATGGACAGTCTGTTGTGGATGATTTAGGGGTGGGCGAGAGCCACGCTCCACCGCCCGTCGACGGGCTCTGCTGGGCTCCCCGCACGACGGCCACGGAAGAACGACTCTCCGACCGGAGAAACACGTCCCCGCCCCATCGTCACCGGTTCAAGAAACATTTGCTCGATTCGAAACGTGTATGCGACGACACGACCGAGCCCCTACCGGGGTGCGGACCCGGCAGGGAGCCAGCCCCCCTCCCGCCGCTGGCGCCAGAACGGTTCGAGACATGTTCTTCGAGCCCCGGTTGTCACCGCCGCCTTCCCCGCAGCACCACCCGGCACACGCCTCAACCGGCGCCCCGGGAACGGGGAGACAACGACGCCTCTTCCTCCGCGGACACACGCTGACCTGACGGATCTGCTGACCTTCTCTCGGCAGAGTTCGGTAGGCCGGACGTCACCCATTGTCACGGGGCGGCCATTGGGGAAACTCCCGTGCGAGACGCTGAACCGGCCGTCGTCGCGCCAGGGCTGTCGGCGCTACGGTGCCGCGCCTCGCGAACCCGGACACCGAACTCGGGGCGTTCCCAATGATATTTGCATTCCCTACGTGCCCGCGCCACCGAAATGCCGACACTCGCCCAAGCCGCCTCGAGGCACTCGCGATGATCGACATTGCCGAAGGCCGTCACGTGCCGCCCCTCCCCCACGGCGCACCACTCCCATTGACTGTGTCGGGGTCGCGACAAACACGCACGGCCCTTCTGTTCTGTCTGTGTCTGTGCCGACGAGTGCGGTGCCCACCTGTCCCGCCGTGACGCCACCCATGATGGGCTGCGCCGCGGCCAGAACACACGCAGCGCCCATATCGGGCCGGAATTCGTGCCGACTACAGTTCGCCGCGAAGCCCAGGCTCGCCGAAGGCGTCGGGCCGCAACAGCCCAACGTGACAGCCAACCGTTCCGGTAGCACTCGGTGGTCACGGCATCGCTGCTCGGACGGAATGGGAGTTCGCTCGCCGGTCTCGCGAAATGTGCCGTCGCACCAGCTCCACCGGACTGCGGTGATCGCCATGCCGCCGATCTGCTCCAGTGAACACGGACTTGTGCGAGAAGTCGACTCCAGACCACAAGACCGGAAAAGCTGTTGCCGACGCAGCGCAGGCACGGAAATGTGGCCCACGGCGCCCGGCCCCACTGGTCTATAGCAGCCGGAAAACGGCGCTGAACGGCCGCTTCCTCGGCAGCGATGCCGCACGCCTACCGCTCCCACAGACCGAGAAATCACACCACCGCAGATGTAACAATGATCATACTGCGACTTGGGCGTGTCGCATCTCCTTCCGACGGCGGTTCAGCCGGGAGTCCAGCACCGCCGAGTTCCCCACGATGAGCAGTTGGGTATAACCACGCTGGTAATCGCGGACATCCTTGCCCGGGTCGTAATCGAGCGCAGTTTGCGGCGGCCGGCTTTGCGCAGGCCGGCGGGGCCGCCGCAGCGGGCGAGGAGCTCCAGCACCGCGGGGTGGGTGATCTTGGGTCCCAGGATGTGTTCATCCAGGGCGGGGTGGATGCCGGTGAGCAGCCCGCGGATGCGGTTGGTCAGGCGGGTGGTCTCGGCCGCGAGGTCGTCGTCGAAGCCGACCAGGACCTCGAGCTCGGCCAGGGCCTCGTCGCCGACGTCGACCCGGCGCGTGGGGCAGGGTGCCGGCCGCATCGGCGATGACGTAGGCGTCGCGGGCGTCGGCCTTGGCGGTGCCGGGGTAGAGGTCGGCGATGCGTCTCATCGCCAGCCCGGGCAGGTAGGCTACCGCTCTCCCTGCCCCTTCTGCTGCCTCGGGCGATCCTGGACCACGACTGCAGGCCAACGCCGCCCAGCGCGGCTAGATGACTTATGCGGAGGGGTGCCGGGGGCATGAAGCGAGGGTGTCCATGATCATTGTGTGACGACGACCTGGACACCCTCGCCACCGCACTGTACGTCAGGACCGATGACCTGCTGCGCCAGCACCCCGAATGGGCGCCGTGGCGCCCGGCGATCGGTCTGCAGCCTCGGCTGACCGATGCCGAACTGGTCACCCTGGCAGTGATGCAGGCACTGCTCGGTTTCACCTCCGAGGCCCGCTGGATCCGCCACGCCCACGCTCATCACGACGATGATCCGGGTGTTGGCCATCGACACCACGTTGTGGACCGACGACGTGTGGGTGGTCGACTCCACCCCGGTGGAGTGCGGCCGCTCCCGCCCCACCGTGACGCGCTCGGACCTGGCCGGCTGGGCCGAGTACGGCTACTGCGCCTCCCATTCCCGCTTCTTCTCCCGGCCTGCGGCTGCACCTGGTCTGCACCCTGGGTGGGCTGCCGGTGGCCTTCGCCCTCACCGGCGCCAAAGCCGACGAACGCCAGACCCTGCTCGCCATGCTGCACGCCGACCCCGACCTGGCCGGTGCCCGGCGCGGCCAGATCCTGATTGCGGACAAGCACTACTACGGTAAGGACTTCGAGCAGCAACTGGCCGGGGCCGGGATCATCCTGCTGCGCCCGGCCCGCAAGGGCGAGCCCGCCCGGCCCGGCACCCGACTGTTCACGCCGCTCCGCCAGACCATCGAATCCATCAACCAGACCCTCAAGGGCCACCTTGATCTGGAACGACACGGCGGCCACACCCCCACCGGCGTGATCGTGCGGGTGCTGCAACGCATCCTCGCGTTGACCGCCGCGGTCTGGCACAACGACCACACCAGCGCCCCGGTCCACCGCTCACTCACCGCCTACGACCACTGACCCAACCTCCGCATAAGTCATCTAGGCGCGGGTTGAGCTGCTTGGCTTCGATTGGCGTGATGACTGATTTTCCCCTTGGCGCACGGTCAACCGTGACCGCAACCGACTTGTTGTTAGGGTGGTGGTTGGTGATTATTTTTGTCGACACTGAAATTATTGGGTACAACAAGTTCCGAGTACGGCAGCCCGCACCCCGACCCACACCCCTGTTGATGAGGTCCCCTCCCGGAGATCGGGTACAGGTGTGGGAACGGGGTCAGGCCGCGGCTGGGATGTCGACCGGTGAGGCTCACGATGGGGCGTGGTGGAGTGCGACGTAGGCGGTGGATCGTCCGATCTTGAGGGTGCGGGCGGCTTCCCACGGAAATCAGCGGTCTCCTAGTCCCCGTCGGGGATCAAGGGCGAGCTGGACAAGGTCCGGTTCCTGCGCGGCATGGGCGTGGACGGCCTGGATGTGTCGGTGATCCCGGAGGCCCGGCGTCGCCAGTTGGCCGGCATCGGCCGCCGGTAGGCGACTGGACAGCCGGCATGGCCGGTCCCGCGTGCCAGGCCGCGAGCGTCAGGACCAGGCCCCAGCCCTCGCTCGCCATCCGCGCCTCGTCCTCGACGGACACCCGGTAATGCGCCCTACTCCGGCGCCTGGAAGCCGCCGATCTTCTGCTCGAGCAGTTCGGCCAGCCGCAGTGGGGTGCGGTCCTCGAACATCGGGCCGATGAGCTGCGCTCCCACCGGCAGGCCCTCGGGGGACCGGCCCGCTGGTATGGCGGTGGCGGGCAGGCCGGGCATGGTGGCCAGACCGGCCCAGACGAGTTGGTCGAAGTACGGGTGCTCGACGCCGTCGATGTCGAGCCGACGCCGCATCGGATCGGGGTTGTGGTCGTGCGGGAACGCGGGAGTGGGCGTGATCGGGCACACCACGGCGTCGAACTCGGCGAAGAGCTGCCGCCAGCCGTGGCGGTGGAGCTCGCGATGGTTGTTCGCCTCGATCCAGTCGCGGTGGCTGAACACCATGGCGCGCAGCCGCGCCGCGTCGAGGCTCTGGTCGTCCGCGCTCAGTCCGGCGGCGCGGGTTCGCAGCTGCCCGTGCGCTTCGACGGGGAAACGCGCGACGGAGCCCGAGAACAGCAACTGCGTGTAGAGCGTCGCGGCCTCGGCCAGGTCGGGCAGCAGCCGACTGTGCCGTTGGACGCGGGCGCCGCCGTCGGCGAGCGCGTCGGCCACCCGGTTCACGCCCGCCCGCACAGCGGACCCGGTCGGAATGAGCGGATGCTCGTCGACGACCAAGACCCGGAAGTCGCCGAGCCGCTCGTGGCGCGCGGGCGGCAGCGTCAAGTCGTGCGCCTTGCCGAGCGTCAGTGGGTCCGGTCCGGCCATGACGTCGAGCAGGAGCGTGAGGTCGCGGGCAGTGCGCGCCATCGGACCGACGACGGCGAGGTCGAGGTCGACCGGCAATGGCGGTGCCGGCGGCGCGACCATGCCGCGGGTTGCCGCCAGTCCGAGTGTCGGCTTGTGCGCATAGATGCCGCAGAAATGCGCGGGGGTGCGCAGCGAACCGGCGAGGTCGGAGCCGATGGACAGCGCGCAGAATCCGGACGCCAGGGCCGCCGCTGATCCGCCGGAGGATCCGCCCGGCGTGCGATCGTGATCCCACGGATTGTTGGTGGTGCCGTAGATCTCGTTGAAGCTCTGGATATCTTGCAGCCCCAACGGCACATTGGTCTTACCCAGCACCACCGCGCCCGCGGCCTTGAGCCGCGACACCTGTACCGCGTCCTCGGCCGGCACATAGTCCCGGTGTTGCGGCATGCCCCAGTTCGTGGGCAGCCCGGCGATGTTGTAGGACTCTTTGACCGTCACCGGAATACCGAGCAGCGGCCGGTCCTCGCCGCGGGCGCGTGCCTGGTCTGCGCCGCGCGCGGCGGCCCGCGCACGGTCGAAGTCCGGCACACAGATCGCGTTGATCACCTTGTCGTCGCGCTCGATACGGGCAATCGCCTCGTCGGTCAGCTCCACCGAGGTCACTTCACCGGCACGCAAGGCAGCCGCGAGCTCTTCGGCCGTCTGAAAACTCCACTCCATGAATCCGACCCTATTGGCCTCTGGAACAGGTCATAAAATGCCGATTCGCACAACGGGACAGATGTCTCAACTCATAACGCGGCCGCCACGGCGGCCGCCCCACCGCCACCGACCAGGACATGAAACACACCGCCATCCGCCCCCACCGCGAGGGCGTGCCCGTCCCGGAGATCGCCACCCGCCTGGTGATCCGCACCGGCAAGAACCGCGGCCGCAACCCCAGCGTCGCCACCGTCTACCGACTCCTCGGCTGTCCCGCGTCAAGTTTTTGGCTCAGTTTTCCTTGTCTGAAAGTTGTGTCTTCTGGTCTTGGT
>NZ_BMMK01000041.1 GCF_014645795.1 Longimycelium tulufanense | reverse complement strand
ACATAGCGTCCCAAGGTTGATGCCTCCCTCTGGCTGAGCTTGCTCGCCCCGCTCCAGTTGCCAGGATTGCTTAGTTGCAACTTGGTGGCAACTGTACGCCTGGGGTGGGAGGGTGTGATGATCAGCGCACACCGGAGCCCACGGCCTGGTCACAGCGCTGGTCCCGTGACCAGCGGTGGATCAGAGGTTCGTCCTCGTTGTCCAGGATGGTGATGCCGCCGAAGTCGGGGGTCTCGTTGAGCTGATAGCTCCCGAGGACCTCGCAGAGATGGACGGCCGCTCGGCGGTTGTCTGGGTTGTTGGCCCAGTCGGTGCGGGCGGTGGTCATTCCGTTCGACGCGGTGTGGACGGTGCGGAGGTGGGGGTACCACTCCAGTGCGCTGAGGGTGTCCAGATGAGCCTTGAGCTTGGTGTCTTCCGGTCCGTACTCGGCTGTCTTGAGGGGAGTCAGTTCACCTGGGCTGTCGGGCCACAGGGCATACAGCAGAACCCCCGCCGCCAGGAGGGCAACGGGGGTGAGGATGGCGATGCGCTCGGTGCGGTTGAGTCGTCTCACGCTCTACATCTTGATCGACTGCTCTCCTGTGGGCACCGTCGTTGTCGAGCCGGTTGTTATGTACTTTACAATACCTTGCGCAAGTGATCGATTCCCTGCCTGCGCGCGTAGCGGACCTGGTCACGGGAGAGCCCGAGGTGGTCCTGGATCTGGCGGTCGGTGGCGGGTTCGTCGCGGTCGATGCCGTACCAGGCGGCGATGACCTCGCGGGAGCGTTCGGGGAGGTCGTTGAGCGCGGTACGCAGTGCGTGGATGTCGTCGGCGGTGGCGGTCTGGGCCGGCATCGCGACCATCAGTGCCTCGGGGTGGGGTGCGTCCTCGCTGGCCGGGAGGTCGGAGGTGGGTTGGGTGAGGAGCTGGACGAGTGTGGTCGCCTTGTTCTGGCTGACGCGCCCCTTCCGGCGGTCAACGACAGCGTCGGCGTGGGTCTGGACGTCACCGTCGGGGTTGTGGCGCAGGGTTTCGGCGGCCTTGCGGAGATCTTCGCCGGGCGCGGTGACGGGGATGGAGGCGCGCAGGGATGCCTTGGCCACGGCCTGGTAGAGGTCGTGGCGCAGGCGGTGTCCGATCGCGCCGGGGACGGTGATGGCGGCGGGGTCGAGTTTGGCGAGCTTGCGGAGGAAGGTGATACGGGCCTCCGATACGCCGTCGTCGATGTCCCAGGCGGCCGAGCGGGGGCGCATCTGCCGGCGCGCTACGGCCTGGAACAGCGGGGTGTAGCGGCGCAGCAGCTCGGCGGTGGCGGCCCGGTCGCCGGCCTGGTGACGCGTCAGCAGCGTGCCCTCGTCTAACTCGGCCAGGGTGCTCACGGTCTGAGGTCTCTCCTTCGTGTCGATTGCTGTGGTGATCAGGAAATGGGGTGGGCGGCCACGGGTTGGGGAAAGATCAGCTTTGTGAGCTGCCCCACCGGGTGATCGCGTCCGTGGTGTGGGTGCGGAGCTGCGCCACGATCACGCGAATGTGGGGGAGAAGGTGCTTGGCCTGGGTGATGACCTGCCGCAGGGCCAGTCGTCCTTCGTGGGTGGCGGTGTCCCCGGTGGGGTCGGTGTGGTGTCCCATCGGGCGCCGGCCCTCCTCGCTGCTGTTCGGCTGGCGGGAGGGCGGTCGCTCCCACTGAACGTCCTCCGCTGTTGAGAGGGCGTCAGCGAGATCGGCGGCTTCGGTGGCGATCTGGGCTGCCAGATCAGTCAGTGGGGTCGATGACGTCCGGTTCACGGAACTCCTCCTCGGAGATTTCGGTGTGGTGGAGCAGGGGATGGTTGGGGGCGTGGATCCGCAGCGCTCGTTCGAGATCGGCGATGCGTTGTTCCAGCGCCCGTCGGGCGTGCATGTCGATGGCGTTGTGGACATGGGTGCTGGCCTGGAGGTGATGGGGATTGATGCAGGACGGGACGCCACAGCGGTGGTGCACCGCGTCCGCGGGATCGAGATCGCCACGGGTGAGGACATAGGCCAGGCGGTGGGCGCCGACCATGCGGCCGGCGTGGCGGACGTAGGGGTAGCCCTTGGTGTTGCGGGCTCCCGTCCACAACAGACAGCCGCCGGGGCCGGGCACGGTGCGCGTCAGCAGTCCCTCAAGGACTGTAAAGTTCATTACAACGGCGCGCCGTAGCCATGGCCCCAGGAGGGGCCGTAGACCTCTCCCTCGGCGTCGATGGGGATGCCGTGCAGGCTGGTGGACATCACCTTCCCAATCTCGTGAGCGACCTCCTCAGCCTGGTTCGTCGGGGCTTGGGCGATGACCTCGTCGTGGACGGGCAGCAGCAGGTAGTCACCGAGGCCAGTGTCTTCCAGGCGCAGCAGCGCTTCGGCGAGCAGGTCCCGGGCGGTGGACTGGATCACGTAGTTCAGTGCCGCGTACATCCGGTCGCCGTCCAGGGGCAGCCGCCGTCCGGTCGGCGTGACGACTGCCCGGTCTTCGCCGTAGAGGGCATTGATCTCCAGCGAGCGGGCGTAGCGCTTCACCCCGGGGTAGGCGGTGCGGAAGTCGCTGAGGAACGTGCTCGCCGTGCTGGGGTCGATGCCGGCGTTGCGGGCCAGGGTAGCCGCGCCGCCGCCGTAGACGGTAAGGAAGTTCCCTGCCTTGGCGATCTTGCGTTGGGCCTTGGTGAACTGCTCACCCCAGATCAGGCGCGCGGTGGTGTCGTGCAGGTCGTCTCCGCGCAGGATGGCCTCGGTCATGTTCCTCTCGCCGGACAGAGCGGCCAGGACGCGCAGCTCGACCTGGGAGTAGTCGGCGGCCACGATGATGTGCCCGGGATCGGCGACCACACAGCGTCGGATCGTCCAGTCCCCGGAGGGGAGTTGCTGGAGTGGCGGCCGAGCGACGGACATGCGGGCGGTGCGGGCCTGCAACCCGTTGAGCTTGGCGTGCACGCGGTCGTTGCTGTCGCGCAGATCGAGCATGGCCTGGGCGTAGGCGGTGGACCACTTCTCGGCCCGCTTGGCCTGCATGACGCCTCGGGCGAGCCGACCCGCCGCATCGTCGCGGTGTTCGAGAGTGGAAAGGACGGCCTTGTCGACCTGCCATGCACCCGAGGGCGTTCGCTCGGTCAGCTCCGCCCCCAATTCCTGAAGCGCCGCGGCGATTTGCCGGGTGGAGCCGATGTTCTCCACACCGTAGGTCGAGGCGATCCGGCGGCCCTCTGCGGCCTGCTCGGCGAGATTGCCGACCAGGTCCTGGGCGTAGGGCACGTCGAGCCGGAAGCCACGGCGTTCCAAACGCCCCAGCAGTCGCTGAACTTCGTGCTCGAAGGAACACAATCGCTCGAACCCCCGCCGGGTCATCTCCCGGGACAGCACCCGGTGGAGACGGCTGGTCAGGATCACATCGAGCCCGGCATATAACAGGTAGATGGGGTGGTCGAGGTCGATGCGGGCGAAGCCCTCGTCCACCTTGAGCCCTTCGGTCCGGAACACATCATGGAGATCCTTCTGTGTGTCCGGAGCCTCAGCATCCACATAAGACTCCGACAGTGGCTTAAGGCCGTGCCCCACACCGCCTTCGGACTGTGCCCGCGGGTCGAGCAGGTGCGCCGTGATCCGTGTGTCCACCACCTTTGGGACCAGCTCGTCGTAGTCGGCCATGCCTGCCCGATCCAGTGCCAGGACGTCGAAGGTGGCGTTGTGGCAGATGGCTTGGTGAGTCAGCCGCAGGGCTTCCTCGGCGACGTCACCGAAGCCACGCTCGACGGGGACCACGTAGGCGCGGTCAGTGTCGCCGAGCTGTACGAGCCGCACGCGGAAGTCCGGGTGGTAGATGTCCAGACCCGTGGTCTCGGTATCGATGGCCAGCCTCTCGCGGGAGGCCGCGAAGTGCAGCACCTCCGCGGTGTCGTCCCTCGACTCCAACACCCGCACCTGAACAGGCTGACCGGCGACGCGATGCGGAAGGACCTTCACGCTCGGCCCTCCCACTCCCGCACGAACTCAAGCGCCTGCGTGGCCGCGTAGGCGGCAAGATCCAGCTCGTGGGCGGATCGACCCTCGTACTCCACCGACTCGACCACGTTGATCACTGCCAACGTGTCGATGTCCAGATTGGACAGTTGTCGCGCCACTGGCTCGGTGTCGTTGATCTCTGACGCGGCCACTCCCAGTTCAGTCAGGATGTGTCCGGTGGCCGAGATCGGCGTACCGTTGGAGTCAAAGTGCTCCAGGTCGCCGACGGTGTTGCACTCGGCCTGGTGTTCCCGCTGTGCCAACCCGGTGATGACCTCGCGGATCGTCAGCGCGGCCCGCTCCGCTGTGCGGCGCGGTAGGGGCAGCGCGACGCCCTCTTCCCGGGTCGGTTCCTCTCTGGGCACGGCGGCGTCAGTGGTCACGAATTCCTCTCTTCAAAGATGACGCGAACATGGTCCTCGCTCCTCGAACTGGGTGCGGCTTGCCGGGGGATGTACGCACGCACCTCGTCATCGTGATCACGGTCACCGGTGGCACGGCCGGCGACGGCGTCGAGGTGACGGGCGGCGACCAGTTCGGGGTCGGCGGCCCAGCGCACGTCGAGGAAGTGGAACCCCGATGCGTCACGGGCTTCGGTCAGCCCACGTTCCCGCAGGCCCTCGAACAGGGTTTGCTTCCCCCAGGCGTCACGGCCACGGCCGGTGCTGTCCATCCATTCCCGATAACGGGTGTAGACCTCGGCGCGGCGAACCTTCGCTCGCGGTGTCGCGCGCGGCACGGGCTCCAGCACTCCCGGGAAGAACCCGTGGAGGTGGTCACTCTGCGCGCGGAACTCCCGGACAGCGTTGGTGACGGTGGCTGGTTCTCTCAACCCCTCTCGGTACCATTCCGTAGCTCCACGAACGCACCACGCTAGTATTCCGGGTGCTTCTGTGCGCAATCTTTCCGCGAGATGTTGATCACGCTCGTGAGGAGCGAAGTACCGCTGGAAGTACAGCAGCTTGACGCGGCGCCACAGGCCCTCGTCTTGGCCCCGGAACTTGGGCCGATAATTGGACGCCAGCCACAGCGTGAAGGTGGGCGTGAAGGAGAAGAACTCCTTACGCAGGAACCGCGCGGTGATCTTGTCCTGGCCGGTCAGTCGCTTGAGGACCGCCTCGTCCATGGCGCGCCCCGCCGTGCCCTCGGATGCGAGGACGAGCCGACTCCCGCGGAGCGCAGCAAGATCATTGGGGATGCCTCCTGACTGCCTGGCCTCGAACGTGCTGAACGGCGTCACCTGCGTGATAGAATCGAACACATGTTCGAGCGCGGACAGTAGCACCGACTTGCCGTTGGCGCCACGGCCCACGCAGCAGATGAAGCACTGCTCACTGGTCTCCCCGGTGATCGAGTAGCCGACCAGACGTTGCAGGTAGCCGGGCATCTCGGGCTGGTCGGGGAAGACCTCGGCGAGGAACTGTTCCCAGCGCGGGCAGGAGGCGTCGGGGTCGTAGTCGAGGTCCAGGGCCTGAGTCTGGCGGTAGCGCTGGTCGTGCGGCAGCAGCGCCCCGGTATGCAGGTCTACGACCCCGTTGCGAACGGCGAGCAGGTGCCGGTGGCGGTCCAAGTCCTCCACCGCACACCCGACCCCGGGCAGGACAGTCAACTCGCGCAGCATGGCGTCGATCCCCCGGGAGCCCTGCGAATACTGGGCGTGGCGCATCGCGCCCCGATCGCTGACGCGGTTGCCGTTGTCCAGGGTGATGGTGGCGGTGGCGGCCTCGACGGCGAGCTGGCGGCCCACCTCGTGCGCGGCTTGGCGCACCGTGGCGTCCGCTCCCGCCCGGTAGACCCGGCCGTCCCACAGATGCCAGCCGACATCACGGACATACAGCACGGTGCTGCCCAACTCGTCCCGCAACCGCTCAGCGTTGCCCAGGTCGGTGGGCGCGTACCGGTGCGGCGTCACCGGCTCACCCGTGGCGGCCTCGATCGGCTCGGCCGCCTCCAGGGCGGCGTAGAACTCGGCGGCAAAGGATTCCGGGCGGGCTTCGTACCACCCGCTGACGTCGGCATCCGTCACGTCGGCGGGCACCCTCGCGCGGAACACCGCCAGGTCGTACTCCCGGAACGCCTCGCCCAGACGCTGCGCGAACGCGTCCCCGCTGGCGTCCCGATCGCCGAGCACCACCACGCGACGCTGGTGACGACGTAGCCACTCGACCAGCTCGCGCACGATCTCGGCGTTGCCCAGCGCGGCACCGCGAATCCCGACCGCGTCTACTCCGGCGCCGCAGACGGTGAGCGCATCCCCCGGCCCCTCGCAGAAGACGACGGTGTCCAGGCCCGTCTCCGCGGGAAACCATGCCCAGCGCTGCCACGCCGCGTCCTCCGGGTTGGCCGCGCCGCACCAGCGCACCGGATGCTCGTACAACGCCCGCCCCTGCACGCCCCGCGGAACCCCCGCCAGGTCTCGGAACGGCACCACCAAGCGGTGCACCGCCCGGTACGGGTCGGTGAGGTAGGGGAAGACCGCTGCGTCTCCGCCGGGGTCGACGCCGATCCCGAGTCGCCGCAGCGTGGCCTCGTCCAGCCCGAACCGGCGGGCCACATATGCCCGTGCTTGCCTTGCCTCGGGAGTGTCGGTGAACAGTCGCTCGGCGCACTCCTCCATGTAGAGGGCGAGCGCGATCTGGTCCGACACGCTCACCGGCCTAGTGGTCGTGTTCGCCGGGCGGACCGGAAGGTCACCGGGCTCCACATCGAACAGGTCCGACCACCGCAGACCAGCCGCGGCGAGGATGTCCTTCTTGGCGCAATCCTGGCTGCGGCACTTCAGCAGCACCGTGCCGCCCTCCCCGAGGGCGATCCGCAGCGACCGCCGCCCGCCCTCCTTGTCCGGATGGGCGGGGCAGAAGGCCAGGAAGCCATCGCCGGATGGCTCCGCGCCCTCGAACCGCGGCAGCAACTCGGCCAGCGTCACACATTCCTCCCTTCCGCTCGCACCATCGCGCACCGATCACAGGCCAGGGACGGCAGGACGTAGTCCCGATACAGCTCGGTGAACTGGTCAATCTGCATCGCCACCGCACCACGCGCCGCCGAGGCGTTGCGGCGCTTGACCCAGACCACCGCGAACGGGACACAGGCCCGCACGGCCTGGGAAGCGGCCTGGTCCAGGTAGGCCCACACCCGCATTCCCGCCTCGTTCTTCGCCTCGTTGGCCAACAGCGGCAGATTGCCCAGGTCTCCCACCCCCAGTTCGTTGCTCGTCCGCACCACCGGCAAGTCGAGCCGCTCGCGGAGGTAGAGCACGAGGTCACGCTCCCACCGCGACCCCTTGGCCTTGTTCGGGTTCGGCATCCGCGCGCTCACTCCTCTCGCTTGCCGGCAGGTGACGGGGACGGTGGTCTATCAAACCGCAAGGCCCCGACAATTTTCGACCACTTTCCTCCGCGTGTTGGCCTGGGCTCGGTGTTCACAATCCAGTGAACGTCCAGAACGGTGCCTGTTTGTGCTGAAATATGCGCCCCCGTCCGTCCAGTGCTGACCTGTCCACAGTTCTGTGCACCTTTTCTCCACAGGCTGTGGAAATCGTCACCGTCCCAATTCCGCCACGGCTGTGGCCATGACTTGGCGGCGACGCAGCGTCTGGGCGGCGAGTGCCAGCACGCCGGCCAGCCGCTCGGCCTCCTCGGCGCTCATGTGGGATTCGTGCACGGCCAGCTCGATCACGCTGTCGGCCACGGTGGGCGCGTACACGGTCGCCACCGCGTAGGCCAAGCCCTCGGAGTGGACGGTGGCCGACACGTACCGTGGCTCGGCCACCAACGACAGAGGCTGCGTCATCAGTTCCATCAGTTCTCGACCTCCTCGGCCGCGCCGAGCACCCGGATGCTGGTCTTGACGAACGAGCGGGTCTGCGTGCCGCCCTTCGGGGTCCACTCGATGCGCTCCAGCCCCAGTTCGGCCCACGCGGGCCCGTCGATCTCGGCGAGCGCGTCCATCACGTCCGGCAACTCACGCAGCAAGGTCCACGACCCGGACTGGTAGCGAAACAGGCCCAGTTCCGGCGCGTCCACGAGCCGGAACCCGATCGAGATGGCCGGCTCGCAGCCGGTACCCTCGCGAGCCGCCTCCTTGCGCTCCTCCAACTGCTGTGGACACGCGCACGGCTTGCCGTCGGTCTGCGCGGTGCCGTCGCAGGCGCGCAGCACACCGCGCCGCCCGAACAGCTTCATCTCACCCCGCACCCACTTCGGGCTGGGGATCACCACACGCAGGATGGCAGCCTGGGTCAGGACCTGGAGATCGTCCTCGCCGGTAGCGTCCCACTCCTCCACCGGGCCGCCGTACAAAGCGGCGATCCGACCCGCGACATCGGGGTCGCCAGTAGTGAACCGCCACTGCTCCAACGCCACCGGACGCCGGTTGACCATCATGCCACTCCGCAGGCGTCCCACGACGTCCACAGTGTCCCGTCGCTTCATCCGCTGGGTATCACCGAAGATGTCCCGCAGGGACAAGGAAAACTCCCCTCTTTCGGAGGCACGGACCGTGTCGTCCGCGCGCAACCAGGAGGTGGGTGCATCCCCGTCGGGGTGGGGAAGAAATCGAGCCCAGAAATACGAAAAGCACCCCACCATCAGGAAAGCCTGACGGCAGGGCGCAGGGAAGTAGGGTACGTCTTCAGGTGATTTTGCGGCCGCGTCGCAGCCGAGCGAGCGCGGCCGAGTTCACGGGTTCTCCCAGCACGGTCGCCTTGATGTCCTTGTCCCACTCGAAGACGCGGCGCAGTGTCAGGAAGACGTCGAACACGCTCTCGTCGACGCGCACGGGGACGAGCTGCCAGCGTGGCCGGCTTGGGTCGTCCTCATCGGGCCGCAGATGCACGACGGCTCCGGCTTCGATCTTCGGGATGGGGTCCTGGGTGCCGTCGGGGCGCAGGAAGTAGTCCGCGAAGGCGTAGGCAGTGAGCTGGAGCGCCACCTCCTCGTGCACACCGGAGCGCGTGGTCTTGTTGTCGCCGATGACGATCTCGTCACCGATCTTGGCGATCCAGTCACAGCTTCCGGCGTAGCGGTGGGTGTCCGACCAGAGGGTGGCTTCCAGTTCCAGGAACTCCGGCTGGAACTCGTCGAGGAATTCCTGGTAGCCGTCCACATAGGGGCGTAGGTCCGGGTGAACCCGGCCGATCCGGTCACCTCGGGATAGATGCTCGCACAGCTCGTGCACCTCGGTGCCGACATCCGCGGCGGCCTCGGTAAACCGGCGCGGGGCGCGCTTGAGCATGTCGACGGCGGCCTGCTTGTCGCGCAGCGCGATCCCCACCACCTCGCCGAGCAGGTCCACAGCCGTTTCGGCGGTGAGTTTGGCCGCCCACGCCGTCAGGAACGGCTTGGGCAACATCCCGATGATTGAGGTCACCCCGGGAACCCGGTCGGCCGAGGTGGGATGGATGTAGAAGCGGCTCCCGCCACGGGACACCGTGCGGATCTTGGGCGTGGTCATTCCATCCTCTCCGTTGAACGCTCGCATCGAGCGGCAACGGGGAGATGGGTGTGGTGGGGCGGCAGAGTGGGAAACGGCAGAAGGACGTCTCGGCCGAAGGTTAGTTCGGCCACGGCCGGCCACGCCGGCCAGGCGACTGCGTACGGGGGGCGTACGCTTGTCCACACACCGAGCACTGGACCGAGCCACGCTCGGCCGCCGCCTTCGACAGCCGCACGTTGAACTGGGGACCACACCCGCATTCCGCCACAACCTGGACCGTGCCGCGGGCCTTGCTCTGGTCAATCTCTGTGGCCAGCTCCGTCAGCGACGGTGTCAGATTCTGGAGCGCCCGCAACTCGGCGCGGAACTTGTTCCGGGTACCTCGTCCCAGGCCCATGCGCGCATATCCCGATGTCGTGTCCACCACAGTGGAGGGCAGCACAGCCAAGCCGACTTTCTCGGCGTACTCCTTGAACGTGCCACTGTGGTAGGTGCCCGTCGCGTTGGTGGTACGCACACCGTCACGATCTGCCAGTGCGTGTGCCGCGGCGTGGAGAAGGGACTGGAGGGCAAGCTCAGGACTCGTTTCGATACGAGGATCCAGGGTGAGGAGAACCTGTTCCTTATCTGTCCATTGAGGAGCGAGGCAGATGTGTCGCCGGCCGGAACGGCGTGTTCGACCCAGCGTGGCGGTCACGTGTGGAAGTCGCGGGTGCGCGTCGCGAAGTTTTCCCCAGGCAGCGGAGGCGATAGCGCTGATCCCGGTGGCGGTCGGGCTGGCAGACATGCGCCTAAGCTAACTACTTGTAATGTACCTTGCAACACGGAAGCCCGGACCCTGACGTTCGTCAGAGACCCGGGCCCCGATCTTGACGGGTACATGACCTACCGTCGTACCAGCGGGTACCGCTCCCGCGTCACCACATGGGTGCGGGGGACCCCCGCCTTGGTTCGACATTCCGGCACCGAGAACGTCGACCCTTCCGGCAGCGTGAGCACATGGACGACCACGTCGTGCTCACACGGTGAGGTACGAAGCTGCGGCATCACACACCCCCATTACGAACATCGATCACAGGTACTCCTCCAGCGCCACCCGCACCCGAGCGCGCAGCTGCTCCACATCACCGTCGTTGCGAATCACGACATCGTGCGGCACCAGACCGACAGCCTGCTCCGAGCGATGCGAGTTCGCCGGACCCACCCCGGGACGTACCACCCGCCAGACCACATCACACAAGGCTTCAGCCTCGTTCGGGAAGCGCACATCCGTGATTACCCAACGATCGTTCGGCCGCACGGTCATCCGGGCCGCGGCCCGCGCGATCCACACCCGCTCGCCCAGCAGGTCGCGCACGCAGTCGGTGCCCAGCCGCTGAAGTACCCGGCGCACCTCCGGGTAGCGCTCCTTCGCCCGGTCCCACCCGAGCTGAGCCACGACCTCACCGAGCCGGGCGGACGGACTCCCGGCGATAAGTGGGTCCAGCGCCAGCGCCATCTCCCGCACCGGATCCGCCAACGCCAAGGGCTGGTAGCCGAACTCCTCAACCAGGACCCGGGCGACCGTGTCCTTCCCGGACCGCGCATAGCCAGTCAGCCCGACCGCAACAGGCACAGTGCTCATGCCCTGGAAGTGGGTGTGGTTCCGATGAAATGGGTAACGTTTCGCGCCCGTTGGGCGTCGTGTTGAGCAGCCGTGCGGATGCGAGAGGCGCGGCGCAACCACATCGTACGACCATCCGAAGGAATTGGTTATTTCGAGTGAACGCCACAAGGACCACTTCCTCTTTGCCTCAGCCCTACGGTTAGGTGACGCTGGGGAGGGAAGACAGGGGGAGGAAGTCGATGTGCCCGAAAAAGTGTTCCCTTCCTGTGTCTACGGTCTATAAAGGAAGGGTGTCGTGCGAAGAGCAGTTTTGCTTATTCTTGCTGTCGTCGTAAGTCTTGTGATTGCACCGACGGCCCACGCTTCGACTGGTCAGGATGCCGAGTTTCCCGATGAGGTCAGAGTTGCCTTGGAGCACTTACGCGACACGGGGACACTGACCCCTGAGCAGAAGCAGACCATCCTGAAATATCCCAAGATCGCCGCGATGGTTCCCGATCCTGACGCCCCGGCCGAGGTCTTCGGGTACTCGCTTCCGGCCGGAGGCAACGACCAGGCGGCCGGGCCCACCACGTTGGAGTCGGCCAGTGGCGTGCACCACAACGGGCGCGGCTGCTGGATCACCCACCAGGGCGTCCGCAAGCCCTCCACGCTCGGCTTCACCCTCTACATCTACATGGCGCGGGTGGACTACTGCGTCGATGGTTCACGTGTTACCAGCGTCCACCAGAAGTACCACTACCTCCAGGACCCGGACGTGGTCGTCTACCTGCGGGGTTACACAGGTGGCACCCCGCGGGACAGTGGTACCGGGGGCTGGCGGTCCGACGTGGCGATTCATGGTCACATCGAGCTGTGCGCCGTGAAAATCGCCTGCTACGCCTCCCTTTACCCGAGGGTGGACATGGTAATCTACGGAAGCGGCCGTGCCGAGTGGAGCGCGGTGACGTGACGAGGTGAGGGGGCATGTCGTGCGTGCCGGTGTCCTCCTCGCGATTCGTATTCTTGTTGTCTGGGTGTTGACCGCTGTTCTGATCGTCGGCCTGGCCGGCGGTGTCCTGGGCTTTGGCTCGGTCGAGGTTTCCCTGTCGATCGTGCTCGCCTTGGTGGTGTCGGTTGCACTCAACTGGAAGCGAGTCAAGGCGATTCGCGGGGCGTCAACGACCTGAGTTCCCCGAAAGTGAGAGCCGTGGGGGTGGGCGCAGTGCCCGCCCCCACCTTTTCGTTTCCAGGTATGCCGGTTACCTGCTCGGTGCTGTACCTCTCCGATTCGTCGGCGAAGTCCGCCATGAGTGAGTGCCGTGGAATCAGTCGCGGCTCGATGCCGAGACGGTTTCGACCAGGCTCGGGCTGCCGGGGTCACCGACCTGGCCGGACGAGGCAACCGAGCTGAGAATCGACAGAAGGGCCGCCATGCCGGCGGCGGACAGGGCTGCGCCCCAGGGGGCGTTGAGGAGTCCGATGCCGTCGACGCCGAGGACGGCGACAAGGGTCTGGGCGGTGGTCTTGAGGGCGCGCTCGGTGGTGGCGCGCCAGAAGAGCAGGGTCGTCAGGGTTTGCTCCAGGAGGATTGTTCAGGTAGCCGGCCGAGTGCTGCTCAGCTCGCGGTGCTGCTGAGCCGGCTACTGATGGCGGTGACGATCTGGTCGGCGAGGTCGGCGTTGTCCTCGCCGAGCACTTCCCGCACGATGGCGGCCACGTCTGGGCGGAGCGCGTCGGCGATGGCCTTGGGGTCGACCAGGTCACCGAGCTTGTCCTCGATGCGCTGAAGGCGGGTATCCACGTTACGCCGCCAGGGTTGGAGGCCAGCGGTGTCCCAGTTGGTCCACTGCAGGAACTCGCGCATGGTGACCCTGTTCTCCGTGTCGTGAGAATCCGGGTATGCCGCCTTGATGGGGGCGGTTTCGTCCCAACTCAAATCGGGCTCCTTCCCAACGATCTCGTTCAGTGGCCGCAGGGCCTGGTTCATGTCCACGCCCCCGCTGATACCGGGCACTCGCCCGGAACTCGTGTACTGGTGCATGACCACCCGGGGTGTCCGGTGGCCAGGCTGGCCGGGTGCCCGTCCGTAGTGCGCCACCCACCACAGAACGTCGTGGGTGTTGGCCCAGTCCTCGCCGAGGTGGGTCTGGATGAAGTTGGTGGAGGCGTACACCAGTACGGCGTGGGTGCCGAGGCGGTCGCGCAGGCGCCGGACGAACGTCCCGCACCAGGACCGTAGGTCGGAGCCCGTGACTTCGATATCCAGGCAGGGCGGCAGGGAGCTGGGGCTGTGCGCACCGAGGCGCAAGAGTTGGTCGGCGAACGTGTCGGCTTCTGCGGTGGGCGGGTTGCCGGTATCAGGCCGGGCGAAGTGATACAGGCCGGCAGCGAGTCCGCCGTCACGGGCGCCGTGGTACTGGGAGTCCAGGGTCGGGGAGACCCAGCCGACACCCTCGGTGGCCTTGATGTAGGCGTAATCGATGCTGGCCGCACGGACGGCGGGCCAGTCGGGCCGGCCTTGGTGACTGGAGACGTCGATGCCGAGGCTTATCGTGGTGCTCCTTCGTTGCGAGGTTCATCGAGGCGTGCCCGCAGCGCTGCTACCTCGGCGACCAGTCGCTGGTTCTCGGCACGGACTTCGGCTAGCTCGGCCTTCACAGCGGCGAGTTCGGCGACGAGGTCATGGGTGAGTGCGGCACGCTCGTCGAGCAGGGAGCGGTAGCCGGCGGTGAGGGCTTCGAGTGCTTCCTGGTTGGCTGCGTGCCGGGCCGAGCGTAGGGCGCGCCCTGCCCCGACCAGGCCGCCGAGCACACCGGAAAGGGCCGGCAGCAGCGCAGCGATCGCGGTGAGCCATTGTGGGGTCAGCAGGGCGATTCCTCCACTCCCAGAGCCCGGAGGGTGGTGCGATCCGGCTCACCGGTGACGGGCAGGTTGTGGTGGCGCTGAACCCGACGCAGGGCGATGGTGGTGATGGGGCCGAGGACACCGTCGACGGGCACGCGGGTGAGGCCGGTGAGATTGATAGCGACTTGCAGGTGGCGAATCAGGTGAGGGCCCGTCATCAGGTGGGCAGGCAGATGAGGGTGCGGTCGCGGATGGTGGCGGTGGCGTCGGTGCCGGTGACGCGGCAGCGGGCACGGACCTGGTAGGTGCCGCTGGCCAGGCCGGTGTGGATGTGGGCGTAGGCCGTGCGCAGGACGGTGCCGTTGCCGGTGGTGTCGACGACGAGGAGCCCGCGGTGCTCGTCGGGTTCGGCGTGGGTGGGGCCAGTGAGGTCCCAGGAGAGCGCAGCGCGGGCGTTGGTACCGGTGACGGCGATCTCGGCACAAACGATCACAAGCAGGCGGGTGGACACCGAGATCTGGGTCTCGGGTCCGGCGTTGGTCCAGCCGTGGTCGGGCGTGAGGGTGAGGGTGGTGCTGTTGGCCGCCGTGGCCAGGCCGAAGGCGAGCCGAGACAGGGAGGAGCGCTTGCCGCTGGCGGGCTCCACGATCTCCAGGCCGTAGGGATCGGGCCCGGTCTCGGTGGCACCGATGCGGACGCGTTCCTGGCTGGTGAGGCTTCCTGCGTCGGGGTCGAAGAACTTCAGGACCGCTTTGCCGGTTTCGTCGGACTCCAGAACGGCGGTGGTACGGCCGGCACCCGTTTCTACCCGGAGACCGCCCGTGCCGCGCAGGACGATCTCGCCGTCAACGACGAGCCGCCCGGACAGCGAGGTGCTGCCGCCGCCGACGGCGTTGCGGCGTTTGAGGTCCTCGATGTCGCGCCGCAGCGCGGCGATCTCGGCGGCAAGGCTGGGAGGCAGGCGCGGATCGACGGGCACAGCTGCTCCTCATGAGACGGTGGGGATATCGGTGGCGAGGGAGACCTGGACGTCTTCTCCGGTCTCGCTGACGGTGAGTCGGATCTCGGAGACGAGGTAGGCGGCGTCGATGTCCAGCAGTCCGAGTTGGGCCACGAATCGGCCACTGTGTCCGGTGCCGTAGCTGCCCAGTCGCGGGTCAGCGTCCGGGTCGACGGTGAGGGTAGGGACGATGACGGATTCGGCGCCGCGCAGGAGCAGGGCTTCGGCCTTGCCGCGCAGGGTGGTGCGTTCGGTGATCGAGTAGTAGGACTCCACGCGGTCCAGCAGGGGGAGTCGGCCTCGGTGGGGGTTGACCGCGGTCTCGATCAGCATCTCGTCACCGTTGCCGTCGCCGGTCGCGTCGGCTCGGTTGGCCCGGAGCGTGCCGTCGCGGATGACCCGGCCCGCCAGGGCGCAGTTGCGGGCGAGGTCGAACACAAGCTCGTTGGGGCCAACTCCCGGCGGGATGATTTCGATGTGGGTGCTGATCCGGCTGCGGGCCGCGTCCCATCGGGAGACGTAGCGGAAGCAGAAACCGTACTGGTCGTCGGTCAGCAGCTCGATGAGGTGGCCGTAGGTTTTGCGTTCGTAGCCGAGGTAGTTGCGCTCGGAGGTGGCACCGAGAGGGCGGATGAGGTCGGTGCGGATACCGATGTCGCCGCCGTCCTGGGCTTGGGCGTGGTCCAGCAGGGTCTTGAGAATCAGCGCCCGGTCGCTGGTGGGAGGGAAGGATAGGTTGGTGCGCAGCAGCCGGCGGCGGAAGTAGCTGTGGAAGCCCTCGCCGCGCAGGATGACGTCCTGTCCGCCCAAAGTGATCTCGGTGGACCAGAGGATGCAGCCCGGTTGCAGGATGACGCCGTCCCTCTCGACGTAGAGGGTGGTCGCACCCTCTTCCAAGTCGTGTTCCGACAGTCCCGGCAGGAGAGCCGGATTGTTGGGGATGGTGACCTCGATAGAGCCGGGGGCGTTGATGACCTCCGTAAGCTGGAGGGCGGTGGCCGGCAGCTCACCGAGAAGATGCCCAGAGGTCAAGTCCCCGTACAAGACACGGTAGTCCGTCAGAGGTGCATTTCTCCTAGGGTGCAGGGAAAATCCGGGCTTGGAACAGTCCGTTGTAGGGAGTAGTCGTCAAGCCGCCGGTGCCGTAGATCCGACTGGCCCGCAGAATCAGCGTGTGCGGGCCGGTCAGGACGTGGCTGCTCTGGGTGGCCGCCACCGCGGTACGAACATCACCGGTGGGCCCTTGGCCCACGTAGACGTTGACGACTGCTCCCTGGGAGAGGTTGTCCACCACGACGTGACCGTCATAGCGCGTGCCGCCAGGAGCCCCGTACTCGTAACGGAAGCTGGTGTCGACCACATAGGGGTAGCCCGGGTCCGGAATGGACAGTCGGGCCAGTTCCAGCCGATCAACGGCGGTGTTGTTGTACACCCTGATGTTCGTGGTCTGGTAGACCGTCGAGGTGATGCCCCGCCAGCGGCCGGAGTGGAAGACCTGGACCGGTGAGATCCCGTGCGTGGGGATGTAGCGGAGTTGACCGAGGAAGCCCGGGTGGTCGAACTCGCTCTGGACGGTGTACTGGATGCCACCCTGCGCCGCGGTGAACGTGCGCAGGTCGTGGACCTGGTCCCGGGTGATGACCGAGGTCTTGGCCGGGACAACAACCTCGGCCAACGGCAGGAACGTGACGTCGGGGTCCGGTGTCGGTCTTTCCGGGTTCGCCGCGGGTGCACCAGCAAGGACGACGATTTCGGCCGTCGAGTCTCCCGCGGTGTAGTCGCCATCCCGCACCGCCAACCCGACCAGATCAATCCGATCGTTGACCGTGCTGGCCGGGCCGATCGGGACCGTCTCCACAGCGTCGTTGATCAGCAGGTAGGAGCCCTGCTCGGTGTCCTGGCTGCCCGCCAGCACCGCGATACCCCGCCCCACCCGCACCGACATGTCCGGTGTCGGCTGAGGCACCACCCCAAAGGACGGCAGCTCCGTACCCGACCCGACCAGCACGCCGGAGCGGCGACCGAACATGGTGTGCAGAAGCTGGCGGAAACTGGCGGCCGGATACTCGACATCTGAGAGGAACGGCACCGGCGTCCGAAGAGCCAAAACAGAAAACTCCTGACATTCACAGCGTGGCTGAACGCCACGTGATCTGCATGTGGGACGACCGCCCCGGCTGGTAGCCCACCGCCGCGCGATAGCCCAGGCGGGTCGGCTGGCCCGGCTCCAACTCCCACCACGCTGGCCGGGACAACAGCGACGCATACCGTGAGGCGGTGCCGTTCAACAGCACCGTCCGCGTACCGAAGTCCACGTCCAGGAAGTCGTTCTCGCCCAGGTTCAGGTCCAACGCCAGGACCTGGCCGGTGGTGTAGTTGATGATCCGCGGGCTGGGCACCGGGCCGACCAGCCGTACCTGCACATCGGTGGGGGCGTTGCCGGTGTTGAGCACCGTGGCCGCCCCGGAGGCACTGCGGCCGGTGGGAAACCGCACCGGGAACCGCAGCGGAAACCGCACACCCGGCGCGGGCTCCGGCGGACCCGCCACCGCGGTCTGCGGCGGGCTGAAGATCCGCGGCTCCGGGCACCACAGCTCCACCACACACTCGGCGCGCTGATACAGATAGTCTGGCACCCGCATCGGCACCGACCGGCGCCGCACCACCGCATCAACCTCCGACAACGCCCCACCCGCCACACCGGGAAACAGGAACCGAAAGGAACTCAACGGGCGGGCCGGGGTGAACGCCGCCACAAACGCGGTGAGCGCGGACTCGAACTCCCCCACGTCCCGACCCCAGACCTCGACCGTGAGAGTCACCGTCCGGCCGCCGACCACATCGCGGCCCAGGATCATCCCCGGTCGCTGCAACCGCGCCTTGTCCGCGGTGCGCACCTCGGGCGCATCCAGCAACCCGGCAATCTCAATCAGGTCATACGGAGTGCCCTCACCCAGCAGCAGTCCGTTGTAGCGGGCAGTCCAGTCCCGCCACGGCAACTCAACCTCAGCCAGGGCTCATCTCCCGATGGTCTTCACCGCAAACGCCACCGACCGGCCAATCTCATCCGGACTCGCAGTCGTCGTCGCATTGATCGTGATGTGGTAGTGGTTCGTCACCTGGGTGGCCGCGACCGCCCGGACACCCGCGTCACGGGCAAGCGGCTCTCCCATGCGGCGCGCGGTTTCCCGCAAGATCGCGAGGCTTCGAGCCTCACGATTGATGGGGATGTACGCCTCCGGGTCCCGGGGACGGTCGCCAATGACCCGCCACGTGTTGGGCTGCACCAACCGCGCGATACCGGCGGTCATGGCCCGGAGCTGGTGACCGGCGAACGTGCCACCCGCCGCGAAGGGCCAGATCGCGCCAGCCGCATTCGGGCCGAGCATCCGACCAACGATGTCCACCACCTTGCGGGCCGGACGCGAGAGGAAACTGTCCAGGGCCGAGTTCGCGGCGGTTGTGCTGGCCGTGATCTCGACCTTCTTGTTGGGCAGATCCCTGATCTTGAAGCCGAGGCGCTCCATCTCCTGCCGCTCGGGGATGGCGTTGGAGTCGACCACGATCTTCTTCTCGCCGGGGACCCGCTCGACGCTTCCCTTGAGGTTCTGAAGCTGCAGCAGCGCTTCGACCATGCCGGGCTGCAGAATTGCGGTGGCGATGTCGGAGGGCACCATCCCGTAGTGTTGGATGAGCCGGTCCACCTCGGCGGTGTTGCCGCCCGCGGCGATGGCCTGCTCGCGGTAGGAGGCGACCATCCGCTCACCCGCCTCACGAGCGGCGTTGGCCGCGGCGGTTTCGTCCTGCCCTTGGGCGCGTGCCTTGGCGTAGGTCGCCTGCATCACCTGATACAGAGACTGGGCGTACTGGTCGGTCTGGGTCAACAGCTCGCGACCTGCCGGGATGCGGGTGTTGAGCGCGCCCGTTTCGTCGATCAGGGCTTGGCCGTGCTCGCGGGCCTGGGCTGCTGCACGTGACCAGGCCCCGCCCATCTGGTCGACCAACTCTCGGGACCGGGCAACGGACTGTTCCAGCGACATTTGGTCGCCATTGAGCGTGTTGAGCGCCGTGCTCAGCGCGCGGGCTTTCTCTTCAGCTGAGGCGGTGGAGGACTTGAGCTGGTCGATTGCGTTCTTCAGGTTCAACGCGGAGGGCAGGGTGATGCCCATCGCCTGGGCTTCCCGCTGTGTGGCCTCCACGGCTCGTCGGCGAGCCTCGGCCAGCTCGTCGAGGGCCTTCTTGTTCCCGCGGATCGCCTCGGTGTTGCGGATGATGTCCAGACCCGCCATCCGCAGAGTCTTCTCGTTCGCTCCGGCGTAGGCGTTGCCCAGCTCGTCGAGCTTGTTGCGGAAACGGTCCAGCTCCGGGCCACCACTGAGCAACGCGCTCTTGATCTCATCGACGGACATGCCGACGTAGCGGGAGATCTCCGCCAGGTCTTTGCCGTGCTCGCGCGCGTCGAGCTGGACGCCGATGTACTCGCGCATCTTCGTCGTGACGATGTCCCAGGCACTCCGTTGGCCCAGAATCGCATCTACCAACACGCCGGAGTAGATCCCGTACTCCTGCGTGGCCTTGATCAGGCCCCGCTGTTCCAACTCATGGGTTGCAGCGGCACGGGTGGCGTCGGTGAGCGCACCGGTGGACTTGTCGAGCGTGGAGGCGAAGTTGGAGGTGGTAGTGACCAACTGGCGTTGCCGCGCGGCGGCCTCCTCCTGCTTGCTGGTCCACCAGGACAAGCCCGCGACTGCGGCAGCAATGGCCACGCCCCACGGCCCGCCGAGCGCACCGATCAAGCCGGTGACCGCGGACTGGAGTCCGACACGCACAGCGTTGGCCGTGCCGGCCGCGGCGGCGGTCACGGCCGTGAGTGCGGAGGGGATCCCGCGCAGCGGCTTGGCCGTGGCCGTGGTGGCGACCGCGGCGGCGTACTGCTCACCAGTCCAGGTGCGGATTGCGTTGGCCCCGCTGGTGTAGGCATCGGCGAGGCGTCCGACGATCGGGTACTTCTCCCGCAACACCTGGCCGGCGTAGGTGAGCTGGGCACGCAGCGCGGTCAACGCCCCGCCGTAGCGTCCCACCTCCTCCCCAGACATGCGGGCTAGGTGCTGCTGGAGGGCCAGGGCCTCGTTGAACCCCTTGATCGGGGTCGTGTTGCCCAGTGCCCGCATCCCGGTCCGGGCCGCCCGGCCGAAGGCCAGCCACGCCAGCGCAGCGGTTTGCAGCGGTGCCGGGAGCGCCGCCAGGATCCCGACCAACCCGGACAGCATGTCGAAAAGCGGCTTGAGCAGCACCACGGAACTGGCCGCCGCGCCCCCGAGACCGGTGAACAGGCTGATCGTGGTGCTCACGACGCCTCCGGCATCGCCGAGAGCGGTCACGATCACATCACGCAGGCTCCGCAGCAGGGGAGCGGCATACCCCACCACCTGCTTCACGGTGTGGCGTGCGCGCTCGAACCGGGTGATCACCGCGTCCAGGGCGCGACCGGCCGCCGTCCGGACCGCGCCGAAGACCGGACGCAGCTCACGGCCGAGCGCATCCCGCAGTGCCCGCACCTTGGCCAAGGTCCGATCGAGCAGGCGCGCCTGACGGGCCGATCGCAGGAAGTACACGAAGTTCTGCGCGCCGTTGGACAGCGCGGTGCCGGTACGACGAACCCAGTCGACCAGGTGCGGAAAGACAGCGGTAGCCAGCGGCTTTGCTGCCTGCGCCACCCCGAACAGGGCCATGCCCGCCTCGTCCTTGAGCCGGGTCCACATGCCCTTCCACGTCGTGGACAGCTTCTCAGCCGACCCGGCGAAGGCGATGTTGGCACTGGTGCCCTCGCGCAGACCCTCCAGGAGCATGGGGAGGTACTTGGAGGCGACCAGCTCGCCCTTCGCGCCCATCTTCTGCAGTTCTTCGACGGACTTGCCCGTCTTGGCGGCGAGAATGCCCCATCCGTTGATGCCCAGCTCGGAGAGCTGGCCCGTCATCTCCTCGGCGTAAAGTTTGCCCTTGGCCGACATCTGGGACAGGGCCTTGATGAACCGCTTGATCTCCTCCGGGCCCATGCCCAGTCCGGCGGAGACGTCGACGACGGTCTGCAGCGTGGGGATGATCTGATCGGCCGCCATCCCCAGGCCCAGCATCTGCTTCGCGCCATCGATCAGCGACTGGGTGTCGAACGGCGACTTGCGGGCCATCGCGACGACCTGGCCGTACATCTCGGCGCCGCGGCTGGCGTCGCCGAGCATGTTGGTCAGCGCAAGCTGGGATGCCTCCAGGTCGGCGACGAACTTGCCGCCGAAGTAGCCACCCACCGCGGCCACGGCGGCACCGACCTGCGCGGCCCGCCGCGACGCAGTCGCAGCAAAGGAACCGAGCTTCGAGGTCAGACCATCCAGGCCCTTGGCGGTCTGGGTGAGCGCACGTCGCACCGAGGAGGCATCACCAAGGATGGTGATCTTGACAGGCTGGCCCACTCAGCGTCCTTTGCGTGTCAGACCAAACGAGGAAGGCCGCCCTCCCGCGCTTCGCGCGTGTCGAGGACGGCCTGTTCCAAGGCAGTGATTTCGCAGATGCGCATGGCTCGCAGATCAGCGAGCGTCAAACCGGGGTAGTGCCCCAGCAGACGAGCCAACCTTACTGTCCGCTGGGCTCGGTAGGGCGCTCCACATCAGACAGATTCACCCGCAGATCGCGCGCCTGCTCAAAGGTGAAGTCAGGGTCGTTACGACGCTTGATGATCCACGCTGCGGCCCGCAGCATCTTCCCCTTCGGACCAGCAGGGTCGAACAAGACATCGAACGGGGTACCGGTGACCTCCTCGATGTCTTCCATCTCACCCACTGTGAGGTCGTTGACGTCAACGGTGACCAGCTCGGCCACGGATCTCCTCTCGGTAGTGGTCATCTGCTGTCGATGTTGCGCAGCACGCGGTAGACGGCGTCACGGAACGCCCGTCGGGTTTCCTCGTAGCGGCGTGCCATCGCGCGGTAGATGAAGCGGTTGGGCTTGATGTTCTTGGGGTTTTTCGCACGGGTGGCGGGAGCACCGAAGTGCACCGGACCCGCATACGGCACCCGCTTGCCGGTACCGGCCTGCACGACCGCCTTCGTCTCGGTGGCCGTGCCCTTCACCGTCGAGGCGAGGCGTCCGGACTTCCGAGGTGCCTCACGGGTAGCTTGGCCTGACACCAGGTGGGCCACTTCGATGTGCACACCCCGCATCGCCCGGCGCATCCCATTGCGGTCGCTCAGCCGTTGCAACTCCCGTCGCAGCTCCCGCGCCCCCTCAACTCGGACACGGAACTTCATGGCGCGGTGTCGGTGGTCACGTAGGTGAGCCGTACTGCGGGCGTGCCGTCGCCTGCGTCGAGGACCTTGAAGGGGAGTGGCTGCTGGGTGAGGTCGTCCAGGCTCATCTCGGGGGATTCACCGGAGAACTGGATGGTGGGCAGTTCGACCTTGACGAGGTGGTGGATGCCGGGGGCGATTAGGGCGCCGATCCAGGTGGCGGTGAGGCCGAGAAGGCTGCCCTTGATGTATGCCTCGTACAGCGCGACGTCCTCGAAGTCCACGGCCAGTGAACCCTCGTAGGCCGGGACCTGGCTCCGGAACGGCCTGGTCTTGCGTCCGCCGTTGGCGAGGCGGTAGCGGTCGGTCTTGAGGCCGAGGTCGCCGTTGAGTTCGAACTTGCTCGGGGCGAACTCGGTGGTGGTGACGCCGGTGAGGGCGATCTGGCACTCCGACCAGGCGAAGGGCACTGCCTCGGCCGGGTAGGCGGGGGTGCCTGCGGGCTGGGTGAGCAGGACGTCCTGGAAGTCGAAGCCAGCCTTGAAGGTAAGGTTCTGGTCGACTTCCTGGGAGAGCGTGAACTCCTTGGCCACGACTCCGGTGTGGGTGAAGGCGACGGTGCCACCAGAGGCGCGGGGCCGCAGGACCTGGACCGTGAGGGCCTTGGGGGACTCGCGCACGTCGGTGGCAAAGGTGAACTCGGTGGCAACGGGGTCCTTGCCCTCCTCGGGGACGAGAGGCTTCGATGTGACCGTGGTGAACACCGAGGCGAGGAGCAGCCCGGCGCCGGAGGTGAGCAGGTCCAGCTCGATCTCGCCTTCACCGCCCTTGTGCATAGGACGCCGTCGGTCGGAGCGGAGGGTGTGCATTCCCGGGCGGAAGCCTTGGGACTCCTGATACTCGGTCTGACGCTTCCAGGAGTCGGCCTTGCCCTCGTAACCGCGGGTGGGGGTGGCGGGCGTGCCGTAGGTGGTTTCCTCACCGAGGAGGATCGCGCCTTCCAGGACGCTCACTCAGTGCTCTCCTTGGGGGTCTTCGGCCGGCGTACCCGCCTCAAGTCGGGGTGGTCGGCGAGTGCGGCGGCCTCGTCGGGGGTCAGCTCGACCGGCGTGCCGCGCTCGACCCGCAGGGAGCGCGTGGGCAGGGTGAGGTCGACGAGGCGGAACGGGCCGGTGTACGTGTAGGTGTGGGTGCTCATGCCAGGGATGCCTTCACACGCAGGCCCAGCTCGGCGTGGGCGATGGGGCCGGTGTCGGTTTCGTTGGTGTTGAGCCGGAGGCTGGACATGGTCACCGACTTCACCCCGGGCACGGCGTGACCGAGCGTGGGGTCGGCGGCGAGGGCTTCCTCAATGCGGCCGACGATCTCGATGCAGCGACGCTCGGTACGTTCGACATCGTTGCCCAGAACCTCGGCGTGAACGTGGACGATGTAGTCCTCGTTGCGGCGAACGCGGGCGCCGCCGCGGAAGGCGGTGGGTTCGGAGTCGGACAGCTCGGTCGCGCCGAGCCAGACCGAGGCGCGTTTGCGGTCGACGCGGTCGCCGTACAGGACCTGCACGTCTGGCAGTTCTAGGTCGCGAATCTTTTTGTGGAGGGCGGATTTGACCGCGGCGATGGTGGTCCACATCAGGCGGTTCCAGGGGCGCGGTGGCTGTGGCGCAGCAGGATTGCGTCGACGTCCGGCAGGCCGGTGGGGCGGCGGTGGGAGGCGGTGGCGAAGATGATCTGTCCGTATTCGCTTTGGGCGCTGACGGCGCGTTCGGGGACGCGGGAGTTGAGGTTGGTCAGCCAGTGGCGGGCCAGCACGGTGGTGGCGAAGGCAATGTCCTCGGGAGGCGTGTCGGTCTCACCGGCCAGGCCAGCGACCAGCCATTCGCCGGTGCGCACGGTGGGGAGATAGACCCGGCTGGTGTGGGGGTTCAGTCGCCACCCGGAGACGTCCACGGGGGAGCCGGTGCGGAGGTCGACGGCGTGGTGGAGCTGTTGGGGGAAGAGCACGTCCAGCCACAGCTCGGCTGAGTGGAAGCAGACGGCTCGGACCTCGAAAGGTTTGTGTTCCCAAGAGGTCACGGTGATGTGATCGACGACGGCCTCGGCCCAGGTGAGCGCGGAGGACACCAGCTCGTCGGGGTAGTCGTGGGTGTCGAACCCATCGGCTTCGCGCACCCGGTCGATCGAGGAGTAGGGCACCCCTACGACCCCCGGGTGCGCCGAGCAGGCTTACGCGTCGGGGTCGGCTCCGCGGCCGGCTCGGCGAGGCCGGCGGCGACCAGGCGCTGGGCGACCTTGTCGTCGAACTCGACTGTCTCGCCTGCGGCGTGGTTGATCTCAGGTCCGCCGATCGCGGTGAGCATGGTGACCTTCATCCGGTCAGCTCCTTCCACAAGAACCGGAGAGCACCCCGTGCGGGGTGCTCTCCGTAGGCGGGTGGGGATCAGGCGTCGGCGGCCTGGACGAGGCGGATGGCGCGGTCGTCGGTGACGATGCCGTCCATGCGCTGGAGGAACCGCCAGGCGACGATGTCCTTGTCGAAGTCGACGTGCTCGGACCGGTCGATCCGCAGCGGCCCGGCGAACCGGATCAGGTAGCCGCGGCTCAGGTCGGCGAAGGCGATGAACTTCGCACCCGTGCCGATCTGCGGCACCGCCGTGTCGGTGTAGACGGGCTTGCCGAGCAGCATGTCCGGCTGGCCGACCTGGAGAGAGGGCTGCCACAGGTAGCGGCCGTCGTTGTCCTTGAGTTTGCGCAGGATCGCGGCGGTCAGGTCGTGCATCAGCCACGAGGCGCCGGCCCGGTACTGCGACTGCATCGAGTGGTAGGCATCGATCAGCTCATCGGCGGTGATCGCGGTGGACGCGGCAAGGGTCTTGCCCACCTGGCCGTGGCTGAACAGGCCCTGCGGCTCGTTCTCGGCGTTGCCCTTGCCGGTCAGGAACAGCCGGTTGAACCCGTCGGCGAAACCGGGGCCCGCCTGCCGCACCAGGAAACTTGCGAGATCGAAGTTGGCGTCGGCCAGGATCTCGTAGGTCGCACGGATGGTCAGACCGTACTTGCGGGCGCTGATCCGCACGTGCTGACCGAACTTAGGCTCGCTCGCCGGAATGGTCTGCCCCTCGCCCACCAATGCGGCGGCGCTGTAAGCGGTGACCTTCGGCCAGTAGTAGTCCTCACCCGACTCGGTCCGCAGGATTTCTGCGCCCGCCGTCATCACGCTGGACAGGTCACGGATGTACTCGAACAGCCGGCCGTAGACGTCGCGCTTCTTGACGTCGGGGTCCTCGGTGCGGTTGAGGTTCCGACTCTCAGCCAGCGTGAACTCCGCGGAACGGACCTCGCCGTCCAACAGGCCACACAGCCGCTCATCCATCTGGGACGTCAGCCCACGATCCTCACCAGCCGGGCCGGCCGGGTGGGCGCGGTCAGCCACCTCCGCGGCGGCCTGGGCACGCTGGCCCTCGGCCAACAGCTCCCGGATCTGGGCGTCCCCGTCCGCAATGGCCTTCGTGAGGCGCTGCTCAACCTGGGTCTCATACGCGGTCGGCTCCCGGCCCTCGGTGGCCCCGGCCAGTGCCCGCAGCTCCTCCACAGCTCGGCCGCGCTCCTCGTGGACACGGGCCAGCCGCTCAAACAGACTCATATTTCCTTTCACAAACGCCCGAGGGCGTGAGACGGCGGCCCCGCGCAGACGGCGGGGCTCAAGCGGTCAGACAGAAGGGGAGGGCGTTAGGCGACGCCGAGAATGCGACGGTGCCGGCGCGGAGCCGGGCCGGCCGGCGGGGCGTGCTGGGCGCGGAAGTGCGCCAGCGAGCGCAGGGCGGCCTCGGTGTCCGGGTAGGCCGGGGTGGTTACCGGGCCGACGTCCATGACGGTGAAGCGGTGCAAGGTGCGCTCTAGGTGGCCGTCGCGCTCCTCCCACGAGTCGCCCCCGCTGGGGGTGGCGAAGCGGAACGAGGAGCCACGCAGGTCCCCGCGGCGCAGTAGCTCGGCCACGTCGCGACCGGCGTTGGTGTTCGGCAGGTCGATCTCGTACCGCCCGCCCCGGGTATCCGTGGACAGGCGCAGCGTGCCCGAGGAGAGGCGGCCGAGAAGCTGATCGGCGCTGTGGTTGAACGCGGCGATGACGTCCCCGTTCCACGGCTCCCACCGCGCTGTCGGCTCGATGCGTTCGACGAACCCGCCCAGGTCGTGGGACCAGGAGTCGTAGACCCAGGCGTAGCCGACCAGCGTCAGTCCACCGTCGTCACGCTCGGCCCACTCCACAGGCACATCGACGCTGCGGGATTCGAGGTTCAAGCGGCGGCGTCTCCTTGTCCTCGTCGTAGGGCGGGTATTCCGGGTCCGGTTTCTCGTCGACCTCGTCCATCGCCTCGGGTGAGCCGGCCGCTGCGGCCTGCTGCGCGAGGATCAGCGCTTCCAGACGGGCGATCTCGGCCTTCCATTCCTGCTCGGCGGCTTGGCCCTCGGCACGCTCGTTGTTGGAGCCGAGCGGCCCCATGTTCAGCGGCACGTAGGGCACCGAGCCGATCCCCTCGGGATGCGGGGGCAGATCGTCCTCGGCGCGGATCTCGTCCGGAGTGCGGATGCCGTACTGCACGAGCTGGATCGCTGCCTGGGAGCGTTCGGTGGGGGAGCCGCGCAGCAGGTCGCCCATCTGCAACCGGATCTCGAAGTCCCGGGTGCGGTCGGGCTCGGACCGGGCCAGTCGGGTCATAGCCGCTTCCAGACGCGAGACCCAAGGTCGAAGGCAATGTTGGGCGAAGCCGATGTTCTGCTCCGCCAAGCCGGAACCCCAGGAGGTCGAGCCGGTGGCGTCACCGATCAGGTGCGGAGGTACGAGGTACAGGCGGGCGATGTCGGCGACACCGAACTGGCGCACAGCCAGAAACTGGGCTTCCTCCGGGGAGAGGCTGATCCTCTTGAATGTCGCACCTTCCGACAGCACGGCGACACCACCGGTGTTGTCCCGGCCGTGTGCGGCGCGCCAGCGCTCCATCAGCTGCCGAGCAGCTTCAGTGGTGAGCCTGCCCTGGGCCTCGATGATCCCGGAGGGCATGGCGGAGTTGCCGAAGAACCGGGCACCGAAGCTCTGGGCCGCCAACGTGACCCCGATGGCCTGCGCCGCGGCCCGGATTGGGGACAGGCCGTAGTGCTCGCCGGGCATCGGGATGCCGACCAGGTGCTCCAGGTCCCAGGTCGGCCGCAGCGTCTCCCCCGCGATCCGATAGACCCGCTGGCCCTTCTGGGCGGACAACGACACCAGGCCGGGGTCCACTACGGTCATCGACTGGATAAGGCCGCGGCTGTTGCGCTGGATCAACCAGTAGGCGTTGCCGTGCAACAGCAACGACACCATCGTCTGGGCACGGAACTCGATCTGCCCCGAGGAAGCCAACGGCCCAAAGGGTTCCTCGACCCACATCGGCACCCGCTCGGCGCGACGCTGGTTGCTCGCATCACGCCGATGGGCAGTCGCCGGCAGGGTCGAGATCGTGGAGGAGATCAGATTGACGCACGCGTACACCGTCGAGAGCCGCAACGCCGTCTCCGGCGTAACCTTCATCCCGATCTGGGTGTCATAGGAGCCGACCAGGAGTGAGCGGATGGGCTCGGTGAACGAATCGAGGTCGATCTGCCGCTGCTCGGAGCGCACCCCGAGCAGCCGGGACAACCAGCTCATCGACCACCCGCCCCAGCGGCCGACTCGCGGGCCGCGTGCAGCACCACAACGCCGCCGACAATCCAGGTCAGCGGCGGCCAGATGAGCCACAGACCCACGAGGACACAGGCCACGCCCGAGAGGGCGAGCAGCGCGAGCAGAGCACGCACAGGGGACAAACTCCTTGCAGAATCAGAAGAACAGCTCCGGCGTACCGGGCTCGGCGTAGAACAGGGCGCGGTAGAAGGCGATCTCGGCGGCGATCGCTGCGTCGATGTAGCGCTTGGAGGACCGGTATTCCTTCGTTGGCCGGGCGCCGCGATGGTCTTCCTTGATCACGACGTTGCGGACGTGCCGCTCCAGTACCGGGTCGCCGTTGTGGCTGAGCCGCTTGTCTTGGGCGGCCCGGGTGAACTCGGTGTGCGCGGGGATGATCCGAGCCAGGCTGGCCGTGGGGAACTCGACGATCGGCAGGCCGGCGTCGGACAGCTCTTGGAGCGTCATCTCCAGGCGGTAGGGGTCGGCGGCGACCTCGGCCACCCGGTAGGTGCGGCACGCCTCGTCGAGCACGTGGGCCAGCTCGGCGTGGGGCAGCCGCCACTCGGCATCGCCCTCGGGTGCCTCCCACACCCGGACCGGTGCCAGGTGCAGGTCCCGGATGCGGCAGGCGACGATAGCGGTCGCATCGCCGGACCAGGACCCGTCCAGGCCCAACACGACCTCGTCCCCGGGCTGGAGCGGGTCATCGGTCTTGGCCAGGCTGGGCCAGAGCGCGGACACGTTCCAGCTCGTGCCGCCCCGGACCCACTGGTTGATCCGGTAGGTGCGCCACTGGAACTCCGAGGTGGACTTGCTGGGGGCGTGGAACTCGGCCTCGCTCAGCAGCTCCCACGCCGGGTTGTAGCGGCGCCAGACCTGCGGGTCGTAGGGGTCGACACTCTCCTCCGGGGCCGGCCCCCACCACCACATGGTGAAGCTCGGGTCGTCGACCTCGCCCGAAAGGACCCTGCGGCCGTACTCGTACAGCTCGAAGTACGGGTAGCCATCCAGGTATGGGCCGGCGGTGGAGATCGCGATTGTCAGCGGCTGTTGCCGGGCCGCCGAGCCTAGGCGCATCGCCGCCCACAGGTCATCCGTGCGCGCCTGCGCCAACTCGTCGTAGATGACGGTGGTGGGTGACAGGCCCTGGGCGGTGCCCGCGTCGGCGGACAGCACACGGTACTCGCCGCCGGTGCGGTGGCAGTGGATGACGTCCCGGTGGATCGTGCACACCCGCGACAGCCCCGGGCTCGCGCGGATCATCCGCTTGGCCTCGTCGAAACACAGCCGGGCCTGCTGCCGATCGTTGGCGACCGAGTAGACACGAGGGTTGGGGTCGCCCTGGTCGGCAATCAGGCCATACACCGCCAGCGCCGCACCAAGCTGGGTCTTGCCGTTCTTACGCGGCATCCCGATGACCGCGGTGCGGCGGAGGCGCCGACCAGCAGGGTCCTCGGCGTAGACGTCGCGGATGATGTCCTTCTGGAACTCCAGCAGCCGGAACGGTTGGCCGGCGTAGGAGCCGCCGAGCGTGCAGAACCGTTCGATGAACTGGATGACGCGCTCGGCCTGGGGGAGCCGAGACACGCGTCACTCCTTGTCAGGCACACAAGAAACCCCGCCCAAGATCGGGCGGGGTCACGGGGAAGCGTTTGGGTCAGAGTGTCGCGAGGGCACCGAGGACCGAGCGCAGCCACTCTAGGCCCTTCGGGGTCACATAGGTGGTGTAGGCGGTGAACCGGCGACCATGGGCGTCCCAGGTCGGGTAGGTCTTGAGCACGAACCGGCCGGCGTCGATGTGCCTCTGCTGCGGCACGTTGCACCGCCCACCCAACTCGTTGGTCACATACATCAGCACGCCCAGCTCCCGCAGCCGCGCGGTGAACCGGTTCGGCCCATGCCCGAGTACCTTGGCCGCCGCATTCAGCGGGTGACAGCCCGCGGCCGACATCGCAGCATCGAACGCTTCCACCTTCGGGGCATCAGCGGTGATCTTCGCGGCCTGCTCTCGATTCAGGGCGATCATCTGTTCCAACGCCTGCGTGGTCTGCTTGAGCAGCGCGGGCAGCTCCACCCCACGCTCCACCGCCGCCTCGGCCACGTCGTAGCGGCCGGTCCGGCGAAGCTGGGGCAGGACATCACCGGCGAGCCAGTTCTGGAACGTCACCGCCTGCGGCTTGTTCGACCGCATGATCAGCCGGTAGGCGCCGGACTCGTTGACCACGGACAGCCGCTGGGGGCCGCCAGGGGTGTAGACGGTTTCTACCCCCTTCCACTCCGCCGGGACCTGCTTGGCTAGGGCGTCGCTGGGGTTGGTGATCCCCAGAGCCCAGCAGATGTCGCGGCCCACAAACCACGGTTCCCCGTCCCGCAGGACGGCACGCACCTCGGTGCCGCCGAACTGGAAGGTTTGGGTGTCGTTCACGTGAAAGCTCCTCTCCCACACGGGCGTGTCCCGTGTACTGGCGAGGAGGTGGGTGAGGCGATCTCCAGGTGGGGACGAAGTGTGAGTGAGGTCATGCCGTCTGGCGCGGACGGGTAGGCACGAGCCCTTCGGGTCGCCAGATCTCCTGTGGACGGCTTTCCCAGGTTCGCGCTCAGCGCGAAGGATTCGCGCTCCCGGACCTCACGGGCGGAACCGCAAAGGTGTCACCCTGCGCAGGTTTGGCACAGCGGCCCGGAGCGGACGCGTCGCCGGTTACGGGAAGCGCCCCAGCCCCACCGACAGCGTTCTGGTGGCACCCCGGACTGCCGTGCCTCCGCTGCCAGGTTCTCGATCTCGGCGGCCACGTCGGGGAACCAGAATCGGATCTCGTCCAGCTCGCCGGGTTTGGCGAAGGCCCCGCACAGACACTCACCACTCATGTGCAGCAGGTCAGCCACCGGGTTGGTGGGAACCTCGAACATGCGGCGGTAGGTGTTGAGATCCACCTTGGTCCACAGCGCCAACGGCGAGGCCCAAATCACCGAGCCTTCCCGCTCGTGCAACGGGATCTCCTGGCGTCGCCGGGACTCCTCCCGGCGGCGACCTGCGAGGAAGACCACGCGCTGTCGGCGCCCGTTGTCCACCAGCTCGGCGCGGGCCTGGCGCAGGCCGCGTTCCTTGAGCCGCTGGTACATCTTGAAGTGATGCGCCGGGCCGGGAAATCCCTGATCCAGTACCAGGTCGCGATACCTGCTGCCCGTAGGCGGACGCTTCTCGATCAGCGGCAGGCCCCAGGCGCGGCAGGTGTCCCGGACGAACTGCCGGGTCTGCTCGATCCCGATGCCGGTGTTGGCGTGAATGGCGTGGGTGGCCCGCTGGCGCATCAGGTGGGTCAGGACGGTGGAATCGTTGCCGCCGCTGAACAGCACGCACACCCCCGCCAGGTGCCTACCACCAAGGTGGTGATCGAGCGCGTCATCCACGATGACGTGCGCGCACTCCATCAGCTTCCGGACACGGTGTTCGCGATCCGGACGCGGTAGCGAGGCGATGTCCTCCGCAGGACAGGAGAGCGACTGTTCGAGCGCGGCGAGATCAGCTCGCACACGAGTCATTGAGAAAGAAAGTCGTCCAATTCAGAACGCAGCTCGGCCGCACCGAGGCCAAGCCGGATACGGGAGTCAGGGTTGAGGCCGAGCCGGTCTTCGAGCGCGAGCATTCGGGACTCCACGTCAGCGAGCAGCTTGGCCGCGGGATGGGCCACGAGCTGGCCGGTGGAGCCGGTGGTCACGTGGCCCTCCTCGCGCAACAAGGCGAGGTAGAGGGCGCGCCGGTCGGCCAGCGAGCAGTAGCGCTCGATGGTCAGCGCGTCGGTGGCGGTGTAGACGGACTCCCCCCGCCGCCACAGCTCTGACCACAGCTCGCGCCCGGTGATATCGAGGGTGGCGGGCGGTTCCGGGATGATCGTCGAGCCAGTGGAGGCGGCGGGGAGAGGGTTGGTGCGCTGCTTGGCCGTGCGGGGCCGTCCCAGCCGGTTCTCTGGGGCCTTGGCTCGGCTCACAGCGGGTCCTCTCAGGTGGATCAGGTCAACTCGGCGCACTCCCAAGCGATTCGGGGCAGACAGGGGGACCCGCGCGGTGGCCTGCGACCGGACCAGCGCCCTGGAGAGGAGGGCAGGAAGCTGCGGGAGGCCAACCGGCGGGCGATCACGGAACGTCACCGCAGGGTGACGAGAGTCAGAAAAAAAAGTTCGATGTTCAGGGCTCGCGGAAAACCCGGCGTCACTCAGCACGAATCTGCCGGCGGCGGCCCGGGGAAGGGAGGACACCCGGCTCGAACTTCACAACCGCACATGGGTGCATATGCAATATCTCGATGCCGTGTTATGTGCAGAACGTGACCAAGAGTGACGTGTATCACAATCTTGAGGTCAACGTGTGAAGGCCGAACGTCACGTCGCTGACCAGCGGGAACGGTGCGCGTCGGTGCGTCCGGGGAGCGTGCCGCGTCCCTGGCGGGCACGCTTGGCACGGCGTCGCTCGGCCCGTGCGCGAGCCTGGGCCGTCGTCACCGCGCGATGACACGAGCGGCACAACGCGCGGACGTTGTCGGCCGTGTCGGTCCCGCCGTCCGCTAATGGCCGGATGTGGTCGACGTCCAGGGCCGTCGCGGAGAACCCGTTACCGCATAGGGCGCACACCCCGGTCCCTGCCCGATTGAGTGCGCGCCGGAGGCAATCCCGGGCACCGTCGCCCGGGGTATCCGCTCGAACAGCAGCGGCCCGCCGGTAGCGAGGCCGGTCAATAGCGGGAGCGCAGGAGGGGCAACGGCTCCCGACACGGGTCGGCCGCTGACAGCCCAGGCAGGGCCGAGCAACACCCACCTACCCTCCCTGGGGATGCTGTTTCGTAGCGCGGCGCCGTAGCGGCCGAGTCGGGGCGTCTTCCGCTCTCACCTGAGATATGGGGGAGGGTGGGGAATCGTGAGCCTTGCTAACGATCCGGGTAGACGAGAAGACCCCCGGGCGCGCTTGCCCGGGGGTCGGTCTCGGATCGTGCTGTTCCGTTGTGGGTCGCTGGGTCCTACCGCGGGTCGCGGAGGATCTTCGCTACGACGTCAGCCATCGTGAGCGTGTCACCGTTGCGGTAGACCGTCGCCAACCAATCGTTGAGCTGACCATCCCACTTGATGTGTGCGGCGTAGACCTCCGCTGGCAGATGCGGAAGCTGGGACCGCACCCAGGTGAACGCACTCTCCAAGGAGTCGAAATCAGGGTGGTCTACCGCAAGCGGACCGGACACGGTCCGAAACTCGACCTTGAATCCTGGCACTAGTTTGCTCCCCTCACGTCACCGCAGCCATGTTCTGTGGCGTACCGCTTTACCGCGTCCGCGACGTTCCCGCCGCGCGTGACCTCGACCTGATCCCACTTCAGCCACGTTCCGCCCGTGACCGTCATGTAGATGTGGACCAACTCACCGAACAGATAAACCGCTTGGTACCGCTCGCCGTTGTGGCCGGACCATTCCCAGGCTAGGAACCTCACCGCGTCGCGCTCCGGTTCCACTCGCGCGGTTTCCGGCGATCAACGCGGGAGAGTTGGACAGCGGTTGCCTTGGCAGTGTCGGCCGCATCGCGGCACACCACGGTCACGGCGCCCGTGATCCAATGCTCTCCGGATTCGTCGTACCACCACACGGTCAACTGCTCCCCAAAGTCAGGAAGAACGTACATGGTTCCCCTCAGCCGTTTAGATTGAACACGTACACGCGGCCGGCGATCTCGCAGGAGTGCGTGTCCATCTCCAAATCGCGAGCGAATGCGTCAACATCAAAGGTGAAGTAGTTGGTTACATCAGTCAGTTTGTCCAAGACCTCGAAGTACCCAAACTCTCGCGCGAGGTCTTCCGCGTAGTCTCTAAAACTGTTCCACTCGCCACGTGCCCGATCCTCGAACTTGCTCAAGTCGTCGAGATCGATACGGGACACACCACCCGCGTTGTCGGACAACACATGCACGTATGCGGCGAACGCGGCACCATGTCGGGCGATACCCTGAGCGATCGCGCTGACGTGGTCGAGGCTCTCCCATTCGTCCAGCGACAGGCCATAGAAGCCGTCGTCGTCGTGAATGGCATACTCCTCTGCGTCCCGGAACCGGGAAGCCTTCAACATCCTCTCGATATCCGATCGGATGCTGTCTACGTCCTGGTCAGCGTCGATCCACTCGCCGTGCAAATAGCCGTTCGTGTAATCGGCGAGCGAAGCGACATAGATTTGGGGAGTATCCATTAATTCTCCCAGATCACCAAGTACGAAAAGTGGACACCCCTGGCCAGGGTGGCCAGCCCCGGGCAACCGGCCGACCCAGTCGACCGGGGCTGACCATCACGGCCCGGATGTAACGCGGTTACGCCTCTTCGAAGCTTCGAATGCCGAGCTTGCGCGTGTCCTGTCGCCAACGGGCGTAGTGCTCCCGGGCGTGCAACACGCACAAGGGCACACCGTCACCGATGCGCATAGCCATTACGTCGCAATAGTCACAGATCGGCCGACGCTGAACCCGAACAACCGCAGCCCTAGGCGCGCGTTCGAAGGCGAGAATCATGTGAACGGCAATATCCCGACTGGTCGCAGCGGTGGTAATCGTGATAAGGCCGTTGTCGTGCTGCAAGGTCACGGCGTAGTCGGTGCAAATTATCTCGCTCACTCGGCTTTCCTCTCAGTAGACGGTGAACCCGATTCGGGTAGAACCGCACTCCGGACAGTGCGGTACGTCTATTGAGTCGCCGCACGGCCACCCGTCCAGACACTCGTCACGGGTCAAGGTCGCCCAGTCAAACGATCCGCTCTCGCCGGTGTCGTGTTCCCAGTCGCACGACGCGCACCCGACGGCAGCGCACGACACGTCCGCCGTATCGAGGCACCGGTAAAACGCGTGCTCCCGGAAACCTTCGGCGTGGTCTGGATCATTGGACAGCCACACGATCCCGCGAGTACGGGATGCGTACTGACCCACCGAGATCACCGCATACACACCGGGCAACGCCGTGCGCAACCGACGCCACTTCCAACCGGTCTCAACCGTGACCCGCTTGGCGACAGCAACAATGTCGACCCGCACCGTGTCACTCACGTAGTCGTCAACGGCGGTTTCCCACCCGTCAAGGCGCGTCAGACACTCCGCATGGGACCAGTGGCGCCACTCCGCGGACAGGACACCGGCGAGACCTTCCGCGCGTGCTTCCGGATCGCGGTCCCGCGTGGGACGCTCGGCAAGCAAGGTCAACGCGTCGTACCATTCCTCCGCCAGCTCGTCAGCGTCGACCAGCGGACCGCAATACTTGTCAAAGCGTGCTATGTCAACCATGTAGACCCTCCGGTGGGTGCCCTCGACCTACTTTCGAACATGGGTTCGGAAGACGCCGAGTGGGGAAAGGAATTCAGTAGACGATCCCAGGACGCGGGATTTATCAGCCGTTCAGAACGAGTACCCGCCTACGTTCATCATCGGGACGTTCGCCCGTTCCGCGGTTTCGTCGCTGCGATCAGCGACGCGGCAAACGTTAGGCCGCGCCCCGGAAACAGCGCAACCGACCAAACCCGCCAGAAATGTCCAGGTTCACCGTGTACTCATGCCCAGATGTATATAGGTTGCGTTTCGCAATCATGAGGGCTGAGGTGACATCCTTTCCAGAGTCAAAAACCTTTCGTCAGCCCCGCGCGCGCACGCGGGAGGCTTCACCGAATCCCCTACATATGCGCGTGAGTGGTAGCGTGCGGGATCGTTGAAAAACAAATTGCGACGAAAGCTCCGTCAACAGTGCGGGGCGGATCAGCGGAAGCGGCACCGACCGTCGGTCCGGCGGAGGCAAGGTGCGGGGGCGAGGGCGTGGCGCTGTTGGCGAGGGGCGGGGTCAGGATGGTGGGCAGGCTTGTAGGAGTAAGGCCGGGGCAAGAAGGTGAACGTACTCCGTGGAAGGCGCGGCGCGGGCAGGTTGACGGATGCCAGCAGGACCCAGAGACGGTCGACGGCGAGACGGCCACGACCCAGGACGGGTGACGAAGTGACGGTCTTGGGACCTGGTTTTGGATTACTGTCCTTACTATGTAGGTAGGGGAACCAACTACAAACTCAAGACCATCACTCTGTCATTGCACCGGTGCCCCGACACCTCGAAAACATGGTCCGCGTCACCGATGAAGTGACAATCTGTAGAGACCCTACAAAGCGGCGACTCGCCGCCGGCTTCCTGAACCTCGCGCCGCCCATCCTCGGCGACACCGAGACCAGCCATTTTCAGAACCCCCTGGTTTTCAGGACCCCCTCGTTTCCGGGACCCCCTCATACCGGGAAGATCCCCTTACCGGGTTGGACCCCCATATCGGGTCCGCGAGGCTGTCCCGCTTTGCGATCACACCCGGGCATGTGGCCGGCTCGTGGGATGCTCGGAGTCGGCCGAGTTCCGCGGCGAGCTCTTCTGGGCCGAGGAGTGCTAGCGCCCATAGCGCGCTGACCTCGCGCGCGAACCGCCACACACTGGCGGACGAGGCGTCGGGCAGGTGGAAGGGCATCACCGCCACGCGGTGCGTAGCGAAAGGTTCGGTCTCCAGGTAGCGGAGTCCGCCAGTGCCGCACAGGTAAGTCGTGCTTCCAGTGACGGCAGCAAGGCTGGCCAGACGTTGCGACCGGCCTGGACGGGAGGGGAGAACACTGCTGTGCAGAACTTCCCCGCTCCATCTCACTGACGAAAGTAGGGCGCGAACCGAGACCTCGGCGATGTCGGCCGTGCGGTCTGTGGTGGTGAAGCGTTCGAGGACAGGGGCGAGGACGTCCTGCACGGCTTTCCAGCGTCGGCTCCGGCCGTAGAACTGCCGGACGAGACCCGCCACACGGCGCCGGCACTGTACCGGTTCGGCAAGTTGGGCGTCGCGGATCAACGTTGAGCGACCACGAGGCAGGTGCGTGGCCACCGACAGCCACTGCTGCCGGTGTGGGTCGTCCAGCATCGCCAGCCGGGCACGGTGCTGGTAGTCCCGCCGTGCGAACTGCACGTCGTCGAGAACGATCCACCGGTCGGCCGCGTACAGCTTGGCCAGAGTCGATAATCGGGGGAACACGTTGGGCTGATGGATTGCGACCGTGCCGCCCACGGAGGTTCCTTTACGATGTGAGGAGGCGGGAATCGAACCCGGCGTGCACCAACCGTTCGTAGGCGGCCTGCACGCCAACCGGGACATCCTGGGGGATGGCGTAACCGATCTTCGGGTATTCCAGGATACGCTGGAGATCTCCAACGAGATCGTCGATCACTAGCTTTTCGTTCCCGATTGTCGCCACGTACTCCTGGTAGCTGAGTGGCGCCGAGGCGCAGATGATGGAAACCTCGGGCCACCGTTTGGCGCAGGTGGCGTAGGCCCGGCGCTCCATGTACCTCATGGTGATCAACATGACGGAATCGGCCGCGATCCCGGCCTCTTGGAGCACCTTCCGGGACAGCTCAATGTTCTGGCCGGTGTTGGTAGCGCTCGGTTCGGTGAAGATCGCGGCCTCCGGCACACCCAGCTCCAGCGCCCGCTCCTTGAACGCGGAGGCTTCTCCTTGCGGGAAACGGTTGGCGCTGACCACGCTGTTCGCGCCAGTGAACACCACCACGGGGAACATGCCCTCGTGGTAGAGCCTGGCGGCGTGCGCGGCAACGCCGAGGTCGTAGCAGCCCAGGGCGATGGCCGCAGAGCAGGGACGCAGCTCGTGCCCCACTTGGTGGTAGGACCAGATGAGTTCAGCGTCACGGCGGTGGGCGTCGGTGACGACGTTGTCCACGCTGGGTGCCACGAAGATGCTCCTTGTTCCTCGGCGTTGGTCTTCCTGTTCGGCGGACTGCCTGATGCTGATGATGCTTGCGGCCTGGTGCATGAGGCCATGCTGCTCCGCCAACTGGAGCGAACGTTCCAGAGTCGTGAACCCTTCATCACGGGTTGCAGGGTCGCTGAGCAATAGGTGCGCGTGAGCGGTGTCTCGTCGGACCTGCTGCATCGGCGAGTCGCCGCAGGGGTGGTCCAAGGCGACGTCCATGTATTGGGTGGCTCGGGTGAGATCGCCGAGACCCCGGTGCGCCAAGGCTAGCTTCTGGTGTGCCAGGGACCAGTCCTCGGCTTCATCCAGGCGGACGAATTTACCGAGCGCGGAGGTCATCATTGGCACGGCCTCGTCGTTCGCGCCAGCTTTGCTCAAGGCGGTACCGACCCAGAGCTGGGCTCGCGCCCGGTCGCGAGGGCTTAACCGCGGATCGTCCGCGAGCATTCGGTACCGGCGGGCTGCGTCGTAGAGATGGCCGGACATCTCGATGACCACCGCGAGAAGGAGCTGCACTTGGGCAACGCGGCGCTGGTTCTGAAGTTGGGTGAACACCTGAAGGGCTCGCCCGTAGTCGGCTTGCGCGGACCGTGGACCGCGAAGGATTCCCTGGTCGGACCGGAGATGCCCGAGCAGGACGAGGGAACGGCCGTAGAGGTACAACCCGTGGTGGTCCAAGGATTGCGGGTCGCACTGAGCGAGCCACCGGTTGGCCAACTTCATTCCCAGAGGAAAAGCCTGACGGCTCAAGCACATTAGGACGCGGTCTAGATCTTCTTCCCAGGTTTCATAGTCCATGCTGCCGGTGGCAAGCAGGGGAAGTGAGTCTCGGCTGCCTGCCGTACTTGCTGGTGAGCCGTACAGCAGCTCGATCAGTTCGTCCAGAGTGACGCCCAGCAGCTTGGCCATCTTCGGACGGAGGTGGGGCTGCGGCTCGTGGTTGCCGCTTTCCCACCGGACCACGGTGGAGGCCGCGACCTCCAGTGCTGCTGCGAACTTCTCCTGTGTGTATCCGGCTGTCTTGCGGGCGTGGATGAGACCTGCTCGCCGCGCCATACACACCATCCTCCCCACGAAAGTGCGAGTGGCCGAACAGTAGCGGAGCGTGGTTCCCCCAGTTCAAGGCCGGCAGTGCCAGGTTTGTGCATGGAAAGTGCGCAGAGCCCCGCTCTGGAGTCTGGCCTCGTGAGCGACTGTGCTTACTCACCGTCAGTGCGTGACTACAACCACGTCGGGTTTGGTTCTCCGCCCACCCCGAAGGGCGTTCGAGGACCGACCTGACACCACGGGGCGGTGGGGCCAGGTCTCTGGTCCTTCACCTGGTCTCACCGTCCCCTGAAAGCGGCGGTGGCGTCGGGTGCGCTCCTCCGACGTCGTCCACAGCCTCGGCGCCACCGCCTTCCACCAGTCGGAGGGGTTGCTCGTGTCGGCGGTAGTTGAGACCTCGTTCTGGTTCACGCCTACCCAGCAGGAAAGGGACGTCGAGTGCACGGTGGTTCTCCCTCGGGTCGGTCGGCACCGGCGGCGCAGAGAGGTCGGCCGTTCCGGCGCGATCCGCCGGGTGATGCGGTTGGACGACCACCTGCTGTGCTGGAAGCGGATCGATGGGAGGCGACGGTGACGTCCCTGCTCATCCTCGCCGTGGCACTACTGCTGGTGTTGTGGGCGCTCTGGGACTTCGCGGACGGCCCGCACCGAGACGGAGGCGGTCAACGGTGAGCCTGGATCTGATCCCACTGTCGTGGCAGCCGCACGACGGTCGCCGTCACGCCTATCCCGGCAGCCCGCGCGTTGAGGGGGTGGCGGTGACGAGCCTGTGCCAGGTACCGCTGATCGTTCGCTGGTACCCGCCGCAGTCGGAGGAGTGGCTGTGGCCGGAGTGCGATGCCTGCCATGTCGCCGCGCAGGCCAGGGCAGAACAAGCCCAACTAGACCGGCTGCGCCCGATCGAGATCTCGCTGCCAAGTTTCGGCACTTGACCTGACAAGGACGTCGCTGTGGCCAATTCGAGAAGTGACACAGACGTTGACGGGCGGAGGTCGGTTCTCGCTGACGCTGGCCAGGTCATCTGGCGTGAAGCGGAAGCCATCGCCTCCGTCACCCTCGACGAGCGGTTTCTTGCCGCTCTCGACCTTGTTCTCCGTGCGCCAGGCCGGGTGATCACCGCCGGCTCCGGTACCTCCGGGTTCATCGCTCGACGGTGCGCACACCTGCTGTCCACCGCCGGCACTCCGACCCTGTTTGTCCACCCCGGTGACGCCTTGCACGGCGGGCTGGGTGCGGTCACCAACGGCGACGTGGTGCTCGCTGTCTCCAAGGGCGGCCAGACCGTGGAGCTGAACATCTTCGCGGCCAGGGCCAAGGAGCGGGGTGCGAGCGTGGTGGCGTTGACCTCGGCCCCGGACAGCCCGCTGGCCGCCCAAGCCGACCTGGTGATCGCGCTTCCCGCGACCGCCGGGGCCGATCCCGGCGGCGTGCTGGCAATGGGATCCAGCCTCGTCGCCGCTGCCTGGGGTGACGCCCTCGCATGGGCATTGATGAAGCTGCGCCGCTACCCGTGGGACCACGTTCTCCACTCCCACCCGGCCGGGGCGGTCGGTACTCGGCCGGTGCCCAGCCCAAACAAGGAGGAAAGCCCGTGATGAACTCTGTGGTGACGCGCTATTGGGTCAGGCCCCACCCCGACTACGGCCTCCGCACTGCTCTGGAACTGGTGGCCGAGGAGGCGGGTGTGGGCATCTGCTCGCTCGCGGGTGCGACGACCCTGCGGATTCTTCCCGGTTCCGACCGCATCCGAAGCTACCGCGACCGGGTGGGAGCCAGCTTCGAGGTCATCGACCAGGGCACCGACGACGACGGCGAGTGGGCCATCGTCGACCTTGCCGTGCCAGAGGAGACCCTGCTGCGCGCCGGCAACGCCATGGCGGCCTGGCTCACGGTGTTCGCCGGGGACATCTTCGGCCTGCGCTGCATCCGCCGGGCCACCGCACTGGGCACCACGCTCGCCCCGGCGGTGGCGGAGTCGTTGGGTGGCCCGCGCTGTGGCTGGCCCGGCCTCGCCCGGCTGCTGGGTCATGACCGTCAGGACCTGTCGGGGGTGATCCTCAAGCCGAACCTGGGCATGAGTCCGGAGGAGATCGCGGATCTGGTGGGGCGCCTGGCTGACTGCGGCATCGACTTCGTCAAAGACGACGAGCTGAACATGTGCCCTGTCGACGGAGAATTTGAGAAGCGCATTCGGCTGGCCCAGGAGGCGATCGGGGACCGGCCGACCCTGTACGCGGTCAACATCACCTCCCCGGTCACCTCGATCGTCGACAACGCGCACCGGGCTGTGGATGCCGGAGCGAGCGCAGTCATGGTCAACGGATTCATCGCGGGTCTACCTGTCCTGCATGAACTGGCCCGCGCGGACATCGGGGTCCCCATCCATGTCCACCGCGCGATGGGCGATCTCTTCCTTCCCCGCAGCGAACACGGCATCACCTTGCCGCTGCTCTCCCTGCTGGCCCGTCTCGCGGGAGCGGACCTGTACCACATCGGCACCCCAGTCGGTGCCTCCGCACCCGAGGAGATCCGGGAGGCGTTCCAGGCCCTCGTCACGCCGATCGGTGGCATCCCCCACCCCACCGTGCCAATCTCGACCCGCGCCAGCGTCTCCTCACGTCTTCGCACGCGCGACGCCCTCGGTGACGGGCCGTTGATGCACATGGCCTGCGGCGCCATCTGGCTGCCGCCCGTCGGGATCACTTCCGCCGCCACTGCGTTCGCCCGCGCGGTCCGTGGCCAGTGGGGCATCGAGGAGTCCCTACTGGCTGACTGGACCGAGAAGCGGGTGATGACCCGATGAACCACACCATGATTGAGGCCCGTGCCTGGATCAGTGATCTCGCTCGACTGATCCACGACCAGGTTGACGGCACCGTGATTCTGCTGGGCAGCCTGGCCAACCGGGAGTACGTCCCGGGGTACTCCGACATCGACCTGGAGTGGGTCTTTCCCGACAGACCATCGCCGGATGTGCTGAACCTGCTGCGTACCAGTGTGGCCAAGGTCGTCGACAACCAGCCTTACGTGCTGAACCTGCGGCCCATTCGCTCCTACGAGTTCCCTCGCTCCTACCCGCCGATCGGCAGCTACGACTTTGTGCGCCGCTTCGCGCTGAAGGAGGGCGAAGTGCTGGCGGGCGGTCCTGAAGTTCTCGATCAGATCACGCTCGCGACCCACGTACGCCGGGCGGAGCGGTTGATCAGCGTTGACCGCCTGGACTACTACCTGCGCCGACTGCGTCGTCTGGCGATCAACCCGACCGCCATCACCACCGTCACCACCGAGTCGGTGCGGTTGCTGCTCCAGCAAGCCACCGCCTACACGCTGCACGCCTGCCGTTATGCCAACGCCACGCTCTGCGGGACGGTCGCCTGCCCGCTGGCGGAGACAGCCCGCCTCGCCGTGACCCTGCCCCTCCCCGCCAGCTTCGCCGAACACGTCGAGGCGGCCGTGCGCGTCCGCAGCGCCTGGACCCTGACGGTGAACAGCACGGACCTTGACGGCGCCCGCGGCTACCTCCTCAACGCGATCAGCGCGGTCGAGACCGTCCGTGGCGCCGTCCCCGCCCACCTCGATGCCCCACCGATCGAGCTGGACTACCGAACAACAAGGAGCTAACCCTCTCGGTGTGGAGGCCGACCAGCCTGCCTAGGCTCGCCGCAAACAGGCTGGTCAGCCCCCGCACACGAGAAGGACCTCCGCGTGCTCCCGCACATCGCCCTGGTCGGCTCCGCCCGGAGCGGCAAGGACACCGTCGCCCAACATCTACTCACCCGGTACGGCTATGTCCGGGTCGCGCTCGCCGATCCCGTCCGCGACGCACTCCTGATCATCAACCCCCTCGTCGCCACCACCACGGGCGAGGTCGGCCGGCTCGCCGAACTCGTCGCCGCCCACGGCTGGGAGGAGGTCAAAACTCTGGTGCCGGAGGCCCGCCGGCTCATGCAGGTGCTGGGCACCGACGTGGTCCGCGCCCTGATCGACCCCGACGCCTGGGTACGGATCGCCATCAGGACCGCGGAGAAACACCACGCCGCAGGGCAGCCAGTCGTGGTGTCGGACGTGCGCTATCCCAACGAAGCCGACGCCTTCCGCACCCACGGCTACCTGCTGGTCCGCATCACCCGCCCCGGGCACCGCTCCGACGACGCCCACTCCTCCGAAACCACCCACCACACCATCGACTGCGACGTCGAACTCACCAACACCACGGTCACTGCCCTGACCGCCCAGGTCGATCAGCTCATCGCCCAACACGAACACGCCTGATCACCTGCCCGGCGGCCACCAGCAGATCCCAGCCACACGAAAGGTGAACCGCCGTGAGCACGATGCAGGAAGCTCTCGAACACCTTCTCGCCGCCAAGGAAGCCCTCCCCCAAGGCATGGCGCAGCAAAGCTTACAGGTCATGGAAGAGGCCATGGGCCGGTTAGCGCAGGCCGGCGTCGCCGACAACCTCGGCGGTCTGCTGGAACACACCCGCGGTGGGTTCGAGACTGCTCTGCAGGGCTGCGCCCAACTCGCCCAGGAACTCGACCAACGCATCGCCCACCTCCAGGCCGCCATGGGCGGCGGTGGATTTCGCTAGTAGCGGTCCACCCAGCCACACCCCGAGAGCGCGGCCGACGCCGACGCGGGCACGACCACCCGTCGATCCAGGCTGGGGTGAGCGGGCCCGAGCCGCCCTCCCGGTGCGTGTCGGCGGCAAAGGCCCCACCCACGGCCGCTACATCGATCCCGACGGGGTCGACCACCCCGTCCGTTCGGGAGCGGAGGATGACGGACTCGATCGCGAGCTGGCGAAGTTCATGGTCGAACGAGGTCTGGTTCCACCACAGATGACGAACCCCGGTGGTGCGACACACGTCGAGCTCAAGGTGGCTTACCGGATGCGGTCCAGCAACACCCCGTATGCCGAGCTGGCCATCAACAACAAGATCGACCGTGAACGTTGGGGTTGCCATGAGCTACTGCCCAAGGTTCTGCTCCCCGGGCAGACTCTGGTCATTCACGACAGCACCGGCACCCACACCTACCGAGGAAAGCCACAGTCATGACATTCACGCTGGAGCTCTACCTGCAATCCGAGGTCGAGGACGTCCTGCCGATGACCGCACGCACCGCCGAGGAGGTCGACACGGCGATCGACCGGATCATCGCCGCTGCTGCGACGTTCAACCACAACCCCACCGCCTACGTGGTCGAAGGACCGAAGTGGAACGACATGCCTGGGCACGGCCTGAAGTTCGATATCAACCCTGATGCCAAGGTCGCCGCCCTGGCCTACTTCGGCCCCGACTTCGACGGGCCTTCGGTGACACTGTCCGAGCCGGCACCCGAGGGTGCTCCCACCCTCTACCGTGACATCGACTCCGCCACCCCGTTCCCGACCAACTCCGCCATCACCCTCGACCAACTCCGAGCCGCCGTACACGAGTTCCACCAACGTGGCGGGGCACGACCCGAGTGCGTGAACTGGCAACCGGCAGACTCCTGGTGACGACGATGACGAGCTTGCCCGCTAATTAGTAGGGAGAACCGGGCTTAGATCATCAGGTCGCTTCGGTGTCTGCTTAAGTGTCGGCAGCCAGCAAAGTTTGGTGATCGTTCTGTATTGAGTCGAGGCGAGGTCGGAAAGTGACGAGGGCGGTCTACGAGCCGCGTTTCGCCATGTTGGCACGCCCCCGCCCAATTCTGTCTGGTGGCCCATCCACGAGTTTATGGAGACCGGCCACGCCACCCCCGCTGGGTGCAGTAACAGGACTGGGCCGGTCCTGTCTTCTAGGATTCTTAACCCCCAGATTCCCGTAGGCGGTGGAATAGGTTACGAGATCCTCCCGAGCGGCATATATCACCGGGTATCGGTGTACCCTTCGCGGTCGCTATCTCCCGAACCTTCTCGTCGACGCTCTCTGCCCAACGAAGTATGTTGAGTAGTGATACTCCCTCGAACGAGATATCCTTCTTGGTGTACTCAATTCGACCAGGGGCGATGTCTGGTATGCTTTTTCGAAGCTCTCTAGCGGCTTTTCCTCCCGGGTTTTCCCAGTGGTCCTCCAGGTCTCGCAAGAGTCGCATTAGTTTCGCGTCCTTGAAACGTGGGAGGTTGTCTCTGGGGAGTAGGTCGATAAACTTGAGTAGTTGGCGGGCGGCGAGTAGAAAGAAGTACTTGTCGGCAGCCAGCGTTGTTATATCTTCCGGGGTTAATGACTCGGTGTACGAGTTGGCAGCGACATCAGCCCACTCGGCAGGGCTCCCCGCGTCTTCAATGTCCTTGCGGAACTGGTCGTCCGTCCATGCCTCGTGGAAACGATCGAGGGCATCTTCGAGGCGTGTCGCTTGAAGGCAGACAATGGATGCCCACATTGCGGCCATGGAGCGAAGCTCACCTTGGTCAAGTTTTTGACTCATCGCGCGCCTTCTTGCTCAACCTGCGTTCACGCAAGTGTGCAGCGTGACGTGCTTGCTCGCCTGTTGATCTGAGGCTGGGGCTAAGGGCGCATCTGCGGGAGTGAGGGGACATGAGGAGTGTGCCGAGGCTCACAGGTAAGGCTGGTGGAGCTTGTTTTTGCTGGTCAGGCGGCCAGGGCGTAGCTGGAACGGGTTTGTGAAAACTTGCAGTGCTGCTCCCAGCAGTCGAAAACGAGAAGTGGCGTCGTGGAGATCGACAGGTTGGAGTGGTGGTCGTAGAGCTGGTGGACCACGAGTCGCTTGCCGATGG
>NZ_BMMK01000040.1 GCF_014645795.1 Longimycelium tulufanense | reverse complement strand
GTCACAACCCGATCTTGGACACCCTTCGCCTGTCTCCAGGGACCACCCCGACTTCGGAATTACTCGTCTAGTGCTCACGGATCACCCGGGCGGCCGGGGAGCGCGACGCGCTGGGTGAGCAGGCTCGGCAGCAACGCCAAACCCGCGGTGCCCCACCCTCGGCCCAGCCGGCCCACCCGGATCTGCCGGCAGCAGAGCATCACCACCCCGCCCGCCCGAACGATCAACGGGAGCCGGCGGCAACCCCGCGGAGACACCCCCTGAGGTGGTAGATGTGAGCGGCGACACAAATTTGCTCCCGCGGAAAGCGGGGAACCAGAACCCGCCCAACCCACCCACGCCCTGCGATTCCGCGACTACCGCAAACCAAAACCATGGAGAACCGCGCGTCAACCACCACCGAAACCCGCGCGATTCCCTACCCGCCGTCCGCCGTAACCGACCCACAGCAACACCACAACTACAAGACGCAGCAAGGGCCGAAACCGGGACCCTCCCAGCCCAGCACTCGCGCCGCCACGAGCATCCGTTCCGGCGGGCACGCAGTGGGCAACCAAGCCCCCGAGCAGCGGACGCCGTAAGCCAGAACCAGCGAAGGCGACAACAGGAGTCGGTCCGGGGCTTGCCCCAAGGGGTCTGGGCGCAAGCCTCCAGAAAAGACTGAAGGCGACGTATGTTCGCGCTTTCCGCGAACTACGTCGCCCTGTCGTTCGGGTCGGTGGGCGAGGAGGGAGTTGAACCCTCACGTCCTTGCGGACACACGGACCTGAACCGTGCGCGTCTGCCATTCCGCCACTCGCCCGCGGCGGAGTTTCCCCTCGCCGTGGTTGCCGGGAAAGGTTAGCACGGTCGTGGGAGGGGGTGCCGCAAGGGGGGTGACCCGCCCCGAGCTACCCGCTGTGACCAGCGCGTTCACCCCTCCGCGACTAGCTGGCTGTCGCAGTGCGCCGGCACGGATACGATCGGAGACTGGGGAGCCGTACGCGTGGAGGTTGCCGTGGGCCTCGTGCAGCGCTTCGAGCGCAGACTCGAAGGCATCGTGGGCAATACCTTCGCGCGCGTATTCGGCGGCCAGGTAGTACCACAGGAGGTGGCCCAAGGACTGCAGCGGGAAGCCGAGGTGCACGTCAGGGAGCTGGCCGGGGGGCGGCTGCTCGCACCGAACCACTATGTGGTCACACTCGGCCCGGGCGACCACGACCAGCTCGCGGTCGACGAGGACCGCATCACCCACCTCCTCGCCGAGAGCGTCCGGGAACACCTCGAAGAGCAGGGGTGGGACACCTATGGTGACGTCGTAGTCTCCCTGGAGCGCTCCGAGGCGCTGCACACCGGACAGTTCCGAACCAGCTCGTCCGTCGACCCCGACGCATCGCCGAGCCGACGGCCGGCGAAACCTCGCACCGCAGGAGACCGACCCATGAGCCAGCCACCCGGCCAGTACCCCCCACAGGGCGATCCGTACGGACAGCAGCACGGCGGTCAGCAGGGGTACGGCTATGACCAGGGCTACGGCCAAGGCCAAGGTCAGTACGGCTATGACCAGGGCTACGGCCAGCAGCAGGGGTACAACGACCCGAACTACGGCGGCCAGTACGGCGGGCAGCCCGGTTACGACCAGGGGTACGGGCAGGCGCCGCAGGGCTACGGCCAGCCCGGCTACGAGCAGGGCGGCTACGGCGCCCCGCCGCCCGCCCCGGGCGGGTACGACCAGGGGTACGGGCAGGCGCCGCAGGGCTACGGCCAGCCCGGCTACGAGCAGGGCGGCTACGGCGCCCCGCCGTCCCCCCCGGGTGGCTTCGAGCAGGGCGGCTACGGCGCTCCCCCGGCTCCGGGCGGGTACCCCCCGCCGCCGGACCCGGGCGCCGGCGGTTACGCGCCGCCCGCGGTGCAGACGGGCCCGCGGCAGCTCAACGCGATGTTGCAGCTCGACGACGGCTCCAACCGCACCTACCAGCTGCAGCAGGGCAGCAACGTGGTGGGCCGCGGCCAGGACGCGCACTTCCGGCTGCCCGACACCGGGGTGTCCCGACGGCACCTGGAGATCACCTGGGACGGCCAGAGCGCGATGCTGGCAGACCTCGGTTCCACCAACGGCACCACGGTGAACGGCCAGCCCATGCAGACTTGGCAGCTCAACGAGGGTGACGTGATCCGCATCGGGCACTCGACCCTGGTCTTCCGGATCCAGGGCTGACGCGGGCGCTAACGGATCAACGAGGCGACGGGAGCGGCTGCGACAGGTGCCAGAGCTGGTGATGCAACTGACCAGAGCAGGGTTCCTCGCCCTGCTCTGGCTGTTCGTGCTGGCCGCGCTGCGCGTGGTCCGCTCGGACCTGTACGCGGCCTCCGGGCTGCGGGCGACGGTGCCGGGGTTCCGGCGTTCCGCGGGCAAGCCGGTGCGGGGTAAGGCGCCCCGCCAGCTCGTGGTGACCCACGGCGCGCTGGCCGGAACCCGGATCACGCTGGAGGGCCGGCCCATCCTGATCGGCCGGGCCGACGACTCGACCCTGGTGCTCGACGACGACTACGCGTCCACCAGGCACGCCCGGCTCTCGCTGCGGGGCACCGACTGGTACGTGGAGGACCTGGGTTCCACCAACGGCACCTACCTCGACCGGGCGAAGGTCACGGCACCCACCCGGGTCCCGCTCGGCGTCCCGATCCGCATCGGCAAGACGGTGATCGAGCTGCGCTCATGACCCTCGTCCTCCGCTACGCAGCCCGCAGCGACCGGGGCCTGGTCCGCTCCAACAACCAGGACTCCGTGTACGCCGGCCCCCGACTGCTCGCGCTCGCCGACGGCATGGGCGGACACGCCGCCGGCGAGGTGGCGAGCAAGGTGGTGATCGCCGCCCTCGCCCCGCTGGACGACGACGAGCCGGGCGAGGACCTGCTCGGGCAGCTGCGGGAGGCCACGCTGGCCGGGAACGCGGCCATCGCCGAGCTGGTGTCCAGCGACCCCGACCTGGAGGGCATGGGCACCACCCTGACCGCGGTCCTGTTCGCCGGCAACAAGATCGGCATGGTGCACGTCGGTGACTCCCGCGCCTACCTGCTGCGGGAGGGCACGCTCAGCCAGATCACCCACGACGACACCTTCGTGCAGTCGCTGATCGACGAGGGCCGGATCACCGCGGAGGAGGCGGCCACCCACCCGCAGCGCTCGCTACTGCTGCGCGCGTTGACCGGGCACGAGGTGGAGCCGAGCCTGACCGTGCGGGAGGCCCGCGCCGGCGACCGCTATCTGCTGTGCTCGGACGGGCTGTCCGGTGTGGTCAGCGCGGAGACGCTGGCCGAGGCGCTGGGCATCAGCGACCCGCAGGAGGCCGCGGACCGGCTGATCGAGCTGGCGCTCAAGGGCGGCGGCCCGGACAACGTCACGGTGATCGTGGCGGACGTGGTGGACGTCGACTTCGGCGAGGACGCCCCGATCGTGGGAGGCGCCGCCGGGGAGGGTGACGACCCGCCACCACCGGACTCGCCGGCCTCGCGCGCGGCGATGACCACGCCGCGCCCGCAGCAGCCGCCGCGGACCGAGCCGATGCTGCAGCCGCCGGAGGACCCCCCGCGCCGCCGCGGCCTGCGCACGGTGTTGACCAGCCTGGTGGTGCTCGGCCTGCTGGCCGGTGCGTTCTTCGCCGGCCGGTACTGGGTGCTGCAGCAGTACTACGTGGGTGCCACCGAGGACGGCCGCGTGGTGATCTTCCAGGGCGTCCGGGGCAGTTTCCTGGGTATCCCGCTGCACCGGCAGCGGGAGGGTTCGTGCGCCGCCGGCGTACCCAACTGTGAGGAGATCGCCGTCAAGGACCTGGAGCCCGCCGCCCGCGACAGCGTGCGCAGCGGGATCACCAGCTCGAAGGGTCTGGAGGGCGCGCGGGAGACGGTGCGTCGGGTGCGGATGCGGCTGTTGCCGCTGTGCCCGACCGGCACCCAACCGTCCAACACCTCGCCCGGCGAGCCCGGGCAGCCGTCCCCGGCCGGCCCGCCTCCCACGACGCCGGCGGAGCCCGCCGGCCAGAGCCCCTCACCGGCCCACCCGTCGGAGAGCAGCGGACCGGAGGCCACCCCGCTGCCCTCGACGTCACTCAAGCCGGATGTGGAGTGCCGGACGGTGAGGTGATGACACAGCCGACAACCGGTGGAGGCGCGACGTCCACGAACCCCGGCCTGTCGACCAACCCCGGCGCCGTCCCCACGCGCCGGGGCACCGAGCTGATCCTGCTGGCGTTCGCCGCCGGGATCGTGACGCTGGCGAACGTGCTGGTCGAGGCCAACCAGACGGAGAGCGTCACCGCGGACGTGCTCTGGTACGGGCTGGCCTACCTGGGCCTGTTCGGGGTGGCGCACGTGGCGGTGCGCCTGCTCACCCCGTACGCGGACCCGCTGATCCTGCCGTGCGTGGCGTTGCTCAACGGGCTGGGGCTGGTGATGATCCAGCGGCTGGATCCCTCGATCCAGGAGCACCTGCGCGCGCTCGGGGTGGACGAGAGGTTCGTCCCGAACGACCAGGGCCCGAAGCAGGTGCTGTGGACGGCGATCGCGCTGGGCCTGTTCGTCGCGGTGCTGGTGGTGATCAAGGACCACCGCCGGCTGGCCAAGTACGGCTACACCTGCGGCCTGGCCGGCCTGGTGCTGCTGGCGTTGCCGGGCCTGCTGCCGGCCTCCATCTCCGAGGCCAACGGCGCCAAGATCTGGCTGCGGCTGGGCATCTTCTCCATCCAGCCGGGTGAGTTCGCCAAGATCCTGCTGATGATCTTCTTCGCCTCGTTCCTGGTGGCGAAGCGGGACCTGTTCATGCACGCGGGCAAGCGGGTGCTGGGCATGGACCTGCCGCGGGCCCGGGACATGGCGCCGCTGTTCGCCGCGTGGGGCCTGTCGGTCGGCGTGCTGGTGCTGGAGAAGGACCTGGGCACCTCGCTGCTGTTCTTCGGCATCGTGCTGGTGATGCTCTACATCGCGACCGAGCGCGCGGTGTGGCTGGTCATCGGCCTGACCTTCTTCATGGCCGGCTGTGTCATCGCCTACAACCTGTTCAGCCACGTGCAGCTGCGGGTGGACATCTGGCTGGACCCGTTCGCGGACTTCTTCGGCAAGGGCAACCAGCTCGCGCTGGCCCTGTTCGGCATGGGCACCGGGGGCATCTTCGGTACCGGGCTCGGTGCGGGGCGGCCGGAGCTGGTGGCGTTCGCCAACTCCGACTTCATTCTCTCCTCGATCGCCGAGGAGGTCGGTTTCGTCGGGTTCGCCGCGGTGCTGATGGTCTACCTGATGCTGTCGATGCGGGGGCTGCGCAGCGCGCTGGCGGTGCGGGACAGCTTCGGCAAGCTGCTCGGCGGGGGCCTGGCCTTCGCCATCGGTTTCCAGGTGTTCGTGGTGGCCGGCGGCGTGACGAAGCTGATCCCGCTGACCGGTCTGACCGCGCCGTTCCTGGCGCTGGGTGGCTCGTCACTGGTGGCGAACTACGCCCTGGTGGCGTTGTTGCTGCGCATCTCCGACGCCGCGCGGCGGCCGGTGACGGTGCCCAAGCCGCGCCCGCAACAGGCGCCCATTGCCGAAGCGAGCACGATCCTGGTGGAGCGTCCACGATGAACACGCCGCTGCGCCGGGTGGCGCTCTCCGTGATGGTGATGATGGTCCTGCTACTGGCCAACGCCACCTACATCCAGGTCATCAAGGCCGACGAGTACCGCAAGGACCCGCGGAACACGCGGGTGGTGATGGAGGAGTACTCCCGGCAGCGCGGGAAGATCATCGCCGCCGGGCAGCCGCTGGCCGACGCCAAGGAGACCAACGACCGGCTGAAGTACCTGCGCACCTACCCGCAGGGCCCGATGTACGCGCACGTCACCGGGTTCTACTCGCCGCAGTACGGTGGGCGCGGTCTGGAGTGGGCGGAGAACGAGGTGCTCAACGGCTCGGACGACCGGCTGTTCGTGCGCCGGCTGTCCGACCTGATCACCGGCCGCGATCCCCGCGGCGGCAACGTCGAGACGACGATCGACCCGAAGGTGCAGCAGGCGGCCTACGAGGCAATGACCGCCAAGAACTTCAAGGGCGCGGTCGTGGCGCTGGACCCGAAGACGGGTGCGGTGCTGGGCATGGTGAGCACCCCGTCCTACGACCCCAACCGGCTGTCCTCGCACGACCCGGAGGTCGTGCAGCAGGCGTGGAAGGCCTACACCGCGGAGTCGGGGGACAAGCCGATCCTCAACCGCGCGGTGTCCGAGAGCTACCCGCCGGGGTCGACGTTCAAGCTGGTGACCGCCGCGGCGGCGCTGCAGAGCGGCTTCGACAAGAACAGCCAGCTCACCGCGGCGCCGTCCATCCAGCTGCCGCAGAGCACCAAGAGCCTGCCCAACTTCGCCAACATGCGGTGCGGCAGCGGGCAGACCGCCTCGCTGGAGCTCGCGCTGGCGTTGTCCTGCAACACCGCGTTCGCCGAGCTGGCCGGCAAGCTGGGCGAGGACAAGCTGCGGGCGCAGGCCGAGAAGTTCGGCATCAACGGCGCCGAGCAGGAGATCCCGCTGTCGGTGGTGCCCTCCTCGCTCGGCGACATCCCGGACCAGGCCGCGCTCTACCAGACCGGTATCGGCCAGCGGGACGTGCGGATGACGCCGCTGCAGGACGCCGTGGTGGCGGCGACGATCGCCAACGGCGGGATGCGGATGCAACCGCACCTGGTCAAGTCGATCACGTCGGCGGACCTGACCGAGCTGGACACCACCAAGCCGAAGCAGGTCGAGCGGGCGATGAACGCCAACGCCGCGGCCACGTTGCGGGACATGATGATCAAGTCCGAGCAGAACACCAGGGGCGAGGGCAAGATCGCCGGGGTACAGATCGCGTCCAAGACCGGCACCGCCGAGCACGGTGCGAACCCCGAGCAGGTCAACCCGCACGCCTGGTACGTGGCGTTCGCCCCGGCCGAGGACCCCAAGGTGGCGGTGGCGGTGATCGTCGAGGACGGCGGTGACCGCGGCCTGGGGGCCACCGGCGGGGCCGTGGCGGCACCGATCGGCCGGGCCGTCATCCGGGCGGCGTTGCAGGGAGGTGGCTGAGGGTGCTCACCTCCGGGCAGCTGCTCGCTGACCGGTACCGCCTGGCGCGGCGCATCGCCGTCGGCGGGATGGGAGAGGTGTGGGAGGCCGCCGACACCCGGCTGGACCGCCGGGTCGCGGTGAAGGTGCTCAAGCCGGAGCTGTGCGGGAACGCCGAGTTCCTGCACCGGTTCCGCACCGAGGCCAGGACCACCGCCTCGCTCAACCATCCCGGCGTCGCGGCGGTGCACGACTACGGCGAGACGGCGGCGGTGGCCGGCGGCCCGGAGGACACCGCGTACCTGGTGATGGAGCTGGTCGGGGGCGAGCCGCTGGCGGCGGTGCTGGCCCGGGAGGGCCGGCTGGGCCCCGACCGCACCCTCGATGTGCTGGAGCAGGCCGGGCACGCGCTGCAGGCCGCGCACGAGCGGGGCCTGGTGCACCGCGACATCAAGCCCGGCAACATCCTGGTCACCCCGAACGGGCGAGTGAAGATCACCGACTTCGGTATCGCCAAGGCGGCGCACGCGGCGCCGGTGACCCGCTCCGGCATGGTGATGGGCACCGCGCACTACATCGCGCCGGAGCAGGCGGTGGGGCAGGAGGCGGAACCGGCCAGCGATGTTTACTCACTGGCGGTGGTGGGCTACGAGTGCCTGAGTGGGCACCGGCCGTTCCTGTCCGACAACGCCGTCACCGTGGCGATGATGCACATCCGCGACGTTCCGGCGCCGCTGCCGCCGGACGTCCCGATCGGGGCACGCGCCCTGATCGAGGCCACGCTGGTCAAGGACCCACGGCAGCGGTACCGGACCGGCGGGGAGTTCGCCGCGGCGGTGGCCGCCGTGCGGGCCGGTCACCCGTTGCCACCACCGTCCGGGATGGCCCTGGGGGCGGTGCCGGCCGCGGCGGTGCCGGCGATGACCGTCGCCCCCGGCGGGATGCCGGGCGCCCCGGTGTCCGGGGGGTTCCCAATCGTCGTGGCGCCGGCCCCGCGCCGGCACCGGATGTGGGTATGGGTGCTGGCCGTCTTGTTGGCCGTGGCCGCTTTGGTGTTGGGTGCTTGGGGCGTGCGCGAGGTGGTGCGGTCCGGTACGGCCGCGCCCGCGCGTTCGCCCTCCGTGGCCCCCTCCGACGAGGAGGAGCGGGTGCGGGAGGCTGAGTCCGGGCGGATCGGCCGTCCCGGGCGGTCGGGGGTGGCGGCGAACCCGCTGCCCCCGGTCGTGATCGATCGGGAGGATTACGTGGGACGAGCGGCCGCCGACGCCGCCGACCGGCTCACCGGTGCGGGCCTGCTACCGCGGGTGCGCACCGATGCCGGTCGAACACCCCAGGACCTGCACCGGTGCCTGGTCACCGGGGTGGACCCGGAGGGTGCGGCCCCGGTGGGCTCCCACGTGACGGTGTCGTGCAGGCCGGACGAGGGACGCTGACCAAGGCAGCGACCAGGAGCCCAGGCATGATGAGACATCACAGTTGACGAGGAGCGGGACGACGCACCGATGAGCACTCCGCGACTGCTCTCCAACCGCTACGAGCTGGGTGAGACGCTCGGCTACGGCGGCATGTCGGAGGTCCACCGCGGCCGCGACGTTCGCCTGGGCCGTGACGTGGCGGTGAAGGTGCTACGCGCCGACCTCGCCCGCGACCCCCAGTTCCAGCTGCGCTTCCGTCGGGAGGCGCAGAACGCCGCCGCGCTGAACCACCCGGCCATCGTGGCGGTGTACGACACCGGCGAGACCGAGACGGAGTACGGGCCGCTGCCCTACATCGTCATGGAGTACGTCGACGGCCGGACGCTGCGGGACATCATCAAGTCGGAGGGCCCGGTGCAGCCGCGGCGTGCCATGGAGATCATGGCCGACGTTTGTGCGGCGCTGGACTTCAGCCACCGGCACGGCATCGTGCACCGCGACGTCAAGCCGGCGAACGTGATGATCACCCGCTCCGGTGCGGTCAAGGTGATGGACTTCGGCATCGCGCGTGCGGTGGCCGACGGGCAGGCCGCGGTGACGCAGACGGCGGCGGTGATCGGCACCGCGCAGTACCTGTCGCCGGAGCAGGCACGGGGCGAGTCGGTCGACGCGCGGTCGGACGTGTACGCGACCGGGTGCGTCCTGTTCGAGCTGTTGACCGGGGAGCCGCCGTTCACCGGTGACTCGCCGGTGGCCGTGGCCTACCAGCACGTGCGGGAGGACCCGCGGGCGCCGTCGGCGGTGAATCCGCAGGTGCCGCAGACGCTGGACGCGATCGTGCTCAAGGCGATGAGCAAGAACCCGGCCAACCGGTACCAGTCGGCCGCCGAGATGCGGGCGGACCTGGTGCGGGTGTTGTCCGGGCAGCGGCCGTCCGCACCGATGGTGATGTCGGAGGAGGAGCGCACCACGATGATGGGCGCTCCCAACTCCACCCAGGTGATGGGCGGGCGGCACCGGCCGGACGCGCTGGTGGAGGATCCGGAGGACCTCGAGGACGAGCGGGCCGCCCGACGGCGCAAGGGCCTGGTGATCGCGCTGGTGACGGTGCTGTGCATCGGTGTGCTCGCGCTGGCGGCGTGGTTGACCTCGAGCCTGCTGGGTGGCCAGGGCACGGCGGAGAAGATCTCCATGCCGAACCTGGTGGGCAAGCGGGTGGAGGCCGCCCAGCAACAGCTCACCAGCCAGGGCCTGAACAACGTGGCGGTGCAGAACGTGCCCTCCACCCGGGAGCAGGTCGGCTTCGTGGTGAAGACCGAGCCCGGGGCGAACACCCAGATCGACAAGAGCACGAAGATCACGCTGCACGTGGGGCAGGGCCCGGAGACGGTGTCGGTACCGGACCTGACCGGCAAGACCCCGGAGCAGGCGCGGGCCGAGCTGGAGAAGCTCGGGCTGACGTTGTCCGGGAACCAGGGCCAGGAGGAGACGGACAACCCGTCGCTGGAGGGCAAGGTCGTCAAGCAGGACCCGGCGGCGAACGAGACCGCTCCCAAGGGCGCGACGGTGCGCATCACGGTGGGCAGGGCGCCGGAGCTGGTGACCGTCCCGGACGTCACGAACACCCCGGTCGAGCAGGCCAAGAAGAACCTGGCGGCGCTGGGGCTGGAGGTGCAGACCCAGCAGACCGCGAGCGACAAGGACGCCGGGATCGTCCTCCGGCAGGACCCGTCCGGCGGGAACAAGGTGAAGAAGGGGACGACGGTCACGCTGAGCGTCTCCGACGGCAGCCAGAAGGACATGTTGCAGATGCCGTCGTTGAAGGGGATGACCCTGGACGACGCGAAGCGGCTGCTGCGGAGCAAGGGCTGGAGCGGCACGATCGAGGAGCAGGAGGTCCCGGTCAACAGCGCCTCCCAGATCGGTCGGATCCAGGAGCAGGACCCGGCGGCCGGCAACAAGATCGACAAGAACCAGCGCATCCGGGTCGCGATCGGCAAGCGGGCGAGCGCGACGACGTCACCGAACCCGGGTGCGCCGGGCGGCATCTTCCCGCCGGGTAACCGCGAGGGCGACGGCAGCTGACCGGCCGCCCCCGACCGCGTGCGGACGGGCTCCACACCGGATGAGGTGTGGAGCCCGTTTTCCGTTGCGGTGGAGGGGGAAGTGAGCCGGACCCGGTTCCGGCGATGGCTGAGGCTGCCCCCGGAGCAATGCCACCGTCACCATGTGGCTCAGTGAGCGCCAGCTGCCGAGTGAGGGAGCGCCGCAGGCACCGCCGTTCGTCGAGCGCCGCCCGGACACACGTCGTGGCGAGACAGGACAATCCCGTCAGGCGGGGGCGTCGGCCTCGTCGTCCGCCGCCGGGCGCGGGCCGGTCAGACCTGGGCGGCCGAGGCCAGCGAACGCATGGCACCGTCCAGCTCGGCGACCCGGCCGGCGGGGACCTCGTGGCCGCAGGCGGCCATCCAGTTGGCGAGCAGCAGGTGCCCGCCCTCGGTGAGCACCGACTCCGGATGGAACTGCACACCCTCGACCGGCAGTTCGCGGTGCCGCACCGCCATCACCACACCCGACTCGGTGTGACCGGTGACCTCCAGCTCGTCCGGGATCGTGTCGGCCCGGACGGCGAGCGAGTGGTAGCGGGTCGCGGTGAACGGCCGCGGCAGGCCGGTGAGCACCCCGGCCCCGTCGTGGTGCACCTGGCTCGTCTTGCCGTGCAGCAGCTCGGGTGCCCGCTCGACCGTCGCGCCCCACACCGCACCGATCGCCTGGTGCCCGAGGCACACCCCGAGCACCGGCACCCGGCGCTCGGCGCAGCGCCGGATGACGTCCATGCTGGTCCCCGCCCGCTCCGGGGTGCCCGGACCGGGGCTGACCAGCACGCCGTCCGCCGCGTCCACCTCGTCGAGCCGGACCACGTCGTTGCGCCGCACCACCGGGTCGGCGCCGAGCTGGGCCAGGTACTGGACGAGGTTGTAGACGAAGCTGTCGTAGTTGTCGACGACGAGGACGCGCACCCGGCCAGCTTACGGGTCGACGCCAGTGTCCCCGGTCACGGCGGGCCGCGGGCGCTCAGCCGACGGTCACCGGCTCGCCCGGGTCGGTCGTCACCTGGTTGAACGGCAGCATCGGCTCGACCCAGGGGAAGACGACGAACAGCAGCAGGGCGACGACGGCAGCGGTCAGGAACAACGCCTCGACGATCTTCACCACGAGCGGTCCGGGCAGGTGCCGCCAGATCCAGCCGTACACTCAGCCCTCCTTCAGCTCGTCCGGAAGCTTGCCGGGCTCGATATCGCTCTTCTTCATCTCCTTGACCAGCACGGCGTGGATGATGAGCCGCTCCCGGGCCGAGAACTTCGGGTGGCAGGTGGTCAAGGTCAGCAGCTTGAGCTGCTGGTCCTTGGGCAGCCGGGCGTTGGGGTTGTTCGGCACCGGCGCGATGACGTCGGAGCGGTCGGGCGTGACGATCTGCTGCCCGAACGTCTTGGCGTACGGGCCGCCGCCCGGGGCGGAGGTGCGCAGGGGCGTCACCTTGTCGCAGCGCGCCTGGTTGCCCTTGCTGGTGTTGTCCTTGAACCAGCCGTCGGCCTCGGACCGCATCGGCAGGACCCGGTAGACGTACCAGGACGATGCCGTCTCGACGACGACGGCATCGCAGGACTCCAGCACGTCCAGGTCGTTGAACGGCGCCCCCTTGCCGACGCGGTGCCCGGCGACGGCGAAGTTGCCGGGCTGCCCGGGTAGCGCGGTGTCCTTGTAGTGCCCGGGACCGGCCTCGATGGTCTTGTCGTCGGTTCCTTCCAGGACGGTGAACGCGAAGTCGGGGCCGAACTTGGGGATGTACATCTTGGCAAAGCCCTCGCCGGTGGCGAGGTTGAAGTGCTCACCGCGCTCCAGGGGGTCCTGGCCGTCGCGCCAGCGCTGGTCCAGCGCCTGGGTGACGTCGTTCTGCTTGCCCGCCGAGATCCAGTCGGTCACGTAGACCTCGTAGACGACGAACAGCAGCACCACGAGGCCCGCGGTGAGCATCAGCTCGCCGAACGTGCGGAGGGCGATGTGGACGGGATCGCGCTTCTTCGGCTCCGGGCGCTCCTGTGCACGCGCGTCGTCGGAGATCTCGTCCTCGTCGTCGAGGTCGTCGTCGACCTCGGCCACGGGCTCCGGCCCAGGGGTGCGGGCGCGGCGGGGCACCGGGGGCAGGACCTGGGTGAGCTGTGCGTCGGGACCCTGCGGCGCGGGGACGCGCGGCAGAACCACGGTCTCGTCCCCGGCCGGCGGTGGCGCCGGTGGGTGGTGCCGGCGACCCGGCGCCGCGAGCCGGTCGGCCTGCTGGGGGCCGGTCCCGGACAGGGGGTCCCGGTGGGGCGGGCGAGCCCCGGCGAGCGGGTTGGGGTGGAACCGGGTCGGTCCGGCACCGGGGTCCCCGCGGCCCGGACCGGCGAGCAGGTCCGGTGGCTGCGGCCCGGACCCGGTCAACGGGTCGCGCGGCGGGCGGCCGGACCCGAGCGGGTCCCCCTGGGGAGCGGGCCAGGCCGGCCCGGTCGCCGGCGAGCTCGGCGGCCCACCCGGTCCCGTGACGGCCGGGCTTGCCGGCGGCTCCGGGCGGGTCGGTACGCCGGGTAACGAGTTCAGGCCGGGCGCCACCGGCGGCGCCAACTCGGAGCGGACCCGACGCAGGGCCGCACCGCCGCCATGGGCGGTGCGGCCACCGGGCTGCGGCGGGGGTGGCGTGGCCGGCAAAGCGGCCGAGGGCGGCTGTGAGGTGGGGGGTGCGGCCGGTGGCGGAGCACCCTCGTCGTCCTCGGCCCGACGTCGCCTGCGACGGGGCCCCTCCGGGGGAACGACCGGGCGGACCGGTCCAGCCGCCGGCGAGGGGCTCTCGTCGAACCAGCCACGCTCGTTGCCCGCACCCGGGATCGCGTGCCGGCCGGTGCCCGTGGCAGCGGACGCGGACGACTCCGGGACCGCGTGCCGGCCCGTTCCGGTCCCGGCATCCTCCGGGGCAGGGGCCGCGTGCCGCCCGGTGCTCCCGGCGCCGGCGAACGGGTCGAAGGCGGGGTCGAGCGGGTCGACGGCCCGGCGCGCGTGCGGCGTACCCGGCCCGTTGCGCGGCTCGGGCTGCTGGCTCGGAGTTCCGAGGAAGGCGTCGGGCCGGGGACCGGGAGCCGGGAACAGGTCGCCAGCATGCCGGCCGGGACCGTCGAACGGGTCACCGTTCGACCCGGCGAAGGAGGCACCGTGCCGATGGCTCGACCCTGCAAGCAGGTCTCGCGACTGCCCTCCCGAACCCGGCAGCTCCTCCGGCGGGCCCGACGCCCCGGGGAACGTCTCCCGGCTCAGCTGGTCGACGGACGGGGCCGAGCGGGCGGTCGGACGGGGGCGGGGTCGTCGCGCCCTGCGGTCCTCGGTCACCGGGGCACCTCCTGGGCATTGTCGAGCCGCGGCGTACCCGGATAGCCGGGCACCCGGATGTCGTCCGAGCGCTCCACCCGGTAGCCGAGCCCGAAGGTCTGGACGTACTGCCGGAAGACCCGGACGCCGGGCTCGGCGTCGAGGGCGGCGGCCATCCGGTCGGGGTCGCCGATCGCACGGATCACGTACGGCGGAGAGTAGGTGCGGCCGTGCAAGAGCAGCGTGTTGCCAACGCACCGCGGTGCGGAAGTGCTCACCAGGCGCTGGTCGGCCACGGAGACCGCTTCGGCACCACCGGTCCACAACGCGTTCAGCACGCTCTGCAGGTCCTGCTGGTGCACGACCAGGTCGTTGGGGTTCGCGCCGGCCGGGTAACGGCCGTCCGGGCCGCGGGGCGCGTCGGTGAGCGTGACGGTGAGCCCGCCGCCGGCCAGCCCGGTCAGGCCGGCGGCCGGCCCCAGCTTGTCGGCGCGCTGCTGCAGGTCCCGCACCCGCTGGTCCGAACCGCCCGCCGCGCTCTCGGCCTCCCGCAGCTGGGCGCGCAGGTCGGCGAGGTGGTGCTCGGCCGCGCCCACCCTGGCGTCGGCGTCGCGGACCAGCCCGGACAGTTCGGTGGTACGGCCACCGCGGAGGTCGTAGCCGTCGGCCGTGTTGTGCGTGACGGCGAACAACACCCCGGCCAAGAGACAGAGGGCGGGGGCAGCGACCCACCAGCCCAGGGAGGCACCCGGTTGCTGGCTCAGCCGGCGCACGCGGGCTCCTTCCCTCGGTTCAGTGACATCACCGGTCGCGTCCGGCAGGACACGGCGGATTCGCTCACCTACTCGGCTACGTTAACGTGTCGAGTGGGCGGGAGTGTCGCACCAAACGACCAATAGTGGGTCGGGCGGTGTGTCCGACCCGTGACGAACGCGGTGTCCGACAGCACCGGTCGCGGCGCGGCCGGGCTGTCCGGTCAACTCGAGGCGAGGACAGATGCCCAAGTCGAAGGTCCGGAAGAAGGCCGTATACACCCCGCCGCCCGACCGGCGTACCCCCGTGCGGGCGAAGGCCGCGGGCCCGTCGCACCCCGTCTACATCACGGTGATGCTGGGGTTGATGCTGCTCGGGCTGGCGTGGCTGGTGGTCTACTACCTGGCCAGCGAGCAGATCAAGGTCATGGCGGATCTGGGTGCGTGGAACTTCGCGATCGGGTTCGCGCTGATGATCGTCGGCCTGCTGATGACGATGCGCTGGCGGTGAGCCCGCCGGCACCGTCCCGGTGACGAGCACGATGCCGGTCACCAGCACCGGTCGCCGGGTGGTCGCGGGGGCGGAGGGCCCAGCTCCCGCCGAGCGATGTCCCGGCAACCAGGTTCCCGCCAACAGGCCCCCTGTGACAGCCGCGCCGGCGCCCCGGCGTGCGGCGTACGGCCCCGTTGCGGCCCGCGTCCGAGGTAAGCCAGACGGGAGAGGCACACCGGTCGCAAGCCTGGAGAAGATCGCGGAAGGTGACGAAGGCCCGGATGTTCTCGCGTCCGGGCCTTCCGCTTGCGGTGGTTCGCGCGGCGGACCGTAGCTGAACCACATGGTTGTAAGTCATCCCCACTGGGGATAACTCCTGTGGACAACTTGCGATGTTGGCTCGGTTCTTCCACAGCCAAGCCGCAGTTATCCACCGTTCTGTCCACAGAGCCTGTGGACAACTCGGTGACGGCCTGTGCGCTCCGGGTCCCTGTCCGCCCCGCGGATCTCTGGACGGTGATCCAGGTGTACCGAAGGCACCGTTGAGAGATCAATGATCTGGACCAAGCCACACCCGGACGTGTCACCCGTCACACCAACTCGAACAGGGTCGCGTTGGCCATGCCGCCGCCCTCGCACATGGTCTGCAGGCCGTAGCGGATCCCCTCGCGCCGCATGTGGTGCACCAGTGTCGTGGTCAGCCGGGCGCCCGAGGCACCGAGCGGGTGGCCGAGCGCGATGGCACCGCCGAGCGGGTTGAGCCGGTCCGGGTCCGCGCCGGTCTCGGCCAGCCAGGCCAGCGGCACCGACGCGAACGCCTCATTGACCTCGAAGGCGCCGATTTCGGCGATGTCCACGCCGGCGCGGCGGAGCAGGCGGGCGGTCGCCGGGATGGGTGCGGTGAGCATGACGACCGGGTCGTCGCCGGCGACCGCGGTGGCGGCCACCCGCACGATCGGCGTGAGCCCGAGCTGGCCGGCCCGCTCCGGGGTGGTGACCAGTAGGGCGGCCGCACCGTCGGAGATCTGTGAGGAGTTGCCGGCGGTGATGACGCCGTCCGGACGGAAGGCGGGCCTGAGGCCGGCCATCGCCTCCGGCGTGGAGTCGCGGCGCACGCCCTCGTCCGTGGTGAACGTGCCGCCACCGGGCAGCGCGACCGGCACGATCTCGTCGGCGAAGCGGCCGGAGTCCTGGGCCCGGGCGGCCCTGGCGTGCGAGGCCAGCGAGAACTCGTCCAGCCGGGATCGGGACAGGCCCCACTTGGCGGCGATCAGCTCGGCGCCCAGGCCCTGGTTGAACGTACCGCCGGTGGCAACGAGTGACTCGGCGTAACGCGCCGTCGCCGCGGGCCCGAACGGCTCACCCGGGCCGTTGACGAAGTTCGCACCCATCGGCACCCGGGTCATGGCCTCCGCCCCGCCGGCCACGACGACGTCGGCCTGGCCGGACACCACCGCGGCGGCGGCCTGGTGCAGGGCCTGCTGCGAGGAACCGCACTGGCGGTCCACGGTCACCGCGGGCACGCTCTCCGGCCAGCCGGCGGCGAGCACGACCTGGCGCCCCACACAGAACGCCTGTTCTCCCACCTGGGTGACGCAGCCCCAGTGCACGTCGTCGACGAGGGCGGGGTCGACACCGGTCCGCTCGACCAGGCCCCGCAGGGCGGCGGCGCCGAGGTCCACGGCGTGCACCTCGGAGAGCCCACCCCTGCGTCGCCCGACCGGTGTGCGGACCGCGGCGCAGATGACCGCCTGACGCATGGTTACTCCTCAGTAGCCGCCTGTGCCGGCGATGTTACTCGCGTTCCGGGCGGCCGAGGCGGGATGCTGGAGCACGTGACGACCCGAACCTGGTCCCCGGCCGCCGGCCTGGTCGCGGTGGTCTGGGTGCTCCTCGCCGGTGCGGCGCTGTGGCTGGTGTTCACCGGCGACCCGGCCGGCCGGCTGCTCGCCGGGGTGGCGGTGGTCGCGCTGGCGCTGCTGGCCATCCAGGGCACCCTCGGCCGGCCGCGCCTCACCGCGGACCCGGACGGGATCGCCATCCGGTCCCTGTTCGGCCCGCGGCGCTACCCGTGGTCCCGGGTTGACCGGGTCCGTGTGGTGCGGGGCCGCCGGCTCGGCCGGGAGCTACCGGTGCTGGAGATCGACGTGACCGAGGAGGACGGCGGCGAGCATCTGCTCGTGCTCACCCGGCTCGACCTCGGCACCGAACCGGACGACGTCGCGGACGAGCTCACCGAGATCCGTCAGGAAAGCGGGAGCTGACCAATCGGCGAGGTTCGGTCTGCTCCGCCGACCGACCGGCGCGCCCAGAAGGGCCGCGACCACCAGGTCTGACGCATCGTCTTGACGAAGGAGCGGGTACGTGACCGAAAGCCAGCCCATCGCCAATTCCTACAACGACAGCAACCCGTTATTCCGCTTTCTCTGCCACCTCAGCTGGGGCGACCTGCTCAACAACGGCTACTTCACCTGGCCGACGCTGCCCGCGCTCGTCGGAGGGTTGGGCTGGTTCCAGCGCCGGCTGGTAGGCCGGTAGCTGGCGCTGCTGGACGCCCGCCCGGGACACCGCGTCCTCGACGCCTGCTGCGGACGTGGGCTGGCCACGGCGATGCTGGGCGTGAAGGGATGTCCAAGCCTGGGGCTGGATATCCAACCCGAGCAGATCACCGAGGCGCACCGCAGGTTTGGCGACCGGCCGAACACCCGTTTCGCGGTCGCCGACGTCACCGCACTACCGGCCCGGGCGGCCGGCGTCGACCTCGCCGACGGTTCGTTCGACCGCGTCCACTGTCTGGAAGCGGCATTCCACTTCGGCCCGCGGGGGCGACGCGCGTTCCTGGCGGAGAGTTACCGTCTCCTGCGACCCGGCGGCCGCCTCGTCCTGGTCGACGTTACCTGGCCCACCGACGACCCCAGCACCATCGACGCCGTCGACCCCGAGGGTGCTGTCCGGTCCACCTGGTGTTTCCAGGAGTTCGAACCCCTGGACCGCTATCTCGCCCATGCCGCCGAGACAGGCTTCACCGTCCACTCGGTCCAGGACTGGACCCGGCCGGTGCTCCGCCTCCACACGAGGGTGGCACGCCTGTTCGCGTGCCAGCTCGCCACCAGGACAGGCCGCCGGGCCCTGTGCCTGCGCTGGCCAGGCCTACGCGAGTTGAGCCAGGTCGACTGGACGGCCCTCGCCACATCCCTACCGGCCCACATCGGGGTGTTCGGCCGCGTCTGCCGCTATACGGCGCTGGTCCTGGACCGCCGGCCACCGCCGGAGCCGACACCGACCAACGACAGCCGACCGCGTGTCGCCGCTGGCGGATCACGGGCTGCCCCGCGCACGCCCCGATCAGTAGTAGGCGAGGATCCCTACGGATATCAGCACCGCCAGGACAACAGCCACCCCCGCGACGGTCGCCACCTGGAAGGGAGCCCGGTTCCGAGCCGGCGCGTAGACCATGCCGGCGGTCACGGCGGCGCCGGCGACCAGGCCGCCGAGGTGGCCGAGCATCGAGATCCCGGGCAGGAAGCTGATCACCAGGTTGATGCCGAGCACCATCAGGATCGGCCGTAGGTCCAGCCGGAGCCGGAACGCCGCCACGGCGATGCCGCCCAACAGCCCGAAGACCGCGCCGGAGGCACCGGCCACCGGCCCCAGCGGTTCCCCGAACAGCAGCACCGCGGTGGAGCCGCTGAGGAGGGAGAGCACGTAGACGAGGCTGAACCGGAGCCGGCCGAGGATGATCTCCATGTCCCGGCCGAGGATCCACAGCGCGAACATGTTCAACGCGACGTGGAACGGTCCGATGTGCAGGAACCCGCTGGTGATCATCCGCCACCAGTCCCCGGCAGCAACGCCCACCGGGTACATGGCCCACTGCCGGAACAGCTCGGCCTGGTAGTTGACCGCGAAGCCACCGCCCTGGATCGCGGTGATGACGAAGATCGCCAGGTTCACCGCAATGAGTACCGGTACCACGATCGGCTTGGTGCGCAACTCGGCGCCGGCCACGGTGCGTGGCCGGCGCACGGTGCGGCGGCCGTCGGACACGCAGTCGACGCACTGGTAGCCGACGGCCGCCTCGCGCAGGCATTCGGGGCACGCCGGCCGGTCGCAGCGGGTGCAGCGGAGCGCGGTCGTCCGGTCCGGGTGCCGGGGGCACGGCTGTGCCGCCGGCGGGTGGTTGCCCGCCGGCTCCTGGGCGGGGCCGGGTGGGACCGTCACGCTGGTCGCGTCAGCCCTGGACGCGCTCGATCGTGACCTTCTCGATCACGATGTCGTTCACCGGGCGGTCGCCGGGGCCGGTGGTGGCGCGGGCGATCGCGTCCACGACGTCCCGGGACTCCTGGTCGGCGACCTCGCCGAAGATGGTGTGCTTGAAGTTCAGCCAGTTCGTGGCCGTCACGGTGATGAAGAACTGCGAGCCGTTGGTGTTGGGCCCGGCGTTCGCCATCGCCAACAGGTAGGGCTTGTCGAACTGCAGGCTCGGGTGGAACTCGTCGCCGAACTGGTACCCGGGGCCGCCGCGACCGGTGCCGGTCGGGTCGCCGCCCTGAACCATGAAGCCGTCGATGACCCGGTGGAAGATCGACCCGTCGTAGAACGGGCCGGACGCCCCACCCTTGGCGTTCGGCTGGTGGTACTCCTTGTTGCCCTCGGCGAGGCCAACGAAGTTGGCCACCGTCCTGGGCGCCTGGTCGGGGAACAGGTTCAGCCGGATCTCCCCCTGCGTGGTGTGCAGGGTGGCGGTGACCTTCATCCCCACCAGCGACTCGTTGCTCTCTGCCACGACCGCCATCGTGCCATCCACGGCGGGATCACGGGGACGGGGGCACGATGGACCCCGATCGTCACGCACCGAGGGGCGCCGAGCGGGCGCGCCCCGGGGTTGGTGGCCGACGCGACCGGCTACCCGGGGAACACAGCCGAGGAGGCAGGACGATGGATGAGGTGAGGGTGTTGACCCGAGCCGGGGAACGGATCGGACACGCCGTCGGGACCGGGGTCCACCAGGCCAGGCTGTCGGCGGCGCAGGTGGGACGCCGCAGCTACGACGTGTCCCGCCGGATGGCGGCCCAGGCCGCCACGCGGACACGGGAGCGCCTGGCCGAGGGCAACCGGTCCGGGGACGTGGCACGGCAGGTCGTGGCCGGCAAGCAGCTCAAGGTCACGAGCGCGGACGCCCGCAGGGCGTACGAGCGGCAGCGCAAGCGGATCATGCGGCAGATGAAGGACCAGAGGAAGCGGCTCGCCGAGCTGCAGCAGGACCTGAGCCGTGCCGCCGAGGCAGCAGACGTCAGGGGCCGGAAGGTACGCCGCCAGCTGGCCCGGCAGAGCCGGCGGATGCGTCGGGACGTGCGCCGGGCCCTGCGGCCGCGTGCCCGCCGCCGTTGGCCCTGGGTGCTCGCGCTGCTGGTGGCCGCGGGCGCCGCAGTCGCCGCGGTGCTGGCCCAGCGCCCACAGGAGACCGAGCTCGACGAACAGCCGGAGGTGGAGGTGCCCTACAGCAGGGACGGCCAGCTCCGCGATTCCGAGGAGCCGACCTCCGTACCGTGACCCGCTCAGGATGTGCCACCGCGGCTCCAGCCGGCAGGCCGCCGCGGGTGCGCGCGCCTGGGACGGCTCCTGTCGCCGGGCAATCCGGACCGGTCGGTCCGTGAAGGGCTGACTCGTTGGGTGCCGGCGACGCGCGCCCGAGGCCCCGGTGTACCGAAGGCAGGTACACCGGGGCCTCGCCATCCGAGCTTGGCCATCCGAGCTTGGCCACCCGGCGCCTACCAGAGCACCGAGTCTGTGCAACTCAGCCGCGGTGTGACCAGCCAATGACCGGGTGGCTCACAGACCGAGCTTCGCGATCACCTTCTGCGCGATCCGCTGTGCCTTGAAGGTCGTCTCCTGGTTCGACGTGATCACGACGGCCTTGCCGTCCTTGGCCACGGCGAAGACCGAGCCGTTCGAGGTCGGCATGCGGCCGCCCTTCCAGCCACCGGTCAGTTCGGCCTTCGACGACTCCGAGACCGGCGCCGCCTGGTCGACCAGCTCCCTGGCAACGCCCGGGTCGCCCACATAGACGCGGGAGCGCAGCTGCTCCTTGCCGTCGAGCCCGGTGAAGAAGCAGGTCGGGTGCGGCTTGTCCGCAGATACCTTCACGGTGCCGACCTTCTGCCCGTTCGCCTCAGCCACGAACTTGGTCTCCAGGTACGGGCACGGCCCGTCGCGCTCCGGCTTCGGCTCGGCGGGCAGCTCCACCGCGGTCGCCGCCGCGGTGTCCGGCGGCGTGGGCCGCTCACCGGGAGAGGCCACCGGCTGCTCACCTCCGCACGCCGCGAGGAGAGCACCGGCGGCGAGTACCGCGGCCGGAAGCAGGGCACGGGTCGAGGGACGGGTCATGGCTCGCCTGATCCCCTTCGTGGATCGCTCAACCTGGTCAGGTCGCCCCGGGGACGACCCAATGTCTCCGACTTCCCCCTGTTCCCCCAGGTAGGCACCCCCGCCCTCCCTTGGGGGGCGAGCCCCGCGCTCAGCCTATCGGGCTAGGCCCGGTGGACAAATCGGCGGTCCACAGGCCCGACGACTTATCCACAGGAAGGAAATCCCGAGTTGACAGCCAGCGATCCACGGCCGCCCACGTGAAGAAGTCGAGGCGGCCCAGCGGATTCCGTCCTCGCAGGCCGTCCTGGCGACCCGGTCTCCAGCTACTCGTCCCCAGCGGGCTCAGGACTGATGGCGGCGCGCCCACAACGACAAAGGCACTCCCAGACCCGCTGGAAGTGCCTCGATCACGCAAGGCGTCGGAAGCCGATCCGGCGTCCGCTGCCCCACCCGGCCTTGCCGTGGTGACCGCAACCAGTCAGGGTTACCACGGTGGGGGTCCGGGGGCTTGCCACACCCAGCCGCGTCTCGACAACAGTGACCACGCTAGGTCGGGAGAAGCACGCACCGTGGGGGTACGGGGCTCGGCACCCAACGTCATCGACGAGCGACGTGGTCCGCGCTCTCCGCGGACACACCTCCCTTGAGCGAGTGGAGACGAGGGGAATCGAACCCCTAACCCCCGCCTTGCAAAGGCGGTGCTCTGCCAATTGAGCTACGTCCCCCGGTGAGCGGGAGAGGTCCGCTCGTGGTCGGCTCAGCCCTCGGTCGGCGCGGTCGCCTCACGCCAGAGGTCGGCCTCGGCCTTGGCGGAACGGCTACGCCGAACCAGCAGCAGGACCGCGGCAGCCACGGCGGCAAGAGCGAGCAGCTTCTTCACGTCCGGTCGCCTCCTCAGCGGCGCGAGAGCCGGGATAACCCCCACTGCTCCACACTAGGCGGAGCTGATGGGGGTCCGGGGGCTTGCCCCCGGGTAGGGTCTGGGGGCTTCGCCCCCAGTGTGATGACGATCGCGATGAAGGCTCGTTCGCAACGAGCACACCTCATCGAATCGCGATCGTGGGCCTAGCTGGACTTGAACCAGCGACCTCTTCGTTATCAGCGAAGCGCTCTAACCGTCTGAGCTATAGGCCCGTGATCCGTCAGTGAGGTTACCCGACGGCCCCCGGCGTCCCCAAATCGGGGTGCGTGCCTCCCACGGCCGGTCCAAGCGGGGCCACCACCCGTCGAACGGGTGTGTCCCGGGTGCCGCGAGCGGCACCCGGGACACACCCGCCAGGTGAGCTTCTCACTCCCGCTCGGACAGGGTGACCTCCACCCCGCCGACCAGGTCGGCGGAGACGTTGTAGACGAACGCCGCCACGGTGGCCAGCGCGGTGAACAGGACGATGTTGACCGCACCGATGATCGCGGTCACCCCGAACACGCGGCCGGCGCTGATCAGCGGCTCGGCACCCTGGCCGTCGGAGGTCTGCACGAGGTCGCCGTAGGCACCGTTCACGCTCTCCCAGACGCCCATGCCGTTGAGCACGCCGTACAGCACCCCGACGGCGACCATCCAGACGAAGAACAACGCCACGGACAGCACCAGCGCCAGCTTCAGCACCGACCACGGGTCGACCCGCTTCACCTGCAGGCTCGCCCGCCGCGGCCCGCGGCCGGGCCGGCGCGAGCCCGACCCACTGGCCTGCCCGGTGCCCTGGCTCGGCCGGCCCAGGGTGGCGTTGATCCCGCCGAGCTGCACCGTCGTGCGGCCGGTGGAACCACCCGCCTGCCCGGCGGCGGCCCCGGCCGGCTCGGCGAGTGGCGAGCCCAGGCCCGGGGTGGGGCCGGCCGGCGGCTGCCCCAGGCCCATCGGCTGCTGCTCGGTCGGCTGGCTGGTCACGGTGACCCGTTGCCACGGGGGTGTCCCGGCCGACTCCACCGCATCGTCGGCCGGTACGCCCGCCGACCCCACCGGCTGTTGCTCCGGCGGCTCCGGTTGCGTCACCTGCTCCGTCGGCGCCTCGGCCGGTGCGGCCTGCTCCGGGCGCGGCACCGGCTGCTTGACGGTCGGTTGGTCGGCCACCGCGGGCCGAGCCCCCACCTCCCCGTCCCCTTCCGGGCCCGCCTGCTCGTCGGGCTGTGCCGGGTGCGTGATCACCGAGGTCTTCTCGGCGTCACCGGAGGGACGCTTCGGGTCCTGCGGAGAAGTCATGCGCGGTCCTTTGCCGACGGTCGTCTGTCAGTGGACGTGTCTGACGGCTATTTGTTGCCCTCGGCGTCGGGGTCCGACGCCTCGTCGGCGTTGCGGGCGACGGCGAGCAGGGTGGCGCCGTCACCAAGGTTCATCAGGCGCACCCCCTTGGTCTGGCGGCCCGCCTTCCGAACCTCACCGGCGTTGGTACGGATGACCCCGCCCGCCGAGGTAATGGCGTACAGCTCGTCGTCCTCGTCGACGATGAGCGCTCCCACCAGCCTGCCACGACGACGGTCATGTTGAATGGTCAGCACGCCCTTACCGCCCCGTCCCTGGACCGGGTAATCCTCGATCGGGGTGCGCTTCGCATAGCCCCCGTCCGTGGCGACCAGCACGAACCGGCCCTCGCGGACCACGCCCATGGCCAGCAGCTCGTCCCCGGTGTTGAACCGCATGCCCAACACGCCGGAGGTGGCGCGGCCCATCGGGCGCAACGCCTCGTCCGTCGCATGGAACCTGATCGACTGGCCCTCGGCCGAGACCAGCAGCAGGTCGTCGTCGGCGGAGCAGAGCACCGCGCCGACGAGCTCGTCGTCGTCCCGCAGGTTGATGCCGACGATGCCACCCGACCGGTTGGAGTCGAAGTCGAACAGCTTGGACTTCTTCACGTAGCCGCCCTGCGTGGCGAGCACCAGGTACGGCGCGGCGTCGTAGTCCTTGATGTGGATGACCTGCGCGATCTGTTCGTCCGGCTGGAACGCGAGCAGGTTGGCCACGTGCTGCCCGCGGGCGTTGCGGCTGGCCTCGGGTAGTTCGTATGCCTTGGCGCGGTAGACCCGACCCTTGTTGGTGAAGAACAGGATCCAGTCGTGCGTGGAGCACACGAAGAAGTGCGCCACGATGTCGTCCTGCTTGAGCTGTGCACCTTGGACGCCCTTGCCGCCACGCTTCTGCGCCCGGTACAGGTCGGTCTTGGTGCGCTTGGCATAGCCCGTGCGGGTGATGGTGACGACGACGTCCTCGACGGCGATGAGGTCCTCCATGGACACCTCGCCCTCGAACGGCACGATCCGGGTGCGCCGGTCGTCGCCGTACTTGTCCACGATCGCCATCAGCTCGTCGCGGATGATGACGCGCTGCCGCTCCGGCTTGGCCAGGATGTCCTGCAGGTCGGCGATGGTCTTCTCGATCTCGGCCAGCTCGTCGACGATCTTCTGCCGCTCCAGGGCGGCCAGCCGGCGCAGCTGCATCTCGAGGATGGCGTTGGCCTGTGTCTCGTCGACGTCCAGCAGCTCGATCAGGCCGGTGCGGGCCTCGTCGACCGTGGGCGAGCGACGGATCAACGCGATCACGGCGTCGAGCTGGTCGAGCGCCTTGACCAGGCCGCGCAGGATGTGGGCCCGTTCCTCGGCCTTGCGCAGCCGGTATCGGGTGCGCCGGACGATGACCTCGATCTGGTGCTTGACGTAGTGCCGCACGACCTGGTCGAGCCGCAGCGTGCGTGGCACGCCGTCGACCAGGGCCAGCATGTTCACGCCGAAGGAGTGCTGCAGCTGGGTGTGCTTGTAGAGGTTGTTCAGCACGACCTTGGCTACCGCGTCCCGCTTCAGCGTGATCACGATGCGCATGCCGGAACGCTTGTTGGTCTCGTCGGCGACGTCGGAGATGCCGGTGAGCTTGCCGTCCCGGACCAGGGCGGCGATGTTCTCGATGAGGTTGTCCGGGTTGACCTGGTAGGGCAACTCGGTGACGACGAGGATGGTGCGCCCCTTGGCGTCCTCCTCGATGTCGATCACCGAGCGCATCCGGATCGAGCCGCGGCCGGTGCGGTACGCCTCCTGAATGCCCGAGGTGCCCAGGATGAGGCCCTTGGTCGGGAAGTCCGGACCCTTGATCCGCCGCATCAGCTCGGCGAGGGTGGTCTCCTCGTCCACGTCCGGGTTCTCCAGCGCCCAGACCACGCCGTCGGCGACCTCGCGCAGATTGTGCGGCGGGATGTTGGTCGCCATCCCGACCGCGATGCCGCCACCGCCGTTGACCAGCAGGTTCGGGATTCGGGACGGCAGGACGTCCGGCTCCTGGGTCTTCCCGTCGTAGTTCGTCGAGAAGTCGACGGTGTCCTCTTCGATGTCGGCCAGCATGTGCATGGCCAACGGCGTGAGCCGGCACTCGGTGTAGCGCATGGCGGCTGCCGGGTCGTTGCCGGGGGAGCCGAAGTTGCCCTGGCCGTCGACCAGCGTGTAGCGCATCGACCAGGTCTGGGCGAGCCGTACGAGGGTGTCGTAGATCGACGAGTCACCGTGCGGGTGGTAGTTGGCCATCACGTCGCCGACGACGCGCGAGCACTTCACGTAGCTGCGGTCCGGGCGCAGGCCGGTGTCGTACATCGAGTACAGAACCCGGCGGTGCACGGGCTTGAGGCCGTCGCGCACGTCCGGCAGCGCCCGCGACACGATCACGCTCATCGCGTAATTGATGTAGGAGTTCTGCATCTCCTGCTGGATGTCGACCGGGCGGACGCCATCGCTGCTGCCCGGTGGCAGGGTTTCGGTCACGACTGGGAATTCCTTTCGAGCGGAGGGGGCGTCAGCGCCCGCTTCCTGAACCACCGCGACGGGGACTGCAGTGCCTGGGGTCCGACCGCCCGGTCCCGTTGCTGACCGGGCTCCTCTCCGACGGACTCACGGCCGCGATCTCCTCGCCGCTCCAACATGGACGGATGTCACACGTCCAGGAACCGCACGCCCTTGGCATTACGGGTGATGAACGAGCGGCGCGCCTCGACGTCCTCGCCCATCAGCACGCTGAACAGCTCGTCGGCCGTGGCCGCGTCGTCCAGGCTGACCTGGAGCAGGATGCGGTTGGCCGGGTCCATGGTGGTCTCCCACAGCTCGTCGGCGTTCATCTCGCCCAGACCCTTGTACCGCTGGATGCCGTCGTCCTTGGGCAGCCTCCTGCCGGCCTCGGTGCCCTGCTGGATCAGGCCGTCCCGTTCCCGGTCGGTGTAGGCGAACTCCGGCTCGGAGCGGATCCACTTGAGCTTGTACAGCGGCGGCTGGGCCAGGTAGACGTGCCCGTGCTCGATGAGCGGCCGCATGAAGCGGAACAGCAGGGTCAGCAGCAGGGTGCGGATGTGCTGGCCGTCGACGTCGGCGTCGGCCATCAGCACGATCTTGTGGTACCGCAGCTTGCTGAGGTCGAACTCGTCGTGGATGCCGGTGCCCAGCGCGGTGATGAGGCTCTGCACCTCGTTGTTCTTCAGCACCCGGTCCAGCCGGGCCTTCTCCACGTTGATGATCTTGCCGCGGATCGGGAGGATCGCCTGGAAGTAGGAGTCGCGGCCCTCCTTGGCGGAGCCGCCCGCCGAGTCACCCTCGACGATGTAGAGCTCGCACTCGTCCGGCTTGGTGGAGCGGCAGTCCTTGAGCTTGCCGGGCAGACCGCCGATCTCCAGCGCGCTCTTGCGCCGCACCAGCTCCTTGGCCTTGCGTGCCGCGATGCGCGCCTGCGCCGAGGACACCGCCTTGGTGACGATGGCCTTGGCCTCGGTGGGATTGCGCTCGAACCAGTCGGCCAGCCACTCGTTGCAGGTCTTCTGCACGAACGACTTGGCCTCGGTGTTGCCGAGCTTGGTCTTGGTCTGGCCCTCGAACTGCGGCTCGGCGATCTTGATGGAGACGATCGCGGCCAGGCCCTCGCGGACGTCGTCGCCGGTGAGGTTGGCGTCCTTGTCCTTGAGCAGCTTCTTGTCGCGCGCGTACTCGTTGACCACCCGGGTCAGCGCAGCGCGGAAGCCCTCCTCGTGGGTGCCGCCCTCGTGGGTGTTGATGGTGTTGGCGAAGGTGTAGACCGACTCGCTGTAGCCGCTGTTCCACTGCATCGCCACCTCGACCTCGAGGCCGTCGCCCTTGGCGTCGAAGGAGATGACCTTCTTGTGGATGGCGTCGCGGGTGGCGTTGATGTGCTGGACGAAGTCCTCCAACCCGCCCGGGTAGTGGTAGACGCGCTCGCGGACCAGCCCGGTCTCGGCGTCCTCGTCCTCGCTGACCCGCTCGTCGCGCATGACGATGCTCAGGCCCTTGTTGAGGAACGCCATCTCCTGCAGCCGGCGGGCGACCGTCTCGGCGTTGAAGGTGGTGGTCTCGAAGATGTCCGGGTCCGGCCAGAACGTGACGATGGTGCCGGTCCGGTAGGTGACCTCACCCTTCTGCAGCGGTTGCGCCGGCTTGGAGTGCTCGTAGCGCTGCCGCCACACGTAGCCGTCCCGGTGGATCTCCACCTCCAGCACGGTGGCGAGGGCGTTCACCACGGAGACACCGACGCCGTGCAGGCCGCCGGAGACCGCGTAGGACTTGCCGTCGAACTTGCCGCCGGCGTGCAGGGTGGTGAGCACGACCTCGACCGCCGGCCGGTTCTCCACCGGGTGCAGGTCGACCGGGATTCCCCGGCCGTCGTCGTACACCTGCACACCACCGTCGGCGAGCAGGGTGACCTCCACCGTGTTCGCGTGCCCGGCCATCGCCTCGTCGACGGCGTTGTCCACGACCTCCCACACCAGGTGGTGCAGACCCCGCTCGCCAGTCGAGCCGATGTACATACCGGGCCGCTTGCGGACCGCCTCGAGTCCCTCGAGGACGGTGATGGAAGACGCGCTGTAGTCGTTCTTCTTGGCTGCCACGGGCCTCGGTGTCTCCTCGTACAGGGGCATGTTCAGCGGGCGGGGCGCCGACGCGCCGGCGTCGCCGTGCGGCGACGAGCGAACCAGGGGCCGTCGGGGCCGTCCGACCACCCGTGAAGTCTACCGGGCGAGACGGCCGGAAGGGGGTCAAGGACACCCCTGAGAACGTCACAGAGCGCCCGTCGCGAACGCGGTTGGGTTCGGAGAGCCGAGAGAGGGGGTCGGGGCGGCTGCGTGCCTCTCGATCGCCCAATACCGGCTACAACCCGCGAGTGACGAGGTCAGCGCCAGATGCAACCCCTCCAGGTATACCGGCCCACACCACCCGACGGCAGCACGCGTGATCGGGGGGCCCGAACGCCGGGAGCAGGACACCCATGGACTGTGTCCCAGTTCACCCGGTGCCCTTTCCGGCGGCGGGTATCGCGATCCGCCTTCACTGCATCGTGTAACTAGGCGGGCCAACCCGGGAAGAATTACGGTGCGTGCTGATTCAAGCGCGAGGAGTTCCGTGAGGCACGTCGTGGCATGGCGCGCCGGCCGGGCCGGGCGAGGTCACCCCGCGCCGGCGACACCGCGGAGGGCACGGCGATGAGGTGGGCCGAGGATGCCCGCTGGGTGCTCGACGGGATCGGCTACGGGGCGGTGCTGGCGATGCTGGTGCTGGCCGTTCCGGTGCTGCGGGACCTGGCCGCGCTGTGGTCGCTGCGGTTCAGACGGTGGCGGATTCGTCGGTCCCGGGCTCGTCCGGCCCTCGCCGCGAGCCAGGCCGGGTCCACTGCTCCGGCTCCCAGTCCAGGTGCGCGATCCGCTCCTCCACCGTCTCGGCCTCGGCGATGACGGCCCGGGCCTTGGCCGCGGTCAGCGCCATGTCGGCGTAGACGTCGACCAGGAGTTCACGGGCCTCCGGGGAGAGACCGAAGTCGCCACGCGCGATGAAGTCGACGAGCTGGTCGGCGACCATGGTCAGCTCGAGCAGTCGACGCTTGTCATCAGCGGAGATCAACACGGTGCCCCGACGCTAGCACCCCGGGCGCCGGTTCGGATGACTTTCTGCCGCCATTTCGGGCGGTGCCCCGTGGAATCATGACGGTCCCCGCCCTTCCGGCGCGGAAGCAACCGGGGTAGAACGATCACGATGACGGAAATCCTGCTGGCGTTCGCCGCGCTGTCCCTGCTGCTCGCCGTGGCCCCGGGGCCCGACATCCTCCTCGTGCTGCGGTCCACCGTCAAGGCGGGCTGGCGGGCCGGGGTGCTCACCGCCGTCGGTGCGGCCGTGGGGTCGATGTGGTGGGCCGTCGCCGCGGCGGTCGGTCTTGCCGCGGTACTGCAGACGTGGAGCGTCGGGTACACCGTGATCCGCGTCGCCGGCGCCCTCTACCTCGTCTCTCTGGGTGTGCAGGCGCTGGTCCGGCGCGCGGTGGAGCAGGCGCCTGCACAGCCCGAACCGGAGCCGGGTGCGATGGACCGGTGGCGGGCGTGGCGGGCCGGTTTCCTGTCCGCCATGCTCAATCCCAAGATCGGTTTGTTCTTTCTCGCCGTCGTCCCGCAGTTTTTGCCGCACGATCAACCGGTCGCGGCCATGACCCTGTTGTTCGGGGCGGTCGACGCCGTCGTGGCGTTGGTCTGGCTGACGCTCGTCGCGGTCGCCGCCGGCCGGTTGATGCGCTGGCTCTCGCGACCGCGGGTCGGCTCCGCGTTGGACCGCTGCACCGGCGTCGCGCTCACCGGGCTCGGTGTGGCGACGCTCGCGAGCCAGTAGGCCCGGATTCCAGGCCCCGGCCCGACCCGCAGCTGGGGTCTCGGGGCCGCCGCGGGCAGTCGCACCATCAGCCGCACCGTCCCACTGGCCGGTTCTCCCCTCGCGGTGGGGATCCGCCTCGCTCAGCCGTAGGTGTCGCGCGGTCCCCGGCCGGGAATGTGCAGTCGTCCCTTGCGCCAGTTGGGTGCGGCCGGGCCCTGCACCTTGATGCGCTTCACCACGTCCGGGCCGACGGAAGCCGCGATGCGTTGCAGGAGCTGGCGTTGCAGCAGTCGAAGCTGTGTCGCCCACGCCGTCGAGCTGGCCTGGACCGTCAGCTCGCCCTCGCGCAGGACCACCGGCTTGGCGTGCTCGGCCACGTCCGGGCCGACCAGGTGCGCCCACCGGCCGAACACCTGGCCGCCCGCCAGCCGCTGCGACCACCCGCGCTCCGCGGCGAGCCGAGCGGCCAGCCGGCCGAGGGGCTGTGGATCGCGGTCGTCGGGTCGGGCACCGGACCAGCCACGGCGGCGTGGCGGAGCCCCACGGCCGATCACCGACCGGCGCGGTCGTCCCCGGCCCCGGGCGCGGGCCGCGGCCCGCGCCGCTTCCAGTGCTGCTCGGGCCAGGTCAGGGCCTTTCAACGCGGAACCGGCCGATGACGGAGCGGTGTCATGTTGATCACGGCCCGTTATCATGTCCGCGCCCGCCGGCGCATCGCCACTCCGGGTGACATGGTTATCCACAGAGGGACGAGCTGAATCGCTCCGGAGCCCCCGCGTCACCGAGTTATCCACAGTATCCACAGGGTTATCCCCAGTTGTGGGGAAGTTCTCAGACCGGCGGCTCACGGCCTGTGGATGGTTCGGGGAGAACGCAGGGTGATCAACGGGCGCATCGCCGGCCGTGCGACGGGAGGCCCCGCGCCGTGCGCCGCGCCCCGAGCGGGCAGTGTTGTTATCGGGCTTGTTATCGGACACGCGACACCTCGCCGTCCCGTACCTCGTAGCGCGCGCCGTCCAGCTCGTCCGGCACGTCCTCGGCCACCGCCGCCGTCACCAGCACCTGCTCGGCCGTTGCCGCCACCTCGGCCAACCGCCGCCGACGCCGGTGGTCCAGCTCGGCGAACACGTCGTCGAGCACCAGCACCGGCTCGCCACCGTCGCCCTTGAGCAGCTCGAACGAACCCAACCGCAACGCCAGCGCGAACGACCACGACTCGCCGTGGCTGGCATAGCCCCTGGCCAGAATGTCGCCGAGGACCAGTTCCAGCTCGTCCCGGTGCGGCCCGACCAGGCACACCCCGCGCTCCAGCTCCTGCTGGCGCACCTCGTACAACTCCGCGAGCAGGGCCGCTTCCAGTTCCTCGACGCTCGCCCGCGGACCACCCGGCTCGCCGTAACCCTCGGGCAGCGACCCACCCAACGTGCTGCGGTAGGTCACCCGCACCGGGCGCGACTCCGGTGCCACCCCCGCGTACGCGGCGGCAACGTGCGGCGCCAGGTCCGCGACCAGGTCCAACCGCGCAGCCAGGAGCTGCGCGCCGTGCCGGGCGAGGTGGCCGTCCCACACGTCAAGGGTGCGGATATCCCCGCCGGATCCGGCGCGACGCGCCGAGCCGGCGGTCTTCAACAACGCACTGCGTTGCTTCAGTACCCGGTCGTAGTCCGCGCGCACCCCGGCGAACCGCGGTGCGCGCAACACCAGCAGCTCGTCCAGGAACCGCCGACGCTCCCCCGGGTCGCCGCGTACCAGCGCCAGGTCCTCCGGTGCGAACAACACCGTGCGCAGGATGCCGAGAACATCGCGCGGCCGCGGCACGGGAGCGCGGTTCAGCCGTGCCCGGTTGGCCTTGCCGGGCGTGATCTCCAGCTCGACCAGCAACTCCCGGTCCTGGTTCACCACGGCGGTGCGCACCACCGCGCGGGACGCGCCGTGCCGAACCAACGGGGCGTCCGTGGCGACGCGGTGCGATCCCAACGTGGCGACGTATCCCACCGCTTCGACCAGGTTCGTCTTACCCTGGCCGTTCGGCCCGACCAACACGCTCGGGCCGCGCTGCAGGGGCAGGTCGGCGTGTGGCCACGACCGGAAGTCGGTGACCTGCAGGTGTCTGACGAACACGGGCCCTTACTTGAGCTCGCCCGCGCCGGACGTCGGTCCGGTCCTGTGCACCGCGTGGCCGCCGAACTGGTTGCGCAGCGCGGCGACCGCCTTCATCGCCGGTGAGTCCTTCTGCCGCGAACCGAACCGGGCGAACAACGCCGCCGACATCACCGGTGCCGGCACCGAGTGGTCGATGGCGGCCTCGATCGTCCACCGGCCCTCGCCGGAGTCCTCCACGTAGCCGGCGACGTCCCGCAGCTCCGCGTCCTCCTCCAGCGCGTTGACCAGCAAGTCCAGCAGCCAGGACCGGACGACGGTGCCCCGCGTCCACGCCTTGAGCACCCCGGGCACGTCCTTGACCGCCTCGGCGGCCGCCAGCAGCTCGTAGCCCTCGGCGTAAGCCTGCATGAGGCCGTACTCGATGCCGTTGTGGACCATCTTCGCGAAGTGGCCCGCGCCGACCTCACCGGCGTGCGCGAAGCCCTCCTCGCGCGGCCCCTCCGGACGCAGCGCGTCGAAGATCGGCATCGCGCGTTCGACCAGCTCGGCGTCCCCGCCGACCATCAGGCCATAGCCGTTCTCCAGGCCCCACACCCCGCCGGAGACCCCGCAGTCCAGGTAGCCAATGCCCTTCTCGGCCAGCAACGCCGCGTTCGCCTGGTCCTCGGTCCAGCGCGAGTTGCCGCCCTCGATCACCAGGTCACCGGGTGCCAGCAGGGTGGCCAGCTGTTCCACGGTCTGCCGGGTCGGGGCCCCATGCGGAACCATGATCCACACCGTGCGCGGGGCGGCCAGGCGGGCGACCATGTCTTCCAGTGAGCCGGCATCGCTCACCTCGGGGTTGCGGTCGTAACCGACCACGTCGTGGCCGGCGCGGCGCAGCCGCTCCCGCATGCTGAAGCCCATCTTGCCCAGGCCGACGAGTCCGAGCTGCACGGTTGGTGTCCTCCTGCCGTCACTGTCGTTGGCCGCGACACCCGTACCTGGGCGCGGCCACGGGTCCGGCCACGGGCGCCCCTGTCGGAATCGCCGGTGTGCCGTCTCCGGTGTTTTCCGTGTTGGCTTGCTCGGCTCCGGGCTTCGCTGCGCGCCTTGTCGCCTCCTTGCGACGCTCGCTCCGCCCGTCACCTCGCGGTGCGGCGGCGAGGGCGCCGGGGATCAGCCCGGGAGTCGCACCGGCATCAGCAGGTACAGGTAGCCCTCGGCCACGTTCCCATCCTCCGTCACGGGCTTGAGCAGTGCCGGCCGGGAGGGTGTGGTGAAGGACAGGTGGGCGCGGTCGGTGCGCACCGCCGCCAGGCCGTCCAGCAGGTAGCCCGGGTTGAACGCGATGGTCAGCGGCTCGCCGGTCAGCTCGGCCGGCAGTTCCTCCTCGGCACTGCCCTCGTCGTCACCACCCGCGGAGAGCCGGACCGCGGACTCGGTGAACTCCAGCCGGACCTGGGTGCCGCGCTCGGCCACCAGCGACACCCGCTTGACCGCCTCGACGAACGGGGCGACCTCGACGATCGCGGCCGTGGCGTGCTCGGCGGGCAGCAGCTGGCGGTACTTGGGGAACTCGGCGTCCAGCAACCGGGTCGTGGTGCGCTTGCCGGCGCCGGCCAGGCCCAGCAGCCCGTCGCCGGAGCCGAGTGCCAGCTCGACCTCACCGCCGGCGGTGCCCAGCGTCTTGGCCGCCTCGGACAGCGTGCGGGCCGGCACCAGCACCGCGGTCGGCTCCACCGAGCCCTCCGGCTCCCACGGGAACTGACGCATGGCGAGCCGGAACCGGTCGGTGGCGACCATGGTCAGCGTGCCGCCGTCGATCTCCAGCCGGACCCCGGTGAGCATCGGCAGGGTGTCGTCCTTGCCGGCTGCGACGGCCACCTGGGAGACCGCCTCGCCGAACACCTCACCCGGGACCGCACCGGTACGCGGCGGGAGCGCCGGCAGCTGCGGGTAGTCCTCGACCGGCATGGTGGGCAGGCTGAACCGGGAGCTGCCGCAGGTGATGGTCACCCGGGCGCCGTCGACCGCGATCTCCACCGGACGGTTGGGCAGGGCCTTGGTGATGTCGGCCAGCAGTCGGCCGGAGACCAGCGTGCGGCCACCGGCCGCGATCGTGGCCGGCACCCCGACCTGGGCCGAGACCTCGTAGTCGAACCCGGAGACCGTCAGCGCCTCGCCCGGCTCACCCCCTTCGTCGGAGCCGGCGTCCAACAACACGCCGCCCAGCACCGGCACGGGCGGCCGGGACGGGAGACTGCGTGCGACCCAGGCGACGGCGTCGGCTAGGCCGTCCCGCTCGACGCGGATCTTCATGGGGCGTCCTTTCGAGTTCGGCTCCTGGCCACCAGGACGGGCCGGGACGAGGTGGAACGCGAACTGGTGGTGCCCGGCTACGAGGCGACCCACGCGGCGGCCGGGAGGGACTCCCGTCGCGGCGGCGGGCCGTGGGGCGCGGCCGGGGCACCGGCGCTGAGGCTCTCAACCGTAGAGCGTCCCGGCGGTTCCCGTCATCCGGGGGGAGGCGGGTCCGGTCAGGTTTCTGGCGGGCCGCGTCGTCGCGCCATCCCCAGCCCCTATTTCTTCTCTTCTTTTCCCTAGAGAGAAGAACAGTCGTAGTAGTAGGGGCTGTGGATTGTGTGGATAACCGCCGAATCCGCAGCTCATCATGGGTCACCCGGTGTGGATGGACGGTGGATGGAGGCTGTGGATCACCGGGCCCTGCTGTGGACGGATCGCGGCCTGCTCTGTTTGGTCCACAGGAGGCCGTCAGTTGTCCACACGGTGATCCACAGCTGAAGCCCGGGTTACCCACAGGCCATACACAGCCCTCGAGTGGCCCGAATCCCGGACTTTTCTGGCTGTGGACAACTCGAGAACTACCCACAGGGATGAAAAAGTCCAGCTCGCCACCGGGGTGCGCGGCTCGTGTCACGACCGGCGCGGACCCTGTCCGGTGCGGCGACCGGGCATCGTGGCAGGCGCGCGGAAAACGAATCCAGTGGAGGCTGGGCGGCCCGCTGTCCAGATCGTCAACCAGCGCGTTCGTCTCGAGTTGGGTGGGGGCGGGGCGGTCGTTGTCGGCAGCTGTCCGGCCGGCTCGGCCCGCTGGGGACGGTTGCCGCGAGCGGCGGTGCGAAAGACGGTCGTCACCGGGGCCCGCATATCGCCCACAGTGGTGAAACGGTCCGGAGGCGACATTTGCTGGTGCACGGAATTACCCACAGCCTGTGGATAACCTGTGTACACAGGATCTGACGTGGCTATTTCCTATTTCGTCCACACGCCTTCCCCAGGTCTGTCACCAACTTTTCCACAGCTGTGCCACCCGACAGGAACGCGGGAAACGCGACTGTGGACAGCCGAGGCGATACCTCACCGGGGGATCAAGAGACCCGGCAAGAACGACGATCTTTCTTAGTTTGGGTGGTGGGCTTGCAGCCTCCACGGGGCCAGAAAAATCTTCCCGGAGAGCTCCGGATCGGTGGCCTGGCCAGCGGAAATAGGCTGGCTCGCCACCCGGTGCGGGCCGAGGGGCCGGACCGGTAGGACCCCCTGATGGGGTTGCCCCCAGGAGCGGTCGCGGGTGGGACCGCACCACGGTCGCGCCCACGCACCAGGAGATCCGTAAGGAGATGGCCGAGCGGCGCCGGATCTACGGCCAGGCGCAGGAGATGATCTCCCGCTGCGCCGGTTGGTGGTGGCCTTCTTACCGTCACTCGCCAAGCTTCACCCCAGCCGGGAGCAGGGCTCGGCGAGTGACGGCCGGCCTGCTGTACCGGGCGGTGGAGTCGAGCGAGGTGCTCGGCCCGGGCTGGCGCTCGGAAGGCCCGACGAGCTCATCCGTCCAGCCACACTGTGCCGGCGGTGAGGCCAACGCCGAGAACCGAAAGGCCATTCGGTCGCCGGATGCGGCAACCTGTCGTGCTCCTGGCGGCGCGGCATCACCAGGGCGTACAGCACCACGGCTCACCGAGGAGCAGCACAACGTCGTCAATCCGCCTTGGCGCGATCGGATCGCCGTGCTTCCAGGAGCTGGGCGTGGGAAGGGCCGGTAGGGCACGGGCGGGAGGCGGCGGGCCGTGGGTGGCAGCCGCGGGGTCACCGGGAGCGCAGCTTGATCCGGGAGGTCAGCTCCTGGACCTGGTCGTAGATCCGGCGCCGCTCGGCCATCTCCTTACGGATCTTCTTGTCCGCGTGCATGACCGTGGTGTGGTCCCGGCCGCCGAACGTCTGCCCGATCTTCGGCAACGACAGGTCCGTCAGCTCCCGGCACAGGTACATCGCGATCTGCCGGGCCGTGGCCAGCAGCTTGGTCTTGCCCGGGCCGCACAGGTCGTCGATGCCGACCCCGAAGAACTCCGCGGTCACCGCCATGATCGTGGCCGCGCTGACCTCGGGCTGGTGCGACTCCGGGATCAGGTCGCGCAGCACGATCTCGGCCAGCCCCACGTCCACCGGCTGCCGGTTGAGGGAGGCGAACGCGGTGACCCGGATCAGCGCGCCCTCCAGCTCCCGGATGTTGCGCTCGATCCGCGCCGCGATGAACTCCAGCACCTCGGCCGGCACCGGCAGCTGGTCCTGGGCCGCCTTCTTGCGCAGGATCGCGATCCGGGTCTCCAGTTCCGGGGGCTGGATGTCGGTGATCAGGCCCCACTCGAACCGGGTGCGCAGCCGGTCCTCCAGGGTCTCCAGTCGCTTCGGCGGCCGGTCGGAGGACACCACGATCTGCTTGTTGGCGTTGTGCAGCGTGTTGAACGTGTGGAAGAACTCCTCCTGGGTGCCTTCCTTGCCCTCCAGGAACTGGATGTCGTCGACCAGCAGTACGTCGACGTCCCGGTAGCGGCGCTGGAAGGCGACCTTGCGGTCGTCCCGCAGGGAGTTGATGAACTCGTTGGTGAACTCCTCGGTCGACACGTAGCGCACCCGCATGCCGGGGAACAGGCGCTGGGCGTAGTGCCCGACCGCATGCAGCAGGTGCGTCTTGCCGAGCCCGGACTCACCCCAGATGAACAGCGGGTTGTAGGCGCGCGCCGGGGCCTCCGACACCGCGACCGCCGCGGCGTGGGCGAACCGGTTCGACGCACCGATGACGAACGTCTCAAAGGTGTACTTCTCGTTCAGCCGGGTCTGCGAGGTCGGGCGGTTCGGCTGCGGGGCGCTGCCGCCGGAGAACGTCGGCCAGATCTCGTGGACCGTGGCGAGTGCGGCGCGCTCCTCGTCCTCCTCGTCGTCGCTTTCGCCCTCTTCGCCGGAAGCGGTGCCCTGCTGCGGTGGTGCCGGTGGCGGTGCCTCGGCGTCCTCGCCGGTGGAAAGGCTGGGCAGGTTGGCCGGCGGGGGAACCGTCGTCGGCATGGAGTCGGGCAGGATCGGTGGCGGCAGGGTGACGTCGGCCGGTACCGGGGCGGGTGCGTCGACAGTGGCCATCGGGCCCTCGGCGTCGACCTTCACCGCCAGCGACACCGGGCGGCCCAGGTGCCGGGACAGCGCGCTGGTGATCGGCTCGCTCAGCCGGCGCTCGATCGCGTCCTTGGCGAACTCGCTCGGTGCGGCCAGCAGGGCGGTGCCGTCCAGCAGGCCGATGGGCCGGGTGACCCGCATCCAGGCGCGTTGCTGCGGGGACAGCGTGCCCGAGGACAGCTCGTGCACCACCTGGTCCCACACGCGACCAAGGTCGGAATGGTGGTCCGACACCTGCGGGCTCCCCTCCCCTCGCCGGTTGCCGGGCCGCCTGTTCCCCCCGCCCCGGCTCGACAGGGCCCCACCGGGGCCCATGACCGTGGACACCGAACGATACGGGTATCCACAAAGTTGTCCACAACTGCCACGAAGGTACGACGAGTCGATCCGACGGCCCCTTCGGCCCCCGGTGCGGAGCGCCGGGCCCGCCGTCCCCCGCCGTCGGAGAACGATCGCGAAGGGGCACGCTAACAAGGTGTGGGCGATGCCACAACATGACGTTGTTCGCAAGCATGGGCCCCGGACGTGGCGTGTCGCGGCACCACTCGTACCACCCCTGATTTGAGCCGCGGTGGCCAGGGTGCGTACTCTCGTACGGTCTCCCGCTGTGTGCGGGTGTGTCGTGCTGGCCGCGTGCGGCCCCATGTGCACTCATGACACTGCTCAAGATGGTGACCCCCTGGGGTCACCGTGCTCGGGAGACGACCAGACCTGCCTGCAGTGAGCACCGGGAGAACCGACCGTGAGCAAGGGCAAGCGCACCTTCCAGCCCAACAACCGCCGCCGCGCCAAGACCCATGGGTTCCGGCTGCGTATGCGCACCCGCGCCGGCCGCGCCATCCTGGCCGCTCGCCGCCGCAAGGGCCGCGCACGGCTGTCCGCCTGACACCCGACCGCGCCGTGCTTCCCGCGGCCGCCCGGCTGACCGGCAGCCAGGACTTCGCACTGGTGGTCCGCCGCGGCCGGCGGGCCGGGCGGCCCCGGCTCGTCGTGCACGCGTTGCCGGCGCCGGGCAGGCGGCCCGGGCCCGGCGAGCGGGACACGGGGCGGGACACCGGGACATCGCCCACCCGGGACGGCGTCCAGCCGACCCGGGTGGGTTTCGTCGTGAGCAAGGCCGTGGGCAAAGCCGTGGTGCGGCACCGTGTGCTGCGCCGGTTGCGGCACGTGCTGCGCACGCGGCTGGCGATGTTGCCGCCCGGCACGATGCTGGTCGTGCGGGCGTTGCCGCCCGCGGCCGACGCGAGCAGCGCCGAGCTGGCCGCGGACGTCGATGCGGCGTTGCGCCGGTTGCGGCTGCTCCCGGACGGCACCCGGGGCGGCGCTGCGGGTGCGGCATGAGCACGGCGACCCGACCCGGCCCGCTGGCCCGGCTCCTGTTGCTACCGATCCGGTTCTACCGGCGGTGGATCTCCCCCTACCTCCCGCCCACGTGCCGCTTCTACCCCAGTTGCAGCACGTACGCGGTCGAGGCGTTGAGCACGCATGGGGCGCTGCGGGGCTGCTGGCTGACCCTGCGCCGGTTGCTGCGCTGTGGGCCCTGGCACCCTGGAGGTCTGGACCCGGTACCACCACGGCGGGGCGGACCCGCCGAGCCGGGGCCCGGTGCGGGCTCCGACCGGTCCCACCACATCCCTGCCGAGGAGTAGGTCTGTGCTGAACTTCATCTACTACCCCGTGTCAGCCATCATGTGGTTCTGGCACAAGGTTTTCGGCTTCGTGCTCGGGCCGTCCAACGGCTTCGCCTGGGCACTGTCGGTGGTCTTCCTGGTCTTCACCCTGCGGGCACTGCTGTTCAAGCCGTTCGTGCACCAGGTCCGCTCCATGCGGAAGATGCAGGAGTTCGCTCCGCAGATCAAGAAGCTGCAGGAGAAGTACGGCAGCGACCGCCAGAAGCTCGCGCAGGAGATGCAGAAGCTCCAGTCCGAGCACGGCGTCAACCCACTCGGCGGCTGCCTCCCGGCGTTGGTGCAGATCCCGGTCTTCATCGGTCTCTTCCACGTGCTGCGCGAGTTCCAGCCGTGGAAGGGCGAGAACTACGTCTTCGGCCGCAGTGAGATCGTGTCGTTCAACGACGCCACGATCTTCGGTGCGAAGCTCTCGACGTTCATGACGATGCCGGCCAAGGAACTGGCCGACTTCGGGGTCGAGCGGATGGACGTCATCTTCGTGGCGATCCCGCTGATGATCATCGCCAGCTTCGCCACCCACTTCACGGCCCGGCACTCGGTGGCGCGGCAGACCGAGGCGGCGGCGTCGAACCCGCAGACCGCCATCATGAACAAGGTCACGCTGTACCTGTTCCCGATCGGTGTGCTCGCCGGTGGCCCGTTCTTCCCGATCGCGATCCTGCTCTACTGGCTGTCCAACAACATCTGGACGCTGGGCCAGCAGTACGTCGTGTACCACAAGATCGACCGGGAAGAGGCGGAGAAGAAGGAGACCACGACCGCGCAGCGGCAGTCGCTGGCCCCGCGGCCCGGGCAGAAGCCGGTGCGGCCCAAGGGCGCGCGGCGGCCCGCGGAGAGCGGCGCGACGGACCGGGCGACGGCCGGTACCGCGCCCGGCGAGGCGAGCGGGACGTCCGGCACGGCCCCGGACCGGACGCATCCCAAGAAGCAGCAGAAGCAGAAGCAGGCGCGCAAGCGCCGCTGAGTCCAACGGTCCGCGGCCCGCGGCCAATCCCGGGACGCGGCGGACCCCGAGAGGAGAGACCGTGTCGGAGACGTTGCAGGCGTCCGGTGCCGACCGGGAGACGAACGCCGGGGCCACCTCCCCGGCCGAGCTCGAGGAGCTCCTGGTCCGGGAGGGCGACATCGCCGGGGACTACCTGGAGCGCCTGCTCGACCTGCTCGACTACGACGGGGACATCGACCTCGACGTGGAGGCCGGGCGGGCCGTGGTGAGCATCGACGGCGGCGAGGACCTGGACAAGCTGGTCGGCCGGCGCGGCGAGACGCTGGAGGCGTTGCAGGAGCTGACCAGGCTCGCGGTGCAGCAGGAGACCGGGGTGCGCAGCCGGCTGATGCTGGACATCGCCGGCTGGCGGGCCGACCGCCGGCGGGAGCTGGCCGAGCTGGGCAAGGCCACCGCGGAGAAGGTGCTCGCGAGTGGTAAGCCGGCGCGGCTGCAGCCGATGACGCCATTCGAGCGCAAGGTGGTGCACGATGCCGTCGCGGCGATCAGCGGCGTGCACAGCGAGAGCGAGGGCGAGGAGCCCAGCCGGCGCGTGGTGGTCTTCAAGACCGACTGACTTCCACGGCCTTTTCGAGCGGCCCCGTGACTGCGGTGCGGTCATGGGGCCGCGTCGCGTTGGGCGGTGGTCTGGGTGTGGGTTGCTGATCCCAATGTCTTGGTGGCCCCCGTGTTCGGGGGAGCGTGAGGGGCGTGGCTCGGCTGAGGAGCCGGAAAGCGGTTGGCACCGATGATCGTGGGTGGCGGGCGACTGGCCGGGTTGGTTCGAGCTGAGGACGTGTGGCGGAGCATCTCGCCGAGCGGGTCGATCCGGATGCGGAGGGGCTGGCGCTGGGGCTCCGGGTTGCCGTGGGCCTTGCGGGGTGGCTAGAGCTCGCCCGTAGGTGACCCGGTTTGGCGCGGTGAGGAGTGTCTCCGTAGGTGACCCGGCGCCTTCCGCTGGCGCGCTGAGCAAACTGTCGCTGCCCGGGAACGGCGTCGCGAGCTGGTCGAGGCCGGCTACAGGTCAGCGCGCGTCTCTCAACGGGAGCAAGGGTTTGTGGCTCGCAGCGCCGGGTTTTCCCAGCACCTGCCTTCGTGAGGTTGGGATAGCCGAGTCCTGGCCAGGCGCGGCCGCTCGGTCTTGACGCCCCGTCCATGCCGAGCGTGGCCCATCCACTCTTGGTTGGCTCCGAGATCTCGAAGCGTTGTGCCGGCACGCGGTGAGAACTGAACGCGACTCGAGACGCCAGCACAGTTCGCGCATCGAGGTATCAACAGCCGACCCTGTGGGGTGTGGCGCTGGATGAGGTCGGTTCAGAGAGCCGTCGACGTCTCTCCCGAAGTCCGATGTTCCTCTCCCGGTGGTGGTGCGTGCTCGTGTCGTTGAGGCTCGGCGGCCCCAGGGCTCGGTGTGTCGGGCGGGCGGATCACGGCAGCCTGGGGGCTGGGACGCAGCCGGAGTTTCACGTGAAACATCAAGTCGGGTACCGCTAGCGGGGCCTGGGCAGTGGGACTGCCGTTCCACATTTGTCGCAAGTGTCCGCCCGGCCCGTTCGAGTTGGAGAGGCGGGTCGGATGCGTTGATCGGGTTGCTCGCGGATCCGGGGCGTTGCTGGATAGGACTCTGAGGCTCGCATCGGTGTTCTCATAGCGGTCGGGCTGCCTTCCTTGCCTGGGCGCCGCTCCGCTCGCCCGCACGACTGCGCCTGAACCCACCGTTTCACGTGGAACCACGCGGGCAGAGCGGGTAGCTGGTTCTGGCCTGGCGCTGGACCCATCCGGCTCGGCGGCTGTCGCGCGCCATCCCGGCACCGGCTGCCGGTTGAGCGAGGCGAACGCGGTGACCCGACCCGATTGACCGCTCGAACTCGACCGTCGGTGGCCCGCGCCGCGACCAACGGGCAGGGATGCCATTCACGGCTCGCGTTCCAACACACTCAGGGTCGAGCCAGTCACTACCCAGGTCCCCTGCGCGAAGCGCTGCCTCCACGGTTCGGGCAGGTAAGGCTGCCCCGGCTCCCACGAGGAGTGGCGGCAGGGCCGGGGATGGGGATTCACCGCCCTGCCTGCTCTGGACGAGCGGCCCGTGCCCCGGATCGGCGCCGGGTTCGGCTCCACTGCCGTTTGGGCGCCGACGCCCCTTCGCCGAGAAGCCGAGGTTCCACGTGAAACACGGGATCGCTGGGCAGAGCGGACGGCGGGTCGGGTGAGTCCGGCTGCGTGATGGGCCAGCCTCTCTCCGTGGGACAGCGTCCCGGTCTGCCGCAACGTGGTCGGCTTGTGCCCCGGACGGCTCTTCAGGGGGCCCAGGACCAGCTGCCGGTGCCGGCCGAGGTGCTGGAGTTCATCGCGGCGCGGATCGAACGCAACATCCGGGAGCTGGAGGGCGCGCTGATCCGGCCTCAGACCCGGTGTGGGCGCTGAGTGGAGACGCTGCTACCGCTGAGAGTCCTCCCCTCAAGCCCTGCTCCTGAGTTCGTGAGCCCCGGCTCTCGGGTGCCGGAAGGGGTCACCGGGTTCTCCTGCCCCTATGCGATGCTGCGGCGTTGGTGCTCGCCTGCGGAGGCTGGCGCCGTGTTTCACGTGCAACCGCTGTTTCACGTGAAACGGGGCCGCAACGACCGGGCGAGGTGGAGCTGACAGGCCCGTTCCCCGGCCGTGAGACGGTACGGCGCTGTCCATCGGCAGCGGGGGTGGCTCGCTGTCCTTGGAGAGCCAGTGAGGTCCTCCGGGGCTTCGGATGGTCGGCGAGCGGTCGCCCACGCACGGGATACGGCCGCCGGCTGAGCCCCGCGGGGTCGCCGCGGTGCCGGGCTCCCGCCGGCGAGGCGGGGGCCGATGCCGGTCCGGTTGCCAGGCCGGCGGACCAATCTGCTCCCACCGCTGAGCGGGCTTGGTGGGGCAGGCGCGGGCTGCTGCCCTGCCGACCGGGCCGCCCGCCGGCCACCCAGGGGTCCGGTCCGGCGCCCGCTTCTGGCCTTGGAGCAGGCGTGCGAGCGCCGGCCTCGGAAAGGGTTCGGGAGGCCGCGGGGTGGCCCGTGGCGGCCGGATACGTGGGGTTGGAGGCCGGCCGGTTCGCCTCGCCTGGCATTCTTCTGCACGGGCCCGGGGCGCCGTGGTTTCACGTGAAACAGGCGGCGAGGCCCCGGGGAGAGCCGCTCCGCCGGTGGCTCGGGCGCGGGGTGGTGCCCGCGGCGGAGGCATGGTGCCCGAGATCCGACGGCGCCCCTCCGGGCGGTGTTTCACGTGAAACGCCACCGGTCGGGGCCCTGACGTTTCACGTGAAACACGGGGTGGACGAAGTGAGCGAGCCGGCCAGAGATCCGATCCAGCCCCCGCCCGTGGCCGAGCGGGTGTTCGGCCTCCGGCTGCCGCTGGCCGTCCGGTACGCCCGGTTGCTGGCCGAGCACGGCGTGGTCCGCGGCCTCATCGGCCCCCGCGAGGTGGAGCGGATCTGGGACCGCCATGTGCTGAACTCCGCCGTCGTCTCGGAGTTGCTTCCCGAGGGTTGGCGGGTCGTGGACGTAGGCTCTGGAGCGGGCTTGCCCGGCATCCCGTTGGCCATCGCCCGACCCGACCTCGAGGTGGTCCTGCTGGAGCCGATGGCCCGCCGGGTGGCCTGGCTGGAGGACGTCGCGTGGGAGCTCGGCCTCGCGATGTCCATCGTGCGGGGGCGGGCCGAGGAGGGCGTGGTGCGGGAGCGGCTGGCCGGAAGCGACGCCGCCACGGCGCGGGCGGTGGCCCCGCTGGCCCGGCTCGCCCAGTGGTCCCTCCCCCTCGTCCGACCCGGCGGTCGGCTGCTCGCCCTCAAGGGCGCCAGCGCCGCCGAGGAGCTGACCCGGGACGCCGCGGCGGTGAGCGCGGCCGGTGGCGTCCGCTCGGAGATCGTGTCCTGCGGTGGCGGCGTGCTCGACGCCCCTACCACCGTCGTGGTGATCGAGCGCGGTGCGGGCACGTCGGACCGTGACGGCGGAAGGCGGAGACGGAAGGATCGGTGACCGTGTACCGGGAGTCGCAGTCGCAGCCCCAGACCGAGGCGGCGCACGTTTCACGTGAAACACCGCCGGCCCCGTACCCCGACGGCACCGCCGGCGCGGCCGCCGACGTGCTGTTCCCGACCTCTCAGCACAGCCCCCAGCAGACCCCCGAGGAGAGCTCCGTGTGGACGCCGATCGCCGAGGAAGCCGAGCGGGCAACCCGTGTCCTGCACCCCGAGTCGCTGCGGCTGCCCCGCCCGCTGCGGCGCCGGGTCATGACGGTCGCGAACCAGAAGGGGGGCGTGGGTAAGACCACGACCACGGTCAACCTCGCCGCGGCCCTCGCCCTGCACGGCCTCCGGACGCTCGTCATCGACCTCGACCCGCAGGGCAACGCCAGCACCGCCCTCGGCGTCGAACACCGCTCCGGCACCCCCTCGGTGTACGAGGTGCTGCTCGGCGAGCTGTCCCTGGCCGATGCCGCGGCGGTCAGCAACCAGTCCAGGAACCTGCTGTGCGTCCCGGCCACGATCGACCTGGCCGGCTCCGAGATCGAGCTGGTGTCGATGGTGGCCCGGGAGTCCCGGCTCAAGGAGGCCATCACCGGCGAGGTGCTGGACCGGATCGACGCGGACTACGTCTTCATCGACTGCCCGCCCTCGCTCGGCCTGCTCACGGTGAACGCGATGGTCGCGGCCCAGGAGGTCCTCATCCCGATCCAGTGCGAGTACTACGCGCTGGAGGGCCTCAGCCAGCTGCTCCGCAACATCGAGCTGGTGCAGAGCCACCTCAACCCGGCGCTGATGATCTCCACGATCCTGCTGACGATGTACGACGGGCGCACCAAGCTCGCCGACCAGGTGACCAGTGAGGTGCGTGGCCACTTCGGCGACCTCGTGCTGCGCACCGTCATCCCCCGTAGCGTGAAGGTGTCGGAGGCACCCGGCTACGGCCAGACGGTGCTGACCTACGACCCCGGGTCGAGGGGTGCGATGAGCTACCTGGACGCGGCCCGTGAGGTCGCCCAGCGCGGCGCGCAGGAGGAGACATCATGAACGAGCGCAAGGGAGGACTCGGCCGCGGCCTGGCCGCCCTCATCCCCACCGGCCCGGCGAACAACGGCGGATCTGCGATCTTCGGTGGCCGCCCGGGCGGCCCCGGCCTGCCGGCCCCGGACCGCGTCACGTCCGGGAACGGCCAGGTTGAGGTCGAGCTGGGGCCGGTGCACGGCGCCGTGTACCGGGAGGTGCCGATCGACTCGATCCGGCCCAACCCGAAGCAGCCCCGCCAGGTGTTCGACGAGGAGGCGCTGGCCGAGCTGGCGCACTCGATCGGCGAGTTCGGCCTGATGCAGCCGATCGTGGTGCGCGAGGCCGAGCGGGACGGGTTCGAGCTGATCATGGGTGAGCGCCGCTGGCGGGCGAGCCAGCAGGCCGGGCTCACCACGATCCCCGCGATCATCCGGCAGATCAACGACGACGCCCTGCTCCGGGACGCGTTGCTGGAGAACATCCACCGCGTCCAGCTCAACCCGCTGGAGGAGGCGGCCGCGTACCAGCAGCTGCTCGAGGAGTTCGACGTCACCCACGAGGAGCTCGCTGCCCGGATCGGCCGCAGTCGCCCGGTCATTACGAACACCATCCGGCTCCTCAAGCTTCCCTTCCCCGTCCAGCGGCGGGTCGCTGCCGGCGTGCTGTCCGCCGGCCACGCCCGCGCCCTGCTGGGCCTGGACGACCCAGGCACCCAGGAGGAGCTGGCCGCCCGGATCGTGGCCGAGGGGCTCTCGGTGCGTGCCACCGAGGAGGCGGTCGTGCTTGCCAAGCGGAGCGGTCCGGCCAAGCCGAAGCCGCAGCAGCCCCGCCGGGCCGCGCAGGACCCCGGCCTCTCCGATCTCGCCGACCGACTGTCCGACACCTTCGACACTCGGGTGAAGGTCGAACTTGGCCGACGCAAGGGCAAGATCGTCGTGGAATTCGGCTCCGTAGACGATCTTGAGCGCATCGTTCAGTTGATGGCGCCCGAGGGCGCCGAACAGCCCCGCGATCTCGGGTAACCCTGACCTGCCCCACTTTCGTCACGGTGACGATCGTGTTCGGAGGCGGGACAGCTTGATCAGGTCGACCTTCGCGGCGAGCAGGACCAGGAGTGCTGTCGTGGATGGTTGGATGGCGTGCGCCTACCGGCGGTCGTAGGGCGTTGCGTGTCATGGGGCGACCGGTGACCGCTTCCGACCCGCTCGTGTCACCTTTGCTTCGAGGTCGCCAAGTCATCTTGTCGACAAATCACTCTCGGTCGACAAGTCACTCCCGCACGAGACAGAACGGGTGGCCGACCGGATCCGCGTAGACCCGGAACCGCTCTACGCCGTCCTCGACCCCGCCATCCTCGAGCCGGTGCGCACCCAGCGCCAGTGCCTTCCGCTCCGCCTCGCCAAGGTCCGCGACCAGCAGGTCGATGTGCATCTGCTGCGGATGCTCTGGGTCGGGCCACTGCGGCGCCCGCAGCGCGGGCACGCGTTGAAACGCAATCCCGGGCTGCTCGGGTGCCTTGCCGATCATCACCCAGTCGTTCTCCTCCTCGATCCGCTGCATCCCCAACAACTGTTCGTAGAAGCTCGCCAACGCCGCCGGATCCGGGCAGTCGATCACGACTGCCTGCCAACGTCCAATCATGTGCTGGACCCTGCCAGGCGGGCCCGACAACGAGGGAGTGTCCAACGGGCGCTGCCGGGCGGGCGGTTTTCATCGCCGTCGGCGGCCTCCCCCCTCCCCTCCCCCACCCTCCCCTTTCCCTTCCCTTATCCCGTCCACCGACCACATACATCCCACCCACCACACCCCGGGCAGTTCGGCTTCGCTGGTTGGTTGTGCTTTGGTCGCTGTGGGTTGGGCTGCGCGGTGAGCGGCAGCCAGTCCGTAGGTGTGGTTCACGTGTTTGGTTTTCGTACGCCTGGTGATGGCAGCCTGGCCGAGGGCCGACCAGGTGCAGTGCTCCCAGAACCGGTTCGGGCAGTAGCCGGTCCGGTTGTCCTGGCCAGTGTCGCGCGCAGACACCTGGCATAGCTGGCTTCGCTTGGCAGGCCCGGCAAACACCGCTAGACGAGTAAGTCCTAACTGGTCAGTGATCGAACGAGATCAGTGACCTGGTGACAGGCTG
>NZ_BMMK01000039.1 GCF_014645795.1 Longimycelium tulufanense | reverse complement strand
CTCAGTCATGCCGGGACCGGTGGCCTGACAGCCCCAACCTGGGGCCACAAAAGAAGGTAACAGGGGACGGGGGGATGTTCCGATGATCTCGGAGCTCGCTGGTCTGGCCCTGGTCGCGGCTGGCCTGCTGGTGATCAGGGGTTGGGAGTCGGATCGGTGTCGGCGGTGGCGCGCGTATTGGCGCTGCCACCGGACGAGCGAGCGGCTTCGCCGGGCGGGAAGTGGAGCCGGCGATGGTGGCCGGCGTGTGCCGGGTCCGCGGCCCCGTCGGCGGGGGACGGCTTCCTGGTTGTCGTGCCACCCCGGGAGCGCGGGCGGTGCATTGCTCCGGCGAGAGCATCGGCGGGAACACGCCCGCTGGTGCCGGGGGCGGGCGGCGCGGAGGGCGTCAGCGGGTACGCGGGGGTAGCAGGGAGTTGAGGGCGTTCAGGCTCGGCTCGATCGCCTTGCGTGCCGCGAGTGCGGCGCCTTCCGGGTCTCCGGCGGCGATTGCCGCGACCAGCGCGTGATGCGGGTCGGGGCCGCTCTCCGGAACCTGGCGGTCCATTCGCAATCGGTACAACGCATCCCGCAGGCGGTGGCCGAAGTAGCGGTAGCACTCGATCAACAGTGGGTTGTGCGACGCCTCCACCACCCCGAGGTGGAAGCGGGCGTCCTCGTCGGCGAACTCCTGGGCGCCCACCGCCTCGTCCCGGCGTTGCAGCATCTCCCGCAGTCGAGCCAGGTCCTGGTCGGTGCGTCGTTCGGCGGCGAACCGGGCGGCCTGCACGTCGTAGGCCAGCTGGACCTCGAAGGCGTCCCGGGCGGACGCCCGGCCCATCTGGTCGAGCATCGGCATCGGGTCCGCCGTGGTCCGCACGTACGTGCCGTCGCCCTGGCGTGCCTCCAGGACCCCGACGTGCACCAGGGCGCGCAGTGCCTCCCGCACCGGAGCCCGGCTCACCCCGAGCTGCCGGGCCAACTCGACCTCGGCCGGAATCCGGTCGCCCACCTGCCAGACACCCTGCGTCAGCGCGGTTCGCAGCTCGGCGATCACCGCATCAACCGTTGAGACCCGCCCCACGTTCCGCAGCACATGACCTCCCGCCACCGGACGGCACATGGTAGCCATATCCACGTACGATAGGTCAGACATCCTATGTTTGTGCTGGGGGAGCTGTGATGATCGAGCACACGGAGCAGGTGACCCGGCCACCGAGCCCGGCGACGCGAGTGATCGGGATGCTCGTGGCGGTCGTACTGATCGCCTTCACCCTGCGGGCACCGATCACCAGCGTCGGGTCGCTGGTCAGCCAGATCCGGACCGACTTGGGGCTGTCCGCGTCGGCTGCGGGCGTGCTGACCACCCTGCCCGTGCTGTGTCTCGGCGCCTTCGCGGCGCTCGCACCGTCGCTGCGGCGCAGGTTCGGCGAGGAACGGGTGCTGCTCGGCGTCCTGCCAGTGCTGCTCGCGGGGATCCTGCTACGCACCGGATCCGGCATGGTCCCGCTGCTCGCCGGCACGGTCCTGGTGGGTGCGGCCATCGGCGTCGCCAACGTGACGCTTCCCAGCCTGATCAAACGTGACTTCCCGCACCGCGTCCCGGCGGTGACCGCCGTGTACAGCATGAGCCTCACGCTCAGCGGCGCGGCCGCGGCCGGCGCCGTCGTCCCGGTCCAGCACGCACTGGGCTCGGACTGGCGCCTGCCCCTGGCCCTGACCGCGGCCTTCCCCGTGCTCGCCATGGGATTCTGGGTACGGCCCGCGTTACGGGCGGCGCGCCCGGCGGGGGCGACGGGCGGCACGCGGGGGCTGTGGCGCGACCGGCTGGCCTGGCAGGTCACCGGCTTCATGGGTAGCCAGTCGCTGCTGGCCTACGTCGTCTTCAGCTGGTTGCCCACGATGTGCGTCGACCGCGGGATGTCGGAGGCAGCGGCCGGGCTGGTGCTTTCCCTGGCCACCCTGTCGCAGGTCGCCGGCTCGTTCGCGGTACCACTGCTCTGCCGGCGGGCGAACGACCAGCGCGGTCTCACCACCCTGGTCACGGTGGCGACGTTGGTCGCCCTGGCCGGCATCCTCGAGTTGCCGCTGTGGACCACGTGGCTGTGGGCGGTGTTGCTCGGCCTGGCCCAGGGCGCCGCGTTCGGGCTCGCCCTCACCCTGATCGGGCTGCGAGCGCCCGACGCGCACCTGGCCGCCTCCCTGTCGGCCATGGCGCAGACGATGGGGTACCTGATCGCCGCGGTGGGCCCGCTGGCCATCGGTCTGCTGCGCGACCTGTCCGGGGGGTGGGCGGTGCCGATGGCCACCCTGCTCACCGTGGGCGTGATCCAGGTCGTTCTCGGCCGGGGCGCGGGCCGTGACACCCCGCTCGCGGGCCCCGGACCCGGCAACGGGGGACCACGGTGGCCAGAGCCCACGCCCGAGCCGGTATACTGATCCGTGGACCCCGCGCGGCGTCCACCCCGTGAACCTCCCCAGGGCCGGAAGGCAGCAAGGATAAGCGGGCTCTGGCGGGTGCGCGGGGTCCCCTTTGTGTGCCGGCTCGTTCCGGCCACCGGGTCGCGTTCCTGACAGGGGGCGCAAGTAAGGTTCGGGAGCGTGGCTCTCGCCCTGTACCGCAAGTATCGACCAGCAACCTTCGCCGAGCTGGTCGGGCAGGAGCACGTCACCGAACCGCTGCGCACGGCGCTGTCGACCCGCCGCATCAACCACGCCTACCTGTTCTCCGGCCCGCGCGGCTGCGGTAAGACCTCCAGCGCCCGCATCCTGGCCCGCTCCCTGAACTGCGAGCAGGGCCCCACGCCGGACCCCTGCGGCCAGTGCGCCTCCTGTGTCGCGCTCGCCCCCGAAGGACCGGGCAACGTGGACGTCGTCGAGCTGGACGCCGCCAGCCACGGCGGCGTCGACGACGCCCGCGAACTCCGCGACCGCGCCTTCTACGCGCCCGCCGAGTCCCGCTACCGGGTCTTCATCATCGACGAGGCGCACATGGTCACCCCGCAGGGCTTCAACGCCCTGCTCAAGATCGTCGAGGAGCCACCCGAGCACCTCATCTTCGTCTTTGCCACCACCGAGCCGGACAAGGTGCTGACCACCATCCGGTCGCGGACCCACCACTACCCGTTCCGCCTGATGCCGCCGGGCGTCATGCGCGAGCTGGTGGAGCGGATCTGCGCCGAGGAGGGCGTCACGGTCGAACCGGCGGTGTTCCCCCTGGTCATCCGGGCCGGTGGCGGCTCGGGCCGGGACACCCTGTCCGTGCTGGACCAGCTGCTCGCCGGCGCGGGCCCCGAAGGCGTCACCTACCAGCGCGCAATGGCCCTCCTCGGGGTCACCGACGTCGCGCTGATCGACGACATGGTCGACGCGCTGGCGGCGCACGACGGCGCCGCCGTCTTCGGCGCGGTCAACAACCTGGTGGAAGCCGGACACGACCCGCGCCGCTTCGCCTCCGACCTGCTCGACCGGATGCGCGACCTGGTCCTGCTCCGGGCCGTGCCGGACGCCGCCGACCGTGGGCTGATCGACGTGCCCGGCGACCAGCTCGAGCGGATGTCCGCGCAGGCGCGGAACATCGGCCCGGCCACGCTCACCCGGTACGCCGAGATCCTGCACACCGGGCTCACCGAGATGCGCGGCGCCACCGCACCCCGCCTCCTGCTGGAGCTGATGTGCGCCCGGATGCTGCTGCCCGGCGCCACCGACGACGAAAGCTCGCTGCACCAGCGGGTCGAGGCACTGGAGCGGCGCGGACCGGCCGGTCCGGCGGTTGCCGCGGGCGGCGGCTCCACCGAGGCAACCGCCGATGGGCCCCGCCGCTTCGAACGGACGTCCCAACGCCCCGGCGAATCCCCAGCACCGGCGGCCCCAACCCGAACCCCGGCGCAGGCGCCGCACCAAGAGCCGGCCAGTGCCACCCCGCCACCTCCCGCGGAGCCGAAGCGTGCCGAGCCGCCGGCACCCTCGCGGCCACAGCCGCCCGAGCCACCCCGGGAGCCCACCCCACCGACGCCCGCCGCGGCGGGGGCCCCGGCCGCCGGTGGGCCGGACGCCGCCACGATCCGCCGTGACTGGCCCCGCGTGCTCGACGAGGTCGGCAAGGTCAACAAGATCACCAGGGCGCTGCTCGCCCACGCCTCGGTGCAAGGGGTCGACGGCAACACCGTCGTGGTCGCCATGCCGACCGCACAGCTGGCCCGGCAGCTCGAACAGGGGCAGCGCCTGGAAGTCCTGCGCGGGGCGCTCTGCCAGGCTCTCGGCGGCGACTGGAACGTCCAGTGCGTCCACGGCGACGGCCCGGGCACGCCCCCCGCGGCCGGCAACGGCGGCGGCAGGCCCACCGCGCCGGCACGGCAGGCCCCCCAACGGTCCGCCCAGCCCGCCCGGCAGGCACCGGAACGGCGTGAGCCACCGCGCCGCACCACACCGTCGGGTCCTCCCGTGGACGACGTGCCCCCACCACCGGAGCCGCCCGAGGACATCCCCCCGCCTCCCGACCTCGGCCCGGAGCCCGAGCCCGCGGGCGCTGCCGAGCCGATGGACGACGCCGCGATGCGCGCCGAAGCCGACCGCCTCGCCGACGAGTCCACGGCCACCGGACCCGCGGCGCCACGGCACGACCCGGAGGAGGCGGCGATCAGCCTGCTCCGCGAGCACCTCGGCGCCCACAAGATCGAGTGACCTGACCGCGTTCGGGTGAACACGCACGTCCTGTCGGCCACACGGGTGTAGCCAGGTCGGTATGTGCGCTCCTCATCGCGTGAGCCAGGTGGTCCTCGCGTTCGGTGTGTTCGGCGCCGTCCTGAGCGGGTGCGGCAACGGCGGCGGCCCGCAGGACACCGTGCCGCCAGCGCCAACGGCCACGACACCGCCGGTGACCACCGCCCCGTCGCCCCCACCCATGCCGCTTCCCGAGATCGACCGGAACCTCGCGCACCGCATCGCACAGGACGCCGTGGCCGGTGGGCAGATCACCCGCGTCGAGCTGGAGACCGAGAACGGCCGCCTGCTCTGGGACATCGACGCCACGGACGCAGAGGGTCGACGCCGCGACCTCGACATCGACGCCCACACCGGGCAGGTCATCAGGAACCAGGTCGAGGACTGAGAGGTTGCCGAGGATCAAGCGGACGCCGATGCCGAGGGCCGAGAGGAGGACAACAACCAGGGTTGAGCGGATGACGATGTCGACGATTGCGAGGAGGAAGGACGATCGGGAGGGAGGACAGGGTCAAGAGGATGCGGAAGACCGGGTAGACGCTGAGAAGATCCCCACGTAGCGCGGTGTAGCGGACAACGCAGATATGTCGGCGCTGCAAGCGAAACCCGCTGACGTGATCAAGTGATCACAACCAGTCCGGCCTCGGCGGATCGGCCAAGCCCGCAATGCCTTGCCCGGCGAGGATTCGCCGCTCGGGGTCAGTGGGCGAGATGCCTGGCAAGGAAGTCGAGCGCACGCGGATAGGCGTCCAGCCTGTTGACCCGCTTCGCCAGGCCGTGGCCCTCATCCTGGTAGACGAGCAGCTCGCACTCGATGCCCTTGTCCTGCACCGCGGCCACAACCTGCTCCGCCTCCGACAACGGCACTCGCGGGTCGTTGGCGCCATGAATGACGAACAACGGTGCACGGATCGCATCGACGTGCGTGATCGGCGACGCCGACAGCAGGAAATCCCGGTCCCGCTCCAGCGATCCGTACTCGCGCTCCCGATGCGCGCGCCGGTACGGGGCCGTGTTCTCCAGGAACGTGACGAGCGAAGAGATTCCCACGATGTCCACGCCGGCAGCCCAGCGCTCGGGCTGGAAAGCAAGTCCGGAGAGGACCAGGTAACCGCCGTAGGAGCCGCCCCACAGCGCGACCCGCGACGGATCGACGCCCAGCGTGGGTAGCCAGTCGTGCAGGGCCGCCAGGTCCGCCACCGCCGCCAGCCGCCTCCGGCCATCATCGGCGGAGTACCAGTGCTTGCCGTAACCGACCGAGCCGCGGATGTTCGGCACGACAACGGTGTGCCCACGTGCCGCCAGAGCCTGCACGATCGGGTTGAACGTGCGCACCGACTGCCCCTCCGGCCCACCGTGCAGGACCAGAACCGCGGACCCTCCCACCGGCGTGTCCGCTTCGGCCGGGGCGTAGACGGCGCAGGGGATGTGCTCGCCATCCGGCGTGGGCACCCGGTACGCGGTCGGCTCGACCAGGGGCTCATCCCCGAGCTGCGCGGGCGAGTTGGTCAGCCGACGGACCTCGCCACCCTCGGCGTGAACCAGCAGAACATCACCGGGCACTGTGGGGGAGGAGAACGTCAGCGCGACGAGCTGGGAGTCGGCCGACCACGCCGGCTCGGCGAGCGGCCAGCTCACCCATCCCCCAGCCGGCACCGCAAGGTCGTGCAGCTTCGCCCCGGTCTCGGCGTCGTGCAGGGCCAGCCGGCCCACACCGTCGTCGTTGGTCTCCACCAACAGCAGCTGGCCGTCCGGGGACAGCCAGCCGGTCAGCTCGTGCTCGTCGGAGGTGACCAGCCAGGACCACCGGCCGCCCGCCCGCTCGTAGCGGGCGACGCCGAGCAGGTCGCGTTCCCGGTCCGTGGTCACCACGAAACCGCGGTCGCCGGGCAACCAGAAGAGGTGGTCGTGTCGGGCGTGCTCCTGCGCCCCGGTGAGTGACACAACGTGGTCGTCCTCGGTCTCGGGCATGGTGTCCACCAGCCGCAGCTGCATCGACAGCGCTGGCTCGCCCGGCACCGAGACCAGCACGTAGCGGCTGTCCGGCGCGACCGCGACCTCTCTGACGAATCCCCCGTGGTCGTAAACCGTCTCTTCTTCCCCGCTGAAGAGGTTGCGGATCACCACGTCGAAGTCGACCCCGTTGCGGCGGTTGGTCGCGAAGACGACCCGCCCGGGCAGGACGTCGAGCAGCCGGTGCACGTACCGCGGATCCCGAACCAGCGGCTCCAGGTCGTCCAGCCCGGCCGGACGGTCGGGGAGCGGATCGAGGCTGAGCAGCGAGAGCTGGGCGCGCTCGTCCCCGCCCGCGTCATGCTGGACCACCACGGTGCGTTCCCCCGGCAGGTACCGGCCGGAGCACGCACCCGGCAGCGCGGTGAGCGGGGTACTCGGGCCGTCCGGGTCGAGCTCGACCAGCTGGACCGAGCCGGACTCGTCCGAGCCGGCGAGCACCCGGCCGCTCTCGTCGACGTCGAACGCGCGCCAGCTCGCCAGCCGAAGCAGCTGGTCGACACCCCGCCCCATGACCACACCCTGGCACACCCGTCCGGGCCGAGCCGGCGCCGGTCACCCATCCGACTACCCTGGACGGGGCGCCCGGAAAATGGCAGGTAGCCCGGGTGTGTCGTCGAGGAGAGGAGCCGCGGTGCAACCCGGTGGCCAGCCGAACATGCAGCAGATCGTGCAGCAGGCGCAGAAGATGCAGCAGCAGCTGATGGCCGCCCAGCAGGAGCTGGCGTCGGCCGAGGTGACCGGCACCGCCGGCGGTGGCCTGGTGCAGGCCGTGGTCACCGGTACCGGCGAGCTGAAGACGTTGACCATCGACCCGAAGGCGGTCGACCCCGAGGACACCGAGACCCTGGCCGACCTGGTGGTGGCCGCGGTCCGGGACGCCAACCACAACGCCCAGCAGCTGGCCGCGGAGAAGATGGGCCCGCTGGCCGGCGGCCTGGGCGGTGGGATGGACCTCGGCGGCATGCTGCCGGGCATGTGACTTCGGACGGGCGGGGTGTACGAAGGACCTGTCCAGGACCTGATCGACGAGCTGGGACGGCTTCCCGGCATCGGTCCGAAGAGCGCGCAGCGGATCGCCTTCCACCTGCTGGCGGCGGAAGCCGCTGATGTCACGCGGCTGCAGGAGGTGCTGCAGCGCGTCAAGGAAGGCGTGCGCTTCTGCGAGGTGTGCGGCAACGTCTCGGCGGAGGAGCGTTGCCGCATCTGCCAGGACGCGCGGCGCGACCCCACCGTGGTGTGCGTGGTCGAGGAACCGAAGGACGTGCTCGCGGTCGAGCGCACCCGGGAGTTCAGGGGCCGCTACCACGTCCTCGGCGGTGCCCTGGACCCGCTGTCCGGGGTCGGACCGGACCAGCTGCGGATCCGGGAGCTGCTGGCGCGCATCGGCGCCGAGGACGTCAAGGAGGTCATCCTCGCCACCGACCCGAACACCGAGGGCGAGGCGACCGCCACCTACCTGGCGCGGATGCTGCGCGACTTCCCCGGCCTCACCGTCACCCGGCTCGCCTCGGGCCTGCCCATGGGCGGCGACCTGGAGTTCGCCGACGAGCTGACGCTGGGCCGCGCGCTCTCCGGCCGCCGCTCGCTGTAGCCCGCGCCGGGGACGATCGACGCGATGCCGCACCTTGACGTCCGGTGGCGAGCGTGCGGCTCCGAGATCGCCGACGCCGTACTGGCGGCCCCGCCCCGCCTCGGGGCGGTCCGTCTGGTCGCGGTCGACGGGCCCTCCGGTTCGGGCAAGACCTGTTTCGCCCGGGCGCTGGCGGCCGAGCTCGCCGACCGGGGGGTCCGCGTCGCGGTCGTCCCCACCGACCACTTCGCCACCTGGGACCAGCCGGTCGAGTGGTGGCCCGACCTGGTGAAGTGGGTGCTTGCCCCGTTGTCCCGGAGCGAGCGGGCGCGCTATCAACGCATCGAATGGCGGGACAGCCTTCCCCAACTCGGCGCCATGGTCGATGTCGACGTCCCCGATGTGCTCGTACTCGAGGGCGTCTCGTCGGCCCGCGCCGCGATCGCGCCGTTTCTGTCACACGCAGTGTGGGTCGAGCACCCGGATACGGCCGAACGGCTGGCGCGTGCGGTACGCCGGGACGGCGAGGTGTGCCGCGCGCCGCTGCTCCACTGGCAGCGGTTCGAACAGGGATGGTTCGCCGTGGACCAGACCCGGGAGCGTGCCGATTCCGTGCTGTCCGACTGCGAGGAGTAGCGATCTCATCACTAGAACAGGTGATGACGTAGCAGGATCGTGACCTCGAAAAGGCTCCGCAGGATCCCCTGATCCGATTAGTGTCGGCCACCACAGTGAGACGTGAGACGCCCGACACACAGAGGTGCCCGATGGTCAACTCCCGAACGGCCCGGACCGGGCTGCGGAGGTTCGCGGCGGTCGGCCTGACCACGGCCGTCGCGGTGAGCATGGCTGCCTGTGCCGAGTCCCAGCGGGGCGAGCAGGGCGGGAAGGTGGGCGGCACGCTCACCTTCGCCGCGGCCGGCCACCCCAAGCTCTTCGACCCCTTCTACGCCAGCGACGGGGAGACCTTCCGCGTGGCCCGGCAGATCTTCGAGGGGCTGACCGGGTTCAAGCCCGGTACCGCCAAGGTCGAGCCGGCGCTGGCGGAGCGCTGGGACCACAGCAACGACGGCAAGACGTGGACGTTCCACCTGAAGAATGGCGTGAAGTTCCACGACGGCACCGACTTCGACGCCGACGCGGTGTGCAAGAACTTCGAGCGTTGGTACAACCAGACCGGCGCCGGCACGAACGCCGCCGTCTCGCAGTACTGGGTGGACAACTTCGGGGGGTTCGCCGACGGCGCCAAGCCCTCGCTCTACAAGTCCTGCACCGTCAAGGACACCCACACCGCGGTCGTCGAGCTGACGGCCTCCACCTCGAAGTTCCCCGACCTGCTCGGGATGGCCCCGTTCTCCATGCAGAGCCCGACCGCGATGGAGACCTACGACGCCAACAACGTCCAGGTCCGGGGCGACAGCTTCGAGTACCCAGCCTACGGCCACGAGCACCCGACGGGTACCGGACCGTTCAAGTTCTCCCGCTACGACAAGGCGAACAACATCATCGAGTTGGTCCGCTTCGACGACTACCACGGTGAGAAGACCAAGCTGGACAAGCTCGTCTTCAAGGTGATCCCGGACGAGACAGCCCGCAAGCAGGAGCTGCAGTCCGGCGCCATCGACGGCTACGACCTGCCCAACCCATCCGACTGGGCCGCCCTCGAGCAGGCCGGGTTCCAGGTGATCAAGCGTGAGCCGTTCAACATCTTCTACCTCGGCATCACGCAGAAGAACAACGAGAAGCTGCGCGACCTGAAGGTGCGCAAGGCGCTGTACCACGCGCTCAACCGGGAGCAGCTGGTCAAGTCGCAGCTTCCCGCCGGCGCCAAGGTCGCGACCCAGTTCATCCCGGAGAGCGTCAGCGGCTACGAACCCAACGTCGAGAAGTACGACTACGACCCGAACAAGGCCAAACAGCTGCTGGCGGAGGCCGGTGCGTCCGACCTGACGGTCAACTTCTTCTGGCCCAGTGAGGTCACCCGGCCCTACATGCCCAACCCCAGGGACATCTTCGGCGCGCTCAGGACCGACCTGGAGGCGGTCGGGGTGAAGGTGAACGCGGTGACGAAGCCGTGGAACGGCGGCTACCTGGAGGATATCGACCAGGGCCAGGCGGACCTGTTCCTGCTCGGCTGGACCGGGGACATGGACACCCCGGACAACTTCATCGGCACCTTCTTCGCCGACCCGTCCAATCGCTTCTACACGACGGTCGCGCCGTGGGGCGAGGAGCTGTCCGCCGAGTTGCGCCGCGCCGACTCCGAACCGGACGAGAACAAGCGCGAGCAGATGTACAAGGAGCTCAACAAGAAGATCATGTCCGACTACCTACCGGGCCTGCCCATCTCGCACTCCGCACCCGCGCTCGTGGTGACCAAGGACGTCAGGGGACTGGTGCCCAGCCCGCTGACGTCCGAGGAGTTCGGCCCGGTCAGCAAGGGCTGACGGGCAGAGGCAGGCGCGAGGGGGAGGCGTGCTCCGCTATACCGTCCGGCGGCTGCTGCAGCTGCTCGGCGTCGTGCTGGTGCTGTCCATGCTGCTGTTCGGCTGGCTGCGTCTCCTCCCGGGAGGGCCCGTCTCGGCCCTCCTGGGGGAGCGTGCCACCGAGGAGAGCAGACGCCAGCTCACCGCCCAGCTCGGCCTGGACCAGCCGATCTTCGTGCAGTACGGCAAGTTCCTGGGCCGCGCGCTCAGCGGTGACTTCGGCTCCTCCACCGGTGTGCAGCCCGGTGACGCGGCCCTCGAGGTCTTCCTGCAACGATTCCCGGCCACCCTCGAGCTGAGCTTCTTCGCGATCGTGCTCGCGGTGCTCTTCGGTATCCCGCTCGGCTATCTGGCCGCGCGACGGCGCGGGACCTGGCTGGACAACCTCGGCGTGGTCGGCTCGCTGGTCGGCGTGGCCGTGCCGGTGTTCTTCCTCGCCTTCCTGCTGAAGTACGTGTTCGCCGTGGAGCTGGGGTGGCTTCCGGCATCCGGCCGGCAAACCGGCGGCATCGACGCCACCCGGGTCACCGGTTTCTTCGTGCTGGACGGGCTGCTGACCCGGGAGTGGGACGCGGCCTGGGATGCCTTGCAACACCTCGTCCTGCCGGCGATGGCCTTGGCGACGATCCCGTTCGCGGTCGTCTTCCGGATCACCCGGGCCGCCGTTCTCGACGTACTCGACGAGGACTACGTGCGCACCGCCGAATCCAAGGGCCTCACCACGCCCGTCATCCGGCGACGGCACGTGTTGCGCAACGCGATGCTGCCGGTGGTGACGACCATCGGCCTGCAGACCGGCGCGTTGCTGGCCGGGGCGGTACTCACCGAGAAGGTGTTCGCCTTCCCCGGGCTGGGCGAGGCCCTCGCGATCGGGTTCGAACGTCGCGACTATCCGGTGCTCCAGCTGCTGATCATCGTCGCGGCCATGGTGTACGTGCTGGTCAACCTCGTGGTCGACCTGTCGTACGCGGTCATCGACCCGCGGGTGCGGGTCCGGTGAGGGGGGAGGCGACATGGTGACCACCCGCAAGGAGCGCGTCGACGCCCTGGCTCGCATGTCCACCGACGACCGCGAGGGCGAAGCCGGGGTCAGCCTGGCGGTCTCCGCCTGGCGACGGCTGCGCCGCAACCCGGTGTTCCTGGTCGGCGCGGCCATCATCGGAACCTTCGTCGTGGTCGCGCTGCTCTCCCCCTGGCTCGCCCCGCACGACCCGAGCGAGTGGATGCTGGCGGACCAGGTTTCCAAGGCACGCAACGAGATCCCTCCGCCCCAGCCCGGCCATCCGCTCGGGGGCGATCAGGTGGGCCGCGACCTGCTGTCCCGCCTGCTCGTCGGCTCGCAACAGACCCTGATGGTCGGCGTGTTCGCCACCGTGATCGGGCTCGGTGGCGGGCTGGTGTTGGGCACCCTGGCCGGTGCGATCGGCGGCTGGGTCGACTCGGCCGTCATGCGGCTGGTGGACGTGATGCTGTCCATCCCCAGCCTGCTGGCCGCCGTCTCGATCGGCGCGTTGTTCGCCCGGCCCAGCCAGTTCACCGTCATCCTCGCGGTGGCGATCGTGCAGATACCGATCTTCGCCCGCCTGCTCCGCGGTTCGATGCTGGCCCAACGCAACAGCGACCACGTGCTCGCCGCACGCGCGCTGGGGGTTCGGCCCCGGGCGATCGTGTTCCGGCACATGCTGCCCAACTCGCTCGGGCCGGTGATCGTGCAGGCGACCCTGGTGCTGGCGGTGGCCATCATCGACGCGGCCGCGTTGTCCTTCCTCGGCCTGGGCAATCCGGACGACTCGGTCCCGGAGTGGGGCCAGATGCTGGGCAACGCGCAGACCGTCATCGACAGCCACCCCAACCTCGCGTTCTGGCCCGCCGGCTGCATCATCGCGGTCGCGTTGGGCTTCACCCTCGTCGGCGAGTCGCTGCGCGACGCGTTGGATCCGAAGAACCGGCGGTGATCTGCCTTGGCACTGCTCGAAGTCACCGACCTCACCGTCGTCTTCCAACGGCGGGGCGAGGCGCCGTTCACCGCGGTCGACGGGGTCAGCTTCGCCGTCGAGGAGGGTCAGACGGTCGGCCTGGTCGGCGAGTCCGGCTGCGGCAAGTCCGTGACCTCACTGGCGATCATGGGTCTCCTGCCGCGCCGCGGCGTGCGTGTTTCCGGCTCGGTCCGGTTCGAGGGCGCCGAGCTGCTCACCGAGTCCCCCCGGCAGATGCGGGACCGGCGCGGCCGCGACCTGGGCATGGTGTTCCAGGACCCGCTGTCCTCGCTGAACCCGGTCGTCTCGATCGGGATCCAGGTCACCGAGGTGCTGGAGCGGCACCGCGGCATGTCGCGGTCTAAGGCCATGCGGGTGGCCGCCGAGCTGCTGGACCAGGTGGGCATCCCCGACCCGCGGCGTCGGCTGGACGAGTACCCGCACCAGTTGTCCGGTGGCATGCGGCAGCGGGCGTTGATCGCGATGGCGTTGGCCTGCCAGCCCCGCCTGCTCATCGCTGACGAGCCGACCACGGCGCTGGACGTCACCATCCAGGCCCAGATCCTCGCCCTGCTGTCGCAGCTGGTGCGTGACACCGGGACCGCACTGATCATGATCACGCATGACCTGGGTGTCGTTGCCGGGCTGTGCGACGAGGTCAATGTCCTCTATGCCGGCCGCGTGGTGGAACGCGCCGCCCGCCACGAGCTGTTCGCACGGCCACGACACCCCTACACCCACGGCCTGTTGTCCTCCATCCCGAGGCTCGACGCGCCACGAGGGGAGCGGCTCGTGCCGATCAGGGGCGCGGTGACGGACAACATCCCGTGGACGCAGGGATGCGCATTCGCGCCACGGTGTCCCAACGTGCTGGAGAAGTGTCTGGACGTGACGCCAGAGATGGAGGAGGACGACGGTCGCCTGTTGCGCTGCCACAACCCGGTCCGGCAGGAGGTTCCGGCATGATTACCGCACCGGCTACCAGCACGACCGAGTCTACAGTGGACAGTGAGGTCCTGGTCGAGGTGAACGACCTCAAGGTTCACTTCCCCATCAAGCGCGGCATCATCCTCGACCGCACCATCGGCTACGTCTACGCCGTGGACGGGGTCGACCTGACCATCCGGCGGGGCGAGACCTACGGGCTTGTCGGCGAGTCCGGCTGTGGCAAGTCAACCCTCGGCAGGGCCATGCTGAAACTGGTCCCGCTCAGCGACGGACATGTGGTGTTCGACGGTACCGACCTGTCGACGATGAAGGGCGAGCCGCTGCGCCGCATGCGCCGCCGGATGCAGATGGTTTTCCAGGATCCGCTGTCCTCCCTCGACCCGCGACAGTCGGTCGAGTCGCTGCTTGTCGAGGGGCTGCGTGCGCACGGCCTCGACCGTGGCCGGGAGGCGACGGGTCGCCGGTTGCGTGACCTGCTCTCCGCGGTTGGCCTGCCCTCCTCGGCGCTGCGCAAGTACCCGCACGAGTTCTCCGGCGGGCAGCGACAGCGCATCGGCATCGCCCGCGCGCTGGCCGTCGAGCCGGACCTCGTCGTCGCCGACGAGCCCGTGTCGGCGCTGGACGTTTCCGTGCAGGCACAGGTGATCAACCTCCTGGAGGACCTCCAGGAGGAGTTCGGCCTGACCTACCTGGTGATCGCGCACGACCTGGCCGTGGTCCGGCACATCGCCGACCGCATCGGCGTGATGTACCTGGGAGGACTGGTCGAGGAAGCCGCCTCGGACGACCTCTACGCCGCGCCCCTACACCCCTACACCAGGGCGTTGCTGTCCGCGGTGCCGGTGCCCGACCCGGTCCTGGAGGACCGGCGCGAACGCATCCTGCTCACCGGGGACCTGCCCTCCCCAGCGGCACCACCCCCCGGCTGCCGCTTCCACACCCGCTGCCCCTGGCGGCAGCCAACCCGCTGTGACACCGAACGTCCCGTGCTGCGCGAGGTGCTTCCAGGGCACCGGGCGGCCTGCCACTGGGCGGAGGACATCCGCGCCGGCCGGATCAAGCCGCACGAGGTGCGGCCGGAACTGGTCGAGGAGGAAGGCGTGCCCACTGTCGACGAGAGCCTCGCCGGCCCGACCTCGGTCACCGAGGCACTCGGGCCGTAAGCCGAGCGCCGGCGCCGCGATGCGCGGAGAATGCACTCCCGTGCAGCTATTCACCGAACGAGAGGCAATCGTCGGGGCGTGTCGTCGGCTGGTCCGGGATGGGCTGGTGGTGGGCACCGCGGGCAACGTCAGCGTGCGGGCCGGCGAGCTGGTCGCGGTGACCCCGAGCGGCGTCGACTACGACCGGCTCACCCCCGAGCTGATCGGTGTGCACCGCCTGGACGGCAGCCCGCTCGACGCCCCGCTCGCACCCACCAGCGAACTGCCGATACATCTCGCCATCTATGCCGAACGGGACATCGTCGCCGTCGTTCACACCCACTCGCCCGCCGCCACCGCACTCTCCTGCCTGGTCGACGAAGTACCGGCCGTGCACTACTACCTGGCGTTGTTCGGCGGGCCCGTGCGCGTGGCACGCTATGCCACCTACGGAACTCCACAGCTCGCCGAGTCCATGTTGGACGCTCTGCGGGATCGCACCGCCTGCCTGCTGGCCAACCACGGCGCGGTGACGATCGGCGACTCACTGGCGAAGGCCCTCGAACGGGCCCGCTACCTGGAATGGGTATGTGAGGTGGCGCTGCGGGTGCTCTCCACCGGCCAGCGGCCCCGGCTGCTTTCGACCGAGCAGATGGCGGAGGCCAAGGACAAGCTCGACAACTACGGCTCACAGCCCGCGCGTTGACCCCCAGAGTGGCTGGCACCATCAGCCGACGCTGACCCGATGCCGAGCCGCTCGCCTGACCTCGCGCACCCCCCACCCTCCACCGGGGGACGGCCCCTGGGCCAGCCTATCGATCTTGGCGATCGGGGGAAAACCGCCGTCCACGCACGATGGCGGTTATCCACAGTGCGCGAAAACGTACTTGACACCGCGGCCGAAGCCTGACGACAGCCACGGATCGCCCTCGACCGGCGCGCGGATCAACCCGTGGCCCCGAGCGAGACTCGGGCGAGCGGTCCAGACCTCGTCAGCTCGCGGCCAACCGCACCCGATCGCTCGAATTTCTGCGGGCCCACCAAGCAGGCGGTCAGGTGAGCACGTTCCCACCCGACCGCCCGCTTCACAGTGGTCAGCGGTGGGCGCGGTTCACGGCCGACACCACGGCCCGCAGCGACGCGGTCACCGTCGAGCCGCTGACCCCCACACCCCACAGCACCTTGTCGCCGATCGCGCATTCGACATAGGCCGCCGCCTGCGCGTCGTCGCCGGCGCTCATCGCGTGCTCCGCGTAGTCCAGCACCCGCACGTCGTACCCGACGGTGGCCAGCGCGTCGACGAACGCGGCGATCGGCCCGTTGCCGCTGCCGGTGATGTCGTGGTCCTCGCCCTCGATCCGTACTCGGGCCACGATCTCGTGCCGCCCGTCGCCGTAGTCGGACACCTGGTGCCGCACCAGCGCCAGCGGTGCCTCGCGGTGCAGGTACTCGGTGGCGAAGACGTCCCACATCTCCTTCGGGGTGACCTCGCCGCCCCCGGTGTCGGTCACCTCCTGCACCACCCGGGAGAACTCGATCTGCAGCCGCCGCGGCAGGTCCATGTGGTGCTCGGTCTTCATCACGTAGGCCACCCCGCCCTTGCCGGACTGCGAGTTGACCCGGATGACCGCCTCGTAGCTGCGACCCACGTCCTTGGGGTCGATCGGCAGGTACGGGACCTCCCAGGCGTAGTCGTCGACGTGCTCGCCGGCCTCCTTGGCGGCCGCGTCCAGCGCCTCCAGGCCCTTCTTGATCGCGTCCTGGTGGCTGCCGGAGAACGCGGTGTAGACCAGGTCCCCGCCGTAGGGGTGGCGCTCGTGCACCGGGAGCTGGTTGCAGTACTCCACGGTGCGCCGCACCTCGTCGATGTCGGACAGGTCCAGCTGCGGGTCGATGCCCTGGCTGAACAGGTTCATCGCCAGCGTCACCAGGCACACGTTGCCGGTGCGCTCACCGTTGCCGAACAGACAGCCCTCGATCCGGTCCGCCCCGGCCTGGTAGCCCAGCTCGGCCGCGGCGACCGCCGTGCCCCGGTCGTTGTGCGGGTGCAGGCTCAGCACGACCGCGTCCCGCCGGTCCAGGTTGCGGTGCATCCACTCGATGGAGTCCGCATAGACGTTGGGAGTGGCCATCTCCACCGTGGCCGGCAGGTTCACGATCGCCGGATGCTCCGGCGTCGGCTGCCAGACCTCGGTCACCCCGTTGCACACGTCGGCCGCGAACGACAGCTCGGTGCCGGTGTAGGACTCCGGTGAGTACTCCCATCGGAAGTCGGTCTCCGGGTACCGCTCGGCCAGGTCGAGCACCAGCCGCGCGGCGTCGGTGGCGATCTTCTTGATCCCCTCGCGGTCCTGCCGGAACACCACGCGCCGCTGCAGGATCGAGGTCGAGTTGTAGATGTGCACGATGGCGCGCGACGCGCCCTCCAGCGCGGTGAAGGTGCGCTCGATCAGCTCCGGGCGGCACTGGGTCAGCACCTGGATCGAGACGTCCTCCGGGATCGCCTCGTCATTAATGATCTCCCGCACGAAATCGAAGTCGGTCTGGCTGGCCGCGGGGAACCCGACCTCGATCTCCTTGAAGCCCATCCGGACCAGCAGGTCGAACATCCGCCGCTTGCGGGCCGGCGACATCGGGTCGATCAGTGCCTGGTTGCCGTCCCGCAGGTCCACCGCGCACCACAGCGGGGCCCGGGTGGGCCGGCGGTCCGGCCAGGTCCGGTCCGATACCGAGACCGGCTCGACCACCTCGTGGAATGGTCGGTACCGGTGGTAGGGCATCGAGCTGCCGCGCTGCGTGCTCCAGCCGGGCTGGCCGGCCGGGGCGGGGCGGGAGGGCGTGCGGAGACGACTGGAGGCCGCACTGAAGGCATCGGGGTTGGTGCTCATGATCGACAGGGCTCCTGGTGCCGGAAGGGGAGACCGGCGCTCACGCCGGGACCCGCGACGGGGGGCCGGTCGGATCAGACCCCGTCGCGGCGGCGAAGCAGCAGGAGCGCACGAGCCACGGGCGCGAGGGTAACCGTTCGGCGGCGCACAGGGGAACTGTCTCCCGGATGCCGGGAACTCGCAGGCGACCAGCGGCGATGTCACCCAACCGATGCGCCGGACGTGTCCTGCGCACCCGTAGCCCGGCCGGGGGAGCGCGTGCCAGACTCCGCGCATGGGTGACCACCGGGAACGGGGCGCCGTGACCGCGTCACGGCTGCGGGAGCGCTTTGTGAGCGTGCTCACCACCCTGGTGCGCTGGGTCGGCACGCTCGCGGCGGTGTTGCTGGTCGCGCACGTGGTGTTGACCGTCGGCGGCGCCAACCCCGACAACGGGATCACCCGGTTCGTCGCCGCCTGGGCCGACCCGCTGGCGCTGGGCTTCCGTGACCTGTTCACGCCCACCGACGCCAACCTCGGGGTACTGGTCAACCACGGGCTCGCCGCGTTGTTCTGGCTGGTGGCCAGCGCGCTGGTGAGCAGGCTCATCCGGCGCGGCGCACCCTGACCGGACCGACCCGGCCCGCACCGGCCGGCGATCAGAACGCGGGGACGCCCCAACCCGGGCCGAACACCAACTCCGACAGCGGCTTACGGCTGCGGGGCCGCGCGTCCCGCTCCACCAGCTCCGCGGGGGCGGCGCCAGGCTCGGCCAGCGTGCCCACCGCCACCACGACGAGTGGCTGGAAACCCTCGGGCAGCTCGAACACCTTGCGCGCCGCCTCCTGGTCGAACCCCGCCATCTGGTGCGTGAAGAGCCCTTCGGCCATCGCCTGCACCACCAGGTTCTGGGTGGCCAGCGCCAGGCCGTACTCGGCGTAGGGCAGCGGGTCCCCGGCATGGTCGTGGGTCGCGGCCACGCCGAGAACCAGCGCGCCCGAGGCCGCGGCCCATGCCTGGTTCCCCGGGACCAACGTGTCGTGGATGCACTGGAAGGTGGCGTCGCCGCGCCGGCCGACGAGGAACCGCGCGGGCTGGGTGTTGCCCCACGAGGGCGCCCAACGGGCCGCCTCGAACAACGCCCGCAGCTGGTCCTCGCCCACCTCGGCGGTCGGGTCGAGGGCGCGCGGGCTCCATCGCTGCGCGAGAAGGGGGTGCAGGGGAACGCTCGTCGCCGCGTGGCGGTCGCTCTGGGGGGCTGGATCGGTCACGGCACCCAACCGTACCCACCGGTCAGATGGCGTACCCCCAAGAAGTGACGGAGTACGCGCCGAACCAGGCGCTGGCCACCGCGACCCCGACCAGCACGGTCACCGCCGTTGCCGGGCGCCGCTTCGCCAACCCGATCGCGGCCGGCAACAACAAGGTGAAGGCGGGCACCAGCAACCGTGCCTTTGAGTTCATCAACCCGTTGGAACCCAGGTCCATCACCAGGACGCCGAGCGAGAACACCAGCACCGGCCACGGCAGCCGCAGCCACGCTCCGGACACCAGCAGGATGATCGCGCCGAGCACGATCCCCACCGTCGCGACCTCCAGCACCGAGCGCGCCGAGGCCAACGCGTCCAGGCCGAACCGCCAGGTCGCCGCACCCCCGTCGAATCGCGAGTCCCAACCCCGCTGCTGCAACACGAACCAACCGAACAAGTGCCCCGTGCGCAGCGCGACCCAACCCAGGTAGCCGAGGATGCCCAGCGGCGCCAGCACACCGGCGACCCAGGGCCGCCAACCGTCACGGCGGCGGATCACCGCCACCAACGCCGCCAACCCCACCGCGACCACCAGCGCGCCCGCCGTCGGACGCACGAGCCCGGCCGCGGCACAGCACACGCCCGCAAGGAGCCACCGGCGTTCCAACACCCCGACCAGCGCCCACACGGCCAGCGCGCAGAACAACGCCTCCGAGTACGCCATCGACAGCACGACCGCCATCGGTGAGGCCGCGAAGAACACCACCAGATACAGGCCCACGCGGCGGGAGCCACCAATCCGCTCGCCCAGCCGGACCAGGCCGTAGGCGGCCGTCACACCCGAGACCACACTCACCGCGAACGCGGCTGACACCAGGCCCACCCCGGGCAGCTCCGCGACCCACCGCACAAGCAGCGGATAACCGGGGAAGAACGCCAGCGGCGTCTCCGCCGTGCGCCGCCCGAACGCGTCCACCAGCTCCGGGCGCACGCCGTCGTAGCCGCGGGCGGCGATCTCCAGGTACCACTGGCTGTCCCACGAGGTCAGGGCGTAGCCCACCGACGTGCGGTTCCGGGATGCCATCCACTCCAGCACCAGCAGGCCCAGCTCCCGCACCGCAAGGAAGAGCACGGCCGGCGCCAAGATCCACAACGCCCGCTGCCGCGACCACCAGTCGAGCCGCAGCCAGGCCGGGCGGGAACCCGCCGGCTCACCGGCGGGAGCCTCAACGGGGGTGGTCGAAGCGCTGTCCACCTCGGTCGTAGACACCGTTCCTCCACACCGCCGGCTGGTTGACCCTTCCAGGTTAGTCGCCGTTACCGGAGGTGAGGTTGCACACGATGTCGCGGGTTCCATGACATGTAGGCTGCCCGACCAGTGGGACGACGCCGTCCTGGAGCACGCAGCCGTCCACGCCTGCAGTGTGGACGGGTACGCCCGGCCCGATGGGCCCGATGGGAGGTTTTGATCACGTGGCGCTCGTCGTCCAGAAGTACGGCGGCTCATCGTTGGAGAGCGCGGAACGGATCAAACGAGTAGCGGAACGCATCGTTGACACCCGCAAGGCCGGCAACGACGTGGTCGTCGTGTGCTCCGCCATGGGTGACACCACCGACGAGCTGTCCGATCTCGCGCAGCAGGTCTGCCCGGTTCCTCCGCAACGCGAGCTGGACATGCTGCTGACCGCGGGGGAGCGGATGTCCAACGCGTTGGTCGCGATGGCGATCCACGCCCTCGGCGCGCAGGCCCGCTCGTTCTCCGGCTCCCAGGCCGGCGTGATCACCGACTCCACCCACGGCAAGGCGCGGATCATCGACGTCACCCCCGGCCGCGTCCGGCAGGCCCTGGACGAGGGCTACATCGTGCTGGTCGCCGGCTTCCAGGGGGTCAGCCAGGACACCAAGGACGTGACCACGTTGGGCCGCGGTGGCTCGGACACCACCGCCGTCGCGCTGGCGGCCGCCCTCGACGCCGACGTGTGCGAGATCTACACCGACGTCGACGGCGTCTTCACCGCCGACCCACGAATCGTGCCCGACGCCAAGAAGCTTGACGCCATCACCTACGAGGAGATGCTTGAGATGGCGGGGGCCGGCGCCAAGGTGCTGATGCTCCGCTGCGTGGAGTACGCGCGCCGCTACGGCGTCCCGATCCACGTCCGCTCGTCGTACAGCAAGAAGCCCGGGACCACGGTCGCCGGGTCGATGGAGGCCATCCCCGTGGAACAGGCGATGATCACCGGAGTGGCGCATGACCGCTCCGAGGCCAAGATCACCGTGATCAACGTGCCGGACCACCCCGGTGAGGCCGCGCAGGTCTTCCGGGCCGTTGCCGACGCCGAGATCGACATCGACATGGTCGTGCAGAACGTCTCGCATCTCTCGACCGGTCGCACCGACATCACCTTCACGCTGCCCCGCAGCGACGGGCCGCGCGCCGTCGCCGTGCTGGAGAAGCAGCGCCAGAAGATCGGCTTCGAGCAGGTCGTCTACGACGAGCACGTGGGCAAGGTGTCGTTGATCGGGGCCGGCATGCGCTCCCACCCCGGCGTGACCGCCACCTTCTGCGAGGCGCTGGCCGACGCCGGGGTCAACATCGAGATCATCTCCACCTCGGAGATCCGGATCTCGGTCATCTGCCGGGACACCCAGCTCGACGACGCCGTGCGCGCCCTGCACGAGGCGTTCGACCTCGGCGGCGAGGAGCAGGCCGTCGTCTACGCCGGAACGGGGCGGTGAGGACACGATGACCCGCAAGCCAGTGCTGGCGCTGGTCGGCGCCACCGGCGCCGTCGGCACCGTGATGATCGACATCCTCAACGGCCGCGGCGAATGGCCGTGGGGCGAGGTGCGGTTGATCGCCTCCCCCCGCTCGGCCGGCAAGAAGATCGCCGTGCGGGGCCAGGAGGTCACCGTCCGGGCGCTCGCCCCGGAGGTCTTCGACGGCGTCGACGTCGCCATGTTCGACGTGCCCGACGAGGTGTCCGCGACGTGGGCACCGATCGCCGCCGGGCGCGGCGCCGTCGCGGTGGACAACTCCGGCGCCTTCCGCATGGACCCGGACGTGCCGTTGGTCGTGCCCGAGGTCAACACCGACCAGATCGCGCACCGCCCGCGCGGCATCATCGCCAACCCCAACTGCACGACGCTGTCGATGATGGCCGCCCTCGGCGCGCTGCATCGCGAGCTGCAGCTGACCGAGCTGGTCGTCGCCTCCTACCAGGCGGCCTCCGGCGCCGGCCAGCCCGGCGTCGACCGGCTCCACGCCGAGCTGGCCGCGGTCGGCGGCAAGCAGGTCGGGGAGCGGGCCGGCGACGTGCGCGAGGCGCTCGCCGCAGCCGGCCTGAGGCAGGACACCTCGCCGTTCCCGGCACCGCTCGCCCTCAACGTGGTGCCGTGGGCCGGCTCCCTCAAGGAGGACGGCTGGGCCAGCGAGGAGCTGAAGGTCCGCAACGAGTCGCGCAAGATCCTGGGCATCCCGGACCTGAAGGTCTCGGCGACCTGCGTCCGGGTTCCGGTGGTGACCACCCACTCGCTGGCGGTGCACGCCACGTTCGCGCGGCCGGTCAGCGTGGCGCGGGCCCGGGAGATCTTCCAGGCGCAGCGGACCGTGGTGCTGGTTGACGACCCGGCCGCGGGGCAGTTCCCCACCCCGGCGGACGTCGTCGGTGCCGACCCCACCTACGTGGGCCGGATCCGGCAGGCGCTCGACTTCCCGAACACGCTCGACTTCTTCGTGTGCGGCGACAACCTGCGCAAGGGTGCCGCGCTCAACACCTACGAGATCGCGGAGAAGCTGGCCGGCGAGCTGGCCAACTGAGTGAGGAGCAAGAGCGGAGGGGTCGCCGAGTGGCGGCCCATCCGGCTTTTCATGGCCTGCTCGGGCTTGTTGGCGGCCTATAGGTCAATGGCCCGCCCAGCACCGCTACATCGGTTTGTGTGCCGCTGCCGAACCCGGCCGTTCCCCGGTGGTGGCTTTGCCGGTGTGCGTCGTCGGCTTACCGGGCGGGCGTCCTGTTCGCACGGTTGCTCCGTCCGTGGTGGCCTCGTCTCCTCCGGCTGCTAAGAATCCGTCAGCCCGTCGGTCGGCCCACATCTCGTCAAGCTGCCGCACAGTCGACTGCTGCCCCGCAGCTCTTCTCCACCACCAGGGCTCTTCGCCTACCGCACAAGAACTTTCTGGCCGCGCTACACCACAGTTCGCTAACTGGTGCGGAAATCGTTGACGCGAAGCTCCACCACCGTCGTCTTGGGATCGGCTGAGATGCGCACGATCCGACCCCTCTGGAAGGCCCGGGGGAGGGTTGCGCTGATGGTGGCGACATCGGCGATGGGCACCGTGGGTGACACCCGCAGCACGCCACCCTCCACCGTGGCCGACAGCGCCAGCTCACCCTCGTCCTGCTCTGCTTCGGCCTGCGGGCCCCTCGAGCCTCGGGCGGATCGCAGCTCGCCCAGCGGTGGCAGCTCCACCGCGAGCGACGCCCAGTCCGCCCGACCGGTGCCGACGTGGAAGCGACGCAGCACCAGCGACGCGCGCTGCCCGTCCGGGATCCGGATCACGCTCTCGGCCCGATCCACCACCCCGTCCCGGGAACTCCACAGCAGGGGAAAGCCGCGCACCTTCACCTCAGAGGTCGCCGAGGCCGGCAACACCTGGCGTACCTGGGTGGCGACCTCGCCCCGGAGCTGCGAGGTACGGCTCACCTCCGCGCCTACCGCGGCCACCGCGAGCGTGCCCACGAGCGCGACCGTGACGAACGTCTTCCGCACCAGCTATCACGTCCCGAGGCCCCCACCTACTTCGCCGAGTCGGTTCGTGTCGAGCATGCCGTTTTCGGGTATGACCTTTCCTCGGTCAAAGGGCGTCGCCGGATCGGCCGCATGGCCGGTCTTTCGTGCCCGAACGTGACGAATCGATAGCGTAGGGTCATGACCACAGCGCGGAACGTCATTCTCGGCGTGGACATCGGCACCTCGGCCACCAAGGTCGTGGCCGCCGACCGCAATGGCGGGATCCGCGCGATCGCCGAACACGGCTACCCCCTGCACATTGAAAAGGACCAGGAAGCCGTCCACGACCCCGGCGAGGTGCTGCACGGCGCCCTGGCGGCGCTCCGCTCCTGCGCCCGCACCTGCGCCGAGCAGGGCAGCGACGTGGCCGGTCTCGCGCTCGGCGGCGCCATGCACACCCTGCTCGCCCTCGACTCCGCCCACCGACCCCTCACCCCGTCGCTGAGCTGGGCAGACAGCCGCGCTACCGGGGAAGCCCGGCGGCTGCGCGGGGAGGGGCTGGGCCGGGCCCTGCACCAGGCCACCGGCACCCCGGTGCATCCGATGTCCCCGCTGACCAAGCTCATGTGGTTCGCCGAGCACGAGCCGGGGCTGGCGGCCCGCGCCGCGCACTGGTGCGGGTTGAAGGACCTGGCGTTGTTCCACCTGACCGGCCGGTTCGTCACCGAGTACTCCTCCGCCTCCGGCACCGGCCTGCTAAGCCTCGCCAACCTGGCCTGGCATCCGGCGGCGCTGGAGACGGCCCGCGTCCGCGCCGAGCAGCTTCCCGAACTGGTCGCGCCGACCGAGGTCCTCGCCCTCAGCGAAAGGGGCGCCCAGGCCACCGGGCTGCCGGCCGGACTCCCCGTGATCGCCGGTGGGGCGGACGGCCCACTGGCCAACCTGGGCGTCGGCGCCGTCCTCCCCGGCATGACCGCGCTTTCCCTCGGCTCCAGCGGGGCACTCCGCGTCGCCCGGGACGCGCCCTGCGTGGGCGAGGGCTGCCAGGTCTTCTGCTACGCGCTCGGCGACGGCGTGTGGGTCCTCGGCGGAGCGATCAGCAACGGCGGCCTGGTCGGCGAGTGGGCCGCCGACCTGGTCGGCGAGGACGACGTCGCCGACCTGATGGAGGAGGCGGCCAGCGTGCCACCCGGCGCACACGGGCTACTGGCGCTGCCCTACCTGCTCGGCGAGCGCGCGCCCTGGTGGGACCCGGAGCCGCGCGGTGTGCTCCTCGGGCTGCGGCGCGAGCACAGCCGCGCCGAGATCATCCGCGCCCTGGCGGAGGGAGTCGCCCAGCAGCTCGCCCTGGTCCGCGATGCCGTCGTCGCGGCCGGCGGCGAGGTGCGCGTCGTCCGTGCCACCGGCGGTGCCTTCCGTAGCCCACTGTGGGCCACCCTGCTGGCCGCAGCCCTGGACACCGAGCTGGAGATGGCCGAGGACCGCGGCGGCTCCGGGCTCGGCGCCGCCCTGCTCGGCTGGCGGGCGCTGGGCGCCTTCGACTCCCTGTGTGACGTCGCCGAACTGGTCCGGCCCCGTTACCTGGTGCACCCCGATCCGGAGACGGCGCGTCAGATGGCCGCGGCGCGCCCCATGGTCCGCCGGGTCTATGCGGCACTGCGGGAGCTGTCGGAGGACTGCGCCATGCTTGCCCCCATCGTCGAGTAGGGGAGTGTGGGAATGGGAGTGCCGGCCCGGATCAGCCTGGTCACGTTGGGAATCAGCGACGTCGGGCGTGCGGAGCGCTTCTACCGGGCATTGGGATGGGACGTGCGGGCCGCCGCGGACGACGGCCTCCGCGTCTTCGACACCGCCGGGCCATGGCTGGCGCTGTATCCCGTGGGGTCGCTGGCCGCTGACGCCGACGTCCCTCCGCCCAGTGGTTCGGGTTTTCGCGGCCTCACTCTCGCTGTGAACGTCGCGACGCCGAGCGAGGTCGACGAGGCGCTACGAACGGCTGCGGAGGCTGGTGGAACCGTGGTTCGCGCGGCCGAGCGGGCCGAGTGGGGCGGTTACGTCGGCTATTTTGCCGACCCGGACGGTCATGTCTGGGAAGTCGCCCACAATCCGGCGTGGCCGCTCGACGAGAGCGGCCGCCCGGTGATCCCGTGATGCTCAAGGATTCGCCGGTTCCCCGTCCAGTGGCGCGGGGGCCTGCCTGAACGGTTGTGCGGGGCCCCAACGCCGGTAAGCGACTGCGGCGAGGATGAACACCAGGCCGCCCAACCCGGCCGCGGCGAACCCCCACGCGGCCTCACCGGTCCAGTCCACCGCCACCCCCACCAGGGGTGCGCCCAACGCGGCGCCCACCGTCATCGCGGACGCATGCAGCCCCATCGCCGTTCCGCGAACGGAACCGGGCACCAGCTGGCTCACCGTCTCGCTGCTGGCCGCCACGGTCGGAGCGCACAACGCACCGGCCGGAATCAAAACGAGGCACAACATCCACCAGTTCTCGGCCAAGCCAACGGGAATGGTGAACAAGCACAACGTGAGCATCAACGTCGACAGGGACAACGAGCGGGGCACCGCCCCGTGCACGAATCCACCGATCAGGGACCACACGCACCACGCCGCGATCGCCAACCCCGCCCACCGCACCTCGCCCTTCTGCTCCAGGAACGCCACGATCGCGACGTCCGTTCCGGCCAGAACCACCAACGCGCCGGCCGTGCCGAGCAGCACCGCGCCGAGCGGCGCCGTGAGCCATGAGCGACGCGGCACCGGCTCGGTCTCCTGCCCGGCGCCTTCCCTGGTCGGCGGGTTGAGCAGGTAGAGCAGGACGGCCGAGACCAGGAGTGCGAGGGCGATCCCGATCATCGCGGCCCGCGTGGACACCTGCGTGGCCAGCACCACGCTGAGGGCCGGGCCCAGCGCGTACGCCACCTCGACGGACATCGAGTCGAGCGAGTACGCGGTCCTGCGGAAGGACACCGGCACCATCGCCGCCAGCGCCTGCCGCACCACGCCGAACACCGGCAGCGGCAGCAGACCGGCGAGAAACCCGCCCGCCACGAGCGCGCCGTAGGGGACGAACGGCGCCGCGAGCCACGCCGAGACCTGGACCGAAGTGGACAGCAACAGCATGCGACGCAGGCCGTAGCGGTCGGTGATCCGGCCGAGCAGCGGGTTGCCGAAGGCCGCACCGGCGGTGATGGCCGCCACGAGCAGGCCAGCCGCCGCGTACCCGCGCTCCAACGTCAACGCCACGTGCAGGGTCAGGACGACCGCCATCGACGTGGCCGGCAGTCGGGCCAGCATCGCCACGAGGAGCAACGCACGGACGCCGGGCAGGGCCAGCACGGCGCGGTAGCGGGTGAGGGCCACCGGCCCATCTTCCGGTGTGGCCTCGACTGGGTGACGCGTGCAGTCAGGCTACTACTGGGAGTAATCATTCAGGGTGCAGACTTAACGCTTTCGTTTTCTTGACTTACTCCAGAAAGGGTGGTGTAGTGGGCCCCGTCATGACCCCCAGGACTTCCACGTACGCCCAGGACCAGCCGGCGGACCTCCGCCAGCGGTTGCGGGCCGCCGGGCTGCGGGTGACCGCACCCCGGCTGGCCGTACTCACCTGGGTGAGCGACCACCCGCACGTCACCGCCGACGAGGTGACCACCGCCGTCCGCGAGCGGCTGGGCTCGGTCTCCACCCAGGCCGTCTACGACGTGCTGAACGCCTGCACCCGCGCCGGGCTGCTGCGGCGTATCGAGCCGGCCGGGCACCCGGCGCGCTTCGAGACCCGCATCGGCGACAACCACCACCACCTGGTGTGCCGGGCGTGCGGCCGCACCGAGGACGTCGACTGCCTGGTCGGCGCCCGCCCCTGTCTCGACCCGTCGGACACGTCCGGCTTCGAGGTCGACGAGGCAGAGGTCGTTTTCTGGGGGTGGTGCCCCGACTGCCGGGACGCCGGGCGAGCACCGACGACCCGGTCCCACCACGAGGAGGAGGGACGAGCGTGACCGAACAGAGGTTCACCACGACCAACGCGGGCATCCCGGTGGCCAGCGACGAGCATTCGCTCACCGTCGGGCCCAACGGCCCGATCCTGCTGCAGGACCACTACCTCATCGAGAAGATGGCGCAGTTCAACCGCGAGCGCGTGCCCGAGCGCGTCGTGCACGCCAAGGGCGGTGGCGCCTTCGGCTTCTTCGAGACGACCGAGGACGTCAGCCAGTTCACCAAGGCCGCCCTCTTCCAGCCCGGCGCCCGCACCGAGCTGCTCGTCCGGTTCTCCTCGGTCGCCGGCGAGCTGGGCTCGCCGGACACCTGGCGTGACCCGCGCGGCTTCGCGGTCAAGTTCTACACCAACGAGGGCAACTACGACCTCGTCGGCAACAACACCCCGGTCTTCTTCGTCCGGGACCCGATGAAGTTCCAGGACTTCATCCGCTCGCAGAAGCGTCGCGCCGACAACGGCCGCCGGGACAACAACATGCAGTGGGACTTCTGGACGCTGTCCCCGGAGTCCGCCCACCAGGTCACCTGGCTCATGGGCGACCGCGGCATCCCGAAGACCTGGCGGCACATGAACGGTTACGGCTCCCACACCTTCATGTGGGTCAACGCCGGCGGTGAGAAGTTCTGGATCAAGTACCACTTCAAGACCGACCAGGGCATCGACTTCCTCACCTCCGAGGACGCCGCCCGCATCGCCGGCGAGAACGCCGACCACCACATCGGCGACCTGTGGAACGCCATCGACCGCGGCGAGCACCCGAGCTGGACCCTCTACGTCCAGGTCATGCCGTTCGACGACGCGCCGAACTACCGCTTCAACCCGTTCGACCTGACCAAGGTGTGGCCGCACGGCGACTACCCGCTGATCAAGGTCGGCCGGATGGTCCTCGACCGCAACCCGTCGAACTACTTCGCCGAGATCGAGCAGGCCGCCTTCGAGCCCGCCAACCTGGTCCCGGGCATCGGTCCCTCCCCGGACAAGATGCTCCTGGGCCGGCTCTTCTCCTACCCGGACACCCACCGCTACCGCATCGGCCCGAACTACACGCAGCTCCCGGTGAACCGCCCGAAGTCGCCGGTGCACAGCTACTCCAAGGACGGCCCGATGCGCTACGAGAACGTGGCCGACCCGGTCTACGCCCCCAACTCCTACGGCGGCCCCCACGCCGACACCCAGCGCTACGGCGACATCGCCGGCTGGGCCGCCACCGGAGAAATGGTGCGTGCCGCGTACGAGAAGCACCCGGAGGACGACGACTTCGTCCAGCCGCGCACCCTCATCCGTGAGGTTATGGACGACGCCCAACGTGACCGCCTGGTCAAGAACGTCATAGGCCACCTGAACGGCGGCGTCTCCCGCCCGATGATGGACCGCGTCTTCGAATACTGGCGCAACATCGACAAGGAGACCGGCGACAAGATCGCCGACGCGTTCCAAAGCTGACGGCTCCCACCTTCGGCTGGATCCCTCGCGGCTCGGGCTCTTCGCCCGGTCCCGTAGGGCTTGGGCGGGCTCGCGCCTTGGGGACTCCGTCCCACCACTTCGCTGGCGGCCCCGGGGACTTGGTCCCCGGGGCCGCTCCCCGTTCCCGGGCACGGGGAGCGGCTCGAGGTGGGAGGGGCGGTGCCCCAGGTGGGTTGTCAGGCGGCGTCGTTTGTGGGTGAGCACACGGTTGTGGTCTCACCTCCTTTCTGGGTGTGCTCAGGTGGGATGGTTGGTTGTGTTTGGTCCGGCACCCTTCGGATTCTGTGATGAGCCGGACGTTCCCCCGCGCGCCTTATTTGCGTGAACCCCAAGATTTTGTGTGGGGGAGGCATCTCTGGTGATGGACGAGACACCGGCCTCGGCCGCCGGCGCGGTGTTCGTCGGTCAGGCGACCGCCTGATCTCTGCTTCTCCTGGAGTCGCCGCCCTTCCAGGGCGACCCCGAGATCATCATGGCAGAGATCGAACGCGCGTTCGAGGCATTGTGATGATGTTCAGCCGGTCGAGCGACTTGCCACCGGCGTAGTGGCGTTTGGCTGGATGACGATCTGCGGCTGAGGTTCCTGCCGGACTAGCCCTATCTGCAGGACCGTCCTTATCGGACTGATTTGGGCGAGCGGCACTACCTGCTGGCTTTCCTCGGCTACGTGGAGTTCGACAACGTGCTACTCGGGTTGGTGAATAGAGGTTCTTCTTCCTTTGCCAGAGGACCGTCCTGACCTAACTGTGGATGAGCGTTGGCAGCGTCTGGGTGAGCAGCTTCGCCCACGCCGGGGACATCATGTGTTGTTCTTGCTGGCCGGCATGCTGTTCGAGCCGGTCGGGCTCGACCCCGCCGGCGTCACTCTGCTGGTCACCGCCCCCGATGATCCCAATCTGCCTCTGGATCACCGCCACCCGCCGCCTCATCACCCGTACCTATGAGCGAAGTGACGGGCGTGATGTTCGCGTGGCGCAGATGAGTAGCGCTGTGGGAGCTGCCGGAGCCCGGGAGCGCAGCCGGCCAGGTTCTGTTCCACAGCGTGGGCGGGTGCAGGGGCACAAGAGACTTTGCGGGGAAGGCGAGTGACCGAGATCCCAGGTCCTTGACCTCGACTCAACTTGAGCTTTTAGCGTCTGGGATGTGTTGTTCAACCGCAGGTGCCCGGTTCACGCTCGCACCAAGGGGTGGTTCCGGGCAGGCGCTGACGGTTGTTCGACACCCAGCGGTAGAGGGCTTCTTGGAGCCAGCGGATGCCGGGTAGGCGGTAGAAGCGCAACGGCAGCGTGGTGCCCAGGGCGGCGGACAGCGCGTAGTTGGCGGCCTCGGCCGCCGAGGCGCGGGGCGTGCCGGCCTCGTCGATCCACCAGACGGCGCGAGCCAGCTGTTGCTCTGTCAGGCCGTAACGATCGGGTGTCCCGGGGTGCTGGTAGGGCACCGTCTCCACCCGGTGGTGTCGGTCGACCCGCGCCAGCAGGTCGCGGCTGCGGGTGCAGAAGCCACACCGGCCGTCGAACAGCAGCGTTCCGCGCATACGACCAGCATCCCGGATCGATGGGAGGATCCAGGTCATGACGTTGACCGTGGTGGGCATCGGTGGCTCGATCCGGGCCGACTCGCAGTCCGAACGGGCGTTGCGGATCGCTCTGGCAGGCGCCGAGGACGCCGGCGCCCGGACCGTGACCATCACCGGCGAAGAGCTGGTCCTGCCGTTCTACGACCCGTCTGTCCCGGAGCGGACCGAAGCGGCCAAGCACCTGGTGGAGACGCTGCGCTCCGCCGACGGCGTCGTCCTGGTCTCACCCGGTTACCACGGTACGGTGTCCGGCTTGGTCAAGAACGCACTCGACTACGTGGAGGACCTGCGCGGCGACGTCCGCCCCTACCTGGACGGTCGCGCGGTGGGCTGCGTGGCCACCGCCCAGGGCTGGCAGGCGGCCGTGACCACGCTCAACTCACTGCGCTCGATCGTCCACTCGCTGCGCGGCTGGCCCACCCCGCTCGGCGTCGCCCTGAACTCGCTCGACCGGAAACTGCCGCCCACCGGCTGCCCGGACACCGAGCTGGAGCGGCGACTGCGCACCGTGGGCCGGCAGGTGGTGGAGTTCGCCGTGGCGCATCGGGGTGAGAACGGACACGAACACGCATAACCGCTGGTCCCGATGGGTTACCCCAGCTGGTGACGGCCGGTTCGCGCTGCGCCCCGCTGCCCGGGGCGGGATTCTCGAACCACCGACTGACAGCCACCCACCGAGGAGGCGTCCGGCATGACCACCATGAGTCATCCGATCACCAGCACCCTTGGCCGGGCGGAGCGGGACTCGGTTGGCGAGCTCCTGCAGGCCGCCCTGCTCGACCTCATCGACCTCTCGCTCGTCGCGAAACAGGCGCACTGGAACGTCGTGGGCCGGCATTTCCGCGACGTCCACCTGCACCTCGACGAGCTGGTCGCCACCGCCCGCAAGTACACCGACGACGTCGCCGAGCGGGCGGCCGCCATCGGGGTCTCCCCGGACGGCCGCGTCCGCACCGTCGCCGCCGGCACCCGGGTGCCCGAGTTCCCCGAGGGCTGGCAGGCCGACAAGGACGTGGTCCGGGCCATCGTCGAGACGCTCGACGTCGTGGCCCTGCGCATGCGTACCCGCGTCGAGGAGTCCGACAAGAGCGACCTGGTGACCCAGGACCTGTTCATCGAGATCACCACCGAGCTGGAGAAGGCCCGCTGGATGTGGCAGGCCCAGCTCGCCGAGACCTGACGGCACGCGAACGCGGCGCCCCGGCCCCGGGGCGCCGCGCCTCACTCACGAGAGCGTGACCACGCGCCGGGCGAAGTCCACCTCGGCCAGCGTCTGCCGGATCGTCTCGGCGACGACCAGCGACCCGTGCCCGGCGTCGTACCGGTACACCTCGTAGCCGGCACCTCGCTCGGCCAGCCGGTCCAGGTAGTTCTCGATCTGCCGGATCGGGCAGCGCGGGTCGTTCTCGCCCGCCAGCAGGAGCAGCGGCGCCTGCACCGCATCGACATACGTCATTGGCGAGCACTCCCGGTACAGGTCGGGCAGGTCATCCGGCGAGCCGCCGAACAACGCCCGGTCGTACGCCCGCAGCGGCTCCATCTCGTCGGCGTAGGCCGCCACGTAGTCGGCCACCGGGACACCGGCCACCCCGGCCGCCCACCGCTCCGGCTGGGTCCCCAACGCCAGCAGCGTCAGGTACCCGCCCCACGAGGCCCCCGCGACCACACAGCGCACAGGGTCCGCCAGCCCGGTCCGAACCGCCCAATCGTGCACGGCGGCCACGTCCTCCAACTCGGTCAGCCCCGGCCGGCCCTCGATGGCGTCCCGCCACGCCGACCCGTAGCCGGTGGAGCCCCGGTAGTTCACGTGCACGACGGCGAACCCGGCGTCCAGCCACACCGCCCGGTAGGCGGAGAAACGGTCCTCGTCGGCCGCGTGCGGGCCACCGTGCAGGCAGAAAACGGTCGGCAGCGGGCCCTCACCCGCGCCTTCCGGCCGGGCAACCAGGGCGTGCACGTCACCACCGCGTGACACCACGAACGCGTCCGTCAGCGGCTGCGATGGCGCCGCCCGCTCACCGGCCGGCTCCAGCAGCACCCGGTCGCTCCCGTCGGGGAGCAGCGCCCGCACCACCGGCGGCTGCTCCGCCGACGACCAGCTGTACTCGATCACCCCGTCCGGTCGGACCGACGCCGAACCGACCGTGCCCGGCGGGATCTCCAGCGCGACCAGCTCACCACCGTCCAGGTCGTAGCGGTACAGCGCGCTCCGCGCCCAATGGGTGTGCACGACCAGCAGCGCCTCGCCGTCCGGGTACCAGGTCGCCGAGACCTCGCCGGGCAGGTCGAGCTGGATCTCGGTCTCGGTGTCGGCGGCCACGTCCCACAGCAGCAGCTCCTCCCGGCCCCGTCGCTCGTGCAGCACGAGGAGCCGCGAGTCACCGCTCACCGGGCTGAACTCCAGCGCGTCCAGACCCTTGCCCGGCCCGTCCCACTTCTCCGCGACGGTGCCACCGTCGGCCACCCGCACCACCCGCAACGCCGGGTGCCGACTGTCGCCGTGTTCGGAGTGCGAGATCGCCAGCAGTGTCTCGTCGCGCGACAGCGCGCCCACGCCGGCGTCCTGCTCGTGCTGGTAGATCACCTCGGCACGCCCGTCCCGGGACACCCAGATCGTGCTGCCGTCGTCGGTGGAGACGCCCAGCGCCACGTGCCGCAGGCCCACCTCGATCCCGGCCGGGTAGCCGGCGTGCGTGCCGGAGAGGCCGTCGCCCCGCTCACCGCCGCCGTGGAACGGCTCGACCACCCAGCGGCCGAACTCGTCGCCGTCGGTGTCGGCGAACCACCAGATGGTCTTGCCGTCCGGGCTGACCAGGCCGTGATAGGTGCCGTTGGGCCGGTCGGTGACCTGGCGGTGGCTGTCGGTGGCCCGATCCCAGGCGTAGATCTCCCAGACACCGCTGGTGTTGGAGATGTAGAGGGAGTGGTCGGGTGCGTCCCTCGCCCAGTCCGGCAGCGAGGTGCGCGGCGCGGTGAACCGGGTGCGCCAGCGGGCCTCGGCTGCGGGGTCGTCGAACAGCCGCTCGGGGACCTTCGCAACGGGATGGTCGGTCACCCTCCCGATCCTGCCATCGGCCGCTACCCGGGGGCCTGGGCGGTGACCATGTAGTAGTCGAGCAGGCCGCGCCGGAACGCGGTCAGCCAGTTGCGCGACCAGTGGCGGGCGTACCGGTCCTGCTGGGCCTGCCAGCGGTCCAGGCCCGGCCACACGTGCTCCCCGATGCTGCGCGCGGTGACCTCGACGAACCCGGCGGCACGCAGCGCCCCGGTCATCGTGCCCACCGGGATCGCCCGGTCCACACCCGTACGGAAGGTCGCCAGCATCTCCGCGATCCTGTCCTTGTGCCCCTCGCCGGTGGCGAAGAACGTCGTCACGACCAACCGCCCGTGCGGCAGCAGCACCCGCAACGCCTCGTGCGCGAACCCCGGAATGTCGTCGAAGTGCTGCGCGGCCTCGACCGAGAGCAGCCGGTCGAAGTAGCCGTCCGGGTAGGGGATGGTGTTCGCCGCACCCTGCCGGTAGACGAGCCGCCCGTCCATTGCCGCCACGGTCCGGGCGTTGGTCCGACGCGCCCGCTCCACCTGGTCGGGATGCAGGTCGATCGCGTGCACCTCGGGCACCCCGTACGCCGTGGCGGCCAGCGCGCTGCCCAGCCCCCGCCCACAGCCGACCTCCAGCAGCCGGGTGTCGTGGCACGGCCCCAGGGTGTCCAGCGCGACCTCGTAGAGCCGGCGCTGACTGGCGATCCGGTGGCCGACGTCGAGCCGCCGGTCCAGGGGAATGCTCGACCAGAAGCCGAAGTTGATGAAGCCACCGGCGAAGAGCGGCTCGGCGGCGAGGTCCTCCGGCCCGTACATCCGTGCGCGCAGGTCCGCTGGATCCACGATGATCTTCCTACCGCAGCCCGGCTCCGCCGGTCGGGTGGTAACGCATGGTGAATGGCGGAAATGCGTCTGGGCCGCGGTACCTCACCGGTACCACGGCCCAGCGTCCCTGTCGGGGTGGCGGGATTTGAACCCACGACCTCTTCGACCCGAACGAGGAACGAAGCAGCTTGCTACCTGGGCTGTTTGCTATCGCCGCAGCTCAAGCCGTTGGTCTGCGTTGGTCCCGCGTGGTGTGATCAACCCTTGCGATCTAGATCATCTCCCAGATTTCTCCCAGGGAACACAGTCGAGGTTGTAGCCGCCGGGGTGCGTCAGGTGCGGCCACAGTCGGGCACGGCCAGCCGCGCTCGGGGGAAGGAGGGGGCCGACTCAACACTGGGCCCAACCCTGTCTCAGACGGCCTGCTGGGCCCGTATCCTGGGCATGTGACTGCGGCTCACGACTTCGAACTACCGCCTGACGGGAACCTCGTCCCGCCGGCGGCGTTGGACGCTGCCGAGCACGGCCAGGTGGTCTACCTCACCCGCAACGGTGAACAGGTCGCCGCCATCGTGCCCGCAGACGTCGCCGCTGCGGGCACGGCCGCGATCGAGGCCCTGGAAGAGGCCGAAGACATCCGGGCCGCCCGCGCCGCCCTGGCCGACCCCGCGCCCAGCATCCCGATGGCCGACATCCGGGCTGAACACGCCGACGACCTGGCCGCCTACCCGGACACCGACCACCCGTGAGCAGCCGCTACCACGTCGAATGGCGCCCAGCCGCTCACAAGGAACTCAAACGGCTCGACCGGCCGATCCGGGCCCGCATCCTGCGCAAGGTTGAGACCCTGGCCGAGGACCCCCGCCCCCCCGGGTGTGGTCAAGATGAGCGGCCCTGACGACCTGTGGCGCATCCGCATCGGGGACTACCGCGTGATCTACACGATCCAAGACGACCGGCTGATCGTCACCGTCGTTCGCGTCGCCGGCCGCGGCCACGTCTACCGGAAACGGTGACCAGCGGCCGACAGAGTCCGACTATTGTTATCCACTCACGCCCCAGAGTTTCTTGGCACACTCCAGTGGCGCGGTTACCGAATATTCCAGCGCGCGGATGTGTCTCCTGCGCGGAGTGTGGAAATGCGGTGGATGAGTTCGCACCTCTTGGACTCATTGCCAGCTTCAGCAAGCCGAATGTAGCTCGCGAGGGTATGTAGGTCGCGCATAGCAATAAGCACGGCGAATCCACTCCACTTGGTTGGATCGTATCCGTATGCCTCGCTGAACTCGCGCAATTCTCCCTCAGTTCGTCCGAATCGCATCCCTCCCTGGTATGTATTAGCTAGATCGAGTTCACGCGGACCCTGTGCTACCTCGTCCCAGTCACCCAGTAGCACTTGGTTGTCGGCACCCCATACGGTATTGCCTGGGTATGCGTCACCGTGTATAAACCCGTGTCCCAGTGGACTGTCCAGTGAGATATATTGCTCGATCAGTTCAGCTCGCCGTTCGAGCAACCATGTCCGGTCGGACTCAGGCAATGTGGAAGCACGCTCCAGAACGGCGCCAAGAGCGTACAACGGGGGGTACGGCCGCAAACTAACTGGTGGGTTACCGAGGCTGTGCAAACGCGCCAACAGCGCACCAAGCGGCCCGGCTGTTGGGGCTGGCTGCCGACCTTGGGGGTAATAGCGCCAGAACGTCACTGTAGCGCCCAGGTGATCAACGACTACTGGCTGGTCCACTGCAGCCGGTTCTGTGGCCGGAAAGCCTTGTTCCGCGACCAGCCATCGCGCTACGGCGACGGCCGTGCTTGCCCTCTGGCGGTCGTCATCGGTCCGGTTAATCTTGGCGATGACGCCATCCTCGGGCAGGAGGTAGATCGCACTACCGTGTTCCCGTAGTGGTCGTGCCGTCGACATGTTGAACCGGACGTGTGCCCGCGCGGCCAAGAGTGCAGGATCAGGAGCGGGTGTAGTAGTCATCGGCCTCAGCCTAGAGTACGTCGGTCGGGACGCGGTACGACAAATGTCTCTAATGCTTCGCTCAGATCGCTGCAGTAGGAAGAGTTGGCGTACCTGGGTAAGGCTAGTGCGCGCCGTACCCGTACCAAACCGTCACGGAGCTGTTGAATGCGCTGTTCGGGCGGCAGTTGGAGTACGCCACTCAATATTTCCTCTGCGCCGTCTACTTCATCGCGGGCAAGACGCGCCAAGGCCACGTCAACGCGTGCCAGTGCCTCATCCCCATAGCTGCGTTCTTCACTCGGACCAGTTTCGTATATATTAATCGCCTGCAAGGCTGCCGCTTCTGCCTGATTGTGATCGCCGATCAGGGAAAGGACTCCGCCTGCATAGTAGCTGGCTTTAGCCAACGGGAACGTAAGCAAGCCACCGAACTCGGTCACATCATCAGATTCGAGAATGGTATCCCAGTCTCGACGCGCCCGATCGAGAGCTGACGTTGCTCCCTTCCGATTACCAGCGCGAGCCAGCGCCCGTGCCTCAAGGCTCGCCAACCGCACGCGTGACTGAGCAGTCGCTGCGTACGCCTGGCCGCGCCGGGCGAAGTCGACCGCATCTCTGTGCCTTCGTGACCACTCCGCGATCAAGGCTTGAGTTCCGGCGACCCAAGCACGTAGCCCGTCGTGATCGGCCTGCTCTGCGCAAGCTGCTGCCGCTCGTGCTTGCGCCATGCCCGATCCGGGTTCACCAAGGTTCTGGCTAGCGTGCGCCAGCAGCAAGAGGTTGGTGCCTGCTAGGAAAAACAGTTCACGAGCCTGCTTGGGGTGCGGACGTTCGCGTACGAGGCCAAACGTCACGTCCCGCAGCCGAAGCAGGTCCTCGAAGACCGGTCGTAGCGGAGTGTGGACGTAGTCGACTGCGATCCGGCGCAACTCGTACTGCACGTGCTCGAGGATCAGCGGATCTACTCGATCGCTGAGCGCCCAGGACGCGAACTCCAGCGCCTCTCGCGCCGCACGCCCTACGTCGTCGGTGTGGTCTACGTGCTCCGGCTCGAACGTTGCGCTCTGACCGCCCAAGCGCTGCGCGAATCGCTCCCGCGCACTCTCCGATGCTCGCTCAAGGGCCGTGTCGAGGAGTTCCTGCACGTCTGTCTTTGGCGTCAGGTCGGGCTTCTGGTGCCAGGTTGCAACCGTAGAATCGGCAGCTTTCTCCGGGTACCGTGCGCCGAACTCAACCACGTCGAGGCTCGTCGTCGTGCGGTCAGACGGTGGCGTGCCAGGATCGAGTCGTGTCCCGTCTGATCCGTCCCCGGTGCTGGTCTTGCTTACCTGGCCGTCATAGAGTAAGTAAAAGCGTTCCCTAACTGCTTCAGATGCTTTCTCCAGAGCGGTATCCAAGACCTCCTGTAGTGAAGGAGAAGGAACAATCTCGGGGCGAGTTTGCCAGTTGGCAACCGTGCGTACAGCAACACCGAGATGTTCAGCAAACGCTTCGTTGCTCTTTCGGAATGCGTGCTTCAGGCAGCTAGCGCTTGCTCCTGTCCAGGTCTCGACAACCACTAGGTTCGCCCCTCCTTTTTGCTCGGTGGGGGCGGCTTGCATTGCCGATGCATTGCCGATGCACCATGGCTGCATCGGCAGTGCATGGTGATGTCGCGCGCTTTCCGATGTGCTTGTTGCCATGAACGGAAACAGCCGCAACAGCCCCGCCGCCACGCATCAGGTCTTACTCACCCCCCGGCCAGCCGGGTCTTCCAGCCGAGACACCCGTTCCTCGAGTTGCCGGAGCCGGTCCTGCAATGAGTCCAAGCTTGCGAGCAGCTCTTTCGCAACGCCTCGTTCGACGGCTGGGCTGGTCTGGGCTCCGGCATCTCGTTCCTGTACGAACGAACCCTTCCCTTGGTGGCTCACGATCAAGCCGTCGGCACGGAGCTGCGCCAGTGCCATACGCACCACCGTGCTTGAGACCCGGTGCTCCTGCATGAGGTCCGCCAGCGAGGGAAGTTGCGTCCCGGGGCGGAGGCTGCCTGCCCTGATCTGGTCTCGCAGGGCTTGCGCAACCTGCTGGTACGCCGGTCGTCCCGACCACTCTGCCATCCGCATCCCTCCGCACTCTGTGCACTCTGCCTCTCCCAGTGCACCACATCTCCCTTGTTTCGAGCGGCTTTCGCTCGGATGGAGTACTTGACGTACTCTGCCGCACAGTGCACTCTGTGCACCAAGTTGTTCTGCGATCGCTTCTAACAGTGGCCCTGCCTCATCTGGTGGGCGGCCCGTTCGAGTCGGGCCGGGGCACTGAAAGTCCTGCGAGACGGACTGAAGGCGGGCAATCCGCGCGCAGCACCGGGTCGTAGGCGCGTTCCTTGAGAACTGAAAAGCGGCACTGACCCCTGACTTTCCTGGTCGCGTCGCGATGACCGCCCGTGGTGGGTGCGAGCGCACGGCAGAGACAAGGGCAAGGGTGCCGCCATCCCTGACCAGCACTCATTCCGAACCTTTGACGTGGAGTGATGAGTCATGGAGAACGACGTGACCCCCGCCCCGGCTGTGGCGTTGCTGCGCCTGGCGGAGGAGAAGGCGTGCGCTGGGTATCTGGCGGCGCGGAAAGCGCAGATGCGGCTGGGGGCGCGGGTGGCGTCGCTGCGCCAGCTGGTCGCTGAGCAGCCCACGCGCCCGGACTACCGGGCGGCGTGGGACGCGGCGGCGTTGGCATTCGGTGACGCGGTGCAGCGCACTCGGTTGGCCTACGCCTGCTGGCAGCGGGCGCAGGTGGCCGCCGATGCCGCGTGGACGGCGGCCGAGGGCCACGCGCAGGCGGCGCCTGCGGACGGGCGGGTCGCGTGATGGCCCGCCGGCTGTCTCTGACTGCTGCGAATTTCGGGTCTGTTGTGGGACATGCCGGGCCCGTTCGCGGCGTTACCCGACGGCCATGCCGGTGCCGGCCCGGTCGGGCCGAACGACAACGAACGAGACCGCGACATCGGAGAAACGCGGTCTGCCCGGGCCTGGCGGCTGTCCCGCCGATGAACGCCCGTCGGGCCGGGCTTTTCCATCACCCACCACAGCAGTGAGGAGACCGTGGTGAAACACCGTTTACCGATCCTGACCACTGCGGCCGTGGCCGGTCTGCTGGTCGCGCTCACCGGTTGCCAGCCCCGCACCGGCACCGAGGCCGCACCGGACCGGGCCGGGTGGGTGGTCGCCGGCACCCCGGGCGAGCAGGTCGGCGCCCGTCACTGGCGGTCCGGTGCGGCCTCCGGGGACTCCGTGCTGTGTGTGCGGGCCGGCGCCCCGGTCGACCGTCACGGCCTGCACGACCCGGCCGACCAGAGGCGCGTCGTCACCACCGACGGCGCCCTGTTCACCGCCGGTCAGCCCTGCCCGCCCGGCCGGGAGGACACCCGTCTCAGCCCCGAGTTGGAGCGGGAGGCCCGCGGCGCGCTGCAAGACCCCCGCCCGCCGGTGTGGCAGCGGGTGTGTCAGGGCGGCCCGCACGACGGGTCCGAGATCGCCTACTACGACGCGGCACCCACCGACATGGCCGCCATGGAGCGCCTCTGCCCCACCGGCTGACCGCGTCCCGGCCCGGCGGCTGTCCCGCCTAACGCCCGTCGGGCCGGGCTCCCTCTCGACCACCCCACACCAGACAGCACAGGAGACCACTGTCATGACCTGCACCATTGATCTGTGTGACGCCCGCGCCGTGCTGGACTTCCTTCGCTCCCACCCAGACCTGCCCGGCATCGCCTCCCTGGACCACAACGGGTATGCGAACCCCCGCGACCAGCGAGCGCACCACACCATCCAGCTTGCCGACCGCAGCATCCGTGCCGCCTTGGCGTGGCACGAGGTCCTGACCGACGTGCGGATCGTGCTCGACGACTACAACGAGACGGGCAGCGTCCACATCGGACTATACGGGCTGCTGCACACCGGGCCGGGCGTGCACGTCTACACCGCCGTGCGTGGCGACGAGCGAACCCTGGTGCGGCTCAACACCAACGTCACCGCCAACGCTCACGGCCGCCGGGTTGAGGTGGACCTGCTCCGGCGGCTGGTCGACGCCCACGCCGCTGAGCGGCGGGTGGCCTGACCACACACACCGTCAATCCCCACCGCGAAGGATCGCGCGATGACCGATCCGAACCTGGAAACCGCGCTGCGTGAGGAGGTCACCGGAGTCGTCGAACTCCGTGCCGGTCTGGAACGGCTCGACGAACGCGGCCTGCTCGACCAAGACACCACCACCGACACGACCCAGTGACAGCACCGTCCAGAGAGGACAAAGCCGATGTCGACGCGACGTTGGGACGGCCAACCCGAGACCGAAGCCGACACGAGGTTCTTCGACCTTCGCGCCTCGGGCTACTGCGGGGCGATCGACCAGGACGGTAACCCGGTGGACGACGTGGACGCCTGGATCGACCAGCGGTTGCACCCCGACCGGTGACCCTGCCCCGGCTCGGCGGTTGTCCCGCCCATGAACGCCCGCTGGGCCGGGTTTCCCCATCACCCAACAAGCAGTGAGGAGGACTACCTATGTCCCGACGTCGTACCGGTGCCGAGGCGATTTTGGGCTCGGCTGCGGTGAATCCGGTCGCCCCGGCCGGCCTGGATCGTGACTGGCGGTCGGCGGCGGCCTGCCGGACGCAGGACCCGGAGTTGTTTTTCCCGGTCGGTGAGGGCCCGTTGGCGCAGTGGCAGATCGCCGAGGCCAAGGCGGTGTGCCGGCGGTGTCCGGTGATCTTGGAGTGCCGGGCCTGGGCGCTGCAGGTCGGGGAGGACTCCGGGGTGTGGGGCGGCCTGGACGCCGGCGAGCGACGGGAGCTGCGCCGCCGCGAGTTGCCGAAGGCCGGGTGAGCACCGTGGATGAGCTGAGGCTGCCACAGGAGATCGAGGCCCGGTTTCGGCGGGCCCGCCAGGCGTTGACGGCGGCGGTCCGGGACCGCGGCGTGCCGTCTGAGCAGTGGTCGCGGCGGGTCGCGGCGGCACAGCGGGAGCTGGCCGCGGTGTATTCGGCCGCCAGCTGGGAGGTGGCCGTGGACAGCGTGTTGTGGGAGGCGTTGGACGACGCCGCCCGGATGCAGCGGCTGGAGGCGCGACGACTCGACCCGTCACGCACGGACGGGGTGAGGTCATGATCCGTCGACTCAGTGCCGTGGTGGTCGAGTGCGACCGGTGTGCGGCCCGCTGGGCACGGACCGCGAACGGTCCGACGCACTTCGCTGAGGAGTCCGACGCGCTGGCCGCGTTGCTGCAGGACCCGCACACCGACCCCGGGTGGCGGGTGCGCGCGAACGGCCAGCTCTGGTGCGCGGCCTGTGCCGCCGCGGAGGAGTGTGCGGTGCTGGGCCACCGGCCCACCCCGTGGCGGCGGTGCCGCTGCCGCGGCACGTGTGGTGCCGGCCGGGCCGCGGATGGCGGTTGCACGGTCGAGTTCCGGCACTGCGCCCGCTGCCTGCGTGACGAGCAGCGCCGACTCACCGCACCGGCGGTGCGGGAGGTGTCCTGACATGCGGATTCGTGTGGAAGGCCCTCGGGCTGAGGTCGAGCAGGCGCTCACGCGGCTGGCGCGGGTGTTCACGGTCTGTTCGGTCAGCCGTTTCTACCCCCACCGAGGCCCCGGCGACCGGGGCCGGGTCTACGTCGAGATCACACCACCAGCCACAAGTCCAGACAGCAAGGGAGGCATCCCGTGACCGGGCCGGAGCACTACCACGAAGGTGAGAAGTACCTGCACGCCGCCGAGACCGGCACGCACGTCGACCACGGCTTCTCGGTCGGCACCGACACCCAGGCGCTCTACGCGCACATCGCCACGGCGCACTTCACCGCCGCGCAGGCCACCGCGACCGCGCTCCACGCCCTCGCCGGGTATGCGGTCACCAGGCCGGAAGTCCAGCAGTGGCAGGCCATCACCGGCCCTGACGACGCCAGGAACCGACGGGGTGCGTGATGGCCGTCCTTGCCTACCCCGCCCCGTGCTGGGAGCTGCGCCCGGTCAACGGTGCGGGGATCTCGTGGGAGCCGCCGCACTACGACAGCCAGTCGGCCGCGCTCCAAGCGATCGTCAGCGAGTGGCGCGACGTCACCGAGGACGGCATTGCGCTGTATGCGGTCCGGCTCGGCCTGCCGTGCCTGCTGGCGGTCTGTGTCGGCTGCCGCACGCCGGCCGACGACCCCGACGTCCATTGGTCCACGTTCGCCGAGGTGGCCGAGTTGGCGCGTGACTGCCGCGGGCCGTGGCTGATCCGGCACGACCGCACCGAGATCTGGTGTCCGGGCTGTGTGCAGCGCTGGTCCTGCTGAGTCCCCTGTCCCCTGGTTACGCCTGACACACGAGGGATGCCGCACCGGCCGGTGCGCCGGTGCGGCATCCCGGTCCGCCAGGACCCACAGAAACCCCTACGACGGAAAGGAATCCCTCCCGTGAGCACCTATCAGCAGCTCACCACCGTGGCCCCCGATCACGGCAGGCTCGTCTACATCGGAATGCGTTTCGAGATCAACGGCGTCATGTGGGAGGTTCCCCGCCCCTTCCTCACGGTGGGCGACAACCTGGTGATCTCCCCCCTGGTCGAGCCTCACGAGTCGTCGCTGAGGGTGCGGCTGGACCGCTGGCAGGTACTGCGCCTGTTCCCGCCGCTGGGCCTGCCGGTCTGGGTTCCCAGCCAGGCGTTGGCCGCACGAATGGCCCGCGACTTCGAGCACGACCCCGCGATCTCGTTCCAGCACAGCCCGGACGCCCTGGAGGGCTGGGCGCTGCGCTGGTACGAGCGCAACTCCGACGCCGAGGCTGCGGCGCGCGCGAGTGCCTGACCCTGCCCCGGCCCGGCGGCTGTCCCGCCAAGAACGCCCGCCGGGCCGGGCACCACCTCCACCACCCGATGAGTAGTGAGGAGAGCTTCAGCATGGCAACCACGCCTGGGGCGCGGCAAACGACCGGGAGCCGGGCCGTGCCGCGCTCGATGACCCTTCCCGCCGCCCGCGGGCCGGTGCTGGCCACCACCGGCTTCTATGCCGGTCCGCGCACGGCCGGGGGTGCGCGATGACCCCCCACAACCCCACCACGGTGGCCGTGGTGGTGGCCGGTGCCGGGGCGCTGGCCCTGCTCGGCCTGCTGCTGGCCACCTGGCGGTCCGGCCGGCGCAGCGGCCGCACGGCGGTCCTGCGCACCCAACGCCTGACCCGCACCGGCACGGCGGCCGGGCGGGCCGTGCTGGCCGCCGCCCTCATCGTGGCCGTGCAGTGGGCCGTCCTGATCCGTACCGAGGACCGCCTGGTGACCGCCGTGGCGCTGGGCCTGCCGGCGTTGCTGGCCGGCGCCACCGTCGCCCGGCTGCTGTCCCTACCGACCCGTGTCCGTGCTGCCGCAAGGGAGGTCCGGCGATGAGCACACTCAACGGTGCCGACGACTTCGGCCGCGACGTCGACCGCGGCCTAGCCGAATTGGAGCGGTTCCTGACCGCGCAGACCCCGCCCACACCGGCCCAGCCGGGCCAGGCGCCGGGCTGGACCCGGCGGGTCGAGAAGCTGGCCGCCGAGGTCGACGAGGCGCACCTGCTGGCCGAGCTACAAGCCGACCCGGTGCCCCTGCACATCGACACCCCGAAGGTCCGCAAGCGCCGGCAACGCGCCACCGAAGCCGCCCGGCTCCACATGTTGGGCCAGGACCCGGCCGCCCGGGCCTATCACGCCGCCCGAGTGTTGCGGTGTCTCACCGGGGCCGCGTTGGTGGCGCTGGGTTTGGCCCTGGCCTGGTCGACCGCCGGGGTGCAGACCTTCGCCGCCGACGGGGCCCCGGCCTGGTCTGCCGAGTGGGTGTTCGCCTGGTTCGTCGAGCCGTTCCTGTCGCTCGGCCTGCTCACCGTAGTCGGGGCGAAGGCGTACCTGGCGATCCGCGGCCGGCCGCTGACCCACCCGACCCTGCGGCGGATCGAGTGGTTGTTCCTGGGCCTGACGTTGGGCATGAACGCCTTCCCGCACCTGCCGTTCGTGGCCGAGCCGTTCCGGTTCCCGATCCTGGTGCTGCATCTGCTCGGCCCGATCATCGCGGTGGCGATCGTGACCGCGTTACCGATCATCTGGGCAGCGTTCACCGCCCTGGACCACGGACTCCCCCAGGGTGGGGATACCGCGGGGGGTACTGGCCGAAAGTACAGCGCAAACGGCACCGGCCGCGCCGAGGTGGTGCTGGCCCAGCACCGGGCCCGGCTGGCCCGGTATGTGGCCCGCGCCCGTGAGTTGATCGCGGCCGGGGAACTGCCGGCCAACCCCGGGGCCAAGGCGCTGCGCCGCGCACTGGAGGTCGGCACCGACACCGCCCGCCAGGTCCGCGACGCACTGAAGGGCGGTGCCCGATGACCACCCCCCACAACATCCCGGCCCCACCCGAGGGGGCCGGCCGTGACGAGCGGGCTTCCGGTGTGGTGGTTCCGCGCCCCGACGCCACCCCCGCAGTGCCCGAGGACGGGCGTGCTGCCGCCGACCGGGCACTGGCCTGGGTGGGCTGGCACGCGGTCGAGTTGGCCGGGGTCGCCGGCCCCCTGGTGGCCGCGGTGGTGTGGAACCGCTGGTGCGCCGTGCTGGCCCTGGCCTGCGGCACGGGATGGCTCGTGCACGAGATTCGGGGTGCCCGGCAGCGCCGCGCACTGCGCGGCGCGGTCCGCACCGCGCCACCGCCGCTGTCCGGCACCACCAACGAGGAGGACGAGGAGGGATCGAGGGCATGAGCAACCGAGAGCACGACGCCACGGTGCCGGAGGGCACCGAGCGCGAAAGCAGGGCGAACGAGTTGGCGCGGGTGCACTACCTGCCGGTCCCCCCGCAGGCCACCACCCGGCCGCCGGAGACCACCGGTGACGTCGTTGAGGGCGAACTGCTCACCGAGGACGAGTACCGGCGGCTCACCAGCCAACGGGCCCAGGCGGTCGAGCGGTACCGGGGCTATGCCCACGACGCGGTCACCGTCTACCGGGGTGTGAAAACCGCGGTGACGCACAAGCGCACCAAAACGCTGGTGCGGCACGCGGTGGCCTACCCGATCGCCGGGATCGGGGTGGTAGTGCGGCGGTGGCGGGACACCCACGGCGCCAGCCGGTACGAGCGGCAGATGCACGCCGCGGAGGCCGCCGGTGACCAGGAAGCCCTGCGGTACTGGCAGGAAGCCGACGTGGCGGAGAAACAGCGCCGCCACCAGCGGGTGATGGACTGGATCGCCGCACCCGGTCGGTGGATCACCGCCGGGGTGGTGGGGCTGACCGGCCTGGCCGGGTTTCTGCTGGTACTCGGGATCGTCCTGGCGATCAACTCCGGTCAGCTGGCCGACGTGATCGCACCCATCACCGCAGTGTTGGACGCCATCGCGTTCACCGTGTGGTTCCTGGCCACCTACGGGGTGGTGCTGGCAGCCGGGGGCACGGTCGCGGCGGTGGCCTACCTGTACTGGCAGGGCCGCACCCGGGCGGAGATGCCGCCGTGGCTGGCCGCCCCCACCGCCGGTGACGGGGACGTGATGGACGGGCTGCCGGATGAGGGCACCCTCGTCAACGCGCTGCGCAACCTCAACATCCGGGGTTTCCAGCAGGCGCTCAAGGAGGGGTGGCGCATCCGGTTCCGGATGCCGCCCACCCTGGACGGTAAGGGGTGGCGGGCCCAGCTCGACCTGCCCCCGGCCTGCCCGGTGGAGGAGATCGTCAAGCGCAAGACCATGCTCGCGCACAACCTGGTGCGCTTCCCGATCGAGGTGTGGCCCACCGAACCCCAGCCCAGCGTGCTGGATCTGTGGGTGGCCAAACCCGGGGCGCTGTCCGGCCCGGTGGACCCGTGGCCGCTCCTAGAGGACCTGGAGCACGCCAGCGCCGACTACTTCGCCGGCATCCCGGTGGGGGTCACCATCAAGGGCGACGTGGTGCGCGGCCGGTTGTTCGAGGCCAACTACGTGGTGGGCGGCATGATGGGCTCGGGCAAGTCCACCCTGGTGATCACCCTGCTGTGCGGGGCGATGCTCGACCCGCTGGTCGACATCGACGTGGTGGTCATGGCCGACAACGTCGACTACGAGCCCATGCAACCGCGCCTGCGGTCCCTGGTCACCGGCCCCGAACACGAAACCGCGGGGCCCTGTATGGCGTTGCTGGAGCAGCTCTACGACGAGTTGACCCTGCGGGGCCAAGCGCTGCGGGAGCACGGGACCGAGCGGGCGGTCACCCGGGCCTTGGCCGAGACCGATGCGCGGTTGCGGCCCCGCATCGTGGTGGTGGACGAGTGCCAGAACCTGTTCCTCGGCGAACACGGCAAGACCGCCATCGAACTCGCCTCGAAACTGATGACCACGGCCCGCAAGTACGCCGTCACGTTGATGTTCCTCACCCCCGAGCCCTCCAAGGACGCCCTGCCCCGCAAGCTCATCACGGTGGCCAGCAACAAGGCGTGCTTCGCCATCGGCGACCAGAACGGTAACGACGCCGTGCTGGGCACCGGCTCCTACAAGGCCGGCATCTCCGCGGTGGGCCTCACCCCCAAGACCGACGAAGGGCCCGGGGACGTCGGCACCTGCATGCAACGGGGCTTCACCGCCACACCCGGCCTACTGCGCACCTTCTACGTGTCCCCACCCGAAGTGCACCGCATCACCCAACGCGCAATGCACCTACGCCAGCAGCACGGCATCCACGCCACCGCACCCGGCCCCGTCCGGCCCGAGGCCGACCCGCTGGCCGACATCGCCGCGGTCCTCGGCCAAGCCCCGCGGATGCCCAGCCAACACGTCCTGCAGCGGCTGATCGAACGCGACCGCGCCACCTACGGCGACTGGACGCTGCAAGACCTCACCGCGTTCCTCACCGCACACCACGCCGCGCCCTACAAGACCCAGGGGCTGATGCAGATCAGCGCGGCCCGCATCCGCGAAGCCCTCACCGAACGTGACAGTTCACCGGACAGTGAGGACACCCCGGGCGAGGGAGACGACTGAGGGAGCACCCACGGGATGAGGGAGAACTCCCTCACCCCCTCCCTCACCCGCCTCCCCCAACCTGACCGGCCAAAACAGGGCCGAGGGAGGCGAGGGACCCACCCCCACACACACCCTCTCCACCCCTCCACAACCCCTGTTCGCACGCCGTCACGCGGCTCCCTCCCCAGGTGCCGCGATGACACCCCACACCCACCAGCAACTACAGACAGTGACGAAAGGGCCGGATCGTGAGTACCTCAACGAACACCACCAGTGACACCACCCAGCGGCTGATGCAGGCCGCGCTGGAGGCAGCCAGCCGCGGATGGCCAGTCTTCCCCCTCGCCCCGGGCACCAAGAAGCATCCGGTGCTGCACGGCGCCCGCCGCTGCCGGCGCACCGGCCCGTGCCGGGATGGACACCTCGGCTGGGAAGAGCGGGCCACCACCGACCCCGACCGCATCCGCCAGTGTTGGGCGACCGGGCCCTGGAACATCGGGTTGGCCACCGGCCCGGCCGGGCTGCTGGTGGTCGACCTGGACGTCCCCAAGCCCGGCGAGAAACCCCCGGCCGAGTGGGCAAAACAGGACGCCACCTGCGGGGAAGACGTGCTGATCCTGCTCGCCGAGCAGGCCGGCCAACTGCCCCCGTTCGACACGCGCACCGTTCGGACCGCCCGCGGCGGAGTCCACCTGTACTTCGCCGCACCCGACACCCCGCTGTTGCGCAGCACGGTCGGCCAGCTCGGGTGGAAGGTCGACACCCGCGGGCACGGCGGCTACGTCGTCGCCGCAGGCAGCGTCACCGACCACAGCGGCTACGAGGTCACCGCCGACGTCGATCCCGTACCGCTGCCGGGCTGGTTGGTCGAGCGGCTGGCCCCGCCGCCGCTGCCCGTCCAGAGGCCGGTCGAGGTCAACCTGGGCAGTGGCCGGCGGGCCCGGTTCCTGGACGCCGCGATCGCGGGCGAGACCGCCCGGGTGGCCGAGGCGCCCGGCGGGGAGCACAACCGGTCGCTGTACCTCGCCTCGGTCGCGCTCGGCCAGCTCGTCGCGGGCGGAGCACTCGCCGAGGAGGACGTGCGCCGCGTCCTGCTGAACGCTGCCGCCGGGCACATCGCCGGCCCGTGTGGCTGCACCCAGCGCCAGGCCGAGGCCACCATCACCTCCGGCCTCCGGGCCGGCGCCCGCCGCCCCCGTCGCCTGCCGGACCGGGGGAGGGCGGCATGAGCCGGGTACGGATCGGGTCGCTGTTCTCCGGCTACGGCGGGCTGTGCGAACTCGCGGTGGCCCCACTGTTGGGCGGGAACGTGGTGTGGCACTGCGACTCCGACCCGGCCGCCGCCGCGGTGTTGGCCCATCACCGGCCGCACCCCCCGAACCTGGGCGACATCAGCCAGGTCGCCTGGTCCGCGGTGGAACCGGTCGAGGTTCTGGTGGGCGGGTTCCCCTGCCAGGACCTCAGCTCCGCCGGCCGGCGGGCCGGACTCACACCCGGCACCCGCTCGAGCCTGTGGGCGCACATGGCCCGCGCCGTCGACCGGCTGCGTCCATCGCTCGTTGTCTTCGAGAACGTCAGGGGGTTACTCAGTGCC
>NZ_BMMK01000038.1 GCF_014645795.1 Longimycelium tulufanense | reverse complement strand
GACGTGCACGCCCGCAACTGTCGTCGTCGCATCCGCCCCGGTGACGTCTACCTGGAAATCGTGATGTCGCCCGATCACAGCGGCCTCGGCTCCCCCTACTGGCGCCGGTTCCGCGAATGCGCCCCCTGCGCCGAGATCTACGGCCGCGGACACCTGCTCGCCAGCGGCCACAAGGAGACGTGATGACCAACACGATCTTCACCTCGGCGGAGGTCGAGTCGCTTCCCGTCGGTCAGTGGGTCATCGACGCGGACGGCACCCCGCTGTGCCTCGTGGACACCAACGTCGGTTGGCCTCAGCGCATGTGGATGCACCAGGGCGGGTGCACCTTCAGCGCGATCGACCGCACAGCCTATCCGCTGCGTCTTGCGGATGTGGAGCAGGAGTGCCCGCATTCGTGGGGCACCAACGAGTATGGGCACTGCCGCCGCTGCGGAGCTGTCGTCGCGGCCCCGGAGAACCTGACGTGGAACTTCGCGTTCGTCAGCACCGACAAAGGTGGTGAGCTGTGATGGTCGCCGGGCTTCCTCGCAGCCATACGCACATCCGGCACGGTTACACGCTCAACGACCTCTACGACATCGCCGTGCGGGCAGTCGGAAGCGCACACTGGATTCGAGGAAAGAACCTTGAGGAACGCGTGGAAACGGCATGGACCGAGGTCGCCATCGCGCTGTGTGAGGCGAAAGCTCCACCTACCCGTGGTGAACTGTTTCTCGTCGCGCTACGGGCAGCCGACCAGGACCACATCGACACCATGCGCCACCACGGTGTCGACAAGCGCGACGCTCACCAAGGACCCGGATCCGGTGAGCACTTTCAGCGCTACTGGCATCGTCTCGATGGCTCCCCGTTCGAGGACAAGGTCGTCGACACGGTGGCGCTCGGCCAGATCTGGCCCACTCTTTCCCGCAGGCAACGGGAGATGCTGCTCGCCTTGGCTACCTACGGTGGCTACAGGGAAGCATCCGCGGCGGTGGGGGTGAGCTACAAGCACTTCACGGACTGGGTATCCCTGGCACGGCGTTCCTTCCTGCAGCTGTGGCACGAGGGGGAGACCCCCACTCGCATGTGGGGCCGTGACATTCGTCGGGGCCGTGAGAACACCGGGCGTAATCCCACCCTGCTGGTGAGGGTTCGACGTCGCGCTCGTGCTGCACGTCGTGCCGCTGGGCGACAAGGCCAGACGCCGTGAGTCGCCACCCCCAGCCTTCATTACCCTCTGCCCTGGTTGCGGCCGCACAGAACGCGGTGACCGAGCTGGCCGAGGCGGTCCCCCACCAGACCGCGGTCACCTGGGTGCACGCCGGAGCGGTCGCCCAGCACGCCGTCCAAGTCGGGTTCGGCCCTGCCGGCGTCTCGATACGGTCCGTGTTGGACCGCGTCGCTGAGCTGCATCCGGGACTCGCCCCGTTCGGCGACTTGGCCGCCGAGCTGGACACCATCGCTGAGAAGACGATCGTGGAGGTGTGGCGGCAGCACCAGCTCATGCCCGACGACCACCAGATCCGCTGGTGGACCTACCCGCTCGGTGACCTCTACCAAACCCTGTCCTGCGAGGCACGCAAGAACCGCGCCCTCTGCCAAACCCCGTGGTGGATCAGTGAGCTACTACTGCATGTGAGCATGGACCGCGCCGCAGAGGTGTGGCAGCGGCCGCTGCTGATCGACCCCGCCTGCGGCACGGGCCATCTGCTGATCGAGTCGTTCCATCGGGTCTACCGCGGTAGCGGTCGCGGCATCACCGATGACGGCCGCGATGTCGCCGACGCTCTGGGCTGCGTCCACGGTGTCGACCTCGACCCCTACGCCGTCCTGGTCGCCCGGTACCGGCTCCTGACGATGGCATGGGCGGATCTGCAACACCGCACTGACCTGACAGCCCTCGCCGAGCTGCCGGTGCACGTCGCGGCGGCCAACTCCTTGCTCGCCGAGGATGAGCCGCTGCTGGAGCACGGCGGCTACCACGTCGTGGTGACCAACCCGCCCTACGTCACCCCGAAGGACGCCACGGTTCGCGAACGAATCCGGGGCCGCTACCCGGAGGTGTGTCATCAGAGGTATTGCCTGGCGTTGCCGTTCCACGCGCTCATGATGCGACTGCTCGTCGACGGGGGCTGGTGTGCCCAACTCACCGCCAACTCGTTCATGAAACGCGAGTTCGGCCGCAAGTACATCGAGCAGTGGCTACCGCAATACGATATGCAATGGGTGATCGACACCTCCGGTGTCTACATCCCCGGCCACGGCACTCCCACCGTGATCCTGGTGCACCGCAACCAGCCGCCCAGCAGCGACACCGTCCGCACCGTCGTCGGACACCGCGGCGAACCCCGCGTCCCCGACGACCCTGCCCAAGGGCTGGTGTGGCAGGCGATTCGGCAGGCCGTCTACAACCGTGAGTCCGCCGAACGGTTTGTTCGCGGCGCTGAAGCAGCCTGGCGCGCCGACCACCCCGGGACCGCGCCGGAACCCCCACAAGTACTGGCCCCGCGGGAAACGCCTCGACAGCTCAACCTCTTCGACCTGCTCGAGATCCCGGACACAGCAGCGTAAACACCACCAACCCTAAACCAGCACGAGGAGCAACGTGACCAGCACGCAGGCGAAGAACATCCTCACGGACGAGGACATGGAGGCCACCTACTACGGCGTCTCCGTGGCCGCTATCGGAGACGGCGGCGACCTCATCGCCCTCGACCACCCCGAGCCCCGCCGCGCAGTGGCCGCCCTCAACGCCTACTGCCGCAAGGACTGTGGAGCACCCCGCGGCCTGGACGCCCGCAGCTATCGCGAGGCAGTCCGCCTATTGGACCGCCGCTGGGCCGTACTTGCCGAGCGCAACACCGACGACTGCGCCTGGTGGATCACCTTGAAGGACGCAGAAACGCCGGGCACGTTCCCCGTCACGATCTGGTGGCGGTGAGCCGCCATGCACTCGCGCCCCCTCGCGCCTCGCCTTGAGGCCGCTGCCCCAGTGCTCGTCACTGGCTCTACCTGGGTCGAACTACTGCTCGCCACGCTCGGCCTGTACGCCATGGACGACAACCCGCTGCGGACCGCGTTCGCCTTCTACCTCACTCTGTGGCTCTACCTGCTGTGGGGCGTGACGTATGCCAGGTCCTGGGCGCCGCGTCCGCTGGTCTATGTCGCGGCTCGGATCCCGATTGTTCCCTTGGTCGCGCTCGGGTTGGCCTGGTTCATGCCCCTACCTGCAGCGGCCGTGGTCGAGGTCCTGCTCTGGACCGGTCCGTTGGGACTCGTTCTCGCCCTACTCGTCCGTCAGAGGCGAGTTGGTGCCGACCTCAAGGAGACGTGATGGAGCGCGGTGATGACGCGATGATCGACCCGAACGCTTGCCGCTGGTGCAACGTGCCCGAGCGGGAGCACTACCAGCGATGGAAGCCACCCGTGGGCTGGCACCGATTCCAACAACCCATCGACGCGCAGCGACTGATGCGGATGCGCGTACGACGAACGAAGAAGGAGGCCAAGCGTGCCCGAGCTTGCCGTGCAGCGGGCGACTGAACTTGGCCACAAGGTGGAGTGTGACCCGCCCGCCGCACTCGACTACCGGGCCAACGTCTACGGCCGCGCCATCTATGAGCGCTGCCCTTCCGGGGAGGACGACCGTGACCGACCTTGAGAACACCTACTTTTCGGCGTACCACTGCCTGTATTACTGCCTTGGGTGCCCCAACTGCCGCGACATGGGCGAGGACGAACTGTACGCGGAGCTCCTGCGCGCGGAGGGTACGGATGGCTGAATCCAACACCTACTACATCGCGATCAACCAGAAGGCCGTCACCGCCAACAACTTCCCGCGCTCTGCCAAGTGGTGGCGCCACTTCCTTCCTCGTTGGGCCACCCGCCCTCGCTGGTGGGACACCGCTCGAGAGGACGACAGTGTTTCCCGACTCCACGTCGATGAGACCACAGGCGTCCTCACGATCCGGGTGAATAGTCACCGGCAGGCCGACACGGTGCGGGGCTACCTGCTCAACTGCTCCGCCCTTCGACTACCCGAGTGGGCGATCCAAGGTAGGACAGGGGGCACTCCATGACTAACAGCTGGGATCAATGGCACCCCGACCGGACGATCTCCTGCCGCGGCCTGCCCCGCATCGGTGCCCTCGTCGGCCTCGACAACCGGGCATGGCGTGTCACCGCGGTCGAGCCCCTCCCCCGCGAGGACTGGACCGCCGAGCAGCAGGCACTCGTTGAGCACCACGGAATCACCGCCGTCCCGCGGGCCGTCCTGCTTCAGCCGATCCAGCCCGGCGGGCAGGAGGCTGGCCCGTGCGAGCGCTACATCGCCCACGAGGGCACACGCTGGGACGTCTACATCGACGAGCACATCCCCTACTGCGGACACTGCCTCGAACCAACCCCATGCCGGGAACGGTACGCGGCCGAGCTTGCTCGCCGAGCAATGTCGCGCCTCGAGCGGTACGAGACCCCCGGCGTGTGCCCGGCTTGTTGGGAACCCGTGACCCAACGGCAGAAGTGCATCACCTTCGACGAGAACATCGAGCTTTCGGGCGGACCACCCGTCACCTTCCACGCACGCGCCCGATGCCGCGGCGAAGCCATCGACTACGAACGCCGTTGGGTCTCCGCCGACCCCGAACACCGGCACCCACCCTCTACTGCGAGGGCTGGCTGGTGAACCACAACGACAACACCTACGAGTGCAGCGAACACAACCGCTGCCCCGGCCCCCACGCCCCACACCTCGGCGGCTACTCGGTGTGCGACTGCCCGAGCTGCCACGCCAAGGGCAGGTTCAACTGCACCCCGGCTCCGGGCGCGGTGCTTCGGGAGAACACCGACCCGGTGCCGAACCTGGCGCTCGGGCGGTTGCGGGGACTGCTCCAGCGGGCTGAGGACGACGGGGACGCAGCGTGAACCAACCCCGCATCCTGGTCACGGGCTCCCGGCACTGGACCGACCAAGACCACATCGCCGACGCGCTGACCTACTGGCGCCAGGAACGCAAGCACAGCGCACTGTCGGAACGGGAAGCCCGCGCCGCCGCCGAGAAGATCGTGAACCGTCGCTGGGGCCGGATCGTCAAGCTCGACCACAAGCTCATCCGCAATGGCTCTCTAGCAGGCCGCCACCTCACCTAACAAGCACGCGAAGGAGAGAACATGGAAGATGACACCACCAACGACCTGCTCTGTAAGACCTGTGGGTGGACCGTGAACATGGTCTGCCCCGAGTGCCCGAAGGGGTGTGGGTGCGAGACGCGCTGCACCGGGTGGCGCCACCACGAGTACGTCAACGAGGACGACCTTGTCGATGGGAACGTGTGCGACGAGTGCGGAGCCTCCGATGGATACGGCTGCAACTGCTGACCCCCTGACCGCGCTCGCTTGTGGCCTGGCGTTGTTCGACCTGCCGCCCAACAGCAAGCGGCCCACACCTGGTTGGCAGCAGCGCTGCACCACTGATCCCGAGCTGGTGTCACACTGGATACACACGAGTCGCAACCTGGGCGTCGGCTGCCGCGCCAGCGGCGTCGTCGGACTCGACTTGGACCGCCACGACGGCGACCCGGACGGCGTAGCCGCCTTCACGGCACTGTGTGACCGCCACGGCCAGCCCTGGCCGGGCACGCTGACCGTGCGTACTCCGCGGAATGGCCTGCACCTGTACTTCCGCGTCCCGACAGGCCGGATCATCGTCAGCACCAGCGGCGGCCGCTCTGCTCTCGGTCCCGGTATCGACATCCGCGGACCGGGACGCCGTAGCGGCGGCTATCTCGTTGGTCCCGGCTCACTCGTGGATGGCCAGCGCTACGTCATCGTCCACGACACCGCGATCCAGCACCTACCCGGCTGGCTCGCCGCCCTGCTCGACAACCCGCGCTGAGGAGTGGACATGGAACCCGAACCCGACCAGCACACTGTCGACTACCGGCCCAACCTGTGGGCCGCTGCCCGTGCACACCGCCGGCACCAAAACAGTTCAATAGGCAGCAACGTCTACCGAGCGGGGATTGTGTAGTGGCCGCCCCTGACTCGCACCCAATTGCCGTGAACCGCAAGGCGTACCGTCTCGACGACGCCCGACTGATCTACGAACGCATAGCGGTAGCTACCCGCCAGGCGAGCAGCTTGTCGGGACGCTGGCCGTGGCCGACGTGCTGGTGAAGTACGCCGCCAACGCACTTGGCGCACTCGCCCGCCGCGGCCAAGCCGAGTACCAGCCGGACACGTTGCGGGAGGTCGCCACCCAGGTTGAACGCATCATTTGGACGTTGCGATACATCCCCGCCGCAGTCGGCAAGAGGCTGGAGCAGCAGGCCCCGACGCCCGACCAGGCGATCTCGGCCCAAGAAGCCCTGAGAGCGCTTCACGGGCACCTCGATCGTGCCCCGCCCGCAGCCCGTGACGTTGTGAACGCCATCGCGAAGCTCAGTTCGGACGACGAGACGGCGCCACAGTGACGGCAGCGTCACGTGTTGCCTGAGAGTCAGGGACCAAGGCCCCGCCGCCAACCTGCTGCGGGGCCCTGGTTGCGTCCAAAGCCGTGGCGATGGGCTGGATCTTCGATCACGCGATCGAGCGAGCTTATCGAGCAGGAGCTAACACGGACACCGACCCCGTGGACTCACTCTGTGATCACGCAACGTCCACAGAGAGGAGTCCCGTGGCGGCACCCGGCGCTCCCCCGACAGAGACCCCCTCCACGAGCCGTTCCGGCCCGCCAGCGTGGGTCGCCGTACTCGTCCTGGGTGTCCTGCTCGCCAGTGTCATCCTGGCCTGGACGCTAGGCCCCACACCCCAGACTACTTCAGAGGGGGCCTCCGCCACGTCTACCGCCCCCACCACAACGGCGAGCCTCGCGTCACCGACCCGGATCTCCCCGTCCTACCTCCCACCCGAGCTGCACGAGGGCCACGGTGACGACGTCATCACCACGAGCTGGCCAGCCAAGCTCGGGATCGTCACCTTCGAATGCGCCGGCTGCACACGTAACACCGTCCTCAAAAGCGACGGTCGCGAGTCCCTGCTCGTCAACGAGATCGGCTCCTACCGCGGCACGCGGTGGATCAACGTGCGGGACGGCAGCTTCACCACCACATTCACGATCAAGGCCACCGGACCATGGAGGTTGTCCATCACCGACCTTGACCAGGTCAAGTGGTTCGGAAGCGGTGAGACGGTCAGTGGCGAAGGTGACGATGTGATTCTCCTAGCCGGTGGCTCAAGGAGGGCGACGATCACCAACCAGGGAGAGCACAACTTCGCCGTCCATGTGCTCTCCCCAGGTGCCGGCTTGGATCTCGCTGTCAACGAGATCGGCGGCTACAGAGGCACGGTCCCACTCCGGGAACCGGCTCTCGTCCAGATCACCTCCAGCGGTCACTGGACGATCGAGAGGCTCTGACCGCTGTCATCGCGAGTGGCCACCCCGTCACTATGGGCCCGTTCAGGTTCGCCGTCGCGCCTGCTGCCGGGCACGTTCGAGGTTGTCTTCATGGGCGACCTTGCGTGCCCACTCCTGCTGGCTGACCATCCCGTCCTCGGCGCGGGGTGCTGACCGCAGCGGATAGGTGTCGGTGAAGCAGCGCATCCGGAGTTGCTGGCCCAGCGTGCTGGAGCCGGCGATCACCAACTCGGGCATCATCGGCGCCGGCCAGGAGAGGATGAGATAGTCCTCGGTCGGTTCCTCGACCACCTGGTCGTAGTGGTCGTCGCGTCCCCGGGCGTGCACACGTAGCCGGTAGCAACCGGGTCCCATCGACGACACCAAAGGCAGATCCGGGGTCACGTCGTCGGCGTACAACGGCTGCACCCGCATCCGCCCCACCAGACTCACCACACTGATCTCGACGACGTCGTCCCACGGTCCTGGGTCAAGCTCGGCGGGCGGGTAATCGAGCGGCTGGACGGTGGCCCGGACCGGGCCACAGTTGATGCCGGCGTGAATCCACGCCCCACCAGCCAGCATCGGCTGGGCGAGACCGTTGACGTAGTCCCCCATACCACCCAGGGTGGGTGGACGATCCTCGACCCGAAACTGACCTTCGTCGACCCGCACCAGATCAGTGTGCTGACTGCTCATGCCGTGATCCTGCCCGCCGATCGGGGTGTCCCGACACCGACGACAGGGTGCCGGGACACCGCGCTGCGTGAACTAGCGGATCCAGATGAAGAACCGATCACCGTCCAACACGCGCCAGTGGGAGTAGTCGCGCTGGTGCCAGCGTCCCTGTTTGCTGTTGTCCTTCTCGTTGATCATGCAGACGCTGACTCCGGTGGGTCCCGTCTGGCGGGGGAGGCTGAACCCGCAGTTGTCGAAGGTGCGGCGCTCACCCCCGGCGGTCAATCCCTGGCGTGAGGAGGCCGGCGGATACTCGTCACAGCTCTTCCCGGGGATGCTCGGGGCGTCGCCGCAGGCCAGCGACCGGTTCCGGTCGATCGTGCCCTGGTCTCGGGTGCGGTTCAGCGCGTGTTGGGGAGACGCACCGGGCAACCCCGACTGCTGCGCCAGCTCGACGTGCGCGGCCAGTTCCGGGGCTTCAGCCCGGTTGTAGATCACCGGTGCGGCGGCCGCGGGGATCACGCAGCCCACGCCGGAGGAGCCACCGACGGCGTTGTCGCAGCGGACGTCGAGCATCCGGAACCGATGCGGCCCGGTGTCGGGATAGCCGGGGACGGAGAACGTCAACGCCCACGTACTGCGGCACGTTCCGACCTCGCCTGGCGCGGTGGCCAAGGTATCGAAATACGCCTCTCCTGCCGCGGTGACGTCAGGGTAGATCTTCTGGCGGGGGAACGAGGAGTTGAGCCATTCGCACTCCCCGCTGACGGTGGCCTGGCCGTGTGCTTCGGCCAGCCGGGCATCGCCCCACGCTTGGTAGGCCGAGACCTGGACCTGGTGAGCCCAGGTGGAGCCACTGGTGGAGGTGTAGGTGAAGGGCACCACGTTGACCTTCGCCTCACCGGTCACGACAACGGTGCCGTCGCTCTTCTCGATCCTCGTCACGACCGACCCACTCAGGACGCCGCAGACCGCGTCACGCACCAGGTAGTAGGTGTCGTAGGGCTTGGTGTAGCACCAGTCCGGCGGCGTCTCGATCCCTGGCCGGCGCGACACCGGTCTCGCCGTCTCGATGCTGTGTCCCTCCGCGCTGGGCATCAGCCGGAAACACAGTTGCCGCCCCTGGGCGGTGGGAACCGAGCATCGTTGACCACCGGACGGTGGCTGCACGACCGGTACAGACTCCACAGGCAGACCAGAACGGTCGGGCACGGACGCGGTGATACGCCCGGGCTGATCGTGCTGCTGCGGTTGCGCCACCGCCATCGCCCCCGATGGGAATAGCACCACAAGTGCTGCCCCGAATGTCAGAAATATCCCTCTCATGATCACGGAACGTAGACAGGGCGGCATGAAAGATTCGCCCGCCGAATGAGTGACGAGCCGCTATTTCGACAGCTGACAGGCGTTAGGAGTCTCTCGTGATCGTCCAATCGGTGTCATCAAATGCACTGACTGGCGAGAAAATTGTCATGATGGAAGTTCTATCGGTTCCCGAATTAAACATTGCCGCCACTGTTGATGTCGCGACCGGCCACACCCCCGGTACCAGCAACACACCGGCCACCACGAAAACAGGGAACAGCACCACCATCTCCATATCCCCGCCTGTACGGAAACGCCATGCGCGAGGGAGTCCCACCCGATACCACCGCGCTCCCCGGATGGGGGCCGGCCACAGCAGGGGACACCCCGACCTGGTGCAGGCGTCCCCCAGGGAGTGCACCGCGCAGCCCAGTCCCACCGCGAGTCCCGCCCACGCGGTGGTCCCCTCCAGTCCCTGCAGCAGGACTGTCCCCCAGTCCCCGTGCTGTCCCCACGCCGCCGTGGGGACTCCCAGCAGGAGTGTCCCCGCCAGTCCCCACCCCACCCAGTCCCCGAGGGAATCCACGGCGAGGAGAGTCCCCACGGCGAGGACCACGAGCAGTCCCCACGTCCCCGCCAACTGTGTCCCCACGGCAGTCCCGGTCCCCACGGTGCCCGCGAAGGCGAGGGTGTGGGACAGGTGTCGGTGTTCCCCGTCGGAGTCCCCGCTGTCCCCCGGTCCCCGGGTCCTGCGGTACACCGCAGCCGACAAGGCCCGCAGCCCGTTCGACAGCACTGCGGTCACCGACCCGAGCAGCCGGGAGGCCCGGGCGTGCGGGTGGTCGAGGTCGGGCAGCAGGGCGTAGCCGGCGGTGATCGCGGCAAACGGCACCGCCTCCACCAGGCCGTGCAGGCCGACCAGTGGAGCCACCGCCAGCCCGGCGCACCATCCGGTCAGCGCGTGCGTGCGACCCAGCATCGGAAGAACCTCCTCGAGGTGGCTGTGGAAGGGCTGGAGCAGCTGGACGGGGCCCGTCCACGACCCGTCCAGGCACGGGGGCGGGTGGACGGGCAGTGGACGGGTGCCGTCCAGTCCCGTGGACGGCAGGTGACCTGCGGAAACAACTCGAATGGACGGGAATGGACGGCCTGGACGGGCACCACCCGTCCCACCCGCCCGCTACCCTGTGACCTGCGGAAACGCTGCGACGAGGGGCGGGGCGGTCTGGACCGTCCGCCCCGTCCGGGCCGCCCACGGTTCGGCTACTCCTCGTCCGAGATAGCGGTCGGCGGCTCACCGCGGCGCCACGCCTCGGCCGCCGACCGCAGATCGGCCACCAGACGGCCACGTTCGCCGCCACGCTTCCGCGACGGCACCCCCAGCTCGGTCAGCTTCGCTCCGAGCGTGGTCGCGTCCATGTCGACGAGCCGGGCGAGTTCGGCGGTCGTGACGTGCTCGCGGGTGTCACCGGCCAGCCGCGCCACGATCGTGGCGAGCGGCTCGGGGACAGGGTGACGGGCAGGCTCGGGAACCTCGTCGAGTCCCCGGATCTGCTCCAGGAGCCTCCTGTCCCAGCCCCCTTCGGAGTCCCCGGCGCTGTCCCCGCGGTTGTCCCTTCCGTGGGGACTACGGGGAGTCCCCACGGTCGGGGACTGGGGGGACTGTTGGGAGAGGTCGGGGACAAAGATGTCCCCGTAGAACCATCCCCGCTTCCCGTCCCGTTCCCCGGGGACACCACCGTGGGGATTCCACACAGTCCCCGCTGGGGACACCGCGGCAGTCCCCACGGGGACAGTCCCCGTGTCCCCGTCCGGCAGGCACGGGAACTTCCCGAAGTAGTCCCGCCACACCTGGGTCCGCTTATGGGACCAGCGGCTGGCGTAGTCGTCCCCGACCCGCTCCCGCAGCTTCTGCTGCGCGTACGGCTCCAGGCAGGTCACCCAGGTCTGGTGTCGAATTGCCGCCTGGGGAATTCCGACTTCCTCGTCGATGTAGGCGGCCTTCGCGATCTCAGGCTTCGAGTCCTTGCCGATGGAAAGGTAGAAGCAGTGTTCGGGAAGCTTCGAGGTGTCGAGGTTCGCCCCGTCAGGCAGGGCCCACGTGCCTTCCGCCCTCGTCATTGTCGAAAATGCGGCGCGGCGCGTACAGGTGCCCTTGATCTCGGTTGCCAAGGCGCCCATTTTGTTGATCGTGACGCCCTGGTTGAGTAGCTCGACCTGGATGCCGTACTGGCGGCCCTTGGACGTGAGGTACATGATGATCTGCCCCGCAGTGAGTGGCGTCTCGCCGGGAACGGGGATAAGCGTGGGTGACTTCAGGACGGTGTCGGCCTCCTCGATCACGATGTGCACCAGGGGTTGGTCCCGGCCGGGCAGCAGCCGGTTGTTCTCCCGCTCGTAGAGTCGGCGCGGTGCGGTCTCGCGGATCTTGCACAGCACGTAGGCGACCCGCAACATCCGTGCCACCGACTCCCACGATTGCCCTTCGACGTAGTCGATGACGGGGCGGCTGGCGCGCCCGTCGGCGAGAGCGGTGAGCCAGGGCCCGGCCAACTCGAGAAGCTTGGCGGTGCCGCACATCCACGCCAGGGCATCCATGCACCGCGTCAACTGGTAGATAATCATGTTTTCGTAGGTGGACTTGCCCGAGCCGGTGGTGCCGACGGCGATCCCGTGCCGGTACCGGAGGTCCATCTCAAGCGAGGCGCCGGTCTCGTACAAGCCCAGCCACAGCGGCTCGTTGCAGGTGGTGATGCCCTCGTCGGGTGGAACCTCGACGACGCCAGCGAGCGGGTTCCGCAGCCGCACCATGAAGGTCACGGTGTCCGCCGAGCCGGCTTCCCTGACCTCGATCGCACCGTCAGTCACCTGGACGCCCCTGGTCTTCCAGCGACGCGTGACCAGCCCGGTGATCTCCCGTAGCTTCGACTTCACGGTGCCGGAGGTGTCGGCTCGGTCGGGGTCCAACTCGACCTCGATGCACGGGCCGACGTTCGTCTCCTTCCACTCGAGCACGCGGGTGTCGCCAAGTCCGACGTCGCGCAGGATGGCTACCCACTCTGCGGCATCGGCGGTGTGCTCGGGGGCAACGCCGCGAGGTTCAGCAGTCACTGGTGCCGTTGCGGTCGTGTCTGCCTCGCCGGACTCGACATCCGGTTCCTCCGTCGTGCTGCTCCTCTGTGCGGTTTCCTCGGCTTGCACTGTCGTGTCGGGCGTGGCGGGTCGCGGCAGGAGCAGATGCCGGATGTCCGCGTAGCCGAGCGCGTGCAGCAGCATCAGGAACGTCAGCGCACCGAAGGCTGGCCAGTCCGGGGGGCGCAGCACACCGAACGCTGCGGCGTAGGTGGTCCACCCGGTGACCACGAGCCAGTACCAGCCGGCCAACCGGCCCGCCGACCCTCGGGCACGGCGCTGCCGCGGGGTGCCCGGGGTGATGAGGGAGCGCGCAACAACCACCGCGGCGGGTACGGTCCCCACACCCACCAGCGGCACCCACCACCAGTCGTAGCCGAGCAGGTCGACCAGGCAGCCCGCGAACCCCGCCCACAGCAGTCCGAGGAGGGGGTGGAACCACAGTGGGTTCGGCCCGGGCTGGGAGGCGAGCCGACTCCACGTGCCGACCTCGTTTGTCGTCATTGCGCGCACCCTCCGATCACCCCGTTGGTCAGGAGCGCCACACCCAGGTGGCGCTGTCCTTCCACGTCTGCACCTGCTCCGCAGCCTGCGTTCCCACGCCCCCGATCGCGTCGGCGATGGAATGCAACGCCTGGATGCTGTCGGCATGCTGCGGCAGGTGCGCGGCGATGGACAACAGATCGGCGCGAACCTTCGCCGCCAGCGCCTCGATGGCCTGCGGGATCGCGTCGACGTACAGCTCAGCGTCCGGCCCCGAGCCGGGAACCATCCCGGGTGCGGCGGCGATCGACTGCATGATGTCGTGCAACGGAGTGGACATGGTGATCTCCCGTGGTGACAGTTCCGGTTGACGTGCCAGTGGAGCAGGAAGTTCGAGTGGTGCGGCAAGCGTGAGCAACGGGGCCCGCGCAGGCTCCCGAGTGGGTTGCTGGTGTTCCTCGTCGACGATCTCGGCGTCGACGATGTCCTCCGGTGACGGTGGCGCCGCGGGTGGATCCTCGATGATCGGCTCGACCACGGGTTCGGCCTGGAGCACACCTACTGCCTCGGCCGGGGTTTCGGCGTGGGCACGATTCTGCTGCCGCCGCTGCTCCCACCAGCGCCAGAATGGGGCGTGGGCGTAGGCCCAACCCGCGATGTACCGCGCCCCGTAGCGTCCCCGGATCCGCGCTTGCCGGAGGAAGATTCGCCCGCGGGTCGTGCGGGCAGCGCGCACCGCGCCGTAGGTGCCCAGGCCGACACCCGCCGTCATGAGGACCGGGCCGACGCCCGCTGCCGCAGTGCTCGCGGCACTGGCGACCGCGGGGGCCAGCCAGGTGGCGGCCAACCCGAGTTGTGCGGTGCCGGCCACGGCAAGAGCGATCTTGCGGCCCCGACTTCGGCCACAGTGATCGACGGACGAACGCTCGTGGCCAGCGGTGTGTCGGCGACCAGGCATGGCTCCGGATGACCGGTGAACCCCGCTGCCGAGGTGACTCGGTCGGCGTCGAGTTCCACCGAACCCGGTGGCGCGGTGTCGACCGGCACTTGCCGGGCCTGCAGGGTGCCCGCCCCATCCGCGCGATGACCCAGGGGTACGAGAGGGTCGGGCAGCGCGCCCCGTGCTGCCGGCGCGGCCGCCACCCCAGGATCGGCCGGCCCGCGAAGCACCGTGCCCGGTGCCTCCCCGCATCTGACCGGCACCGGTTGCCTTTCCGTGCCCCGCCTTGCTGGTTACGCCCGCATTCCTGCCGCGCCTCGACGCGGCCCCGAGAAAGTTGGCCTTGCCGGGCCCCCGCAACGCACCCCGGCCTCCCGGGATCTGCCCCATGCGCGAGGTCGTGCCCGTGGCGCCCTTCGCACCAGCGGCGTGGCTGCCCGCACCCTGTTTGCCCTTGCGCCCGAGCACAGTCTTCTTGCCGGTCCCGGTGCCGAACGACGCTGGCGAGGACCCGTTGGGCGTCCTGCCGCCGCTCCGGCGGGCGAAGCCACGACGACCCGTCGTCGAGCCGGCCAGGCCGGCGCCGACACCACCGCCGGAAGCTCCCGCGCCCCGGTTACGGAGACGACCCAACATTCCCCGACGACCACGCCCGCCGGTGGGGGCGCCCGAGGTTGAGGTCTCGCCGGTGCGACTCGTGGTCTGGCCGGCAACGCGACGGCTCACCCCCTCGACGGAGCCCTTCGCCTTACGCCCCTTGTCCTCTCCGTCGACCGCCGCGCGCCGACGGCGAGCAACGTAGGCGACACCAGCACCGACCACGCCCACACCGGCGGCAGCGAGCAACGGACCCGGGCCGTAGTTCGCGGCGGTCATCGTGGCCGCCACACCCGCGCCCGGCACGCCCACCGCGATCGCCCGGGCACGGGAAGCGCGGTGCACCTCGGCCTCCTGCGCGGCGAGTAGCGCCTTCTCTGCCCGCCCCTTCTCAGACTTTTCGTCCTTTGCCTTCTGCTGCTCCGAGTCCTTGCTCTCTGAGGGAGCAGCAGGCGGCTCGTGGTCGCGCGGAGCCTGCGGAGCGCTGGTGCTGGCCGTGTCCATCAGATCGCCTTCACCAAGCCGAGAACCGCATTCCAGAGGCCGTTCACCGCGGTAGTGACGCCGCGGAGCAGTGGCGGCCCGACCGTGGTAGCGCCCAGCGCGACGCCCGCGATCATCCATCCCGCCGCGCCACCCCAGTAAGACCTGCGGGACAGCCAGTAGGCCAGGGCGCACAACACAACGAACAGGACAAGTCCAGTGATGACCATGGTGTAGCTCCTCACTCGCCGACGACGTGCTCGGCCTGCCGGGCCGCGGAGCGCCAGTCGGCGATGAACTTCTTGCTGTAACCGCTCGCTCCGATGGCCCGGTCGACCTCGGCGGCGGAGATGTCCTCGGGGTCACGTCCCTCGGCGACCTGCTGCAGGAACCAGACGCGCCCCTGTTCCCGCTTGCCGCCACCGGCAGGCCGGCGCAGCGGGCGCACGTTGGTCGGGCGCTCCTCAGCCGGCTTCGACTGCTTCGGCTCGTCGGCCGGTTGCTGGGATTCCGCATCCTCTGGCCGGATCACCGACGGCGGCGTCGTCTTCCCCTGGGGAGGCGCGACCTCGGCCGCGACAAGGGCCTGCGGCACGGTCACCAGCGAGTCGGCCGGCCGGGCCGAAACGAGGTCACGGTTCGCTGCAGCGGCAGCCGTGACGACACGGGAGAAGCGCTCCAGTGCAGCGCGCAGCTCCGCAGCGTGGTCACGGGTCTCGGACTCGGCCAGCTCGGCCCGGGCCCACGCCAGTGCCACCCGCGGCTCGGCGATGCCATAGCGAACGGCCAACCGCTGCGCGAGCGCAACCTCGTCCCTGAAGTAGCGACGCTCGTCCCACCGGAACCGCGGCCTCGGAGTCAACTCACCCCGGGCATACCGAGCCTTCCGCCGCTGCCACCACTGGTGCAACTCCCACAGCGCCGGACCGAGGATGGAGAACGCACCCATGAGCGGGTTCACGTGCACGGCCAAGTTGTGCGCTGCCAGCCCGGTCACCGACCACATGACACCTCGCGCGATCCAAGCGGGGTCATGGAACTTCGCGGCCTCACGCACGATGCGTTGGGCCACCGTGAACGCGACCTCCAGCACGGTGGCGCCCATCGCGGCGACCACAAGCCACAGGTTGAGGCCGTCGTGCAGCCACCGGTACTGGCCAACCCACGCGACAGCGACAGAAAAGCCGACGAGCAGATGCGCCAAGTGGTTGTCGAGCAACGCATTCCAGGAATGGGCTGCCGCGTCGAACCAGCGTTGCGCCCGTTCACGGCGACCGCTGCGCTTCTTGCCCTTGCGTGCTTCGGTGCGCTGCTCTTCGGCCTCCTCGGCCTCTCGACGCAGGGGAACCAGCACCTCGAGCTCGAACCGCTCGCGTTCCTGCGCAGCACGCCTCGCGTCCTCGTCGACCTGTTGCTGGGCCTGCAGACGGACGGCCTCCGCCTGGATCGTTTCCGCCGCACGAAGGGCTTTCCCGCGGCGGCGACGCCGGGTAAACACAGGAACCTGTCCTCCTGTTGGGTTCGAGCTGGCTGGAGGGCATCGACGGGGTCCTCTGGCGGGAGGGCCCCGTCGCCTTGTTCGGCTACGCCACGCGAGCCACCCCCGAAGCGGTGGCTGTCGCCTGCGCCCACTGCTGGACTGTCGACTTCGGAACAGTGGTCGCCGCCTCGACCTGGCGGACACTCAATCCGCGTCGGCGCAACTCCACGACGATGAGGCGAAGGACCGTTCGGGCCAGGTCCGCGTCGGTCGCGCAGCGGCGCGCCGCCCGCATCAACGCATCCGTGTCAGAATTGAGTCCGGCCGCGGGAAGAAGACGCGTGATGCGCTTCGCCGAACGCTTCTTCACCTCACGTCGAGTCATGGATGCAGTAAAGCGCAGCGCGTCCAGAGTTGGACAGGAGCAAGCACGCTGCCAGCGCCTTTTCCAATTCTCCCACGTCTCTGACCTGCATCGATCCCCCACCAAGAAAGCCACAAAATCCCCCAGGTGGCGCAATGTTGAAGATCCCAAAACGCGCCCACTAGTCGACACACGGCACCTCTACCAACAAAACTGTAAGACTAAGAGAAAAACAGCGTCCGAACACGGATGCGCCACGCGAACAAAACCCGGGTCGACCGCCTATTGTTGCGTCCACAACCGCACCACGAGGACGACTCATACAGAGGCCGAACGGACGGTACACCCCCTGTGCCATCCCCATCCCCACCCGGCCAGCGAGACGCGAAGGTAGGGGCCGTCATCCGCCTCGTCTGCACCGACCGGGACGCCAGCTACACCTACGCCTGCGACCACTGCGTCAACGACACCCGCCACCGGCTCCGCGAACTCGAGCAGTACGTACTCGGTGCAGTAGAGCTGGAACTCCCCCGACACCGGAGCCACGACGCGTACTGCAGGGCTCCGTGACGCCCACACAGGCGCGTTCACCGGAATAGGCCCGACGTCGCAATACGCCAGCCCGAGTGACTGCCATCACCCCCCAACGGGCACAGGGCTGCCCCTCCGGGAAAGCTGCCCTTGCTACGGTGAGCTACCGGAACGCGTGACGAGGGGGGTCGACTCATGCCGTTCATGGCGGCCGGACCGGACGCAGCAGGAGCGTTACCGGACGGCGGTGGAGGCACAACCAAGCTGAAGGTGCAGCCGGACAAGGTCCTCCAACTCAAACGCGAGCTCGAAGACGTTCGCGACGAGGTCCAAACCTTCCTGCGCAATGAAGCAGAGGGACTCAAGGCCCGGCCGCAGGGAGCAGACCCGGTCAGCCAGGACGCCGCCAAGGCCATCTCGGAGAACGCCGACACCGCCATCGAGGTCGCCGACGCCTACGTACAGCGTTTGACCGCCGTGATTGATGCGTTGGATCAGGCAGCAAAGACCTACGGCTTGGTCGAGGACACGAACACGGTCGACTTCCGGCAGCGGAGCTGAACACCACCATGCGTCGAACCACCTGGCTCACGGCAAGCACCATCGCAATCGCCCTGCTCGCTGGATGCGGGAACTCATCCAACGGCACGGCCACGCCTCAAACCACCACGCCAACGGAACCCGCACCGCGAACCACCACGAGCACGCCGAAGACCACCCCAACGCGGCCCCGTGAGATCAAGCTCGACGGCAAGAACCCCTGCGAACTCATCACTCCCCAGCAACGAGCCCGGTTTGGCTTCGAGCGCGAGCCACACACTGGTACCAGTAAGACGTACAAGTCACCGGAGTGCACCTTCAACACTAACGCCGCCAGCTACACCATCACCACCGTGACGGCCGAGGGCGTGGAAGCGTGGCGTACGGGCGGCCGGAGCGCACAAGTCGACGAGCAGCAGCCCATTCAAGGCTTCCCGACTCTCGCCACTACCTTGCCAGACCATCCCGTCTACAAGGATTCCAACTGCGGCATTGTCGTGGACGTCGCCGACGGTCAGTACCTGCTCAGCACGATTCAGATCATCCGAAGCAAGGCGTCCGAGCTGCCGCCAAAGTGTGAGGCAGCCCGACAGTTCGCCGAGGCAGCCATGGCGACACTGACCACGACGGCGTGAGGCACGTCGCCCCTGCCGCTTGTTCGTCCCAGTCAACCGGCCTGACGGTTCGAACGGGTTTCATGTAGCCGTGGGTGAGGGTTACCGCGCGTCAGGGGGCGGCCGTGGCCAGCTTGGCGGCGGGTTCCTTCAGCTTCGCTGCGATCTGTTTCAAGGTGCTCGCCGTGATGTCCAGACCAAGGATCTCGTATGTCACCTTCTCCGCGGCCAGTTGGCCCTCAAGGGTCTTGATGGTCTTGGCCGAGAGGTCGCGGGGGACCACGCCGAAGAACTTCGTCTTCGTCGGCGAGAACCTCACCGGAATCTCCTGGCTGCCGACTCGGATCTTGGACGTGCCAGCGGTGGCTTCGGCAAGCCGCTCAATGTCGCGCCGGACCTGGCCGCCGCGCTCGCTCAGGGCGTACTCCTTCATCACGTCGTCCAGCTTCTTGGTGAAGGGCTTCCCGGCCGCCTTCGCCTCGTCGCGAAGGTCCCGCCAGACGTCCTTGGCGTTGGCCCGGAGCTCGGCGAGCTCGTCCTTGGTGAGCGAGGAGATCCCACCCTTGCTGTGGCTGAGTTCGCGGGCCGCCCGCTTGCCGGCCTTGGCCTCGAAGACAGCGGCGATCACCAGGTTGCCGCTGTCGCGGTACGCCAGAATGCCGTCGGTGAGCTGTCGACCGTTGACGTCGCGGATCAAGTGTCCCGGGATGAATTCCAACTTCTTCCCTGCCGGGATAGCAATCCCGAGCGCGAAACCGCCATGTCGGGTCGACAGCCAGGGCACCAGTCTGGACTCGACGAGTTCCTCCAGCAACTGGCCTTTCAGGTGGTCGACGTTCGGCCCCTTGGCCAGGATGCGTTCCAGGGCTGGCTCGTCGAGGGACCTGAGCACGGTGTGAGCCGAGCTCAGCTCGCGCCACAGATCGGCGGTTACCTGATCCACCGTGGTGGTCAGCTTCGGCGCGCCGCCCTTGGCGAGCTTGGGCACCGCGTCAGCCGACTCCTTCAACAGGGTTCCGGTGAGCGACGAACCGCCGCGAATGGTCTGCTCGGCCCGACCCACGACGCCGAGCGCATCGCGACGGGCCAAGCCGCGCCCGCTGGCCCCGGTGGCCCGGGCCCAGGCGGCCGCGTCCTTGCCGTACATGGAGACCAGCCGAGCCTCGGTGTAGAGCGCGCGACCGCCCTTGACCAGACGACCCGCGGTCGGCAGCAGGACCGAAGCGGCCAGGACACCGCGTTCGACATCGCTGAGCTTGTAGCCGAACAGGTCCTCACCGGCCCACGCCTCGTAGGCCGCGACCACGTTCCCGACCACCGGGATCAGGCCGACCGCGAGTTCGATCGCCTCGACGAAAGCCGGTCGGTCCACCGGGATCGAGCTGACCTCGACATCGAGCGGCAGGGTCTGGGCGATCCGGAGCAGCATGCTCAGGTCTGGCCGCTCGTGGAGCATCTTGGCCAAGCCGACCATAGGCGAGTCGGTGGCCAGGGTCCTGGTGTTCGGCTGTGCGCGGACCCAGACGTCAAGTTCGTCGGACAGGATCCGCATGATCTTGCCCACCAGTGGATCGGCACCGAGGATGAGGTACTGGATGCCACGCTGCTTATCCTTGATCACGCGCGGCTTGACCTGACCCCACTTCAACATCTCGAGCCGCAGGTCCCGATACTCATCCCACTTGCGGGCAAGCTGTTCCGGCGTCATGTAGTGCGGGCTGATCCGGTTGTGCGCCTTCTCCTGTGCGGAGAGCACCCAACGGGGCGGGCCGGTGACGCCGAACTTCGGGTCCGGCCCCATCGAGTCCCACACCAGTACTGATTTCGGGTGAGCTAGCTCGGAGCGCAGGATGTCGATGACCGTCCGCTGCAGGGCGAGGCCGAAGGCGCTCTCCTTGCCGCCGAGGAGGAGTTTGCGGAACTTTGCCTCCTGCTGGGCGAGTATGGCCTTGTACGGTGCGATGGTGCCCACGGCCTACTCCTCGTCAGTCTTCTTCGACCCACTCTCCATCGTCGTTTTGCTTCCAGCGCGGCAGCTTGTCGTCGGCCCGCAGCTTCACCAATGACGTCGGCACCCGAACCGGCCACGGATTCCCTTGCGGGACTTCGTCGCCGGGTCGGTCAAGTCGCTCAGCGAGCTCGTCGGCGATCGGCAGGTAGAGCGGGCTGGAGATCGGCGGCAGCGGGCCGCCGTTCCAGATCTCTCCGAAGGTGAGGAAATGGTCGATCGCGCCTTCGAAGCCTAGCCTCGCCGGCACGGTGACCCGGCAGTAGCCTGCCTTCAGGAACTCCTCGAACAGCGGATCGGGGTCGGCGTAGCCAATCGCCTCATCCCACTGCGACTTCTGCCCCCAGAAGTACGGATACGTCACCCAGGACATGTGCTCCCACTCGAAGGCCTGCTCGAAGAATCGGACGTACGACCCTTCAATCTCCGCCTCGGAGACGTCGATCTGCGGTAGCCCATTGGTCGGCGAGGTGTTGATCGCGTCGAACAGGTCGAAATGCTGGTCGGTGATGATGCTGATGCAGTTCTTCTTCAGCTCCGCCCTGATGAGCGCCTGATTCGCCGCCGGGTTCCGACCGCGGATCGCGACACCGGATTCCAGCTCCAGCTGCGCCAGCTTCTCCTCATAGTCGGCCACCTGACGTTGGTGTGCCTCGGTGAGTTTGGCGTGCGTGTCCAGCCGCCACTTGTCCATCGCCCGGCTGGTGCGTTGAGTCTTGACTTCGATCGCCACCGCGACCTGCGAGCAGTGGAACGTATCGAGGGCGTAGGGGATCGAGTCCCGTTCGTCGTCGAGCGTGGTGGTCCACCGCCAGTCGCCTTCCCTCATCCGGTGCGTCCGGCGGCCCAGCACCAGGTCGACCGTGGCGTCATCTTTCCAGATGTTCCGCAGGGCGCCGACGGAGCCGTACACCGCACGGTAGCCCTCGTCGATGGTGATCTGACCGGCGTGGTTGTAGTTCTGCTTTTCCTCGCCGCCGCCAGCCTTGAACTCTGCTGACTTGGTCCGGTACAGCTCGGGAGGCGGCTCGACCCCGGTCGCCTCCGTCACCTTCACCCAGTAGGCGTAGTTGCTCTCGTTGATCTGCGTCGGCGTGAGGGTGAACGCGGCGGGTTTGGTGAGTGTGGTCGCCTGTGTGTGCGCCTGCTGCATCGTCGCGATGAGGAATGCCGCGGGCTGGGGAACCATGAAGTCGAACATCGCCCGCACGCCGTAGTTGAACATCTGGGCCTGGTACACCTTGTTGACCCATTGATAAACCCCGGCGATGTGCTCATCGCCACCGACGTTGTTCAGCTCGTGCTTGTTGGTGTCGGTGGTTTCGGTGGTGGTTCGGGTCGTCACCCGGGTGAGGCGGCGCTCGGCAATCTTTCGGGCGGTCCGTTCGGTGATGTCCTGCGAGAAGGTGGTCGCGGATTTGGTGGCTTCCTCTTTGCTTCGAGAGTACGATCCTTCTGCCGAGGCAGAGAACTCCACCACCGGGCCGTACTTCCCCGACACCTGGAGTCCGGCCTTGAAGGCGATGTCCTCCTTGATGGTCTGGCTGCTCTCTCGGGTCATCTCGAACCGGTCGGCGGTCTCCAGCTCGTGTTCCTCTGACGTCGAAACCTCGGTCTCCTCGACGGTGACGACCTCGGTCTCCTCCCGGCGGACATGCTCGCGCAGTTTGCCCTCGCCCTTCAGGACGTTCTCGATGTGCGCTACATCGGCGCCTTCGTACCGGACAAGCTGTTGCTTCACCAGCAGGAGGTCGGCTACGCCGGCCGGCGCGACCGCGCCCTTGGTCCGCGGGATGCTTCCAGGCAGGACAAAATCAGGCAAGCCAACGAAGCCTCCAGTGCCCAGCTCGCCCCACCCTTTGGTGATGGGCGTTTTCGTGATGACCGTCGTGTCTCCGATGAATCGGATCGACCGCTTCTCCGGGTGACCGGCGATCCGCTCCAGCTCCTCGACCGTGGTGACCAGCTCGCGCTCTAGCTCACCAGTGATCCGGTCAAGCGGCATCTGGGTCGGTTCGAGGCGGCGCTCGGTGAGCAGTTGCTGGGTTTGCCTCGACAGCACCTGGGTCACGCCAGGATCCAACACGAACCCGACCTCGGTGATGTCCGGCACAGTGAATGCCGATCGGCCGCCGAGTACCGCGGGTCCGGTCTTCACCAGCGCCGTGGCCAGAGCTGTCACCCCGTCGGGTCCGGCTTCGCCGGTCGCGGGTTCGGAGGCGCCTTCGACTGCGCCCGACTCGGAGGCGCTCCGGTCCACGCCGTCCGTGGTCCCGCCGGTCGTCTGTTGTAGTTGCTTGATATTCAGCGCTCGCACAGTGTCGGCGTACCTGCCGAAATTACTGACCGCGTTGACCAATTCAAGCGATGCAGGTGGTGCGATCGCGCCGCTCGCCACTTGCGGGGAAACCCGAAAGTGCTTGGCCGGCAGAGTAGCGAGCTCGGCGATCGCGCTGCGAAGCTGTTCATGCCTGGTCAGCAGTTCCGCTATGCGGCGCTGCCGCTCCGCCAGGGCCTGCTCACGGAACCGGGCCTGTTCCGCCCTGGCCTCGCGAGTGGACAACCTCGACCGCAGGCCCAGGTCCATCGGAAGCTGCAACGACCGCTTCCATGCCCGGCGCAGATGCTCAGCATTGGCGGGGAACTCGGAATCCTCGGCAGCGCGTACGATGACTTCCATGGTGCGCAGCTGGCCGGCGAGTTGTTCGATCGGCCGCGAGTGCTCCCGCTGAAGCAGCTTGATGGCGACCACGCTGTCCCGCAGCCGGGTCCGTGCTTGCTTGAACTCCTCGCTGGCCACCACTTGCGACGGCGTGGCGTCGAAGGCTGCACGGACCGCATTCGTCACATGCTGCGGTCTGACATGTTGATCGGCGGCCAGCTGCCCGAGTCGGGCATCCAGGTCGGCCAGCTGGCGATGCAGCGGATGGGCTGCCGGGTCGCCGAGGAACTCCTCACCGACGACATAGGCAGTGCTGACCTCTTCCAGACCGTCACGCCCCCTGCCGTCGCGGATCGCGACGCGCAGCGCTTCTTGGTAGTCGGAATCTTGCTTGAGGACGATGCTCAGATTGCCTGGATCCTGAGCAACGGCGGGACGAACGAGAACAAGACGGAAGAGATCCTCCATGGACCCCCACCCCTCTCCACGTGAGTGAACCAGGCGACGTGAGTGAACCAGGCGACCCCTTGAGCACGCTTGCTGCTCGTCGGTGAACAGCCGCGTCGCCAACCAGCACCTCCTGCCTGGTGTCCACTTGGACGTTCACCGACCACAGGTTCAGTGCAGAGTTGCTGGGGACTTGCATCCCACCCCGGTGCCACTGACCCGGGTGCTGTTTCCGCCACCGTTCAACTCGACAGCAATGTCGGCGTTGAACCTGCATTCGAGATTGGCCTCTGCCGGCGGCGTGATCGGGTGCGGCGGCGCCCAGCAGCCCGCCGAGGAGGATGGCGGCGGCCGTGGACAGGAGGCGGGTCTTCGAATCGTCTCATGGCGGTGGCCCGTCCTTTCCAACGCTATCGGGGGTGACGACAGCCGCCGGGACGTGCTCTCCCACGGCGACCGTTCGCCAATTTGGACGAAGCAACGGCCCTCCCCGACGAGGGGGAGCCATCGCGGTGGCGTGCGCCGCCGGTATGGCGCGGGGCCTGTCCCGGCACCGGCCCCATTAGTCAGACGATCCGGGCACGGTGAACCCGCAGAACAACCTTGGGCGCCGTTGCCCAGGAGAACGTCGTGTCGCTGCGTGTCCCGCGTTCCACGATGGTATGGCCGGCGGGGGTGGTCTCACCAGTCCCCCGTTCCCCAGACACCACGCCGTCGGGCTGTGGTGAACACGCGGACGGCGTAGTTGTGGCCGTGCGGGTCCTGGGTTCCCGGCCGTCAAGGTCGGCAGTGTCGAGGAAAAGCCAGGAACCCACCGTGTGCCCCAAGCCCAGCCCCCGACCGGAACGCGAACTCGCCCGGGTCCGAGTACTCGCCGACGAACTCGCCGACCTGGAGGCCCGCGTCGCCGCGGTCCGCGCGCAACGCAACAAGGCCATGCTGGATGCCAGGCGCGCCGGCGCCACCGGTCAGCACCTCGCCGACGCCGCCGGCATCGACCGGCGCAACGTCACCGAAGTACTCAGGAGCGCCACCCCGGAATAGCCGCTGGCGCGTGCGACTCGGGGACAGACGCCGAGATGCCGCACCATCCGACACCCTCCACCCTTGGGCACGTGACGACCCGCTCCTGGCGCGACCGAGAGGACGCCCAACGCCTCCGCGACGCCGCCACACGACTTCGGGAGGCCACCGACCTCGCACGCTACCGCCAGCCCGACCATCCCCTCAGCGAGTACGTGGGCTACGCCGTCGCGGAGCTCCTGGACGCCGTCTCGCGCAGTCTCGACACGGTCGGCCACGATGTGCGTTTCGCCGCGAACGGGGTCGCCGACTACATCCTGGGCCGCACCCACGACACACCCTGAGCCCAACAAGAATCGCCGACGAGGGTGGATAGCCGAAGAATCGTCGACCACAGTGCATACTCGCCGCATGACCGCCGCCTGCGTCGTCCCCCACTGCGGGCGCCCCGCCCCCGGCGCTCACCTGTGTCCCGGGTGCCGAGACCGTCTCGTCGCCGACCTCCGCGACATCGCCAAACACCACCCCGACGGCCAGCCGTCACTCATCGCCGAGCTGGACACCACCCTGGCCCGCCTCGCGAAGACCACCGCCGGCCGCTCCGGGGTTCGCAGCCGTAACGCCGACACCCCGCTCCCCTACCACCCCGGTGCCGCCGAAGCCCGCTACGTCCTCACCAACACCATCACGACCTGGGCCCGCGACGTCGCCGAAACCAACCCCCACCTGACGTTCACCGCCGACAGCGTCGAGGCCGCCGCAGCGTGGCTCGCCCAGTTTCCCAACCTGCTCGCGATACACCCGGCCGCGGCCGAGTTGCACGATGAGATCACCTCAGCCGCGCACCTGGCGCGCCGGGTCATCGACCATGCCGTCGACACCCGGATCTACCTCGGCCGCTGCGGGGACATCGCCGGCCGCCACGGATGCCCCGGCGTCGTCTACGCCCGGCGCCGCGCCGACACCGGCACCTGCGACACTTGCGGCGACGAGCACGACGTCCACACCCGACGCGCCGCGATGCTCCGCGCTCTGGCCAACCGCACCATCACCGCAGCGGACATCTCCACCTCGCTCGCCCGACTCGGCATCGAGATCAGCGTCGACGACATCCAACGCCGCGCCAAAGCCGGCGTCCTCAAACCCGCCACCGTCGACGTCCATCGGCGCCGCTCCTACCGCGTCGGCGACGTCCTCCGGGTCTTCCTCGGGCCTGACGCACTCACCGCAGCATGATTGCGCAGAGCCCGGGTAGCGACGTACAGTCCACTTGAATCGCACACCTGTGCGAGTAGTCCGCAATCCCGTACCAAGTACGCAGGTCTGCTGATCCCACGGCAGCCGCGGGAAGCGTGCGAATAGGCGCAGCTGGTGCGGGATCAACCCGCACGCCCCCGGGACACCGGTATCTCAGCCCAGCAGCCGTGCCTTCGCCGCCGCGAAGTCCTCATCGCTCAGCACGCCCTGCTTGTGCTGTTCCGCCAGCTTTGCCAGCTCATCGGCTGTACTCACCGACCCGGCGGAAGCGGTCGGGGCGGGAGCCACCATCGCCGCCTCCACCGCATCCCGCAGCGCCTCGAACACCGGCAGCTGGCCCCTGGTGAACAGCACGGCGTTCTCGTTCTTGGCCGCGTCGATGGTGGCAGTACCGAACCCGGACTTTGTCTCCTCCGCGCCGGAGAACACGAACTCGATGTAGCCGTTCATCAACGGCCCCGCCGGCTTGAAGTGCACCGCCGTCAGCGACTTCACCGGGATACGCTTCGAGCCCTTCCCCGTAGAGATCCGGGCCAGGAAGCCCTTTCTCTCGATGCTCACGAACTGGCCGTCGAACACGACTGTGCCGTTGTGGCCTTTGACTTCCATCGGCTGAGCCGGCTGGGACACGGCAAACCTCCTCACATCCGAACAGCGACCGGACCTCCTCGCCGATCGCTGGAGCGCGCACTCTACCGAGATCATGTGCTCGCCGGTCGGGGTATCACCACGGAGCACAACCCGAGACCTACCGACCAGGCAGCGGCGTGTCCGCATACTCCTCGGCCAGACACGACAGCCGGAGACACACAGCCTCACGTTCACCGAGAGACACCTGATAGCGCAGATCCTCGAACAGATCCCCGAGCGTGAGTACCTCGTCGGGCTCCTCGATCACCGGGGCTGGTAGGACACGCAACCGCCTCGCCATAGCACGTGATCGTACGGTCACTCACCGTCGCCGTTCGACCGTCAAGCGCTAGGTCCTGTGAGCCGGCCGGCCACCGCCCGTACCCTGCCCGGGACGGTCGTAAGCGTCCCATCGAATGATGGTCGCCGGCCACCACCACGGACCACGCCCCCGACCGGTCCACCCGTCTGGCTCTGGCAAGTCGCCCGGCTTCGGGGTACCCGCCTCCCGATTGGCACGCGCCCGCCGTCGATAGGTCCGCACCGACTCCACCGCGACGTCGAGATACGCAGCGATCTCACCGAGACCCCAGGGTACGTCGAGGGGTGGCACGGTCGGGTTGACGGCGGCGCGCTCGACGTAGGCGGCACGCAGAGCAGCAGTCATCCTGGCTGCCACGACGCTCCTCCGGTATTGATGTCCTGCCAACGCGAACAAAGTTAGACCACTACACCTGCACGACCGAAGGGGCCGCGATTCCGTCGCGGCCCCTTGGGGTTGGCGTCCTTACAAGGCGTTCAGGAGCTCCTTGGCCGAAATGTCCTCCAGGAATTCGCGGTAGGTGCGCAGGAACTCGCGAGCCGCATCGGCCCGAGTCTGGGTGAGTGCCCGGTCATAGGCGCAGGTGTGCGCCAGGGTCTTGGCCATGAGGTTCAGGGCGTTCCTCGCCGCAGCCTCCGCACCTGCGGTGTCGATTTGCTTGAGCAGGGTCAGCATGGTCTCGGCGTGCACGACCTTGTGGCCGTACCACTCGATCGCCTCCTGCGGGGAGGTGGCCATCTTGTCCGCGAATGCGGTCTTGGCCGCGTCGTACTCCTTCTGGGCCGAGGTGATGATGAACCGGAGGTAGTCGGCCTGCGTGAGGGTGTCGGTCATCGGTACCACTCCGTTCGTTGTTCTCTTTCTTGGTACTAAGTATGGGGTCTGGTCGACCACCGATACAAGCCCTGACCAGGACATTCACCCAGAAGACGCCAACGCACCCGGGAGGAGGAACCGAAGACAGTGGACACCCTCCACACCAAACACCTCCCCCTCGCCGCCCTCGCCATCTACCACCGCAACCCACGACGCGGAAACGTCGCCGCCATCGCCGCGAGCCTCACCAAACTCGGTCAGTACCGGCCCATCGTCGTCAACAACGGCACTAAGACCGGTCGCCGCAACGAAATCCTGGCCGGCAACCACACCTACCTCGCGGCCCGACAACTCGAATGGGCCACAATCGCCGCCGTCGTGATCGACGTCGACGACGACACCGCAGCCAGGATCAACCTCGCCGACAACCGGACCGCTGACCTTGGTGGCTACGACGACCGAATCCTACTGGAGCTCCTCGCTGACCTGCCCGATCTCGACGGCACGGGATACGACCCAGGCGATCTCGACGCGCTCGAGAAGGCGCTAGCCGTTGAGGAATCGCCTGCCATGCTCACCGATCCCGACGACGTCCCCCAGCGTTGCCACGACACGGTGACCAAGCCCGGTGACCTGTGGCACCTGGGCCCGCACCGACTCGCTGTCGGTGACGCAACCGACCCCCTTGTCTGGGATCGCCTGCTCGGAAACGACAACGCAGACATGATGTGGACCGACCCGCCCTACGGCGTCTCCTACGTCGGCAAGACCAGCGACGCCCTACGGATCGAGAACGACGACCTTGAAGCGGAAGACCTCGAAGCTCTCCTTCGAGGTGTGCTCGGCATTGCGTTGACCAGCAGTCGAGAGGGCGCGGTCTGGTATGTAGCGGCCCCAGCGGGACCGCTGTCCATCCACTTCGCCACGGTTCTCGCCGAGCTGGGCGTGCTACGGCAGAACCTGATCTGGGTCAAAGACCACTTTGTTCTGGGGCGATCGGACTATCACTACAGACATGAACCCATCTACTACGGGTGGACGCCCGGCTCAGCTCACCATCGACTTCCAGACCGCAAGCAGGACACCGTGTTCGAAGTTGCTCGCCCGAAAGCATCGAAGGATCACCCGACGATGAAACCGGTCGAGCTGATCACCAAGCATATCCAGAACTCCAGCGAACCGGGTCAGCTCGTCATCGATCCCTTCGGCGGATCGGGGTCAACGTTGATCGCCTGTCACGCCACAGGTCGCCACGCTGCACTCATCGAGTTGGACTTGACCTACGCGGATGTCATCTGCCGGCGCTACCAGGAGCACACCGGTGTCGTACCCACCCGCGAAGGTGCACCGCACGACTTCACCACCACCGTTACCCGTTAGAATAGGGGGTGACGGACATTTCACCCCGAACAGGACGAGGCCGCGGGGAGAACACCGCTTCCCTACGCCGCATCAAGGCCGCCGAGAAGCGCCGCCAAGCCCTCGAACTGAGAAAGGCAGGCGCTACCTACGACCAGATCGCCGAGCGTCTTGGCTTTTCCAGCAAGAGCCGCGCCCGGGAGTCAGTCATAGCGGCCCTAGCCGAACTCACGCTGGAGCCGGCCCGCGAGGTCCTCACCCTCGAACTCGAACGCCTCGACGCCATGCTGCTCGGCCTGTGGCGACAGGCCCGCGCCGGTGATCTCGGCACCGTCGACCGCGTCCTGAAAATCATGGACCGGCGGGCGAAGTACCTCGGCTTGGACAAGGTCGCCGACAGCGGCACCGAGGAGGCCCGCAGCATGATCGGCGCACTCGCCGACGGCCTGCAGGCCGCCTACCACCAGCTCGAGGGCGGCGGTACCCATGACGACCGCACTCAGCCTTGACCGGATCACCAGAACCGTCAGCCCGAAACAGATCCGGTCCATCGTGGAGTCCCAGCACGCCAAACTCGCGCTCTGGTCCGGTGCGGTCTCCTCCGGCAAGACGATCGCCTCATTGATCGCGTTCCTCATCGCCTTGGCCGCCGCACCCCGTACCGGCCTGGTCGTCATCGTGGGCCGCACCTTGCAGACGATCGAGCGCAACATCCTCACGCCGCTGCAGACACCCGAACTGTTCGGTGCACTCGCCAAGCACGTCCACCACACCACCGGCGCGACCACCGCGACCATCCTCGGCCGCCAGGTACACCTCATCGGCGCCAGCGACGCCCGTGCCGAAGGCCGCATTCGGGGTGCCACCGTCGCCCTCGCCTACGTCGACGAGGTCACCCTGATCCCCTACTCATTCTGGATGATGTTGTTGTCGCGGTTGCGTGTCGACGGGGCGCGGCTGCTCGGCACCACCAACCCCGACGGCCCGGCACATTGGCTGCGCACAGAGTTCATCCTGCGGGCGGCCGAGGTCAACATGATCTGCTGGCACTTTACGCTGGCCGATAACCCGAGCCTGGCACCCGCCTATACCGCCGACCTGCACGCCCAGTACACCGGCTTGTGGGCCCGCCGGTACATCACCGGCGAGTGGTGCTTGGCCGAGGGCGCGGTCTTCGACATGTTCGACCCGGCCCGGCACGTTGTCGACCTGCTTCCGCCCATTCACCGGTGGATTGCGCTCGGCGTCGACTACGGCACGACCGCGCCCTTCGCCGCCGTGTTGCTCGGCCTCGGCCGTGATGCGAACAGGCACTCGCGGCTGTACCTGACGCACGAATGGCGGTGGGACTCCAAGCTCCAGCGCCGTTCCCTCACCGACACCGAATACTCCGAGCGGCTCCGCGGCTGGCTCGCCGGACTCGAACACCCCCACGTCCCCGGGGCACGGGGCATCCGACCGGAGTGGACCGTGGTCGACCCGAGCGCGGCGAGCTTCGTGCAGCAGCTCTACCGCGACGGACTCACACCGACGCCAGCCGACAACGCGGTGCTCGACGGCATCCGCACCGTGTCCTCCCTCCTGGCAACGCGCCGGCTACTGATCCACCGCCGCTGTACCGGGCTGCTCAACGAACTGCCCAGCTACTGCTGGGACCCGGACAAAGCCCAACGCGGCGAAGACACCCCGATCAAGGTCGAGGACCACAGCCTCGACGCCATGCGCTACGCAATCCACACCACCGAAGCCGTCTGGCGCCACCAACTCCAGGAGGCGGCGTGACCGAGAACAGCGCGGACCCGCGTCACTTCTACCTCCACCGGAACGTCGACGTGACCGGTACGTCTGGGATCGAGAGGGTTGCCGACAGCGTGCCCTAGCCGGACGGCACGCCACCATCCGATGGCGCGGCGACCGCCCATCCACCGTGAACTGGCCCAGCCTGGCCGACGCCGAGGCGGTCCACGGACACGGCTGCTCGACTCGCATCGTGAGGCTCGACCGCGAGTAGGGATGCCGTCAGGTTTCCGCAAGCTCCACACAACGCCGGCACGACCCCCCAATCCGCCCGGGATCGAAGGGCAGCTCAGGAACCCGAGTCACCGGCTCCCCGCAGAGTGCCTCCGCCCAGCCAGCCTCGCCTTCCTCGACCGCGTGATAGGGCCGTTCCGGCACGCGCTGCGAGTGCGCGACACGCCGACCAGGCCGAATGCCGCGACTCTCGATGTTCCTGAAGCTCGCTACGCCGGTCACATTCGTCATGCCGCGCACTATAGGGAGGAGTACCGACATGCCCCTCCCGGATGGCGACACGCCGTGGCCGCCCCCACAGCTTGCGCCCGTGTTCGACCGGTTGGCCGCTTGGTCGGCCTGGTATGGCGGGGACCCGGACGAACTCGAAACCCTCTACGGCGAGTCGTCCGGTCTGCGCTTCGATTCGACGTCGCGGGCCCGGCTGGTCAACCACCCCTCGCAGTATCGGGGCGGCGTGGTGGGCCGGTTGGCCCGCTGGTTCTGGGGCCAGCCCACCCCGCTCGGCGAGCGGCGCACGAAGTTGCACGTGCCGTTGGCTGGGGACATCGCGGCGAAGAGCGCGGACTTGCTGTTCTCCGAACCCCCGACGTTCACGGTGGACGATATGGCCACGCAGGACCGGCTGCTGGAGCACGTCGAGGAGGGCCTGCACGCCACGCTGCTCGAAGCCGCGGACGTCTGCGCCGGTCTCGGCGGCGTCTACCTGCGCGTCTGCTGGGATCGTGACCTCGCCGACCGGCCGTGGCTGTCCCCGGTGCACGCGGACGCCGCCGTACCGGAGTGGTCGTGGGCCGGTCGGCTCACAGCAGTGACGTTCTGGCGTGTGCTGGCCGACGACGGCGGCACCGAGGTGGTGCGGCATCTGGAGCGGCACGAGCGGGGCCGCATCCTGCACGGCGTCTACGTCGGCACCCGGGAACGGCTCGGCCGGCGGGTCCCGCTCACCGAGTACCCGGAGACCACAGGCCTCGCCGAGTCCCTCAGCGACGGGAACGTGATCGACACCGGTAATCCCGGGTTGACTGCGGTGTACGTACCGAACATGCGCCCCAACCGGACCTGGCGCACGATCCCGGCCGCCACCCGGCTCGGCCGCAGCGACTACGCCAGCCTCGAACCGTTTCTCGACGCCCTCGACGAGGTCTACTCGAGCTGGCTCCGCGATATCCGTTTGGCCAAGGGGCGCATCCTGCTGCCCTCCGTCTACCTCCAGTCCAACGGGCCCGGCCAACCGGCAACATGGGACGCCGACCGCGAGGTCTACGCCGCGCTCAACCAGTTGCCCAACGGCACCGGCCAGCAGATCACGCTGGCACAGTTCGCGATCCGTCATGAGGAGCACAGCAGAACCGCGATAGAGTTGATGTCCCGCATCGTCCAGTCCGCCGGCTACTCCGTCCAAAGCTTCGGGCTCAGCTCGGACGTGGCCGTCACCGCCACCGAGGTCACCGCCCGGGAACGCCAAAGCATGGTCACCCGAGCACGGAAGATCCTCTACTGGCGGGCCGCGCTCGCCGAGACGATCGACACCCTGCTCGCCGTTGACCGCGCCGTGTTCGGCGCGGAGGTCGAGCCGCAGCGGCCGAACATCGAGTTCGCCGACTCCGTTTCGCAGGACCCGGAGTCAATGGCGCGCACGCTCCAGCTCCTCACCGCAGCGGAGGCCGCCTCGCTTCAGACCCGGGTGGAAATGCTGCACCCGGACTGGGACGCCGACCAGGTGCGCGCGGAGGTCAAGCGCATCCGCGACGACACCGGCCGCGCCGTGGTTGAGCCCGATCTGTTCCGTGGCATCGCTGAGAAACCGGACGAGCCAGCAGGCGAGGGGCAGGGCGGGGACGACGAGCAGCCCGACGAGCACGTGGACGTGCCCAGCGACCGGGGGTAAGCCATGCCCGTCGACCGCAGCCTCGCCGAAGACCTCGCCACCCATCTCGTGCGCATCTACACCACCGCGCAAAGCATGCTCGCCCTCGAACTGGGGCGGCGGCTGGCCGACGGGCTCGACGCCCCGGATTGGGCCGGGCAGAAGCTCGCCCAGATCGGGCTGCTGCGCAGCTTCGCGGAACGGTTCGTGCAACTGCTCGACTCGGAAATGCGCGACGAGGTCGAGCAGGCCATCGCGTTGGCCTACCACCGGGGCGGGCAGGCCGCGCTCGACGAACTTGGCCGGCTCGCCGGCGGCACCGCCCGCGAACTCGGCGAGATTCGGGAGGCGCTCCCGGGTACGGAGGCGATCCAACGCCTGGCATGGTCTCTGTCGTCCACGCTGCAGGGCACCCACGTGCGCATCCTGCGCTGGCAGCTCGATGCCTACCGGCAGGTGATCGCCGAGACCGTCGCCACCGGCACCCTCATGGGCACCGAGTCTCGGCTGCGCACCGCACAACGTGCCTGGGACCGGCTGCTCTCCCGTGGTATCACGGGTTTCGTCGACCGCGCCGGCCGGCGCTGGGAACTGGCGTCCTATGTGGAGATGGCGACTCGTACCGCGACCGCGCAGGCCGCGGTGCAGGGACATCTGGATCGGCTCGGTGGGGCTGGGCTCGATCTCGTCATCGTGTCCAACGCGCCGCAAGAGTGCCGGCGCTGTCGCGACTGGGAAGGCAGGGTGTTGTCCCGCAACGGGCCGGACGGACGCCGCACGATCCAGGTTGAGCACACCACACAGGACCGCACAATTCGGGTCGAGGTTGCTGGCACCGTGGCCGAAGGCGTCCGGTCGGGGTTGCTGCACCCGAACTGCCGGCACTCGCTGTCCGCCTACCTGCCCGGGGTGACGAAGGCGCCGACACACACCGCCGACCCCGAGGGCGACAAGGCACGGCAGCGGCTCCGTGCGCTCGAGCGGAAGGTCCGGGAGGCCAAGCTGAAGGCGGCCGCCGCCCTCAACCCCACCGCGAAGCGGCGGCACGAGGCGCAAGTGCGCGCGCTGCAGACCCAGATTCGGGTGCACGTCGAGGCGACCGGCCTGCACCGGCAGCGGCACCGCGAACAGGTCGGTCTCGCCCGCTGACCCGTGGGCTACTGGGTGAGCTTGTCCAGTTCGGCCCGATACGGCTGCTGCTTGTCCGCCGAGGTCCGCTGCGCGCGGAACGACAGCACCACCCGGCCGCGCCGGTACGCGTCCTCGGCGCCGTAAGTCTCGGCGAGCTTCGCTGCCTTCGCCTCGTCGTCGAACACGAGCACGGTCACCTTCTCGGTGGTGATCTGCTCGCGGCATCCCAGCTTCTCGCAGTTGTGCGAGTTGTCGCGCACCTCCGGCATCGGCAGGCCCGCCGCCTGGAACGCGTTGATCACCTGCTGGGCCGACACCGGCGTCCCTGCGGCGCTGGTGAGTTCCGGTTCCGCTGTGCCGCTGCCGCAGCCCGTCACGAGGGCGAGCACACCCATGACCACCGCCACCCCATGTCGCGTCACGCCAGGTGCGTCGTCGCGCGGTGGCGGTCTGTTACCGCCGGCCTGTCAAGGGGCAGGCCGGTGTTCCCCGACGGCAGCTCCAAGGAGGGCTCCCGATGCGCACCACCACCGTTGATGTTCTGCCTGTCCACCCCACGCTGCGGGACCCGGTCACCGGGCAGCCGCTACGCGCGCTCGGCATCGGCCGGCGCGGCCCGATCTGGCCCGCCCTCGGCGGGTCCGACGACGACGGCGGCGGGGACAGCGGCGACAGCGGTTCCCCTGACGAGAATGCGGCCCCCGGACAGGAGCCAGGGCCCGACCCTGACCCGCCAACTGGCCAGAATTCGGAGGCGGGCCAGCCGGCCGGAAAGCCCCCGAAGATTGAGGGTGAGTTCGACCGGGAGCGTGCCGAACGGCTTGTCGAGAACCTCCGCGGCAGCGTCACCCGAGAAAAGCAGAAGCGTGCCGCAGCGGAGAAGGACAAGCAGGAAGCTGAGCAGCGCTTCCAAGCCGTGTTCGACACGATCGCCAAGGCCGCCGGCCTGAAGAAGGACGCAGACGAGCCCGCCGATCCCGAGGAACTGGTGCGGCAGCTCGCCTCCAAAGACGAGCAGGTCGCCGCGAAGGATGCCGAGGCTCGCCAGCTCCGGATCGAACTCGCCGTGCACGAGGTCGCCCCGGGTCTTCAGGCCGACACGAAGGCGCTCCTGGACTCTCGGACCTTCCTCGCCGCGGTGGCCGACCTGGACCCGGCGGATGGGGACTTCGCCGACCAGCTCGCCGACGCGATCAAGGCCGTGATCAAGGCGAACCCGTCCCTGAAGGCCGCGCCCGCCAAGCCCGAGCCCCCAGCCAAGTCGGGCACGGAGGTGCCCGCCGCTCCGGGTCGTGGTGAACGGAAGCGCCCCACCAGCTTGTTCGACGCCGTCACACGCGCCTACGGCACCTGACGGCACATCCCCTGTGAGGAGCCCTACCTATGCCTGTCACCCTTGCGCAGGCGCAGGTCAACACCCAGTCCGACGTGGACTATGCGGTGATCGACAACCTGCGTCGCTACAGCTGGTTGTTCGACCAGATCGTGTTCGACGACACCGTCACCCCAGGCACCAACGGCGCGTCCCTGGTGTACGGATACGTCCGGCTCACCGCGGCGCGATCCGCGCAGTTCCGGGCGTTCAACAGCGAGTACACGCCGCTGGAGGCGCAACGCCAGCAGTTCACGGTCGGCCTGCATCCGCTGGGTGGCGCGTTCAACGTCGACCGCACCCTGGCCAACCTGGGTCGGTCCTCAACCAACGAGACCTCCTTCCAGCTCCAGCAGTTGCTGATCAGCGTCAAGACCAAGTTCGCCCAAGAGCTGATCCTGGGCGACACCGCGGTGGATACCAACGGGTTCGACGGCCTGTCCAAAGCCTTGGCGGGCAGTGACACCGAGGTCTACCCCGGTACGGCGGGCGCCAACTTCGCCGACTGGTCCCCGGCTACCTTGTCGACGGTGGACAGGGCGAACGACGCGCTCGACCTGCTGGACGACTTCCTGTCGCGGATCGTGCCCAGCCAGACAGGCGGCGGCATGGGAAGCCCCGGGGATGTGCCGCCAGGGGTGAAGGCTCTTCTCGGCAACACCCGGTCGATCACCCGGGTGCGCAGCATCGCTCGTCGGGCCGGCACCTACACCAACACCAAGGACGACCTCGGCCGCGAGGTGCAACGCTACGGCGAGTGGGTCCTGATCGACATCGGTGACCGCATGGACGGGGCCAGCCCGATCATCCCCATCGAGGACAGGGACACCGACCTCGGCGCCGGCACGAACACCCAGACTAACCTCACCGACCTGTACGCAATCAGTTTCGGGCTGGACGCCTTCCACGCCGCCTCCGCCGCAGGCAAACCCCTGGTGCAATCCTGGCTGCCCGACTTCTCCACCGCCGGCGCGGTCAAGACCGGCGAGGTGGAGATGGGCCCCCTGGCAGGGGTGCTGAAGAACACCCGGGCGTGTGGGGTCCTTCGCAACATCAAGGTGGCCTGAACCATGCGATACCGAATCACCACACCCGTTGCCGGGTTCACCGGCGAGGTCGCCGGGGTGACCTTCGCCAGCGGAGTAGCGCATTGCGAGAACAGCGATGGACCGGCCCTGGCCTACTTCCGCTCCCAGGGCTACGGCATCACCCGCCTCGACGAGGCGAACGAGGCCGCTGACGCGACCGAGTCCGCAGGCGACGCGGCGCCCGTGCGGACGAAGCCCGCGCCGAAGCCACGGCGCTCCACCGCGACGGCCTCGGCGCCTGGCACGCGGCGCAGGGAAGGTGAGGACACGTGAGCCAGCTCGGACAGTACGTGGGCGTGCCGCGCGATGCGCTCGCCCACTTCAACACCCTCGGCCGGCCCAGCGAGGTCTTCCACCGGGCGAACCTGCCCCGCGCACCCCTGGACGACCTGGCCAACGCCCTCACCGACGCCGTCATGACCTCGGTACCGATCTACCTCCACGAGGGCGACACCGTCACCAACCTGACATTCATCTCCGGCGCGACCGCAGCGTCCGGGCCGACGAACTGGTGGTTCGCCCTCTACAGCAACGCGGCCACACCCGCGTTGCTGGCACAGACCGCCGACCAGACCACGGCAGCATGGGCGGCGGACACCGTGATGACCCTGCCCCTACAGACCCCACAGACGATCACGGTGTCCGGGATCTACTGGGCCGCGGTGATGTTCCACCACACCACCGGTGGCGTGCCATCGCTGATCGGTGCCCATGGCGCCAAGCCAGTCCTGGCCGGCGAACACAACCTCGCCCAAACCTCCGGCTCCGGCCTGACCGCCACCGCCCCGGCCACGATCGCCTCACCAACGGTCCAGCGGCCGGTGCCCCTCGTCCTCGCCACCTGACCCGGGTGGTGCCCGGCCATCTTCCCCTCGACCGGGCACCACCCCCACACCCGAGGAGGTCACCGTGCCCGCCTACGTGCACACCCGCAGCGGCGAACGCGTCCACACCGTCGACAACAGCCTGGAAGACACCCGGCTGGGGCTGGCTGCACTGGAGCCCACCAGCGGGTGGCGCCGCCTCGACGACACCCCCACACCATCGGCAGGCGTGCCGCCGCGTCGTCAGGAGGCCGACCATCCCGCAACGTCGGCATCCTCGCCCACCAAACCCCGCAAGACCAGGGAGTAGGCGATGCCGCGCACCGACCTCACCGTCAAGACTGTCTCGTCGTCGACACCAATCCCCGACATGCTCGGGTCGACGACAGCGGTCGATGCCGCCAACGGCATGCAATTCGTCTACACCGGCGGCAAACGCACGCTGGTCGTCAACAACGCCTCCGCCGGGTCCATCACTGTCACGATCCCCACCCCCTCCGGCGCCGGTTTGGACGGCCTGGACGTGCCCGACCGCATCGTCACCGTCGACGCCGGAAAGCTCGCCGTGATCCGCGAGTTCGCCACCGCACTCCAGTCCGACGGAAAGGTGTACGTGGACTTCTCGGCCAGCACGAGCGTGACGGCCGTGGTCGTCGAGGACACGTGATGCGATGGCCCGCGTCTACGCCACCCGCACCGACCTCGTCGACTACGCCCCGGCCACGGTGACCGTGCCGGAGGACCCGGAGGCCACACGGCTGCTGCGGCAGGCGTCCAAGGCCGTCGACGACGCGCTGCTCGGCACCGTCTACGCCATCGACACCGCGGGTATGCCCACCGACACCACGATCCGGGACGCGCTGCGGGACGCCACCTGCGCCCAGGCCGTCCACTGGCTCACCACCGGCAGCGAGGACACCACCCCGGGCCGCTACCAGTCGGTCACCGTCGGCCCGATCACCGTCACCGACGCCACCGCCGGAGCCGGACCGGACATCGCCCGGCCGGTGCTGTCGGAGACCGCGGCTCGGGAACTTCGGCTGGCCGGGCTGCTCCCCGGGGTCGTCGCCACGCATCGCTGACCTGGACGGAGGTGACCTGGTGTGACCGCTGGTATTCCCGCGTTTGTGCTAGCCCAAGCCGGGCAGAACGTCACGATTCGCCCCTACCAGGGCTCCGGGCCCTACGGGCCCGTCTACGGGGCGGCGGTCACGGTCCGGGCGATCGTGGTGTACGCCCGGCGCCTAGTCCGTGACGACCAAGCCGCCGAGGTGCTCTCCGAGTCCACCCTGTACTGCCAACCCGGCACCACCGCGCCACCGGAGTCCGAGGTCACGTTGCCGGACGGGCGGAAAACCGTGGTTCTGCAACGCAAGGAACACCACGGCGGCACCCTCGGCCCCTCATGCGTGGAGGCGGTGCTGGCATGACCAAGTCCGTGCGTATCCGCTGGAACGGCGCCGCGATCAAGGGCGCCGCGCACGCGGGTGCGGCGCGGGGGCTACGGACGGCCGCCGAGCACGTGCTCACCGAGTCCCGCCGAGTAGTACCGATCGAGGAAGGCACCCTCGAACGCTCCGGCGTCGCCTCCGTCGACGAGACGAACCTGCGGGCCGCCGTCACCTACGACACGCCGTATGCGGTCCGTCAACACGAGGACCTGACGCTACGCCACGACCCCGGCCGCAAAGCCAAGTACCTGGAAGACCCGCTGACCCGCGAAACCGGCACCGTCCATGAAATCGTGTCCGCAGAGATCCGCCGGAGCCTGCGGTGACCCTCTCGGAGGAGTTCGCGTATCTGCTCGCCCAGCTCGGGCTCGGCGAGTACCGGGTGGACGGCTCGGTGGGCGGGAACATCTACCTGGCCGCGCTGCCCCAGTCCCCGGATGTCGCGTTGGCGGTCGCACTGTACGGCGGCAGCGAGTCGGACTCGAAGCTGGGCTACGACGAACCACGGGTGCAGGTGCGGGTGCGGGGCACCACCGACCCCCGCATCGGGGAACAACGTGCCCAGGACGTCTATGACGCGCTGCACGGCCTGGCCGAGCGCTGGCTGGCTGGGGGAACCCTGCTGCTGTCGTGCATCGGGGTGCAGGCCGGGCCGATCCCGATGGGCCGGGATGGCAACGGTCGCTTCGAGTACTCCGTGAACTTCCGCGCCGAGCTGCGGCGCCCCACGATCAACCGCGTGTGAGGGAGCGAGACCATCATGGCGAAGATCGACGCCCGCGGCTGGATCTTCCAAGTTTCTGACGGCCAGCCCACCCCGACCTGGCTGGAGATCGCCAGTGTCAACAGTTTCGAGTACTCACGCTCGGAGAACGAGGAAACGGTGGACACCACGGTGTTCTCCTCGAATGGCCTGTATGAGGGGCAGGTCATGCAGCGCGGCGCCTCCCTGAACGTGGAAGGACTCCGCGACTCTACGGCCGGTGTTGTCGACCCTGGGCAGGCACGTGTGGATGCGCTTGCCACGTTCGTCGGCGACGCCAGCCTCGGGCAGATCCGGTTCCGGCACAACAGTGACAGCGAGTGGACGGTGTGGACCGCCTATGTCTCCCCCGGCTCCCTCGGCGGGGGCAACAACGACAAGACCTCCTGGTCGGCGACGTTCACCCGCTCCGGCGTGGCCTCGACGGCGGCGGTGGTCTGATGGCCACCGCACACGAGCCCGCGCACTGGGGCACCACCGAATCCGACACGGTCGAGCATGTGGACTACGACTTCGACGCCGCGTGGGCGGCACGGCGCCGCCGTCGGCCTCGGGTGCGCATCCTCGGTCGGATGTATGCGTTGCCGGCGAGCCCACCGGCCAAGTTGATCCTGTTTGCTGCCTCCGCCCAGCGACGCAACCCCGACCAGACTATCGATCCCGACACGGTGGTCGAACTCCTTGGCTCGGTGATCGGCAGCGAGAACGTCACCGCCCTGCTCAACGAGGGCCTGGACTTGGACCAGCTGGCCGACGTGTTGCGCTACTGCATGGACCGCATGAAGAACTGGGCGAACCAGGGGGAAGCCGCGGCCCCCAACGAGGGGGCGGCGACAGCGAACACACCCTCGGCCTGATCCTGGCCGGCTGGCGCTACCTGCGCGCGGACTGGCGACGCGAATACGGCGCCGACCTCATGACCGAGATCGACACCGGCCTGTCCTGGGACGACTTCACTGCCTACGTGTCCGGCCTGTCGGGGGATGCGGTGTGGCGACAGTGGGCGGATAAGCAACCGAGGGTCGTGAGCGACCCGCAGGAGATCACCGCGATCACCGCACAGTTGCGTACCTAACTCATCTCATGTGGAGGGGCCATTCCTGGCACGTTGGCGCTTGATGCCCTCGATGGTCTCCTCCAGAAGGAGGATCTTCTGTGCCGGGGGACTTCTCTTGATCAGCGCGCTGATCCGCTGGGCCTCGTCGATGGTGGGCAGGTATCCCACCAGAAGGACGGGCAACAGCAGGCGCCGCGCGAGGACCTCGTTTGCCGAGGTGACGTGAGGCCGGCGTACGACCGAGACGTTGACGCGGATGGCGTGTTCGTTGCCCGGCACAACGCCCGGCCGGTCGGTCTCGATCGCCGCATAGCGGAAGCCGTGGGCCAGGTCGCAGGCAGGGCAGCCGATTGGCCCGCGGCTGAGCCGGTCACCACATTCGGCGCAGGCCAACCTGTCGAGTGCGGCGTCCACCACCCGCCAGTCGTGGCGGTCGGGCTCGTCCACCACCATCTCGGCCAGTTCGGCCTCCTGGCCCTTACCGACGCTCCAGCGATGCAGAAAGGACCGCCACTCCTCCTCGACGATGCCGTCTACCAACTGGCGACAGGCCGCACACGCAAGCCCACCGCTGTACTCGTACCCGCCACATGCCGCGCAGCGGCGTAAGGCTTCCCCAACTGCAGGTCGTGCCATAGCCCCTTCTCCTGTCGGCGTCCCAGCAGCATGTGAGTGACCCGCCGGTCTCGTTGCCCCTCCGCCTGGCGAGCTTCTCGCACCACGGTTCCTTGGTGAAACGGTTTTGCGGTCGCGACGGAGCCACCTTGTGGCAGATAGGGGTGTGCAGGCGATGCGGCCACCACACACAGGAACGGGTGCGTGCCGCTCGTCCGACACCGGACGATTTCCCGCCGTCAGGTGCAGCGATCAAACCCTATGAGCTGTCTTCTCAACCATCGGTGAGGGGGTGCGATCGTGGCCCTCACCATCGGCGAGTTGGTCGGCTACCTCGACCTCGAATCGAAGGGGTTCGACACCGGGGTTGAGACCGCGAAAACGCGGTTCGCAGCGTTCGGGACCTGGCTCGGGCGCACCGCAGTCACGGTGGGTGCCGGCGCGGCGCTGGCGTTAGGCACGAGCCTGGCCGGAGCGGTCTCCGCCGAGGCCGCCCACGACAAGCTCGCCGCCCAACTCGGGCTCACCGAGGCCGAGTCGGCCCGGATCGGGGCCACCGCCGGGCAGCTGTACTCGCAGGCCTACGGCGAGTCGCTGGAACAGATCAACGACGCGATCCGGGGCGTGATCCACCACATCGACGGGATGCGGGCCGCATCCGAGGCCGATCTGCAGCGCATCACCGCCAAGGCCCTGGACCTGTCGACGGTCATGGCCGAGGACGTCGGCAAGGTCACGCGCGCGGTCGGCAAGCTGCTCAAGACCGGGCTGGTGGCCGACGCCGACGAGGCGTTCGACGTGATCATCCGCGGGTTCCAGACCGGGGCGGACGAGGCCCAGGACCTGCTGGACACTGTCTCCGAGTACTCCACCAAGTTCCGGGACCTCGGCCTGACCGGCCAGGAGGCCATGGGCCTGCTCTCCCAGGGGTTGCAGGCCGGTGCCCGGGATGCGGACACGGTGGCGGATGCGCTCAAGGAGTTCGCGATCCGCGCCATCGACGGCAGCAAGACCACGGTGGAGGGCTTCGACGCCATTGGCCTGTCTGCGGAGGAGATGGCGGCCACCTTCGCCCGGGGTGGGCCGCAGGCCGCCGCCGCGCTCGACGTGGTGCTGGACCGGTTGCGCGGGATGGAGGACCCGGTTGCGCGGGATGCCGCCGCGGTGGCGTTGTTCGGCACGAAGGCTGAGGACCTCGGTGACGCCCTGTTCGCCCTTGACCCCTCAGCGGCCGTGACCGCGCTGGGGGATGTGGCCGGCGCGGCCGACCGCATGGGCACCACCCTCAACGACAACGCCGCCACCCGGCTGGAGGCGTTCAAGCGGCAGGTCTCGGCGGCGTTCGTCGAGTTCCTGGGCGGTCAGGCGATCCCCGCGCTGGAGGCCGTCGTCGGGGTGCTGTCGCGCGCTTTCGGTCCTGCTCTTGCGGTGCTGGGTGAGGTGCTCAACGCCACGGTGATCCCCGCGCTGCAGGCGATGGCGCAGTGGCTCAGCGAGAACCAGGTTCCCGTCTCCATCCTCGCGGGACTGATCGCCACGGTGCTCGTCCCCCACCTCATCGTGTTAGGAGTTGCGGCGACCGTGAGCATGGCCCGCGTCGCCGCTGCGTGGCTGCTGGCCAGGGCGCAGGCCATTGCCGCGGCCGTGGTTCACTCCGTCCAGATCGCCCTCATGGTCGCCCAGTTTGCCTGGCTCGGTGTGCAGGCCCTGATCCACGCCGCAAGGGTCGCCGCGGCCTGGGTCATCGCCATGGGACCGGTCGGCTGGGTGATGGCCGCCGTGGTCGCCCTCGTTGCCCTGATCATCGCCAACTGGGACACCATCAAGGAGCAGACGGCCAAGATCTGGACGGCGGTCTGGGACAAGGTCTCCGCGGTCTGGACGGTGATCACGTCGTGGGTCTCGGCCAACGTGCGGCGGGTGCTGGATGCGATCGGCTGGCTGAGGAGCATCCCCGACCGGGTCCGTGCGTTCTTCGAGCGGGCCCGTGCTGCCGCGATCGGCAAGCTCGTGGAGCTGGTCTCGTGGGTCGCCGGCCTGCCCGGCCGCATCCTGCGTGCGCTGGGCAACCTGCGCTCCCTGCTCTACAACGCCGGCCGTGACCTGATCCAGGGCATGATCCGCGGCGTCTCCCACATGGTCGGGCGGTTGCTGGGCAAGGTTCGGCAGATGGCCCAGGACGCGGTCAACACCGTGAAGTCCTGGCTCGGCATCGGCTCACCGTCCCGCGTGTTCGCCCAACTCGGCGAGTTCACCGGTGAGGGCTTCGCGATCGGCCTGGAACGCATGGCGCCGATGGTGTCCCGCGCCGCCACCCTGCTCGCCAACCGGGCCTCGGCGGTGGACCTGGTGCTTCCCAGCCCCGCCTCGGCCGTCACCGGGGCGGCCGTGCACCCCGCGGTCGCCCCGCTGCTCCGGCCCGGCGCGCAGGCCGGCACCGAGAGGTCGGCGGTGCACATCGAGCACTTCCACGCCACCCCAGCCCAGTCTCCTCACGCGATCGCGTCCGAGTTGGACTGGCTGTCCCGAACCGGGGGGTGACGCGGGTGGCGGCCGGCGATCTCCTCACCGTGGACGGCCAGATCGAGTGGCGGGGTCTGCTGCTGGGCTCGGGCACCGTCTACGGCTGGCGCTTCCTGACGGGCTGGCTGGACCTGCCCGGGATGCGCGACGGAGACCAGGAACTGGTCGGGCGACACGGCGCCCAACCCGGCCAGATGCTGGCAGAGCCGCGAATCGTGGAGTTCGGGTTCCACATCCGCGGCCCGCACACGGAGTTCTCGGACGCAGTAGACCTGCTGCGAACCGCCACCGCCCCCACGGAGAACCCGGTCGAGGAGCCGCTGATCATCCAACTCCAAGGCCGCAAGCACCTGGTGATAGCGCGGTGCACGCACCGGAGCATCCCGACCGACAAGCACTTCGCGGTCGGCTACACGCAGGGTGCGCTGCGGTGGAAAGCCACCAACCCCAGGTTGCTGGAGTTGCCGCGGCAGACGCCCTCAACCCGGCTTCCGGCACCCACCGGGTCGGGTGTGTCGTTTCCCCTGGCATTCCCGCTCGACTTCGGACCCGGCCAGTCCGGCGGCGAGCTGGTCGTCACCAACCAGGGCACCGGACACGCCGAACCGGTGTGGGCCATCACCGGCCCCGTCACCGGGCCTCGGATTACCAACGCCGACACCGGTGCCCGACTGTGGTTCGAGGACGACTACACGTTGCCCGCCGGGCACACCCTGGAGCTGACGTACCACGACCGCACCGTTCTTCTCGGCTCCGGCGTCTCCCGCTCCAACCGGCTGCGGTTCCGGGAGTGGTTCACCCTGCCGCCCGGCACGACCCGGATCCGCTACACCGCCGCGGTCCACGACCCCGTCACCGAGCTGACCTGCCTCTACCACCACACCTCGATCTGAATGAGGGGGTCGGACTGTGGCTGTCCGCGACTCCTGGGCCGTCGGCTCGGATACCGAACGCCTCCTGGACGTCGAGGATGCCCGCCTGGCGATGGGGGCGGTGTGGGCACCCACCGGGGCAATCACCGCCCGCTCCGGATTCACCCCGACCGGGGGCAGTGATCCGGGTGCGGTCACCGCCAGCGCACCCACTCCGGACGGGTTTGTCCATACCTCCCCGTTTCAGTACGTGCGGCAGTCCAACCGCGGCGGCGGCACCTACACCTGGACCCTGGATGCCACGTGGGACACCGACGTGCTCGGCACCGCGCCCGCCGATCCGGCCAACCCCCGCCACGATTTGATCGTCGTCCAGCAGTCGGACGCCTACTTCGCCGACGCCGACTCCCAACTGCGGATCCGGCACGTCGTCGGCACACCGGCGGCCACCCCCACCGACCCTCCGGTGGACGGGTCATCGGACTACATCCGCTTGGCGCGGATCGTCGTCCCCGCCAACGCCGACCAGATCACCAGCAGCGACATCGTCGACCTGCGCGGGACCGACCGCTACACCACCACCCTCGGCGGCGTGCTACCGGTGCCGTCCCAGACCGCCCGGGACATCATCACCGACCCTTACGACGGGATGGCCGTCTACCGCACCGACCGGGACTGGCTCGAGGTGTTCGACGGGACGGCGTGGCGGAACCCGGCGATGGTCAGCACCACCGCACTGGCCGACATCAGCAACCCCTCCACCGGGCAGATCGCGTTTTCCCGGTCCACGAACCTGCCCTACCGCTACACCGGCAGCGCGTGGGTGCGGATGTTTCCCGAGGTGGCGCTCCAACGCACCACGGCACAGCCCATCCCCAGCGGGGCGGTGACCCCGATCAACTGGGACGCGCCCGATGAGGACGAGCTGGACATGTGGGACTCGGTAACCCCCTCCCGGGTCCAGATCCCCACCTCCGGCCGCTACCGGTGCACGTTCAACGGCGCGTTTGCGTTCACCAGCACCTCGACCCTGCGCGTAGGGCAACTGCGGGTCAACGGCTCCTCCAGCGACATCCTGGCCGACACTCGCTACAACGCCATCGCCAACAACCACGCCCCCCTGCACCTGGACGGCGAGGACACCTTCGTCACCGGTGACTACCTCGAGGTCGTGGTCTATCACGAGCACGGCTCCGACCTCGATGTGGCGTTGTCGGTACGACCGCGGCTGGTGGTACGACGGGTGAGCAACTGAGATGCCCGCCCCGATCTACACCTACCTGGTCGCCGACCTGCGCACCAACACGATCCTCGACGAGCTACCACTGACCGGCGTGAAATTCACCAAGCCGCTCAACGACTCCGGGCAGCTCAACGCCACCTGGAAGCTGGACACCAGCAACGCCACCACCCGCCGCAACCCCTACGACCTGACCATGCCCGCCCGACGCTGCCTCTATGCGCTCCGGGACGGGCACCCGATATGGGGCGGCATCATCTGGACCCGCCGCTACACCAGCACCGAGCAGACGGTAAGCATCGGCGCCGGAGAGTTCTGGTCCTACTTCGATCACCGCAAGGTGCTACCGGTACTGACGTCCACCGCGATCGATCACATCGCCTCCCGCACCGTCAGCTACACCAACACCGAACAGAACCAGATCGCCCGCAACCTCGTCGCACTCGCCCAGTCCCACACCGGCGGGGACATCCTGATCGAAACAGACAGCACCTCCACCGGGATCTTCCGCGACCGCACCTACCACGGTCACGAACTCCGCGAGGTCGGCGACACCCTCCGGCAACTGTGCAACGTCCTGTCCGGCCCCGACATGGCCTTCGACGTCGCCCCCGGCACCGGGATCGCCCCCCGCCGCGTCCTACGACTGGGCACTCCCCGCCTCGGGCAGCAGGGCAGCGCGCACGTGTGGGAGTCCGGCGGCAACGTCCTGGACTACGTGTGGCCCTCAGATGCGACCCGCATGACCACCCGCGCCTACGCCGCCGGGGAAGGCGTCGACCTCGGAATCCCGATCGCCTACCACGAAGACACCAGCCGCTACGACGCCGGATACCCACTCCTGGAATCCGAGCGCACCTACACCGGCGTCGTGGTCGAGCAGACACTCCGGGACCACGCCGAAGCCGACCAGACCGCGACCCGACTCCCGGTCGCGCTCCCGGTGCTCACCCTCCGCGGCGACACTCCCCCGACCGCGGCCGAGGTGACCCGCGGCGACGACGGCCGGGTCCTGCTGGGGCCGGACCTATTCTTCCCACACCGCATCGACACCACGATGCGCGTCATCGACATCACCATCGCCCCCGGCGACGACGCCGAACGGCTCGAGCTGACGATGGCACCCCTGCTCGACGACGTCGCCTAACATCCGCACCCGGAGCTGACATGGGGCAGGTCAACCAACCCACCAACACCCTCGACCGGATCAAACGCCTGGAACGCGAACTCAACGAAGTCCGCAAAGCCATCGGACTCAGCAGCGCCACGATCTCCCGGGGTGGACTCACCGTCCAGGACGGCGCGTTCTTCCAGGTACTGCACCCCACCGGGCACACCCTGCTGCTGGTCTCCCAGTCCCCCGGCGGCCAGTACTTCATCCAAACCCGACGGGACAACGGCACCGTCGCCCACGAGCTCGGCGAAGCCCAGGGCGGCCTCCAGTTCTGGTCCTACCGCGACAACAACGGGGCCATCATCGTCTCCGACGACGCCGAAACCGGATGGGGCCTGGCCACCCCCCACCTCACCGGAGCCCTGTACCCCAGCCGATTCAACTCCCTGGAAGCATTCACCAGCAGCAGCTTCGAGGAGATCTTCCGTGGGGTCATCCCCTGGTCGAACCCCTACCTGTGGGTTTCGTTCCTGGTGTACGCCCCCACCGGCGTCACCGTCGACGTCCAGCTCACCGAGGGATCGGGAGTCAACGAGGACGTGCTCTACACCGACAGCTACACCGACACCTTCCTCGCCACCTCCACCGGAAAACTGGACATCACCACCGGCCGCGTACCGAAACAGGCACTCGACCTGCGGATGTGGGCCCGTATCTCCGCCGGCTCCGGCGAGGGACGCCTCGGCATCATCGGCATCTTCGGCGAACAATCCTAACCAGCCAGAAAGGGGACCGGTGATGACCGAACAGCCCCCACCGGGATCGGTGGTCATCACACCCGATGAACTGTTCTCCCGCATTGACGTGGTACGCGACGAACTCCGCGAGATGCGCTCCGACGTCCGCGCGCTCTCCAGCGAAGTCCGACGCCTAGCCGACCTCGACAACCGAGTTCGCGCGCTGGAGCAGTTCCGGTGGCGCACCGTCGGTGCTGCCGCGGCGCTCGGCAGTATCGGCGGCGCCGGACTGATCTCACTCCTGCAAGCCGTGGTGAGGATCTAGCCATGGCACGCGGCATCGACGTCTCCTCCCACCAAGGACACCCGAACTGGGCCGCCGTCCGCGGCGCAGGCATCGAGTTCGCCTACATCAAGGCCACCGAAGGCGTGGGCTACCTCTCCCCCACACTCGACAGCCAGTACCACGGTGCCCGGGCTGCCGGACTGGTGGTCGGGCTATACCACTTCGCCCGCCCTGATACCGGAAACCCGCCGAGCGCAGAAGCAGACACGTTCGCCGATCAGGTCTTGCGTTTGGGCGCCCACGGCCCCGGCTACCTACCGCCCTGCCTGGACATCGAGCTCACCGGCGAAAACCTGCGCACCTGGTGCGGCGCCTTCGTCGCGCGGCTGCGACAACGGCTGGGCCGGCACCGGGTGATGGTCTACGCCTCCACCAACTTCCTGCTCGGCCACCTCGGTGAGCCGTGGGCCGACGCCAACGACATCTGGTGGTGGGTGGCGCACTACGGACGCCCAACCGGCCAACCCGGCCACGCGACCCCCCGGGTGGTGATGCACCAATACACCAGCACCGGGCAGGTGCCCGGCATCGCCGGCAACGTCGACATGAACGCCCTCACGCCCGACCAAACCCTGCTCTCCCTCACCCAAGACTTGGAGAACGACATGTTCACCGACGACGACCGCCGCCGATTGCAGGAGCTGTACGAGTGGTGGCAACACGGCATCGAGGGCATCCGCCACGCCGGCGACCACTACCTCCACCTGGTACGGAACTCAGAACGGACGGCCGCCCTCCAGGCCGCAGTCGCCGGCCTCACCCCGACCGACCCAGCCGCCGTGGCTCAGGCCCTCCGACCCGAACTCAGCGAGGTCATTCGCGACGTCCTCGGCGAAGACAACACCGCCCAAGCCGACACGATCGTCGACAAGCTGGCTGAGCGTCTCAGGCGCGTCGAGCGGAAGGGGTAGGCCGCCTGGTGCCCGGCCCTCCGTCACTCCGGCTCCGGCACGTTCTCCAGGGAAGCCTCGGACTCGTCTGGGGTGCGAACAAGACGGCCCCATATCCCTGACTGATCGTCAAGTCTGCCATCATCCAGACGACAGGGCTCTTCCACTGACCAGCCTTGAGGCCATGTCCGCTCGACCTCGTCAACGTCGAGACAAACCCTAGCGTCGTCCATTACCACACGTGTCCATACGCCGAAATAGACGCTCCGGCTGAACTGGGCACGAGCAAACCCGACGACCCCGATGAACGTGGTTTCCTCGAGCATGACGTCTCCACCGAAACGAACACGGTTAAACCAGACGTCTTTATCAAAATGGGCACAGTCGAACCTGGTGTTCCCACCAAAACGGGCAGCAGCGAACTGGGCCTCTCCACCGAACTGGACATCATAGAAGCTGGCTACCCTACCGAACTGGGCACCATTAAGAGCGTGTCTCACTTGGTGAGTCTCTTGTAGCAGGTGAGGGCGGCGGCCAAGGTCAGAAAGG
>NZ_BMMK01000037.1:31789-50455 GCF_014645795.1 Longimycelium tulufanense | reverse complement strand
ACCAAGACCAGAAGACACAACTTTCAGACAAGGAAAACTGAGCCAAAAACTTGACGCGGGACAGATGGCCTCATGGCCGACGGCAACGGCGGTGTCAGTATCACCGGTGTAGAAGTAGCTGGAAGACAGGCCGGGGAGGTTGACCGCGCGCGAGCGGGCATAGGCCGAGCCGTAGCCGTCGACAGCTCGCCGCAGGTGCTCGATCGCCGCGGGTGCGTGGGTGGGGTCGGTGCGTGCCAGCAGGAACAGCGCATGCCCGCGCTGGGCCTCGATCTCGGCGTTCACCCCGTTCGCTTGGGTGGGGAAGACGGGTGTGGCCCACGGTGGTGCGCTGGCGGGGTCAGCGTCGGCGTAGGTGTGTTGGGCTTCGTCCATCGCCCGCCGGCACGGTTCAGCGTGTCCCAGCATGGCTCGTGCCCAGCTGATGGTGGTGGCGATGTAGGCGTGGGTGGTGGCCGAGACCGGGTAGCGGTGGCTGGTTGCCGTGGCACTGCTGAGCTGGGCCAAGCGGAGGGCTTCGTCGGGTCGGTTCAGGTGCAGTGCCTGATGGGCCATGTCCAGTAGCAGGTTCACCGTCAGGTCCGCGGCGCGCGGGTGATCCGCGCGCCGCGCGGTGTCCAGGGCGATCATCCACAGACGGCGCGCGGCGTCGTGTTCTTCCACGTCGTAGGACATCCAGGCGGCGGTTGACGCCAGGTCCGCGGTGGCCAGCAGGAGCGTCGCCCGCACGTGGTCGGAGCAGAGGGAGTCTTGGAGTTTGAGCACGTACCCCACCTGCGCGACAGCCGCGGCGCGGGAGAGTCCTCCGCCGTGTCGGTTGTCCGACAGGCGGAACGCGGCGGTGGCCTCCTCGATGGCCTCGACGTCGGCGTGACTGATGCGGCGTGGGGCGGGTGACTCCTGGTGGGTGGGAAGGAGCGCCTCCAGCCGCTCCAGTTCGGGAAAGGCCCCTGCCCCGAGAGTGATGGCGGTTACGGCGCTGAAGAAGTCCCGGCGGTCCACCCAGTTCACCTCCTTCTCCACGCTACCCGCGGCGACACCGCCGGCGGTATCGAAGCCGAGGAGCCGACCGGGAATACCCAGCGCCCCGGCGATACGGGCGATGACCTCGACGTCCCGCAGGCGGTGTCCTCCCCGCTCAACCGCCGAGACCCGGGACTGGGTCAGGCCGACCAGAAACCCGAGGTCCTCCTGGGTCATCGCAGCCGCCAGGCGTACGGCGCGGAACACCGGACCGAAGTCGTAGGCCGCCAGGGCCGCTCGTAGTGTCGGCTGGTCGTAGAAGCCGTCGGGCACGGGGCACCGACCGTAGGTGCGGGCCATACGCGCACAGGGATCGCACAAGGCGCCGGTGTGCCCACGGCGCAACGCTCCCCGACACGAACGACAACGCTGTGGTCCCTGGCCGGCCATGGCTTCTCGTCCTCCCCACTACAGGAGCGAATCCCCAGCGTAGCGCCCACAAACACGGTGCTGTGGTACGGGTCACTGGCGGTCCCGCGTCCCCCTATCAGGCCGTGCCCCCAGACGCCAGCCCGAGTAGGGCTATCCCTGCCAGGGCTGCATGCTGGCATAGACCACGACAAGGACGAAGGCCACGGTCAGGCCATGACCACGGTGTTCGGTCCGGTGCCGCTGCGCAGCCACAACGCCGCCAGCACGCGCCGCACCGCTGACAGCTCCCGCCAGGAGGTCCGCTGGGGCCTGTCTGGACGCCTCTGGCTCGACCCAGTGGCGCGAAGGGCGATCGGGGTTGCCGCGTTCGCCGTCCGTCTCCTGAACGCCTCCCAGGCGGACGCGTTGCCTCCCAATGTCGCTGACCGCTCCGGCCAGGAGGACCCAGGCCCCCACACCACACCGTGGCGCCGCCCAGAAGAGCCGTGCTGGGCACGATCGTCGGGCGGGGCGTCGGTCAGTCCGCACCCCGACTCAGGGCTGCTCGACGCCTCCGCCCGGCTTCGTGACCCGCAGCGACGCAGCGCTGAGAGGACATCGCAGGCTCGCGGCCCGACGCCGTCGCACACATCACCCTGGCCGGGCGCCCCGCCAGCCGCCTCGACAGCCCCCTGCGATTCGTCACCCCGTGTGTCCCGTTATGGAAGAGCCTCGCCAATGTCGGACAACTCGCGTGTTTCGACTCCAGTCGTCACGCCGATCGCACTCGACGACCCCTGGGGTCACCTGGAGACCAACGAGGGAATCAGCGCGGTGCGCCAAGCCGCAAACCGACTCCGTCGCGCCGGGTTCTCCCAACCCCGTGACCTCGTGATCGACCCCTCGACCCACGGACGGCCAGCACGAATGTTCGTCCGGTTCTGGAGGGGTGTCGTGTGGGTGGTGCTCGCGGCCTGGGACGGCTCCTTGGCCTACCGCCTGCCCGCCGACCACTTCGATGCCGCTGATCCCTTCAAGGTGATCTCCCCCGAAGACATCCCTACTGACAGCCCAGTCGAGGTCCACGAGTGCGTGCGGCAACTCCGGTGGGTGCGGATTGGGCTCTTCCCCGACGTTGTCGACGCCATTCTCGCCCTGCCCGAACCGCCTGGCCATGCCCACTGCGACCGGTTTCACCCCGACTGAACCACAGCGTGATCTCCGCCGTGCGTCGACAGCCGTGCTCACCGTTCGAACACTGCGACCTCATGGAGGTCATCATGACCACCACCCTCCGCGCGCCGGTTCGAGTGGACGACCTGAAATTCCGCACAACCAAGGGCTGGTTGCCTGGTCTTGGGCACGACACCTGGCACCAACCGATGGTCCGCGACGGGGTCGTGGTGCCGTCCCAAGCGATCCGCTCCCCGGACGCCTACCGCGGAGCGTGCGGACTGTCCTGTGAGGACCGGCCCCGTTAGGTGTCGCCGGGAGCAGCACCGTTCTGCTGTGGCCTGTGCGCCGAACTGACCGGAACGGAACTCGAGGACCCCGCCGCGCGGCACCACACCACCACCGAGAACAGGTGAGTCGGGTGAGACCGTGCATTTCCGTTCCCCTGCCGATCACCGCAGCCGTGCTCGCGCTGACGTGCGCCGTGTTGACAACCAGCACCGCGCCCATCGAGACCCCGGTGGTACGTACCCCACACCTATCGACCTCCCCGCCAACATGCGGGCTCCCGGTGCCGACGCTGAACGAGGCAGTAGGTCATTCACCTTCCACCCAAGCCGGAGACCGACGGCACGCTGGAACGTGCACCAGGCGGCAGGCACAACGAGGTGTCGGCCATCTCCTCCTCTTGCGAAGCGCGCTCAGCTGCCCGGCCGCTCTCTCGTCCCTGGCGCGTGGAGTGTGCACTGCGAGAGGACCACTACCGCGCATCTGGCCGATCAAGGGGAGTAACAGCATGACTACAGTGCGCAACGTGACGATGAGCACAACTGATGAGACGGCCCGTCCGGCCGAGCTGCGTGAGGCGATGGTTGGCCAGCTCCGCGAGATGGGGGCGATCACCAGCGAGCGGGTGGAGGCCGCGTTCCGTGCGGTGCCACGACACTTGTTCGCGCCGGGGGCTCCGCTGGAGGAGGCATACGGTGTCAACAGCACCGTGTTGACCAAGCGCAACGAGCACGGGGTGGCGGTTAGCACTGTGTCTGCGCCTCGTATTCAGGCGCTGATGTTGGAGCAGGCGGGGTTGGCGCCGGGGATGCGGGTCCTGGAGATCGGCTCGGGTGGGGTGAACGCTGCGCTGATCTCCGAGCTCGTGGGGCCGGCTGGGCAGGTGGTCACGGTCGACATTGACCAGGAGGTCGTGGACCGTGCCCGCGTCTGCCTGGCTGACGCCGGATACCCCGACGTCCGCGTGGTGCTGGCCGACGCCGAGCACGGCGTCCCCGCCCACGCCCCCTACGACAGGATCATCGTGACCGTGGGGGCGTTCGACATCCCCCCGGCGTGGCGAGAACAGCTTGCCCCCGGCGGCCTGATCGTGGTTCCGCTGCGCCTGCGGGCAGGCATGACGCGGTCGGTCGTGCTCGCGCCGGAGGGGGAACGACTGGCCAGCCGGGGCTATGACCTGTGTTCGTTCGTGCCGATGCAGGGTGTGGGGGCCGGTGACGAGCGCTTGGTCCGGCTGGACGGCGAGGATGTCGGCCTGCGCGTTGATGGCGACGTCCTGGTGCGCGTCGAGGCGCTGCGCCATTCGCTGAGCCAGCCCCGCGTGGAGGCATGGTCGGGCGTGACCCTGGGAGGGAACGAGCGCTTCGACGGGTTGCACCTGTGGCTGGCCCTGAACCTGCCCCGCTTTGGTGTCCTTCAAGCCCGGCCGAAGGCCCGCGAGCGAGGGCTGGTCGCCCACGCCTGGCCGCTGGGAATGCCGACCGCCCTGGACGAGGCCGGCGAGAGCTTCGCCTACCTCGGGTTGCGGCCGCTCACCCCGGACAAGCAGCGCTGCGAGTTCGGCGCGTACGGGCACGGACCGCACGCCGATGACCTCGTGCACCAGGTGATCGAGCACATCACCAGCTGGGACGGCACGAGCCTGAACGCCCAGATCGAGGTCTGGCCCGCCGGTACACCCGACGACCAGTTCCCCAGCCGAGACCGGGCTCTGGTCGTCAACCGGCAGCACAGCCGAGTCGTCGTGTCGTGGCCGTGACACGCCACGAAAAACGGCCCGAACGCACCACCTGTTGACGGATGAAGGAGGGCATAGTGGCAGCGCAGATCGAGCAGCCAACCGCGGAGTTACCGCCGGAGTTCGACCTGGACATCACCTCGATTGAACTCGGTGGAGCCGTCGACGACATCCTGCGGATGACGGACGACAACTGTGGGCAGACGTGCGAGTCGGCGTGCACCTCCTGCCCGTGAGCCACCACGAATTGTTCTGACCGCGCCTGCATCTGCGGCCCGGTGGCGCAGGGCACGCTGTGCGCCACCGGGCCACTTTCGTGAAGGGGCAACCGGTGTATCGGGTCATCGACGCGGCGCTGCTGCGCGCCGTCACCCACGTGTCCTTACCCGGTGTGGTCTTGCCGGATCTGGCGGACGACGCCTCGGGGCAGGTGGCAGGGTGGCGGCGATGGCTGCGCCAAGTCTGGGCGAACCAGGAGATCACGGCGGCTATCGAGGTGGCGAGCCCAGCTTTGGCGCACCGTGTGCGCCAGGTGTGCGAGGGCCGCGAGCTGCCGACGCGACAGGTTCGGGGCGTGGTGCTGTCGGTCCTGCGCTACCTGCTGCGCATGAGCCGTCCCACCCCGTTCGGGCTGTTCGCGGGGATCGCACCAGCGCATTTCGGGCCTCGGCTGGCGGTGCGCATCGGTCACGTCCACCACGCCCGCGCCCGGGTGGACAACGCGTGGCTGGAGCTGGTGGTCGTCCAGTTGGAACGCTGCCCGGATCTGCTCCGCCGGCTCCCGGTCGTCGTGAACGACTTGCTGGTGCGACGGGATGACCGCGCGGTGGTGAGCTGCCAGCGACCGCCCGGTAGTACGAGCGGCACCGCAGCGGCCGCCGAGGTGTCCGTGCGCCGCAGCAAGGCCGTGGAGACCGTCATACGGGCCGCCGCGTCGCCGATCCTCGTGCAGGAGCTGATCGACAAACTGGATGCGGAGTTCGCGACTGCCCCGGTGCCGGTAGTCGACGGCATGGTGCGTGACCTGGTGGCGCAGGGAATCCTGCTCACCAGCCTCCGCGCACCGATGACGGTCACCGACCCGCTTGCCCATGTCCTGGACGAGCTGACGGCGGTGGAGGCCGACGCGATACCGCTCGTGGCCGACATGCTGGGCCAACTCCGCGCCCTGCGCGACGACCTCGCTCACCACAACGAGACGACCAACAGCGGCCGCGCGCATGCCCTGCGCCAGCGCGTGGCAACACGAATGCGTGAACTGGCGGTCACCGAGCGGCCGATCTCGGTCGACCTGCGTCTGGACGCCGACCTGGTGCTGCCAGAGACGATCGCACGGGAAGTGGAAGCTGCGGCGGCGACACTGACCCGCCTGGCCCCGCATCCCACGGGCTCCCCGGCCTGGCGCGACTACCATGCCCAGTTCCTGGAGCGATACGGGATCGGCGCCGTCGTTCCCCTGGCCACGCTGGTACGCGCCGAAACGGGCTTGGGTTTCCCCGCCGGCTACCGGGACGCCACCGTGCCCCCGCCGCCAATACCGGCACTGACCGAACGCGACGCGGCGCTACTGGGCCTGGCGCAGCGCGCCACGATGACCCAGGACCCGGAGGTCGTGCTCGACGAGGAGACGATCCAGGCGCTCGCGGTGGCCGAGCCTACGACCGTGCAGCCGCACACCGAGCTGCGCCTCCGCCTCCACGCCCACACCGTCAAGGCGGTAGAGCGCGGCGAGTACGAGATCGTGCTCACCGGGGTGTCAAGGGCGGCCGGAACCACGGTCGGCCGGTTCGTGGACCTGCTGGGACCGGCGGATCGACAGCGGATGGTCGATGCCTACACCGGCCTACCCACCGTGAGTGCCGACGCGATCCCCGTGCAGGTCTCGTGCCCGCCGCTGTCGGCGCGAGCGGAGAACGTCGCCCGCGCCCCCGCCGTGCTGCCCACGCTGATCTCTCTCACCGAACACCCCTCGTCCGGCCGTGGCAGCGTGATCCCGCTCGACGATCTCGCCATCACGGCCGACGCCCGACGGCTCGCCGTGATGTCGTTGTCCCGGCAGCAGCTGCTGGAGCCCGTGGTGTTCTCCGCGCTGGAGTTCGTCCACCAAGCCCACCCACTGCTGCGCATGCTGTGCGAGATCAGCACCGCCCGGTCGGCGGCGTGCGCTCCCTGGTCGTGGGGAGCCGCCAGCCGATTACCCGTCCTGCCCCGCGTCCGGTTCCGACGCGTCATCCTGTCCCCGGCCCGGTGGCGGCTGACCACCGCCGCCCTGCGCGGACCCGACGCACCGTGGCCGGTATGGCTGGCCAGCCTGACGAGCTGGCGCCGCGACATGCGGGTTCCCCGCCAGGTGTACCTGGGTGAGGACGACCGACGCCTCCCACTGGACTTCGACGAAGCGGCGCACCTGCCCCTGCTGCGCGCCGAACTGGACCGCACCGGCCACGCCACGCTGCGCGAAGCGCCCTCGCCCGATGGGTTCGGCTGGTTCGGCGGTCGCGCCCACGAGATCACGGTTCCGCTGTCCGCCACCCAGCCGCCCACGTACTCCACGCTGCGGCCGCGTTTCCGCCGGGTCCGGCCGCTCAACGTCGAGCACGGCCACCTGCCTGGCGCGAGCAACTGGCTTCACGCCAAGCTCTACGCACCCGCGCGACACCACACCGCAATCCTCACCACCCACCTCCCCGACCTGCTCTCGTCGTGGGCCCAGCCGCCGCTCTGGTGGTTCCTGCCGTACCAGGACCCCGAGCAACATCTGCGGCTGCGCATCCAGCTCGGGCCGAATCTCCGCTTTGCCGACGCCGCCCAGCACGTCAGCACCTGGGCTGCCGGCCTCCGGCGTGCCGGCCTGATCAGGGATCTCCAGTTCGCCACCTACTACCCGGAGACGGGACGCTACGGCCAGGGACCAGCGATGGCAGCCGCCGAGGCCGTGTTCGCCGCCGACTCGGCCGCGGCACTCGCCCAGATGACCGCGGCGGCCCACCGCGGCGGCCCGCATCCACAGGCGCTGATCGCCGCGAGCCTGCTGGACCTAGCCATCTCCGTCATCGGTGACCTCGATGAGGGCGTGGACTGGCTGCTCGACCACGCGGGCGCCACCTCCGGCCCAGCTCTCGACCGCGCCCTGCGGACCGAGGCGATGCGGCTCGCCGACCCAGCAGCCGGCGGATCGGTGCTCCGCGATGTTCTGGGCGGCGAGCGGATCGCCGTGGCCTGGACGCGGCGCCGCGCGGCGTTGCGCACCTACCGCGAGGCGCTCACCTCCTGTGGCGAGGCCGTCCCCGCGGCGGCGCTGCCGGACCTGCTGCACCTGCATCACGTGCGCGCGGCCGGCGTCGATCTCGAGGCCGAACGCACCTGCCTGCGGCTGGCCCGCGCCGCCGCCCTCAGCTACCGCGCCCGCACGCGGAAAGACGCATTGTGATCCGCCCGCAACCGCAGGCGCTGGCCGCCGCATCGGCCATCGCCGAGCGCCTGACCGATCCGAGCACCGTGCCTGCCGGCGTCAACCGGAACAGGCCGCAGTCCCTGGCTGGCGGCTTCGCCGGCATCGCCCTGCTGCACATCGAGCGCGCCCTGTCTGGGCACGGCGACTGGTACACCGCGGATGCCTGGCTGGCCGCAGCCGCAGCGGAGCCGCTCAGCGCCGGAGGCAACGCCAGTCTCTACTTCGGCGCGCCCGCCGTCGGGTTCGTCGCACATGCGGCCGCCGCCGGTCGGCCCGGCCGACTCACCCAAGCGCTGGAACGCCTGGACGCCGACACCCTCACCCTGACCCGTCGCCGCCTAGACCACGCCCGCACCCGTCTCGACCGCGGGGAACGGCCGGTGATGGCCGAGTTCGACCTGATCCGCGGACTGGCCGGGCTGGCCGCCGATCACCTGCGGCGCCACCCCGACCACGAGATCACCCGCGACGTGCTGGCCTACCTGGTCCGGCTCACCGAGCCGGTGACGGTCGATGGGCAGACGCTGCCCGGTTGGTGGGTCGACGTCGCCCCCAACGGCGAGGTCTCACCAGAGTTTCCCGGCGGGCACGGGAATCTCGGCATGTCGCACGGCATCGCCGCCCCGCTCGCGGTGCTGTCGCTGGCGATGCGGTGGGGTGTCGTCGTCGACGGACATTCCGAAGCCATCGTGCGGATCTGTGCCTGGCTGGATTTCTGGCAGCAGGACGACCCGCACGGCCCCTGGTGGCCCGGATTCGTGACTGCCGAGCACGCGCGGAAAGGCACGATTCCCCTGACCGTCCCGCGGCGGCCGGACTGGTGCTACCGCACACCCGGCATCGCCCGCGCCCAGCAACTCGCGGGCATCGCCCTCCACGACGACGAGCGACAGCGTCGCGCCGAGGGCGCGCTGCTCGCCTGCCTCCGCGACCCCGACCAACTCGCCCTCGTGGGCGACATCGGTCTGTGCCACGGCACCGCCGGCCTGCTCCAGGTCACCTGGCGCATGGCCACCGACGCCGCCACACCCGACCTCGCCGACGAACTCCCGGGCCTGGTCGAACGGCTCATCGGTCAGCTCGACACCGCCCACGCCGACCCCGAACTGCTCGACGGCCTCGCCGGAGTCGCGCTGGCGCTGCACACCGCCGGCACCGGCACAGCCCCACGCTCGGGCTGGGACGCCTGCCTCAGCCTCGCCTGATCGCGGAGGGGAGCACGATGGCCCACGATCCCGTTGCACCACTCGCGGATACCGCATGGCGGCAGGTGGTCATCCGCTTCCCCAACTACACGACGGCCGAACACGTCGCGGCCGCCCACCTGGGCCCCGAGCTGGCCCACGCCGAGGACACCGGCCTGATGACCGCGTGGTTCTTCACCCGCAAGAAACCCCACTGGCGGCTGCGGTTCCTCCCCACCACCCCCGATGAGCAGGACGCAACGAAAGTCATCCACACGCGGCTCGACGCCCTGCGCGACGCCGGCCACATCGAGCAATGGGTGGAGACCATCTACGAACCCGAGACCTACGCCTTCGGTGGACCCGCGGCCATGGAGGTGGCCCACCGGCTGTTCCACGCCGACAGCCACCACATCCTCCACTGGCTTCACACCGAGCAGACCACGCACTCCAAGGACGGCCGCGACCACCGCCGCGAGCTGTCGATCCTGCTGTACAGCGGCCTGTTGCGTAGCGCCGCCCTGGACTGGTACGAGCGCGGTGACGTGTGGACCCGCGTCGCCGAACACCGGCCCCCTCCACCCCACGACACCCCCCGCGACCATCTCCGCCACCTCGAATCCCAGGTCCGCACGCTCATGACCGTCGACACGAGCCCCACCAGCCCGGTGTTCCGCGAGGGAGGACCCTTTGCCGACATGGCCGCCTGGCTCGCCGCATTCACCCAGGCCGGCCGCGACATTCGCGAGCTTGCTGACACCGGCCGACTCACTCGGGGCCTGCGCGCCGTGCTTGCCCATCACCTGCTGTTCGCCTGGAACCGGCTCGGCCTGCCCTCCAAGACCCAGGGCCTCCTGGCGCACGCGGCCACCAACGTCGTCTTCGGCGAGCCCCAGAAGGAGGCGACGCGCCGATGACCGGCACACCACCCGACCACGCAATCCCCACATCCCTGGGGACAGCCGGCCAGCGTCGCCGTCCCGAGGCGCACGCTGTACCGCTTCCGCCCGGGATGGCGGCCTGGTTTCCTCTCCTGCCACGCACGCGGCCCGCTGCCGCTCCGCTGGATCGACGGGTCGCCGAGATCGGCCACCTGGCGGCCGCCGCACCCCACGAAGACGACGAACACCGCCAGCTCGTGCGGGCCGCCGAGACGCTGAACAAGGCCGCCCTCATCGCGAGCGACACCGGATGTGCCGACCTCGCCCACCAGTTGTGCTGGCGGCAGCTCGACCTCTGGCTCGCAGCCGCACCGCTAGACGGAAAGAGGGCCAAGCTCGCCTTGGAGCCGCTGGTCAACCTCGGGCGCCTGGCCATCCGAGCTGGCGACGCCGAGCGCGCCCACCGCCTCTACGAGGACGCCTTCCACGCGGTGCACGCCGCGACCACCGTCGAGATCGACGGCCGGCACCTCGACTTCCGTCACCTCATCAGCGGCACCGAGGAGCGCGCCGAACCGGTGCGGTTCTTGTGGAGAATCCTGCTGGCCGACGGCACCCGCGCCCTCACCCGCGCCGGCCGCTGGGCCGACGCACTCCACCACCTCCAGCGATACAAAGGGATCGGCGAGCGCCTGTGGGACGGCCGCCAAGTCGCCGTTCTCGCAGCCTGCGCCACCGGCAACCCCGACCGCTCCGTCACTCTGCTCGCCGAGAGCTACACGCCTGGACCGTGGGAGCAGGCGATCGCGGCGTGCCTCCGAACGCTGTGTCTGCGCGCCGCGCAGCAGCCCACGGGTGAGGCCACCACCGCGATGGCGCACACCTATCTCGGTCTCGAACCCGCCGTCGAGCACCTCCTTTTCCGCACGCGCCTCGGCCTGGTCGCCGGCGACCTTGCCGACGACACACGCCGACCGTTGATCCTCGACCGCGTAATCTGCGAGGCAGTGTCAAGCAGCGACGCCCACAGCGCCCGGGATGTCCTCACCCAGTGTCGACCACACCTGAAGGACACCGAGCAGGCCGCCCTCACCGCCACCATCGAGAAGTCCGGGCTCCAGCGCCGAATGATCCCGCCTGAGCTCCTCGACGAACTCATGACCGCAGTGAGTGATGCCGAGGAGCACATGAAACAGACACTCCGTGAAGCCCGGAGATCACCACGATGATGGACTTCCTGTTCCTCCTCAACAGGATTCCTCGTGAGGCACACCCCTGCTCCAAGCCTTTATAGCAGGAGTGGGCCGGTGCCCGCGATGGCCGGGACGTCCTGGCCCGGGTGGCGGCCGAGGCGGGCCAGCCGGTCCCCGACGACACCTACACGGTGGCCACCCCCTCCGGCGGCACCCGTCCCGGCATCCACCTGTATTTCCAGGCCCCGGCCGTGGAGTTGCGGAACACGGTGGGCAAGCTCGGCTGGCGGATCGACACCCGCGGCGTCGGTGGCTATGTCGTGGCCGCGGGGTCAGTGCGGCCGGAAGGGGTCTATCGCGTCGTGCGTGACGCCCCGGTTCAGCTGCTGCCGCAGTGGCTGGTCACCGCGCTGACCCCGCCATGCCCCCCCGCGGGAGACGTCCCCGGGCGCCGTCACGCATCCCCGCTACCTGCAGGCCGCCCTGGACGGGGAGGTCGACAAGGTCGTCCACGCCCGGGAAGGCGAACGGCGCTACACGGTGCTGCATGCGGCCAGCGCGCTGGGCTCCCTGGGGCTGGACGAGGCCACGATCACGGCCGCCCTGACCGCGGCGGCTGACGAGTGCCGCCGCCGTACCCGCGAACCCCTGGGTGAACGGGAGGTGGAGCGGGCGATCCGCGACGGGATCGCCTTCGGCCGGCGTCATCCGCGCAGTCGGCGCGCCAGCTGATCCCACCCACAGGAACGAGAGCGGCGTTGTCACTACTTCTGATCAGCGAAGGAGTTTGAGCGTGGCTGGCGAGACGACGATCACGGTGGTTGGGAACCTGACTGCGGATCCAGAGCTGACTTTCACGAAGTCTGGTGCTGCGGTTGTGAACTTCACGGTGGCCAGCACACCGCGCGTGTTCGATCGGGTCTCCGGCGAGTGGAAGGACGGCGACGCGCTGTTCCTGCGGTGCAGCGGGTGGAACCAGCCGGCGGAGAACGTGGCCGAGAGCCTGAGCCGCGGGGCACGGGTCGTGGTCCAGGGACGGTTGCGGCAGCGGTCCTACGAAAAGGACGGCGAGAAGCGCACCGTGAACGAGTTGCTGGTCGATGAGATAAGGCCGTCGTTGCGGTACGCGACAGCCAGGGTGACCAAGGCAGCGCGCAGCAACGGGGAGAACGGTACCGCGCCCGCTCCCGCCACCGGCGGGACGCCCGACGAGGACGCGCCGCCGTTCTGAGAGCCCCTGGGCCGGGGGCTGCTGTCCACCGACACCCGGCCTGAGACCAGACCACCTTCCCCCGCCCCGGCGTCGACGCGCACCTCGACGCCGGGGCCTTCTTCTGCCCGCGTTCGCCAGCGCACCAGGAGACGAGGCGTGCCAACACGCCTGATCCACGCCGGCGCACTGTAAGGAAAGGAGTTGACCCGTGGCCACATCCGCCCACTGCGAGGTTCTCTCCACGCTCCTGCGGACCACCACCGTCGTCCTGGACACGCTCGATGCGTGCCTGTGGTGGGCCGAAGACGAGATCAGCCAGGCCATGAACCGGCACCCCGATCACGCGGACACGCTGTTCCACAGCTTTCTCCTGCTCACGCCGACCCACACCCTGATGGGCACCGAGTTCGTCTTTCGGTCACATTGCCGGGAATTGCTTGAGCGGGTGGCCGCCGGTGAGGACACCCGGTCGGGGACCGCGGCCGAAGTGTGCTGCGCGTGCCACGACATCAGCCTGGTCACCCCGCTGTCCTCCCCGGCCACGGGCTTGTACTTCCGCATGTGGTCCCACGCTTTTCCGGACCAGCCGATGTTCGGCAGCAGTCTTGCGCATCACGAAGCGCTGGAGGGGTCGACCATCGACGACCTCGAAGCCATCGCGCGCCGCAAACTGGGCGTTTCGCACCGGAAACTCGGCGAGATCGAGTGCGTCGGCCGACACCACGGCCAGGCGGTGCGGTGCCCCTACGCACACCCGATCCAGGAAACACTGCCCCTGACACCCTGACTAACCTCGCCACGCCGGACGTCGGCCTGACCTGACTGTGACCGGCTCCACGCGGTTCTCACCGGCACACCGATCCGCCCGGGCCCCGGGCCGTGCCAGCCCCTCCGGCACCGACGCGTGCGACCCGTCGACCAGTTGCGCGCCAACTCGTCTGCGTCCGCTGGCCACGCGAGAAACCCGGACCGAGCGCCGGTTTCGGGTCCGCGGCCCCGCCGCCGTGATCGCCGTGGTCGTCCGGAATCCGCTTCGCGCAATCGTTTCTTGGAGGCACCTGTGTCCACCGATTCCACGTCTGCCCGGATCGCCGCACTGCCCACACTGGCCGAGGAGATCCACCCAGCATCCCGGCCGCGCGCCCTGTGTGTCCCTCCGCTCGAGGGCTATGTGCTCGTGGCCGAGCAGTTGTGGGCACGGGAGAGGTGCCGTGGCTGTGACGGTACCGGCACGTCGTCGTCTGGGATGAGGACGGGCGGACCCCCGAGCCGTGCGACTGCCTCTACACGCCCGAGGAGGAGCTGCCCCCGCAGGTGGAACTGCCCACCATGCCGGGGGAACTGGTGACGCCGGAGGGCCGCGTGAGGGTCACGGTGGTGGCGGTCGACCGAGACACGGTGCTGGCCGTGTCCGCCGGACGTGGGGAGCGGGACGAGGAGGGCGGACCGTGGTACCGGGCGACCCGCGACCTTGCGGGCTGGGAGCTGCCGGACTGGCCCGGTCACGTGACTGCGGACCCCGCCGCCGTGGAAAAGTCGCTGAGGCGCTGGCTCGACCAGCTCTTCCCCCACCGTCGGAAAGTGTGATCTTCAGGTGACTACGGCCTGTTGCCAGTGCGCGCAGCGGCAAGCATCGAGCAGGGGCCCAGCTTGACGTAAGTACCGAACTGGACGCGCTGGCCCAAGGGGTTCCGCGAGCGAGCAGAACGTGAGGATGAGCGCTTCGGCTCGCCACACGGAAACGGAGTAGGGATGACCGGTGCGACAGCGACTCGCCCGCGCCGCCGGCGGAGGACGAATCCGCAGCTCAGGAACCTGATAGGCGTGGGTGGGGGCCACCGTTCGCGGTGACCCCCACCCATGTGGCACTCGAGGCTTGCTGACCGTGGTAGCGCGATGAACGGGATCAGCGTTGGCCGTACCGCTTCTTCACGTTCCGGCCGATCAACCAATCCACGGCGAGCACGAGCACCGCCACCGGGAGCAAATACCACCACGGGAGATCGTTGTAACCAACGACCCCAGCCGCAGCAATACCAAGTAAGAAAATCACCGAACGACTTACTCGCTCATAGCGAGTGATGCGGACATGAGCGGCATACCCTTCGGGGTCACGAACAGGCCGCATCGGTGGGATTTGGCCTCGATCCTTGCTCTCGTGAGAGTCCACTGTCACATCCTAGAGCAGGACGGCAGGCACACCGTCACCGGTCAGACAGCACCATCGCGGGTCCCGGACCAGCCGCTTCCTCGTCGAGCGCGACTAAACGCCTGGAATGCAGTTCTTCGGCTCGACCGGAACCAGCGGAGCACCCTTGTCAAGCTTCATCTGGTAGCACTGACCAGGGTTCAGGCTCTGTGCCTTCTTATGGACGCCTTCGAGGACGCCCCATGCAGTCTTACCGCCACCAATAAAACACGCGAGCTTGATGAGAGCGGCAGCCGGAGCGGGGATGTTCGACGCGATGCAGACTGCCCCAATGCCTCCCGCGATGAGGCCACCCGCGGCGTAATAGAGAGCCCGCCACTCGGTGCCAAACCCGTTGAGGTACACACCCCAGCCGTAGGTGAGCTTCGGGTCTGCGACGACCGGGTAGGCGGCACCGTGGTGGTCAACGACCTGGGTCAGGGTGTTCCCCTTGACCTCGTAGTGCGTCGGCACCTTCTTCCCCGCGGCATCACGTGCCCACGGAGCCTGGATACGGCCGAGTTCGAGGCGAACACCGTCCTGCGTGGCTGCGAGCACGACGCTGCCATCGTCCTGCTGAGCTGCCTGGACACCGTGCGGCAGTTCCACGTTGAAGTCGTAACGGGTCGGTGCGGCGTCCCCGTGGATCGTCACCAGGCTCCGTGCACCGTCGGCCACCGGTTCCGCGACAACAGCGAACTTCTTGTCCTGCGCGCGGAAGACCTTGGTGCCGCTCACGGACGTGCCGGCGTGGTCACCTGGGGTTTCGGGAAGGGCCAGCGTGATCTGCGGCAGGCCCTCCCCGGTCCCAAGAGTGATCTTGCGGCTGTTCTCGTCGGGCAAGGTCACCCGAATCCCCTCGCGGGGCTGTGTCGCCGCCTGTTGCCCTGCGGCAGCGGCCGCAGAAGCAGCAACGGCCTTGACCTGCTCTGCTGCCGGAACCTCTCCCCGTGCATTAGCCGCGAACGCGAAACTTGGTGCACTGAGGGTCGCGACAACGACTGCCGTCGCAAGGGCGCCCACAGCGCGCAATCTGTTACGCACGAATACGCCTTTCAGAAATCCCATTACTACAACCAAAACCGCCCAGTAGGCCCGGAAGGCCAAGGATTTCCCTCCTGCTGGCTGGGTCGCACGGGGAAAGTTACGGAGCGGATCAACGAGAACGCAACCAGCAACCAGGGTCAGTGACATTGATCACCAGGACCGGCGCGGACTACTACCACAGCCATGACGGCTCGCGCTTCCCGCTTTCGTCGACCGATCTACCTCATCTATCGACACCCAAAACCCACTAAAGATACGTCTTCGGGTGTGTCTGATTCCCAACGAAGGTAGGTCCTTCCCGAGGAGGCGGCAGTGGGCAAGCGTGGACCTGCACCGAGGCCGACCGCATGACGGGTGCTTGCGTGGGCCGCACCGGCTGATCGTCGTGTTCGTGCTGGTCAGCTCCCCAGGACAGCTCTGATAATCGGTACTTACGTCAAGCTGGGCGCCTGCTCGATGCGTGCCGCTGCGCGCACTGGCAACAGGCCGTAGTCACCTGAAGATCACACTTTCCGAGCGCATCGCGAGGCCGAACCGGCATCTGGTGTCCGCGCTCCGGGTGCGGCTTGGAGGCGGACCCGTGACCCGCACCCCGTGAAGCCCGCTGGCCGAGCTGGGCGCGCCCCTTTGCCCCGGGGTGGCCGCTGCCCGCTCACCCCGTGGCCGGGCCCTGGCCACCCCGACCAGGTGCCCGGCCACGGGCTCAGCCGAGAACCCGCCCCAGCACACGGAAAGGCACACCCGTGACCAACCACACTCCCTGCGTGGCTCGACCAGAGGGGTCCGGAAGCCCGATACACGACCCCGAGGGCTCGCCCGACACCAGGGTCCGTCATCACCACCACTCGTCTGACCAGCCCACGGCCATCAACAGGCTGGCCTGCCGGACGTGGTGGGCGTTGACGCAGCATGCCGGGGGGTGCCCCGAGTGCCGGCGGCCCCAGCCTGAGAAGGGAAACGCTCGATGTCGACTCCACACCACGACACGGGAATCGTCGACTGGCTCGACCCCAACTCCTGGGAGATCCTGCCCGGCGTCGCATCCCGTCCGACGCCCGTCCTCACCATGGACGGCACCTGCGGACTGATCTCCGGGGTGCGGTTCGCGCACACCACCCGCTGCCTCGTGTGCCGGGCCGCCTTCCACCTCTACACCGACGGCGGCACTATTGAAGCCGGCCTCGAGGTGCTGCGCCGTGGGAAAACCGTGCGCTGGTTCCAGGTGCAGCGACCCGGCTGTCGCCGCCCCCAACTCCCGTCAACCTGCCCCAACCCGCAGTGTGACCGCGCCAGCGCGCCGTTGCGCGGCTGGCGGTTCGAGGGGCCGGACACGGGCGATCCCGGTCGGCCCCGAACCCAGTGGGCTCCTCAACACCATCTGGGCCACCGTGCGGGCCGCCGCACCGGCGCTGGACGCCACGGCCGACAAGGCCCCCTCGCGCTATCAGTGCGGCTGATCCCGCACGTCTCTGGAGATCGACCTCCTGGGGAATGGACACGTGACGATCCCTGCCGCGTGTCCAACCACCCTGCGACACCAGGCGGAGGTCAAGGGCCAGCGCGTGCTGGATCTGCTGAGGGTGGCCCGCCAGGAACGCCGCCGCCGAGTACGTGCCCGCCTGGACAGTGACGCGGGGGCCCTGCGCCCACGATCCGATGCAGAACCAGAGCAGTAAAGAGGGATTCCCATGATGACAGCAGCCACTTCGGATTCCCCAGGTACGGCCAGTTACGACGTCACTCTGCGTAGGCGCCGAAGGCTCCGCCTTGCGAGGGTTACCCTTCTTCGTCCTTAACCTCCAACGCTTGTCTCGCCAGGCCAATGAACGTGACGTAGGCTTCCCGGAAATCCAGGTACGCAGCGTCGTAGTCGTGCCTCCGCTCGGGACTGTCGTCACCGATGAGCGCCTTGAGCAGCGGCTGCACGCGTCGCGCCATCTGCCGCACCTGCTCCGCCGCGGCGGAAACCTCGGCAGGGCCATCGAGCCGGACCGCATGGGTTGCCTGGTTCATGTTCCCGATCGTCGGACCGATGCGCTCATACATCTGCGTCAGGATCCGGTCCTTGGTCGCCCGGTCACGCGTCGCGTCGACGTCGTCAATCTGCCATGTGACCTCATTGAACGCGTGCGCGCAGCTCATCATCTCCCGATAGGTGGATCGTCGCCGGTCGCGCTGCTCACGAAGGGCTTCTGCCGTCGTCGTTGTTCGGGCTTGGGCCAGCGCCGCGCGCGAGGTTGCCCGCGCGGTGATGTAGCTGGCTCCGAGCGCGGTCAGCGCAGTGAGGATGCCGACCCACAGTCCGCTACTCGCCATGATCGAGAAGTCTGCCAGCCGGGAATACCGTTGGGACAGCCCACGCATCGATCACTGACCGTGATCTGCGACGGCCAGATATCTCCCCACTAACTGGCCGTCGGTGGGGAATCTCAACTGGCCACTAACACCATGAGCACGCAACCCTGGTGGGTACCGGGTCCGCACGACGCGGAATCCGTCGTGGACGACGAGTTCGACTTCGTCACTGAGGTGATTGGCGATGACCTCGTGGTGGGTGGCGTCGTCTACAGCCGCATCGACTGGAAATACGAAGACGGCGAAGCGGTGCGCCGCTCCCCCGAGGAACGGCAGGCCATGCTGGACGCCCTCGCGGCGGAACTCGGTGAGGAGGATGCTCACCGGCCCGCCGCGTCCGAGATCGAGCATGGGGGGTGCGACGCGAGTCCCCCGTGTTGAACCGGTTCCCGCTGTGCGGCGAGGGTCCCCGGAACGCGATGCACCGTGTCGTGTCCGGCGCCGGGTCTCTACCCCTGGCGCAGCGGGTTGACGGGCGTGAACGGCGCCCGCGGTCTCGACCGGACACCCGGGGCGAGGCGAGGGCCGCGACATCACCCGGGTGGCCGACCGTGTCGGCCCGGCACCAACGACGTGGT
>NZ_BMMK01000037.1:0-31769 GCF_014645795.1 Longimycelium tulufanense | reverse complement strand
ACCCGCGTGCGGGTGGGCCACCACGTCGAGGCCGCCAGCGGCCTGACCGCGACACGGTCACCCCACCCCCGGAGGGGCAAGGGTCGCCAAACAACCCCTGGCGGCGATGACCCGCCGCGCCCCAAAGGCGCACACAAGCCCGTGTTCACGGCGGATCCCGGCCAGGCTAACGCATTCCTGCCCCGCGGAGTCCGGGTCGGCGGGGAGGTCATGCGACCGGGGCACGAGGATGCCGCCGGGGTCGGCGTGAGTGTCCTCGCCGCAGGGTCTCTTCCGGTGGCGTCACGTGCCCGGCGCCGGGTCTCTACCCGATGCGGTGCCGGCACCCCCTGCAACCCCGGCGCCACCCTGTCCACTCGGCCCGGCCGAGGCGGGGCGGACGCGAAACCGGCGTGCCCCGCACCAGGCCGCGCGGGCGGGCCGTGTCCGGGGTGCGGTGGGTGCCCGGTGCGCACCCTGACAGCCCCCGCGCGTGGGCACCGCGACCCGGATGGTCCCTGGCGTGGGCGGCCGCCCGGCACGCTGCCCGGGTGGGCCGAGGCCACCGTCTGCCGCGGGTCCGGTGAGGGTGGGTTGCGTGACGTCGAAGGGTTTGCGTCCGGGGTGGTCCGGGAGGGGCGCGCAGTGTGTTCGGCCCGCCCCTCCAAAGTCAAGGGTGCTGCGCATCGGCTTCGCCGACGGCCTTCGGCCGCCCTTGACTTCGGAGCCTCTGCGGGCCTGGGGCAGGAAGCTAGGGGGCAGGCCACGGGCCTGCCCCCGGCGTGCGCGCGCCCCTCCCTCCCCACCCCTCAGCCGACGCTCACCCACCCCCGGGTTCCCGCCTGCCCGACCGCGCGACGGACACGCAGGAACCCCCGACGGCCCCGTCTCCCCGGTGTCGGGGCACCGCCACCACCCGCCCACTGCGACCACCGAAAAACACGCCCCGAAGAACCCCCACAGCGACAGAAAACAGTTACCGACGTCGGTGCGCATCAACCCTGTTTTCCGCCTCGGCGACAATGAGGGAACCGACGTGGTCGATTGCGCGAGAAAGCCTCGCATGGCATCTGACCTGCACATATACCAGAATGGGTGAACGGGAAAAGCTGGAGTCAGGGGTGGTCGTCTGGCTATACTAAGGGCCCGAGGAAACGGGAACGATTCGCCAAACCGTCCCCGATCCTCACTCCCATAAAGTACACAATAAAAGGGGCAATTTCATGCTTGCTGTTGATTTCTGCCCGCGATACCGCAGCATGGTCGACCCGTTTGCGATGCTGTCCGCATCGGTGGAGTGTGACCGGGCCGCCGCCAAGGCCCAGGCCCGCGCGTGGTTGGACAGCGCCGCACCCGCCGAGCTGGTGATGGTCTACGCAGCGGATGTCACCCTGCGGAGCCGGCCCCGGTCGGGCCGGGCGATCCTGCGGGAGTGGTGGCGCCGCAGCGCCGCGCACCGCGACCTAATCGCGGCCGTGATGCGACACCGGGACACCGACCCCCCGCAGTCCCCGACCGCGTCGGGCCACGGCGACCCGGACGGGGATCTGCCCGCGTGGTGGTATGCCACCCGGCCGGGCCGGTTCCGTGCCCTGGTGGGAAAGATCCGGGCGGATGCGGGGATCGGCTACGAGGAGGCCACCCAGCACGCCACGGCCCACATCCGGCAGTGGTACGCCGAGCAGGCCGACACCGGGTGGACCGCCGACCGCGCGTGCACGTGGGGTTTCGAGGTCACCCGGCGCCATGACCCCCGCGTGATCCGGGCGCCCCGGTCCCGTGCGGCCGCCGCGCGGCGGGCCGACGATGACACGCTCATGCGCGCCTACACCGCCACCCGCGCGGGTGTGGACGACGAGCCCTGGCGCGACGACGATTCGCCCCTGGCCTACGAGGAGCCCGAGGACCGCCCGGACCAGGCCACCACGCTCGACCCCACCTGGCACACCCCCTGCGTGGTGTGTGGGATCGAGCGCAGCACCGCCGAGCAGCAGCCGGCCCCGGGCCGCGACGATGACGGGTTGTGCCAGGCGTGCCGGGACCGGAACGAGCGGGGCATCCCCCAGCCTGCCGCCGGGCACCCCCGGACCCGGGCAGAGTGGGTCGCCGCCCGGTGCGCCTACCTCACCACCGCCTATCCCACCGCCGCCCGCCGGATCCTCGGCCGGTACTGGCAGGTGGCCGGCGAGGCTGACCGCGCCCACATCCAGGCATGGGCCACCCGCTACCTGCCCCGGGCGCTGGCCCCGACGCTGGCCGCCGTGCCCGGCCAGCGCCCCCCGCAGCCCTCCGCCGCCGTCCAGCGCCGCCGGATGCGCGCCCACTGCGCCCGCATCCTCGCCCAGCACCCGCCCCTTGCCGCCCGGGACATCCTGACCATGGAGTGGCAGCGCGCCACCGGTGCCGCCCGCACCGTGGTCGCAGACGTGATGCGGCAGCACCGGGCGACCTTCACCCAGGCCGCCGCCGAGGCCCCCGACCAGTCCACCGCCATGGCCCGGCGGTGCCTGGCCCTGGTCTCCTGCGCCGCCACGGTGGACCAGGCCCGCGAGCGGCTACGCGACCTGTGGCGCCGCGTCCCCAGCCCGCGTGCCCGGGACGCTATCCGGGAATGGGTCACGCGGCACAGCGCGCGCCTGGACCCGTGGGTGAACTCGGCGGAGCAGTGGGACAAGGACCACCACGGGCCGTGCCGCCGCTGCCGCCGGGTCCCCACCGTTACCGGTAAGCGGGTGGGATTCCTCCGCCGGGGCCTGTGTGTCGAGTGCCGCCGCCAGGCGCACACCGAGCCGCCCACCACCCCCACCGCCCGCCTGCCCCGGGCCAGCTAACCGACCCCGCCGCCGCTGTCCGGCCGGGCGTGGTGTCCCGGCCGGACAGCCCCCAAGCTTCCAGGAGCAACCCCATGTTCTCGATGTTCTCGACCGTCTTTCGCCGCCTGCGCCGTACCGCCCCGACCACCCTCACCCCCACGCCGGTCGCCGCCACCCCCGACCCCCACCCCGAGCCTGACCTTCCCGTCGGCCCCGAGTGCCTTGTGTGCGAGAACCCCGGGCCGGGTACCTGCCCGGGGTGCGAGCGGTTCGTCAGCGTGTGCGAGTACTGCGGGGATGAGTTCGTCGGCGCGCGCCGCTGCTGCTCTACCCCGTGCCGCAACGCCCTCGGGTTGCGTGGCACCGACGACCCGTGGTTGTGCGTGTGCTGCCACGCCGAGCCGCTCGACCGGGACCCGTGGTGGTTCCATCGGGCGGGCGAGCCCTACGACGTGACGCGCGCCCTGTGTCAGTGCTGCTACGTCTGCTGTTGCCCAGAGCGCTGTTCGCGCGCGATGACGCGCTAGCGACCATCGCCCCACGGTGGCGGTACGGCTGACGGGGTCGGCCGTACCGCCATCCTTTGCGTCCCGCCGCTGCCGCCCCCGCTCACGGTGGCCGCGTCCCCGGCCGCCGGGGTCGGGGTGGCGCGGTACGCAGGGGGCCCGGCCCCCTGGACCCCCAGCCCCGGCGACCCGCCCCGCGCGGTCGTGTCGAGGGTGGCCGGGTTGGTCAGCGCGGGACGGGCCGCCGGACCGTCGCCCCCGGTTCGGCTGTCCCGGTCAGCCGACCCTGTGGCCGGGTGATGCCGGACCGCTCGCCGTCGTCCCCCGCGTCGCCGGCCGCCGCGCGCGTTCCCGAGCCCCGCACCGACACCGAGAACGGCCCGACCCCCCATCGCCGTACCCGAAAGCGGGTGCCCGGCCGCCGCCGGGCACCCGCTTCTTTCGTGGGTCGCGGTGGGTCGCCCGGCCGCCGGGTGTGCCGCCGCTGATCACCACGGCCGGCCCGGTCCCGTTCCTGTCCCGCACCCTCGGCTGTCCCGCCCACCTTCCGGCCCCCTCCCCTGGCACCGCGACCGCCCAGCCCATCCCGGTGGGCATCGGCCCTCCCGACCCCGTACCGCCGGGGCACCTGACCTTCTCTCCTCCCCGCCACACAGCACCTCTTGCAGATGCTCTGCCACCGGCCGCGCGTGTGCTTCCGCAAATGCTTGTGGTGGTGGTGTCGCGTGTGGATAGTGGAGGGGCAGACGCGCCGCACCTCCCTCATTGGCAGCGACGTCGACCGTGATCCACGACGTGGTTTCGCCTGGAGGGAGGTGCGGCGCTCGTCATGATGGCGTTGCGGAAGATGACGCCCGGCGGCTACGAGTACCTGGTGGGCCGCACCGCGTGCGCCGACGAGCCGCTGGCGCCGGGCCAGTCGCTGGCGGACTACTACACCGCGCACGGCTACCCGGCCGGGGAGTGGATCGGCGAGGGCGCCCGCCAACTCGGCGTGTCCGGTGCGGTGACGGCCGAGCAGATGACCGCGCTGTTCGGTGAGGGCCGGAACCCGAACGCGGATGCGATCGAGGCCCGGATGATCGCCGAGGGTACGTCCGTCGACGACGCCCTGCGCGCCACCCAACTGGGTCGCCGGTTTCCGCAGTACGAGGCCACCGCCGAGATCCGCCGCCGCGTGCTGTCGGCGTACCGGGACCACAACACCGGCCATGGCCGCCCCGTGGGGGCGCCGATCCCGGAGTCCGAGCGCGCGGCGATCCGCGCCCGGGTGCAGGCGGAGGTGTTCGCCGCCCACCACGAGGGCCGCGCTCCGGCGGATGAGAAGGAGTTGCGGGGGTGGCTGGCGTCCGAGCGTGCCGAGGTCCGTACTGCGGTGTCCGGCTACGAGCTGGTGTTCGCCCCGCCGAAGTCGGTGTCGGTGCTGTGGGCGCTTGCGGAACCGGACGTGGCGCGCCAGATCCTCCACGCCCACCAACAGGCGGTGCGGGACACGGTGACGTGGCTGGAGGACAACGCCTGTTACACCCGCGCGGGTGACCAGGGCCAGGCCCAGGTCGACATGGACGGCATCTGCGGGGCGATGTTCGTGCACTGGGACTCCCGCACCGGGGACCCGCACCTGCACACCCACGTCCCCATCTCCGCGAAAGTGCGCCGCACCTTCGACGGGACATGGACCACCTTGGATGGGCGAACCCTGCTGCACGCCACGGTGACCGCGAGCGAGCACTACAACAACCGGCTGCGGGATTTGTTGCGCGACATGGGTGCCCGCTGGGTGCCACGCCCGGCCGACGGCATCGACCCCAAACGCCCGATCCTGGAGTTGGACGGGGTGCCCCTCGACCTCATCAAGACTTTCTCGCAGCGCTCGGCGCAGATCGAGGCCGAACGTGCCCGGCGCATCGTGGACTTCCGCGCCGCCACGGGGCGGGAACCCACGCCGGTGGAGTTGGTGGAGCTGGGTCGGCGTGCCCAGTACGACACCCGCGCGGGCAAGCAGCCGCCGCGCAGCCTGGCCGACCACCGGCGCGGTTGGCGGGAGTTCATCGACTCCGTGATCGGCCAGACGCAGCGGGAGTCGCTGGCCGCGACCGTGTTCGGCCACCGCGAGGAGCTCTCGCCGGTCGACATTGCGACGTTGGCGAAGCAGACCGTGGCGGCGGTGGCCGAGGAACGCGCCACCTTCACCCGACTCAACCTCGAGGCCGCCGCGCACCGACAGACCGAGGAACTGCACGTGGGCGGCGACCAGCGTCAGACGCTGGTCGCGGCGGTGGTGGAGACGGTGCTCGCCGACCCCGACACCGTCTGCCTGCACCCGCCGGCCGTGGTGGAAGAACCCCACGGGCTGACTGAAACCCGACGCTGTCTGAACAACGAGGGCGTGTTCACCCCGCATCACGGCATCCGCTACACCACCATCGCGACGTTGCGGGCCGAGGAGGACCTCGTTGCTGCGGCCCGCGAACACGGCGGTCACCGGGTACCCGAGGCGTTGGTGCGCAGCGCCATCGCCACCAGCCGCGCCTCGCTCAACCCCGGCCAGCGTGCCCTGGTCACCGAGTTCGCCACCTCCTGCCGGCGCCTGCAGTTGGCGCTGGCCCCGGCCGGGACGGGCAAGACCACGGCGATGCGGGTGCTGGCCCGCGCGTGGCGGGCCAGTGGCGCCCGGGTGTATGCGTTCGGGCCCTCGGCCCGCGCCGCGCAGGAGTTGGGCGCGGCGATCGGGGCACGCCCACACACCCTGCACCAGGTCACCACCGCGCTGGAGGCAGGCGTGGAAGACCGTGCTTTCCCCTTCACCGGAGGGGATCTGGTGTTGGTGGACGAGGCGGGCATGGCCGGTACCCACACCCTGCACCGGGTCGTCGCCTACGCCCTGGAACGCGGCGCGGACGTGCGGCTGGTTGGGGATGACTGCCAGCTGGCCGCGGTGGAGGCCGGCGGCGCGATCCGGCTGCTCGCCCAGGAGACCGGGGCGCTGACCCTCACCGAGGTGGTGCGGTTTCGTGACCCCGATCAGGCGGTGGCCAGCCTGCGGATCCGGGACGGCGCCCCGGAGGGGCTGGACTACTACGTCGACCGCGGTTGGGTGCACGACGGGTCGATCGAGACCCTGCGCGCCCGCGCCCACGCCGCGTGGCGGGCGGACCTGGACGCCGGCACGGAGACGCTGCTGATCGTCGGCTCCCACGAGAACGTGGTCGCCTTGAACCTGGAAGCCCGCGCCCTGCGTGTGCGACGACGCGAGGTCGCCCCGGCCGGGGTTGTGCTGCACGACGGCACCCCCGCCGGGATCGGGGACTGGATCGTGACCCGCCACAACGACCGACGCCTGGGGGTGTTCGGGGCCCGGGACTTTGTGAAGAACGGCGACCGCTGGCGCATACTGGAACACCAGCGCAGCGGGGCGTTGCGCGTGCAGAACATGGCCAGCGGCGCCACCGTCACCCTGCCCGCCAACTACGTCGCGGAGAACGTCGAACTCGCCTACGCCGCCACCATCAACCGCTGCCAGGGCATGAACGTCACCGGCAACTCCCACGGGGTGATCCCGGAAGGCGCCACCCGCGAGCAGCTCTACACCATGCTCACCCGCGCCCAAGGCGCCAACCACCTCTATGTGCCGACCGTGCACCACGTCGCGGACCCGGACTTCCACACCGAGACGCCGCCGGAGGCCAGCGCCCGCGGGGTGCTGGAGGGCATGCTGGCGCGCAGCAGCCAGGAGCTGTCGGCCACCGAGCAGCTGCGCACCGCGCTGGCCGAGGCCGAGTCGCTGCCCACGCTGGTCGCCTACTACGACTACGCCGCCGAGCGGCTGTCCACCCCCCGCTACGAGTGGCTGGTCCGCGGCCGGCTGCCCCACGTCCTAGACGCCGACGCGTTCCCCGCCCTGCTGCAGACGCTGCGCAACGCCGAGGACGCCGGCTGGCAGGCCGAACACCTGCTGGCCGTCGTGGCGGCCCACGGCCGCCTGGAGGGCGTCGACGACCCGGCGGCGGTGTTGGTGCACCGGATCGAGCAGCACGTCGAACAGCACGCGCGGCCACCCCGCGACATCGAACCCCATCCCGCCCAAGTGCAGCACTGGCAACAGCTCGTCGGCGACGCGCTTGCTGGGGTGCGCGTCGATGGGCCCAGCTGGCAGGCGGTGTGGCGGCTGGCCGCCGGCGGCGTCAGCGAAGGCCTGGACGTGAACACCGCCCTCCAGACCGCGGCCTCCAAAACCGGGGCCACCGGGCCCTGGCACGGCCGCCTCCTCGCCCCGCAGCTGGTCGCCGCCATGGCCGCCGGCGAGCTGGTCACCCAGCTTGATGCGCAGCGTGCCACCGGCCGCGACGACGTCGTCCCCCTGCCGTGGCTGCCCCGCCACCCCTACGCCGCATCCCGTCCCCCGACCAGCTTCCGCGACAGCGGCCTGCAGGACCTGCTGGATCGGGCCAACGACGCGATCGCCGCCCGGGTCGCCGAACTGCGCGAGACCGTGGCACGCGAGCAGCCGGCGTGGGCGGCCCCGGTAGGCCCGCGTCCGACTGACCCCGACCACGCTGCGCGGTGGGACCGCGCGGTCGAACTCGCTGCGGCCTACCGGGAGCTGTACCGCGTCACCAGCGTCACCGCCCCCGTGGGGGCGCCACCGGACCAGAACCAGCCAAGCCGCCGCCACCGCGCCTACCAGGCCGCGCAGAAGGCGTGGTCCGCCGCCGTGGCTCCACCGGTGTCGGCCACCACAGCGGGAACTTCGCCCCCGGTGGGCGCGACGGCCTCCGCCCGCACCAGCACCGGCCCGATGGCGTCTGCCTCCAGTGCGGCCGCGGCGCACACCCGATCGTCGACCTCACGCGCGGGCCGCGCCTCGACCTCGTCGGCGTCCGCGGGCTCCCGGGGCACGGGTGGGCCGGGGGCCACCACCGCCTCCGCCCCCACCGCGGCGGCGAGACCCCGGCCCGGGACGCCGTCACCGCCACCGCCAACCACAGCACGGAGTACGCCCATGACCGGCAACACCGCCTCCCCTGGCACGCACCGGCAGGACCCAGCACGCCTGCCCACCCTGCTGGAGCAGGTGCGCCGCTTCACCGAACGCCGCGGCGCCGAGGCGGGCCAGCACGATCCCCACGCCCACGCCGCCCCCACCGGCGATGCCGAACGCCGCGCCGAGGACTACCGCCGCCGCCACGGCGAAGGCAGCCACCTGGGGCTGTAGCCGCAGGCGTTCCCCAGCGGGACTGTAGAACTCTCGTTGGACAGACCCCAGGCAGGGGAGCCGGGCGAATCAGCCGGACCACGGGTGTACAGGGAAGGCAAACACGCGGTGGTGATCGGTCGCTCCACCGTGGTGGGTAAACCGGTGGCGCACCTGCTGCTGGCCCGCCACGGTGACGATCTGCTATTCCCACACCGTCGACCTCGTGTCTTTGGCCGTCCAAGGCGACGTGCTGGTGACCGCTGTCGGCGCATCTCGGGTGATCACCGCCGAGTACGTGGTACCTGCGGCGATCGTGATCGACGTGGGCACCAGCCCCACCGACGACGGTGGCCTCGTCGGCGACGTCGACGTCACCACTGTCTCCGAACGGGCCGCGGCGGTGGCCCCGGTCCCCCGTGGGGTCGGCCCGGTCACCACCGTGCTCCTGCTGCGCCACACCGTGCAGGCTGCGGGTGTCGGCGGCTGAGTCGGGCGCGGAGTTGATCGAGGAACGCGCCGGCGGCGCTGTCTATCGTGTCCGGATCTCGGTCGGTGCGGTAAACACCCCAGCAACATCGGAGTTCCCCGCGCCGCGCGCCACAGTGTTGGCCGCCATTCGGCTGTGGATCGCGACCCATCAGGAGTAGTGGGAGTGGTCTGGCAGAACCAGACCGTGAGAGCTAGGCCATCAGCGTGACCCGTATATTCGCTTGATTGGAGTAGCTTTCCATCAAATGTGACAGATCGTCGTGAGACTACTCGGCCTGCTGGGTGATGAACGTGGGTAGTGCAGGGTTGATCGTGGAATATTCATGGAACTTACTTACGGAGAGCAACACACCCTAAGCGTGGTTCTTGGGTGTTCCTTTACGTTCGACAGGTGGCGTGAGGCGGCTCACTTGTGTTCGGAGTTGACGGGTTTTACGCACTTCTGCGAATGTTCTGCGCGGTTTGGTGAGTGTGGGCCGAATTGAGGGGGGCTTATGGGGCTGTATGCGTGCGGCCGTGGACTCCGGCCGGATTGGCTGGAATACTACCGAGTTCGCGTTCCCGGTGACTGGTCACCGCGCGACCCCGGCACCGCCGTTGTACCCGGCTTGCTGACCTGAATCCAGTCTGACTCTGTGCCGTGAATTCTCCGAAAGCCCGACTGGGGTGCTGAGTCTGTGCTGAGTCAGCCCGCGGTTGGATCGACGCCACGGGCGCCGTGGGGCGATATTCACCACGTGTCCAGTCACTCTCGTGGGTGTGACTGCATGTGAATTCCGTGACTGGAGATACCGGGGTGGGCCTACCACGCATTCTGTGGCGTTGGGGGAGCTGCCGATGTCGACCACTTGCCTGCGGCGAGTGTTCGGGGCTGTCTCTCCGTTTTCTGTATTCCCGTTCTCGTTGGTGAGGAAAGGTTCGCACGAATGCGAAGAGTGAAACTTGCTGGGATGGCCGGATTAACCGCGGCAGTGCTGATCACGAGTGTCGTTCCGGCCCAGGCCCTGGCTGCCGCCCGGACGCCGGTGGCGGGGTCGGTGGCACAGTCCCAGCCCGCCGTTGGCTACACCGGTGAGCAGGTCTTCCGTGGGGTGTTCTTCGGCCTGGGTGTGGTCGGTGAGAAGTTCCCGGAGTTGCGTGAGCGGAACGCCAGCGTGGATCCGGCGCTCATCACGGACCTGGCGGATCAGGTCATTCCGGTGATCCGCCAGGACGCCCCGGACTTCTTCGACGAGTTCGGCAGGGCGATGACCAGCGGCAAACAGCCCAAGATCGAGAAAGCGATGCGGGCTGGGTCGCAGCACCTCACTGATGCTCTGACCAAGAAGTTTGGCACAAGCACGGCCGATACCGGTCAGGCTCAGGGACTGTGCGTCACGGTCTTTTCCGCAGCGGCGGTGTTCTCGGCCGCGGCCGCGGCCGTCACGGCCGTGGCGGCGGGCAACGTTGCCGTGGTCGTGACCGTGGTCAAGTTTTGGGTGGCACCGGCGAACACCGGTGACGAGCGTCTCGATCGCGAGCGGTTCGTGAACAAGATCGCGACGGAATTGTCGGCCGCGTGATCCTGAGCTGACTCAGGTGGCGGGCTCCGCGGTCACTCGGAGCGGAGTCCGCCACGTGCGCGTCTGGGGACGTGCCATGAGATCGTGTTTCGAGGGGAAACGATGAACGAGACCCAGAGTGTGAAACCCGATGATGGCTCGCCGGGGGGCTCGCCTGATGGTTCGTCAACGCGGCTCGGGCCGCTGCTTGGTGGATTGGTTGCCGTGTGGGCGGTGATTGTTTTCTGTGTTGTGCATCCGCAGCTGCCGTCCAATGCGATCCAATTCTCGGGGGAGCGGACCTTGGGGCAGTACGCGCGACAGATCCTGCCGCAGGGGTGGGCGTTTTTCACGAAATCGGCCCGGGATCCGCAGATGACCGCGTGGGTGCCGACGGACACGGGATGGGAGTTGGCGATGAAAGGCCCGCATGCCGAGTCTCGGAATGTGTTCGGGCTCAATCGTGGGTCCCGTGCGCAGGCGGTGGAGATGGGCATGCTCTACGGCGGGCTCCGTTCGGAACAATGGGCGCCGTGTGAGGACGACACCGATAACGCAACCTGCCTGGACCAGGTCACAAGCCGTATCCAGGTCCATAACCCTGGGCCAGCGCCCACCTTGTGCGGCCCCGTTGGTCTGATCCAGCGTGAGCCGGTCCCGTGGTCCTGGGCCACCACCGGGGACTCCGACATTCTGATGCCGGGTAAGGCCGTCCGCTTGGATGTCACATGCTGAGCAAACTCAACACCCTGGCTCACCAGATCGCGGCGCGTACACCGTGGACGAATGTGTATGGCCTTGCTCGGAGCCTGATCGCGTTGGGCACGTTGAGCACTCTGCTGTTCACCTCGACCGACTCGCTATTTCGACCCAGTTACGGAATCGCCGGCTATCCCCAGTGCGGTGGTGTCGCCTCGATCGGCCTGTTCTGCGTCGTTCCTCGCGACCATCTGGAATGGGCCCGGCTGATCGCCGTGCTGGTACTGATCGTCACCGCGATCGGCTGGCGCCCCCGGGTCACGGCACTACCGCACTGGTGGATCACCTTCAGCCTGCAGGCATCGGCGACCATCCCCGACGGTGGGGACCAAATCTCGGCGAACATCGCGCTGTTGCTGCTTCCCGTCGCACTCACCGATTCCCGCCGCTGGCACTGGGACACACCGATCCCTGCCGAGCGGGCCCGTTCTCGGGTGCTCGCCTGGTCCCTGGTGGCGTGGTCGGCCCTGTTCGTCATCAGGCTGCAAGTCGCTGGGTTGTATCTGCAGGCATCGATGGCCAAACTGGGCGAAGCGGAGTGGCGCGATGGCACCGCCTTCTACTACTGGTCCACCGATCCACTCTTCGGGCTTCCCGAGTGGGCCGCTGTCCTCCTGTCTCCCGTGTTACGATCTTCAGTCGGTGTGATACTGCTGACCTGGGGGCCCATCGTGGTGGAATTCGCCCTGTTCCTCGGGCTGGTGGCGCGACGCGCGGTACGTCCCTATCTGCTGGCCGCCGGTATCGCACTGCACGCCAGCATCGCCCTGGTCCTGGGACTGGGCAGCTTCGCCCTGGCGATGATGGGATGCCTTGTCCTATTCCTCCGCCCCACCGATCACCCCTTCACGCGCCTGGAGACGTTGTGCGCCCGAGCCGCCGCCGTGGTCACGCCATGGTCTGGAATTCCCGCCGTGCAGGGCCGGCGACGTCGGCGGGTGATCGCGGCGAGTTCGATGGACAACCCAGACTGACTCCCAGCCCAGCCTTGATTCAGTCCAGTCGTGATGCACAGTGCGGACGGATTCAGACCGATGTTTCTTGGAAAGGACCTGGTGAACGACTGTGTCCTCGGACCTCACCCCACCACCGCGGGTGTTTCACCCGACATCACCGTGGGCTGGTGTGCTCTCGCTGGTCGCGTTAGCGCTGGTGGTCACCGCGATCGGTGCGGTCGGTCTGGTTGTGGAGCCAGGGGACACAACCTCGATCATCGTGGCGGTCGTCTTCGGATTATTGGGGGCTGCCTTCCTCGGGCTGGCCGTGTGTCTTCCGTTGATGAAATACACGGTGACGCGCGACCACCTTGTGGTCACCTGCGGTCCTGTCCTGCGGTACCGGATCGCGCTGAATGATATTCGCCGCATCACCCGAGCAGACTTGACGATCAGCCTGGTGTCCTCGATGCGGATGCCCGGGGTCGCGTTGTTTTCCGTGCGCTATACCGACGTCGGGTTGGTGCGCATGTGCGCGACCCGCGCCACGCGAGGGATTCTGCTGATCGACACCGGTAACCGCCGGTATGGGATCACCCCCGTCGACGTCGACGGGCTGATCCAGGCGATCCGCGACGGTGGGCCGGGCGCGTGAACCCGGATGCGGTCATCGCCACCGTGATCACCGTGGTGCTCGCGGGGGGTTTGGCGATCGTCCTGCTTCTCCACTGGGCGCGCACCCCTCGTGCGCTCCTGGCACTGTTGTTGGTCGGCCTCGCCTCCAGCGCCCTGGTCAACCTACTGATCAAACACCCGATCGCGACCCTGGTCTCCCACAGTGCGGGAATCGCCACCGACCCGAGCCTGGCCTCACCCCCGTGGTATCTCGCCTTCGCGCTGCTGCTGGCCCCGGTCACCGAGGAAGCCATCAAAGCCGCCCCGATCCTCCTGCCCAGAATCCGACGGCTCGCCGCGACGTCCTCGGCCACCAGCCTGTGGGCGGGCATGACGTTGGGGATGAGCTTCGGTATCGGCGAAGCCGCCTACATTGGCCTCAAGCTCGCCACCACCCACGACCCCTCACCACCCTCCTGGTACCTACTGCTGCCCGGATTCGGCGGTGAACGACTCCTCGCGACGCTGGCCCACGGCCTGATGACCACCATCGTCATCAGAGCCATCCTGCATCCCCACCGCACCGCGCTCCTCGGCTACCTGACAGCGATCACCGCCCACGTGTTGTGTAACACCGGGCCGTTGCTCTACGGGCTGCACCTCGTACCGGCCACCGTCGCCGGCGCGATGTTCACCGTTGTTGTCCTGGTATTGACCCTCATCTTCGAACGATGGCACCGCACCGAGCTCCGCAACCGGCCACCCACCACAACCACGCTCTACCAAACAGAATGAGCCACTCCACGCACAACACACCCCACACCGACCCCGCACCACGCCGGGCCTACCGGATCCAGGCCCCCCAGGCTCGCGGGGCGGCTCACCGTCCACTGAGGATGGTGAGAGATCCTGACCGGCCAGCGAGCCGATCGTGACGTGGATGCGGTCGTTGTGGGGTCGGGGCCCAATGGTCTGGCGGCGGCGGTGATCCTCGCGCGGGCTGGTCTCGAGGTGGAGGTGTATGAGGCGGCGTCCACCGTCGGGGGTGGTGCCCGCACGGCGGAACTGGCTCTTCCGGGGTTTCGGTTTGACGTCTGCGCTGCGGTGCACCCGATGGGGCTGGCGTCGCCGTTCTTCCGTGCTTTCGACCTGGCCGCCCACGGTGTCGAGATGCTCACCCCTGAGGTGTCCTATGCGCATCCGCTGGATGACGGCCGCGTGGGACTGGCCTGGCGTGACCTCGAACGCACCGCGACCGAGCTTGCCAGTGATGGCCCCGCCTGGCGTTCGCTGTTCCGCCCGCTGGTTGAACGGTGGCCGGGCCTGGTCGAGGTCGCGATGTCGGATCTGCGTCGCTGGCCGGCCGATCCCCTCACCGCGCTGCGGTTCGGCCTGCGCGTGCTCGAGCAAGGCAGTCCCCTGTGGGGGGCACGGTTTCGTGGGCCAATCGCACCCGCCCTGCTCACCGGGGTCAGCGCCCACGCGCTCACCCCGCCCCGTGCGCTGCCACCCGCCGCAGTCGGGCTCCTGCTGGCCGCACTCGGCCACACGGTGGGCTGGCCCCTGCCCCGGGGAGGAAGCCAGGCCATCAGCAACGCCCTCGCCGCCGACCTTCAGCGCCACGGAGGACGCATCATCACCGGGCACCGCGTGCAGTCCTTGGCCGACCTCCCTGCGGCGCGCACCGTCCTGCTCAACACCAGCCCAGCAGAGCTGGTGCGTATCGCCAGCAGCGCCCTTCCCACCCGGTATCACCGATGGCTCCGCAGCTTCCGCTACGGCGCCGCCGCCTGCAAGGTCGACTTCGCCCTGTCCGGACCGGTCCCCTGGGCGACCGCCGGCTGCCACCTGGCCGGCACCCTCCACCTCGTCGGCCACCGCCACGAAGCCGTGGCCGCCGAACACACCGTCGCAGCCGGCCACCACGCCGAACGCCCCTACGTCCTGGCCGTACAACCCGGCGTGGTCGACCCGAGCCGAGCACCCCAAGATCAGGCAACCCTGTCCGTGTACGCCCATGTCCCGCACGGCTCCCCGGTCGACGTCAGCGACACCGTGATCGCACAGATCGAGCGCTTCGCGCCCGGATTCCGCGACCTCATCCTCGCCCACCACACCCTCACCGCCGCCCAACTGGAACACCACAACGCCAACTACCTCGGCGGTGACATCGCTGCCGGAGCCCTCACCACCTGGCAAACCCTCTTCCGCCCGGTGCCCCGCTGGGACCCCTACAGCACACCCCTGCCCGGCGTGTACCTGTGTTCGGCCTCCACCCCACCCGGCCCCGGGGTCCACGGCATGGCCGGCCTCCACGCCGCCCACCGAGTCCTCCGCCAACACTTCAACATCCACACCAACCCCCTGCAACTCCTGCGGGGCACGGCACAACCCGCTGCCGCACGCGAGTAACAAGGCAACGATCACGGCGTACTGCTGGTGCCGGTGCTGCAGCCGGGGGTGTGTCAAGTAATCAGACAGTCCCCAGTCGGGGCCGGGACAGTCCCGCTAGGAGTGCACGGGTTGGGCGAGGCGCAGCCGTTCGGTGAGTGCGGGGTTGCGGAGCAGGTCGCCGGGGGTGAGAAAGTGCGGGTCCCGGACGACGGTGGTCACCGCCTGCAGCGCCAGCCGCGGGTCGTGGGGGTGTGTGGGTTGTCCGGTGGCGGGGGCCAGGGCCGCGGCGAAATCCGCCACCGCCTGCAGCAGCGCGTCCTCTTGGTCGATCCCACCGGACGGTGGTGGGGTGTCCGCTGCCACGTCCCCGGCCAACTCGGCCAGGTAGCGCCGCACGACCGGCTGGATGCCGGCGACGGCCTGCTTGTAGGCGGGGCCCGGCTCGTCGGTGGTGGCCGGACGCGGGCGGGCGGCGGGCAGCACCGTGTCGGCCAGCTTCGCGATCAGGGTGCCGGGCAAGCCGTTCTCGCTGCGGTTGAGGTGCAGCGGAGCGTGCGCGTCCCGGAACACGGTGGGCACGAACTCGGGCAGCAACAGCCGGTAGCCGTGGTGCAGGGCGGCGTGCAGCGCGGTCGTGGCCGCGCTCAGCACGCCCTGCACCAGGGGGCGGCGGCTGGGTGTGGGGGCCAGGGGGCGGGTCAGGGTGAGCACCCCGAGCAGGGCCAGCTGGTGTTGGACCAGCCGCGCCCCGCTGTCCAGGACGCGGGTGGCCTGGCGCAGCACCGGAGCGGCGTCGCCGGCCCGGACGGGCCGCAGCACCACGGTGGCGGCGTGGTGGGCCACGGCGGCGGCCAACGGATGCCGCCGCGAACCGACCCCCACCACCTCGCCGAGTAGGCCGTGCCCGAGCGCGAGCGCGGCGAAGTCCACCTCCGCGTCGTAGTCCAGGGCGCGGATCAACTCGGCGGTGGGGTGGGCGCTGCGCATCAGCACCACGTCGCCGGGCTGGACCTCGTGCAGCGGTGGTTCCATCGCGCGTCCCCTTCTCGGTGCGGTGGGCCGGGCTGGCCCTGGTGTCCCGCCTACGCCGGCCCGGGTTGGGCGGCACGGTAGCCGGGTGGGGCCGTGACCCGGTTCAGCGACGCCCGGGTGTTCCGGCGGTGTGCTGGCGTGTCTCGGCCTCGGTCCAGCGGTCGGGCCGGGCGGGGGCGCCGACCGGTTGGTGGTCGCCGTCCAGGCAGGTGCGGTGGACGTAGTCGGGGATGCGGTCGGTGAAGCCGGGTCGGTAGCGGTCGTGCCAGTACTGGGCGTTGCCGGGGTGGGCGCCGGCGCCAACGAAGCTGTGGCGCCAGTAGGCGGCCAGGGTGGCGATCTCGGCGGCCAGGCCGGGGTGGTCGCGCCAGCAGGACGGGATGCGGTGACGGGCGGCCCCATCCAGGGAACCGACGTAGGTGGCGTTGTAGAAGGCCACCCAGTGCGCGAGCGCCTCGCGGGGATCCTCGGCGTCGTCGGGGGGCGCAAACCAGCACCATGGGGCGGGCTCGTCGCGCCGTCGTTGCTCCTCGGTGAGGAGCTCTTGGAGGGCGGCGCGGAGCTCGTCCACCTCGTGGCGCAGCACGGCCACCTCGGCCTCGACCGGGCTCGCTTCGGTCCGGTCCCGCCTGTCCGGCGGGCCGGTCATGCCGCACCACTGTGCGTGTCGGTGGACCCGCCGCCGGACGCGGCACGGGAGGAGTGGGTCGAGGGTGTGCCTGCCGGGGTGGTGGGTTTGGCGGCGCGTTTGAACAGCTGGTCCAGGCGTTTGCTGTCGATTTCGAGCAGGGCAGCGATCTCGTGGGATCGACGGCCGCCGGTGCGCAGGGTCTGCACGATGGCGGCGATCTCGGTGTCGATCTCGGCGAGCTGGTGGCGGAGGTCGTGTTCGCGTTCGGCCAGCACGGCGTAGCTTCGGAGGGCTTCGGCTTCGCGGCGCTCGGCGTCGCGGCGCTGCGCGTCCAGGGCGGCTTGGCGCTGGCGCATGCGGGTCAGGCGTTGGCTGACGGCGGTGGAGCGGCTTGGCCGCTTCGCCGACTGCTGCTTTTTCGGTGCGGGTTCGTGGGTCATCGTGGTCCTCCACGACAGGGCAACAGGGTTGGGCTCTGGCGTTGGGGGCGGGGGCACCGGCGCATGACGGTCGAAAACGGCCGTTTGTGGCGCCGCCGTCCCCCTGCGGGTTGGTTACGGGTCGGTCGTGTCGGGCATGAGGAGTTGGGTGGTGAGGAGCCCGTCGGGGCCGAGGCCGGTCTCGCCGCGGCGCAGGGTGAGCCGGTCGGCGCGGAGTTGGCGCCAGTCGGGGCGTTGGGCGACGTCGAGGGTGCGGGCGAGGATTGGGCGGAGGTGGCGGTGCAGCAGCAGGACGCGGCCGCGGGGCAGGGTGCGGATGTCGCCGGGCCGGTAGGTGGGCACGGTCTCGGTGCTGATCGAGGTGGAGCCGGCGGTCATGAGGCTGCTGGTGTGGCTGTGGCGGCGCAGCCGTTCGTGTTGGCCGGCCATGGTGGAGATCCATTGCAGGGTGCTGGGGTCCTTGAGTCCGCCGAACACGGTGAGGGTGGTGGTGTTGTCCAGCAGTTGCCGCAGCCCGGTGCGGCCGTAGCGGTCCTCGGCCTGGGCCAACGACTGGAGGGCGTAGTGGATGAGGACGCCGCGGCCGGCGGAGTCGGCGATGATGCTCGGTAGCCGGGGGACGGGGGTGGCAGTGCACAGCTCGTCCAGCACGGCGGTGGCGGGCGGATCGAGGCGTTCGGGGTCGTGTTCGAGGGCGAGGTCTTGGGCGGTGGTGAGCCACTGCTCGGTCAGGGCGGTGAGCAGGGGGGCGGCTTGGGCGGCCTGGTGTTCGCCGGCGATGAGGAAGATCGTGCCGCGTTGGTGGATGAGGGTGCGCAGGTTGACTCCGCCGCCGTGGGTGGGGGTGGCCATGGCGCGCAGGTGGCGGTCCATGAACGGTTCGAGGACACGGCGCACGGACAGCCAGACGGCGTCGGCGGTTTCGGCGACCATGCTGATCTCGGCGGCCAGGTTGCGCGCGAGTTCGGGTTCGCGGTCGCGCAGCAGTTCCACGGGTTCGCGGTCCCGCAGCACCGCCCAGTTCACCAGGTCGGTGACGGTGCGCCGGTGGTGGGCGGCTGCCAGCAGGTAGGCCTGGAGCACGGTTTTGGCGCGGCCGCGGAAGACCTTGTCGTTGCCACCGATTTGCTGCAAATCCAGGGAGGCGGCCTCCACCATGGTGTCGGCCCGCCGCCAGGCGACTGAGGGGTCGGTGCAGCCGTCGATGGGAGGCCAGCGCAGGGGTGCGGGCCAGGTGACGGTGCCGGTGGCATCGGCCACCAGCACGGGCCCGCCGCGGCGGGCCCGTGCGAGGGCGGTGAACCCGAGCAGGTCGGGTTTGCTGGTGGAGCACAACAGGGCCCCGGGCGCAGCGAGCACCTTGTGCACCAGGTCTTGGCGGCTTTTGCCGGACTGGGTCGGGGCGAGCACCCCGGTCGGGTTCTCCAGCGGTGTCCACAGTGGAGTGCCGTGGGGGGCGCGGTGCAGGGGTACCGCCAGGTCCTCCAGGCGTGCTCGGGCCCGCTCGTGCGGTGACAGGCCAGGTCGGGTCCAGGCGGCGGTACGGCGGGCGGCGCGCTCGGAGAGTTCCTCGGTGATCTCGGTGCGGTGGGCGTGCCCGGGGGGCAGCGGGGCCAGGCGCCGCCAGCACCACACGGTGGTGGGCACGACGGCCGCCACCACCAGTGCGGTCAGCGGGAGGGTGATGGTCCAGACCAGCAGGCCCCGCCCGGTCAGGGCCGGTCCCCACGGGGCGGGGAGCCCGGTGGCGGGGTCACCGGGCCGGGTGGCCAGGCCCCACAGCAGGCGTGCCCCGTGGGTGAGGTCGGGCAGGTGCCAGCCGGCGCCGGCCAGGCCGGCGGCGACGGTCGCGGCGAGGCAGGCGATCCCGGCGGCGGCGAGCAGGATCCCAGCCAGGCTCGCCAGGCCGGCGAGCAGGACGAGGTCGTCGCGTAGGTGTGCCTGCGAGGTGGTACGGACACGGAAGGACATCAGCGATCACCCGGGCCTCCGAATCGATGTGACCTGCTGGCTCCAGGACTCCACGGACTCGATCCGCACCGGGGAGCCGCTCTGCGGGGCGTTGACCAGAAGTCCGTGGCCGAGGGCCATCCCCACGTGCCCTGGGCGTGCTGGGGTGCCGTCCGAGCCCGGAATAAAGAGCAGATCGCCGGGTTGGAGCGCGGCGATGCCGGGCACGGGGGTGCCGGTGTGGACCTGGTCGTAGGTGACCCGGGGGATGGCCACGCCACCGGCGGCCCAGGCGCGCATCACCAGCCCGGAGCAGTCCCAACCGTGCGGGCCGGTGCCGCCCCAGACGTAGGGTTTGCCGAGCTGGTTGAGGGCGAAGGTCACGACGGTGCGCAGCCGGGGGTCCTCGGGTGGGGACCAGCCCTCGGGGATCTGGGTGCCGATCCCGGGGGCGAGGGTGATGCCGGAGCCGCCGGGACCGCAGTGCGCCGCGATCGTCACCCCGGTGCTGGCGGTGCTGTCCAGGCCGGGCAGCAGCACCGGGTCGGGGTTGTCCGGACCCTGCCAGAAGCGGCCGACCAGCATCGCCGCGTCGGGCTCCCATTGGGCGTAGGCGCGGGGGCAGCAGGAGCGCTGCACCGCGTCGGCGGCCTGCCACAGCGGGATCCGCTGCCAGTTGGGGACCGTGATGAGGCGGTCGAGGAACGTGTTGGTGGCATACACCGGGTCGCGGACCTGCGCGGGGGTACCCCAGCCCATCGAGGGCCGCTGCTGGAACAACCCGAGGGAGTCGCGGTCGCCGTAGTTGAGGTTGCGCAGCTTGCTTTCCTGCATGGCGGTGGCCACGGCGATCACGGCGGCGCGTTGGGGCAGGCGCCGCTGCGCGGTGACGGTGGTGATGGTGTGGGCGTTGCCGGTCTGCTCCGCGGACCAGGTGTGCTGGCCGGTCATCGGCCCGCCGCCGGGTCCGCCGCCCACCGCCCCGCCCGGCAGTTGGGCGCACAGCGGGGCGGCGTTGCTAGTGCCGCTGACGGCGAGAAACACCACCAGGACGGGCAGCAGCACCAGGTAGGCGCTGCCGGCGGCCGAGGCGAGTGTGACGCGGGCGCGGCGGATCACGAGCCCGCCCCGCGGGGTGTCGGTGGTCGGGTGTCGTCGCGGGACAGGCGCAGCGCGCCGATGCGGCCGGGCCGGTCCTCGCCGGTCGGTGGGGGCCGGTCGTGCCCGCCGCACACCTGACAGACCCGGGCCCCACCGGCGGTGCGGCGGTAGCGGTGCGCGGCGACCAGGCGTCCTTCCTCGGTGTGCCAGTCCAGGCAGGCCACGGCGGCCCGGCAGGGTGGGCACTCGGCGGCGGTGAGGTCGTCGGCAATGTGCCAGCCGGCGGCGTGGCCCAGGGCGACCAGCTCGGCCAGGGCGGCGGCCCAGTCGCCGCCCGGGGCCAGCCCGACCTGGGGGATGCGGGTGGGTTGGGTGTTGCCGCACTCGCACACCAACTCGAGGGTGTAGTGGCGGGTGGGGGTGAGGGTGGTCGACATCGGGCTCACGTCCCTCCAACAGCGGTGGTGGGCACGGCCGCGGGCCAGCCGTGTTCGAGCAGGGCGGCGCACTCCCGCGCACCGGATGGGATGGAGAACTGCAGCCACACCTCGGGGGCCAGGCGCAGCCCGGCCGAGGCGTGGCCGGCGGCCAGGTGGGCGGCCACCGTGCGGGCGTCGACGCGGCGCGGGCTCATGACGGCTCCCGGGCGGCGGGCATCAGGGCGGTGTGGGCGCGGTAGCCGAGTTCGATCACCAGGGCGCAGTCGTGGGCCCGGTGGGGCAGCGGCTGGAGCACCCAGGTCCCGCGCAGCCGTAGGGCGCTCAGCGCCTGGCCGGCGGCCAGGTACGCGGTGGCCTCCGGGGCCCGGGACTCCCTCGGCGCCCTGCTCGGCGGGGTCATGGCCGCTCACCTGCCCCGCCCGGGGTGCGGAGTTGGGCGTTGGTGTCGAAGATCCGCTTCTCCACGCTGGAGAGGACGGTGGCGACCTTGACGCCGCGGCCTTCGAGCTTCCACAGGGCGCGGCCGGGGCGTTCCATCGCCCAGCCGGTGACGACCTGGTGTTCGCGCTCACCCAGGGCGAGGCTGTCGGCCAGCTCGTCGGCCACCCGGGTGGACTGGCCGAACAGGATCCTCGTGGAGCACAGGGAGAGCAGGTCCTTGGCGATGGCGACCTCGGCCGAGCCGGCGGCGCCGACGGTGAGCATGTCGGAGGGTTTGTGGGCGACCAGGACCTGGATGGACTGTTGGCGGCGGGACAACCGGAGGTCGGCGTCCACGGCCTGGACCGCTTTGAGCCCCAGCCGCATCTGTCGCCAGACCTCGTCGCGGAGGACGAGGCGGAGGTCGCCGTCTTCGCGCAGGTCGGTGGCCAGGGCCGACCAGGAGCCCAGCAGGGTCAGGGCGATGGCCACGGCCTGGTCGCCGCGGCCGGCCAGCCGTTCCAGGTCCAGGGACTGCAGGGGGGCGGTCCAGTCGAGGTCGAAGTTCGTGTGGTCGTCGAACAGTCCGGCCAGGGGGCCGGCGATGAGGTTGCCGAGGGTGTCGGTGATGGCGCGGGTGGTGTCCAGGAGGTGGCGGCGGTCGGCGAAGCGGGCCTGGGTCCACAGGTCCCGGTCGGGGTGGGCCAGCAGGCGGTGGACGTCGGGGAGGGTGACCGGGCGCAGGTCGGTGGTGCCGTCGGTGGCGCCGATGAGGCGGCGCAGCACCAGAGCCAGGACCATTTCGTCGGTGGGGGTGGCGGTGTAGCCGGCGGCCTCGGCCAGCGCCACCAGGAGTTGCACCCAGCGGCCCACCACGGCGCTGACCTCTTCGGCCTGCCGCGTCGTCGACAACTGGTGCCAGCGGGCCCGCAGCGGACCCAGGTCCAGGGCGTTGAGGCGGGTGCCGTGGCCGGCGCCGAGCACGATCGGCTCCACCCCCAGGGCGCGCAGCACGGGGGTGTATTCGCCCTTGACGTCCCCGGCGATGAGGGCTTTGACCCCGAAGCAGGTCATGCGCAGCAGGAACGCCAGGATCGTGGAGCTCTTGCCGCGGCCGGGTTCGCCGAACGCGACCAGGTTGGGGTTGGTGACCAGGCCGCGCAGCACCCATTCGACGGGGTGGCAGTAGAACGCCCCACCGGACAGGGCGTCGTAGCCGATGCGGGCCCCGACCGCGGGGACGGTGGCCGCCCCGAGCAGCGGCCACAGGCCCCCGATTTCGCTGGTGTCGGCCCGGTACACGGCCAGCGGGGCGGGCACGGGAGCCCAGCCGTGGCCGCGGCGGGAGGGGCCGCGGCGGGGGGCGCAGGGCCGGTTGACCCGCTCGTGGGGGGTGGGTGCGGGCAGGGCGCGGCGGGCGGGTGGGGCGCCGAAGGCGGTCAGCAGTCCGGCGGCGTCGCGGCGGGCCAGCGCCCGGCTTCGGGGGGTCATAGCAGGCCTCCGCGCAGACGGGGCAGGCCGATGCCGACCGGGATGGCCGCGGCGACCAGGGCGGAGTCTTGGGCCAACTCCAGGCGCAGCAGCTGGAAGCGGCCGGCGGCGTCGTTTTCGACTCCCGCGGCGGCGTCCTCGACGTCCCAGCCCACCGGGACGGTGACGGTGACGGCGGCGGCTAGGCGGACGATGCTGTGGCCGGCGGCCACCGCCCGCTCGTGGGCGTGGGCTTCCTGGGCGGCACGGTCGTCGGTGGCGGTGACGGCGAACCCTTTGCGGGCCTTCAGATCGCGCAGCACGGTCATGCGTTGCCGGTCGCCGCGCACCGCGCGGCGGGTGGCGCGGGCGTCCAGGGGCTCGTAGTGCACGGCCAGCGCCCGCCGTTCACCGGGGGTCTTGACCGCCAGCAGCGGGGCCAGGGAGCCGAACAGCACGCCTTCGTCGGGCATCTGGATGCTGTAGGTGACGCTGGTGTGCCCGTCGTGGGTGTAGGAGCGCACCGCCGGCGGTGGGGCGGTGCTGGGTCCGGCCTTGGCCCAGGGCACCCCGTCGACCTCGTCGGGGCGGCGCGGGGCCAGCGGGTTGAAACCGGTGCGGATGGCCTCGGCCAGGGCGGGCCCGTCCAGCCAGGTGATGCTGGTGCAGTCCAGGCCGCGCAGTTGGTCTTCCAGGCCGTCCAAGGCCCGGTAGAGGGCGTGCGCCCGGCCGGCGATGCCGCCGCCGGCCGCCGCGGCGGGCTTGCGCAGCGCGTCCTCGCTGGCCGAGGCGGCCAGGAACAGTTCGTGGCGCACACAGGCCACGGCCGTGGTGCGGCGCAGTTCCTCGGTGGCCGCGACCGCCAGGGCCGGGGCGTCGGGGACCTGGTGGGCGGCGCGCCAGGCCTCGTACTCGGCGCCGTCGTCGGGGACGGTGCGCACATAGATCGACAGGCGGTCGAGGACCTCGCGGTGCCCGGCGGCACGCAGCAGGGTGCCCAGGCGGGCGGCCAGCAGCAGTCGGTCCTCGTCGCTGGTGAGGCCGACGCCGCGGTGGGTCAGTCGGGCCACCGCGGTCCAGCGGCCCTCGACGGTGTCGTGGACCAGGCAGAGCCGGCCGCGATCCTTATACACCGGGCCGTCCACAAAGGACAGTCGGGCGAGGGTGCCGGGCAGGTCGGGTTCATCGAGGGTGACGCACTCACCGGCGGCGGCCCGGGACTGCCAGGCCGACCAGCCGGTGACCGTGCCCAGTCGGTGGGCCAGCCAGTGCCCCACCCAGCGGGCGGCCGGTCGCCCGGCGACCGGTACCACCACCAAGGCGATGCCGAGCCCACCGAGGACGACGGCCAAGGCGGCCTGGCGCAGCTGCCCAGCCGAGAGGGCCAGCACGGCGGGCACGGCCAGCAGCACGCAGGCGATCGCCTGCGGTGCGGTCAGGCCCATCAGCCAACCGGCGTGCTCGCGGTGGGCCAGGCCCCGATAGATCCGTGGTGTGGTCATGGCGTGCTACTCCTTGCTGGTGTCGCCGGGGTCGGTGGGCGGCTGCCCGGTGTGCGGGTGCGAGGGCTCGCTCCCGTGGAGGGGCGCCGGCGAGGGGTCGACGGCGGCCGGGGACGGTGGGTAGCTGGTCCAGGCGGCGGAGTCGGGGGGCGGCTCGGGACGGGGCTCCTCCGGCCCCGTGCCCTGTTTCTGCTTCTGCTGCCACTCCCACTCGGCGCGTAGGACGGCGGCCCGCCCCACATCCGGTGGTCCCGTGGGGGGCGGTGTGGTGGAGTCGAACCCGCCGTCATCGGGGGCGGCCGGGGCGTGCGAGGTCCAGCGCACCCCGCCCATCCCGCGCGGGGTGACCTGCTCGCCGTCCTTGCGCAGGCCCAGGGCGTAGGCGTGGCCGAACCGCTGCTCGTGGCCGCGGCCGGCGGCGGCCAAGGCGTCCCCACCGGCGCCGCGGCTCAGCGCCCCGACCGCCCGCGGGGCCATGAAGGCGTTGCCGGCGGCGTAGGCGCCGACACCACCGCCGCGGGTCCAGGCCTCCCGGAACGTCGCCCCGGCGTCAGTACCCGGATCCACAAAAGAAAACAGACGGAACAACGCGAACGGGCACACCAGCGCGACCAGCAGGACACCGGTGCCCACCAGCAGCGGCACCAGCCCGGCGTTCGGGGCGGCGGCCTCGCCCTGCTCCGGTGCCCCGCCCAGGCCCTTGGCGGTGAGCAGGCCGACGGTGATGGCCAGCGCCAGCAACGGTTTCATCGCGATGGCCGCCAGCAACCACCGGGCGGTGATCCAGAACCAGCGGGCGGTGGTGTTGGCCAGCAGCCCGGCGGCCGCGATCGGGATGCAGGCCACCAGGATCAGGATCGCGGCGGCACGGAACAGCATCTCCAGCGTGTAGCCGAGCGCGGCCGGCAGGAGCCCGAACAGTGCCACCAGCCCCATGGCCACGGCCTTGGACCGGTCCTGGTAGCCATCCCCCTTCAGCCCGGACTCGCCCAGCACGTCGGTGAAGGTGGAGACGTTCAGCCCGGCTTTGAGGATGCCGGCGGCCAGCCCGTCGGCGGCGACCAGAAACAGGCCCACCAGCCCGGCGGTCAGCGCCACCGCGAGCCCGTACTGGGCGGGTCCCAGCGTGACGCGCAGCAGGCCCCGCCCGCCGCGCAGCATCGAGGTGATCAGCTGCAGGAAGAACAAGCCGACGGCCAGCAGCCCCGACAGTTGCAGTGTCAACGGCCAGATGTCTTGCAGAGGCGGCTCTCCGGGATCGGTGATGATCGTCAGCCGGTCGGCGAAGGCGAACGCGTCGGACAGCAGCTGCAGCGCCCCGTCCCACACGTCCCGCCAGAAGTCCTGGAACTGTTCCTTGATCCAGTCCTTGATCCAGTCAGGCATCGCGGACCACCTCCCGGTAGCCGGCGATCACCGCGAACTGGCTGCCGGGCCAGGCGTGCGGGGCCACCGCGGGCAGCGGGGTGGGGCTGATCCGCCACCCGCTGCCGGAAAAGCGCAGGGCCTGGCAGTCGCCGAGCCCGCCGCGGGCGGCGTGGGCGTGGTAGGACACCGACAGCTCCCCCAGCACGCACACCACCGCGTAGCGGCCCTCATCCGTGCTGCCCTTGACCAGCCCGTGGGTGATCGCGAAGTCGACGTGCAGGTCCGACACCGTGCCGGTGGCCGGCAGGCCGGCACCCGCCCGCAACGCCACCACGGCGCGGTGCGGCACCGCGGCCGCCGGATCCGGGGCCCCGGGCAGCGACAACGCCCGGTAGGCGCGCTCGAGTACCGCCGGGTCCGCGCCCACCAGGGCGGCCTCCCACAACGCGACCACCTGCGCGAGGGCCCCCTGGGGGGTAGCGGGGAACTCGGCGGGAATCCACCCCTCGACGGGGCTGCCGCTGGCCGCGGGCAGCACGATCGGCTCACCGGCGCCCGCGGTGGCCAGGGGCTGGGGCTGGGCCGCGGCCCCCGGCAGCACGGGCATCGGCGCGGCGGCCAGGGCATGTTGGGCGGCGACATCCCAATCGCCCTCAGGGGCCAGCCCCGGGGTCGGGGCGGAGGCGCTGGTGAGCCGGTACAGCACCCCGGCCGCCACCACCAGCACCAGAACCCCCAGCGTGGCCAGCGCCACCAGGGTGCGCCGCCGCGTGGTGGCGGGCGTGGGGGTGGGTCGCGCAGCAGAGCGGGCCATGGTGCTCACCCGCCCGCAAAACTGGTGATCATCGTGTAGCCCAGGCCGTAGAACAGGCCCCCAGCCACCGCGACCACCATGCCGATCACACCGATGCGGGCGAACCGGTGGTGGTCCAGCCACCGCCCCGCGGTCCACACCCCCAACCCGGCGAAGAAACACAGCAGGATCGCCCAGCCGGCCAGATACTTGACGATCCCAACGATCTCGGTGACCTTGCTGGTCCAGCCCGGGTCCACCGGTTGCGGGTTCGGTGGCAACTGCGTGAGCAGTGCGACGACGTCGCTCCCCATGAGAAGTCACCTCCTGCGCTCGCGCCGGCCACGCCCGGGCCGGTCGTGGGTGGGGGCCAGCCCGAACACGGCCAACAACGGCTCCACCGCCTGCCGGAGTCGGGCTGGGGTGATCTGGCCGCTGACGCCGCCCCGGGCCACCTGCGCGTCCGGCGGGAGGAACACGGCGGACTCGACCAGCGCCGCCAGCCGCCGCCCGGCCGCCCCGACCACGCCCGGCGGCCACTTGCGCGCGCCGACCACGACCAGGGCCCGCACCGGGGTGGCCAGGCCGGCGTGCACCCACGGCTCCAGCCGGGCCAGGACCTGCTCGGCGGCCAGCAGGCTGGGCCGAGTGGGGCGGGCGACGAGGATCGGGCGCGGCGCGGGCAGCCCGTGCCGCAGCCACACCCCCGCCCCCGACAGCGGATTGGTGGCCAACCGCCACGCGTCATGGCCGACATCAACGACCGTGACCTGCGGGGATCCCGCCGGCGGAATCCACCACGGCGGGGCCGGCACCAGGCCCGGGGACAGGATCGGCAGGTCACACTCCAACCGGGCCAGCACCGCGGGGCCGCGCCGACTGCAGCACAACCGCACCGCCGGGTGCGGGGTCTGACGTCGGGGCCCCTCGACCGGGGCGGCCTCGGCCAGCCCACTGCGGGCCGGGTCAGCCGGGTCAACCAGCAGCGTCGACCACCGCCCCGACAGGGCGTCGGTAAGCACCGCCGCCACCACGCTCGCGCCAACCCCAGGCCCGGCGCCGAGTACCGGCAGCACCAGGCCCAACGCGCGCCAGTCGATCCGGGGCGAGTCCGCGAACGTCGTGGCATCACCAGCCACGGACCGCACCACCTCAGCCGCGTGCGCGGCGACGTGGTCGGCCAGCTCCCGTACCCCCTCGGGGGCCAGGTCCCGGGTCACTGCGGCCTGCGCGACCGACGTCGAGGCGGTATCGATCACCCCGGCCACGTCCTGCTCGACCGCACCCGGGATCGCCCGGTAGGCGACCTGGGCCAGCTGCGGTTGCCGGTCGGCCAGCTCCGCCCAGATCGGCAGCACCGGCCGCCCCACCGTCTCCCCTCCGGATGAGTGCGGCCGGTGCTGCCCCTCGAGCACCTGTCCCTCGCCCCGGTGGGCGGCCGAGCTGGCCGGTGTGGCGGCCCATCCCGCCACACCCCGGACAGGCACCCCACCAACCCCGGCAGAGGGTTGGCCGTTTCCGAATTCGGTCATCACTGACCTCCGTCACGCACAAATAGGCCATTTCCCGGAAGTCCGAGAAATCCACGAGTCGCCCGGCACCGACACGCGTGCCGCAATGAGGTTGCGGATCACCGTCGGATAGCCACTGCTGTTCGACTCCCACTCTTACCAAGCGAGAATGCGAAGTCCAGGGTTTTGTGTTGCCGAGATGATGGGGAAACAAGGGCAACACTGCTGGTGATCAGAAACTCCGATCACCTTTACCTTGACTGGGTTCCCGCAGCGCCGAAGTAGTGCTCATACCAGGCCATAACCGTGATCGGAAGAAACTCACCACTTACGCGAGCAGCAGCGGTCACCGCCTCGTTACATCTCCCAGAACACACCACGTGCTCCATGTGCGAGATAAAAAATGAGCCTCACACATGGAGCACGTGGCGAAATGAGCAAGAAAAGCTAGACTCACTGGGGTCGCGAGCTTTTATGCTGAATCAGTTGCGCAAAGCGAGAATCTGCCCTGGAAGTGGCGAGCACAAAAGGTCATGGTGTTCCCGTACCTGTAGCCGGGTCCACGACGACCACCCCGGGCAGCATCACCAGTACCTGACGCCCCGCTTCCGCGAGAAAGGCCAGCACCAGAACCGACCCCTTGACCGACTGCCCTGCTGCGAGCCGAGACCGGCGACGTCTGGAGCCGGACGAGGCGAACGCCGCCAGGGCACCCCCGGCCTCCAGGACACGGTCGCACACCTCAGCAAACCCGGGCGCCGGAGTTCGTTTACCCTTCTCAATCTTGCAGAGCTGGCCGGCGCTGTAGTTCACGAGAGGGCCCAGCGCCCGCAGTGACAACCCGCGCCGGTTCCGCCACCGACACAGCGCGGCACCAAACGTCTCCTGTTCCGAGCGGCCGTCCCGCTGCCGTGAGGGCTCGGGCCCTTCCCCGGGGGCGACAGAGTCATGCACGGCAACCTCCTCCAGATCAACACCAGTGAATAACCCTGATCAGCCACCAAGTGGTTGCTGAGGTGATATCTGACGCCGATCTTCGTCACACTTGAGCGAACAAGGACTGGACGCGAGTAGACACGCGAGCGACACTGCTGTCAACTGAGGTAGAACAGCAGGCAACGGTTTGTTCACCTGAGTGAGTGAAGAGGCGAGCATGGGCGACACCGAGCAGCATCGCCGCCTCACCCTGGCGGCGAAGATCCAACAGCTACGAAAGCGGCCGGAAAACCGCCGGCCGGACGGCAAACTCAAGACCTACCGAGAGCTCGCCACGGAGTGCGCCGAGGTCTCCGGGGAACCCTTCTCCCCGACGTACATGTGGCAACTGGCCAAAGGCGAACGAGACAACCCCACCCTGCGCCACCTTGAGGCACTGGCGAAGGTCCTCGGCGTCCGCATGTCCTACTTCCTGGACGACACCCCGGCCGAGGAGCTGGAACTCGCGCTGATGATGCGCGACGCCGGGGTGCGGGCCGTTGCGGCGCGGGCGATGAACTGGTCGCCGGACCAGAAGGCGTGGCTGGTCGACCTGATGGAGTCGATTGACCGCCGCGAACAGGCCCGTCGAGCCGACCAGGACAACGGCAACTCCACCACCGGCTGACCCCTGCTCGCACAACCCTGCGCAGAGCCACAGAACCTTCTTGTCACCTATTCAGGCGTTCCTGCTACATGCAGCACTCAGAAGAACGGCAGGGACGGCGTCCGAACTGCCACGATAGGGGCAGACATCGCCGAGACGGACCCCTGGTCCGCCACACCACGCAGGCCAACTCCTTCCGGAACCACGCACTGGGAGGGAGGCGAACACGGCCATGCCCGCCACCGTCACCAAGCAGGTCTGGCAGCACTGCGAACGCATCGCCGACAGCCTGCACATCCCGACCCCCTTCAGCATCGAGGAGTTCGTCAACGACCTCGCACAGCAGCGGGGTCGGGAGATCGTCCTCATGCCCGTACCCAGCCACCTCCGCACCCCGTGCGGAATGGTCTTCGCCACCCAACACACCGACTACGTCTGCTACGTCGCCGACACCAGCAACCTGCACCGCGAGCACATCCAACTCCACGAGCTCGCCCACCTGCTCTGCGGGCACACCAAGAACACCGGCATCACGCCGGAGATGTCCCGGCTCCTGTTCCCGAACCTGCCCCCGGAGATCATTCGCGACCTGTTCGGCCGCACCCTCTACAACACCCGCGAGGAACAGGAAGCCGAGCTGCTCGCCTCCATGATCCGCCACCGCGCCGGCCTGGCCCCCGCCCCCAGCCGAGACCTACCACCCGAGATCGCCCTCGGCCTGGAACGCCTCGCCGCCGGCCTGGTGCCCCAGCCCCGCCGACACCGGAAACGCCGGCGATGACTGGGCTGGCCCTCGGCCTGACCGTCCTCTTCTACAGCGCAGCCACTCTCGCCCTCGGCGCCGCGGCCTACAAGTTCGTCGCCGCACCCACCCGCCGCGACCCCATCCTGCTGTCGGCCTGCACCACCCTGGCCGGCATCGGCCTAGCCGCCGCGCTGCTCGCCCCGCCCAGCCAACTCCTCATCCACCGCATCGAACCCATCCCCAACCTCGCCCGCCTGCTGGCCAACGCCACAGCCATGGGCGCCGCCCTCGGCGTCCACGGCCTGCTCACCTACAGCGTCCGCGCCACCTTCACCCCCGCCCAACGCCGCACCCGCCTCCAACTCCGCGCGCTCGTCCTGGTCCTCGCCGTCGCCGCGATGACCGTGCTGCTGGCCACCGCAGGCACCCGCTTCGAACCCCAGTTCCACCGCACCTACGCCACGAACATCCGGATCGCGGCCTACCAACTCCTCTACGTCGGCTACCTCGGCTGGGCACTCGCCGACCTCGTCCGGCTCCTACCCAGCTACGCCCACCGCAGCCCCCGCGGATACCTCCGCACCGGACTGCGCATCCTCGCCCTCGGCGCCGCCATCACCCTGCTCTACCTGCTCTGGCGCGGCACCATCATCACCGCCACCGCCCTCACCCAAAACCCGGACCTCGCCGAGCACGAAACCCTCGTCTCCGCCCTGCTGGCCACCCCCGGCGTCGCCCTCATGCTCGCCGGCATCACCCTCCCCACCTGGGGACCCCTCCTCACCGCCCCCTGGCAACGCTGGCGCGCCCACCACGCCTACCACCAACTCGAACCACTCTGGAACGACCTGCACGACGCACTTCCCGAGATCGAGCTCCACACGCACGACCTCACTGCTGACAAGCTGGATTTCCGCCTCTACCGCAGGCTCATCGAGATCCGGGACGCCCACCTCGCCCTCCGCCCTCACATCCACCCCGAAGCCCCGAAATGGGCTACCACCGCAGCAGACGCTGCCGGACTTCACGGAGAGAACAGGTCCGCAACCATCGAAGCCGCACTCCTCGCCGCCGCCCTCGAAGCCAAAACCGCAGGCCGAACCTTCCCCTTCAACCCAGAAACCGCACCACCACAGGTCCCAAGGGAGAAAGAGCCCGCCTGGCTCATGCGCGTCGCCCGCGCCTACAGCCAGTCCGCAGTCGTGGCCGGGATAGGAAGCAAGGTGCGCGCGACTCTCAAGGCGACGGAGAGGGACAACCTGAGGACAGATTGATCAATTCCCGAGCTGGCCACCGGAGCCATCCAGAAGGAATGCCGGCCGCCCAAGGTAGTCTTCGATATTCGGTGCGTGCTCATCATAGTATTGCGTACGGTAGACACCTCCCTCAGTGACAAACCAAGCGAGCCGCCATTGGGAGCCATCGAAGAGATAGGCGATACGATGCGCCCGCTCCGTTACGCCTGCATTTTGGGCACCGGCTACTTCTGCAAGGGGTGTGTCAAGTTAACGGTGGATCGCGTTGATGTGGTTACTTCCTTGCTGCGGACAGTCGTC
>NZ_BMMK01000036.1 GCF_014645795.1 Longimycelium tulufanense | reverse complement strand
ACACCTACAACCATCACCGCCACCACACCGCGATCGGCGGCCCACCCGCCCACCGCATCCCCAACCTCACGGGACAGAACACCTAGGCCGTGTCCAGGTGTTCCTGCTGCGAGCCCTATGACAGGTGGCCCAGGTCGCTCTCGCGGTCTTACCTCGGAGCAGCGGAAGCGCCCTACGACGCCTCCTCACCACGGAACGGCAACACGGCACGTACGCGCCAACCGCCGCCGGTCCGCGGCCCGGCCTCCAACGTGCCGTTGTAGACCGCGACCCGCTCCCGCATCCCGATCAGGCCGTTCCCACCCGAGACCATCCCCGGGCCGACGGTGCCCGACCCGTCGTCGATCACCTCGACCTCGACCCGGTCCTCGAAGCGTTGCACGGTCACCTGCGCCGAAGCCCCCGGACCCGCGTGCTTGAGCGTGTTCGTCAACGCCTCCTGCACCAGCCGGTACGCGGTCAACCCCACGCCGGCCGGCACACCGCTCAGGTCACCGCTCATGCTCAACCGGACCGGCAGCCCGACCTGGTGCATCTTCTCCACCAGCTCGCCAAGCGCCTTGGCATCGGGCTGTGGCGCATATTCGGCGCTGCCCTCCTCCGCACTGCGGAGCACCCCGACGAGCCGACGCAGTTCCCCGAGCGCCTTGCGCCCGGTCTCGGAGATGGTGCCCAACGCCTTGCCGGCCAGATCCGGGTTGCTCTTGATCGCATAGGTGGCCCCATCTGCCTGCACGATCATCACGCTCACCGCATGCGCGACCACGTCGTGCAGCTCCCGCGCGATCCGGTTGCGCTCCTCGACGACCGCGATCTTCGCCTGCTGGTCCCGCTCGTGTTCCAGCAGCCGCAGCCGCTGCTCGACCTCGCGCTGGTAGGCCCGTCGCGCACCGATGAACTCACCGGTCAGCCAGAACACCGCGAAGGTCAACGGGGCGAAGACCAACACGGCGAACGCCCCACCCACGTCGCCGCCCCGCGCGACGACCCCGGCGTAGAGCACGGTGCCCAGCAGCAACCAGGCCGCGTACGCGACGGCGGACCGCCGGGTCGCCTGCGTGAGCAGCGTGTACAGCATGATCCCCAGCGCGAAAGCACCGGGACGCACCGCCGCCTCCCCGTGGGTCACCAGCACGAAAATGCCGCCGACGAGCGTGATGTAGGCGGCCACCAGCGGTCTTCGTCGCCGGATGACGATCGGGCAGATCAGCAGGAGCCCGCCGATCAGGTAGTCGGCGCCGGTGACGATGGTGACGTACGACTCGGTCACGGGGTCGTAGCGCTGACGCCCGGCGACCAGCAGGTCGGACGAGAGCAGGAAGAAGGCGAGCAGGGAGTCACCCACCACGGGATGGGCGCGCAGCCACAGACTCAGCCTTCGCACCCCATGAGGTTAGGTGCGGCCGTTCGGCCGATGCGTCGGTCCAGGGGCTGAGATACGCGTACGACCAGCGGCGGACCCGGATCGGGCGACACCGCGCGGTGTCCTCAGTGGCCTGGTCCGGGCCTCGACGGGCTGGCCCACATGATCGGCTGTCCCGGTCCGCCCGGGCGCTCCCCGGTACCCGTGGTGCGCCCCGCCCCGTCGCCCCAATGCTCTCCTGGCGGTTGCGGTCACATGGTCGGTCAGCAACGTTGTGTGCCCCGAGCCCGTGAAGCTGGTACCCCGAGCCGGGGTAGGTGGAACGGCACGGCGACCAGCCGACCGGCCGAGTCGACGATGAGGCCGGGACAACGCCGCGGAGCATGGCCCACCCGCTACCACGCCTACTGCCATCGTCGACATCAACATCGCCCCGAGCAGCAGGAACAACAGCAAGCCCGCTGTCCCTGGCCCGCGGCCGGGCGAAGTCATCGCCGACTACCTACCGCGAGACCTGCGGGCGAACGCATCTGTGGTGTCACCCGGCGCGGACCTGCACGTAGCGCGATCGTGGCACGATTTCCGGCGTAGGTGCCCGGATCGGCGAGGGGTGCGACAAGGCGTGAGCACGGCATCGCAGGAGCAGCGCTTCGCCGGTCCGCTGTCGGCCGCGGTGGCGCAGCTGTGCCACGGGCTGCTGCCCCAGATCTCCCAGCGCACGTCCGCCGGCTTCCGTGAGGTCCTGCGCCGGCTGTCGGCCCCGCTGCAGGTGGCCGTCGCCGGCCGCATCAAGTCGGGCAAGTCCACACTGGTCAACGCCCTCATCGGGCGGCGGGTGGCGCGCACCGACGTCGGGGAGTGCACCCGTCTGGTGACCCGCTTCCAGTACGGGACCGTCGACCGGGTCGAGGTGGTCTTCACCGACGGCCGCAAGCAGGTGCTGCCGTTCGACGCCGACGGGACGATCCCGGCCGACCTGGGGGTGGACATCGCCCAGGTCTCACATCTGGAGGCCTACCTCACGAACGCGGTCCTGCAGGAGCTGACCGTCATCGACACCCCCGGGCTCGGCTCGCTCGATGCCGCCTCGGTCTCCCGCACCGAGCAGCTCCTCGGCGCGGCCCGGGCTCGGCACGCCGACGAGAGCGGCAGCGACGAGCTCGACCCGGTGTCCCGCAGCGCGGTCGCGGGCGCGGAGGCCGTGCTATACGTCGTCACGCAGGCGGTGCGCGCCGACGACCACCAGGTGCTGGCCGCGTTCACGGCGGCGACCGCCAGCCGGGATGCCGGCCCGGTGAACGCCATCGCGGTGCTGAACAAGGCGGACACCGTCGCACCGGAGTCCGTCGAAGGCGCCGACGGCGATGTCTGGAAGGCCGCCAGCATCCTGGCCGAGCGGCAGGCGAGCAGCCTGCAACCGCGGGTGGCGGACGTGCTGCCGGTCATCGGCCTGCTTGCGGAGACCGCCGAGAGCGGCGGCTTCACCTCCGCCGACGCCGACGCGTTGCGGCGGCTCGCCGAGCTGGACGGCGCCACGCGCGAGACGATGCTCGTCTCGGCCGATCTGTTCACCACCTGGGAGTGCGACGTTCCCGCGCCGGTCCGCACCCGGCTGCTCGAACGACTCGACCTGCACGGCATCCGCTGTGCTTTGTCGGCCCTGGAGGCCGAACCCCAGATCACTGCCGGCGCCCTGCGCCGCAAGCTGCTCGACGCCTCCGGCCTGGCGGGTGTACGCGAGCGGCTGGACAACGTCTTCCGGGCACGCGCGGACGGCATCAAGGCCGCCGCCGCGCTGGCCTCGGTCACCGCACTCGTGCACGCGTCCGGCGATCCGGGCGAGCGGCAACGTGTGCACGATGCGATCGAGGTGTTACTGGCCAAGCCCGAAGCCCACCAGTTGCGGGTCCTGGAGGCGTTGACCCTGGTCGCCTCCGGTGCGGTCGACATGCCGCCGGACCTGGCCGCCGAGGTGGTGCGGGTCGGCAGCACCGCCGATGTCGGCGCACAGCTCGGGTTGCCCGGGCGGCCCCGGCACGAGCTGGAGGCATACGCCCTGGAGCGGGCCGGTTGGTGGCGCTCGTTCGCCGCGTTCGGCGCCACCCCGGCGCAGAGCCGCGTCGCGCACGTCGTCCATCGGGCGTACTTCCTGATCTGGCAGCAGCTGAGGGGGACGCGTGCGACGTGATGCCGGCGTCGTCGCGACGGGGAGAGGTCGGGACGTGAGTTGGTTCCGCAGGCGTGACCGCGACAACGGTGTTTCCGGGCGATCCCTCGGCGAGGGGAACGCGTCGGCGTCGCCGAACGTCGATGACGGTGTGCGAGGTAGTGAGGGGGCGGCGGGGAACCCACTCGCCGCGGCAGACCTGCCGGTAAACCGGCTCGAGCAGGTGACGCAGGAGCGGGACGAGCTGGTTCGGCTCTGCCTCTATGCGCTGGACCGCGCCCGGAGCGCGGGTGTCGCGGAGCGCATCGAGCAGGGCCTGGCCCGGGTGGGGGTGATGCCCATCCGGCCGGACGGGGAGCGTTTCGACCCCGGCAGGCACGAGGCCGGCGGGACGGTACCCACCGACGACCCGGCCCTGAACGGCGTCATCGCCGAGACCGAGCTGGTCGGGTTCGCCGATCAGGGGCGCCTGCTGCGCGCCCCGATCGTCACCGTCTACACCGCCCGGGGCACCTCATGACCTCGGCCGCTCCGACGTTGCCCCAGTTGGTCAAGCAAACCCGGGAACGCATGGTCGGCCTGGTCCGGGAGATCCAGCCGCAGGCCGCCGACTGGGTGGAGCGGGTGCGGCGGACGCGGCCGCCCGAACCCACGGTGGTGGTCGTCGGCGAGACGAACCGCGGCAAGAGTGCACTGGTCAACGCGTTGCTGGCTGCGCCGGGACTGTCCCCTGTGGACGCCGACGTGGCCACCGCGGTGTACCTGGTGTTCCGGTACGCCGAGGAATGGGGCGCGAAGGCGTGCTATCCCGGCGACACCCCACCGGTGCCGTTCGAGCTGAACGACCTCCCGTCGTGGGTCTGCGCGACGAAGGAACTGCCCCAGGGCCAGCTTCCACCCCGCCACGTGGAGGTCAGCGCCCCGATCCCGTTGCTGGAGCGGGTGCGAGTGGTGGACACCCCGGGCGTGGGCGGCCTGGACGAAGCGCACGGCGAGCTGGCAGCGGAGGCCGCTGCCGCGGCGACGGCCCTGCTGTTCGTGGTCGACGCCTCGGCCCCGTTCACCCAGGGCGAGCTGCGCTTTCTTCGAGACGTGGGCGAGCGCGTGGAAACCGTCGTCTTCGCGCTCACCAAGACCGACCAGTACCGGGGCTGGCGCGAGGTCCTGGAAGCGGACCGCCGGCTCCTGGCGGAGCACGCTCCCCGGTTCGCCGAAGCGGTGTTCCATCCGGTCTCCGCGCGCATGGTGGAGATGGCGAGCAAGGCCCCCAACCCAGAAGCTGCCGCCCTGCTCCGTGAGCGGTCGGGCGTCGCCGAGTTGCAGACAGCTCTCCAGCAGCTGCTGATCGGGCGCTCGCGGATGCTGGCCGAGGCGAACACGTTGCGTGCGCTGGCCACCGCCCTGGACGAGGCCGTGGTGCGGCTGGAATCCGAGAAGCGGGTGCTCAGCACGGGCGAGGCCGAGGCTGAGTCGCTGCGCGCGCGGCGGGACGAGCTGAACTCGCAGCGCCGGTCGTCGACACGCGGTTGGCAGGTGAAACTGCGCGGCGCCGTGCAGCGCTGCCGGGTGGAGACCAGCCACGAGGTCGCCCGCCAGATGCTCGACGTCACCTCGTGGTTCCGGCGCGCCATCGACGCGGCCGACCGGGAACAGCTCCAGCAGCTCCCCTACCACGTGGATGCTGCGCTGCAGATGGCGTCGGCACGGGTGAGCGGCGCGCTCGCGACGCGGCTGGGCGCGGTGGCGGACGCCGCGCTGGCCGAGCTGTTCTCCGCCGAGGAGCTGGCGGTCATCCGGGCGCAACTGGCGCGTGGCACCGGTCCCCCGGTGGTGCTGCGGCCACCGGACCGCCGGCCGCCGACCTCGGAGGACAAGCTGCTGGTCTTCATGGGTCTCTCCGGCGGGCTGGGCATCGGCCGGGTCGCGGCGATGCCACTGGCCGGCCTGGGCGTGGCCGCGCTGAATCCCTTCGTGCTCCCGGTGACGATCGCGTTGGGGCTGGGCGCGGGGTGGTGGATGGCGCGTACCCGCCAGCACGCCGCCGACAAGCAGCACATGAAGCAGTGGCTGACGGAGGCGATCGCGGACGCCCGCTCGACGCTCGACCAGCTCGTGGCGGAACAGCTGATCGAGGCCGAACAGCAACTCTCGCTGGCCCTCGACGAGGCGTTGGGCAAGCGGATCGACGCGATCGAGGCGGAGCTGCGGGAGGTGGACAAGGCGTTGCGGATGGATGCTGCCGAACGCAACCAGGAGCTTCAGGTGGTCAACAGGCGGTTGACCGAGGTCACCGCCGGACGGGAACGCGTGGAGCAGCTCTTGGGCCGCATCCGTGAGCTGCGCGATCGCACCTGATGTCACTGAACGGGGATTTGGACACCGCGCGGGAAAGCGTCAGGTACGAAATCTCGGCCAGGCCCCGAGTCGAACCCCGAGGATTCCGCCGGGAACCATCCGGGCCTACCGTGAGTCCTACTCAGCGACCACGTCCTACACCTGCCAAGACGCCTTGAGGGGGATCTGGTGTACATCGAGGACCACGCCGGCGACGGCGACATCAAGATCACCGTCGAGGGCGAGGAGTACACGGCCGAGGCCAACTTCGACGCCGACCACGACGGGGTCGAGGACACCGCGCTCGTGGAGACCGACAGCGGATACATCGCCTACACCGACACCGACCACGACGGCACGGCCGACACCGTCACCCAGCTCGACGATCGGGGGAAGGTCGTCGGGCAGGCGAAGTTCGACGAGCGCACCGGGGAGTGGGTGGACAGCCGGGGCACCGGCCCCGACGACGCCGAGCGGCGCACGATGGGCCGCGAGCGCGACGACATGATCGTGGAGACCAGGGACGGCGAGCACCGGGTGGGCGCGCCGACCGAGGACCTCAACCGGGACGGCCAGGCCGACACCACGGTGGTCCGGGAGAGCGACGGCGACGTGATCCTGTACACGGACACCGACGGGGACGGCGACGCGGACACCTCCGCGGAGATCGCCAAGGACGGCAAGGTCATGATCTCCGAGCATCGGGGTGCCGGTGAGTGGGAGGTCGTCGAGAAGGGCCACATCTCCTCCGACGGCAGTTACCAACGCGACGCGCTCAACAACGCCCCCGGGGCCGCTGCCGACGACAGCCTGTGGGCTGACGACGGTGAGCAGACCGCGGCCGACCGGGACAAGGAGATCGTCAGCACTGACCCGGCCACCGGGCGATGGATCTGACCGGACGACGGACAGCTGAGACGGACCAGCGGTCGGAGCTGCGAGCCCTCGTACCCACAGCTCCGGTGGGCCTGGTCGAAGACTGCCGTCGAGCCTGAATGCCGGAGCCTGGGCAGAGGCGGCAAGTTCCGCTCGGTGCTGTGGTGGCCGTCTCCGTACTGAACCTCACGTATCGAGATCTGCGCGTCGCGGGGAGGCACAGGCGCCCCAGGTGCGGGTACCAGCTCGTTGGTGGTGACTGCGTTCACTGCCGGTGGTCACCGCCTTCGCGTGCGGACATCTCCTGGCACCGGCCCTCGGACGAGCTGTGGGGCGGTGGTTGTTGCGGCGCACAACCGGCTGAGCGGCTGGCTGCAGCGATGTGGACACCATGCAGCGGGCTCCCCGGAGCCCGGGCCGGGGAAGGCGTCCGGCGTCCCGCTCGCCGGGCCCTGCTTCAGCTGGCTTGGCCCCGCCCGGCAGAGGTGCGGGCGGTGCTTCTACGAGACGCGAGTGCGCCAACCGGGTTCCCCGCCAGAACTGACCCATCAGTCCAAATAACCTGCTCCGGCGTCTCTCGTTTCCCGTCACCACCCACCGCCCGGGTCTGTTGTCACCGAGAACGAATCCGTCGAATCCCTTGCCGTATAGGCGATGTGTTGCCGGTCGCACCCATATGGGGTTCACCCGTTTTTCGTCACCTACCGCGTCCTGAATCGATTCCCTGATCGTTCTTGTGAGAGAACCGACAGGGTGGGCGAGGGTTTTCCTGGACGCACGTGGTTAACCTGCAAAACATCCCTTTCCCGAGCGCGCCCGTCCCCCGGGCGGGGCGGAGCCTTTCCTGCAGGCGTCGCCCGCCCCGGCCGTAGGTCGGTCGCGCGGCACGGGCTTGATGGCGCCCAGTCAGGAGACGAGACGAGATGACCGCGCTGACCATCCCCGGTCTCGACCACGCACCGACCACGCACGAACGCCTGCTCGCCTGGGTGCGTGAGGTCGCCGAGTTGACCACGCCCGAGCAGGTCGTCTGGTGCGACGGCTCGGACTCCGAGTGGGAGCGGCTGACACAGCAGCTGGTCGAGGCCGGAACGTTCACGCGGCTGTCGGGCAAGCCGAACTCGTTCTGGTGCGCCTCCGACCCCAGCGACGTCGCGCGCGTCGAGGAGCGGACCTTCATCTGCTCGGCCGACCCCTCCGGTGCCGGCCCCACCAACAACTGGATGGACCCGGACGAGATGAAGGCCGTCATGACCGAGCTCTACCGGGGCTCGATGCGCGGCCGCACCATGTACGTCATCCCGTTCTGCATGGGACCGCTCGACGCGGAGAAGCCCATGCTGGGCGTGGAGATCACCGACTCCGAGTACGTGGTGGTCTCCATGCGGGTCATGACCCGCATGGGCAGCAAGGCGTTGGCGCGCTTCGGCGAGGACGCCGACTTCGTGCCGTGCCTGCACTCGCTCGGTGCGCCGCTGGAGCCCGGGCAGGAGGACGTGCCCTGGCCGTGCAACCAGACCAAGTACATCACCCACTTCCCCGAGGAGCGCATGATCTGGAGCTTCGGCTCCGGCTACGGCGGCAACGCGCTGCTCGGCAAGAAGTGCTACTCCCTGCGGATCGCCTCGGTGATCGCCCGGGACGAGGGCTGGCTCGCCGAGCACATGCTGATCCTCAAACTGACCTCGCCGGCCAACAAGGTCTACTACGTCGCGGCCGCCTTCCCGTCGGCCTGCGGCAAGACCAACCTCGCCATGCTCGAGCCGACCATCCCCGGCTGGAAGGTCGAGACGCTCGGCGACGACATCGCGTGGATGCGGTTCGGCGAGGACGGTCGGCTCTACGCGGTGAACCCGGAGGCCGGATTCTTCGGCGTCGCCCCGGGCACCGGCTGGAAGACCAACCCGAACGCGATGCGCACCATCGAGAAGGGCAACTCGGTCTTCACCAACGTCGCGCTCACCGACGACGGCGACGTCTGGTGGGAGGGCTACTCCGAGGCGCCGCCGGCACACCTGACCTCGTGGAAGAAGCAGGACTGGACCCCGGGCTCCGAGGAGCTGTCCTCGCACCCGAACTCCCGGTTCTGCACGCCGATCGCGCAGTGCCCGATCGTGGCGCCGGAGTGGGAGGACCCCGAGGGCGTGCCGATCTCGGCGATCCTGTTCGGCGGCCGCCGCGCCACCACCATCCCGCTGGTGACCGAGTCCCGCGACTGGCAGCACGGCGTGTTCATGGGCGCCACGCTGTCCAGCGAGACCACGGCCGCCGCCGCGGGCAGGGTCGGTGTGGTGCGGCGCGACCCGATGGCCATGCTGCCGTTCATCGGCTACCACGCCGGTGACTACTTCCAGCACTGGATCGACACCGGCAAGAGCGCCGACGCCACCAAGCTGCCGCGGATCTACTACGTCAACTGGTTCCGCCGCGGCGACGACAGGCGGTTCCTGTGGCCCGGCTTCGGCGAGAACTCCCGCGTGCTGAAGTGGATCGTCGAGCGCATCGAGGGCACGGCACCCGCGGTGGAGACCGCGATCGGCCACGTGCCCACCGCCGAGGCGCTGGATCTGTCCGGGTTGGACGCTCCGGGGGCCGATGTCGAGGCCGCGCTGCGGGTCGACGTCGAGGAGTGGAAGGCTGAGGTCCCGATGATCGAGGAATGGTTCGCCAAGATCGGCGACAAGCTGCCCACCTCGCTGCGGGACGAGCTGGAGGCGTTGAAGCAGCGCCTCGGCTGAGCACAGGACTTCGCGGCACAGCGCGGGCCGGTTCGGCGAAGCAGGCACGGCGACCGGCCGCACGCCAGCTGCGAAACCGCGGCGCGTCACAGCCGTGGGAAAGGGAGACGAGCCCCGGGACAACGGCGTCCCGGGGCCGTCCACTTTTCGGGTTTGTTGGGTCGCATCCCGTACCCCCAACAAACCGGTCGCTTTTGTCGGAATCGTGGTGGCCTGGTGTCGGTCGAAAAGCGGTCGTCACATCGGTGGCATTTCCTTCCGGCGCAAGAAAGGTCCGCAAACGCCCCCAATGGTGGCCGCGACGAGCAGCTGGCCTCGCGGCAGGCGTGAGACCGGCGGTGGCAGGCTGCATCGCAGGATCGGCGGGATGCCCCGTTGACGCTCCAACGTGCTGGGCCACAGCCCGCGGGGTACCTGCTCCGCAGCCGCGATCGACGTTTCGCCGACGTCGTCGCCATCGGTTGCGGGCAGTGTGGAACCGACCGGCGAGCCGGCCAGCCGGCGTACCACCCTCACTCTGGAGGCTGATATCCGCCCGGCAGAGGGGTCTTCCGGCCGGCCCTGGGCCCTAACGTGACGCGTGACACCCCCGCTGGGGGAGCCAGCCACTCGACGGAGGTGCGGGTTGAGGTTCGCGGTTCGCCGGCCCCGGCCCGTCCTCGCCGCGACCTCCGCGCGTCGGTCCCCACGCGGATCGCGCCGCAGCGTACCCGCCGGTTCGGCGGTGCCTGGCGTCGCGCTGGCGAACGCCAACCCGGCGTGGCCGGCAGCCACGGCCCCACCGACGCCGGCAACGCCGGGGCATCCGCGGATTGGAGAACCCATGGACCCCAAGGTGATCGAGGTGACCGACGCGGAGATCCGGATCATCCGCGCGGCCCTGCGCCACTACCTCGCGGAGTTCGGACACGAGGAGGCCGACATCCTGCGGGACGTCAAGAAGCTCATCGCCAGGCTGCCGGAGGCCGACGCCTCCCCGAAGCCCACACCCGGCTGAACCCGCGCTGCGCCGAATGGACGTGCCGGACCCGCGGAAAGCCGTTGTGCGCCGGGAAGTTGAACCCGTGGCCGCGGACGCGTCGTAGTCGGGGACAGGACGTCGGGGGTGTCGTGGAAACCGCGACGGGGGTGCGTGACCCGAGGGTCGCCAGGTCGTTGATCCGGTCGGGTGGTAATCAACACGGGATGGGTGCCGGTATCGCGCGTCGTGCGGCGCGTACCACCCGCCGTCGTTGATCATCTTCTTCCGGATCGAGCACGACTGGCCGAGCGACCGGCGCCGGTCACCCTGCGGCCGGATCACCGTGGACAGTCAGGTAGGCGATCGGCAGGATAGGGCGTCACAGTGGGTACCGAAGCGAGCACCGACGGCCTCATCGTCCTCGCCGTGGACGACGAGCCCCGCAACCTCGAGGAACTGGCCTACCTGCTCGGGTGCAACCCGCGGGTCAAGGAGGTCATGACCGCGTTCGACGCGGCCGAGGCACTGCGGGTGATCCGGGGCGGCGACACGGACCCGGAGGGACAGCGGGTCCGCAACGGGACCTGCCCGGTGGACGTGGTGTTCGCCGACATCTCCATGCCCGGCCTGTCCGGCATGGAACTCGGGAGAGTGCTCAAGGCGTTCCGCGAGCCACCCGAACTGGTTTTCGTCACCGGCTACCCGGAGCAGGCGGCGCTGGCCTACGAGTTGGGCGCGTTGGACTACATCCTCAAGCCCCCGCGCGCCGAACGCATCGAGCGCGTTCTGCGTATGATCGAGAAGCTGCGGGGAGGTGGCGCGGCCGCCGCGCGCACCACCGGTGGACGTCCCCAGGACGACGAGGTCATTCCCGTGGAGCTGGCCGGCACCACCAAGCTGATCCCCCGGGCGTCGGTAATGTGGGTCGAGGCGCAGGGCGACTACGCCCGCCTGCACACCACCGACGGCAGTCACCTGGTGCGGATCCCGTTGGCGCAGCTGGAAGAGCACTGGGCCGACGCCGGGTTCGTGCGCATCCACCGCTCGTACCTGGTGGCGTTGCCGCTCATCACCGAGCTGCAGATGGGCACGTCCGGCTACCAGGTGGTGATCGGCCGGGGCGAGCACGCCAAGACCCTGCCCGTCAGCCGGCGTCACACCCGGGAGCTGAAGGACCGCCTGGTGCGTGCGCCCAAGAGCAACTGGGGGAACCGGTGAGCCGGCACGGTGCCGCCGAGCCCGCCCCGTCCGGGCGGGAACGCGACGAGTGGAAGGACGTCACCCGCAAGCCCCGCCGGGTCAAGGTGGTGCTCGCCGACCGTGCGGGCTCCCGCCGGCTGGTGCGCAATGCGGCACCGACGATCGAGCCGAACTCCGCGGGCGAGACACTGGTCCGCGAACTGGTGAGGTCGCAGCTGCGCATGGCGCTCGGCCTCGCCGCGGTGGCCGTGGTGTTGCTGGCCGGCCTGCCGGCGTTCTTCCAGCTGATGCCGGAGGTGGCGAACGGCACGGTGTTCGGGGTCCGCGTACCGTGGCTGCTGCTGGGTTTCGTGGCCTACCCGGTGCTGGTCGGGGTCGGCCTGCTGCACAACCGGTTGGCGGAGCGCAACGAGCGGGACTTCGTCGACATGCTCGACCGCTAGAGGTCGCCGATGGGGCTGAACGTGTGGGCGCTCGGCGGGATCGCCGCGGTCGCCGTACTCACCTTCGGCCTCGGGGTGTGGGGGTCCCGGCGCGCCCGCACCACCTCGGACTTCCTGGTGGCGGGTCGAGGCGTGTCCGCCCGGATGAACGCCGCGGCCATCTCCGGGGAGTACCTCTCCGCCGCGTCCTTCCTCGGCGTTGCCGGGCTGGTGTTGAAGGACGGCGTCGACGCGCTGTGGTACCCGGTCGGCTTCACCGCCGGCTACCTGGCGTTGCTGCTGTTCGTGGCCGCGCCGCTGCGCCGGTCCGGCGCCTACACCCTGCCGGATTTCGCCGAAGCTCGGCTGGGATCGGTGCGGTTGCGCCGGCTGGCGACCGGGTTCGTCGTCGTGGTCGGCTGGCTGTACCTGGTGCCGCAGCTGCAGGGAGCCGGCCTCACCCTCGCCACGATCACCGAGCTCAAGCCGTGGGTCGGCGCGGTGCTGGTGGCCGTCGTGGTGGTACTGAACGTTGTCTTCGGCGGGATGCGCGCGGTCACGTTGGTGCAGGCGTTCCAGTACTGGCTGAAGTTCACCGCGATCGCGCTGCCGGCGTTCCTGCTGTTCCTCGTGTTCGTCTCGGACCGAGGCGCGGGGCAGCGCGCGCTGGGCGAGCCGCTGCCGCCGGTGTTCACCCAACAGACCACCGTGGACATCGAGACCGACGTCACGCTGCAGGTGGCCGAGCCGGTGATGCTGCAGGCGAAGGGCGAGATCGGCGGGCAGCCGGTCGACGGCAGCGTGTACTGGGGGCGCGGCCAGCACGACGTGTCGGAGGACACCAGACTCACGTTCCCGGCGGGCGCATCGGCGCCGAGTGTCGTCGGTGCGCCGGCGGACAACGCGGCGTGGATCAACCCGCTGGGCGCGGACAAGTCGCTGCTCCACATCTACTCGCTGATCTTTGCGACCTTTCTCGGCACCATGGGCCTGCCACACGTGCTGGTCCGCTTCTACACCAACCCCAACGGCAGCGCCGCCCGCGAAACCACGCTCTACGTGTTGATCCTGCTCGGGCTCTTCTACCTGTTCCCGACGATCCTCGGAGCGTTGTCCCGGCTGTACGTGCCGCAGTTGCTGGTGACCGGCAAGACCGACGCGGCCGTGTTGCTGCTTCCCACCGCGATGCTGGACAACTGGCTGGGCAAAGGGCTGGCCGCGCTCACCGCGGCCGGTGCGTTCGCGGCGTTCCTGTCCACGTCGTCCGGGCTGGTGATGAGCGTGGCCGGGGTGCTGTCGACGGACGTGTTGCCCGGACGTGTCCGTGATTTCCGGCTCGCCACGCTGATTGCCGGCATCGCGCCGTTGGCCGCCGCGCTCGCCGGGGCGACGTTGGACCTCTCGCAGAGCGTCGGGCTGGCCTTCGCCACCGCGGCATCGACGTTCTGTCCCTTGCTCGTGCTGGGAATCTGGTGGCGTGGCCTGACCGCGCCCGGCGCGGCGGCCGGCATCATCGTGGGGGGTGGGCTGGCGGTGGCGGCCACCGTCACGACGATGCTCGTGGCTACGGCTGGGGGTTGGGTCGAGCCGTTGCTCGCGCAGCCTGCCGCAATCACGGTTCCTGCCGCGTTCGTCACGATGTTCGTGGTGAGCAAGCTGACGCGACGACGGATACCGAGGGATGTCTCCCGCACGATGTTGCGGATGCATGCGCCCGACCCGCTGGGGTTCTCGCAGGACCGGGAGGGACAGGTGGGTGCGCTCGCGGACTCGAACCTTCCCGGAGAGGGCCGTCATCGCGCGTGAGCCGGGGATGGTCTGTCCGGCCGGCTGTTCGGGTGTCCCAGCTGGAACTTGCTCGCCACCGCGGGTGATTTGGTGCGGCTGAACGGGTGAGCAACGATCCCGTCGATCGGCCGTATGCCGTTGATCGTCCGCTGGTCGCTCAACACCGACCGCTCGTCGACTACACCGTCGGTTCGGTCAGTGTCCTCCGTTCGGAGTCTTACCACGTGACCCGCGTCTCTTTACGGTTCGCGTACCAGGGCGGCGAGGGAGGTCGGAGTGAGCACGACGGAGCGCGCTGCGGAGAGCGGTCCGCCCGGTACCGCGACCTGGGCCGAGGTCCAGGCCGACCCCCGGTTTCGTGAGCTGCGCCGGCGGTTGCGCGGCTTCGTCTTCCCGATGACGGCGTTGTTTCTCGGCTGGTACCTGCTCTACGTGCTACTTGCCGACTACGCGCACGAGTTCATGAGCATGCGGGTGGTCGGGAACATCACTGTCGGGCTGGTCCTCGGACTGCTGCAGTTCGTGTCGACGTTCGTGATCACCACGCTCTATGTCCGGTACGCCAACCGCAGGCTCGACCCGCTCGCGGATGAGATCCGGGGCGAGATCGAGGGAGGGGGCCGGTGACCCTCGCCCAGGCAGCCGGTGGCAGTCCCGCGCTGAACCTCGGCATCTTCGCGGTCTTCGTGGCCATCACGCTGGTGGTCGTGTTCCGTGCCAGCCGGAACACCAGAACCGCGGCGGACTACTACGCGGCGGGCCGTGCGTTCACCGGACCGCAGAACGGGGTCGCCATCTCCGGCGACTACCTGTCCGCCGCGTCATTCCTGGGGATCGCGGGCGCCATCGCGATCAACGGGTACGACGGGTTCCTGTATTCGATCGGGTTCCTGGTCGCCTGGCTGGTCGCCCTGTTGCTCGTGGCCGAGCTCCTGCGGAACACCGGCAAGTACACGATGGCGGATGTCCTGAGCTTCCGGATGCGGCAACGGCCCGTCCGGACCGCGGCGGCGACCTCGACGCTGGCGGTGTCGTTCTTCTACCTGCTGGCGCAGATGGCCGGGGCCGGTGGCCTCGTCGCGCTGCTGCTCGATGTCGAGGACAAGGGTGGGCAGGCGATCGTCATCGCGGTCGTCGGGCTGCTGATGATCCTGTACGTGCTCATCGGCGGGATGAAGGGTACGACCTGGGTGCAGATCATCAAGGCGGTGCTGCTGATCTCGGGCGCCGCCGTGATGACGCTGTGGGTGCTCGGAAAGTTCGGGCTGAACCTGTCGACGCTGCTGGGTGAGGCGGTCAGCAGGAGCGGCGACGGTGGGGACGGGCTGCTCGGCCCGGGGAAGAGGTATGGGCTGTCGGAGGCCAGCAAGCTCGACTTCCTGTCGTTGTCGCTGGCGCTCGTACTCGGCACGGCCGGGCTGCCGCACATTCTGATGCGGTTCTACACGGTGCCGACCGCGAAGGAGGCGCGCCGGTCGGTGGTCTGGGCGATCTGGCTGATCGGGATCTTCTACCTGTTCACGCTGGTGCTCGGATACGGGGCGGCGGCGTTGGTGGGGCCGGAGGCGATCAAGACAGCGCCCGGTGGGGCGAACTCGGCGGCGCCACTGCTGGCGGCGGAGCTGGGCGGGACGTTGTTGCTGGGGTTCATCTCCGCGGTCGCGTTCGCCACGATTCTGGCGGTCGTGGCTGGGTTGACGATCACCGCGTCCGCGTCCTTCGCGCATGACATCTACGCGAACGTGATCAAGCGGGGTGCTGCGGACGACAAGGCGCAGGAGGTGCGCGTCGCCCGGATCACCGCGGTGGTGATCGGGGCGTTGTCGATCCTGGGCGGAATCCTGGCCAACGGGCAGAACGTGGCGTTCCTGGTGGCGCTCGCGTTCGCCGTGGCGGCGTCGGCGAACCTGCCGACGATCCTGTATTCGCTGTTCTGGAAGCGGTTCAACACCCGCGGGGCGTTGTGGAGCATCTACGGCGGGTTGGCGAGCACGGTGGTGTTGATCGTGTTCTCGCCAGTCGTGTCCGGGAAGCCGGTGGATGAGACAACGGGGCGGAGCGCGTCGATGCTGCAGGGCGTGGACTTCCACTGGTTCCCCCTGGACAACCCGGGGATCGTGTCGATCCCGCTGTCGTTCCTGCTGGGGTACCTCGGGACGGTGCTGTCGCGGGACAAGGCGGACGAGGGGAAGTACGCGGAGATGGAGGTGCGTTCGCTGACCGGCGCCGGTGCGGAGAAGGCGGTTGCGCACTAGCCGGTGGCCCACCCCCTTCGCCGCGGACGAAGACCTGGTCGAGGAGGAGTGAGCCCCTTCGGAACGGGCCGCCGCCGCGGAAACGAGACCTCCTTCGAGGCTGGCGGGCATCGACGTCGGGGCGGTGCCCGCCAGCCGCCCTTTTCCATCAGGTCGAACCCTCACGACAGCCGACCGGGGCGTCCTGACGCGGAGGAGCAGTCGTGACGCTGGCCGGACGCTCCCCGATGACCGCCGGGCTGCCCCTGTCCCCACCGCCAGCGGCAGCCCGATACCTCGCCGGGGTGCCCACGGTCCCAGCCCGTCGGCACCTCGCTCCCCGCCCGAGCCCCACAAACCTCCGAGCCAAGCCCTCGCGTCGCACCCGGGCGGGGCTGGGCTCCCGCACGCGCGCGGGCGACGGCCTCACAGCACCGCCACCGCCCCTCGTGGCAGCATCGGGGTGTGATGCCGATGCAGGTACCCGAAGTCCAGGTGGACGAGGTCCCGGTCCAGCCCACGGAGGGCAGCGTGCTGCTCGACGTCCGCGAGGACGACGAGTGGCAGGCCGGCCACGCGCCCGGCGCCCTGCACATCCCGATGGGCGACATCATGGCCCGGCTCTCCGAGCTGCCCGAAGACGCCGACGTCTACGTCATCTGCCGCACCGGCGGCCGCTCGGCCCGCGTCACCGCGTTCCTCAACGACAACGGCTGGGACGCGGTGAACGTCTCCGGCGGGATGCAGGCGTGGGCGTCGACCGGCCGACCCATGGTCGGCGAGCAGTCCGGGGCCGAGCCCCGGGTCCTCTGACCGATGCAGCAGCAGGCGCAGCCGTGGCAGGTGGAGTGGGTGGCCACTCCACCCACCCCGTCACGTCCGGCCGCGGCTGACGTCGCGCCCACCGCGAACACCCGCTACACCGGCCCGCCGTCCTATCCCGCCGTGCCGCGGTGGGGGTTCCCGATCCTGGCCTGGCGCCGCCCGACCGTGCTCCCGCACCCGGCGCTCTCCACCAGGAGCTCAGCGGAACGGTTGCGCACCCTCGCCAGCACCGCGCTGGCCCTCCTCCTGGTCACCGGCGTGACCGCCGGCCTTGCCGCCATCGCCGAGCTGTGGCGCTACATCCTGCTGTGGATCAGCCAGAGCGCCCTGCTCTCGCCCGGCGTCGTACACGTCTCGACGGTGGCGGTCACCGCCTCCGCCGTGATGGCACTGCTGACCGGCGCGGCCGCGGGAGCGTGTCTGCTGTTCTGGTTCCTCCGGGCACGGCAGATCGCCGCCGACGTCGCCGGGCTCGCACCCTCCCGGCCCACCTGGCAGGTCCTTCTCGGCCTGCTGCTCCCCGGCGTGAACCTGATCTACGCGGGACAGGTCCTCACCGAGCTGGAACACACCGTGCTCCGCCGCCGCCATAGCACACGTCGCCCACGGCCCTCACGGCTGGTCGGCACGTGGTGGGCGGTCTGGGCCGGCAACGGCCTACTGGCCGGTCTGACCGTGCTCTGGCAGCTGCGGGACAGCCTCCAGGCCCAGGCCGATGCCGTGCTCCTGCACGGCCTGACGAACCTGTCGGCCGTGGCAGTCGCCGTACTCACCGCCCGACTCGTCGCCACCCTCACCGGACTGCTGTCACCGGTCGACCCGACCACGATGCGGCGCTCCCGCGTCGTACGCGTGAACAACGCCGAAGAGCCCCAGCTGCGCCCCGCGCACCCCACCTCTCGCCGCTGACCCCTGCTCGGAGCCGAAGGAACCAGGTGGTGCTCGCGCTCGGCAGCTAACGCGGTGTCTCGTGCGCGAGCGTGCACACACCGCGGTCGCGATCCCCATGTCACGGTAGGAGTGGCCTCGCTTGCCCGAGATGCCCTGCCCTTCTCGATGTTTCGAGGTTGTGCACCACCTCGACGGCCAACCAACAACACGCCCGGACAGCCGTGAATTCCTACCCAGAAAATCCTGGCGAACGGAGCCTGTCGGCAAACCGTGGTTGGCAAACTCGGATTGGGTCGAGTCACACTCCTGGGGACACTGCATCGCGCCGCAATGGGCTTCTCGCCGGTAGCATCCCGGGTGCGGGTGCCGTTGCCGGCGCGCACCGTGCGGCCGGCCGTTCATGCTCTCGGCACGAGCGATCATCCCGCGTAGGGTGAGCTTCGTCGGCAGCGACGAGCCCGTCACTGGGCTCGGGCAGGCGGGAAGGGGCGTTCGCTGCGCCCGGCACGTCCCGCCTCGGGGCGCCGACCGAGGGTGACCCGTGATCGTGGGTATATATAACGAGCGAACCCATTGTTGGTTACTGCCAACTTTTTGATTGTTATCATTGCTTGTCCTGATTCACCCTAAAGTTGTTCAGATTTGTTACCCCGAACGGTCGACGTTGTCCCCCGGTTGTGCCATGATTCTCCCGGCCAGCTGGACGAAGGAGCTCCAGGCCAATTCACGCTGCCATTTTTTCGTTGTCTTAGGGGAATTTCCTTGCGCGCAAACAGGAGAATGCCGCTCGTCGGCGGGATGACCGGTGCACTGTTACTGGGCGGCCTGGCCGTCGCCCCGGTGGCGACCGCGGAGGCCGACGAGCTGACGGGCTCGGCCTTCGGGATCGGGGTCAACGTCAAGCTGATCAACGGCGCGGTCACCGTCTCGCTCCCGCCGCTACCGAAGGCCACCTACCCGGCCGGCGACAACAAGTCGCTCGTCAAGCTCAACAGCCACGAGGTCACCAAGCTGACCAACAGCAAGGTCCAGGCGAAGGCCGTCAACGCGTCCTCGGATGTCAGGGACGGCACGCTGGTCAGCGAGGCCAGCGCCACCAAGCTGCACCTCCAGCTCCAGGACAAGCCCGGTCGGGACGACAAGAACGACAAGCTCGGCCTGGACGCTGAAGCCGTCACGGCGAAGTGCACCCTCGGGCCCGAGGGCATCACCGGTACCACCGAGCTGCTGCGGGCGGATCTACACCTCCGTCCGGACCAGGAAAAGACGCGGCTCGCCAACGGGTTGACCGCCGTCACCCCCGAGCCGAACACGACCGTCGACCTTCCCGGCGTCGGCAAGGTCGTGCTGAACGAGCAGGTCCGGGACGATGACGGGATCACCGTGAACGCGGTGCACGTCTACCTGGACGTTGCGGGCAAGCTCGGCCAGGGCGACATCATCGTGGCGCAGACCCGGTGCGCGGAGGACGACTCCGACTCCGACGGCCCGGACCCGGAGCCGACCAAGCCCACCCTGACCGCGACCTCGACCCCGGTGCAGCCGACCGGCACCTCCACCCCCGAGGCTCCGACGACCTCGCCCGGGACGCCCGGTGACGACTCGTCGAGCACGACCGCGCCGGGTGCCGGTGACGGCACCGACGACACCGACACCGAGCGGCTGGCCAACACCGGCGTCGACGGAGTGCTGACCCTGACCGGCATCGCGGCCGGCCTGCTCGCGGCCGGCGGGGCGACCTTCTACTTCCTCCGTCGCCGCAAGATGAGCGCCTGACGCTGGACACGGGGCCGGCAACGCAACACGCACTCCCCGAACCGGGCATGCCTCTCCCATCCCCGCTGGGAGAGGCATGCCCGCGGCCGTGTCGTCGGCGTTGTCGGCCCGGCTAACTCGCGATCGCGTTGAACTCGGCGCGGAGGGCGGGCAGGAGTTCCTTCTTCGCCCAGTCCAGGAACGGCTCCTGGTGTTGGCCGCCGATCTGCACGAGGGCGACATCGGTGAACCCGGCGTCGACGAAGCCCCGTACCGCCTCGATCACGCGCTGCGGGTCGTCACCGCAGGGGATGCCCTCCGCAACATCCTCCAGCCGGGTCGATTCGGTGGCCGCCGCGAAGCCGGCGGTCCCGGGAAGCTCCGCCATGACCTTCCAGCCGAGGCTGAACCAACGGAACTGGTCGTGGGCGCGGGCGACGGCCGCGTCGCGATCGTGGTCGAAGCAGATCGGAAGCTGCCCGATCCGCCGGCTCCGGGGCTCGTCCTGCCGCGCGGCATCCCACCACCTGCCGAGCTCGGGCCGCGGCTCGACCGCGATCATGTGGTCGGCCAGCGGGGCGAAGAGCCGGCAGGACTGCCGGCCGGAGACCGCGACGCCGATCGGCACGTGCCGCCGCGGTGGGTCCCAGAGCTTGGCGGAGTCGACGTCGAAGTGGGTGCCGCGGTAGTCGACGTAGCCACCGTCCAGCAGCCGGCGGATGATCTCGACGGCCTCGACCAGCATCTCGTGCCGGATGTTGACCGGCGGCCAGCCCTGGCCGATGACGTGCTCGTTGAGGTTCTCCCCGGAGCCGAGGCCGAGCAGGAACCGGCCGTCGGACAGCAGGTCGAGGGTCGCGGTCTGCTGCGCCACCACGGCGGGGTGGTAACGCATGATCGGGCAGGTCACGTAGGTCATCAATTCCACGCGTGACGTGGCGTGCGCGGCGGCGCCGAGCATCGTCCAGGCGTGGCAGGCGTGACCCTGGCTGTCCAGCCAGGGGAAGAAGTGGTCGCTGGCGACCTCGAAGTCGAAACCCGCCGCCTCGGCGCGAATCGCGTGGGCCACGAGCTCCTTGGGGCCAGCTTGCTCGGTCATCAGGGTGTATCCGATGGCGACCATGCCTCGACTCTGGCCCGCTACACCGGACCTCGCAGCGCGAGCACTCGGCGATCAGCAACCCACACCCAACCGGCGGTCGCGGGTCGGTCATGAGCGTGGCCTGACGGGCTTACCCGCTACCCTCGCTGTATGACCACGACCGAGCAGCCTGCGGCTGTGTTCGAACGCTCGCCGGCAGCCATTCGGGCGGCGCTGGCCGAACACGCACCGGAGGACTGCGCGCAGTTCGAGCGGGAGTTCCAGGCCGCTCTAGCGTGGCTGAATGGCTGCCCCGCGCGTACCTCGCCGCGAACCCTCCGACGGCGCAGGAGCGCGCCGCAGTGGAGCGAGCCAGGCATGGTGACTTTGCTGGTTTGTGGGAGCGCGACGACCGTGGCGAGTGGAGACAGCTCAGCTGATGCCCCGCCATACAGTGCGGTTTCTTGAATATGCTCGTGACCAGTATGCAGGTCTGGACGCCGAGACACGGGACCAAATTGATCAACTGATCGAGTGTCTTGCCGAAAATACGCGGGAATGCGGCACCTACGATGCGTGCAGTGACTGGTGGTCCACCACCGTTTCGAGCGGCCGGGTGTTGGTTACCTACACCGTCGTGCCATCGCCGCCAACGATGATCGTTCTGCGCCTCCTCCTGTTTGGCTAGCGGTTCTCCGCCGTGACCGGGAGGTCGCGGAGGCCGCGGATGACGAACTCGGGTCGTCGGGTGGGTTCTCCGGCCAGCGTCAGGCCGGGCAGGCGCTCGATCAACGCGTCCAGCGCCGCCTCCACCTCGACCCGGGCCAACGGCGCGCCCAGGCAGTAGTGGATCCCCGCCCCGAAACCCAGGTGCGGGTTCGGCGACCGCCCGACATCGAGCCGATCCGGCTCGGCGAAGACCTTCGGGTCCCGCCCGGCCGCAGCGAGCAACGCCGCGATCTTCTCCCCTTCCCGCACCCGGAAACCCGCGATCTCCACGTCCGCCGTCGCCGTGCGCTCGAAGAGCTGGAGCGGCGAGTCGTAGCGGATCAACTCCTCGACAGCCGACGGCAACAGGCTCCGGTCGGCGATCAACCGATCCCACTGATCCCGGTTCCGCATCAGGGCGAGCACCCCGTTGCCGACGACGTTCACGCTCGCCTCGTGCCCGGCCATCAACAACAACACCGCGGTGGCCACCAGCTCGTCCTCGCCGAGCTTCCCCCCGTCGGTGTCGCGCACCGCCACCAGGTCGGTGACCAGGTCGTCCGCGGGCTGTCGCCGCCGCAACTCGACCAGCTCCCGCAGGTAGGCCACGAACTCCGTGCTCGCGCGCTCCGCCGCGTCCTGCCGCTCGGCGTCCAAGCCGTACTCGTACATCTTCACGATCGCGTTCGACCACGGCTGGAGGAGCCCGCGGTCCGCCTCGGGCACCCCCAACAGTTCCGCGATCACCTGCACCGGCAGCGGCGCCGCCACGTGCCGGATCAGGTCGGCCGAGCCCTCGCCGTCGATCCCCTCGACCAGATCGGCGACGAGCCGTCCGGCCAACTGCCGCACCCACGGACGCATCCGTTCCACGTGCCCACGCCCGAACGCCGCCGACACCAGCCGCCGCAACCGCGGGTGCGTCGGCGGCTCGCTCTCCAGCAACGAGTTCCGATGCAGCAGGTTGAACGCGGCAAACCGATCAACAGGTCGTGCGTCCGTCCAGATGCGACCGAGCGCACGATGCCGCAGCAGGGCAGAACACGCAGAATGGGACACGGCGACGGCCAGGCCGAGCCCGTCGTGGCGATGTACCTCGGCCCGGTCCCGTAGCCGCGCGAATACGGAGTACGGGTCGGCGATGAACGTCGGGTCGGCAGGGTCGAACGGGATCCGGTCGGCGTCCCGCGGCCCGGACAGGGGAGCATGGCTCACGGCGTGAAGGTAGCTCGAGCGGTGGAACCGGTCGGTTGCACCTCGATAACCACTTCGCAGACGCCGATCCGTCGATCGGCGGTCACCTTGTCGTCACCCGACTCGCAGATGGTGATACCTGTGCCTGCAGCCGCCTCGGGAGGCACCGAAGTCGTCGCGCACAGGGGAGCCTCGGCGCACCGCGCCGAGCACACCCTCGCCGCCTACGAACTGGCCATCGAGCAGGGCGCCGACGGCGTCGAATGCGACGTCCGGCTCTCCCGGGACGGCCACCTGGTGTGCGTGCACGACCGCCGCGTCGACCGCACCTCCAGCGGCCGTGGCGTGGTGAGCACCCTCCCGCTCGCCCAGCTCGCCGAGCTGGACTACGGGCACTGGCACGACGAGCTTCCGGAGTCCGCCGACGGCCTCGTCCTCGAGCCGCTGGCGGTGCCCTCGTCGCACCCGCACTCCCGCGGCCTGCTAACCCTCGAGACGCTGCTGGGCCTGCTGTCCGACATCAGTCGCCCGGTACGGCTGTTCGTCGAGACCAAGCACCCCACCCGCTACGCCGGCCTGGTCGAGGCGAAGCTGGTGGCCCTGCTCGCCCGGCACGGGCTCGCGTCCCCATCCCGCCGCGAGGAGTCGGCCGTCGTGATGATGTCCTTCTCCTCCCGCGCGGTACGCCGCATCCGCGAGTACGCGCCGCAAATCCCCACCGTGTTACTCCTCGACCGGTTGTGGCCGGCCCGCCGCGACGGCTCGCTACCCCCGTGGGCGGACATCGCCGGCCCCGGCGTGCACCTGCTGCACCGCGATCCCGAGTACGTTTCGCGAGCGGCCGAACGCGGTTACGACACTTACTGCTGGACGGTGGACGACGTCGCCGACGTGAACCTGTGCCGGGACCTCGGGGTCCGATACCTGGCCACCAACGCCCCCGCCGCGACCCGGTCCCTCCTGACCGATCGAGTGTCGGCTAACGTCGCCCCCTGACTTCAGCCGGGTGCGGTGCGCCGCCGCGCACCGGCCACGCGGTTGGCGAGGAGGAAGCTGTGGCGAAGCGGACGGCGGCCAGGCGGGCCAAGTCGAGCGACGGCGTCAACCCGCGCCAGCCCTGCCCCTGCGGCTCGGGCAAGCGGTACAAGGCGTGCCACGGGGCCGCGGGCGGCGCGGCCGACGTGATTGTCACCCGCCCCTTCGAGGGCCTGGCCGCCGAGTGCGAGCTGGTGGCGCTGCGCGAGTTCGTGCCCTCGGCGACCGCGCCCCTGCCGCTGGCCAAGCCGGGCGATCGTCAGGTCACGCTGGCCACCGTGCTGCCGATGGCGGCGGCCGGGTTGGTGCGCGCCGACGGCACCGCCCTGGTCGGCCTGCAGGTGCAGACCAAGTCGGGCGACATCAGCCGGGACGCGGCGCGCGCGGTGAACTGGGCGCTGACCGCCGAGCCGGGCGACGCGCTGCCCGTGGTCGGCCCGGCCGGCCCGGAGGACCAGGTGCGCCTGCAGGACCTGCTCGACCCGCATGCCTCCCTCGACGTCACGCTGCACGAGGACTTCTCCTGGTGGCTGCCCGGGGATGTGGAGCCCACCGGGGAGGTGGCGATGTCGCTGGAGCGGGCCAACGCCGCGATCATGCCGACGCAGCGGCTCGAGGCCGAGGGCGTCGTCGCCGCCTACTGGGTCGACACCCGCGACAAGGCGCACCTGCGGTGGGTGCGCCCGGAGCCGGAGGAGAAGCTGCTCGCCGCCATGGCGCGGCTGGCCGCGCGCGGTGAGCTGGCCCTGGGCGAGGACTCCCGCTACGTCGGTTCGTTCCGGGCGCACGGCCTGCTCGTCCCGGTCTGGGACCTGGACCGGGAACGGCACCACCGGGAGTGGGCCGAGCCCGCGGCCGCGCTGGGCCGCCGCATCGACGAGGCCGTGGCCTCGCTGGACGACGAGGCACTGACCGAGGCGGAGCGCCGGGCGCGGGAGGGCCTGCGCGGCCGGCAGATCACCGTCCGCTGACGAACCGGGGGCCTTGTTTCGCGCGTGAGCCAGGTGGCCGGGCCGTATCGGGCCCATCGGCATGAGGAAGGGACGCGCGTGGAGGTGGGCTTCGTCGGGTTCGTGCGCACGGCGATGCCCGGCCTGCTCCGGCACGGGCACGCGTTGATTGGCAACCCGCACGTCGCCGCGCGGTGAGCGATGTCCCGCAGACGAAAACGCCTGGGTGCCCCGTACCCGGGGCACCCAGGCATTGACATGCCGGCAGTCGGTTCGCGGTGTCAGCCGACCTTGCCGCCGGCCACGTGCGGCGCGGTCGGGTCGTCCGCGCCGTCGTCGCCCACGCTCTCCCGCGCCAGGAAGTCCTCGACGTGGAAGAGGTTGTCGCCGGCCCGCTCCACCACGTGCAGCAGGGTGGACATCTGGGAGACCTCCTCCACCTGCTCCTTGAGGAACCAGTGCAGGAACTGCTCACCCAGGTAGTCGCCCTCCTCGCGGGCGGTGCGGGCGAGGTCGGTGACCTCCTTGGTCACCTCGCGCTCCTGCTCCAGGGCCAACGCAACCGGCTCCCGCACGCTCTTGAACTCGTTGCGCACGTCGTCGACACCGGGGATGGGCGCCTCGAGGTCGGTATCCAGCAGGTACCGCACGATCATCATCGCGTGGTTGCGCTCCTCGAGCGCCTGCCGGTAGAAGTGATGGGCGAGCCGCGGCAGGTCCTGCGCATCGAACCAGACGGCGATCGCAATGTACTGCTGGGACGCGGTGAACTCGTGACGAATCTGCTTCCGGAGCAGCTCGTGGAACTTGGACCCGGAAGACTTCTTGCCGATCAGCGCCATGAGCTGGACGCTACCCGTGGACCCCGGGTAAGGATGTCCTTCGAAGCGACCTATTTCACTCTTTTGGCGTATTGAATCCATCGCCCTTGGCGAGTAAGGCATTCCTATCCTAAGTAGTTGATCAACGGATCGGCACGGGTGTTGTGCACGGGACAAAGTCGAACAATTCTCGATTTCGAACTCCGGAAAGCAGCTGATGGCCGACCCCGTAGCCCCACCCCCACCCCGGACCCGTCCCGACTGGCCCCGCCCGCGGCGCGGTCGCTCTTCCGCGCCGGTCTCCGCGTTTCGACGAGCGGATGGTGCGCCGGCTGGACCCAGGCGAACCTCGTCGCGGTGCCCCGCGACCTCGCCTACGACCTCCTCGTGTTCGCCCAACGCAACCCGAAGCCGTGCCCCGTCCTGGACGTCACGGATCCGGGTGTGGCGCGGAGCGCCCTGTTCGACGGTGACCTGCGCACCGATCTGCCCGCCTACCGGGTCTACCGCGACGGTGAGCTGGTGGACGAGGTCACCGACGTCCGCGAGCTGTGGCGGCCCGATCTCGTCGCGGTCCTGCTCGGCTGCTCGTTCACCTTCGAGGACGCGCTGTTGACGGCCGGCGTCCCGGTCCGCCACCTCGAAGTCGGCCGGAACGTGCCGATGTACCGCACCTCGATCAGCTGCCGTCCGGCGGGAAACCTTCGCGGACCCCTCGTGGTCACGATGCGTCCGGTGCCGGCCGCGAAGGTGGCGACCGCGGCTCGGGTGACCGCCCGCTATCCCGCCGTACACGGTGCGCCTGTGCACGTCGGTGATCCCGCGGCCATCGGGATCCACGATCTCGACGCGCCCGACTACGGCGACCCGGTGCCCGTCCATTCCGGCGAGGTCCCGGTCTTCTGGGCCTGCGGCGTGACGCCGCAGGCCGCGATCCAGGCGTCCCGCCCGCCGTTCGCTCTCTCCCACGCACCCGGCTACATGGCGATCACCGACGCCCGCGACACCAACTACCTCGTTCCCTATGAGGAGTGATCGCTTGCCGGTGCGGGCGGATCTCACTCGCTTGACGCTGTGATGCCTCCGTTCGGCCGATAGGAGCTGGTGCCGCACCCCGCTACGGTCCTACTCGGGCACAGGGATGCCGAATCTGGGGTCTGGGGTGATCTCGTCCACTATGGACGGGTCAGTTTTCTATTGATCTTTCCGTTGCGTCGTCGCGGGTCTTGGTGCTGTTGGTCGAGTCTCCGACCCCGTGTGTGTCCCTGGCCACCTTGGACGATCGAGCGAGGGGGATCATGAAGTCGCGTTCCATCCTGATTGCCACTGTCACCGCGGCAGCGCTGTCGGTCCTGCCCGGCGTGGCGCACGCTGCCGACGTGGACGAGTCCGCCAACATTGGTTCGCGAGGCGCTTCCTCGTATACCGCCGAGGGTGCCGTCGCCATCCAGGCTGCGAAGGAGAACTGCGGCGTGCGGGTCAACCGACCGCACCCGTCGGGCACCACCCCGCGCCAGATCCACACCCGCGTCGAGTCGTTCTGCAAGACGGGCGTGGTCACCTCCAACAAGATCACCGGCAAGAGCTACCGCTCCCGGTGGTACGGCTGGGAGCACCGCAAGACCAAGTCCAACGGCCCCAAGGCCAAGAGCTACATCCGGGTCACGGTCGACCCGAGCTGCAAGCCCGGGGACAAGCACCGTTGGCGCACCGAGGGTTACGGCCGCGCCGTGATCAACGGGAAGGCATACACCGCGTCCGCCTACGAGCAGAACGACAAGGAGATCACTTGCCGGGGCTGACCTGCTCCGGTCGGAAGCGGCCGTGCCGGACGGGCGTGATCGGCGTGGCGCTGCTCGTGCCGACGCTGGTCTCCTGCACCGGCGAGCCCGGCGGGCCCGGCGGGTCTGTGTCGGCCAACGCCGGGGCGAGCAGCGCCTCTGCTCGCCCCGGCGTCCCGTTCCTGCCCGAGGAACGGATGAGCGCACCGGAACAGCCACCTGGTGTGGCAATCGCGTCGCCGGTGGATCAGCGGAAGGTGGTGCCTCGTCGGGTCGCTTTCGACTGGTCGGCCCGGGGTGGCGGAGTAGAGCTTCCACCCGACCGGGTGGACTGGCCCGTCACCCCGATCGGGAACGGTACGGCAGAGATGGTCTTCGGCCTCGGCACCGAGCAGGTTCCGTCGCGCGTCGTCTTCTACGAGTACTCCGATGTCGGTGAGTCGGGAGTGCCCGAGGAGGACGCGGGCACGGAGTCCCTGTGCGGCTACGAAGATCCGGCGAACCGCTGCTACTACGAGATCGACCGGGAGCGACGCAACGTCCGGCTGCATGTCCCGATCGAGGACGACCATCTGCCCTACTGGGTTCTCCAGGCCGCGTGGCCCGTTCCCGGGGCGGGCGGTTCCGGCGGCGAGGAGCCCCGCGAGGGCTCGGTATCGTGGTTGCTCCGAGTCGACCGGCCGTGAAGGAGCCGATCTTGCGGGTCGATCTCAACGCATTCCTCGCCATGGCCACGAACGTGCGGGCCGGAAGCGTTCGCGCCATCGTGGAGACCACCGACGAGACCGGTGCTCCCACCACCGAGTCCGTTCACGAGCTCGATGCCGAGGACCTGCTGCACTGGACGCACCGGATGCGGGACGAGCGCAGCGGGGAGACGCTCGAAACCGCGTGCGACGGTCGGGAACTCACGCGCACGAACGGCACGCATACGGCCGTCAGCGACCTGCCCGCCGAGTGGAGTCTCGACGATCCGCGCCACTTCTATACCTGGCTTGCTATCGACGACACGTGGCTGGTCGAGATGATCCGTCCTTTCGACTTTCTCGCCAAATTGCTCCTTACCGACCAGCGGGCTGAGGGGGGCAACCTGATTCTGGCCGGCGAGCCGCTGGGCAACGAACCTTCCCCGTACAACGGCTTCGCCGTGCCGGACGGGCGCCAGATCGTCGCGTTCCTGGAACCGGAGCACGCGGGACTGTCTCAGGTGGAGATCTACCACGGGGATCGACTGACCGCCCGTTTCACCCTCACCCGGGGATAGCTGTACACCAGCGGACGAAGGAGCCGCCCCGTGGCTGGGGCATCGGGGACATTCCTACGGGGCCGGTGTGGCTCCCCAGCGAGAATTCTTCTTCTCGTCGAGGGGCAGGTGCTGGCGCGGCAGGATGCCCTCGCGTCGAACGTCGAATACACCAGGCTGGGCGAAGATGTTCGGTCCGGCGAGGAAGTCGGAACTCGGCAGCGGCGTGGTCAAGGCCGCCACCGCATTGCTCGCATTGCGCTCGTCGCGAAAATGCTCGCGTGTGCAGGTGCGTGCACTGGTGGTGGGGGGTCGAGCGACCTCCCACCACCGATGGGTCAGACCAGCGGGGCGCGGTCGATGGGGCAGGACATGCAGCGCGGCCCACCACGACCGGAACCCAGCTCGGAGCCGGAGATGCGCAACACCTCGATACCGGCGTCCTCCAGCCGCGCGTTGGTCTCGACGTTGCGCTCGTAGGCCATGACGACGCCGGGCTCGAGGGCGAGCGTGTTGTTGCCGTCGTCCCACTGCTCCCGCTCGGCGGTGATGGGGTCCAGCCCGGTGTCGATGACACGCAGCCGCTCGATCCCCATTGCCTCAGCGGCGGCTTCCAGGAACGGCACGGGACCGTCGACCTGTACCCCGCCGCTCTCGTCGGGACGCAACGGATAGGCGGACAGCGAGTCACGCACCGCCGGGTACATCACCACGGCGTCGCGGTCGACCATCGTGCAGACGGTGTCGAGGTGCATGGTCGCCCGCTCCTGGGCGATGGGCACCGCGAGCACGGTGTGCGCGAGGCCGTCGGCGAACGCGGAACGGGCGAACGACTCGGCGCCCGCCGGTGTCGTCCGCTCACCGACGCCGATCGCCAGCACGCCCGGCGCCAGCAGCAGGACGTCGCCGCCCTCCAGCGGAGCAGAGTGCGCGCCATAGGCGCGGTCGGTGCGGGAGAAGCGCGGGTGGTAGGCGTAGATCAGGTCCATCAACGAGGTCTCGCGGCGCCGAGCGGGCATCGCGAGCGAAGTGATCGCCACCCGGTCGCCCACCCACACCGACGAGTCCCGGGTGAAGAGCAGGTTCGGCAGCGGCAGCACGGCGAAGTCGTCCGGGTGGTGCATCCGGCGCACCAGCGAGGCGCCTTCGGCGGCCGGCAGCTCCGCGAACGTCATCCCGGCCGTCAGCACGTGCGAGAGGCTGGCCGCGTCGAGTCCGGTCAGGTGCGAGCGCAACGCGTCGGAGAGGTCGAGTCCGAGCCGCCGCTCGTCCACCGCGGACAGCACGCCGGCCGCCCGCGCCCGCCGGTCGGCCAGCGCCTCCTGGAGCACTTCCGACAGCAACAGCACCTCGACGCCGCGGGCGGTCAACGCCGCGGCGAAGGCGTCGTGCTCGGACTGGGCGCGGTCCACCCAGGGGATGCCGTCGAAGAGCAGCTGGTCGTTGTTGCGCGGCGTGAGCCGTTTCAGCTCGGCACCCGGCCGGTGCAACAGCACCGTGCGCAGCGGACCGACCTCGCTGTCGACGCGGGGCGCGGCACCGGGCTGGGCGGTGGGGATCGCCGGTTCGGCCTGTTGGGCTGTCACGCCGCGAGCGTAACCCCCTCGTAAGGAGAAATCTGCATACGAAGGGCCCCCTTTTGGCGTTGTATGCAGTGAACTGCCAACTAGAGGAGCGAAACGTGAACCAAAAGGCGGCTAGAGACAGAGGATCGTTGCGTCGCCGGGTGGCCTGGATCGTGATTGTCGTCGCGGTCCCGGTGCTGGTCCTGGGGCTGTGGGCATTCCAGCCGTGGAAGGCGTTCACCAGCAGCAACATCGACGAGGCATTGCCAACGGCGCCCGTGGTGACCAACAGCACCGCGGCCGACACGCGGAGTGGCCCCGAGGTGCTTGCCGAGGGGCGGTTCGTGTCGCAGGAGCACGAGACCAGCGGGGTGGCCAGGGTGGTCCGGCTGGCGGACGGCTCGCGGGTGTTGCGGCTGGCGGAGCTGGCCGGCAGTGACGGGCCAGACCTGCACGTGTGGCTGACCGACCAGGAGGCCGGCGGCGACTGGTTCAAGTACGACGACGGCCGCCACGTGCCGCTGGGCAAGCTCAAGGCCACCCATGGCAACCAGAACTACGAGATCCCCGCCGACCTCGACCTCGGCGGGCTGCGGAGCGTGGTGATCTGGTGCGACCGGTTCAACGTGGCCTTCGGCTCGGCGCCGTTGGCGCTGTGAGCCCCGCCCGGCCCCGGGCGGCTCGCCGGCAGTGGTTCCTGTCGGCGAGCCGGCCGGCAGCGCCGGCTAGTGGAGCCAGGAGACGTGGCGCATCAGCACGGCTGACCCGACGAAGGCGACGATGTCGATCAGGGCGTGCCCGACGACCAGCGCCCACAGCCGGTTCGTGCGCTGCCAGACCCGGCCATAGACCAGGCCCATGACGATGTTGCCGAGGAAGCCACCGAACCCCTGGTAGAGATGGTAGGAGCCGCGGAGCACCGCGGAGACCAGCAGTGAGCGGTTCTCCGACCAGCCGAGCTGCCGCAGCCGGGTGATCAGGTACCCGACGACGAGCACCTCCTCCGCCCACGAGTTGGCGATTGCGGACAGGATGAGCACCACGGGCCGCCACCACGACTCCCCCAGCGTGGACGGCAGCACGGTGAGGTTCAGGCCCAGCGCCCGCATGAGAAAGTAGAAGCCCAGCCCGGGTAGGCCGATCACGGCCGCCAGCCCGGCGCCCCACGCGCCGTCCCGCCAGGGCCGTGACCGGTCCAGACCGATCGAGGCCAACGTGTGGCCGGCCTTCCACAGCAGGTAGGCACCGAGCACGCCCCACACCACGAGCTGTAGCACCCCGGTGAGCTGCTGAGCCATGTCGATCAGGTCCACGGCACCGCGGGGCGCGTGGATCGCGACCTTCTGCTCGGACAGCGGGGTGGGACGGAGTAACGCGTCGAGCAGTGAGAAAAGGCTTCGTAGCCCGGAAAGCCCGAGCGTGGCGCCGAACACCAGCACCAGCTCGAGCTTGATCGTCCCGCGGTTCTCCACCGTCCCGGTCATCGCGGCCAATCTAAAGGCCGGTGATCTCCGCTGACGCGATGGCCTTCAGCGGGCTCGTCACACACGGCGTGAACTCGTGGGGACTCCGTGACGCGTTGCGGTGGGGGTCAGGTCCGGGCCCCGGTCAGGAACGGGCAGCCGACGAGGCGACGGAGCTCCAGGGAGAGCTCGCGCGTGTCGGCGATCGGGTGGGAGAAGGCGAGCCGGACGTCGTGGTCGCCGGACTCGGCCTCCACCCGCAGCCGCAGGCCGAACCGGTCGATGCCCAGTGGCCGGACATGGCCGCCGCGCAGGTCCTCCGGCAGGTGGCGGGCGAGCAGCCCGACCACGTCGCGGTGCGAGAGCTCGAGGTGCTGCAGCCAGCTCTTCTCGAGCTTGCAGAACGGGTCGGGGCGGGCCGCGGCGAACTCGGCGACCGTGAGCGAGCTGGTGCCCTCGGCGTCGGCCAACACGAGGGAGACCGGGTGGAGGCCGAGCAGGGTGGCGCCGTGCCCGACGTCGAGCAGGCGCGGGTCGGGGCGCTCCGCGGCGACCGCGAGCGCCGCGGCCCGCTGGTCGTCGCTGTTCGGGGCGCGCAGCCAGCCGGTGATCCACAGCAACCCGCGGACCGGCTCGCGGAGGCGGACCGGGGCCGGGTCGGCCAGCTCCAGCATGACCGGCAGCTCGCTGCGCGGCGCGAGGAAGGCGTTGGCGACGAGCGGGTGGTCGTCAGCGAGGAGGACGGCCGCCGTGCCGTCCGGGTGGACGTGGTGCAGCAGCGGCACGACCCGGGCGGTGTGCTCGCCGGAGGGGACCAGCGCGGCCCGTCCGCCCCGGGCGACCAGCGAGCGGGCGCGTTCGGCCGGGTCGGGCACGGCGGGTCGCCGGTCCGGCACGGACTGTCGGGACTGCTCCGGCACGGCTGGCAGATCAGGGCTCGTCGGCACCGGCCTCACCTCCAACTTAGGGAAGCCTAACCTGCCTCCTCGTTCCAGGGGAAGGCTGCCCACTCCGGCCAGGTCCCGGCCGCACGTCCGCAACGGACATTGCGGACGGACATCGAGGACTACGGATGCGACGCGGCCGCGGACGCACATTGGGCGGATCCGGTCGTCAAGGTCTCCGTCCCGGCCGCGGCCGTCCTGGCCGGGAGTGCCGGTCGGACCGAAAGGTCCGACGCCAGGGTCCCTCGTTCCGGAGCGCACTTGCGGACCACAACAGCGGAGCTCGCAGGCGATGGGGCGCCGCACCGCCAAGCCCGGGGCCGACTTGAGCAGCGAGCTCCAAGCGACCCCGGGCCTCCAGTGAGTACTCGGCGGTTTCCGCGGTCAGTGTTGCAGCAGCGGTCAGCCCCAGTCGGGGCCGCGCTGCGCCCAGCTCCACGCGTAACGCGGGTCTTCGCACGCCTGCCCGCCCTCACCCAGTTCCAGCGGGCGGAACGTGTCGACCATGACCGCGGTCTCGTCGAAGAACTCCGCGCCCAGCGAGGCTTCCACCGCACCCGGCTGCGGTCCGTGCGTGCATCCCGAGGGGTGCAACGACATCGAGCCGATCCCGATGCCCGATCCCTTGCGTGCCTCGTAGTTCCCGCCCACGTAGAACATCAACTCGTCCGAATCCACGTTGGCGTGGTTGTACGGCACCGGAATCGCCAGCGGGTGGTAGTCGACCTTGCGCGGGCAGAACGAGCAGACCACGAAGTTCGGCCCCTCGAACGTCTGGTGCACGGGCGGCGGCTGGTGCACCCGCCCCGTAATGGGCTCGAAGTCCCGAATGTTGAACACCCACGGGTACAGGCACCCGTCCCACCCGACCACGTCGAACGGATGATGCGCGTACGTGAACCGCGTCAACCCCGCCCGGTGCCGCACGAGCACTTCGGTGTCCTTGTCCGCCTCCGCGTCCGATGCCAGCAACGGCTCGCCCGGCCCACGCAGGTCGCGCTCGCAGTAGGGCGCGTGCTCCAGGAACTGTCCCTTGGCCGACAGGTAGCGCCTCGGCGGCCCGATGTGGCCGGTCGCCTCCAGTACGAGCAGTCGCATGGGGTCTCCCCCATCCGGAACGACCCGATAAGTGGTGGAGGTCGGGAGAACCACGTAGTCCCCGTCCGCCACGGTCAACGCGCCGTAGATCGTCTCCACCACGCCCGAGCCGGACTGCGCGTAGAGCAGCTCGTCTCCGAAGGCGTTGCGGTACAGCGGGCTCGGCCGCGTCGCCGCGGCGAAGCAGATCTTCACGTCGCCGTTGCCGAACAGCAGGCGACGCCCGGTCACCGCATCCACGTCCGCCGGTGCCTCCCACTTCAGATCCTGCGTCCGGAAATGGCGTGGCTTGAGCGGAAGGTTCGCAACTGTGGAACGGTCGTCCGTGACGTGCTCGGCGTTCACGATCGCCGTGGGAAGGTGCCGGTGGTACAGCAGCGCGGAATCGGAGGAGAAGCCCTCCACCCCCATGAGCTCCTCCGCGTAGAGACCGCCGTCCGGCTTCCGAAACTGCGTGTGGCGCTTTCGGGGGATCTCGCCGACGCTGCGGTAGTAGGGCATTGCTCCCTCCGAGTGTTCGGTTAGCGGACAGCTTTGTTCACCTGTCCGAACACCACTAGCGTTGCAGCCGTGTCAAGCGCCGTTGAGCTCCGCGCGCCCGGTCCGCGCGGCATTCCCCCACTGCTGGCCAGGCTCGTTGACGACGCCGCGTTGTTCCCGCCGGGCAGCGCGGAGATGCCGGACGCGGTCCGCGGTCACCTGGAATCCCGGACCGGCCCCTACGCCGGTGTGCTCGGGCTGTTCCTGTGCCCGGCGTCCCGGTTGCCCGAGCTGGTCACCGAACTGGTCAAGGCCAAGCCGGCCAAGCCGGTGGCGCTCTCCCTGGTGATCGACACCGGACTGGGCGGGGTGCCCAAGGCGGTGTCGCTGGTGGAGTCCCGCCGCGAGCTGCTCGCCCTGCGCATGGTCGAGATGCCCGCGCCCACCGACGTGGACGACATCTGGCTGGAGCGGGTCGCCGAGTTCGTGCCGGAGGACGCCATCCGCGTGGTGGAGCCCCGCCGGCCCAGCCCGGGTGACCGCGGCGAGTGGCTGACCAGCGTGCGGAAGGTCGCCGAACACGGATGCTGGCCCAAGCTGCGGTGCGGTGGCCTGACGCCGGAGGCGTTCCCGAGCGTCGAGGAGGTCTCCGACTTCCTTTCGGTGGCCACCACGACCGGGGTGCCGTTCAAGGCCACTGCCGGCCTGCATCACGCGGTCCGCTACGTCGACCCCGAGACCGACTTTGCCCACCACGGCTTTCTCAACCTGCTGGTGGCGACCGGTCGCGCGTTGTCCGGCAAGGACGTGAAGACCGCCCTGGAGTCGACCGACAGCGTCGCGCTCGCCGCCGAGGCCCGTGGCCTGCCGGAGGCGGCGGCGAACGCGGTGCGTGGCGTGTTCGCCTCCTACGGCTCGTGCTCGCTGTCCGAGCCGGTGCACGACCTGGAAGGGCTGGGGCTGCTGTGAGCTGGATCGACGATCCCGAGTTCCGGCCGGACCGCCCGTTCGGACCGCAGACCCTGCCCTACGGCGTGGTGACGGTGGACGGTGCCGACGTGGTCGCCGTGCGCGTGGGTGACCATGCGCTGCCGTTGCCGCCGCTGGCCGGCTCGCTCGACGAGCGTGTCGCCGACCTGGTCACGGCGGGCTCACTGGATCCGTTGCTGGCCGCCGGTCGCGCGGCGTGGAGCGAGCTGCGCGCCGGACTGGTCGACCTGGTGACCGCCGCGAGTGCGCCGCGTGGGGCGCGACTCGTGCCGCTGGCCGACACCACGGCGAAGCTCCCGTTCACGGTCGCCGACTACGTCGACTTCTACTCGTCCCGGAACCACGCGGAGAACGTCGGCCGCATGTTCCGGCCGGACGGCGACCCGCTGATGCCGAACTGGACCCACCTGCCGGTGGGGTACCACGGCCGCGCCGGCACGGTGGTGGTCTCCGGTACCGACGTCGTGCGGCCCAGCGGGCAGAGCCGGCTTAAGGGCAGCGACAACCCGGTGTTCGGCCCGAGCCGCCGGCTCGACATCGAGGCGGAGGTCGGGTTCGTCTGCGGCGGCCCGGTGCGCTCCCGGGTGCCGGTGTCCGACGTTGCCGAGCACGTGTTCGGCGTCGCGCTGGTCAACGACTGGTCGGCGCGGGACATCCAGGCGTGGGAGTACCAGCCGCTGGGCCCGTTCCTGGGAAAGTCCTTCCTGACCTCGATCGGCGCCTGGATCACGCCGCTGGACGCACTGGCGGTGGCTCGGGTGCCGGTCGCGGCACCCGAGCACCCGCTGCTCGACTACCTGGTCGATCCCGAGCCCTGGGGCCTGGATCTCCGGCTGGAGGTCAGCTGGAACGGCAGCGTCGTGGCCCGCCCGCCGTTCGCCGAGATGTCCTGGACGTGCGCGCAGCAGCTCGCCCACATGACGGTCAACGGTGCGACGGTCCGGTCGGGTGACCTGTTCGCGTCCGGCACGGTCTCCGGGCCGCAGAAACACCAACGAGGTTGTTTCCTGGAACTCACCTGGGGCGGTAGGGAGCCGGTGCGGCTCGCCGACGGCAGCGAACGCACCTTCCTGGAGGACGGTGACACCGTGGTGATCACGGCGACGGCCCCCGGCGAGGACGGTTCCGTGGTCGGGTTGTCCGAGGTGGCCGGCACGGTGCGGCCGGCGGAGGAGGGGTGAGGCGTGCGGAGCGCTGTCTTACCCGGTTCGCCCGGCCACCGGCCGGGTGCGGGTCCCCCGCGGGAACAGGAGTAGCCGGTGGTTGCCTCGAGCGCGCGGGCCGGCGACCCCGGGCACGGGGCGCCGGGAATGCCGGTGCCCCGGCCCGTCGGCAAGGAGAGCTCGCTGACCCTGGAGCGGGGCCTGGCCCTGCTCCAGGCCGTGGCCGACGCCGACAGCGAGGCGCCCAACATCAGCGACCTGGCGGCGGCGATCGGGGCCAGCCGGGCCGCGGTGTACCGGCTGCTGGGCCCGCTGCAGGCGCGGGGCCTGGTGCGGCGGGAGGGCTCGCGGGTGCGGCTGGGCCTGGGCGTGCTGCGGCTGGCCGCCCGGGTGTTGCCGCAGCTGCGGTTCGCGGCCCTGCCGATCCTGCGTGACCTGGCCGAACGGGCCGGTGCGACCGCGCACCTGACCGTCGCCGAGGGCGGGGAGGCGCAGGCGGTGGCCGTGGTCGAGCCGAGCTGGACGACGTTCCACGTCGCCTACCGGGTCGGCAGCCGGCATCCGGTGTCGCGCGGGGCGGCCGGCCGCGCGATCGACCTGCCGCCGGCCGATCCGGGCACCCGTCCACAGTGGGTCACCACGCACAGCGAGTTGCAGCCGGGCGCCTACGGCGTGGCGGCACCGGTGCGCGGTGTGGCCGGGCTGCGGGCCAGCGTCGGGGTTGTCGCGATGGAGCAGTTGGAGGCAGAGGAGATCGGGCCACAGGTGGTGGCGGCCGCGGCCGCCGTTGCGGCCGCCCTCAGCTAGCGGGGGCGGCCCGGCAAGCCGGCACCAGGGTGCCGGCCGTGCCCACCGCACCATCGACGTTGTCCTCGGCTGTGTGCCGCGTCGTCGGTTCCTGTCGCGGGTGGACGGAAACCGCGAGCGGCCCGGACCACCAGCCGCGAACAGAACCGCGTTTCGGGGCCAGTACTCGGGTACCTGTCCCGGCCGTCCCTGCCGGACCGGCGGAGAGACCTCCGGCGGTGGCACCACGAGAACAGGCTGCCCGGGCGGTCGCCCCTCATCACCCCGTGGCGGCCTGCAACGCGGCTGCCGCCGCGAATCCGGCGAAGACGAAGCCCGCTCCCCGGTGCACCCAGTGGGCCGGAACGCGTTCCCGGATCCGGCCGCCGATCGCGACCGCGAGCAGGGTCACGCTCACCAGCGCCAACCACGAACCCAGCCCGACCGCCAGCGGCTCGGCGTACCGGGCGGCCACGCCCGCCGCGGTGAGCTGGGACGCGTCTCCCCACTCGGCGGCGAAGATCGTGCCGAAGGACGTGATCGCGGCACGCGGGAACGTGGCCTGTGGCCGGATGGCGGCCGCCTGTCCCGCAGCGTCCGTATGGCCGTTGGCGAAGCCCTCGCGCAGCAGCATAAACGCACCGATGGCGAACAACACCGCCACCGTGATCGCCACCATGCGCTCGGGAAGCAACGTGATCGCACTGCCGACGGTCACCGCGATCGTGGCCTGCAAGGCAAACGCGACCGCGCAGCCGACGACCACGGGCAACGCCCGGAAGCGCGTCGTCAGAACGAGTGTGAGTGCGGTCGTCTTGTCCGGCAGCTCGAGCAAGAACACGGCGCCGAACGCGACCGCGAGCGCAGTCAACCAGGAAACCATCGGGGTCCCTCCACGTCCGGCCCGGACGGGGGGAAAGGCGACCCCGACCGGGCATTACTACCCGGCCGGAGGTCTCGTTCGCCCAGTTGCTTCCTGGGTGAGGGACCGGATCGGCGCGAAGCCGATCAGTATGTCGATCACCTCGCCGGACCGCTGACGCGGTCACGGGAACTACTCCCCTCTGGCAATCGCCGATGCTATCCCGCGCATGGGCCGGGAAGTCCGGTGACTTCCGGCACACCCGCCCGTCTTCCCGGCCACCGGAAAGTTGCGGCGTCGGTAACAAGTCGCTGTGGGCGATTTGGCCCCGTGGCCAGCCGTCGGCGCCGGGGGAGAGCACCCGTTCCCCCGCCGGCCCAGGGTTGGATTGCTCGGCTGGGGGCTTTACTGCGCCTTGCCGGCGCGATGCTCGCTTCGCCCGTCACCTCGCGGTGTCGGATTGCTCGGCTCCGGGCTTCGCTGCGCGCCTTGCCGACGCGATGCTCGCTTCGCCCGTCACCTCGCGGTGAGCGGTTTCACCTTGTCCTGGGCGGGTCGGGACCTTGGTCCCGCGGTCTTCGGGACCGCCGTACCCTGCGCGGATGTCGGCTCCGGGGAAAGATTGATCTCGTGGACGTCCTCGACGTGGCACGGTGGCAGTTCGGGATCACCACCGTCTACCACTTCCTGATGGTGCCGTTGACCATCGGCCTGTCGATCCTGGTCGCCGGTATGCAGACCGCGTGGGTGCGTACCGGTAACCCGCGGTACCTGGCGATGACCAAGTTCTGGGGCAAGCTGATGCTGGTCAACTTCGCCATGGGCGTGGTGACCGGCATCGTGCAGGAGTTCCAGTTCGGCATGGCCTGGAGCGCCTACTCCCGGTTTGTCGGCGACGTGTTCGGGGCGCCGCTGGCGATGGAGGCGCTGGTGGCGTTCTTCGTCGAGTCGACCTTCCTGGGCCTGTGGATCTTCGGCTGGGACCGGCTGCCCAAGCGCGTACACCTGGCGTGCGCGTGGGCGTTCTCCCTGGCCACCATTGCCTCCGCGTACTTCATCCTGGCGGCCAACTCCTGGATGCAGCACCCGGTCGGCATCGAGTTCGTCGACGGCCGGCCGCGGCTGACCTCGATCTGGGCCGTGCTCACCAACAACACGGTGCTGGCCGCCTTCCCGCACACGGTCGCGGGCTCCTTCGCCGTGGCCGGTGCGTTCCTGGTCGGCATCGCCGCGTGGCACCTGTGGAAGAAGCACCGCGACAGCGCCGAGGACGACCCGGACCGCCGGGTGTGGCGGGCGTCGCTGAAGCTCGGCAGCTGGGTGGGCATCGTCGCGTTCGCCGGCCTGGCGATCTCCGGTGACCTGCAGGGCAAGTTGATGTTCGAGCAGCAGCCGATGAAGATGGCCGCCGCCGAGGCCCTGTGCCACACCGAGGAACCGGCCAGCTTCTCCGTCTTCGCCGTCGGTGACGTGAGCCGTGCGGACTGTGAGAGCGTCAAGAGCATCACCGTGCCGGCCCTGCTGTCCTTTCTGGCCAAGAACGATTTCAGCAGCGAGGTGAAGGGCGTCGAGGATCTGGTGCAGGAGTACCGGGCCAAGTACGGCGCCAACTACCCGGACGACCCGCGCCTCGGCGAACTGGCCGGCAAGCCGATCGACTACGTCCCCGCGCTGCCCGTCACCTACTGGGGCTTCCGCCTCATGATCGGGTTCGGCGCGATCTCCGCCGGGATGGCCGTGCTTGCCCTGTGGTTCACCAGGAAGAACCGAGTGCCACCGGGCAGGTGGTTCCCGTTGTTCGGGATCCTGTCGATCGTGACACCGTTCCTGGGCAACAGTTTCGGCTGGATCTTCACGGAGATGGGCCGGCAACCCTTCGTCGTGGTGCCCAACCCGACCGGCGTCGACGGGGTGTGGATGTACACCGCGCAGGCCGTGTCCGCCGGGGTGAGTGTTGGCGAGATGTTGACCTCGCTGGTTGCGCTGACCCTGGTGTACGGCGTGCTCGCCGGCGTGGAGGTCTTCCTGTTGCGGCGGTATGCCCGCGCCGGTATCCCCGGTGTGCTCCCGTCCTGGAACAAGCCGCCGGAACCGGCCGGGGCGGACGGGAAGAAACCCGAAGATGTCCTGGCCTTCGCCTACTGAGGAGCTGCGCAAAAATGGACCTCGCGACCTTCTGGTTCATCGTCATCGCGCTCTTCTGGCTCGGCTACCTGTTCCTGGAGGGCTTCGACTTCGGCGTCGGCATGCTGTTGCCGGTGCTGGCCCGGGACGAGACCGAGCGCCGGGTCATGATCAACACGATCGGCCCGGTGTGGGACGGCAACGAGGTGTGGCTGATCGTGGCGGCCGGGGCGATGTTCGCCGCGTTCCCCGGCTGGTACGCCTCCCTGTTCAGCACCGCCTACCTGCCGCTGTTGCTCCTGCTGCTCGCGTTGATCGGGCGCGGGGTGGCGTTCGAGTACCGGGGCAAGGTGAACACGGCGCGGTGGCGTTCGGTGTGGGACCGCGTGATCATGATCGGCTCCTGGGTGCCACCGCTCATGGTGGGACTCGTGCTCAGTGCGAACGTTCTCGGCCTGCCGCTGAACGAGTTCGGTGACCGGGTCGGCTCGCCGTTGGTGATCCTGCGGTGGGAGACGCTGGTCGGTGCGCTCGCGGTGGTCGGGTTCAGCCTGGTACACGGTGCGGCCTTCATCGCGCTCAAGACCGACGGCGAGATCCGGCACCGTGCCCGGCGCCTCGCGGTCCGGCTCGCCCCCGTCGCACTCGCCCCGCTGGTCGTGCTGCTCCTGCTGGTGCAGTTGCGGGAGGGATCGGCGTGGTCCTGGGTCCCGCTCGTGCTGGCCCTGCTCGCGGCCGTGGGTGCGGTCGGTTTCCTGCTGCGGGGCCGGGAAGGCTGGGGGTTCGCGTCGTTCGGTGTCGTGGTGGCCGCCTCGATGGTGACCCTGTTCGGCGCGCTGTACCCGAACGTCATTCCATCCACTTTGGACACCGTCTACTCGCTGACCGTGCACAACGCGTCGTCGAGCCCGTACACCCTGACCGTCATGAGCTGGATGGCCGCTTTCGGAGCACCCGCGGTCCTCATCTACCAGGCGTGGACGTACTGGGTCTTCCGCAAGCGCATCGCCACCCACCACATCCCTCCGGTGCACGCGCCGTGACCACCCGAGGCCCACTCGGTGCCCTGCCGAGACTGTCCCGGTCGACGCGGATCGCGTTGGGGGCCGGCGCGGTTCTCGCGGGGCTCACCGGCGCGGCCCTGATCGCCCAGGCGTGGGGCCTGGCCACCGCGCTGGCCGCGGTGGTGACGCGCGGCGTGGGGACGGACGCGCTGCGCGGCCCGGTCACCGTGCTGGCCGTCGCGGTGGTGGCCCGTGCGGTGCTCGGCTGGGCCACGGAGGCGGTCTCGGCGCGGGCGGCGGCCAGTGCCAAGGAGGAGCTGCGGTCCGCTCTGCTCGACCGGGCGCTGGCGCTCGGGCCGGAGTGGATCTCGCGGTCGGACCGGCCGGATCGGGGGCCGGCCGGCCTGACCGCGGTGGCCACCACCGGGCTGGACGCGCTCGACGCCTACTTCACCCGCTACCTGCCGGCACTGGTGACCGCCGCGGTCGTGCCACCGTTCGTCGGCGCCTGGATCCTGGCCATCGACTGGGTTTCCGCGGCGCTCGTCCTCGTGACGGTCCCGCTGGTCCCGCTCTTCGCGATCCTGGTGGGCAAGTTCACCGAGGCCCGCGCGGCCCGGGCGGCGGACGCGACCGCACGGCTGTCTGGCTACCTGCTGGAGCTGGTACGCGCGCTGCCGGTGCTGGCCGCGTTCGGCCGGGCCGCCACGCAGGCACGGACGGTGCGCCAGGTGGGCGAGGCGCACCGGACCGCCACGATGCGCACGCTTCGGGTCGCGTTCCTGTCCGCGCTGGTGCTGGAGCTGATCGCGACCCTGTCGGTCGCGCTGGTCGCGGTGGGCATCGGGATGCGCCTGGTGAGCGGCGAGCTGGACCTGGCCACCGGCCTGCTCGTGCTGGTACTGGCGCCGGAGTGCTACCAGCCGCTGCGTGCCGCGGGTGCGGCCCACCACGCCAGCGAGGACGGCCTGGAGGCCGTACGCCGGGTCGAGGAGGTGCTGGCCGAGCCGGAGCCGGATGGCGGTGACGCCGAGCCACCGCGTTGGCGCGAGCTGCGGATCGAGGCATTGCGGGTGCGTCGGCGCGGCGGGTTCGCGCCGGACGGGCTCACGGTGGTGGCCCGCCCGGGGGAAGTGACACGGCTGGATTCGCCGAGCGGGGCCGGCAAGTCCACCACTTTCGCCGTGCTTCTCGGTTTTGCGGCTCCGGACTCCGGGCGGGTCACCCTCGACGGTGTCGATTTGTCCACAATAGACAAGACCGCATGGCGTCGCCGGGTGGCCTGGGTGTCGCAGCGCCCCGCGTTCAGCGGTGGGACGGTCGCGGACGAGCTGGCCTTGGCCGTTACTGACCGCAGTGGAGGAGCGTCGCTCTCCGAGGCGGAACTTCGCGCCGTGCTGGCGGAGGCTGCTGCCGAGCACCTGCTGGACCGTCGGGTGGACCAGCTTTCCACCGGTGAGCGGCAGCGGGTCGCGGTCGCGCGTGCGTTGTTGCGCGTGTGCCACGGGGCTGAGCTGTTGTTGCTCGACGAGCCCACCGCGCACCTCGATCCCGCGACGGCTGGGCGAGTTTCGGCTGCTGTACAGCGGGCCGCTGAGTCCGGTGCCGCTGTCATCCTCGCCAGCCATCGTAGTGCCTCGCCGGTTGCTGAGCCGGAGCACGAGCAGGCGGTTCCGGAAGTGTCCGAAGTGGACACACCCGCCCGTGTTCCGCTGCTCCGCTTGCTGGACAGGCGATTGCTGGCGGGTGCTGGGCTTGGTGCGCTGGCTGTTGCGTCCGGCGTCGGCCTGACGGCCGTTGCCGCGTGGCTGATCGCACGTGCCTCCCAGCAACCTCCGATCCTGACCCTGACCGTCGCCATCGTCGCGGTCCGCACTTTCGGTCTGTCCAAGGGAGTTCTGCGATACCTGGAGCGTCTCGTCTCGCACGACGGCGCGTTCCGGCTCGCCGAACGGCTGCGGCTCGGACTGTGGGAGACGCTGGTTCGGCTCGGCCCCGCTCGTACCGCACGGCTGCGGCGCGCGGACGGTCTCCAGCGGCTCGTTGCCGACACCGACGCGGTGCGTGACCTCGTGCCGCGGGTGTTGTTGCCACCGATGACGGCGCTGGTGCTCGCGATCGGCGCCGTGGTGCTGGAGACCTGGGTGTTGCCGTCCGCCGGGCTCGTCCTGGCCGTGGCGTTGCTGGTCGCCGGGATCGGCGCGCCGCTGGTGGCCCTCGCCGTCGAGCGCCGAGCGAGCACGGTACTGGCCGCGGGCCGGCGCAAGGTCGCGGCGGGCGTACTCGGGTTGCTCGATGCCGCGCCTGACCTGATCGCTTCCGGGGCGCACCGTGTCCGCCGGACGGAGTTGGCGTCCGCCGATGCGGAGCTCGCCGCACGTAGTCGCCGGCAAGCAGTGGGCACCGGCGCCGCTACGGCCGTGATCGTCGCCGCCACCGGGGGAGCAGCGCTGGTCAACACCGTGCTGGCGGCGTCCGCAGTGGCGGCCGGGCAACTCGATCCGGTGCTCGCGCCGCTCCTCTCCCTGGTCCCGCTCGCCGTGGTCGAGGCCGTGGCCGGTCTCCCGTTGGCCGCCCAGCTCTCCGGCTCGTTGCGGGCTGCGCATGGCCGCGTTGCGGCCCTGAGTGCCCAGCCAGGCGCACAGCGCGGGAGCGAGCGGACGGAACACCGCGGGGTTCGCCTTGCCGACGTCGAGGTGCGGTGGCCGGGGGCAGTTGAGCCCGCACTGCGGGGTGTCGATCTTGATCTGCCGGACGGGGCGCGCGTTGCGGTGGTGGGTCCGTCGGGTGCCGGGAAGTCGACCTTGTTCGCGCTGCTGCTGGGATTCCTGGTGCCGGAGCGAGGCCGTGCGGAGCTGCCCGGAAGGGTCGCCTGGTGCCCGCAAGAGCCGATGCTGGTGTCCACGACCATTCGGGAGAACCTACGGCTCGGCGACCCACGCGCCGGTGACGACGACCTGAGGTGGGCTTTGCGCGCGGCGCAGCTTTTCGGATGGACCGAGCGGCTCGACGAGTTGGTGGGTACCGGTGGAGCCACCGTGTCGGGCGGGGAGGCGCACCGGCTCGCGATCGCCCGGACGTTGTTGCGGGCCAGGGAGTGCGATCTCGTCCTGCTCGACGAGCCGACCGCGCACCTGGACGTGGAGACCGCGGACGCGTTGCTCGCCGAGCTACGTCGGGTTCTGGACGGCCGAACTGTCCTGCACATCACGCACCGGCCGGAGGAGGCCGAGGCGGCTGATTTCGTGGTTGAGGTCACTGGTGGCCGGGTCAGTGCGGCCGCCGCGCAGGGGACAGGACTTAGCCTGGCATGAGGACCATGGACCCGACCCTAGCCACCCGCGCACTCGCCGCCTCGACGGAGATCACCACGGCGGCGTTGGCCGGCGACGACCCGGACTCGGTGTTGCCGCTGGTGGTTCGGCGTGCCGCGGAGCTGACCGCATCGGATCTAGGCGTGCTGACCGTGCGCAACGACGACGGCCGGCTCACGGTCGAAGCCGCGCACGGGACCGGGGGCGACGCACAGACCGTGCTCGGCAACGTGCTCTCGGGAAGGTCAGCCGCCGCACGAGTCGCGCGCAGCGGCGTTCCGATCGTCGTCGACGATCTTACCGCCGACCCCCGGACGGCGCCGTTCGTGCCGCCGACCCTGCGGGGGTACGGGCCGTTCGTCGTGGTGCCGTTCGGGACGCGTGAGCGGCGGCTGGGTGCCTTGGCTGTCTACCGGCGGCGTGGCGGGCAGCCGTTCACGCCGGTGACCGTGGACCTGCTGCACTCCTTCGGCGCGCAGGCGGGTCTGGCGATCGTGCTCGCCGAGGGGGCGACCGCGAGGCAGCGGGTCGCGGTCTACCAGGAGCGTGACCGGATCGCACGTGACCTGCACGATCTGATCGTGCAGCGGTTGTACGCGGCGGGCGTGCAGCTCGACCTGCTCGGCCGGCGGCTGAGCGGCCAGCTCGATCCCGCCGACGCCGCACGGCTGGCTGAGGCCGTCGACCAGCTCGACCAGACCATGGCCGAGGTGCGGGCGACGGTGCGCGCGCTGACCTCCGCCGACCCGGGCGAGCAGGTCAAGGCGCCGGACCTGGTCGACTCGGTGCGCGCCGAGGTGGACACCGCGGGTGAGCTGCTCGGTGTGCGGCCGACGCTGGAGATCTCCGGGGACGTGGCCGGGGTGCCGGTGCCGGTGGCCGACCACGCGCGAGCCGCGTTGCGGGAGGCGTTGTCCAACGTCGTCCGGCACTCCGGGGCGCGGTCGGTGGTGGTCCGGCTGGTGCGGGATGTCCACGGGCTACGGCTCCAGGTGGCCGACGACGGCTGCGGGATCCCGCCGGGGGTCACGCGGCGCGGGCTGCGGCACCTCGAGGAGCGCGCGACGGCGGCTGGTGGCCGCTGCGTGGTGACCTCCTCACCGCGCAGCGGCACCAACGTGTCGTGGGAAGTGCCGTTGCCGGGTTGATCAGCTCGCCCACTGCAGTGTTGGACTGCTCGCCTCCGGGCTTCGCTGCGCGCCTTGTCGCTACGTTGTGATGCTCGCTTCGCCCGTCATCGAGCGTGTCGTGTTCGCACCGTCGAGAGCTTCCCGGATTATGTCGGCGTGGCCGCAGTGATGCGCCGTCTCCCGCAGGAGATGGAGCAGGATGAAGCGGATCGACCAGGCCGGCGGCTCGGGCCACCATGGAGCCGCCGGGAGCTGGATCACGCGGTCGAGATCGGTCAGCGTGGCGACGGCTTCCTCGGTTTCCCGCGCGGCCGCCGTGTAGTCGGCGACGAGCGAGGCGAGGGTTTCCCCTTCGCCCATGCGGTATTGCTCCTCGGAACCCGGCCAGCCGGGAGGGTTGCCGTCCCGCTCGGTCACGATGTGGGCCCAGGTGCGCTCGCACGCCGTGAGGTGCTTGACGATGCCGGCGAGGGTGAGGTCGCTGACGGTGGTGCGTTGCGTGGCTTCCTCGTCGCCGATCCCGCGGACGGTGATCAGCAGGAGGTCCCGCTGCTCGGCCAGAATCCGCAGGATCGTGGCACGCTCGCCGCTGAGGCTGCTCATGGTCGCTGGTCCTTCCCCCAGGAACTGGATGCAAAGGACCGTAGGCGAGACACCTGACAGTCAGCGCCGGCCTGCGGGCCATGCCGGGAGGGACTTCGTCAGGGTGTGGAGACCTCGACCAGGGCCTTCAGCGTGGTGCGGGCGGACATGTCGCGGTACGCCCGGGGAACCTCGGCCAGCGGGTAGGCGTGGTCGAACACCGGCACCGGGTCGAACCGACCGGACAGCACGTCCGGCAGCAACTCCTCGATGTAGGCGCGCGCCGGCGCGACCCCAACCCGCAGACCAAGGTTGCGCGAGAACATCTGTTGCACGTCGATCGTGCTCACCTCGTACGGCACGCCGACAGCACCGACCTGCCCGCCATCCGTCGCGATCCCGAGCGCGGTCGCCATGGCCTGGTCGGTGCCGACGCACTCCAGCACGCAGTCCACGCCGATCCCGTCGGTGATCTCCCGAACCCGCGCGATCGCCTCGTCCCCGCGCTCGGCCACCACGTCGGTGGCGCCGAACCGCTTGGCCACCGCCGCGCGATCCTCGTGCCGACTCATCGCGATGATCCGCGACGCCCCGAGCCGGGCGGAGGCCAGCACACCGCACAACCCGACCGCGCCATCCCCGACCACGGCCACCGTGGCGTCCTTCGCCACGCCCGCCATCTTCGCCGCGTGGTGCCCGGTGGGGAACACGTCACTGAGGGCGAGGACACCGCGCAGGCGCTCCACCGGCGTGCCCTCCGGCAGCGGAACCAGCGTGCCGTCGGCGCAGGGCACCCGCACGGCCTCGGCCTGCCCGCCGTCGGAGGTGCCCTCACCCCACACCCCGCCGTTCACGCACGAGGTCTGCAGCCCACGCCGGCAGTAGTGGCAGGTGCCGTCCGACCACGCGAACGGCGCGACCACGAGTTGCCCGGGACGCAGATCGCGTACCTCGGGACCCACCTGCTCCACGACACCGAGGAACTCGTGCCCGGTTCGCCGCCCGGGGCTGAACGGCGCGATCCCGCGCCACCCCCATAGATCACTGCCGCAGACACAGGTGAGGACGACCCGCACCACTGCGTCCGTGGGCTCGACCACAACGGGATCGGGCACCTGCTCCACCCGAAGGTCCCCGGGTGCATACGCGACGGATGCCAGCATGAAGTCCTCCCAACGGCGGGCCGCGTTGCGCCAGGTACAGCAATCACGGCCACCGGTATTTACTTTCGCTCCCTAATTAATTGTAGTGCCGGCATACGGTAGATGGCCGCAGGTAGTGGACTTCTTCACGATCGCCTGGACGCCCGGCCGGCTGGTCGTGATGCTGGAAAGCGGACGAAGGGCCTGGTCAGCGGGGCTCGTGATCGCGGAACCGGCGGGCGACCCACGCGGCCGCCTGGGTGCGGCGTTCCATGCCTAGCTTGGCCAGTACCGAGGTCACGTAGTTCTTCACCGTCTTCTCGGCCAGGAACAGCCGCGCCGCGATCTGGCGGTTCGTCAGGCCCTCGCCGATCAGTTCCAGCACCCGACGTTCCTGGTCGGTCAGGGCCGCCAGCTCGTCGTCCGGCCCGCCGGCCGCCTCCCGGCGCATCCGCTCTAGCACCCGGCCCGTGGTCACCGGGTCCAGCAGCGACCGGCCGGCCGCCACCTCACGCACCGCGGTCACCAGGTCCTGGCCCCGCACCTGCTTGAGCAGGTAGCCGGCGGCCCCGGCCAGGATCGCGCCGACCAGCGCCTGCTCGTCGTCGAACGCGGTCAGCACCAGGCAGTGCGGTGGCCGGTCGAGGTCGCGCAGCTGCCGGCACAGGGCCACGCCGTCGCCGTCCGGCAGCCGGACGTCGACCACCGCCACGTCGGGCCGGTGCGCCCCGGCCTGGGCCAACGCTTCCCGGGCGCTGCCCGCCTCGGCGACCACCTCGATGTCGTCCTCGGCGGCGAGCAGGTCGCGCAGGCCGCGCCGGACCACCTCGTGGTCGTCGACAAGCAACACCCGCACCCGCACGAGGACACCGTACGACGACCCGCACCACGCCCGGACGGCCGCGTTGCCGGGAACACCGGGAGGGGACGAAGTGTTGGCACTCATGTAGGGCGAGTGCCAAGAGGCTCGCCAGGACCCATAGGTTCGTCCGGACAGGAGGGATGCGACATGACGCTCGTTCGTCGGTCGATCTGGGATCCTTTCACCTCCCTGGTTCGGCAGATGGACCGGGAGTTCGACTCGCTCGTGCGGCGCGCGTTCGGCCCCGGCGCCGGGACCGAGGTGACCGGGTTTGTGCCCGCCGCCAACATCGCGCGGGAGGGCTCGGACGTGGTGATCACGCTCGAGCTGCCGGGTATCGACGTCGAGCGCGACGTCGACGTGGAGGTGGCCGGGGGACGGCTGGTGATCAGCGGCCGCCGGACCGAGGAGCACGAGGACACCGAGGGCGGCCTGGTCGTCCGGGAGCTGCGCTCCGGTGAGTTCCGCCGCGAGTTCGCGCTTCCCGAAGATGTGAGCGCCGACCGGGTCGAGGCCGACTACGACCGCGGCCTGCTCCGGGTCCGGGTGCGCGACATCGCCCGGCCGGCCGTGTCACCGGCGAAGATCAAGATCCGTGGTGCCGGCCGCGCGGAGAAGCCGGCGGTCGAGGGCGCCCCCGCCGAGGAGAAGGACACCCACGCCGAGGAGAAGGACACCCCCGGCGACACCGCTCGGTGACGGGCGAAACGAGCATCGCTGCGTAGCGGCAAGGCGCGCAGGGAGGCCCGGAGCCGAGCAACCCGACAACTGGGCAACCGTGGCGGCGACCAGGCGGCGCCGACCACGGCCCAACCGACGACGAGGGTGGCGCCACCTGACGCCACCCTCGTCGTTTCCGTGGGACCGCCGGGGGATGATCAATGCCGCGCCACTGCGGAGGCCGTCGGCGAGTGCTCGACCGAGGCCCCGGCCCGACACATCGGCGACATACCGATCGTGGCTGTCGAGCAGGTACCTCACGAGTCCGAGATCGGCCGGCCAGGGTCATGGCCGGGTCGTCGCTCCCCCAAAGACCTCGTCCCAGGCCGCGGCCACCTGCCGGGCGCAGGTCTTCGGCTCCACCCCGCCGACGCCCGTGCCCAACCCGGGCATGGCCATCGCCCGCACCGCGCGCCACACCGGCGTGCCGTCCTCCATCCGGCCGTCACGCCACAGCCGGAAAACCGCGCGGGCGGCGAGGTAGGGGTGCACGGTGTCGCCGGGCAGCCGCTCACCGGGCGTGCGCATGGTCGGCGCGCTGATCAACCAGGCGGGTGCCGGGACACCGGTCGGCACCACCAGCGCCTCGCCCACCGGCAGCTCGCCGCCGTGCAGGGCGAGCACCGCGCTCCGGACGTTCTGCTCGACGTGGGGAAACGCCCGGGCATACAGGGCGTCGATGCCGCCCCGCATCCAGCCGTAGGAGTTGGCCGGGCTCACCACGGCGTCCACGTCGAGGTCGAACACCGAGCCGGGATGCACGGTGATGCGCGGGCGGTCGTCGGCCACCTCCCGCCATACCTCGGCCAAGGGCGCCTCCACGGCGCACAACACGAGCTGCGGTGCCAGTACCGCTCCGTTCGTCGGGCCCTCCGAATCGGCGGTCACGCCGAACAGCATTGCAGGAACTGACACGGCCCGTAATGGGGAGGCATACCCCACCGGGGAGCGGGCCGCAGCCTAGGCTGACGCTCTTATCCCGTGCGGCAGCCCGTTCCCGCATCGCGAGGGCGACCGGCACCCGGGGCCGGCTGTTCTAGGCTTGGCCCGTGCCGCGCATCGGATACTTCGGCCCAGAGGGAACGTTCACCGAGCAGGCGACGCGCTCGTTCTGCACTGATGCGGGCCCAATTCCGCCGGACAGCGCGCTGGTGCCACTGGAAACCATCGGCACCGCGCTCGACGCGGTGCGCGCCGGTGAGGTCGAGGCGGCCTGCGTGCCGGTGGAGAATTCGGTCGAGGGATCGGTGGCAGCCACGCTGGACGCCCTGGTGTCGGGCGAGCCTCTGGTCGCGGTGGCCGAGACCGTGTTGCCGATCCGGTTCACCGTGCTCGTGCGGCCCGGGACCACAGCCGCCGACGTGCGGACCGTGGCGACCCACCCGCACGCCGCCGCGCAGGTACGCAACTGGTTGTCGGAGCACCTGCCGGGGGCCACGGTGCTGCCGGCGTCCTCGACCGCGGCAGCGGCGGTCGGGGTGGGACGGGGCGAGTTCGATGCCGCGGTGGCGGCTCCACCGGCGGCCGAGCGGTACCCGCTGGACGTGCTCGCCTCCAACATCGCCGATGTCCGGGACGCGGTCACGCGATTCCTGCTCGTGCGGCGCCCCGGGACGCTGCCGGAGCGGACCGGGGCGGACCGGACCGCCCTTGCCGCGGTAACGGCGGATCGCATCGGTGCGCTCTCCGAGGTATTGACCGAGCTGGCGGCGCACGGGATCAACATGACGCGCATCGAGTCGCGCCCAACCCGCAACCGGCTCGGCGAGTACCGGTTCTTCGTGGACTTCGAGGGGCATGTGGCCGATGCGCGCGTCGGGGCGACATTGGCGGCGCTTCGGCGGCGGTGCACAGAGGTCCGGTTCCTGGGCTCGTTCCCGCGTGCGGACAAGGTGCCGAACACGGTGTTGCCGACCAACGCGGATACGGATTTCGCGGCGGCGGCGAAGTGGCTCGAGGACGTGCGCGCGGGCCACAGCGCCTGAACTCGGACGAACTCGGAGCGCGTGGACTCGGAGTCTTTGATCGGGAGCCGCTCAACCAGAGTCCCTTCCCGCATCCCTGAACCGGCATCGCTGCACCGGAGTCCCCGCGCCCGGCGGGCACCACTTCGCGTTATCCAAGTTGTTCGCCAGCATTTCGACAGCTTCTTCCCGGAGCCTGCCGAATGCCGACTGCCATGGCGATTCGCCCGGGAAGCACCGTGGCCGGCGCCAGGCCAACGCACCAATACCTTCCGCAACTGCGGCCGACCGTCAGCCCCAACCCAGCTCGTGGAGCCGCTCGTCGTCGATCCCGAAGTGGTGCGCGATCTCGTGAACCCAAAAAAGCTCGTGAGACATCTCTTCACCCCGTAGGGTGACCACGCTGGTCACGGGCAGGACGAGAGGAAGCATGTCAAGACGGCAGCCAGCGAAGCGCGTGCTTCGCGCGGTGTTGTACCTCCGCATCTCTGACCTCACCGACACCTCAACCTCCATCCCCCGGCAGGAGAAGGCCGGGTGCCGCAAGGCTGAGGACGTCGACGCGAAGGTTGTCGAGGTCTACAAGGACGAGGACAAGTCGGGGTACCACGAGTATGTCAAGCGTCCGGGCTTCGATGCGGCCCTTGACGCGCTGCGGGACGGTCGTGCCGATGTCCTGATCGTATTCAAGGTTGATCGGGCGACACGGCAGGGAATTCCGCAGGCAGCGGAGATTATCCGTATTGTATACATGACCGGCTGTCGCTTCATTTCCATCATGGACGGTATCGATTCCGCGAATGAGGGCTGGGAGCTACAGCTGACAATCGCGGCCCATCAAGCGCACAAGGAGTCCAAGAACACGGCAGATCGAGTTGGGGATCTACGTCGTAATGAACGTGATGCCGGTCGGTGGATGGGGCACCGTCCCTACGGGTTTCGTGTGACGCCGGAGCGGAAACTGGAGCTACATCCGGAGGAAGCGGAAACCATCAGGGTTATTGCTGCGAGGGTGCTCGACGGTGAAACGCTACGCTCTGTTGCAAGGTGGCTCAACCTTCAAGGGTACGACTCTCCGAGATGGGCAAGCAGGAAGGAGAGAATTAAGCAGCTTGAATCCAAGGGGGAGCCGTTGAAGGTCCAGAAACTTCGAGAAAAGCCAATGAAGAGTCCCAATTCATGGTCGTGGCCGGTTATACGGCGGTTGCTCACCTCGCCGACCATGGCAGGCTATCTGCCCCACAAAGGTGAGATTTACCGGCACGCGGAGACTGGAGAGATGGTCCGGGTAGGACCCGAAATACTTTCGTTTGCGGATTATTCGCAACTGCGTGCCATGTTCGGTCATCCTGTTCCAGTTCACTGGACTCGCGCAGCGATTCCGGGAGGCAGGTCCAAGGATACCAAGCGCCCTATTAGAGGACTCTTGGCTGACTTCCTGTACTGCGGTGAATGTGGGAGTCGAATGGAGTACGACACCACGTTTTCGCGCAACGGCTCCCCTGTCCCCCGCTACCGGTGCAAGCGGCGAAGCATGGGTGGACGATGCCCGGGTGTTCTTATGTATGCCCACAACGCGGAAGACCTTGTTGCCGCCGCCGTGCTAAGCCGGATCGGTGCTCTTGAACCTGATGACCCGTCGCTCCTGGCGATTGCTCAACGTTGGGCCGATCAAGCAGAACCAGATGCTGCGGCGCGAAGGGCAGAGCTTGAGGGGTTAATTCAAGAGGAGGAGAGGTTTCTAGAGCGTCTGGAAGACGAAAAGCTAAATGGGCTGTTCAAGGGGCAGCGGGGTGAAGCTCGTTTCCGGCGTCGCTATCAAGCGAGTAATGACCGCCTCGAACAGTATGAGAAGGAACTGGCAGGATTGCCGAGTCAACAGTCCGTCAACATCGGGTTTATCGACGAGATTGAGTCCCTAGCTAAGAGCGTGTCTCACTTGGTAGATCGTTGAGGTGGGGTAGATGATCTCCACTCGTGGACGATC